>NZ_JAABRQ010000009.1 GCF_011390835.1 Hydrogenophaga sp. | reverse complement strand
ATCTTCTCGCGGTTCGAGAAACTCGACCTGATGTTCCTGGGCTTCATCAGCTTCGTGCTCGTCGCCGATGGTCTTCGGTTGTGTTAACAGGCCCTAGACCAGTCGCTCCCTGTGAAAACCGCCGCCGGTTCAAATGGGTCGAGAGCTCCAGTTCGGGATGTGGGGAAACGGACGTTCACGCAGTAGCTAGCTTCTGGTGGTTGACAGACTTCACTAACTTCAGCCTGGGACGTCTGGTAAGGGGCAGGTCACCTTGCACCTTGCTGATGATGGACACAGCCGTACCACCTTCGGCCCAACGTTGACACAGCCTGATCTTTTCAGGTGTCGGATGTCCCGTTATGTCACCCTTGGAATCCGACATCGCAGATTTTTTGATTCGGTTTTTGAGTGCGATCCCAAAGTGCAGTTCTAGGGGCTCGAACAGCACGCCAGTTTGTTGCCTTTGTGTTTCCAAGATCAAATTCACCAGCGGTCTTCCCTGTTTTCGACAGCTCTCGGAATGGCATCACATCGCGGCTTTTGGACATCTTCCAACCCTGATGCGAACAGCCCAAAACTGGTGTCGTCACGACGGTGTCTGCCAAGGGTTCGCACCCCGCAATGGCCCGTACGCCCGTCCGCGCAGCCCTGTCTGTTGGCTCAGAGCTTCGCGGCAGCCTTGCCTGCCGCCAGCAGCACTGGGTCCCAGACCGGCGAGAAAGGCGGTGCGTATGAAAGGTCCATTCCACCTACCGCTTCTGCTGTCATGCCATTCCACAGCGCCGTGGCCAGCACATCGATGCGTTTTCCCGCATCTGCTCCGCCAACAATCTGTGCGCCAAGCATCAGACCCGTCTGGCGCTCGGCCACGATCTTGATGCGCATGTCTTGGGCATCAGGGTAGTACCCTGCCCGATTCGACGCTTCGGTGATCTCGGCGAAGGCGTCAAGTCCTGCTTCTGCTGCCTCGCGTTCGGTCAGCCCAGTGCGAGCGATCTCCAGCTGCTGGAACTTGGTGATCGCTGTGCCCAGCACGCCGCCAAAGTGCGCTTCGCCACCCGCGATGTTGGTGCCGACTGCACGGCCCTGTTTGTTGGCGTGCGTGCCCAGGGCCATCACCACACCGCGCCCGGTCATCCGGTGGCGGGATTCAACGCAGTCGCCGGCAGCCCACACATGCGGCGTGTCGGTGCGCAGCTGGTCGTCGACGATGATGCCACCGCGCTCTCCCACGCCGATGCCTGCGGCGCGGGCCAGCTCCGAGTTGGCTCGCACACCCAGGCCGATGATCACGAGGTCAGCCGGGACAGGGTCTGTCTCGGTCTCGACGGCCGTCACGCGTCCGTCACTCACCTTGAAACCGGTGACGGAGGTGCCCAGTCGCAAATCGATACCCGCGGTCCGCATCGAGTCTGCCACTGCCGCGGCCATATCGGCATCCAGCACGGCACCCATCGGCGCGTCGAGCTTCTCAATCACGGTCACGGCCAGGCCTCGTGCCAGCAGGTTCTCTGCGACTTCCAGTCCAATGTAGCCAGCGCCCACCACCACCGCACGCTGAGCCCCGGCCGCAAGCGCCTGTTCCACCTGGGCCGCATCTGCGAGCGTGCGCAGCTGCAGGACACCGTCTGCGTCTATACCCGGCCATGGCGGCGTGATGCCCGATGCGCCGGTGGCGATGAGAAGGTCGTCGTAGTGCGTGGCCGACTCTTGACCCGTGTCGATATCGCGCACAGTCACTTCGGAGGCCTTGGTGTCGATGGCGATGACCTCCTGCCGAATCCGAACGTCAATGCCTTTGGCTCGGTGCTCTTGTGGGTTTCTGGCCACCAGCTCGGCCGGGTTCTGGACGAGACCCCCGATCAAGTAAGGAAGGCCGCAGGCCGCATAGGAGGTGTGCGACCCGCGCTCGAAAGCCACGATCTCGAGCTCGTTGGCAGGTAACAGCCGACGCGCCTGCGCTGCCGCAGACATCCCTGCGGCGTCGCCACCGATGATCACCAGTCGTCGTGTCATTTCCGTTTCTCCATCTTTGTCGTGTGATCGCCGCGCGACCAGGGGTTTGCAACTGGCCGTGTGACGCGGCCTGTCTGATGTGGCCAAGCCTGATCTATCGTGCATGAAACTGCTTGGCTCAAAGGCGGGAGCGGATTCACGTTGCTGCAGCAAAAGCGGCTTGCTCCACTGCGGCCGTATCCGTCTAGAGGGTACTCCTGCGTTTCGGTTCGGGGTAAGGTGCCGATCGAGCCAGTACCTGTCGCCTGGGATATCCGCGGTGGTCAGGCACCAAGCAACACCCTCTGAGGACCAGGTTCGAAACTGGACAGCCCCAGACGACGAGCATCCGACGACACCTGCCTGATCGTCTGTTCGCTGCCGCACGCCGACACAAGGCGGGTGTTCAGGTTCAGGCTTCGACTCTGGCCATGGTTTGCCACAGCACCCATCAGTGGGACAGCACCTGCTGTGATGACTATTGCGAAGGTGCCAGGATCGATGTGAAACACCTTGTGTTCGACAGCGCACAGACCTCTGGGCGGAAATACCGCACATTGCGTTTGGGGTAGATGCTTGTGTTTGCCCCGAACAGAGAGCTCACATGACCCGGGACGCCATTCAAGACAACTGGCCGGACCTTGCTGGCCATGCAAAACGGCAGTGGAGCAAGCTGACCGACGAGGATCTTCAAAGCATTGCAGGGCGCCGCGTCCCGCTGTCTGGAAAAATCCAGGAGCGCTATGGTGTTGGCCGCGAAGAAGCCGAGAAACAGATGGTCGCTTGGGAGCGGACCATGAACGATACGGTGCTGGGCAAGCGCCCCCGCTGAGCGCCTCATGCTCCACCGGGGCCCAGCACGACAGCCGGGCCACCTTGGGCCAGTGCTGTTCAGTGCCCCCTGGCCACGTAGCGGTCGGCGCGTGCTGCGTGCAGCACGCCCGGCAGGTTCTTGTGCATGACCATGGCGGGCCGATCGCCTTCAAGCCAGTGGTTGGACGACACGAACCACAGTGCCAACTCCGCTTCGTCGAAAACGCCGTGCAGCGCAGACAGCACCGGCGCCATGCTCGGCTTGAGCGCGGCGTTGGCCAGATCAAACTGGAACAAGGGCAGCATCCAGCCATGTGGCCCCAGGACCGTCACCACGGCCCGAGAGAGGATCCAGCGCGCAACCTGTGAGGTTGCTTGCAAACCGGACGCACCACCCGCATGAGAGGCCGAGTCGACGAGGCGCTGCGCCAGCTCATCCCCACTGGCCATGCCGCCCGAGTCGGCAAAGGCGGCGCAGGTAGACAGCCATTGGAACGAGGAGGGCAGGGCGTGCCAAGTCTGCACTTCGTCGACCGGGTGCGGTCCAGGCCTTGGGCATGGGTCAATCGCACGCGAGACCAGTGTTGGGCGATCTGGGTTCATGGGTGCTTTCCGGAGGTGGTGCGTTGGCGACCAGGGTAGGTGTGGACGGCTGCGCGTTGACTTGCCTGGATCCGGTCAGGGTGCTTTCGCTCTTAGCATTTCGCACGCAGGCAACGCGCATCCAGCTGCCCCGAGTCGACATGGATACTGCGTGGATCAAGGCTTTTTGATCGCGTCCTTGGCCAGCTTCCTTGCGTCACCCACAACGTGCTGGGCCTTGCCTTCGGCTTCCCGAACATAGCCCTTGGCTTGTTGCTCCTTACTTCCCAAAGCCTTGCCGGTTTGCGCCTGCACCTTGCCCGCCACTTCCTTGACCGTGCCCTTGACCTGATCTTTGTTCATTGCGCTTCATTGTTGATGGTTGAATTGACTCAGGCGGCCCACAGGCCTCCCGGGTGGCAAGTTAGTCATCGTCACCATCGGCGTCTGTGCGCTGGCGCACCCCTCGCAAGACCATGGGCCCGAACGCAGCGGGCTCAGGATAGAAGAGTCGACAACCCGTGACTGGCCTGCGTGTGGCGCGCATGCTCGCGTCTGGCCAGGGTAGCGCCACGCAGTTGTGGGCCTGTGTCTGGCAGCGCACAGACGACCGCTGCGCAAACACCGAAAGTTCATCCTCGCTGCGGCTGCCGTCTGACTTGGACGCCTAGCTCTTGCAGACAGTGCCGCCCTTGGCTGCCACACGCTGGATGGAACCTCATGCTGAAAAACAAAGTGGTGCTCGTCACCGGTGCTGCCTCAGGCATCGGCCGAGCCATTGCCCTCGTAGCCGCTCGGGAAGGGGCGCGCCTGATCCTGTCCGACATCGACGCCCACGCGGGACAAGAGACGATCAAAAAGGTGCGCGCTCTGGGCGCAGAGGCGCTGTTTGCAGCGTCCGATGCAGGGAAGGCTGGCGACGCGCAGGCGCTGGTGGAGCAGGCCATGGCGCATTTCGGTCAACTCGATGTCGCCTGCAACAACGCCGGCATCGGTGGCGAATCCGCGTTGCTTGCCGACTACCCGCTCGATGCATGGGCGGAGGTGATCAACACCAATCTTTCCGGCGTGTTCTTCGGCATGAAAGCGCAGATCCCCGCGATGCTGCGCCATGGCGGTGGCGCAATCGTCAACACCGCCTCCATCCTCGGCATGGTGGGCATGGCCACGGCGCCGGCCTACACCGCTGCCAAGCACGGCGTGATCGGCCTCACGCAGGCTGCGGCCATCGCCTACAGCGCCCAGGGCCTGCGCATCAACGCAGTGGGTCCTGGCTTCATTCACACGCCCATGGTCAGCGCGCTGGAGGAAGACGCCGATGTCAAGGCGGCCTTGATCGCGGCTCACCCCATCGGTCGGCTCGGTCTGCCCGAGGAGGTGGCCGAGCTGGTGGTCTGGCTGGCCTCCAGTCGCGCGTCTTTCGTGACCGGTGCCTATTACCCCGTTGACGGCGGTTACCTCGCTCGCTGAACGTTTTTTACTTTTTTTGGAGAACTCCATGACATTTCGCCATCCCATCCGGATCGCTTTTCTGGCCACCAGTTTCACGGTGCTCGCGGCGCTCGGCGCTTGCAGCAAGTCCGCTGAGCCCGAGGCCGTGGTCACGCCCGAGCCGCCCATGAGCCTGGGCACCCAGGTTGACGACGCTGTGATCACCTCCACCGTCAAGTCGGCGCTGCTGGCCGACGAACTTGTGAAGAGCTTCGACCTGCAGGTCGAGACCCGGAAAGGCGTCGTGCAACTCAGTGGCTTTGTCGACAACCAGGCGCAGATTGACCAAGCCCTGGCGCTGACTGGTGCTGTTGCTGGCGTCCTGAGTGTCGAGAACGCTGTCACCCTCAAGGACAGCCCGAGTACGGTCGGCACCAAGTTCGATGATGCGGCGGTGACGGGCCGCGTCAAGACGGCCTTGCTGGCGGATGCGGCCATCAGGAGCTTCGACATCAGCGTGCTCACTTTCAAAGGCGAGGTTCAGCTTACCGGCTTCGTCAACGACCAGAGCCAGATCGACCTGGCCACCCAGCTTGCCGGTGCTGTCGAGGGCGCCAGCAGCGTGAAGAACGAACTCATGATCAAGCAATAGGCCTTATTTCTTACAGGAGCCGTTCATGACTACCTCTCACAAACTCACTCCGGTGAAGACCCTGCGCAGCCAGGCCCGAAAGCACCTTGAAAAGGGCGCGGTGACCGCGGGGTACAACGCCGACCGACCCAAGGTCTTGAAGATGCTCAACGAAGCATTGGCCACCGAGATCGTGTGCGTACTGCGTTACCGCCGCCACCATTTCATGGCGCGCGGTATTCATGGCCAAAGCGTAGGTGCTGAATTTCTCGTGCACTCCAATGAAGAGCAAGGCCACGCTGACCTGCTTGCCGCGCGCATCGTGCAGCTCGGCGGAGAGCCCGACTTCTCGCCCGAAAGCCTGAGCGAACGTAGCCACGCCGAGTACCTGCCCGGCAAGACGCTGCCCGACATGATCCGCGAGAACCTCGTGGCCGAACGAATCGCCATCGACAGCTACCGGGACATGGTGCGCTACCTCGGTGATCATGATCCGACCACCAGCGACCTGCTCAAGAAGATCCTGGCGGTGGAAGAGGAGCACGCGGACGAATTGGCCGATCTGCTGGAAGGTCTGCCAGAGGATGAGGGTGCGCCTTGACTGCGGCTCCTTGATCCCAGGAGCGTGCGTACGAAGCCTGAAAGGGGCATATCGATCGGGTCTCCGCGGTCGGCGGTGTTGGCTGCGCGGGACGGGTGTGCCACTGTTCGATACCGAACAGACGGCATCACGCGAGTGGTGCAAACTATGGGCATGTTGAAAGTGTCTGATCCTGCAGCGTCTGGCGCGCCGCAGAGCGCGGTCGGCAGCGCCGGAGTCCCGCCGGCTGAATCGGGGAATGCCCGAATGAGCCGAGAAACCAACGCTCCGCAGGCTGGCACCGTCGTAGCGGTTCGCGGTAGCGTCGTGGATGTGCGCTTTGAAGGTCCATTGCCGGCTATCCACACCTTGCTGCGCGCTGGCAACGGCGGCCAGGTGGCCATCGAGGTTCTGGCCCAGCGCGACGCCCGGCACGTGCGCGGCATCGCACTGACCCCAACCCAGGGGTTGGCGCGCGGCATGGCTGTCGAGGACACGGGGGCCCCTCTGCAGGCGCCGGTCGGCAAGCCGATCCTGTCACGCATGTTCGACGTCTTCGGCGAGACCATCGACCGAGGGCCGGTGCTGGCTGGCGTGGCGTGGCGCTCGGTGCACCACCAGCCGCCGCCACTGGTACGCCGATCGACGAAATCCGAGGTGTTCGAGACCGGTATCAAGGTCATCGACGTGCTCACGCCGCTGGAGCGCGGTGGCAAGGCGGGCCTGTTCGGTGGCGCCGGCGTCGGCAAGACGGTGTTGCTGACCGAGATGATCCACAACATGATCGGCCATCAGGAGGGCGTGAGCATCTTCTGCGGCATCGGCGAGCGTTCGCGTGAGGGCGAGGAGTTGTATCGCGAGATGGAGGCCGCCGGCGTGCTGCCCCACATGGTGATGATCTTTGCGCAGATGAACGAGCCGCCAGGCGCGCGCTTTCGCGTCGGCCATGCTGCGCTGACGATGGCCGAATACTTTCGCGACGACGAGCACCGCGACGTGCTGCTGCTGGTCGACAACATCTTCCGCTTCATCCAGGCCGGCGCTGAGGTCTCCGGTTTGATGGGCAAGATGCCGTCGCGTCTTGGGTACCAGCCGACCATGGGCACCGAGCTGTCGGCGCTGGAAGAGCGCATCGCCAACACCGACAGCGGCGCCATCACTTCGATCCAGGCGGTGTACGTGCCGGCCGATGACTTCACCGACCCAGCCGCAGTGCACACCTTCTCGCACCTGTCGGCGTCCATCGTGCTGTCGCGCAAGCGCGCCAGCGAAGGCCTGTTTCCTGCCATCGATCCGCTGCAGTCCAGCTCGAAAATGGTCACGCCGGGGATTGTCGGCGAGCGGCACTACGCCCTGGCGCAGGCCATTCGCCGCACGCTGGCCCAATACGCCGAATTGAAGGACATCATTGCGATGCTCGGGCTGGAGCAGCTATCTCCAGACGACCGCAAGGTGGTCGCCCGCGCGCGTCGACTGGAGCGTTTCCTTACCCAGCCTTTCTTCACCACCGAGCAGTTCACCGGCCTGACCGGCAAGCTCGTGAGCCTGGAGGATGCCCTGGACGGCTGCGAACGGATCCTGGACGACGAGTTCAAGGATCTGCCCGAGAGCGCGCTGTACATGATTGGCTCGGTTGATGAAGCCAAGGCCAAGGCAAAGGAGAAAACCAAATCCGAGCCTGAACCGGAGTCCGAGTCCAAATCCGAACCAATGCCACAGCCGGCAAAGGAGGCCGCGCGTGCCGTCGATGACGCTTAAGGTGTTGCTGCCCTTCGAGATCTTCGTCGAAGAGACCGATGTGTCCAGCATCGTCGTGGAAACTCCGCAAGGTTCGTTCGGCCTGCTGCCGCTGCGGCTGGACTGTGTGGCGGCCCTGGTGCCCGGCATCCTGAGTTTTGAAGCCGCTGGCCAGGGCGAAGTGTTCCTGGCTGTGGACGAAGGCGTGATTGTAAAGACCGGCCCGGCGGTCGTGGTGTCGGTGCGGCGTGCGCTGCGCGGCGACGATCTGTCCCGCCTGCGCAAAGCCGTCGAGCAAGAGTTTCTGACACTGGACGCGCAAGAAGAAGAGATGCGCACAGCCATGGACAAGCTGGAGACCGGCTTCATGCAGCGGTTCGCGATGCTAGAGGATCGTTCGTCATGAGTCAGGACCCCAAGCGCACGCCACCGGCCCATGCCCCGGCCGACCCGACGCTGGCCGACCAGGTCGGCGCCAAAGCCACGCGCAAGCTCAAGGCGCGCCGCAGCGGCACGCCAGGGGTCTGGTTTGGCCTCGGTATGATGGGTTTAATCGGCTGGTCGGTGGCGGTGCCCACGCTGCTGGGCGCTGCACTCGGCCTGTGGTTGGACCAGCGCTATCCCGGTGGACGCTCGTGGACGCTGGCGCTGCTGGCGGCGGGGTTGGCCGTCGGTTGCCTGAATGCTTGGCATTGGGTGGCTCGCGAAGACCAGGCGATGCATGACGAACGGGAGGATGCCGATGTCTGACGCTTTCAATTGGGCCGCGACCATTCTGGCAGGCGCTGTCCTGGGGGTGGTCTTCTTCGGCGGGCTGTGGTGGACCGTGCAGCGGGGAGCCACCTCACCCACACCCGCGCGCTGGTTTTTCGGCAGCATCATCCTGCGCACAGCCATCGTCCTGGCCGGGTTTCACTTGGTCGGAGGGGGGCAGATGGTGCGGCTGGGGCTTTGTCTGCTCGGCTTTGTGCTGGCGCGCGCCATCGTTCTTCGTGTCACACGACCGACTCCTGCCGCCGTGACACCGCCGTCGTCGAGGGTACCGCCATGCGCCTGACACCCGATGCCTGGATCTTCTGGCAATACGGCTTCATCAAACTGAACGCCACCATTGTGTTCACCTGGGCACTGATGGCGGTGCTGGTGGTGGGCGCCGCGCTCATCACGCGCCGCCTCACCACCGGTCATGAGCGCTCTCGCTGGCAGAACCTGCTGGAGATTGTGGTGACCGCGATCCTGGGGCAAATCGAAGACGTTGGCCTGAAGGAGCCGAAACGCTACCTCGGGTTTCTCGGCACGCTGTTCCTGTTCGTCGCTGCGGCGGCGCTGGCCACCGTGGTGCCCGGCTACGAGCCGCCGACCGCGTCGCTGTCGACAACGGTGGCGCTGGCATTGTGCGTGCTGGTGGCGGTGCCGCTGTTCGGCATCTCTGGCCAGGGTCTGGGTGCCTACCTGAAGTCGTATATGAAGCCCACGCCGATCATGCTGCCTTTCAATCTGATCAGCGAAGCCTCGCGCACGCTGGCGTTGGCCGTGCGCCTGTTCGGCAACATGATGAGCGGCGCCATGATCATCGCCATTCTTCTGTCGATCACGCCCTTCGTCTTCCCCATCGTCATGACGGTGCTGGGTTTGCTCACCGGCATGGTGCAGGCCTACATCTTCACCATCCTGGCAGCGGTGTACATCGCCGCTGCGACCCGCAGTGCCGGCGGCAGCAAGCCCAAGCCTTCCCCGACGGACGCGAACTGATTCGCGCTGTCGTCATCGATTCATCACTTTAAGGACTCCCCATGGACTCTCTCACCTTGATCGCCGTCGCGTCCATCGTCATGGCCGGCCTGACCACCGGCTTCGGCACGATGGGGCCGGCATTGGCCGAAGGCAGGGCCGTGGCGGTGGCGCTCACGTCGCTGGCCCAGCAGCCCGATGCGTCGGCCACCATCACCCGCACTCTGTTCGTCGGCCTGGCGATGATCGAGTCGACGGCCATTTACTGCTTCGTGGTGTCGATGATCCTGATTTTCTCCAACCCGTTCTGGAATGCGGCGATCGAAGCGGCTACCCAGGCGGCGGGGAAGTAGGCCGTGCTCATCGACTGGTTTACCGTCGGTGCGCAGCTGCTGAACTTCATCATCCTGGTGTGGTTGATGAAGCGCTTCCTGTATCAGCCCGTGTTGGACGCCATTGCCGCCCGGGAGCAAAAGATTGCAGCGCAACTGGCGGATGCTGCCGCGACCAAGGCCGAGGCTCATGAACGGCAGGAGGAGTTCGAGAAGAAGAACCAGGCCTTCGACGAACAGCGCGCAGACCTGCTGCGCAAGGCCAAGGAGGAGGCGAAGGCCGAACGCGATCGCCTGCAACTCGCAGCCAGCGAGCAAGCGGATGCTGCGAGCGCCCAGCGCGCGAAGGCGCTGCTGGCCGACGCGCAGCACCTGCATGGCGAGATCACTCGCCAAACGCAGCAGCAGGTGTTCGACATTTCGCGTCGGGTGCTCGGTGACCTCGCGGGGGTCGACTTGGAGCAGCGGGCTTGCGAGGTCTTCATCGAGCGCCTGCAGGCCGTCGAGGGCCCCGACCTGGCCACGCTCGGCGCGGCCCTCAGGGGAGTGTCGGATGCCGAGCCCGCCTTGCTGCGCAGCGCCTTCGAGCTGGCGCAACCGCAGCGCGAGGCGATCCACACGGCCCTGGAAGCCTGCTTCGGGCAGCCGGTCCCTCTGAAGTTTGAAGCCACACCCGAACTCGTCAGCGGCATCGAACTCAGCGCAAAGGGCCAAAAGCTGGCCTGGAGCATTTCGGACTACCTCCTGGCCCTGTCATCTGACCTGGAAGAGCGGCTCGGCGTGAAGGAGGCCGCATGATGAGCAACGTGCCGGCGCCCGCCTCGCTGAAAAGTGTGGTTCAGGAGGCATTCGCCGGCATTGCTGATCGTGTACAAGCCTTCAAGCCAAAACTGATGGTTCGCGAGGTGGGCACGGTCGCCAGCGTGTCCACCGGCATCGCACGGGTTCATGGCTTGCCCGGCCTGGGCTTCGAGGAGTTGCTGTTGTTCCCGGGCGGCCTGTCGGGCATCGCTTTCAATCTCGATGAGGACGGCGTTGACGTCGTGCTTCTCGGCGACCACGCGCACCTGCACGCCGGCCAGGACGTGCAACGCACCGGCCGCGTGATGGACGTCGTGGTGGGCGATGCGCTGCTGGGCCGTGTGATCGACCCGCTGGGCCGGCCACTGGACGGCCTCGGACGTGTGGCCACGCGTGAGCGCCTGCCCATCGAGCGCCCGGCGGCGCCCATCATGGACCGCGCCCCGGTGACCGAGCCGCTGCAGACCGGTCTGAAGGTCATCGATGCCCTGATTCCCATTGGCCGTGGCCAACGCGAACTGATCCTGGGCGACCGCCAGACCGGCAAGACGGCGATCGCCGTCGACACCATCTTCAACCAGCGCGGCAAGGACGTGCTGTGCGTGTACTGCGCCATCGGTCAGCGCGCCTCGGCGGTGGCCAAGGCGGTGGCCAAGCTGCGCGAGAAAGGTGCGCTGGAATACACCGTGGTGGTGGTGGCCGAAGGCAACGACGCGCCGGGCCTGGCGTACATCGCACCCTATGCCGCCACCAGCATCGCCGAGCACTTCATGGAAGCGGGCCGCGACGTGCTGATCGTCTACGACGACCTCACCCACCACGCGCGCGCCTACCGCGAACTCTCCTTGCTGCTGCGCCGCCCGCCCGGGCGCGAGGCCTTTCCGGGCGACATCTTCTACATCCACTCGCGCATGCTAGAGCGCGCCACCCACCTGAATCAGGCGCGTGGCGGCGGCTCCATGACCGCGCTGCCCATCATCGAGACCGAGGCACAGAATATCTCGGCCTACATCCCGACCAACCTCATCTCCATCACCGACGGCCAGATCGTGCTGTCGCCGTCTTTGTTTGAGCTGGGCGTGTTGCCCGCCATCGACGTTGGCACCTCGGTCTCGCGCGTGGGCGGCAAGGCGCAGCGCGCGGCCTACCGCGCGGTGGCGGGAGACCTCAAGCTGGCTTACGCGCAGTTCGAAGAACTCGAGACCTTTGCGCGCTTCGGCGCCCGGCTCGACGACGACACACGCCAGTCCATCAAGCACGGCAAGCGCATCCGCGCCTGCCTGGGCCAGGCTGAGCTGTCGCCGGTGTCGGTGCCGGCGCAGATCGCCATCCTGCTGGCGCTGAATGCGGCGCTGTTCGACGACGTGCCACTGGAGCGCATGACCACTGCCCAGCAGGCCGTGCAGGACGCAGCCAACGCGCTGCCCGACGACCTGGTCGAGCGACTGACCGAGGCCGAGCAGCTGACCGACGCCGATCGCGAGCAGGTCACTGCGGCCGCTCGCCGGGCGATCGAACCGTTCCTCGCCCCGACACCAGCTTGAGCCGGGTCAGCCGTCCAGACCGAACCATCCCCAAGGAGAAACACGATGAAGATCCAACTTAATACCGATGTCCACACTGACGGCACCGAGGCCTTGGCCGCTCAGGTGAGCGCCACGGTCGAGCAGGCGCTGGCGCGCTTCGACGAATACGTCACGCGTGTGGAAGTTCATCTGAGCGACGCGAGCGGCAGCAAGAGTGGGCAGCGCGACCACCGCTGCATGTTGGAGGCCCGTCTGAAAGATCGGCAGCCGGTGGCAGTGACCGACCAGGCCGCTTCGCTGGATCAGGCGGTGCACGGCGCGGCGCAGAAGCTGGCGCACCTGCTGAACAGCACGCTCGGGCGGTTGCACGAGCATCGCGAAAGAACGTCCGGTCTGCCCTTGTCTGGAACGGAACCCCCTCAGAGCGAATGACCACCACGACCACCGCCTTGCGCCGCCAGATCGGAAGCGCGAGGGATCTCAAGTCCGTGGTGAGCACCATGAAAGCCTCCGCTGCGTCGGCCATCGGGCAGTACGAGCGATCGGTGGCCGCACTCGCCGACTACGCACGCACGGTCGAACTCGGCTTGAGCGTGTGCCTGCGCACGGTCAATGCCAGCGGGTCGGCCACGCAAGCCCCCTCGAGGTCCGCCGATGACCGCGCGGTGCACGCGGTTGTCTTCGGCTCCGATCAGGGCCTGGTGGGCCGGTTCAACGAGGCGGTGGTCGAGCACGCGGTGGCGCATCTGGCGTCAATGCCGGGCGGGGCGCAGGCCCATGCGCAGACGAACACGCCAACGAATGCGCGCATCTGGGCGGTCGGCGAGCGGGTGCAGGCGCGCTTGCTCGACGCCGGCCTGCCGCCTGTGGGTTCTTTTCCAGTGCCGGGGTCGGTGCAGCTGATCACGGGACTCGTCGGGCAGATTCTGCTGAGGGTCCAGATGGCAGACAGCGAAACGGTGAGCGAACCCGCGGGCGGAACCCTCATGCTTTTCTACAACCGGCCAACCGATGTTGGCCACGAGCCGGTTAGCCAGCGGTTGTTGCCGCTGGACGAAAGCTGGCAGCGCGGTCTGGCGCGCCAGCCCTGGCCCACGACACAGCTGCCCGAGGTGCTGGGCGTGGGCCGTCAGGCGCTGCGGGCCTTCATCCGTGAGCACCTGTTTGTCTCGCTGTTTCGCGCCTGCGCCGAATCCCTGGCGAGCGAAAACGCGAGCCGCCTGGCCGCCATGCAGCGCGCCGATCGCAACATCGGCGAGCTGCTCACAGAGCTGAACGCCGAGTTCCACCGCCTGCGCCAGAGCGGCATCGACGAAGAACTGTTCGACGTCATTGCCGGCTTCGACGCCCTGACGCCCCAATCGTTACCCCAATCGTCGCCCCAGTAGCGAGCTTGGTTCGGTGGCGCACAGACGAAAGGCCGTCACGGGAGCACATTGCGTCATCGCCTACCTCCCGGATTTGTCAGGCTTCGGTCACCAAGTCCAGGGCTTGGCAAGCTTGATCTGGGTCAATGTCACGGCTGAGCAGCGGCCCAAGATGAAATGAGTTGCCAATGGCGATCTGTGTTCACGAAAACGCCCTTTGGCAGCCCAACCAGGAGACAACACCATGAGCCAAAAGCCCATCTCGGCCGGCGAAGCGCCGGCACCTGAACCGGTCAAGGACCGATTCCCCACCGCCTACACCATCCTGTTCGCGCTCATCGCCGTCATGGCCGCGCTCACCTGGGTGCTGCCTGCAGGTCAGTACGAGCGCGCGGCCAACGAGGCGCTGGGCAAGGATGCCCCGGTGCCCGGCACCTACCAGGTGGTGGAGGCCGCGCACCAGGGCGTGTTCGACGTGCTGATGGCTCCCATCACCGGCTTCTACAACCAGAGCACCGGTATGGCTAACGCCATCGATGTCTCGCTGTTCGTGCTCATCATCGGCGGCTTCCTTGGGGTGGTCACCGCCACCGGCTCCATCAACACCGGCATTGCGCGCGTGATGGTGCGCATGAAAGGGCGAGAAAAGTGGATGATCCCGGTGCTCATGCTGCTGTTTGCCGCGGGCGGCACCACCTACGGCATGGCCGAGGAAACGCTGGCGTTTTACGTGCTGCTGATACCGCTGATGATCGCGGTGGGCTACGACGCGCTGACCGGTGTGGCGGTGATCATGGTGGGCGCCGGTGTGGGCGTGCTCGGCTCCACCATCAACCCGTTTTCCACCGCCATTGCGTCCAACGCGGCCGGCATTCCGTTCACCGAGGGCATGGTGTTGCGCCTCATCATCCTGGCGCTGGGCTGGCTGATCTGCGTCGCTTACGTGATGCGCTACGCCGAGCGGGTGCGCAAAGACCCGAGCAAGTCGCTGGTGGCCGAGCTCAAAGCCTCCAACGAGGCGCACTTTCTGCGCGACCAGGAAAGCCACCAGGAGGCCGTGCTCAGTGGCAAACAAAAAATCATTCTGGTGTTGTTCGGCGCCACCTTTGTCGCGATGGTGTGGGGTGTGGCCACGCAGGGCTGGTGGATGGCGGAGATGTCGGCCTTGTTTCTGGCTTCTGCCATCGTGATCGGTGTGGTGGCCTGGATGGGCGAGAAACCCTTCACCAGTGCCTTCGTCGATGGCGCGCGCGATCTGCTGGGCGTGGCGCTGGTGATCGGCCTGGCGCGCGGCATCGTGGTCATCATGGACCAGGGCAGGATCACCGACACCATCCTGCACAGCTTCGAAGGCTGGATCACCGGCATGCCAGCCGTGGCCTATGTGAATGCGCTGTTTGTCACCGAGGGTCTGATGAGCCTGCTGGTGCCCTCGACCTCGGGCCTGGCGGTGCTCAGCATGCCGATCCTTGCGCCGCTGTCCGACTTTGCCGGTGTGCCGCGCCACCTCGCGGTGACCGCGTTCCAGACCTCGATCGGCATCACCAACCTGGTCACGCCCACCTACGCGGTGGTGGTGGGGGGGCTGGCGATCGGCCGGGTGCCGTACCAGCGCTGGGTGCGTTTCATATGGCCCCTGATGCTGATGCTGGCGCTGCTCAGCATGGCCTCGTTGAGTGCGGCGGTGCTGCTGTGAACGCGCCGACCAAGCCGGTGGCCAGCCCCAAGCAACTGGGCGCTTATTCCGAGGTGGGCAAGCTGCGGAGGGTGCTGGTGTCTGCGCCAGGTCTGGCGCACGAGCGCCTCACACCCGCCAACTGCGACGCCTTGTTGTTCGATGACGTGTTCTGGGTCCAGCAGGCGCGCACCGACCATTTCGACTTTGTCTCCAAGATGGAGGACCGCGGTGTCGAAGTCCTGGAAATGGGCCAACTGCTCGGCGAGACCCTGGCCATCCCGGCGGCGCGCGACTGGGTGCTGGACCGCAAGCTCACGCCCGATGTCGTGGGCGTGGGCATGCTCGACGAGCTGCGGGGCTGGATGCAGGCGCTGCCGCCTGAAGAGCTGTCCCAGTTTCTCATTGGTGGCGTGGCAGTGCACGACCTGCCGTTCAAGGCCGGTGGCATGTTCGGTCCTTACCTGGGCGCAGACGGCTTCGTGCTTCCACCCTTGCCCAACATGCTGTTCACCCGCGACACCAGCGCCTGGATCTTTGGCGGCGTCACCCTCAACCCCATGCACTGGCCCGCTCGTCGGCAGGAAACCCTGCTCACCGCAGCGGTCTATCGCCACCACCCCACTTTTGCGCAGGCCGACTTCACCGTCTGGTGGGGCGACCCCGATGTGAACCACGGGCCCGCCACGCTGGAGGGCGGCGACATCATGCCCATCGGCCAGGGAGTGGTGCTGGTTGGCATGGGCGAGCGCAGCACGCCGCAGGCGGTGGGTCAGCTGGCTCAGGCGCTGTTCAAGGCGGGGGCTGCCACACGCGTGGTGGCCTGCCAGATGCCTAAGTCGCGCTCAGCCATGCACCTGGACACCGTCTTCTCGTTCTGCGACCGTGACACCGTGACCAGCTTCGTGGAGGTCGCGGCGCAGATCGTCTGCTACAGCCTGTATCCGACGGACAAGGGCGGCGTCGAGTACCGCCGCGAGGAGAAGCCGCTGTTCGACGTGGTCGCGAATTGTCTCGGCCTGAAGAGGCTGCGCGTCATCCCCACCGGGGGTGACAGCTACGAGCAGGCGCGCGAGCAGTGGGACGACGGCAACAACGTGATTGCGCTGGAGCCTGGCGTGGTGGTCGGCTACGACCGCAACACCCACACCAACACCCAGCTGCGCAAGGCCGGCATCGAGGTCATCACCATTCGCGGCAGCGAGCTGGGTCGTGGACGGGGCGGTGGCCATTGCATGACCTGCCCGCTCTGGCGCGAAGCCTTGGCGACCTGATTTCCCCCATACAACGAACCAGGAAAAATGGATGAGTTTCAATCTAAAAAACCGCAGCCTGCTGACCCTGCGCGACTACTCGGCGGCTGAAATCAGCTTCCTGCTCAAGCTCGCCGCCGACCTCAAGACCGCCAAGTACGCTGGCACCGAACAGCGCACGCTACAAGGCAAGGAAATCGCGCTGATCTTTGAAAAGGATTCCACGCGCACCCGCGTCGGCTTCGAGGTCGCGGCGCACGACCAGGGCGCCACCGTGACCTACCTCGGCCCGTCCGGCAGCCACATCGGCCACAAAGAGTCGATCAAGGACACGGCGCGGGTGCTGGGCCGTGTGTACGACGCCATCGAGTACCGCGGCTTTGGTCAGAACGTGGTGGACACGCTGGCCAAGTGGTCGGGCGTGCCGGTCTATAACGGCCTCACCGACCAGTTCCACCCGACCCAGATCCTGGCCGACTTGCTCACCATGCGCGAGCACAGCGAGAAGCCGCTGCGCGAGATCGCGTTCTGTTTTTTGGGCGACGCGGGCAACAACATGGGCGACTCGCTGCTGATTGGTGCTGCCAAGATGGGCATGGACGTGCGCCTATGCGGACCGAAGTCGCTGTGGCCGGTCAAGGCCATCGTCGCCGAGGCCAAGGCGCTCGCCAAAGACAGTGGCGCGCGCATTTTGCTCACCGAAGATGTCGCTGAAGGCGTGAAGGGTTGCGATTTTCTGTACACCGATGTCTGGGTCTCCATGGGCACGCCAGACTCGGTCTGGGCCGAGCGCATCAAGTTGCTGCTGCCTTACCAGGTCAATGCCAAGACGATGAAGAAGACCGGCAACCCGCGCGTGCGTTTCATGCACTGCCTGCCGGCCTTTCACAACACCGAGACCGAGGTCGGCAAGCAGATCGAGAAGGCCCACGGCATCACGGCCATGGAAGTCACTGAAGAGGTGTTTGAGAGCCCGGCTTCCATCGTCTTCGACCAAGCGGAGAACCGCATGCACACCATCAAGGCGGTGCTGGTGGCCACTCTAGGGAATTGAGATGTCACTTGTGGTGGTCGCTCTGGGGGGCAACGCGCTGCTGCGCCGCGGTGAGCCGGTGAGTGCGCAGGCGCAGCGAGACAACATCCGGCTTGCGGCGCGGTCGCTGGCGCAGTTGCTGGTGGATGGTCATCGCTTGGTCGTGACCCACGGCAACGGACCGCAGGTGGGCTTGCTCGCGTTGCAGGGTGAGTCCATGGGCAAGCGGGCCTTTCCGCTCGATGTGCTGGGCGCAGAGACCGACGGCATGATCGGCTATGTGTTGCAGCAGGAGCTGGACAACGCCTACGAGCCAGCAGCGCGGTTCGCCACGTTGCTGACGCAAATCGAGGTGGACCCCCAGGACCCTGCGTTCGCCCAACCGAGCAAACCGGTGGGGTCGGTTTACAGCGAGGCCGACGCCCAACGCCTGGCCAGCGAGCGCGGCTGGAGTGTTGCGCCCGACGGCAAAGACTGGCGCCGCGTGGTGCCTTCGCCCCGGCCATTGCGCATTCTGGAGATCGAGGTGATCCGCATGCTGGTGGAGCAGGGCGTGATCGTGATTTGCGCCGGGGGCGGTGGTATTCCGGTGGCGCAGCGCCCCGACGGCACCCACGTGGGCGTGGAAGCGGTGATCGACAAGGACCACGCCAGTGGCCTGCTCGCTGCCGAGCTGAAAGCCGATGCGTTCCTGATGTTGACCGACGTTGCGGCGGTGTTCACCGGCTGGGGCACGCCGGCGCAGCAGGCACTGGGTGACGTGACGCCGCAGGCGCTGGCTGAAATGGACTTTGTGGCTGGATCAATGGGCCCGAAAGTGCAGGCCGCTTGTGATTTCGTGAACCGCACCGGTGGCATGGCCGGCATCGGCACGCTCGAGGACGCGGCAGACATCCTGGCCCACCGTGCCGGAACGCGGGTAATACCAGCGTGATGTTCCCGAACCAGGCTCACCGCCAGCGGATGCTGGCCAGAAGTAAGGGCAGTTGAGTGCGCCAGCGCACAGACGGGCCGCTCAGCTGGCCTTACTGTCAAACCAATGGCTCGGTGTTTGAACCCACTTTGCCATGCCGTGCAGCCGAATGGTTGCCCAGCCCGTTCCACCCTCGTCACAGAAAGCCTCTCATGAAAAGCACCACCAAACGATTCTCCATCCTCTTGCTCGCCGCTGCCGCGCTCACCAGCGTGGTGGGCTGCGCCTCCACCGCCACCCAGGAAAGCACCGGGCAGTACATGGACGACACCGCCATCACCACGAAGGTGAAGGCTGCCATCTTCAACGACGCGTCGCTGAAATCGGCCGAGATCAATGTCGAGACCTTCAAGGGTGTCGTCCAGCTCAGTGGCTTCGTCAACTCCGCTGCCGACATTCAACGCGCCGTCGCGGTCGTTCAAGGTGTGAGCGGTGTGCGCTCGGTCAAGAACGACATGCGCGTGAAGTGAGCGGCAGCCTGCATTTCCCTTCCCGTTTCCATTTCGAAGGACCTTCCATGAACACACACAAACTCATCATTTCCCGCGGCTTGGCCGTGATCGCCACCACGACCCTGGCCCTCGGCCTGGGTGCCTGCGGCAACATGTCGGCCCAAGACCAGAACACCGCTATCGGCGCTGGCGTTGGCGCTGTGGGCGGCGCCGTGCTGACCGGTGGCAGCACGATCGGTACCGTGGGTGGCGCTGCCGTCGGCGGCCTCATCGGCAACCAGATCGAAACCGACAAGAAGTGAGCGGTAGCGCCACTGTTCCCCAACCCATAGGAAAGAGCACCATGAACGACACCGTCAAGAACCTGGGCGACGACGCCTCCTCGCTGGCCCATGAGGCGGCACTGGGTGCGGAACACGCGATCCGGTCTACGCAGCGGGTAGCTCAACAGGGCATGGACCGCATGACAGCAGGGCTGGGCGATGCCCGTGCACAGACCACCACGGCCCTCAATCAGCTGGCTCACGACACGGAGTCGCTGGCCCACCGAGGCATGGAGGCGGTGCGCAACGGCTCCCACCAGCTGCAGGAGAAGTCGGCGCACATGCGGGACGCCACCACCAGCTACATCCAGCATGAGCCGGTCAAATCGATGCTGATGGCTGCTGCCGTGGGCGCGGCGCTCATGGGTCTGGTGGCACTCTTCAGCCGCCACGGCGGATCAGGTCGCTGAAGCTCGGGCCTGCCCCATGATCCACCCGGTCTTTCGCCTGGCGGCTTCGCAGCCGCTGTTGCTGGCCGAGCACGCCGCTGCGTATGCGGACCTCGTATCCGAGGAGCTGAGCGCGCGCAGCGCGCAGCTGAAAAGAACGCTGGCGTACCAGGTGGCGGGCGTGGCCTGCCTGCTGGTGGCGGCTGTGCTGGTGGGCGTGGCAATTTTGCTGTGGGCATCCTGGCCCATGGTGGAAATTCGTGCGCCGTGGCTGTATGTGCTGACGCCTGCGCTTCCCATGGGACTGGGCCTGGTTTTCCTGTGGATGGCGCAGAACCGCGAGGTCCGCAAACCGTTTGCGAGTCTGCGGCTGCAACTGGCCGAAGACGCTGCGCTGTTGAAAGCGACGGCAAGCCCATGAACAACTCCCCCACCTTTCAGGCGGACACAGATGCGCCAGCGGTGTTGAGTCCGGCCTGTGTGCGTCTCAAAGAAAACCGAGCGCTGGTGACCGACTGGCTGGCGCAGGATCGCGCAGATCTTGCCCACCCACTGCTGGGGCGCTGGGCCATCCACACGGCGCTTCCGGTGATCGAAGGCCTGCTGCGCCACCCCCTCCAGCAACCAGCGGCGGCCCTCGCGCTGGGCGCGCTGGCCCGGACCTGGACACGGCCGCGACCGGCTGGAGAAGTCCAACCCCAGGAATCAGGCGTGCTGGGCAAGGTGGTCACCGCCGTCAAGCATTACCCCAAGACCACCCTGACCGTGGCCGCGCTCGCGGGTGCGGCCTGGTGGTGGAGCCGCTCACGGCCTCAGGCTTCATCCTTCAACTGAACTCAAGGAATCCTCATGCTCTACACCATTGCCGTTGTCTTGCTCATCCTCTGGCTGGTCGGTCTGGTTACCGCCACCACCATGGGTGGTTTCATCCACATCCTGCTGGTCGTCGCCATCGTCATGGTGTTGCTCCGCGTGATCAGCGGTCGCAGTCCGCTCTAGATCTCGATTCACGAGGACCATCCGCCGGGCAGTGATCTCGCTGCACCGGGCACGTCTGATGCTGGGTCGCGCAGTGCTTGCAGATCCACCATTGCTTCTCGGGGCAGAGAGGAACTCAGCCGGCAGGCGATCTGCCCACAGCGCTGCCATTTCCCGGTGCACTGTGCGCGAGCGAACAGACGCCAGCTGCTCAGACGGGCACCATGCTTGCATCTCCTGACCATGCCCGTGGGTTGTTCCTGTCCGTGCCCGGTTCTGCCGCAGGTAACAGCATGCTGGCCGGACTCTCATGGCGCATAGGTGGGGAGATTTGTTTTGATTTTTTACAGATGGAGAATGGTATGAAAAACACTTTGATTTCGACAGCCCTGGCCGTTGCTGTTGGCCTGACGTTTGGCTCTGTGGCTCTGGCCGCAGGACCAGGCAACGCAGGGGGTTCAGGGGCCGCTTCGGGCGGCGCGAGCGGCGCAGGGGCTGAGAGTGGCGCCATGGTCCAGAGCAAGGAGGGCGTTCAAGCAAAGGCAAAGGTTCAAGCGCAACTGAAGGTGCAAGACGAGCTGATCACCCGCACCCGGGACCAGCTCCGCATTCAGGATCAGCTGCTCACCCGAACCCGGGATCAGCTGAAAACCCAGGACCGCTTGCTGACCCAGGTTCGGGATCAGTTGAAAGCCCACGATCCATTGCAAACGCAAACGCATGACCAGCTGCAGGATCAGGAGAAGATTCACCTCCAGACCCTGGACCAGTTGAAGGTCCAGGACCAGATGCTGTTGAAGACGCGAGATCTGTTGAAAGATCAGGAGCAAATCGAGCTGAAAACCAAGGATCAGCTGAAGCTCATCTGAGCGCATTCATCAAACTGCGGCACTTTGCCGGTACCGGGCACTTGGCTTGGTACCGGCAAATGCATTGGCATGCATGCAGTGCGTGACCATTGTGGAATAGCCTCTCTTCGAATCCAGGAGCAAATGCACATCTCCAAGGAGGTGACCATGGCACCTACCCAAGAAGAACAGGTCTGGCGCAAGTGCCCACCGCTGTGGGCTGCACATCAGCGCAGCGCTGGTGGCGCAGCCGCCTGCTCAGTTGCGCGGCTCGCCCTCGGCGTTGACCGTGATGGTGCGGCCAGGAGGCGATGTCATCTGCGCGCGGTGCGTGATGCCACGGAACTGGTAGGTCACGTCCCAGTACGCGGGTTCGCTGCTTACCGGCTCGTTTGCGCAGCGCTGCACGTCCTGCGTGGCCACCGGGTTGCCGTAGCGGTCGCGGCCCACGTTGGAACCGATTGCTGCGCCAGCCAGCACACCGCCAACGGTCGCCAGATCCTGGCCCGTGCCGCCTCCGATCTGGTGACCCAGGATGCCGCCGATGACACCCCCAATGATGGCGCCGGGTACATTGCTCACCGGTCGTGGTGGCGGCACCGCTTCGCGCTCGATCCAGCAGCGCTGCTCGGTTTGGCCCATGACGGCATACACCGACAGCACAGCGGCCTCGTAAAGCGGTTCGCTGTTGCGGCGACGGTACTCACGCGGGTACGGGTTGGGGGATGTGTAAACAGGTGCCGACACTTGGGTCGCTGGCTGCTCATACACCGGGTACGGCACAGCACAGCCAGCCAGGCCAATCGCGGCCATAGCCACCAGCAAGGATGTGGATGGCCTGAGGACCAGACGAGTTGCTTGATGGGTCATGGGATGTCTCTGTTTGGAAAAAATGTGACGGTAAGCCGCGGCACGGTCGAGGTCTGTTCGCTGACGCACATTGCACCGAAACCAGGACCCGATCGACCGGCCTGAGCGTTCGACATCGCACAGACTGGTTCGCAGTCTTTCCCCACCATGCCCACATCACGCCGGTTCTCACAGTGCGCGCAGTGTGCGGGAGCACCAGCGTTTGATCAGGCGCATCAAATTGCGAATCAAGAGGTATCAGCGGATGCAATCAGTCAGGCAGACCCGTCGCTCGATCGGTCGCGCGAGCAGCAGTGGCAGCCCGGGATGTAAGACGCATGCTCGCCCGCCAGCACGACGCGCCCGTCCACCGCGCACAGGTTGGTGTGGTGCTCTGCAAGCGTGGTCCCTCGGTCCAGACGCCATAGCAACCGCGCATCCACGGCACGCGGTGCCAGCCAATCGCCACCCCGTTCTGGAACGCTTGCCTGTACTGCGGGTGCAGTTGCGAGCCGAATTCCACCGCCGCGCGAATGCGGTCTTTCGGCGCCATGGCGTTGAATTCGTAGGCGTGGGTGCTCTCGGAGCCACCGCCACCCAAGGTGTCCGTTGTGCGGGCTGGCGATCAACACGACGCAAATGCGCAGCGCTCTCGGCAATGCTGACTGCGGTACCCCTCGCCATTCCGGGCAGGCCGAAGGGTCGAGCAGTCAGCGATGCCATCAAACGGCCAATGCTTCCTTGGTCAAGTGCCAGGCCTGCGACAGTTTGGCGCCACGCGCGTGGTAAGCGATCTTGACGTGTTTCACACGTTCTTCAATCCGCGCCTTCATGTCGCCCTTGGCCTGGGTCAGCTGCACCTTGAGCGCCTCGACCTTGGCATCGGCCTCCTGCTTGAGCGCATCCACACGCTGCTGGCCGCGCTGCACGGCAGCATCCAGGCTGCCCTTGGCCGCCGCGATCTTGGCGTGCAACTTCTCCTTCGCCGCACCGCCGGCATCCGACGCCTCGGACTCAAGTTCCTTGATTTCGGCCTGGAAGGCCGCGATGTCGTGGTCAAACTGGACTTCGGACACTTCGGTGCGCGAGCGCCGCAAAAGCCGGCCACCCGCAGCTTCCAATGCGGTATCAACAGGAATGACCCACTCCTCTTCAATTTCAGCCAGCAACGCCACCTTACCCGGCAGCAAAAGCGTCTCGGCTTCTTCGATGAAATCCAAGCCCACGCCTGCCACCCAGAAGTCGCGCATGGCACCCACCACTGTGCCCGTCATGGCACCAACCGCCAGGCCCATCGGCCCACCCAGCAAGCCGATCAGGCTGCCCACCGCCAGCCCCACGCCCGTGCCAATGGGCCCTGAGTCGGCAGACTGCTTCAGGCTGACTTTGCCATTCGCATCCTTGGCTATCACACCGGTTGCGTAGACGGTGATCTCACCCTGGGCGTGCAATTTGTGCAGGGCCTGAAGTCCGGTATTGGCAGCCGTTTCGTTGTCGAAGACGGCGATCAAAAGCTTGTTCATAAGAAATCCTGTTCTGTGTTTTGGGGCGTGTGGGGTGAGGTCATCTCACCCTCAGTCGGTGGCTGAATCGATCGACTTGCGCACACGTTCGGTGGCAGCACCCACGCTGGCTTCGAATTCTTTCCAGCGCACGGCCGTCGCCTTTTTCATCTCGGCCAGCTTGGATTCAGCCGCCTTCACATCGCCCTGAAGGGTTGTGATCTGCTGGTCGATCTTGGCCTTGGCATCGGTGGCAGCCGAGCTTCCCTTCTTCTCCAGCTCAGCCACCTTGGCTTTGCCTGCCTTGATATCCGCTTCAGCGTTCGCCACGAACCGGTCGCGCTCAGCAGTGTCCGAGGCGTAGGTGAACTGCGGCATCGCTTTGATCATGTCTTTGGTGGCACCGGCCATCACCAGCTTGCCCGCTTCGTTCTTGATTTGCGTCACGGGAATGGCCACATCGTGGCGACCGATCCCGATGAAGCCACCCGCACCCACGATGACGAACGACACGTCGCGCTCAGGCGAGATGATCAGGTCGTCCACCTTGCCGACCTTCTCGCCCGCATCGTTGTAGATGGTCTTGCCCAGCAGCGTCTTCTTGACGCTCCAGCCCATGGCGAGTTGGGTCATTGCCGTCACGGTCACGTTCTCAATGGTGGTGCCGCCTGCCACCTGCGCCCAGGCAGGGCTCGCGCCACCAAGCGCTGCGGCAAGGGCCAGCGTGGTCAGGGGAATTTGAAAGGCTGTTTTTTTCATGGTTGAAAGTTCTCCCAAAGGGAAGCCGTCGGGTCGTCGAAGGCAGACGGGAGCCCTGATGGACTCCTTTGGTGGTTGTAGGCTTTTGGAGGAGCGGGGACTGTTCGCCAGCGCACGCAGTGCGTGTTGAACATGGGCGGCGCGCAGGCTTCGTTTGAGCTGGCCGGTCTGTGCCTGTGCGACCGCCAATCGACGCCACTAAACCCTGCCTAAGGCGCTGGCGCAGCCTCGCTCTGAAGGCCCACGACGACTGGCACGCATTCAGCGTTGGTGCGTAACAAATGATTACGTCACGTCACGCTGCTGCTTGATATTTGTCATCCACTGACAACACACGCTGGGTAGCATGGCTTGGTGCCCTACCGAACAGACCGCCACCCTTGGGTGGTGGTGCGCGCTGCAATTCGTCGGCGATCGAGCTAGAAGGCCCCTTTTTTGTGAACCAGCGAGGATGCGATGACCCATGCCCATGCCCTTTCACACACCAGGCGGTCGGCCGGTAGGCGCCCTGAGTTCACGCTGCACAACGGCGGCAAGGCTGTCGCTGGCGCTCGGCGCAACCACCTGCTGGCCTGCCTGCCTGAGCCAGTCTGGCAACGCTGGAAGCCGCTGCTGGAAGCGGTTGACCTGCCGCTGGGGCAGGTGCTGTGCGAGCCTGGCGAACGGCTGACCCATGTGTTGTTCCCGGCCACCGCGATCGTGTCGTTGATGTACCTGACCGAAAACGGCAGCACGGCCGAGATCGCGGTGATTGGCGACGAAGGCATGGTGGGCACCTGGCTGACGATGGGTGGAGACTGCACGCCGTCGCGGCATGTCGTGTGCAGCGCTGGGCGCGGTTTCCGCCTGAGCACCAGCGTGCTGCTGGAGGAGTTCAACCGGTCGACAGCGGTGATGCATCTGGTGCTTCGCTACACCCAGGCATTGCTCACCCAGATCTCCCAAATGGCCGTCTGCAACCGCCACCACTCGCTCGAAGAACGGCTCTGCCAATGGCTGCTGCTGCGCCTGGACCGCCTGGAATCAAGCCACATCACGGTCACGCAAGAACTGATTGCCAGCATGCTGGGCGTGCGCCGCGAAGGCGTGACGCAAGCCGCAGGTCATTTGCAGAAAGCCGGTCTCATCACTTACCACCGTGGCCACATCGAGGTACTGGATCGTAAGGGCCTGGAAGCGCGCAGCTGCGAGTGCTACCGCGTCGTGAAGAACGAGTACGACCGGCTGCTGCCAGCACAGACTGCCACCTGATGCCAACGGTTCCGCTTCGCGCCGACATCGTTGTCGGGCTAGGCTTTGGCAAGCTCACGGCTCATGCGTGCGCCGCCATCGCCTGAACCTGAGGCAGGACAAAGGAGGTCGCGCCTTCAGCAGACGACAAGGCTTGGGCAGCCTTCAAGACAGCAGCGCTCTCACTTGCCAGGCAGTCAACCGGCTGGTGGCCATTCAGTTGTGCACTGGGCGTGGCGAACCAGGTGGCCACCGTCCAGCCTGACCACAGGGGTGGCAACTCGGCCCTCACGGTCTGCGCGGTTGCCGCCAGCGACAGATCGGCCATGTTGAACTGGAACATCGGTATCCAGAAGCTGCCGCGCCATTCGAAGCCAAACACCTGGCCCGTGTGCACCAGCTTGGCCAGGCTGACCACCTCGCCCACTTGGTGGTCCGCCAGCAAGCGGGCAAGGATATCGCCGGGTGCCGTGCCACCGCTGGTGCAGAAGGCCTCCAGCAGGGCGATGAATCCGGTGCCGTTGGGGGTGATGTTGGTCATGGCTGGGTCCAGGTGGTGGGCGAAGAGGTGCAGAGACCCCGATCCCCGCGTTGATCGCGCAGACGGTGGGTCACATTAGCCGCGAGAAGCACCTCGGACCGTGCGCCAGCGCACCCAAGTGTGAAGACGCTGGTGGACGAGATGAAGGTCAAGCTTGGCCAGTTCGGCTTCAGCGTTTCCTCAGCTCAGGTCGGCCGGTGGGCACGCGGCTGATGATCGGGATGGCGGTACTCGGGCAAGAACAGCAACAGCAAGGCGGCCAGCCCCGCACACAGGGGCACCACCATCAGCGCCCTGCGGATATCGCCGCCGCTCAAATCTGCCAGATAGCCCACCAGCGGCTGGAAGATCATCGCGCCGGCAATCCCGATCGTGTTGGTGAACGCGACCACGGTGCCAGTCAACCCGCTCGCCTGGCCCTCTTTGGCCATGGCGAAAGTCAGCATCTGGGAGCCACCAAAAAACCCGGCGGCAAGAAGCAGGCCCGCTTCCAGCCAGAGGGGTCCGGGCAGATAGAGCGCGCCAGCGTAGGCCAGCGCCGTGAACAGCGCGCCGGCGAACAGCAACCACTTGCGATGGCCGAGCCGGTCCGAGAGCCAGCCTGCAAACACGCTGCCCGCCGCGATGCCCCAGAAAATCAGCGACACCAATGCCTCGGCCGTGACCGCCGAGACATGGCGGCTGCTGATCAGCTCGGTGGTTCCCCACAGGCCGCCATAGACATTGACCGGCACGTAGTAAAGCATGCCGATGAGCGCAATCACCCAGGTACGGCGGCTGCCGATCACCGCGCGCAGGCTCTGCCTGAAATGCGTGGCTACCGGACTGATCGCACCGGTAGCCGGGGATGGTGGGTCGTGCAGGAAGAACAGCGCCAGCAGAAAAAGCACCATGCCAGCCCCAGCGGTGGCAACAAACACGGGGCGCCATCCCGCACTGGCGATCAGGTTTGACAGCACCACGCCACCGATGGCGGCACCCAGCATGCCCACCGCGTTGACGGTGCTGGACAGCAGCGCAAAACGCTCTGGTGCAAACCAGTGGTTGACCAGCCACAGCGCGGCAACGAACGCGAACGAGGCGCCAAAACCGGTCAGCATCCGCCCCAACGCGGCGAGCATCGCGTTGCCGGTGGCCGCGAAAAGCAGCACGCCGGCCGCACAGCAGAAGATTCCGAGCAGCACATAGCGCCGGGCGCCGTAACGGTCCATCAACAGCCCGGCCAGGATCTGCATCGGCGCATAGACCCAGAAAAACAGGCTGGACACGGTGCCAAAGCGCGCATCCGACAGCCGATAAAACTGCTTGATCGAGCCAGCCGCCAGGCTGGGCTCGACCCGTGTCACGAACTCGTACAGAAAAAACACCGATGCGATGGCAAAGGCAACCCATGCGGCCTTCGGTGGCTGTCCACGCCTTGGGTGGTCGCGCCAGCCCGCCGCGTTGATTTTCACGCGGTATCGACTGGCTGCTGCATCGGCTCAGTGTTTTGCTTCTGCGAAGAGAGCTTGGGCATGGGCAAATCCTTTTCACACGCACAGGCGGTGCAACTGCATTGCGCCACAGGGGGGCGAACCGCGTCGGTATTGCACCGCACAGACGGCGGGCGCTCAGGGCCACACAGTGGATCCTCAGATTGTTTGAAAAACTGGAGCTGGTGATGAAAAAGAATGTGGGTTCGGTGGACAGCGCCACGCGCGTCGTCACGGGGGTGGTGCTGATCGGCGCCAGCCTGTTGAGGTTCATTGGTGCGTGGGGTTGGTTGGGCTTGATTCCCTTGGCCACCGGCGTGTCTCGGGTCTGCCCTGCCTACCTCCTGTCCGGCTTCAGCACCCGCGCCACAAAGCCCGGCCAGACGCCGCCCTGAGCCATGCAGACCTCTCTTGACTGCGTGCCGTGTTTGCTGCGCCAGAGCCTCGAGGCGACCCGCGCGGTGACCGCCGATGTTGGCGTCCAAGAGCACGTCATCCGGGAGGTGCTGCGCATGCTGGCCGAGCTGGAACTCAACCAGCCACCGCCCCTACTGGCTCAGGCGGTCCATCGCCGGCTGCGCGAGCTCACCGGGGCAGATGACCCCTACCAAAGAGCAAAAACACGATTCAACCGGCTGGCCATGGATGCGCTGCCCGAGCTTCGTGAGCGGGTGCGTCACGCCGAAGACCCGCTGCTCGCTGCGGCCCAGTTTGCGGTGGCTGCCAACGCGATCGACATGGGGATCTCGTCGGCCATCACCGACGAGGCGGTCCGCGAGGCGCTGCGCGGAACGCTCGGGGAGCCGGTTCATGGCGAATGGCGTGAGTTCGTCGATGCTGCGGCCGAGGCAAAGAACATCCTCTACCTCACGGACAACGCCGGCGAGATTGCAGTCGACCGCCTGGTGATCGAGGTGCTCGGCCCGGAGCGGGTCACCGTGGCCGTTCGTGGGGCACCGGTGCTCAACGATGCGACGGTGGTCGATGCCAGAGAAGTTGGGATGGTCGAGCTCACGCAGGTCATCGACAACGGCTCCGACGCGCCTGGGACGCTGATCGATGACTGCAGCAGCGAATTTCTTCAGCACTTTGACCGCGCGGACCTGATCATCGCCAAAGGCCAGGGCAACTTCGAGTCACTCAGTGGCACGGCGGCCAACGTCGCCTTCTGGTTCAAAGTGAAGTGCGAGGTGGTGTCTCGCCAGATCGGCCTGCCGGTTGGCGCTCATGCGCTGCTTTCGCCAGGCCACAAAGGGACGGGCCAATGACCGACCTTGGAAATAACAAGCAAAGCGCACTGCTTCTGCCGGTGGGCGATGGGGTCACGCATCCAACCCACGACGAGGAACCCCTGCTGCAGGTCTCGGACCTGAAGGTCACGATCGATGGCCAGGTGCTGCTGGAGAAACTGTCCTTCACAGTGAAGCGGGGCGAGGTCTTCACCATCCTAGGCCCGAATGGAGCGGGAAAAACGGTGTTGCTTCGCGCTCTGCTCGGCGTCTTGTCGCATCAAGGGTCGATCACATGGAAGCACGGGACGCGCATCGGCTACGTGCCGCAGCGGCTGCCCTACATCCGAGACATCCCGCTCACGGTGCAGGATTTCTTTGCGCTGAAGCGCGGTGCGGGGCCGGACGTCGAGGGCATGCTCCGTACCGTGGGACTCGGGGCGGAGATGGCAAAGAAACTGATCGGCGACCTCTCTTCCGGGCAGTTCCAGCGCGTCCTCATTGCCTGGGCGCTGGCTGGTGATCCCGACGTTCTTTTGTTTGACGAGCCCACCACGGGTGTCGACATCGGCGGCGAGGAAACGGTCTATGCCCTGCTTTCCAAACTCCATCAAGAGCGAAATCTGGCCATGTTGATCATCACGCACGACCTCGCGGTGGTGCATCGGCTCTCGACCACGGTGTTGTGCCTCAACAGACAACCGATCTGCCAGGGTCCGCCCCTCTCGACGCTGACCCCGGAGAACCTCAAGCGCCTTTACGGGACCGAGGTCAAGTTCTACGAACACAAGCACGGTTAGCCCATGAGTGCCTTTCTCCTCAGCCTGATTTCTGCCGCCTTCATCGGCGCCGCCGCAGCCTACCTGGGCTCGCTGATGCTGAGCCGGCGGATGGCGCTGGTGGCTGGTCCTTTGGGGCACCTGACGCTGCCGGGCATTGCGCTGGCATTGATCTGGGGTTTTGATGTTTCGCTCGGCGCGTTCCCGTTCGTCATCCTGGGCGTGGTCCTGATCTGGCTGATCGAAATGAAAACGAAGCTGCCAATGGAGGCTGTGACAGCGGTTGTGTTCGCCTCGGGCGTGGCGATCGCGTTTTTGTTTTTGCCGATCGCGCAGGCCGAGGCGGCGCTGGTGGGCGACATCACCAAGGCGGGCGTGGCTGACACCGTGCTATCGGTCGTTGCATCGCTCGCCATCATCACCACGGTGAAGCTCACCCACAAGAAACTGATTCTCGGCAACATTTCAGAGGATCTCGCGGCCTCCGAGCGGATCAACGTCAAGCGGTACAACCTGATCTACCTGTTCATGATCGCCGTCATCGTGGCGCTCGGGGTGAAGATGGTCGGCGGTCTGTTGACCGCGGCGTTGGTGGCCATCCCTGCGGCAGCGGCAAGAAATGTCGGCAGGAGCCTGCAGCAGTACACCCTCGGCGCGATGGCCATCGGCATCGCGTCTGCAGTCATCGGCGTGGTGTTGTCCCACGCCACAGGTTGGCCAGCAGGCCCTTTGATCGTGCTGATGAGCACGGCCATTTTTCTCGTCACGCTGCCCTTTGCCCGATGAGGTTTGGGCAACTCATTGAGGCAGCGCAAGGCAAGCAAATGGAGCTTGCCCATAAGCTGGTCTGTTCACCGTGTTGAAACATCAGGAGGTCTACCATGCGCCGAATTTATTTCCTCGTTCCTACCGTCGCCACCGCCCGTGCCATCGTCGATGAACTGCTGCTCAAGCGCATCGAGGAGCACCGCATTCATGTGATTGCGCGCAAGGACACGCCGCTTGAAAATCTGCCGGCAGCGCGGCTCGCGCAGAGCTCCGACATCGTGACAGCCCTGCAGCGAGGCGCCGCCGCCGGCGGGTTGACCGGCCTGCTCGCTGGGCTGGCGGCGGTCGCGTTTCCACCCGCAGGGCTGGTGCTCGGCGGGGGCGCGGCATTGGGGATGACGCTGTTCGGCGCAGGTTTCGGCGCCTGGATGTCGGGCATGGTCGGCGTGGGCATGCCCAACAGCCACATCGAGCAATACCAGGCAGCGATTGAATCTGGCGAGCTGCTGATGATGATCGACGTGCCTCGGGACCGGGTCGAGGCGATTGAGAGCCTGGTCACTGGCCACCATCCGGAAGTCGAGCTCGAAGGGGTCGATCCGAACATTCCGATCTTTCCCTGAGCCATCGCAGCCGCAGCAGCCCTTGTTCCGTTCACCCGAGCACGGGCTGGTTCGGGATTTCACTTCGGCAAAGGAGAACGCCATGAACGAGCTGACACCCGCAGAGGTCCAGGCGCTGCACGAGGCCCTGGACGACGAATACCACTCCTGGACGACCTACGACCAGGTGATCACCGATTTCGGTGAACTGCGGCCCTTCGCCAACATCCGCGCTGCAGAAGCGCGCCACATCGGGGCGCTGACCGGCCTGTTCGTTCGCTACGGCTTGCCGCTGCCTGCGAACACCTGGCCCGGCAGGGCCCCGCGCTACGCCAGCATGCAGGCCGCTTGCGAAGCGGCGGTTGCCGCCGAGATTGCCAACGGCGAGATGTATGAACGGCTGCTCACCATGACCAAGCGTTCGGACATTCTCAACGTCTTGCGCAATCTTCAGGCGGCCTCGCAGCAACGGCACCTGCCTGCCTTTCAACGCTGCACGCAAGGTGCCGGTGCCGGTGGCGGTGGCGGTGGCGGTGGCCGTGGCCGTGGCCGTGGCGGGGGAGGGCATCGCCATGGCCCAGGCGCGCAGTCATGAGCCATGTTGAGCGGCGTGCACCGACACGGCGCGGCCTGCCAGCTGAGCGCTGATGATTGATCGCCTGGCAGTCTTGCCGCAGTACCTCTTGCCCAAAAGGGCGCTGACGGCTCTGGCGGGCCGACTTGCCGCCTCGCACAGCCGGAGGTGGACGAGATGGGTGATCCCCTGGTTCATCGCGCGCTACGGCGTGAACATGGCCGAAGCGGCCAACCCCGATCCAGCGGGCTACGCCAGCTTCAACGACTTCTTCACCCGCGCGTTGCGCTCAGGTGCTCGGCCGCTGGCGCAGGCCGACTGCGTCAGCCCGGTGGACGGCGCCGTCATCCAGTGCGGTCCGATCAACGGCGACCAGATCCTGCAGGCCAAGGGCCACCGCTACAGCACCCGCTCGCTGGTTGGCGGCGATGCCGGGCTTGCCGCGCTGTTCGAGGGTGGCCAGGCCGTGACCCTGTACCTGAGCCCGCGCGACTACCACCGCATCCACATGCCCTGCGCGGGGCGCCTGCTGCGCATGATCCACGTACCGGGCGACCTGTTCTCGGTCAATCTGGCCACGGTGCGCGGCGTGCCCGGGCTGTTCGCGCGCAACGAGCGTGTGGTCTGCGTTTTCGAGTCGGACCGCGGCCCGTTCGTGCTGACCCTGGTCGGCGCCACCATTGTTGGCAGCATCGCCACCGTCTGGCATGGCGTGGTGAACCCGCCGCGCCCGGGCGTGTTGCGCGAGTGGCGCTACGACGATCAGGCCATCGTGCTGCGCCCGGGCGACGAGGTGGGTCGCTTCCTGCTTGGCTCAACCGTGGTCATGCTGTTCCCGGCCAACACGCTGCAGCTCCAGGCCGACTGGGTGCCGGGACGCAGCGTGCGCATGGGCGAGGCCATGGCCGGTGGCTCGGCGAATCCCTCGGCGCAATGAAGGGCGCCAGGCCCGCCGTTAGGGCCGGGGCAAGCACCGTCAGGAGCCATCCGGACGCGCGCTGCCCCAGGTGATGTAGCCCGCGAAGCGCGGCGTTGCGTGCAGATAAGCGTTGTGCAACTCGTCGATCTGGAAGCCGGCGGCTCGAATCAAGGGCGCGATCTCACGGTTCAGGTTGCAGCCGCCGGCCAGTGGGCGCCAGATGCCGTTCAGCCGGTCTTGCCAGCGCCGTACGTCGGCGTCAGGGGACGCGCCGTGCTCGCAGAACAGCAACCGCCCGTCGCGCCGCAGCACCCGCCGCATCTGTGCCAGTGCCGCTTCGACATCGGGAATGGTGCACAGCGTGAACGTCACAACCACCGTGTCGACGCTGCGGTCGGGCAGCGGCAGGGCTTCGCCGGGCAGATCGAGCATGCGCACGTCGAGCCCCGACGACGCCACACTCGGTGCGGCCAGCGCACGCATCTGCAGCGACGGCTCCAAGGCCCAGATCCACTCGACCCGGGACGGATCGTAAAAGGGCAGATTCAAGCCCGAGCCGAAACCGATCTCGAGCACCCGGCCGCGCGCCGCAGGCACCACCAGCCCGCGCTGGTGGCAGATGGCTGAGCTGCCGCAGACGCAGTTGACCAGGCGGGGTAGCAGGTAGCGCTGATAGGGGTTCATTGCTGCGACGTGAGGATCCTGAATGGGTGGCTCGGGCTGGCGCAGCTCAACCCAACTGGCGCGACAGGTGCACATACATCGGGCACTCGAAGAGTGCCCCGCCAGCATCAAAGTGCCGCTCGAAGGCCCTGCGCACCCTTGTATTTTCAGCGTATGTTGTCTGGCCCATGCGCCCCCGCCCGTCTGGCCAGCCGGCGAAACACGGCGGGCAACCGGTCGGGCAGATCCTCGGCCAGCAGGCCTGGGCCGAAGTGGGCGGCTGCAGCGCCGTGCAGCCACACGGCAGCGGCGGCGGCGAGAAACGGTTCCATGCCTTGCGCGAGCAGGCCCAGCACCATACCGGCCAGCACGTCACCCGTGCCAGCGGTGGCCAGGTTCGGCGGCGCGTTGGCGTTGACGATGGCACGGCCATCGGGCGCGGCAATCACGGTGTCGCTGCCCTTGAGCACGACGATGGCACCGCTGGCGCGGGCGGCGGAGCGGCTGCGGGCCAGCTTGTCGCTGGGTGCATCGACCGCGCCTGGGTTGGTGCCTGGAAACAGGCGCGCGAATTCACCTTCGTGCGGGGTCAGCACGCAGGCGCCTTGGATAGCGCGAAACAGCGAGGAGGGTTCGCTCTTGAAGGCCGCGAGCGCATCGGCGTCGAGCACGGTCGCGCGGCTAGCATGCAGCATGGCCAGCACGCGAGCGCGGGTGTCGGGCCCCGCGCCTGCGCCAGGGCCGATCAGCAAGCCGGTGATGCGGTCATCGGCCAGCAGCTTGTCAAGGTCTCGGGGCACAGCGACCGGGCTCACCATGATGCTGGTCAGCGCAGCGGCGTAGACCGGGAGCGCGGCATCGCTTCGGCTCGCGTCCACCGCCACGGTGGTGAGACCTGCGCCCACGCGGGCCGCCGCGTGAGCGGCCATGCGCGCCGCGCCGGTGGTGGGCCAGCCGCCCCAAACCAGCGCGTGTCCCCGGGTGTATTTGTTGCCTTCCGGATGCAACAAGGGCAGCGCAGCGGTCCAGAGCAACGGATCGTTCTCGAAGGCGTCGGGCCGAATTCCATCGAACACCGACTCAGGCGTGCCGATGTCGGCCACGACAAGTTCACCGCACAGACGGCGGCCCGGCTGAATCAGGTGGCCGGGTTTTTTGCGAAAAAACGTGACGGTGAGCGCGCAAGGCACGGCGCCTGCGTTGGCGCCGGTGTCGCCCATCAGGCCGCTGGGTACGTCCACCGCAACGATCGTGGTGTTTTTCTGCGAAGCAGCGACCAGCGTTTGCGCCGCAGCGCCTTCCAGCGCCCGGCTCAGGCCCGCGCCGAAGATCGCATCAACCACCAGCGCCGCGCCGTCCAGCGCCGCTGGCGTCAAGGCCTCGACTGGCCCCTGCCACAGCGCGGCATGCTGAGCCGCCGCGCCTTTCAACTGTTCGCACGGCACCAGCGAGGCCACGCGCACCGGCCAGCCGCTCTGCGCCAGACACAGCGCGGCCACAAAACCGTCGCCGCCGTTGTTGCCCGGACCGCACAGCACCAGCGCCGGGCGCGGGCTCCAGCGTTGCACGATGGCCTGCGCCACCGCTCGCCCGGCGTTTTCCATCAACCGCATCTCGCTGATGCCCGATGCCACCGTGAGCCGGTCCGCCTCGCCCATCTGCGCGGCGGTGAGCAAGGCCGCGCTGCTGTTCAGCATGTCACCCATGCTCAGGCCTGCGCGTCGGCCTTCGATTTAGGAAAGTCAGCGGCCCGCGCCACATCCTCCACCGCCGCGAAGTCTTTGCGCAGATGGTCGAGCCTGGCCATGGCCCCTTCGAAGGCGTCGTTGCCGAGCAGCAGGTGGTGCGGCGGCTTGCCCGAGGCCACGGCTTCCAAGATGGCTTTGGCAGCGCGCACCGGGTCGCCCGGCTGGTGGCCGGAAGACGCGCGCACAGCGGATCGCACCGCGCCGGCTGTGGCTGCGTAGTCGTCGATCTGGTGTTTGCTCTCGTTGGCCGATCGCCCGGCCCAGTCGGTGCGAAAGCCGCTGGGCTCAACCACCATGACATGCAAGCCCAGTGGCTCCACTTCCAGCCGCAACGCGGCGGACAAGCCTTCAACCGCGAACTTGGTCGCGTTGTAGTAACCCAGCGCCGGGAACCCGCGCAGGCCGCCCAACGAAGACAGGTTGACGATGCAGCCCGCACGGCGCTGGCGCATGCTGGGCAACACGGCCCAGATCATCCGGCCGGTGCCGAAAACGTTGACGTCAAACAACTTGCGTACCTCGTCTTCCTCGCTTTCTTCAACTGCGGCAAAGTAGCCGATGCCGGAGTTGTTGACGAGCACATCGATGCGCCCAAACCGCGCCTCGGTGGCCTTGATCGCGGCGGCTGCTTGATCGGCCTTGGTGACATCCAACGGCAGCACCAGCACATGGTCGGTCGCGCCAAAGCCTTCCAGCTTCGATGGATCGCGCGCGGTCACCACCGTGCGAAAGCCGCGCGCAATCGCCTGCTTGGCCAGCTCCAGACCGAAACCAGTGGAGCAACCGGTGATGAACCAGACGGGCGGCTCAGTGGCGAGCGCGTGGGCGGATGCGGTGTTCATTTCATTTCCTTTTTTGAATCGGGCTGGCGTGCTGAATTTGCAACTATGCCCATTGCATCACTGTTGCTGCATGCGCCGGGCCCGTCTGTCTGCCAGCGCACATGAGACGCATGGCCGCGCCCATCGGTACCTTCGATTGGGAATGCCCAGCGCGGTGGAGGCAAGGCTTGCTGGTTGGGTCAATTGTTGTCCACCGCACAGACCGCGAATGGCGACTCCCCTACCTTCGGCGTTGCCATGCACTGGGTGCCACGCTCGTGGCGGGTCCAACGTTGCGATGGAACACGCCACGATACAACTGGCTGCAACTTCCCCGCAGCCACCACAGCGCCTCTAGAAGGAAAGCACCACCATGTCGCAAAACACCACCGTCAACCGCCGCATCGTTCTGAACGCCAGGCCGCACGGCGCGCCGACCGCTTCAGACTTCTGCATCGAAAACGGCCCCGTGCCCAAGCCCGAAGATGGCCCGCTCTTGTTGCGCACGCTGTACCTGTCGCTTGACCCCTACATGCGCGGTCGCATGAGTGATGGGCCTTCATATGCGGCACCAGTGGCCATCGGCAACGTGATGGTCGGCGGCACGGTGTCGCGGGTCGAAGCGTCACGGCTGAACAACTTCAAGGTGGGCGACTTGGTGCTGGGCTACACCGGCTGGCAGGACTACGCGCTGTCCGACGGCCAGGGACTCACCACGCTGTACCCGGAAGATCCGCATCCGTCGCGCGCCTTGGGCGTGCTGGGCATGCCGGGCTTCACCGCCTACATGGGCTTGCTGGACATCGGCAAGCCGGTGGCTGGTGAAACTGTCGTCGTCGCCGCAGCCAGCGGCCCGGTCGGTTCAGTGGTGGGACAGATCGCGAAGATGTTGGGCTGTTATGTGGTGGGCATCGCCGGTGGTGACACGAAGTGCCGCTACGTGATCGACGAACTGGGTTTCGACTTCTGCGTCGATCATCACGCAGACGACCTGCCAGGACACTTGGCCGCTGCCTGCCCGAAGGGCATCGACGTGTACTTTGAGAACGTCGGCGGTGCGGTGTTCGATGCGGTGCTGCCGCTGCTCAATACCAAGGCACGGGTGCCCGTGTGCGGCCTGGTTGCGTCGTACAACGCCACTGAATTGCCGCCGGGGCCGGACCGGCTGGGCTTGTTGGTCGGCACCTTGCTGCGCCAACGCATCAAGATGCAGGGTTTCATCGTGTTCGACGATTACGGTCCGCGCTGGAGCGAGTTCGAAGGCGCCATGCGCAAGTGGGTGCGGGAAGACAAGATCCAGGTCCGCGAGGACATCGTCTTTGGTCTGGAGAACGCACCCGAGGCCTTCATCGGCCTGCTCGAAGGCAAGAACTTCGGCAAGCTGGTGATTCAGCTGGCACACGAATAAATGCCGCCCAGCCGCCGGCGGCTGCTCGCGCCAACTCGCCGAGCGACGCTCAGGGCGGGATAGCCTGCGCCATGAAGGTGGCCAGCGCCGGCAACCACTGCGCCACCGCCTGGTTGGCAGCGCTGGCGCCGCCTACGGCGTCTTCGCTGGGGGTATCCACAGCGATGTCGAACAAGCGCACACCCAACACCTGTCGCGTGGCCGTGTCGATCAGCACGGCACGCACGCTGAGCTGAACCCGGCTCGGCGTGTGCGTGAAGTCCTGCTGCAAGCGCAGCAGTTCGGTCTCTAACCGGAACGCGCCAGTGGCCAGCGTGGGCGCGGGCACCACGGCTTGGAAGGCGCCGCTGCCCTGTGCAGCGCGCACGATCAGCGGCGCCAGCATCTGCGTCGGCTTGTCGGCCCACTGGTGATATGCGTAGTAGGCGATCTGCTGGCCACGCCGGGTGTACGCCAGGTCGCGTGTGTCATAGGCGGCCGCGGCGCGCGGCGTCTCGACGATCAAGGTCTTCGCGCCAGGCCGTATCGGCACCGCTGGGGATGTGCCGGCCGGACCACCGTCCAGCAACAGCAACGTGGGTTGGGTCGGCGGCTTGGGCAACAGACCCGAGGCGCAGCCCACCAACAGCGTCAGGCACAGCACCGCCGTGGCGCACAGCGCGCTGCGCCAAGCGACGGTTAACTGGCAGCCGTCGGGCTGGGCGGCAGGAAGACGAAGCAGCGTCATGGCGGGGCACTTTCTCCGGGGCCGGGGGGTCGGGTCGGGCGGCCGATCAGCAAGCTGCTGGGCTGGCGCTCGGTCTGTTCACTCAAGTGGCGCAGCGATTCGCTCAGCCGACTGAGATCGGCCATCAAGCGGGCCAGGTCGGGCAGTGTTTCGGTCTGCAGCTGCTGCACGCCGCTGGCTGCACCGGCCACCGCCACGTCCGCCGTTTCACTGGTCTGGCCCACCGCCTGCGCCGCGCGATCAACCGCGCTGGCGGCGCTGGCCAGGCGGGCCAGCAGCGGGTCGAGCTGCGCACTGGCCTGCGCAGCCCGCTGGGCGGTGCGCGCCGCGTCGTCAATGCCGGCGGTGATGGTGTCCTTCTGCGCAGCCAGCGTGTGCATCAGCACAGCCAGGTCGGCCAGCGTCTGCTTCAGCGCGGCTCGGTTCTCGGCATCGAACACCGCATTCAGGTTGCCACTCATGCGGTCCAACCCGGCCAACGCGGTGCCAAGCAGGTTTTCGAGCCGCGCGCTGAGCGAGGGCTTGGAGCGGATGATGGGCTCTGGCTGTTCGGCACTGGGCCGCAGCGGCGCCGCAGCTGGGCTGCCGCCACTGAGCTCAACATAGGCGATGCCGGTGAGACCCTGGGTCTTGAGTACCGCCTCGCTGTCTTGCTTGATGGGCGTTCCGCGCTCGATCAGGAGATGCAGGCGCACCTGGCGCGAGTCTTGTGGATCGATCTCGATGCGGCTGACCTTGCCCACATCGACACCGAGAAACTTGACCGGCGCGTTGATGCTCAGGCCAGCCACCGATTCGGCAAAGATCGACGCATAGGGATCGACCTTTTTCTGCCCGCCCAGGCCAACCGCCAGCCACAGCACGCAGGCCACCAGCGCCGCGCCCAGCACCAGCACGAAGGCCCCCACCAGCGTGTAGTTCACCTTGTCTTCCACGCGGCCTCCTTGGGGGTGGGTGCGTTTTCCGCTTCGTTTGAAGGGGCAGTCGCAGGGCGATGGCGGCGCCGATCGACGAAATAAGCCTGAACGATGGGATGTTTTTCGTGCGCCAGCTCCTCCATGGTGCCGGTGGCGAGCACATGGCCCTCACCGAGCACAGCCACCCGGTCGGCCACCTGCCAGAGCAGGTCACGGTCGTGGGTGATCATCACCACCGTTTGGCCGGTCTCGCGGTGGGTGTTGAGGATGAGGTCGCTCACGCCGGCCGCGCTGGCCGGATCCAGGCCCGAGGTGGGTTCGTCGAGGAACAACAGCTCGGGGTCGAGCGCCATCGCGCGGGCCAGGCTGGCGCGCTTGAGCATGCCGCCACTGAGCTGGTCGGGCAGCTTCAGGCCGGCATCGGGTGGCAGCCCAGTCAAGGCCAACTTGCCGTCGGCCAGGCCATCGATCAGCGCATCGTCGAGCTGGCTGTGTTCGCGCAGCGGCAGGCCCACGTTCTCGCGCACGGTCAGCGAGCTGAACAAGCCGCCGTGCTGGAACATCACGCCCCAGCGCAGGCGCAGGCCACGCGCCTGCGCCGCATCGAGCGTGGCGATGTCCTGGCCGAACAGGCTGATGCGCCCGGCCGTGGGCCGCTGAAGCAGGATCATCTCGCGCAGCAGCACCGACTTGCCCGAGCCGCTGCCGCCCACAATCGCCAGGATTTCGCCCTGCTGCACGGTGAGGTTGAGGTTTTCGTGCACGGTGTGGCTGCCAAACCGCGTGCTCAGGCCCTGCACCTCGATCACGGGCGATGAAACAGGGTTCTGGATGGCGGCCATGCTAGAGATCGAGCATGTTGAAAACGACCGAAAACAGCGCGTCGACAACGATCACCAGAAAGATCGCCTGCACCACGCTGAGCGTGGTCTGGCGGCCCACGCTGTCGGCGCCGCCCTCGGTGCGAAAGCCCTGGAAGCAACCGACCATGACGATGATGGCCGCGAACACGAACGACTTGCCGATACCGATCAGCAGCGTGCTGCCTTGCATCTCGCGGCCGAAGCGGTCGGCAAACTCGACCCAGCCGATGCCGAGCAGCGAGTTCGCCATCACCATGCCGCCGAACACGCCGGTGATGTCGGCAAACAGGGTGAGCAGCGGCATGGCCACCAGAAGCGCCAGCAGCTTGGGCAGCACCAGCAAATCGATCGGGTCGATGGCCAGCGTGCGCATCGCGTCGACCTCCTCGGTGACCACCATGGTGCCGATCTGCGCGGCATAGGCCGAGCCCGAGCGCCCGGCGATGATGATGGCCGTCATCAGCGGCGCAAACTCGCGCAGCATCGCGTAGCCCACCAGGTCGACGACGAAAATATTGGCGCCGTAGTGCCGCAACTGGTCGGCGCCTTGGTAGGCCACCACCACGCCAATCAGGAAGGCGGTCAGGCCGACGATGGGCAGTGCGTCGAAGCCGGCGATCTGGATGTGGCGCAGCATGGTGCGCCAGCGCAGCCGGCCCGGCTGCTTGGCAACGCCCAGCGCGCAGACGGCGACCTGGCCCATGAACACCAGCATCGCCTGCGCCTGGCGCGCGCTGGCCACCGCACGGCGACCGGTGCGTTCCAGCAGCGCCGGCGCCGGGGCTGGCAGCGGCGCGTCGTGCACCGCAGACGCGCGCACCACCATAGCCTGCAAGCGCGGCGGCCAACGCTCGAAGCGCGGCGCTTCAGCGTCAGCGGCCTGGCCAAGCCAGCGTTGCAGCACCCAGGCACCAGCGCTGTCCATCGCGATCAGGCCGGAGCCGTCGAGCACCGCCGCGCCCGTGCCGCGCGGCTTGGCGTCGATCTGCTGCGGCAAGGCGCCGAGACCGCGCAGCGTCCAGTCACCCGCCAGCAGCCAGGGACCGGCTTCGCTGGGCGTCAGGGTGGCTGGCTCTACCCGGTTCATGGCAATTCCATGGCGGGTAGAGGCGCCCGGCGCGTTCAGACCTGGCTTTTGAAGTAGCTGAACGAGTGGACGAAGGCATCGCGCACCTTCTCCATCTCGGCGGTCATCTTGTCCCACGAATCTTCGCCAGCGGCCTTCATCTCGGCGAACTTGGCGCTGGCCAGCTGGGACTCCTTGCGTGCCTTGGCCAGTTCTGCCTGGTAGGTTTGCATCACCTCTTGGTTAGCCTTCGCGGCCTTGGCCTCAAGCTGGTCGATCTTGCTGTTCAGCTCATCAAGCTGGTGCTTCATGCGGGTGGTGTACTCGGCTCGGGCGTTGGTGGTCATGGTGTGTTTCCTTGGGGTGGCTGGCGTTAAGCCCAATAGCCTTGTCGGCAGTAGGCGTCGTGCAGCCGCTTTTCGTCGTCGCGGCCAATGTCGGACGGCTCGACGAAGCCGGGGCTGTTTTTGACCTGTTCGCGCTTCAGGCTGACCTGCACGGTGCCGGAGGCCCAATCGATGCTGTCGATCCACTGGGTTGCAATCAACACATGCTTGCCGCCTGGCCACCAGTTGCGGGTCTCCACCACCAGATAGCGGATGGCCCACGAGACGTCGTCGAAGACGAAGTCCTGCACATGGCCGATGCTGCCGTCGCTGGCCTGGATGTCGTAGCCCTTCACGCCTGCGCTGCTGCGCAGATGGCTGACAGCGCCACGCTGATCGCGCTCGCGCATGGCGTTGGCGACTTCGATGTCTGTCGGCGTTGGCACATAGGGTGGCATCAAAGGGAGGGCTTCCCAGCCCCAAAGCCCACTGCCCTCCCAATAGTTGGGATAACTGTAGTAGCTCACGAAGTCGTGTTCGTGTTGGCGTGAAACTGGCTGCTGGGTGTCGATGTCGGGGCTCGCCTTGACCTGCGCCCGGGTCAGCGCTACGTCGATGTTGGTGCCGCTGTCGACCGGCTGCTTCACCGCGCAGGGCGATATCAAAACCTCACGCCCAGACAGCCAGTTGCCGGTGTTCACCACGAGGTAGCGAATGGTCCAGGCGTTGTCGTCGAAGAAGGCGGCTTTGAAGTGACCCACCAAGCCGTCGGTTGCGGTGACGGTACTGCCGCTGAGACGGCCCAGGCTGTTGAACATGATCGCGTTCCCAAAATGAGTGCAGCGGGCCGATGCGGCTGAAGAAAGGCATGAAAAAAAGCATCAAAAGACCTTGTCTGCGCAGCCACTAGCCTACCAAGCCAAGCGCTGAAAGCAGCTTAGTCGGCAGTGCAAAAGCTGTCTGTTCGCCAGCGCACAAATGGGGGCTTGCAACGCGTCCATGGCAGTACAGGCGCTGCAGGCTGGCTCATACAACCTGCCTGTCAGAAGACGCAACGGGTGGGTGGCCCGCCGGCTTCAGCCAGGCGAACAAGGCGATGGCGATCGTCGACAAGCCAGCGGCCAGAGAGAACACCAGCGACGGTGAGCTTGCCCAGAGCAGGCCCGCCACCAGCGACGCCGGCAGATAGAGCAAGCCGGTGACCAAGTTGTAGATGCCGACCGCGCTGGCGCGGCGCTCGGGCTCGATGTCGGCGATGAAGGCTTTGCTCTGCGCCTCGTCGATGGCGTAGAAAAAACCGTAAGCCACGAACGCGGCAACGATGGCCCAACGGCTGCTGGCAAAGACGAGCCAGACGTTGATCAAGCCGTAGGTGCCATAGCCCAGCATCACGATGGTGCTGCGGCCGATGCGGTCGCCCAACAGGCCCACCAGCGGCGCGGAGACGACGCAGGTCGCGTTGAACAGCGCATACAGCAGCACGATCTGCGTGACGCTGAACCCCAGGCTGTGGGCGCGCAGCAGCAGAAAGCCCAGGCTGAAATAGGCCAGTGCGAAGGTACCCGCCGGCACAAGAAATCGCTTGAAACCGGGGCTGAGCTCGGCCCAGTTGCGGGGCACGCTCTCGCGCGGGTGCGGCGCACCGGGCTGGTCCTTCATCATCGACAGCAGCACGATGCTGAACACGGCCGGCACAAAGGCGACCCAGAACAGCACGCGGTAGGTGCCTGGCGATTCGCCCAGCCAGGTCAGCAGCCCGTAGGCGACCAGCGGGCCGAGTACGGCGCCGGCCTTGTCCAGCGCCTTGTGCACACCAAAGGCATAGCCACGCGTCTGCTGCCGGGCGATAGACGACAACCACGCGTCCCGCGGCGGCCCTCGAAATCCCTTGCCCAGCCGCTCGATCACGCGAAACAGGCCCAAGCCCAGCACCGAACTCGTGACCAGCAGAATCAGCTTGGCCAGCGTCGAGAAGCCGTAGCCCGCCAGGGCGTAAACCTTGCGCTTGCCGCTGCGGTCGGACAACCAGCCCGCCAGGTAGTTAAGCGAAGAAGCCGAGAAGTCCGCCAAACCCTCGATCAGGCCCAGCAGGGCACTGGACGCACCGGCCACTGTGGTGAAGAAGACCGCAAAGACCGAGAAGATCATCTCCGAACTGAGGTCGGTCAGCAGGCTGACGAAGCCGAGCTTCAGGACGTCGGGTGGCAGCTTGTCCGGCTGTGGCAGATCGGGTGGATTCATTGTTTGGCGACCAAGCAGCAGTGGATGGGGGTCGGGGTTGGCCTGCCGCCTGGCAGGGCGCGGATCACCCAGGTTGATCACGCGTTGACCGCGATGCGGTGGCGGGAATTGCACACGCACAACAGCGCTCGGGCGCCAGCACAGGCTAGCGGTCGATGCAGCGCCAGTCTGTTCGCCAGTGAACCATGGCCTGCGTTTTTGGCGCCCACGCCCCCCAGCTGTGATGTGTTTTCACACGCGCGAGCCCTTGGATGTGCGTTACCGAACAGAACCTTTGGCGCGCGACAGGTAAGGTGCCTCCATCGGACTTTGCCCGCCTGCGCAGATGCCCCCGTGAACCCGACAGGCACACCGATGGCGGTCCTCACTACACCAGGATTCACGATGACGAACAGCAGTTTTCTCGGCGGCGAACGGGCCGCGAAGCCCGCACCGGGCAAAGACATTGATGCCCTGGGTCCCAGCGACAGCAGCGACAGTGGAAGCGATGTGCAAGGCGAATTCAGCGTGCGCGGCAAAGGCGATCACGCGGACGAACTCGGCTCGCTGGTCGTCAACACGGCCAACGACAGCGATTCCTATGGTACCGGTGAGCGGGCCAGCGCAACCGGGCGAGACGTGCCCGATGGCGCGGACATCATGCCGGACCATGTGGTGGGTTCTGCCAGTGAGGTGAACCCCAGCGCCGACCAGGCGAGGGCCCAAGCGCAGCTCGATCAACTTGCCGCCACGCCCACCGACCCGGCAGATCTTCCGAGCAACGAATCTTGAGGTTGCCCCCTGTGCGAAGCCTGCCGCGTTAGACACCCAGCCGACGCGGCGCGCCACTGCCCAGGTCACCGGAGAGATCCATGGAAATCAGAACACGCAGCGCCCGCATCACCGACCCGATTCCCTTCCTGGCCGAACCCGGACGAGAGAAGAGCATTCCGGTCGGGCCGTGTTTGATTGAAGCGGTGGACGGACGGCCGTCGGTCGACATCATCTGGGGCGCGCGAGGCCAGAACTGCGCGACATTGCCCATCGCAGAGGTCCAGGCCGCCCAGAGCCAGGGGCATCTGGTTTTGCTGGACTGACCCAGGCGTCAAACCAGATCGGCGGCGGTGCGGGTGTCCAAACAAGCGCAGACGCACAGACCCTCTGCGCGCACGCAACTGGCCATGCTCGTCGTCACTTCAACCACCTTGAATGGCCAGCAAGCGCATGTCTGACTCTGAACGCCTCGTGCTCCTGACCCTGCTGTCGCCGCTGCTTTGGCTGCAGGCCCGACATGTGCGGCGCATCACGCCGCGCATGCCGGAGCCGCCAGGCCAACGCGCCGGCACCGCTGGCCGTGGCTCGCTGGTTCGCCTGCTGGTGGCGGGCGACTCGGGTGCCGCAGGCGTGGGCGCTCTGAACCAGGACGAGGCACTGTGTGGCCAACTTGTGCAGCGCCTGAGTCGCCATCACACGGTGGAGTGGTGCGTGTTGGCGGTCAACGGACTGGACTCGCCGGGGCTTCTCAGATTGCTGCAGGATGCACCGTGCGCCCGCTTCGATGTGGTGGTGCTGTCGATCGGCGCCAATGACGCAACTGGCCTTTGTGCGCCTCTGCATTGGGCCAGGTGGCAGGCCCGCCTGGCCGAACTCATCGCGTTGCGTTTCTCGCCGACGCTGCTGGTGCACAGCGCCGTGCCACCCATGCATGCCTGCATGGCGCTGCCGCAACCGCTGCGCTGGTTCATGGGCCACTGGGCGAAGCAGATGAACCAGAGCCTGGCTGGATTGCTGATCGACGAAGTGGGACGCACCATGCATTGCCATCCGGAAACGACGACCAGCGAAGGCATGGCGGTGGATGGCATCCATCCAAGCGCTGTGGGCTATGCGGCCTGGGCCGACGACTTGAGCCGGTGCATCCTGACCGCCCGCGCGCCCGGCACCACGCTGTCGGCGTGAACCGCGGCAACGCACCCACAGCGCTGAGCCTTCATCCGCTCCAGCAACGCCTGCCTGGTCGCAGGTTCGCGTGCATGGGTGTCGTCCCCGCCGGCTGTCGTGGTCCTCGTCTGCAACGCTGTGCGCTGCCGCACAGACGAAGGGTCCAAGCGCCAGCGAAACTGCACGATCACCCATGCCCGCATGCGGGCTGTCATCTCAGCCGGGAAGCGTGTTGCACGTCGATGTTGCTGAAGCGGGCGCAGCCCATCGCAGGCGTGCATCCCGCCGAATCCGGCTCTGCCACCAAGCCTGAGACACCACCGAAGGAAGCCACATGAACCCCACACACACCACCGACACACTCACCGCTGCCAGTCTGGCCGAGCTCGCCGCGTTCCAGGGTCGGCCCTGCCTGTCGCTGTATCAGCCGACCCACCGACGCCATCCGGAGAACCAGCAGGACCCGATCCGGTTCCGCCACCTTGTGAAGGCGCTGGAGACGTCCCTGCAAGGACAGCACACGGCCGATGCCGTCAAAGCGTTGGTCGAGCCGTTTGATGCCCTGGCACAAGACCGCGACTTCTGGAATCACACGCAGGACGGCCTGGCTGTGCTGGGCGCACCGGGTCTGTTTCGCGTGTTTTTGCTGCAGCGACCAGTGGCCGAGCTGGCCTTGGTGGCCGACAGCTTTCACACCAAACCGCTGCGCCAGGTGCTGCAGTCGGACGGACGCTATCAGGTGTTGGCGCTGAGCCTGCACAAGGTACAGCTGTACGAAGGCGATCGAAACGCGCTCCACGCCGTGGCGCTGGCACCGGGCGTGCCACGGACCATGTCCGAGGCCTTGGGCGACGAGCTCACCGAACCACACAGCAGCGTCTCGTCGTATGGTGGCATTGGCGGCGGCCACATGGCCATGCACCACGGCCAGGGCGGCAAGAAAGACCAGATCGAAGGCGACGCCGAGCGTTTCTTCCGCGCGGTGGACCGTGCCGTGCTGGAAAAGCATTCGAAGCCATCAGGCCTGCCCCTGATGCTGGCGGCCTTGCCCGAACACCATCAGCTGTTCCACAAGGTGAGCCACAACCCGTTGCTGATGGCCAGCGGCCTGATGGCCGACCCGCAGGGGCTCACGCCCGACGAGCTGTGCCAGCGCGCCTGGGACGTGGCGGCGCCGCAGCAGGAGGCCCAGCAGGCTGCATGGAGCCGTGCCTACGCCGCCGCCGCAGCCAAGGGGCTGGGCAGCGAGAACCTGGCTCAGGTGGCCCATGCCGCGGTGGCCGGTCGCGTGGCGACGCTGCTGATCGAGGCCGAGCGCCAGGTGGCCGGGCGCATTGACGCATCGACCGGGCGCATCGACGCCTCCGATCTCGACAAGCCGCGTGTGGGTGACGTGCTCGACGACCTCGGCACGCTGGTCGAAAAGCTGGGCGGGGAGGTGCATGTCCTCTCGGCCGATCGCATGCCCTGCCGCACCGGTGTGGCGGCGAGCTTTCGTCACTGATCACCCTCTCGATCCAAGACCCAAAAGGAAAAGCTCATGAAAATCCAACTCAACACCGATGTCAACATCGATGGCACCGAGGCCCTGGCCGCTCAGGTGAGCGCGACGGTTGAGCAAGCACTGGCGCGCTTCAGCGCCCACATCACCCGGGTGGAAGTGCACCTGAGCGACGAGAACGCTGGCAAGAGCGGGCAGCACGACCAGCGTTGCCTGCTGGAGGCCCGCCTCGAAGGCCGCCAGCCAGTGGCCGTGACCGAGCATGCCCCGACATCGCAGCGGGCGGTGCATGGCGCCGCGCACAAGCTGGCCCATTTGCTGGACAGCACGCTCGGACGGCTGCACGACCATCGCGAAAAGACGTCTGGCCTGCCCATGTCCGGGACCGACCCCAAGAACCGGAGCGACAGCCCCGTGGAGTGACCGCTTGGATCCTCGGCGCGGGGCGACCTCGAGTCCGATGTCCACGCGATGCCCGCATCTGCTGCGTCAATTTGGTGAGCCAATCGTCGGGTCACCCTAAAGGAATCCACATGCCACTATCTTCAGAGACCCACGATCGTCTGACTGTTCTGAATACATTCGGAACCGACCCCGGATCGTTGAGCGCAGGTACCTATGTTCCGAAAGGCTTCCCGAAGAACGGTCCACTCGTTGTCGTGATGCATGGCTCCACCCAGTCGGCGGAGAGTTACGACAGCGGATCAGGCTGGTCTGCTCTCGCCGACGAATGCGGGGTAGCGCTCCTGTTTCCGGAGCAAAGAAAGACCAACAACGCCATGGGCAGCTTCAACTGGTTCAAGCGTGGCGACAGCCGCCGTGGCGGCGGCGAACCGCTCTCCATTCGGCACATGATCCGACAGGTCGTTGATGACCACGCCATCGACACGTCGCGCGTCTTCATCACGGGGCTGTCCTCAGGGGGCGCCATGACGTCTGTGATGCTGGCGACCTATCCGGAGGTGTTCGCAGGAGGCGCGATCATCGCCGGCCTGCCCTACCGCACCGCGGACACCCTGATGCAGGCAATTTTTCGCATGAAGGGATATGGCGGCCCGTCGGACCGCAAGCTCAATGCGCTTGTGCGCGGAGCCTCGAAGTTCACCGGCCGCTGGCCGACGATCTCGGTCTGGCATGGCGGTAGCGATATGACCGTCCACAGCTCCAATGCCGATTCCATCGTCCGGCAGTGGCAGAGGATCCACAAGGTCGAAGGACCACCGACACGGGTGGAGAAGGTCGACGGCTTTCCCCGGAAGGTTTGGTGCGACGCGGACGGACGGCAAGTGATTGACGAATACATCATCGCGGGAATGGGCCACGGCACGCCGATCAGTGCAGGGGGAGACGAGGGCCTGGGGGAAGAAGGCAGGTACATGCTGGAGGTTGGCATTTCCTCGACCCGCCACATCGCGGATTCCTGGGGACTGACGCAGTAGGGGAGCAATGGCCAGAGGTGCTCCGCCAGCGCCAGCGTTCGATGACCACCATACCAAGGAGATTTTGATGAGCAGTGAACAACACGAGCACAAGCCAGCGGATGCCGGCGCCAACGCAAACTCAGACGGCGCGTCGGATCACGAGGATCTGTATGACCGGTATGCCCAGCGGGCGAGCGAACTCTTTCACGCTGGCCAGGACAAGAGTCGCGAAGCGATGGAAAAAGCCTTGGACGCAGCGCGGCAGCAGCTATCGGCAGCCAGCGAATTTTCTGCCGAACAAGGAGAGAATTTCAAGCAATACATGCGACGCGATCTGGCGCAGACGGAGCGGGACATGCGCGCTTTGAGTCAGGAATCCAAGGAGCATCTGCACCCGGCGCGCTTGGGCGCGGGGGCGGTGTCATCGCTTGCACGCATGCTGGATACCGCTGGCTCAGCCATGCAATCGTGGTCGCGTCAGGCGGAGGACACCTTGCACTTTGGTACCGGAGACATCACCACCGCGGGCACCTTGACTTGCGTTGCATGTGGCCAGACCTTGCAACTCAAGCGCACCAGCCGCGTGCCGCCTTGCCCGTCATGCAGGGGGACGCAGTTTCGCAAGGGCTATTGATGTGATGTGATCGACCGCCGAAACCTGCGTCGGCGCTGCGTCGTATCTGCGATTCGCAACCATTCGTGTGACGCCTTCGCGCGCTGGGATCTCTTTGCGTTTATGTGCGCTGGCGAACTGAACGTTTGAGCCGAAAAGCGCAATCTGAAAATTGGTGAATGGCTTTAGACATGCGATTCGCTTCTTCAAACCACACGAAAGGTCATCTCATGAACAGCATCGTCTACATCGTCGGCGCAGTCGTCATCATCGTCGCTCTGTTGTCGTTTCTCGGACTGCGCTAAAGCGTCAAACGGATTGGAAGCCGTGATGTTGCGCGACGAGGCGGAACTCGCAAAAGCCGAAATCCCCGAGAAAGTGCTTGAGGTCGGAACCGGTCGAAGAGACGTCTGGCCTGCCCTTGTCCGGGGCGCAGGCCGCGCGGCCCTGACGACCAGCCGCCGCTCGGCCACCGGCGGCACCTGCACACCGTGACATACGCCGACCTGCTTGCCGCATGGTGGGGTCTCGTCAAAGAGGTGGCCACTTCCTGGGTAGACAACTATGTGCCGAGCATGGGTGCGGCGCTGGCCTACTACACCATGTTTTCGCTGGCACCCCTGTTGCTGATCGTGGTGTCGGTGGCCGGGCTGGTGTTCGGTGAAGACGCCGCCCGAGGCGAGATCCAGGCGCAGTTGCAGGACCTGATGGGGGAGCAGGGGGCCGGCGCGGTGCAAGGCCTGCTGGCCAGCGTGCGTGAGCCGGCCGAGGGGCTCACGGCCACGGCCATGGGGCTGGTGCTGCTGTTGGTTGGCGCAACCACCGTGTTTGCCGAGTTGCAGAACGCGCTTGACCGGATCTGGCGGGTACCAGGACGGCTCCGCAAGAGCGGCTGGATTTCGCTCGTGCGTGCCCGCCTGATGGCGCTCGGCATGATCCTCGCGGTGGGTTTCTTGCTCATCGTGTCACTGGTCGCCAGTGCGATGCTCGCTGCCGTGAGCCGTCGCGTGGACCCTCTCTTCGGCAGCTGGCAAACCTTGCTCGAAGTGGGCAATGCCCTGGGTGGCTTCCTGCTCGTGGCCTTCATGTTCGGCCTGATCTACAGGTTCATGCCACGCCAGCGCGTGATGCTGACTGACGTATGGCTCGGCGCCTTGCTGGCGGCGCTGCTGTTCACCGGGGGCAAGGTGGTTATTGGCGCCTACATCGGTCGCAGCGGGGTCGCGTCTGGCTTTGGCGCGGCCGGCTCGCTGGTGGTGGTGTTGCTGTGGGTGTACTTTTCAGCGCAGATCCTGTTGATGGGCGCAGCGTTCACCTGCGTCTATGCCCGGACTTTCGGATCCCGAAAGACCGCGCCGTCGGATCGCGAGCCAGGCAGCGGGGGCTGACGCGTTCTGATCGGGGGATTCGGTGGCGCCAGAAACTGGCATGGCCCCACCCGCCTGAGTTGCCTCACTTCGTCAGCTGCCTGCGAATCGCCTGCAGTTCTCGCTTGCGCGCTGCGCTCACCACGGGGTAGCTCATCTTCAAGTCTTCCAGTGCCTTGAGCACGATCTGCGACACGATCAGCCGCGCGTTGTCCTTGTCGTCGGCCGGAACGATGAACCATGGCGAGTCTGCCGTGCTGGTGGCGCTCAGCGCGTGGCCATAGGCTTGCATGTAGGCGTCCCAGAACTCGCGCTCGGCGATGTCGGCCGCGCTGAACTTCCAGTTCTTGTCGGGCTCGTCGATGCGCGCCAGCAGCCGCTGGCGCTGCTCCTCTTTCGACAGGTGCAGAAACACCTTGATGATGCGCGTGCCGTTGGCGTGCAGGTGTTGCTCGAGGTCGACGATGGAGCGGTAGCGGCCGTGCCACACCGATTCGTCGTCCGCAGTGTCGGGCAGGCGTTCGGCGTCCAGCAGACTGCGGTGCACGCGAACGATCAAGACCTCCTCGTAGTACGAGCGGTTGAAGATGCCGATGCGCCCGCGCTCCGGCAAATCGCGCGTGGCGCGCCAGAGAAAATCGTGCTTCAGCTCGCGCGCGCTCGGGTGCTGGAAGCTGAACACCTGGCAGCCTTGCGGGTTGACGCCCGACATCACGTGGCGGATGGCGCCGTCCTTGCCCGCGGTGTCCATGGCCTGGAACACCAGTAGCAAGGCGTGGCGGTTCGACGCGTAGAGCAGGCGCTGCTGGTCGCTCAACGCATCGACCTGGTCCTCCAGCAGCTTGCGATACGCCTTCTTCGACTTGCAAATGGGTTTAACGTTGGTCGCCCAGAGGCCCAGATCGACCTCGGCGGCCTCGGGAACGCGGAAGGTGTCGGTATCGATTTTCATGGGCTGGCCTGGTTGGGGGGTTGATTGAGCGCTGCATCTACCGTGGCCTGCGCCTCGGTCAGGATGCGCTGGAGGTGGTCTGGGCCCTGGAAGCTTTCGGCATAAATCTTGTAAATGTCCTCGGTGCCCGAGGGTCGTGCCGCGTACCAGCCGCTCTTCGCCACCACCTTGATGCCGCTGATGGGCGCACCGTTGCCGGTTGCATGGTTGAGCACGCTGGTGATCTTCTCGCCGGCGAGCTCGGACGCGGTGATGGCGCTCGGCGACAGCGCGGCCAGCCGCTTCTTTTGCGTGACGTTCGCCGCTGCTTCGATGCGGTCTGCGACCGGGCGGCCCATGCCGTCGGCGAGTTCAAGGTAGAGCGCGCCCGGGTCTCGCCCGCAGCGCGCGGTGATCTCGGCCGCGAGCAGGCCAGCGATGAGACCGTCTTTGTCGGTGGTCCAGGCCGTGCCGTCGCGTCGCAGAAAAGCCGCACCGGCGCTTTCCTCGCCGGCGAAGCCCAGGCTGCTGTCCAGCAGCCCCGGCGAGAACCACTTGAAGCCGACCGGCACCTCGAAGCATTTGCGGCCCAGTCGCGCCGCCACGCGGTCGATCACCTGCGTGCTGACCACGGTCTTGCCGATGGCGGCGCTCGCGGGCCACTGCGGCCGATGTCCGAACAGGTAGTCAATCGCCACCGCAAGAAAGTGGTTCGGCGGCAGCAGCCCGGCGCTGGGGGTGACGATGCCGTGGCGGTCGTGGTCGGTGTCGCAGGCCAGGGCGATGTCGAAATGGTCCTTGATGGCGATCAGCCGCTGCATCGCGAAGGGCGATGACGGGTCCATGCGGATCTGGCCGTCCCAGTCCAGCGGCATGAAGGCGAAGCGCGGGTCGACTTCAACGCTCACCACCGTCAGGTCGATCTTCCAGCGCTCGGCAATCGCCCCCCAGTAGTGCACCCCGGCGCCGCCCAGCGGGTCGACGCCGATGCGGACCTGGGCGGCGCGGATGGCGTCCATGTCGATCACGTGATCGAGGTCCTCGACGTAGTTGCCCATGAAGTCGTGGTGGTGCGTGGTCGCTGCCTTCAGGGCTTGGGCATGGGGCATGCGGCGCACGCCTTGCAGACCGGCTTCGAGAAAGCTGTTCGCCGCCGCCTGGATCGCGTCGGCCACCGCCTGGCCGGCGGGGCCGCCGTGCGGCGGGTTGTATTTGAAGCCGCCGTCGCGCGGCGGGTTGTGCGACGGGGTCACGACGATGCCGTCAGCAACCGTGCCGGTACCGCTGCGGTTGTGCTTGACGAGGGCATGCGAGATGGCGGGTGTGGGCGTGAACGGGCTGCCTGAGGCGAGCACCACATCCACGCCGTTGGCAGCCAACACTTCGAGTGCCGTGGCGCAGGCGGGTGCCGACAGCGCGTGGGTGTCGATCCCCATGAAGAGCGGGCCGCTGATGCCCTGGCCTTTGCGGTGGTCGCAGATGGCCTGCGTGATGGCGAGCACATGCCATTCGTTGAACGAGACATCAAGCGCCGATCCTCGGTGGCCTGAGGTGCCAAAGGCCACGCGCTGCGCCGGTACGCCCGGATCGGGTCGCTCGGAGAAGTAGGCTGCCACGAGCTTGTCAACATCGATGAGCTCGGACTTCCGCGCCGGCTGGCCGGCGAGCGGGCTGAGGCGGGTGCTCACAACGAGGCCCCTGCGCCATGCCGTTGCAGTTGTCGCCGCGCGGCGGCGAGCACGTGGGCCAGGTCGAAGCCGAAATGCGCTTGCACCGCCCGGCCCGGCGCCGACAGCCCAAAACCACGCAACGCGATGATCTCGCCGTGCCGGCCGACATAGCGGTCCCAACCCAGCGCAGAGGCCGCTTCAACCGAGACCCGCGCCTTCACCGCTGCTGGAAGCACATGAGTCTGATAGGCCTCGTCCTGAAGCTCGAACAGGTCCCATGAAGGCATGCTGACCACGCGCGCCTTCACGCCCTCCAGCGTCAGCTGCTCGTAGGCCGCGATGCACAGGGCCACCTCGCTGCCGCTGGCCAGCAACAGCAGGTCGGGCCACCCGTCGACGGCATCGGCCAGCACGTAGGCACCGCGTGCCACGCCAGCGGCGCTCGCATAGCGCTCGCGGTCCAGCGTGGGCAGCGCCTGGCGCGACAGCACCAGGCTGGCGGGCTGATGGCGAAGCGCCATCACCACGCGCCAGGCCTCAACCACCTCGTTGGCATCCGCCGGGCGCAGCGTCACCATGTCGGGCATGGCGCGGAACGAGGCGAGCTGCTCGATGGGTTGGTGGGTGGGGCCGTCCTCGCCCATGGCGATCGAGTCGTGTGTCCAGACATAAATCACCGGCAAGCCCATCATCGCGCTCAGGCGGATCGCGCCGCGAGCGTAGTCGCTGAAGACAAAAAAACTGGCGGCGAAGGGGCGCAGGCCTGACAGCGCCATGCCACTGGCCGCCGCGCACATGACGTGTTCACGAACACCAAAATGAAAGTTGCGCCCGGCGTGAGATTCGGGCTCGAAGGCGCCGGCGAAATCGGCTGTGAGCCTGGTCTTGGTCGACGGCCCCAGATCGGCCGCACCGCCCAGCAGCCAGGGCACCCGCGCTGCGACGGCGTTGAGCACCTGGCCCGAAGCGTCGCGCGTTGCCAGGCCCTTGGCATCGGTTTTGAAGACCGGCAGCCCGGCGTCCCAGCCTTCGGGCACCTGTCGTTGCTGCATCTGGTCGATCTGCTCGGCGAGGTCGGGATACTGCGCGCGGTAGGCGGCGAAGCGGGTGCGCCAAGCGTTGTGTGTACTGGTGCCGCGTTGACCGAAGAGGGCGTCGAAATGTCCGCGCACGCCGTCGGGCACGGCGAAGCTCGCGTCGGGGTCGAAGCCGTAGAACTGTTTGGCCGCGCGCGCCTCGTCCACGCCCAGCGGCTCGCCGTGGGCCGCGGCGCTGTCCTGCTTGTGCGGCGCGCCGTAGCCGATGTGGCTGTGCACGATGATGAGGGTTGGTTGCTCACGGGTGTTCTCGAATGTCCTCAGTGCGAGCGCTGTGGTCTCGATGTTGTTGGCGTCAAGCACTTGCAGCACCTGCCACCCGCAAGCCGTGAAGCGCGCGCTGACGTTTTCGGTGAAGGTGATGTTGGTCGAGCCTTCGATGCTGATCTGGTTGCTGTCGTAGATCCAGCACAACCGGTCGAGCTTCAGGTGCCCGGCGAGCGAGGCCGCTTCGGCGCTGATGCCCTCCATCATGTCGCCGTCGCCGGCCAGTGCAAAGACCCGGTGCTCGAACAGCGCGAAGCCTGGCCGGTTGTAGGTGGCGGCCAGCCAGGCCTGCGCGATCGCCATGCCCAAGCTGGTGGCCAAGCCCTGGCCCAGTGGGCCTGTGGTGGTCTCCACGCCGGTGGCCCAGCCGTGTTCCGGGTGGCCGGTGCAGCGGCTGCCGGCCTGGCGAAAACTCTTCAAATCGGCCATGGTCACGGCTAGGCCTTCGCGCTCAGGCGCCAGGCGTGTCGCGGCCTTCACGCCGCACAGGTGCAGCAGCCCGTACAACAAGGCCGACGCATGTCCGACCGACAGCACGAAGCGGTCGCGGTCGGGCCAGGCAGCGTCTTCGGGGTCGAAGCGCAGGAAGCGCTGCCACAGGCAGTAGGCCGTGGGTGCCGCGCCCATCGGCGTGCCGGGGTGGCCGGAGTGGGCCTTTTCCACTTGGTCAATGGCCATCGTGCGCAGCGTGTTGATACAGCGCTGGTCTAATTTTTGCTGTTCGCTGGCGGTCATGGAAGTGCTGCCTGCGATGCGCATTTCTCCCGGATGCGCGTCAGCAAGGCATGCCACGATTGGGCGAACGCATCGACGCCTTCGCGCTGCAGGCGCGCAGCCAGGGCATTCACGTCCACACCCTCGCGGGTGAATTCTTCGATCAGGACCTCGGCATAACCGCCGTCCAGGCGCATGGGCTTGTCAATCTCACCGTGGTCGGCGAAGGCCACCAGCGTCTTCTCGGGCAGGGTGTTGATGGTGTCGGGTGCTGCGAGTGCCTGCACGTACAGCGTGTCGGGCGCCGCGGGGTCTTTGGTGCCGGTGCTGGCCCACAGCAGGCGCTGGGTTGGCGCGCCCGCGGCGGCCAGCCGCTGCCAGCGTTCCGAGGCCTGCAACTCGCCGTGCGCCTTGTAGGTGCGCATGGCGATCGCGATGCCCAGCCGGTTGTGCAGCGCAGGCGCGACCTCCAGCTTCACCCCCACATCCCAGCGGCTGACAAAGAGCGACAGCACCGAGGCCACGTTCGGACTGAGACCGGCCGCCAGCCGGCGCTCGATGCCGCGCAGGTATGCCTCGGCGGCGGCGAGCACATGTTCGCGCGAAAACAGCAGCGTGACGTTGACCGGCACGCCGTCGAAGATCACCTCCTCGATGGCCTCGATGCCCGCGGGCGTGCCCGGGATCTTGATGAACAGGTTGGGCTTGCCGGCCTTCGCGTGCAGCCGCTTCGCCGCCTGGATGGTGTGGATCGCATCATCGGCCAGCAGTGGCGAGACTTCGAGCGACACCCAGCCATCCACACCGTGGCTGGCGTCGAAAGTCGGGCGGAACAGGTCGGCGGCCTCGCTCAGGTCCTCGAGGGCGAGTGCGAAGAACAGCGCTTCGTCTGTCAATCCCGCGTCGTGCAAGGCGCGGATGCTGGCGTCGTAGCTGTCGTCGCTGCCGATGGCGTGTTCGAAGATGGTGGGATTCGAGGTCAGGCCGGTCACCGACAGGTGCTGGATGTAGTGGGCCAGGGTGCCGCTTTTCAGCAGGCCGCGCGTGATGTTGTCGAGCCAGAGGCTCTGGCCGAGTTGCTGCAGGGCGGTGGTGGCGTGGTTCATGGGAAAGGTATTTGGTTGGTGGTGCTTCGGGGTGGCGGTCTCGGATGGCTGGTGCGGACCTTCATGGCCTGTGCGTTGGCGCCGGACCCGGCACGGGTTTCTCGGCGTGGCCACCAAATTCATGCCGCATGGCCGACTGAACGCGGTTGGCGAAGTCGGCCTGGCCGCGCGAGGCGAAACGGGCATAGAGCGCGGCACTCAGCACGGGCACAGGCACGGCCTCGTCGATGGCCGCCTGCACCGCCCAGCGGCCCTCGCCGGAGTCGGAGACCCGGCCCTCGAAGCTGGCCAGCGCGGGGTCGGTCGCGAGGGCTTCGGCCGTCAGGTCCAGCAGCCACGAGCCGATCACGCTGCCGCGTCGCCAGACCTCGGCGATCTCGGGCAGGTCCATCTGGTATTCGTAATGCGCGGGCTCGCGCAAGGGCGCTGTTTCGGCGTCGACGGCGTGGGCCTGAAGCCCGGCGTTCGCGTGGTGCAGGATGTTCAACCCCTCGGCATAGGCGGCCATCAAGCCGTACTCGATGCCGTTGTGCACCATCTTCACGAAGTGACCCGCACCATGCGGCCCGCAGTGCAGCCAGCCCTGATCGGCGGTGCCAAGACCGGTGCGCCGGCCCGGGGTCGGTGCGGCCGTGCCTGTGCCTGGGGCCAGCGTGGTGAACACGGGCTGGAGCCGCTGCACCACAGGTTGGGCGCCGCCGATCATCAGACAGTAGCCGCGCTCCAGGCCGGCCACGCCGCCGCTGGTGCCCACATCCACATGGGCAATGCTCAGAGAGGCCAGCGCCGCGGCGCGACGCAGGTCGTCGTAGTGGTGTGAGTTGCCGCCGTCGATGATGGTGTCGCCGGCTTGCAGCAGAGGCCTCAGCTGATCCAGGACGACATCGACGGCCGCCGCTGGCACCATCAGCCAGATCACACGGGGTGCGGTCAGCCCTTGGACGAAGGACGGCAGCGAGGGCGCACCAGTCGCTCCCAGCGCCACCAGATGCGCGACGCTTTCGGGTGCCTGGTCATGGACCACGCAATCATGGCCACCGCGCAAGAGGCGTTTGACCATGCTGGCGCCCATACGGCCCAGGCCGATCATGCCGATCTGCATACTTGATGCTCCTTTCCTGTGGTCTCGTCCCAGACACAAAGACAAAGGCGAATTCAATGGACGGGTTCACGAAGAACGCCATTTCAAGCATGCATCCTCAAAAGACCGGCGTCTGTTCGCTGCCGCACCCTTAAGCACGCATCAGGGGCTGTGTTCCCCAGCGCACAGACCAGCGGACCTGTCGACCCCAGTATGGAGGGATGCCAGACGAACAAAGCCACGCCTCGCTCCAACGCCTGGACGCCTATTGGCGAGCCGCCAACTACCTGTCGGTCGGTCAGATATTCCTGTGGGACAACCCGCTGCTGAAGCGGCCGCTGACCTTGAGCGACGTGAAGCCCATGTTGCTCGGACACTGGGGCACCACCCCTGGCCAGAATTTCATCTATGCGCACCTGAACCGCGCCATCCTGGCCCACGACCTGGACATGATCTTTGTCAGTGGCCCCGGCCATGGCGGCCCGGCGGTGGTCGCCAACACCTACCTCGAAGGCAGCTACAGCGAGGTCTACCCTGAGATCAGCCGCGACGAAGCCGGGCTGAAAAAACTGTTCCGGCAGTTCTCGTTTCCCGGTGGCATACCGAGCCATGTCTCGCCCGAGTGCCCGGGTTCGATCCATGAGGGCGGCGAACTTGGGTACTCGCTGAGCCATTCATTCGGCGCCGTCTTCGACAACCCCGACCTGATCGTCGCCTGCGTGGTCGGTGATGGCGAGGCCGAGACCGGGCCGCTGGCCACCGCCTGGCATTCCAACAAGTTTCTCGACCCGGCGACCGACGGCGCCGTGCTGCCGATCCTGCACCTGAACGGCTACAAGATCGCCAACCCCACGGTGCTGGCGCGCATCACGCACGAGGAGCTCGAGCAGTTTTTTCGCGGCTGCGGCTGGACGCCGATTTTTGTGGAGGGGCACGAGCCCGGGCCCATGCACGAGCGCATGGCCGAGGCGCTGGACCAGGCGGTGCGGGAGATCCAGCGCATCCAGCGGCATGCGCGCGAGCAGGGGCACACCGAGCGCCCGCGCTGGCCCATGATCGTGCTGAACTCACCCAAGGGCTGGACCGGGCCGAAGCAGGTGGACGGTGAGCCTTGCGAAGGCAATTTCCGTTCGCATCAGGTGCCGCTGCACCCGGCCGAACACCCTGATCACCTCAAGTTGCTGGACGACTGGCTGCGCAGCTACCGGCCACAAGAACTTTTCGACGAGCATGGCCGACTGAAGTCAGAGCTCGCAGCGCTGGCACCCAGCGGCCACCGGCGCATGGGGGCCAATCCCCATGCCAACGGCGGCCTGCTGCTGCGCGACCTGCACCTGCCCGATTACCGCGCGTACGCGGCAGACGTGCCCACACCCGGCACCCCTGGCATGGGCGACACCCGCGTGCTAGGGCCCTTCTTGCGCGATGTCGCCAGCCAGAACGAAGCTGAGCGCAACTTCCGCGTCTTCGGACCCGACGAAACCGTGTCCAACGGGCTGGCCGCGATGTTCGAAGCGACCAACCGCCAATGGGATGCCGCCACCGCGCCGAGCGACCAGTGGCTCGCGCCGCAAGGGCGGGTGATGGAAATGCTGAGCGAGCACCAGTGCGAAGGCTGGCTGGAGGGCTATCTGCTGACCGGGCGGCATGGCCTGTTCAACTGCTACGAAGCCTTCATCCACATCATCGACTCGATGTTCAACCAGCACGCCAAGTGGCTCAAGGTGAGCGCCGGGCTGCCCTGGCGACCCAAGATCGCCTCGCTCAACTACCTGCTGGCCTCGCACGTCTGGCGCCAGGACCACAATGGCTTCACCCATCAGGACCCGGGCTTCATCGACCATGTGGTCAACAAGAAGGCCGAGGTGGTGCGCGTCTACCTGCCACCTGATGCCAACTGCCTGCTGTCGGTGATGGACCACTGCCTGCGCAGCCGCCACTACGTGAATGTGGTGGTCGCCGGCAAGCACCCGGCGCCGCAGTGGTTGACCATGGACGCAGCGGTGGCGCATTGCGCTGCGGGCATCGGCATCTGGGACTGGGCGGGCAACGAGCTGGCCGCAGGCGCGGTGGAGGACGATCCCGACGTGGTCATGGCCTGCTGCGGCGACGTGCCCACGCTCGAGACGCTGGCTGCGGTGCAGATCTTGCGCGCAGAACTGCCCGAGCTTCGCGTGCGCGTGGTCAATGTCGTCGACCTGATGAGGCTGCAGCCCGAAATCGAGCATCCGCACGGGCTCAGTGACGCGGCCTTCGATGCGCTGTTCACCCGCGATAAGCCGGTGATTTTTGCGTTCCACGCCTACCCCTGGCTGATCCACCGGCTGACCTACCGGCGAACCAACCACGCCAATTTCCATGTGCGCGGCTACAAGGAAGAGGGCACGATAACCACGCCGTTCGACATGACAGTCCTGAACGACCTGGACCGCTTCCACCTGGTGATGGACACCATCGACCGGCTGCCGCAAACCGGCTCGGCAGGCACCGCGCTGCAGGGCAGGCTGGCCGCCAAGCTCGTTGAACACGCGCACCACATCCGGGCGCACGGGCAGGACATGCCCGAAATCCGCAACTGGCGCTGGAACGCCACGACATGAAAGCAAGCCACCATGCCCAGCATTGAAAGACGGGAACTCGAGGCGCACCGCGCCCAACTGGAAATCGACGTCACCGAACTGGTTGACAAGTACCTCACCATTGCCGAGTGGGACGTGCCCGACATCGATGAGCCGCTGGCACACCGGCTCATCATCGCGGCCATCAGGCGGGCGCTGGACCAGGTTGAAAAAGCCTTGCCGAACGACCCGCCCACATGATCAATGCCCTGACCGTCACTGCGCAGGCGCTGATGGAGCCTAGCAAGGGCTTGCTGGCCATGGACGAAAGCGTGGGCACTTGCAACCGGCGCCTGGCCGAGTGCGGCATCGCGCAGACCGAGGAGTTCCGTCGCCGTTACCGCGAGTTGCTCGTGACAGCACCCGGCCTGTCGCCATTCATCAGTGGTGCGATCCTGTTAGACGAAACCTTGCGCCAGAACACCCGCGATGGCGTGCTGCTGGCGGATGTGCTGCGCGCCGCAGGCATCCTGGTCGGGATCAAGGTGGACGCTGGTACGACCGCCCTGGCAGACCACCCTGGCGAGCGCGTCACCGAGGGCCTGGACGGCTTGCGAGAACGCCTGGCTCGCTTTGCAACGCTTGGCGTGTGCTTCGCCAAGTGGCGTGCGGTGCTGGTCATTGCAGACGGCCTGCCCACCCAGGCCTGCATCCAGGTCAACGCACACGCCCTGGCCCGCTATGCATCCCTGTGCCAGGAGGCGCAAATCGTGCCCGTCGTCGAGCCCGAGGTGCTGATGGACGGCGGGCACACGCTGACGCGCTGCGCTGAGGTGACCACCGAAGTGCTCCACCAGGTGTTCGAACAGCTTCACGAACAGGGCGTGGCGCTGGAGGCCATGATCCTGAAGCCCAACATGGTGCTGCCGGGCCTGTCTTGTGGCGAACCCGCGTCGCTGGCTGAAGTTGCCGAGGCCACGCTGAGCTGCCTGCGGCGCACCGTGCCGGCCGCCGTGGTGGGGGTGGCCTTTCTCTCCGGTGGCCAGCCGGCCACTCTGGCCACAGCGCGGCTCAATGCCATGCACCAGCCCAACCAGACCTCCGGTTCCCCTGCGTTTGAATTGCCCTGGCCGCTCAGCTTTTCGTTCGGGCGGGCACTGCAGCAGCCGGCCTTGGGTCTCTGGGCGGGAAAGGACGGTAACCGCGTCATCGCCCAGAACGCCTTGCTGCACCGCGCACGCTGCAATGCCGCTGCGGTGCAGGGCGCGTACAGCGATGCGATGGACGAAGAAGCAAGAGCGGCATGACGGCCTGCCTGGTTCGCCACGGCGAAACCGTCTGGTCGCTGACCGGCCAGCACACCGGTGTGACCGATATCGGGCTCACAGCGCATGGCGAAGGTGAATCACGCGCCTTGGCACCCCGGCTGCGAAGCTGGGCGTGCGCGCGAGTGCTGGTCAGCCCGCGCCAGCGCGCACGCCAGACCTGCGAACTCGCCGGTCTGGGTGCATCGAGCGAGATTGAGCCCGATCTGGCCGAGTGGGATTACGGCGATTTCGAAGGCCGGCGCTCGGTGGACATTCGCCGCGAGAGACCGGAGTGGAACATCTGGCGCGACGGCTGCCCGGGTGGCGAGTCGCCTGACGACGTCAGCGCGCGAGCCGACCGACTCATCCAGCGCCTCTGCGCGATGCAAGAAGCCGTGGTGCTGTTTTCTCACGGCCAGTTCGGCGCAGCGCTGGCCGTGCGCTGGATTGGCTTGGCCTTGGTCGAAGGCCAGCACTTCCCGCTGCACACAGCGTCGGTGAGCCTGCTGGGCATCGACCCGCATCACCCGGAACGGCGCACCATCGGCTTGTGGAATGAGGTGCCATGTTGCCAACCCAATCACTTGCCAGGCGCCAGCGCACCGTTGCGCTGACAGTGGACGCGGGGTTCCCGATGGACGGCGCAGCCTGTGACCGGTCGCACCAGTGTACGGATTCCAAAGCAGGCGTTGCCGAGCGTGCGCGGGGCTCACATAGGCCTGGCCGCAAACACGCAGTTGGCGCTCGCAGCCCGCACGGGGGAGAGTGCCGGACTGGCTTTGTTTTGAATCGAGAGCAAAGGGAGCGATTCGGTCAGGAAATCGCCTCACGACGTCCCGACTGACGGTTGGCCTGGCCGACTCCCTGTCTTGAGTACCCCGCGCTGGCACCACAACCGCGCCGCCCGAGCCCAATGTTCGACAGCGCACAGACCTGAAACGCCCGTTGCCTTACAAAGACACATAGGTTTCTGACCTCTGTTATCTACCCATGCACAAGGTGCGCATCATGTCCAACATCTCTTCCCAGGCACCCTGCTGGGACACCTCATCATTCGGTCATCCGGCCGATGTCTCGCCCCTGGAGCGCTCGGCGCTGGGCGAACACCTGAGCCAGTGCGGCGCGCTGCGTGGCCGGCTCCACACATTGCGGACCGGGGCTGACGGCCTGCACGGCCTGTTGACCGGGCATGTGGTCACCACGGCAATGGTGGCCATGCTGTTGGTGGGCGGTGTTTCGCTGATGCGCTAGCGCATGGCGGATGCACGCGGGCTGGGGCGCTGGTCATGGGTCCCGAATCGGCTCGAACGCGTGCTGGACGCCTCGAACGGCCCGGCGCTGGAGCCGATCCGCTCCGAGCTGTTTGGCCGGACACGTTTTGAACAACACGGTCGTAGCCTGGGTACCTCCCACCGTGCGGACCTGGCCCGCTTTGGCCGGGCTACGTTTTACCCGCGCCTGCAGAACAATGTGCGCACCTTGCGGTCCGCCTACGAGTTCATCGCGCTGGCGTCACACGACTGGCAAGAGGTCAGCCCCGCGGCCGAGTGGCTGCTCGACAACTTCCACCTGATCGAGGCCCAGCTGCGGGAGATCCGCGAAGGCTTGCCACTGAGCTACTACCGAACGCTGCCCGTGCTGCAGGACGCGCCGCTGGTCGGCCTGCCCCGCATCTACGGCGTGGCCTGGGCTTTTGTGGCGCACACCGACAGCGCCTTCGACGAAACGCTGCTGGTGCAGTTTCTGAATGCCTACCAGGACGCACGCGAGCTGACCCAGGGCGAGCTCTGGGCCCTGCCCACCACCTTGCGCGTGGTGCTGGTGGAAAACCTGCGTCGCCTGGCCGATCGCATCGCCAGCCACAAGGCCGCGCGCGAACTCGCCAGCCTGTGCGCCAGCCGCATTGACACGCTGCCCCTGGGCGACTTGGTGACCATGCGCGAGTTGATGGTGCGGCGTCGCGCGGGCGAGGTGTTTGTGTTGCAGCTGGCCCAGAGCCTGGCCGGACATGCACAGGTCGCCGGCGACACGCCACTGGCTCGGGCGCGCGACTGGCTGCAGCAGGAAGTGCCCGATCTGGCCACCCTGCAGGCCCAGCAACACGCGGCCCAGGCGGCCGACCACCTGAGCGTGGGCAACGCGATCACCGCGCTGCGCCTGATCGGTGCTGCCGACTGGGCCGACGCTGTGGCCCACACCAGTCGGGTTGTCCGCGCGATGCTGGGCTCGTCGGTGTTCCAAGCGGAAGACGACGCCAGCCGCAACACCACGCTGCACGGCATCGAGCGCCTGTCTGCGCAGAGCGGCAAGGGGGAGGCCCTGGTGGCGCAGCGGCTGCTGCAGCTGATGAGCGAGGGCAGCGGCCACAGCGCGCTGGCCTCGCACTGGTTGCAGGGCGATGGGCGCGCGGCGCTGGAACAGGCACTGGGCCTGAAACGCCGACGTGCTGGTCTGTGGAGGCCGGCGCCTGGCCTTTCGCGAACCGCTGCCTACCTCGGTGCGATGCTGCTGGGCTCGCTGCTGCTGGTGGCCTGGTTGTTGTACCGCCCGGGCTGGCTCGCAGCCAGCTGGCCCACGCAGCTGGGCACGGTGCTGGTGGGTCTGCTGATGTTGCTGCCCGCCTCCGAGGCGGTGGTGGCCCTGGTCAACCGCCTGATCAGCGAATCGGTCAAGCCCTCGCATCTGCCACGCTTGTTGCTGCCTGATGGCATACCGCCCGAAGCCCGAGTCATGGTGGTGGTGCCGGCCATGCTGAGCCACCGCGATTCGATCAGCCAATTGGTGCACCGGCTGCAACTTCACCACCTGGCCAACACCGAGGCCTGCGCCCAGTTCGCCTTGCTGAGCGATTGGACCGACGCAGACACCGAGCACCATGCCGACGACGATTCCCTGCTGTCTCACGCACAGGCGCAGCTGGCTGCGCTCAATGCCCGCTACCCCGAAGCCCCTGGCCAGCCGCCGCGCTTCCTGCTGCTGCACCGCGGCCGCAGCGCCAGCGCCACGCAGCGGCGCTGGCTCGGCTGGGAGCGCAAGCGTGGCAAGCTGGAGCAGCTGGTCGCCGCGCTCGCCACCGGTACGCCAGGTCCGTTTTTTGATCTCGGCGAAGTCTCGCGCATGGCACCGAACACGCGCTACATCCTCACGCTCGACAGCGACACGCAGCTGCCGCCCGGGCGCCTGCGGGCGCTGGTTGGCGTGGCCGAACACCCGAACAACCGGCCCCAGCTGGACAGCGTCGATCAGCGCGTTGTGAGGGGCTACGGCATCTTGCAGCCGCGCGTCGTGCCCCCCTTGGCCGGCGATGGCCCGCGCAGCCTCTGGCAATGGCTGTTTGACGGCCAGCGCGGCATCGATCCCTACAGCGCCATGAGCTCCGATGTGTACCAGGACCTGTTTGGCGAGGGCAGCTTCACCGGCAAAGGCCTGCTGCACGTGGCCACCCTGCACGCTGTGTTGGGCGATCGCCTGCCGAGCGACCAGGTGCTCAGCCACGACCTGCTCGAAGGCGCGCTGGTTCGCTGCGCCGTGGTGACCGACGTGACCCTGATCGAGCCCGATCCCACCCACGCCGACGCCGCTGCCGCGCGCCTGCACCGCTGGGCTCGCGGCGACTGGCAGTTGCTGCCGTTCCTGCTGCGCCATCGCCACTGGCCGCTGGGCGCCATCAACCGCTGGAAGCTGCTGGACAACCTGCGCCGCTCGCTGGTGGCGCCGGCCTCGCTGCTGCTGATCGGCCTGGCCATGCTCGGCCTGGGCGTGTCGCTGCCCGTGGCCTTGGGGCTCACCCTGGCCGCCTACAGCGCCGGCCCGCTCCTGGGCGCTCTGGCCGCCTGTGTGCCGGGCCACTGGCGGCTGCTGGGCGCGCGTTTTTTCGTGGCTGGCTCGCTGGATCTGCTGCGCGCCGTGGGCGGAGGCTTCTGGCACCTGGCGCTGCTGCAGCAGCAGGCACTGATGTCGCTCGACGCTGTGCTGCGCACGCTGCACCGGCTGGCGGTGAGCCGGCTGCACCTGCTCGAATGGACCACCGCAGAGGCCGCTCAGGCTGGCCTGGCCACCCGCCTGCCCGCCACCCTTGGGCGCCACCGCATCGAGCCCGTCGGTGCGCTGCTGTGGCTGGTGGGCCTGTGGCTGCTCACGCCGCCTGCGCCCGGTGCACTCACGCTCACCGTGCTCGTGCTCTGGGCGCTGGCACCGCTGCTGGTCTGGGCGAGCAACACACCATGGCCCAGCCGCAGCAAGGCGTTGCGGCCCGCTGACCGGGTATTGCTGGACGGTGTGGCGCGCGACACCTGGCGCCTGTTCGAGCGCTGCGTGAACCCCCAGAACCACCACCTGCCGCCTGACAACCTGCAGCTCTTTCCGTACGAGATCGAAGCCCATCGCACCTCGCCCACCAACATCGGGCTCTACCTGCTGAGCGCGGCCTGCGCGCGCCGGTTTGGCTGGATCGGCACGCAGGACCTGCTGGCGCGCCTGGATGCCACCTGCACCACCTTGCAGCAAATGGAGCGCCACCGGGGTCATTTCCTGAACTGGTACGACACCGAGACCCTGCAGCCGCTGCCGCCGCGCTATGTGTCCACGGTGGACAGCGGCAACCTCAGCGCCCACCTGCTCACGGTGGCTCAGGCCTGCCGCGAGCTGGCGCAGGATCCACACGAAGCCTCAGCCAACCTGCAGGCCATTGCGAGGTCTCGCGAGCGCCTGCAGCCCCATCTGCCACTGCTCCAGTCGGTGCTTCACCAGCCGCTGCACCAGACGGCGCTTGGGCAGTTGCTGGATGCCACACCACCCGAGTCGGTCGATGCCACCGCCTGCGCCGCGTTCCTCGCTCTGCTGCTGCAAGCGCAGGCTGAGCTCGAAGGGCTGCAACCCGCGCGCAACCCGGCCATTGTCAGCCACCCCACCACACCCAAGGACGAATTGCGCTGGCTGCTGGCCGACCACCTGGCCACCCTGCGCTCAGGGGGGCTGGACGTCGCAGCCCGAGGGGCGGGCAGCTGTGAGCGCACCCAACAACGCCTGCAGGCCGCGGCCGAGCAGCTCGAAGCCATGGCCTGGGAAGCCGATTTCCACTTCCTCTACCACCCCAAGCGCCACCTGCTGCACATCGGCTACCGGGTCGACCATCAGCAGCTCGACACCAGCTTCTACGACCTGCTGGCCTCCGAATCGCGCACCACCAGCCTGCTCGCCATCGCCAAGGGCGAGCTGCCGGTGCGCCACTGGGCGGCGCTGGGCCGGCCCTTTTTTGCCAGCGGGCGGCGCGCCGTGTTGCGCTCCTGGTCGGGTTCGATGTTCGAGTACCTGATGCCCACCCTGGTGGTGCAGCCGCCGCGTGACAGCGCGCTGTTCGAAGCCGGTCGCTCGGCGCTGCGGGAGCAGATCGCCTTCGTGCGCGGTAGCGCCATGCCCTGGGGCATTTCGGAGAGCGCCTACGCCGGGCAAGACCACACCCTGGCCTACCAGTACGCGCCGCAGGGCGTGCCAAGGCTGGCGATGCGGCGAACGCCAGCGGCCGAGCAGGTCATCGCGCCCTACGCCACGGCGCTGGCCACCCAGGTGGACGCGGCGCTGGCGTGTAACAACCTGCGGGCCTTGAGTGCGCTGTCTGCCCGCGGGCGCTACGGATTCATCGAAGCGCTGGACTTCACGCAGGCACGGCAGATCCATGGTGAGCCCTTCACCCTGGTCAACACTTTCATGGCACATCACCAGGGCATGAGCATCGTGGCGCTGGCCAATGTGCTGTGCGGCGGGGTGGCGCAGCGCTGGGGCATGTCGCATCCGCGCATCGAAGCCGTGTGTTCGCTGCTGCACGAGCGCGCGCCGCGCGAGCTGCCGGCCCTGCACCGCTTGCAGACCCAGCCCTTGCCAGCCCTGCCGCGGCACGCGTCCGAGCACGTCCGCATGCTCACGCCCGGCGCGCAGGCGCTGGAGCCCACGCACCTGCTGTCCAACGGGCGCTACAGCGTCACGCTGCGCTCCCACGGCGCGGGCTGGAGCCGCTGGGGCCAGACTGGCATCACCCGCTGGCGCGACGATGCGATGCGCGACGCCAGTGGGGCCTTCATCTACCTGCGTCTGGGTGGCAGCGGCGCGGCGGTGTCGGTCACGCGCCACCCGGCGCCCGATCCCGACGCCAGCTACCAGTGCCGCTTCCACACCGACCGCGTGTGTTTCGACGCGACCTGGCCCGAGCTGAAGGTCACCACCACGGTCTGGGTCAGCCCGGAAGACGACATCGAGCTGCGCAAGGTGTTGCTGGTCAACCGAAGCAGTGAAGCCATCGAGCTGGAGCTGATCTCGGCGCTGGACATCACGCTGGCCAGCCACGCCGCCGACGAGGCACATCCGGCGTTTTCCAACCTGTTCGTCAAGACCGACTGGTTGCCCGAACAGCAGGCACTGCGCTGCGTGCGCACCCCCCGCTTGCAGACCGAAGGCACGCTGCAGGCGGCGCATTTTGTGGCCAGCGCCGAAGGCAAGGTGCTGGGGTTGCGCTGCCAGACCGACCGGGCGCAGTGGCTGGGCCGGCTGCACACGCCGGCACAACCGCTGGCCGCGCTGAAAGCCGTGCCGCTGGTGCCGACCGCTCTCGACACCGGGCTCGACCCGGTGGCGGTTCTCGGTGTGCGGGTGTTGATCGCGCCGGGGGCTCAGGCCAGCGTCACCTTTGCCACCGCCGCCAGCGACGACGCCGCCACCCTGCTGGCGGTGATCGACAAGTACCGTCAGCCGAGCTACGTGGAACGCTCTTCGCTGATGTCGGCCACGCTGGCGGGCATTGCCGCGCAGCCGCACCGCCCGCGTGTCGACTACCTGCCCGCGATGCAGGCCCTCACCACTGCGCTGGTGCTGACCCTGCCGCAGGCGCATGCGACGCCATCGGGATCGGCTGACGCCGGCGCGCTGCACAGTGACCGGCGAACGCTGTGGCCGCTGGGCATCTCGGGTGACCGGCCCCTGCTGCTGGTGCATGCCGGGATGCCCAAGGGCCTGGGCCTGCTGTGCGTGCTGGCGCTGGTGCTGCGCGAGTGGTCGCGCGCGGGCGTGGCTTGCGATGTGGTGGTGCTCAGCCGCGAACTGCACTCTTACGAGATGCCGCTGCAGCGCGCGCTCGCCCTGCTGCGCGAACAACACGCCATCGACCAGCAGGCTCACCCGATTCAAGCTGCCACCGGCCTGCACCTGTTGCGCGTCGACGAGCTCTCGCCCGAGCAGATCACCACCTTGCACAGTCTGGCCCGCGTGCAGTTGCAAGCCGACGGCCAGGCGCTGCTGCACCAGGTGCGCGCCTGGTGCGACCGCTTTGATACCGCCGGGACGCACCTCGGGAACGGCGGGGTACCGGCGCACGATCCGGTGCCACTGCGCCTGAGCGAGACCGAGGCCTTGCCCAGCCACGGCGATTTCCTGCACGAACGCAGCGCCTTCGCATTCGAAGCGGGCGCCGGCCTGGCCACGCCCATGCCCTGGACCAACGTGCTCGCCAACCCCGGCTTCGGGACGATCTTGTCCGAGACTGGCGCCGGCAACACCTGGGCGCTCAACAGCCGCCTGAACCAGCTCACTGCCTGGGCCAACGACCCGGTGGCCGACCCGCCATCCGAATGGTTCTTGCTGCAAGATCGCCGCACCCGCGAGGTCTGGAGCACGGCACCGTCGGCCTGGGGGGCTGAGGCCACCCGCTACCAGGTGGTTCACAGCCAGGGCCTCACCACCATTCGCCACCAGCGTGGGTCGCTGGCGGTCCTGGTCAGCTGGTGCGTCGACGCCGACAACGCGGTCAAGCAGGTGCGCATCCAGCTGACCAACCACGGCGCGGGCAAGGCGCACCTGCGCCTCGTCGGGCTGGTGGAGTGGATGATGGGAGAGAAGCGAGGCGACCGCGCCACCTTGCTGACCCAGCCGCAGGAGGGAGGTCCGCCCGGTGGCGACTTGCTTGGCCTGCTGTGCACCCAGACCGAGCATGCGGCCGGCTTTGGGGGCGGCACCGCGTTTTTCTGTGAGGCGCAAGCTGCTGCCGGTGACGCCGGCAGTCTGGACTGGACTTGCGACCGCAGCGCCTTCTTTGACGCGGGTGGCCAGCTGGCGCTGCCGCAGCGCCTGGGCCAGCGAAGTGGCTTTGGCCTGGACCCTTGCGCCGCGCTCTCGCGTCCGCTCACGCTGCGCCCGGGCGCCAGCCTGGAGCAGGTGTTTTTAATCGGGTATGCGGGCGATGCCAACGCCGCGCGGACACTCATGCACCAGGCCAGCCAGGTCGACGCTGGCGAACGCGAGCGCGCTGTCCAGGCGCGTTGGGACAGCCTGCTGGGCGCCACCCAGGTCCAGACGCCCGACCCCTTGTTCGACGCCCTGGTCAACCGCTGGTTGCTCTACCAGACCGTGTCCTCGCGCCTGTGGGCCAAGGCCGGCTTCTACCAGGCTGGCGGCGCCACCGGCTACCGCGATCAGCTGCAGGACACCATGGCGCTGGTGTGGGCGCAGCCCGCCATGCTGCGCGCGCAGATCGTCTTGTGTGCCTCGCGCCAGTTTGAAGAAGGCGACGTGCAGCACTGGTGGCACAGCCCAGGTGGCGCCGGTGTGCGCACCCATTTTTCGGACGACCTGCTGTGGCTGCCTTTCGCCACCGCGCACTACCTGCAGGCCACCGGCGACACGGCGCTGCTGGACGAAGCGGTGAGCTTTCTCGACAGCCCTCCGGTGCCCGAGGGCTCGGAAGATCGCTATGACTCACCTGCCATCAGCGCCCAGCAGGCCAGCGTGTACGAGCACGGGGCGCGCGCCATCGACCGCAGCCTGCCGGTGGGTGCGCACGGCCTGCCCCTGATGGGGGGCGGCGACTGGAACGACGGCATGAACCGGGTGGGCAGCGAGGGCAGGGGCGAGTCGGTCTGGCTGGCCTGGTTTCTGTGCCGCATCGTGAGCGATTGGCTGCCGCTGGCGCGTGCGCGCGGCGAGCTGAGCCGGGTCCGCCGGTGGGAAGTGGCGTTCGCCGGCTGGCTGGAGGCTCTCGATACCAAGGCCTGGGATGGCGCCTGGTTCAAGCGCGCTTTCTTTGACGATGGCAGCCCGCTGGGCTCGGCCAGCCAGCCCGAAGCGCGCATCGACCTGATCGCGCAGGCCTGGGCTGTGTTGTCGGATCAGACCTCTGACGAGCGCCAGCGCATGGCGATGGACGCCGTAGAGACCCAGCTCGTGGACGCCGAGAACGGTTTGATCCGCCTGCTGGATCCACCGCTTCAGCACGCCAGCCCCAGCGCAGGCTACATCCAGGCCTATCCACCCGGCGTGCGGGAAAACGGCGGCCAGTACGCCCATGCCGGCGTCTGGGCCTTGATGGCCGCCGCGCAGGTGGCGCTGCACGAGCATGGCAACACCTTCGTCCGCAACACGCCCTACCGGTACTTCACCTACCTGAGCCCGGCTCACCGCGCAGCGCACCCGCAGTGGCGCTCGGCCTACGGTCTCGAGCCCTATGCGCTTGCGGCCGATGTGTACAGCGCGCCACCGTACACCGGGCGAGGTGGATGGAGCTGGTACACCGGCTCGGCGGGCTGGCTGCACCGCGCCGCGCTGGAATCCATCCTGGGCTTGCAGCTGCAGGCAGAAGAACTGTGGTTCACGCCCTGCCTGCCAGCGCACTGGCCAAAAGCTGAGATCACGCTGCGGCGCGACGGGCGTTCAATGCATTTTGTGCTGGTGCGCGGCGACCCCGCGGCCGAGCTGGCCTCGAAACCCCACGCCCAGCTGCTGCAGGAGGGTGAGCGCCTGCGCTGGAAAGACCTGTCGCCTGACAGCTGCTTGGTGGTGCCTCTGAAAGGCTGACTCCCGTTCGAACTCAAGACGGTACTTTGTCGGACCGCTTTGTCGTGCTACAGCACTGTCTGCGGCGGTTCTTCGCGTTTCGCCATGATTTCGAAATGGGGTGAGGCCTGCGCACCCAGCCGGCGCTGCTCAGCCTTGGCGGCGCACCACCCGGATATGCACCAGGGCGGGTTTCTTTTTCCCGCTGGTGTGCAACAGCCGGTCCCAAAGACCGGTGGTCACGCCAAAGCAACAGGGCTGCTGCAAGTGGTGGTGGCGCGCATGGGCGTATTTGCGCTGCGCCAGCCAGCGGCTGCGCAAGCGCCAGTGGTGCAGGGCATGGTGGGTGATGGCGTAGCCCAGGTAGCCCATGAGCACGCCGAGCGTGAGGGCGCTGCCACGCCACAGTCCCATGGCGCCTGCGGCAGGAAGCCACACCAGCAGACCGATCAGCGATGCGCTCAACACGGTGGGCGCACAGATCAGCGCCAACGGGCGCTGGTGGTGCTGCCGGTGCCAGCCCTTGAACGGGGGCAGGCCGTGCAGCACAAAGCGGTGCAGTGCGTATTCGACCGGACTCCAGGCCAGCCATCCCAGCACCACCAGCGCCGAGAGCCCCAGCGACATGCCGCTGGGGGCACGCAGGACCAGCCAGCCGCCCAGCGCGAGCACGGCGCTGCCATAGAGGAAAAAGTCCGCGCGGTAGGCGGTGGTGCTGTGTTCGATCGACAACAAAGGCATGCAAAGTCCTTGGGGCCAAGGCAAAACCCCAATGCTGGCCACTGCGCAGCGGCGCGTCTGTGCGCTGACGTACACGCCGCCGGTCGTCAGGTATGTACGCCAGCGTACATACGGCGCACACTGACTTGGGTAGGCTACAACCTGTCACACACACGTTTCGCAGGGCGAAAACGCCGCGACCCAAAGGCTTCACTTGAACATCACCGTCGACCAAACAACCAACCATTTGCTGTCCTCCATGCCACCTGCGGTGTGGCAGCGTATCGCACCCAGGCTGGAAGCCGTGGACCTGCCGCTGGGCTTGGTGCTGTACGAATCGGGCGCCAAGATGAGCCATGTCTACTTCCCCACCAGCGCCATCATTTCGCTCCTGTATGTGCTGGAAGACGGCGCCTCGGCCGAGATCGCGGTGGTGGGCAACGAAGGGCTGGTGGGCATTGCGCTCTTCATGGGCGGCGAAACCACGCCCAGCCGCGCCGTGGTTCAGAGCGCGGGCAAGGGCTACCGCCTGCGCGCAGCCGACATCAAGGAAGAATTCAACCGCTCCGGCCCGGTGCTGCACCTGTTGCTGCGCTTCACCCAGGCGCTCATCACGCAGATGTCCCAGACGGCGGTGTGCAACCGCCACCATTCGCTGGACCAGCAGCTGTGCCGCTGGCTGCTGCTGAGCCTGGACCGCCTGAGCGGCAACGAGCTGGTGATGACGCAGGAACTGATCGCCAACATGCTGGGCGTGCGCCGCGAGGGCGTCACCGAAGCGGCGCTCAAGCTGCAAAAGCTGGGTCTCATCAAGTACGTTCGGGGGCACATCAACGTGCTCGACCGCCCTGGGCTGGAAGCCCGCGTCTGCGAGTGTTATGCCGTGGTGAAATCGGAGTACGGCCGGCTGCTGCCCCCCGAAATGGCGGTCTAGCGCCGGGCAACGTGCGCTACCGAACAGACCTCACGGGTGTGGGCGGCGATAAAGACACCCTGCGGTGGTGCATGGTGCACAACCCTGAACCTGGGCCTTGAGATGATCACCGTCGCCAACCGAGCCACCCCCCGGCCACTCACGCTGGAGCAGCAGGAAAACGCCATGACCAGCGAGGGTGCGCCGCCGGAGGGCCAGATGCCCGAGCCGGTGCCGCCCGCCGCACCCCAGTCGCCCACGCCGACCCAGCGCTCGACCCTGCACCTGCACCCCGCTTCACACGCAGAGCCGGCCAAAGGAAAGGCCTGAGCCCAGCGCGAGCCAGCGGATGCGCCCCCAAACCAACCAGCAGACGCGCGACGCGCTGCACCAGCTGCGACGCGACCACGAGCTGATCCGCAAGCTGTTGCGCGAACACGAACGCCTGTGCCAGGGTCCAGGCTGTTGCCCCGCCGTCAAGGCCGATGTCGTGGAGCGCCTCTGCGATGCGCTCTGCCTGTGTGCCCAGATGGAGGAAGAAATCTTTTACCCCACGTTGCGCCAGGTGCTCGATGGTGAAGTGCTCGCCAGAACCACCTTGTGTGATCACGGCCGCTTGCGCCAGCTGATCGCGCGGCTGGACGAAATGGAACCGGGCGACCCCGGCTACGACGGCGCGGTGGACGACATTGCCGACTGTGTGCTGCCGAGCATGGACGATGCGCAGGCGGTGCTGTTTGTGGAGCTGCGGCTGGCTGGCCTGAACGCGGTCGCGCTCGGTGAGCAGATGGCGCAGCGCCGCCGCACGCAACTTCGGCAGGATTTCACCCGCGTGGGTCTGCCAGCCGGCGATGCCCCCGAGGCGGTGGGTGGCTGGCCAGCAGCGTGTCGCCTGGTGCAGATGTAGGCCGCGCGCTTGCCAAAAAAGGGCATGCTGCCAAGGCTGGCAGCGGGCCCATCAATGGTCAGCACCTCACAAGGAGGGCGACCAGGCAAACACCGCTAGGCGGGCGCTGGATCTATCTGGTACACGATTCGAAGAGGGCGCGGGGTGGGTTGCAGGGCGGCGACCTCTTCACGCGGCCAGGCTGCTCAATCCCATCGGAATGAAGGCGCTGCGCCGCTGCTGCGCCTGCAGGCGCGCAGATGGCGTCCCCAGATCGTCTTGCGAGCGGCGGGTGCTGCGCGAATGGACCTTGAGGCCGTCCATGTCGAGGATTTCCACGTTTCGGCCGTCCACGTGGATGAAGTGCGCGATGGCCAGCGCGGTGAACGATCGGCTGACCGTCTCGTGCGCCACGCCGAGCGCTCGGGCGATGTCGCGCCGACCCATGAGCAGGTGAAAGCGCCGAGGCGACTGACCAGCTGCAGCCATCTGGCACGACATCTGGAGCAGAAAGCGCGCGAGTCGAACTTCTGCCAACACGGCCGACATCACATCCAGCAGTGCGGTGGTGCGGGTGAGTGCCCGGCTGCCAGCGCGCTGCAGTTCCAGCCCGAACGCCGGCACCGCCCGGCTCAGATCAAGCAGATCGCTCTTGTGAACCACGTAGACGGCAGAGTCTTCCAGCGCGATGGCGGCAGTGGGGTAGGTGTCCATGCACAAGGCGTCAAAGCCCACAATGTCCTTGCACCCGGCGAAAGCCTGCACCTGTTCGTGGCCTTCTTCGTCGGTACGGGAAATCTTGAAGGTGCCCGTGCGCACAAAATACAGTGCCTCGCTGGGCGCACCCATGTGGATCAGGTGATCGCCCGCCGGCACCTGGCGCAGCCTCAGCACCATTTGGCTTGCCGCATTCGCCTCGTCTGGCGTGATCAGGGTATCGATTCCCAGCATGCACAGCAGGTCGGCCAGGGTACCGTGTCCGAGCGGCGCACATGGGCTGAGCCCCGCCGGCGTGGCAGACATGGTGGGAACGCCGATGCCCGCACGGACACTGGGGAGTCCCACGATGCGGAAGGTGTGGCGGTTGTTCATGGGGCCTTTCTTGCGTCGTCAACACACAGCGCAAAGCGCTCAGCTGCTTGTAGGCGTGACGCGAGGAGGGGTCTGTGCGCCACCGAACATGGGTCGCCAGTCTGAGGATGCGGGCCTCTTCCTGGTCAGCACCCCGTGAGGGGTGCTGAGGCAAGGCAACAGCGGGTCAGCGGGTGCCCGTGACTTCCACTTCCACGCGTCGATCGGGCTGCAAGCAGGTGATCAGCTGGGCGCGGGGCAGTTTGTCCGAACAGTCTTCGAGCTTGGTCACCGGCGCCGACTCACCCATGCCCACGGCACTGATCTTGGTCGGGTCCAGCTTGCCGCTGACGACCAGGTAATCCTTCACCGAATTGGCGCGTTCGCCCGACAAGGTCTGGTTGTAGTCGGTAGACCCTTTGCGGTCGGTGTAGCCTTCGACCTTGATCGACTCGTAGGTGGTGCCGTTCAGCTTGTTGGTGAAATCGTCCAGCGAGGCCTTGCCTTCGGGGCGAACGGTGGCCTTGTCAAAGCCAAACAGCGTGTCAGCTGAGAAGCTCACGCGCTGAACCGCAGGTACCACAGCCACCGGAGCAGGGGGCGGCGCCACCGCGACCACCGCAGGGGCCATGGCGACTGGCGCAGGGGCTGGCGCCACATAGGCAGGTGCGGCGGCCATGCGCCGCTCTGGCTTGCGACCAAACGGGAACACCAGGCTCACGCTGGTGACGTCCACATTCTGGATATGCCCCACGGCGTTGTCGACACGGTAACGCTCAACCTCACCACGCACCCAGACCGATGGGCTGATCTCGTACTGCACGCCCAAACCGTATTTCACGTTGGTGCTGTTGCTTTTGCTGCTACCCACCACGCCCGCGCCGGCGCCGGAACCACTGAAGCTGCTCTTGGACCAACCTTGCTGGATACCGATGCGTGCCAGCGCAGAGAAGCGTTCGGTCAGGGGCAGGGTGCCCACCAGATCCAGGTTCAGGCCCTGCACCTTGCTCTCTCCGGCCAGGGTTCCCGCAGGGGAGGTCACCGCGTTGAAGCTGTTGTGGCCCAGATTGAAATACCCACCTTCCACCGCGATGTTGCGGTTGAACTGGTAGCCACCAAACAGCTTGTATGCCGTGTCTTTCTGGTCGGTGCTGGTGCTGGCAGCGCTCACGCCGGGCAGCAGGCCCGCGGTGATGCCGGCCGCATCTGTGTCGGTGTTCGACTGGCCGGCGGTGATGCCGTAGTAGTAAAAGCTGCTGTCTTGCGCGAGGGCAGGAACAGCCATGACTGCGCCGAGACTGGCGAGTCCCAACATGTGAAGAGCGTGGTATTTTTTCATGAGGTCTTTCTTGCGTCATCGACGCATTGCGCGAAATGCACTGCCCGTTTGTAAAAGTGTCGCGGACGGTCGTCCGTACGCTGCCGCACATGTGCAAATTCACCACAGGTGGGGCGTTCGCCTTGTGCGCTCGCACACAGTCAGACAGCGCAGAGCGCTCCAGACCGGTGAGAGAGCGGTTCACGCTTGAAGGTGCAGGTTTCGTTTCAGAGGCGACCCCTTGGGGTGCCACTGAACGATTCAAGAAAGTGCCTCGATCGCCCCGGCCGAAAACCTGCTGATCCAGCAACTGCCCAAGGTCACCCGCAAGCGACTGCTGGAGCAGTGCGAACCTTTTTTACTGATGCTCTCGACGGAACTGAGCGCGCGCTCATTCGCTGAGCCACGCCTACTTTCCCAGGACGGGTTTCACTCGCTGGTGGTCAGCCTCGGGTGAGCCAAGCCGTGGCTCACTTCAGCCAGGCTTCGTCGGCCTTGGCTTCCCATTCCTTGAGCTGCTTCTCGGCCGCATCCTTGGCGATGCCGTAGCGCTCCTGGATCTTGCCGGCAAGCTTGTCGCGATGGCCCGCCACCACCTGCAGGTCATCGTCGGTCAACTTGCCCCATTGGGACCTGAGCTGTCCGGTGAGCTGTTTCCAGTTGCCTTGAATCGTTTCCCAGTTCATGTGAGTCCTTTGGTTGGGGTGAACAACAGCGTTCACCTTGCCGCCCTTTTTAGACCCGCCAGGAGTCTGCGTCTGTTCGCTGTCGAACGTAAGCTGCTGCTGCCGGGCGGCATTGGAGCGCCATCTTTCTGTCGCGTGGCCTATGTGCTGCAGCGCACCGACGCCACCGCCCAATGCCTGCATGCTGTGGCCGTGGGATTCAACGCCTTTGTCCATGACCACCGGTCTTCCCGGTCGCTGTGTACCATCCGCGCTGAACCCCCACCCCAACTTCTATTGACCTGCACGCATCCGCTGGTGAAAGCATTCGGCATTTCCTGAGCGCGAATGAACGCCGCTGCGACCGACCGCAGTCAGTTCCAGCTCGATACGCGCACCCGGTGATCCGGTACCTCCCAGCGCACGGCATCCTGCTGGGTGGCTGCGTTGGCTAGAGTCCCGGGAGTTCAGGCAACCACACCAAACAGGGCACCAGCACCTGCGGTGACTGCCATCGCCACAGCACCCCAGACTGCGACACGCCACGTGCCGGTGCACACCCGGGCTCCACCCGCTTTGGCCGAAATGGCACCCAGACCAGCGAGAAAGGCCAAGGACGACAGCGACACGCCGAGGATCAGATGCGCGGACGGAGCCAGGGCGACGACGGCAATCGGCAGCACCGCGCCGACCGCGAAGCTGCCGGCAGAAGCCCAGGCCGCCTGGATCGGACGCGCTGCGGTTGTTTCGGAGAGTCCAAGTTCGTCACGGGCGTGCGCACCGAGCGCGTCATGGGCCATCAACTTGCCGGCTACCTGATCGGCCAACGCTGGGTCCAGCCCCCGACCGACGTAGATGCCAGAAAGCTCGCGCTGTTCACCCGCCGGGTCCTGTTTCAGCTCGGCGCGCTCGCGCGCCAGGTCGGCTTTTTCGGTGTCCGCCTGGGAATGGACCGAGACGAATTCCCCCGCCGCCATCGACATGGCGCCCGCGATCAGTCCCGAGACGCTGGTCAGCAGGATGGTCCGGTGGTCGGCGCCCGCTGCAGCCACGCCAAGCACCAGGCTTGCGGTTGACACGATGCCGTCGTTCGCACCGAGAACAGCGGCGCGCAGCCAGCCGATGCGGTCGCTGCGGTGGTGTTCGGTGTGGCGGCGCATGGTGGGGCTCAGCGGTTCACGGCGGCTTGCCGCGTGCATGGGCGGTGACTATCGCTGCACCGTGATCGGATCCAGGCGCACTGCACCGACTGGCGCACATTCCTTTGAGCACTCGGATCCATGCGCCACGATCGACTTGCCGCTGTCCGCGTCGACTTGCGCTGATGCATCCAGGGATGCCCGCAGAGCACTCCGATTCAACATCATCGAGCGCCTGCCGCTGCGCGTTGAGAATCATCCGGTCTGACGAGGCTTCTTCAACTTCGGGCACATCCCAGCCAAAGATCCAGCGGTCGTTCTTGACCAGGTCCTTTGGGTCTGAAGAGAGTTGGCCCCTCGCCAGCTGTTCGATCTTGTCCATACAGCGCTTCTCATTGGGTGGTGCCACGCAGTCATGGACCGCGGGCGTCGGATCGGACAGATTGTCGAGAAGGTGAGTCCGTCGGTCTGTTCGCCAGCGCACGCAACGGCTGGCCCCCTCGGCCGCGCAAGACGACACCAGATGGGGCACCTGGGTCTATGCTCGCAACAATGAACGATCGAATCAACCACATCCTGCAGCAAATGGCCGCACTCGAAGCGGACCTGCGCACCGCAGTTCACGATCAGGAGAGCCGGATGTTCTTCCAGATCAAGGGCAAACGCGTCGAGTTCGAGCGCTCGGTCGGGCAAGCCCATCGCAAGCTGAAGACCAACTTCTTTCGCTGGCTGGTGACCAACCGGCCACAGAATCTGATCACCGGCCCGCTTATCTATGGCATGGTGATCCCGCTGCTCATGCTCGATGCCTGCGTGAGCTTCTACCAGTGGACCTGCTTCCCGATCTACGGCATCAAAAAGGTCCGGCGCGGCGACTACCTGGTGTTTGACCGGCGCCACCTCGGCTACCTCAACTTCATCGAGAAGTTCCACTGCACCTACTGCGAATACGGCAACGGACTGATGGGCTACATGGCCGAGATCCTGGCCCGCACCGAACAGTACTTTTGCCCCATCAAGCATGCCCACAAGATTCTCGGCACGCATTCGCGCTACAACCGTTTTCTCGACTACGGCGAAGCTGATGCCTACGAGGCGAAGCTGGAGGCGTTTCGGGTGGCGCTGGGCCAGGAGAAGTGATGGCCGTGGTCGCACGGAGAGAGCTTGATCATCCGCACTGTGACCGAACCCAAGACATGCGGCGTGCGTCCCTGGTGCCGAATCCATGTACTGCTGTCGGTGAAGGGCCTGCGCATCCCATCACGTATCGGGCGGCGTGAGCAGGGCGGCGAGTAGCTGCAGGCGTTCGCCTCGCCGGCCAAGAGCCTCAGTTCGGCACCGGTGATCACGAGTGCGCTGCGCCTGCGAATCCAGGGTCTTCGGGCGAACTGAGCGATTGGTCCTGAAGAGGATGTCGGTGCGCGAAATCGGACCACCGGTTTACGGAGCCCCGAGAGGGTTCATTCGGCGAGGTTGGGGAAGCAGCACCTCACCTGGTCGGCAGGCGCAGGGCATGGCTTGACCAGGACGACGCGATCAGCCAGCCATGCCGATGTTCGCCAACGCACAGACAGGCTTCCTGAAGCACACGAACATGCGCTTGGGTTCATCTGTCAATGACTCATCCATCAAAGGATCCTCACATGCATCAGCGAACCAGACTTCCTTTCCTTGCCGCCGGGATTATCCTCACGTTGTCGGTGATGGGCTGTGGCAAGGGGCCCGAGACAGCGGCGGTGGCGCCCGTTGCCGCGGCGGACATTGGCCAGGTTTCGGACACCGACGTGACCCATCATGTCCATACGGCCTTTCTGCAGAGTGAGTTGCTCAAGGGTTTTGATATCACCGTTGTGACGCTCAAGGGCGATGTGCGCTTGAGCGGCGTGCTCGACAACCAGGCGCAGATCGATGAGGCGATCAAGCTTGCGCGCGCCTCGGACGGTGCCCACACCATTCACGACGAATTCACCATCAAGAAGTGAGGGTTTGCATGTGCAAGCAATCGATCCGCTGTCTTGCGGCCACTGCCTGCTGTGCGTCGAATTTGGTCGGTACCCCGAGTTCTGTGCAGGTATTGCCCAAATCGCAAGACCAGGCTCCTCAGAAGCTTTCCCCAGCCTCATAGCATGAGGGGCTGTTGCTGCATTGACATCGGCCCAGCCCGCGACCTCACTGGAGCATCCTGCCTTTGTCGCACCGAGTTGCGCGGCAGAGAAAACGGCTCATGTCCCTGTTGCCGCTGGCCCCTGTGCTGACCCAAGATTCGATTCCATTGGTGGTGACGCAGTCTCGGTGGGTCTGGATGCAACACAGAGGGGGATGATGCATGGCTTCAGGCCAGCTCCCAGCAAGGGAGCCACCGAGTCGGCGGTCAGACGATTTCATCAGCCGAACTGCCCCAACTGGAGCGGTCGGGCACAGGAGCTGCACGATGGCACAGGTCTGGGTGTTACCTCCTGGGCGATGAACAGAGGATGAACGCGCCATTCAGCTTGCATGCAGGGCGCTTTTTCCACAATGCCATTCAACAGGAAAGCAGAAACCTCATGCGCATCAAAGCTGGAACTGGAATCGGGCTGCTGGGCAGCACCCCGGGTAGGGCCCGTCCTCTCGCCGCCCGGTCAGAGGAGGCTTGTCCACACGCTGTGATCCCTGGCGGCATGGGTCAGATGCCCGTGCGGCCCTCTGGAGCCTGCATCGAGAACCGCTTTTCATGCATTCACCCGATTCAAGGGATCCCCTATGAAACACCCCACTTTTCTGCGCCGCGGCCTGCTGGTTCTGTCACTGAGCCTGGCCACACTGCCTGTGTGGGCCGATGACGATTGCGATGCGCCGCTGAATCGCTGGCAGTCGCGCGATGCCGTGCGGCAGATGGCAGCCGCACAGGGCTGGCAGATCCAGCGCCTGAAGATCGACGATGGCTGCTACGAAATTCGCGGCACGGATGCCCAAGGCCGCGCCTTCAAAGCCAAGATCGACCCGGAAACCCTGACGGTCTTGAAGATCAAGCAAGACGACCGCCAGCGAGCGCGGGAGCGCGATCGCAATGACAACGGTGCCGCGCAGCAGGCCCAACCAACACAACCGGACGGCGCCGACGCGCCATCGCCTTTGTTGACCCCAGGTACCGCGCCGCGCGGCCAGACCGAATAAACACCCTTTCCACAGGAGCATCACCATGTCCAAACCACTTTTGACCCTATTGGCCACCGCTTGCGCGCTGGCTCTTCCCGCCCTGGCGCACAGCCGCCCGATCACGCTGACCGCCCAGCTCAAGAGCTACGGCGGCGACGGCGCCTATCTTGCGGCCTACCTGACCGATGCCAAAGGCGCCTATGTGCGCACGCTGTGGGTGGCCGGCGGTAAGGCGAAGTACCACAAGCACTTGTCTGACTGGAGCCGCCTTTCGGCCGGTGACGCCAAGCGCCTGGACGGTGTCACCGGCGCCAGCGTCGGCGCCGGGCGCACGCTCAAGGTCACAGCCGATCTGGCGGATGCACTCATTGACGCAGGCTATGAAATCCGCATCGACGCCGCAGCAGAAGACATGCGCGACAGCCCCTCGGAAGTCCGCGTGCCGCTGTCCAAAGCGAATGTCGGCAAGCCGCAGGCCGGTAAGCAATACATCCAGTCCGTGACCTTCCAGCTCCAGTGAAGAGACTTGCATGAGCTGGAAAGCGATCCATCGCTGGGTGGGCCTGACCGTTGGCACCCTGGCCGTGGTGCTGGGCGTCACCGGCGCCATCCTGGCGATCGACCCGGTGCAGCAGGTCTGGCAGGCACCCGCCGCACCGGGCGATTTGCCCTTGGCCACGCTGGTGGAGCGCGTGACGCGCACAGTGCCTGGAATACAGGAAATTCGCCATCTGCCTTCGGGTGCCATCGTGGTCTTCAGCTTTGCCGGCGATCAGCCGCAGGCGTCCTACGTGGACCCGGCCAATGGCCAAGTGCTGGGTGCGTGGCAACCCTCGGCGCTGCCGCGCTGGGTGAAGAACTTGCACCGCTCGCTGCTGTTGGGCGACGTTGGGCGCTGGGGTGCAGCGGGCATTGCGCTGGCCATGGGTTTGTTGTGCGCCTCCGCCATGGTGCTGTTGCTGCGGCGCATGGGTGGCTGGCGGCGGCTGGCGGCGCGGGTGCGTGGCTCGCTGGCGCAACGCATCCACGTGGTGGCGGGCCGTGTGGTGCTCGCCGTGCTGTTCCTGACATCGCTCACGGCGCTGACCATGAGCGCCTCAACCCTGGGCCTGGTGGCGCTGGACAGCCGGGCCGAACCCGACGTGCTTTCGGTGGTGACTGGCCAGCCCGACTTGCCTGGCGCGCGGCTGGCCGCGGTGCAGGGCCTTGCTGTACAAAATTTGCACAAGCTGAATTTTCCCGGTGCCACCGATCCGGAAGACACCTGGAAGGTCGCCACTGCCCAGGGTCAAGGTTGGATCGACCGGTACTCGGGCCAGATGCTGGCCTGGCAGGATGCGACTTTTGCGCAGCGCGTGAACGACTGGGCAGTGGTGCTGCACACGGGCGAAGGGGCCTGGCCCTGGGCCGTGGTGCTCGGACTCGTGGGCACCAGCGTGTTGCTGTTCTGGCTGTCGGGCCTGGTCATCTGGTGGCAAGCGAGCCGGCAGGCGCCACACATCACAGGCAACCGTCCGCTGGCCCAGGCTGATGTGCTCATCTTCGTGGCCAGCGAAGGCGGCAGCACCTGGGGTTTTGCCCAAACGCTGCAAGACGCGCTGAGCCAATGCGGCCACCGCGTTCACACCTGCCCGCTGGAGCGTTTCCAAACCACGGCCGCCACGCGGCAGGTGTTTGTGCTGGCCGCCACCTATGGCGAAGGCCAGGCCCCGGCTCATGCCAGCCATGCCCTGGAGCAGATCGCCAAACTCAAAGCGAGCGCCGTGCCGGTGACCGTGCTGGGCTTTGGCGACCGGCAGTTTCCGGCCTTCTGCGCCTTTGCCGAGGCGCTGAATCAAACGCTGCGCGCAAAGGGCTGGCCTGAGCTGCTGCCGCTTGAGTGCATCCACCAGCAATCGGGCCAGCAGTTTGCGCGCTGGGGCGTGGCACTGGCACAGGCGTTGAGCGAACCCCTGGTGCTGGAGCACGTACCGCTCATGCCACCCGCTACCGCGCTCACCCTCGTGTCACGCCAGGACTTTCCTGCCTTGCCCGGATCGGCATTGCAGGCCGCGGCGATCCTGCGCTTTTCGTGGCCGGCGCAGGGCCTGGGCGCGCGCCTTCGTGGGCTCGGTCTGGCGCGCTTTGTGGCTGGCGATCTCGCCGGTATCGTGCCACCGGGTTCGGCCGTGCCGCGTTACTACTCGCTGGCGTCAGGCTGGGAAGATGGGTTTTTGGAAATCTGCGTGCGTCAGATGCCCGACGGCCTGTGTTCGACGAACTTGCTGGGCCTGCAGCTTGGTGACTTTGCTGCCGCCTTCATCCGGCCCAACCCCGGTTTCGCCCTGCCGCGAACGCGGCGGCCCGTGCTGCTGATAGGGGCGGGCACGGGCGTTGCTCCCCTGGCCGGCTTCATTCGGCGCAACGACAGACGGAGCCCCATGCATTTGTACTTTGGCGGGCGCGACCCGGCGCGGGATTTTTACTTCGGCTCCGAGATTCAGCGCTGGCTCAGCGAGGGGCGCTTGGCGACCTTGCAGACGGTTTTCTCCCGCGTGCCGGACGGCGGTGGCTATGTGCAGGACGCCCTGCGCCGCGACGCAGAGCAATTGCGTGAGTGGGTGACGCAGGGCGCCATCGTGCGTGTCTGTGGAAGCCGTGCCATGGCGCAGGGCGTGGCCGAGGCGCTGGACATGGTGCTGGCGCCACTGCAATTGAGCGTGTCACTGCTCAAAGCAAAGGAACGTTATGCCGAAGATGTCTTCTGAGCTCGCTGCGCCCTGCAAGCGAACCACCCTGCACGGTCCGACCATGGGGACACGCTGGTCGGCCAGTGTGGACGCTGACCACACCATAAATCTGACGGCCTTGCGCCAGGACCTCGCCTCTGCGGTGGAGCTGGTGGACGCGCAGATGTCACCCTGGAAACCAGAGAGCGACCTCATGCGCCTGAACCGCGCGCCCGTGGACGACTGGGTTGACCTGCCCGCTGAAACGCTGGAGGTACTGGCCTGTGCGCTTGATGTACACCGCCTGAGCGCGGGGGCATTCGATCCGTGTGTTGGGGCGCTGGTCGATGCCTGGGGGTTTGGCGCGGTGCGCGATGCACCCGACGCCGACGCGATCTGCATCGCACGCCAGACAGCGTTGCGTCCAGCGCACGGCTGCCTTGAGCTGGACAGGCAAGCAGGTCGGGCCCGCAAGTCTGTTCCCCTGCAACTTGATCTGTGCGGCATTGCCAAGGGCTATGCGGTTGACCGTATGGCCACCGTTCTGCAGCGCCACGGCGTGCAGCATGCGCTGGCAGCGCTCGATGGAGAGTTGCGCGCCGTGGGCTCTCAGGCCAGCGGCGTTCCCTGGGCTGTGGCCCTCGAACGCCCCGAGTCCGCTCGCCGCGCGGTACAAGGGGTCATCGAACTGGAGAGTCTGGCGGTGGCCACCTCGGGCGACTACCGACGCTATCTCGAGGTAGGTGAAGCGCGCCTGGCTCACACCATGGACGCGCGCCGGGGTGCGCCTGTCAACAACGCCGTGGCATCTGTCACTGTGTTGGCGCGTACCTGCATGCAGGCGGACGCCTGGGCCACGGCCTTGCTGGTGGCAGGCCCTGACGAAGGTCTGGCCATGGCACAGCGCATGGGCTTGGATGTGCTGTTCCTGCTACGCCGCCCACAGGGGCTAGTGGAAATGGGGCTGGGGCGGTTCAGCGTCTCTACCGCGCCGGGAAGCCCCAAGCCACAGCTGAATTGATGCCATCGAAATACCTGTGAGAAGCAACGAGTGGGCAATTCCGGGCCATCGCTCCTTCAGGCGAGCCTTGGAATACGCTCACGCTTGTTGGGCAAGTGTGGCTGGCGCATCGGATGCATGACCTTCGTATGCTCACTGACCAAGCGGTGAAAGCGAGCGCCGGGCCCAGAGCCCCCTTAGCAATTTTCGTCCTTCGCTGAACCACAGCACCCCGCTGGCCATCGCCACACACACGGCCCACTGGCCCGCCGAGAGCGGCACGGTACCGAAAGCCAGGTTGAGGAAAGGCAGGTGCACGACGGCAGCCTGCAGCGCGGTCGACAACGCCACCGCCGCCCACAGCCAGCGGTTTGAGAACGCTGCCCGGAACGCGGAGGCGGATTCCGAGCGCGCGTTGAAGCAATTGAACAGCTGCGTGAGCACCAGCACCGTGAAAGCGGCGGTGCGCGCACCTTCCAGGTTGTGCGGACCAGCACCCAGCCAGGCATCTACTGGTTCGATCAGGCCGCCAGGCAGAAACAGATCCAGCGTCAGCAAGGTCAGCACCGCCATCACGACGCCAGCCTCCAGCACGCCCAGCCCCATGCGGGCATCGATAATGCGCTGGCTGCGCGGGCGCGGCTTGCGTGCCATGACGTCGTCGGCGATCGGGTCCACGCCCATGGCCAGCGCGGGCCCGGTATCGGTGATCAGGTTGATCCACAGGATCTGCGTGGCCAGCAGCGGCAGCACGACCGCGCCTCCCGAGCCGGTGGCGGTGGCCTCCAGGCCGATGACACCCGCCCCCAGGACGCCGACGAACACGGTCAGCACCTCAGCCAGGTTCGATGACAGCAGGTAGCGCAGGAACTTGCGGATGTTGTCGAGCACGCCTCGCCCTTCGCGCACCGCCAGCACGATGGTGGCAAAGTGATCGTCGGCCAGGATCATGCGCGCCGCTTCCTTGGTCACCTCGGTGCCCGCCACACCCATGGCCACGCCGATGTCGGCAGCCTTGAGCGCCGGGGCGTCGTTGACGCCGTCGCCTGTCATGGCCACCACCTTGCCGCTGGCCTGCAGCGCTTGCACGATGCGCAGCTTGTGTTTGGGCGCGACGCGTGCAAACACCGAGGTCTTTGGCACCGCCGCGGCAAAGGCAGCTTCGTCCAGCTTGTCGAGCTCGATGCCCGTGAGCACCGGCGCACCGCTGTCGACGATGCCCAGGTCAGCCGCAATGCGCACCGCCGTGCGCGGGTGGTCGCCGGTGATCATGATCACTCGGATACCGGCCTGGCGCGCCTCCTCGATGGCCACGGCCGCTTCCTTGCGGGGCGGGTCGATGATGCCAACGGTGCCCAGGTATTCCAGATCCTGCTCCAGCGCGGCGGCCTCTTTCGCATCGGTCGGGATCTGCGCGTCGGGGGCCAGCGTGCGGCGCGCCACTGCCAGCGTGCGCAGCGCGTCATCGGTCATCGCGCCGATGTCTTTCAGCACCTGCGCACGCAGTTTCTCATCAAGAGCGACCGTGTCTTCGCTGCTGCGAGCCTGGGTGCAGTGCGCCAGCAGAACATCCGGCGCGCCCTTGGTGAAGAGTACGTGCGCGTCGCCTTCGGCATGGTCCACCACCAGCACCGACATCATCTTGCGTTGCGAGGTGAAAGGAATCTCACCGATGCGCTCGAAGCTTTCCTTCGTCTCAGGCGCGGCTTCGCCGTTCTCCAGCGCAACCAGCTTGTGTTCGGCCACCAGGAATGCGGCCTCGGTCGGGTCGCCCTGGATCACCCAGGTGCCACTGTCGTCTTGCCGCAGTTGCGCATTGCTGGCGAGGCTGCCTCCGCTCAGCACCGCCCGCAGTTCATCGCGCAAGGGGCCATCGGGCAACTCGGCACCAGCCTGCTCGGCGCGGCCATCGGGGGCGTAGCCCACGCCGGTGATGTCGGTGCGGCCCGAGGCTGTCATGACACGCTGCACCGTCATTTCGCCTCGGGTGAGCGTGCCGGTTTTGTCCGAGGCAATGACTGAAGCCGATCCCAGTGTCTCCACCGAGGCCAGCTTCTTCACAATGGCGTGGTGGCGCGCCATGCGACGCACACCCATGGCCAGCACCACCGACAAGATGGCCGGCAGACCCTCGGGAATGGCAGCCACGGCCAGGGAAACGCCCAGCAACAGCACCGTGATGACATCAGATGCGCCATGAAGGTCCGACATCAGCAGGATGGTGGTCACCACCAAGGAGGCAATGATCAAGGCAGCGATGCCCAGCGTCTTGCCCAGATGGGCGATCTCAGTTTGCAGCGGCGTCGGCGCATCGGGCGTGGTATCCAGCAGGGTGGCGATGCCGCCCATCTCGGTCTGCATGCCCGTGGCGGTGACGACAGCGCGCCCGGTACCCTGCGCGACGGCCGTGCCCTTGAACACCATGTTCAGTCGGTCGCCCAGTGCTGCAGGCTCGGACAGCCGCGCCGCATCCTTCAGCACCGCCTCGCTCTCGCCGGTCAGCGGCGCCTCCAGCAGCTTCAGCGCGGCCGCTTGCGCCAGACGCGCATCCGCGCCCACAGCGTCGCCCTCGGCCAGCACGAGCACATCACCCTTGACGAGTTCAGCGCTGGGCACACGGGCCACGACGCCATCGCGCAGCACGGCTGCCGTGGCGGTGGTCATCTTGGCCAGCGCCGCCACCGCCTGTGCCGCCTTGGATTCCTGCAGCCAACCCAGCACGGCGTTGAGCAGCACCACGCAGGCGATGACGATGGCATCCAGCGGCCAGCCGGCGGCGCCCTCACGGCCGCGACCTTCAAACCACCAGGCCGCCAGTGCCACCGCTGCCGCGCCGCCCAACAAGTAGACCAGCGGGTCCTGCAACTGCGCCAGCGCCCGGCGCCAGGCGGGCTCCGGTGGCGTCGAGCGAAGTTCGTTGGGACCGTCCGCACGCAGCCGCGTGGCGGCCTCTTCGGCGCTGAGGCCGCGGTCCAGGTCGGTCCCAACCGCCGAAGCCAGGTCGGCGATGGCCATCAGGGACGGGTTGCCCGCTGATGCGGCAGGGGGTGTCAGTTCAGGCATCGTTCCGGTTCAGAGCATCGCAGGTGGGCGGTTGGGCCTCGTCTGTCCAGTACCCGGATCGCCCGTGGTTCTGGTACACGGCGATTTCCATTTCGCGGGTAAGTGGCATCTTGGCGTCGTACCAAAGCGCCTGCTTCAGCGCGTCACGCGACATCTTGACCGTGATGCATCGCTCCACACAGTCCACGTGCTGTACCCACGCCGGTGCCAGCAGCACGTCGTGGCCGAGCCACCAGCTGTTGTTGCTCACCAATAGGTAGCGGATGCTCCAGTTGGCATCATCGACGAGCATGTCCCGTACCTGGCCAACCTCGCCATCCGTGGCCTGGATGTGGTAGCCCACCATGGCCTTGCCGCTGCGAAGTTGCGGGACGGTGTGGTGCTCGCCAGGTACCGTTCTGAACGGTGCGGTGTCTGGGGCCTCCCGCGTGGCTGTCGCCGGGCCACCGCCAACCTCACCGGGCAAGCCGGTCGCTCGATGCTCCTCGCCATTCCAGCCGCCCAGGCCCTTCCAGCCATGGGGGCGGCTGTCGACGCCGATTCGCCCGGTTTCTTGCGGCTGAGTGAGGGTCATGGCTGGGTCGATGTCGGGGCGCTTTTCGAACTGAGCCCGCCCCAGCGGGGTCGGCAGCCACTTGTCGGTCCAATCGGGCTTGCCGGCGGCCATCGGGGAGATCAGCACCTGGTGGCCAGACAGCCACGATCCCGTCTTGACGACGAGGTGGCGAATCGCCCAGGCCGCGTCGTCGAAGCAGAGGTCTTTCACCTCACCGATGGGGCCGCCGCTGGTGCTGTCAGTCGCCACGATGGCGAGGCTCAGCAGGTCTTGGGTGATGCAAAGCATGTTGGTCGGCTTCTTCATGAATTTCGATCGCAGCGTATGCGTCAGGGGCAAGGCCAGTGAACGCGCGGCAAACAAACGGCCCAGGTACCAGCAGGCAAAAAACAGGAACCTGCATGATGCGCGAATGAAGGAAGCCTGTCTGTTCGCTGACGCACATGCCCACCCACCACGGTTCTGGGCAGGCTGAGCCCCCTGTGTGCGCTAGCAGACAGTCAGCACCCGAGGTGCGTACCACACTGGCAAATATGCGGTCCATGCGCGAGTGTGAAAGCCGTCTTTCAGATGCCACCCGTTTGGGTGTTGCTGAATGTCCAAGGAAAACGTGCCGATGGCCCAAGCCGAAAACCTGCTGATTCAGCAACTGCCCAAGGTCGCCCGCAAGCGACTGCTGGACCAATGCGAACCGTTTGAACTGGTGCTCTCGACGGAACTGAGCGTGCGCGGGCAACCGCTGAGCCACGCCTACTTTCCCAGGACGGGCTTCATCTCGCTGGTGGTCGATGTGGACACCCACCCGGCGCTGGAGGTGGGCATGGCGGGGCGTGAAACCATGTTGGGCGCCGAGCTGGTGCTGGGACTGTCGAAGACACCCTGGCGCGCCCTGGTGCAGGGGCCAGGCCACAGCTGGCGCATCCCAGCCAAGGCCTTGCGCAAAGAATGCACCGCGAACCCGCCGCTGCAGCAGGTAATGCAGACCAGCCTGCTGGTGCGGCTGCACCAGCAGACGCTGGCCGCGGCGTGCGAGCGCTTTCACATGCTCGGTCCGCGCCTGGCCCGTTGGCTGCTGATGAGCCTGGACCGCGCCGAGGCCGACAGTTTTCACGTGACCCAGGAGTTCATGGCGCTCCTGCTCGGTGTGCGGCGTGTGGGCGTGACAGAAGCCGCCAGCAAGTTTCAGACGGGTGGTTTGATCGTCTACCACCGAGGCGAAATCACGGTGCTGGATCGGTCGGGACTGGAGGCAGAGGCTTGCAGCTGCTACGCAGCCGACCGCCAGCTGTACGCTGAACTGAGCGCAGCCGAGCCCTGAGCAAGCGAGCCTGTCCGTACCAGGTGGACGCGTGCTGAGTGCGTCTGTCGCCAAGCGCTTTCGCTCCGGGTGAGCAAGCGATCTGGCATCCAGGGCCATCAGCCCAACGCAGAGCGGAGCAGCGGCGCCATCCGTGCTTGAGCGCTGCTGTGTGCGTTATCGAACGGAACCATGACCCCATATCAGGTACCTTGACTTTGTAGATATTCGAAGCCACCCATCAACTGGATCACCGTGACCAACGACCCTATCTCAGCGACACCATGCAAGTTCTTCTGAACAGCGAGACCCGCATCGATGGGAGTCAGGCCATGTCCGACCACCTGGAGTCGATCGTGGCGGAAGTGCTGGGTCACTACGGCGCTCGTATTGCCCAGGTCGAGGCCCGCTTGACCGACTCCTGTGGCGCCGCCGGAATAGGGCGGGACGAAGTGAACTGCACCCTCGAAGCACGTCCGGTCGGGCGCGGTTCCGTGGTCGTCAAAGACCGCGCGAAGACGGCGCATCAGGCGATGCACAGCGCCCTGCTCAAGCTGGTTCGTGCGCTGGCCAAAGGGTTCTGAGCGCGCGAAAGGCAAATGGACCAGAGCGAACCGCCTGGACCAACTGGTGAAAACGAAAGGCAAATCATGAACGAAAAACCCCCCTCACGCATGTCCGCTGAGGGCACGGCTTACGGATTCAGTTGCGAACTGAAGGATCGAGACTTCGACAGCGCCATCACACGTGTTACCGAGGCTCTGAAGGGAGAGGGATTCGGCGTGCTGTCCGACATCGATGTGCAGGCCACGATGAAGACCAAGCTCGGCATCGACGGGCTTCCCTATCGCATTCTCGGCGCATGCAATCCACCGCTGGCGCACCAGGCACTGCAAGCCGAGCCAGACATCGGTCTGTTGCTGCCGTGCAATGTGGTGGTGCGCGAGGACGCAGACGGCCAGCAGATCGTCAGCTTCATGGACCCCATGGTCATCATGCAAATGACGGGCAACGCCGAGGTGGCCAAGGTCGCACAAGAGGTGCATGAGCGCCTACAACGCGTGAAGGCTTCTTTGGTCGCTTCAACGGCACAAGCCCAAGGTTGACTGCGATCACATGTTTGACCACGGCGGCTATTACATGGGAGGAGCGCACGGCTTCTGGTGGGTCCTGTGGCTAGTGCTGATCGGTTTCCTCGTGTTCTATCTCCTGACTCGCCTGAGCTCTCGCCGGCAGAACGCGCATCGCAAGCCGCTGGATGTGCTGAAGCAGCGGCTGGCCGCTGGAGAACTGTCAACCGAAGCGTACGAAAAGAGAAGGTCGCTGCTTGATCGGGACGATGCGGTGCCCTGAGGTCGGGCGCGAGCAATGTTGTCAGTCGCCTGGCTTGACCTTTACATGAGGGGAAGGCCAATCTTGAGTCAGCAGGGGATTGGCCCCAAGAAGGGCCGCAGGGCAAGGATGGCGCCATCCTGCACAGGGCGGCCTGCTGAATCAGAAAAGGAGCGACTCGATGGACACGGATTCAAAAAATGACAACGATCATCAAGCAGATCTCCCTCAGCCAGAGGGAGGAGTCGAGCTGACATCTGAAAGTCCATTAAAAGACTCCGTCTGTGGCATGACCGTGACAACGGCATCGCAGCATCACTTGACCTACGAGGGCCGATCCTTCTATTTCTGCAGCGGCAAGTGCCAGTCGACGTTCGAAGCGTCGCCCGAGACCTACGCCAACCTGCACGCGGACACGAAAGAGGAGGGGGCACCGGCGCCCCCCGAGGTCGGCCAGGCGGGCGCCACCTTCACCTGCCCGATGCACCCAGAGATCCGTCAGGATCACCCGGGCAGCTGCCCGAAGTGCGGCATGGCGCTGGAGCCGGAGATGCCCGTGCTGGCAGACGACGAGTACCCCGAACTCGCCGACTTCAAGCGGCGCTTCTGGTGGACATTGCCCTTCACCATCTCGGTCGTGGTCCTGGCCATGGCAGGCCACGGCTTTTCGGCCTTCCAGGGCCTGTTCGGCAGCGTCGACCAGAACTGGATCGAGTTTGGTCTGACGTTGCCGGTCGCGCTGTGGGCTGGGTGGCCCTTTTACAAACGTGGCGCGAAGTCGGTAGTCAACCGCAGCCCCAACATGTGGACACTGATCGGTCTGGGCACCGGCGTGGCTTTCGTCTACAGCGTGGTGGCCACCGTGGCGCCTCAGTTGTTTCCAGCGGCGTTCGTCGTCCAGGGGCGTGTGGCGGTGTACTTTGAGGCCGCTGCAGCGATCATTTCGCTGACGCTGTTCGGCCAGATACTGGAACTGAAGGCGCGCTCGAAGACCTCGGCTGCGATCAAGTCGCTGCTTGGCCTGGCGCCCAAGACAGCTCGTCGCATCAACGCCGACGGCACCGAAGAGGATGTACCGCTGTCGCATGTTCACGAGGGTGACCGGCTTCGTGTGCGACCCGGCGAGAAGGTGCCGGTGGACGGTGTAGTGGAGGAGGGCAGCAGCGCGCTCGACGAGTCCATGCTGACGGGGGAGCCGCTGCCAGTCACCAGGCGCGAAGGCGACAAGATCATCGGCGCCACGATGAACACCAGCGGCGCGCTGGTGATGCGATCTGAACACGTGGGCTCGGCCACGGTGCTGTCGCAGATCGTTCAGATGGTGGCTCAGGCTCAGCGCTCGCGCGCGCCCATGCAGCGCATGGCTGACGCGGTGGCAGGCTACTTCGTCGTCACGGTGGTGTCCGTTTCTCTCCTGACCTTCTTCGCCTGGGGCTTCTTCGGACCAGAACCGAGCTGGGTGTTCGGCCTGATCAATGCGGTCTCCGTGCTGATCATCGCCTGCCCCTGTGCACTGGGGCTGGCCACGCCCATGTCCATCATGGTAGCCACCGGCAGGGGGGCGAAGAACGGCGTGCTGTTCCGTGACGCCGCTGCCATTGAAAACCTACGCAAGGTCGACACCCTGATCGTCGACAAGACCGGCACGCTGACAGAAGGACGACCCACCTTCGAGCGCGCCGTGTCGACCCAGGGGTTTGACGATCAGGAGGTGCTGCGCCTGGCGGCCAGCCTGGATCAGGGCAGCGAGCACCCGCTGGCCGCTGCCATCGTCGCGGCAGCCAGGGAGCAAGACCTGACACTGTCCAAGCCAGAGGCATTCGACTCCAAATCGGGCATTGGCGTGCAAGGACAGGTCGATGGCAAGTCGCTGGCGCTGGGCAACACCGCACTGATGGATCAGCTTGGCGTATCGGCTGACGATCTGAAGACCCGGGCCGAAGAAATGCGCAGTGAGGGTGCGAGCGTGATGTACCTCGCGGTTGATGCTCAGCTGGCGGGGCTGCTGGCGGTGTCCGACCCGATCAAGGCCACGACAGCCGATGCGCTAAAGACTTTGCACGACGCCGGCTTGAGCGTGGTGATGGCAACCGGGGATGGCCTGACGACAGCCAGAGCTGTTGGCAAACGGCTGGGCATTGAGGAAGTGCACGGCGAAGTCAAGCCGGCTGATAAGCTGAAGTTGGTCGAGAGGCTGCAGGCGGAAGGCCGTGTGGTTGCGATGGCCGGCGATGGCATCAACGACGCGCCGGCTTTGGCCAGGGCCGACGTTGGCATCGCCATGGGAACTGGCACGGACGTGGCGATGAACAGCGCCCAGCTCACGCTGATCAAGGGCGATTTGCGCGGCATCGCTGTCGCGCGCGCGTTGTCCGTGGCGACGGTGGCCAATATGAAGCAGAACCTGACCTTCGCCTTCGTCTACAACGCTTTTGGTGTGCCGCTGGCGGCCGGGGTGCTTTACGCCTTCACCGGCTGGCTGCTCTCTCCAATGTTTGCCGCGCTGGCCATGAGCCTGAGCTCGGTATCGGTGATCACCAACGCGCTGCGACTGCGCAACCAAGAAATTCGGGCAAACTGACTCCGCAGCCCTGCCGTAGGAATCGGCAAGTGGCCTCTGCATGCCGACTGGTGGGGGGCTTCGCCAGGGCCTATCCTTGACGCTGGCGCAGGAGTTTTCCCCGCACTTTGCATCCGGATTGCAGTCCAGCCAGTCGTCGATCGAGCTCGGAGAGCTACTGACTTGAGCTAGTCTTTCGAATCGCCAGAGCTGCGGGTCTCAGTCACGATGGAGCGGGCCACGCGCCCCACCGTCAAGCCTTGCACCAGGATCGAGAACACCACAACGCAATACGTCAGGGACAGCACCACGCTGCGCTCCGGGCCAGCGGGAATCGACAGCGCAAGCGCCACCGAAATCCCTCCGCGCAGACCGCCCCAGGTGATCAGCTTCCAGGAGCTGGTTGGCAGTTTGAAGAATCGGTGCAACGCACGCACCGGCAGCCCAACGGTGAGGGTGCGCGCCAGCAGCGTGACCAGCATGGCCACGGCAGCACCCACGAAGATGCCAGCCGAGAAACTGACCAGCAACACCTCCATGCCGATGAGCACGAACAGCACCGCGTTCAGGATCTCGTCGAGCAATTCCCAGAACATGTCCACATAGCGCCGCGTGGTGTCTGACATGGCTTTGGCGCGACCGTGATTTCCGACCACCAGGCCCACCACCACCATGGCCAGGGGTCCTGACAGGTGCAAGCGCCGCGCCAGCGCGTACCCGCCGGTCACGGCAGCCAGCGTCAGCAACACCTCGACCTGGTAGTTGTCGATGCTGCGCAGCAAAAGGAAAGTGACATGGCCCAGGACCAGGCCGAAGACGATGCCACCACCGGCTTCGAGTATCAAAAGCTCGGCGGTATGCGCCAGCGAGGGGGTCGCCCCGCTCACCAACATGCCCAGCAGCAGCGAGAACACGACGACTCCGACGCCATCGTTGAAGAGCGATTCGCCAGCGATGACCAGCTCCAGGTCCTTGGGTGCGCCTGCAGACTTGAGGATGCCCATCACCGCGATGGGATCGGTTGGCGAGATCAACGCGCCAAACAGCAGGCAATACAGCAGCGGCAGTTGCAGTCCGACCAGGGGCAGCGTGAGCCACACACCATAGCCCACGGCCAGTGTGGACAGCACGGTACCCAGCAGGGCGAGCGCGCCGATCTGTAGCCGGTACGTCTTGAGTTCGCTGAGGTCGACATGCAGCGCGCCTGCAAAGAGCAGGAGCGACAGCATGCCCTGCATGAGCACTTCGCTGAAGTTGATCGAAGAAGCAGCTCCTCTTCCAGGCGCAGCGGCATGCTCGTGATGCACAGTTTGCTCAGTGCGACGATGCCCAGCGAGCAGGCGAGCGCAGTGGCCAAGACGCCGATGGCGGTGGGAAGACCAACAAATCGTTGGTTCAGATAGGCCAGCATGGCCGTGATGACCAAGCAGAAGGCAGCGACATCGAGCATGGACAAGTATCAACGCTGGCCCGCTTCGCGTGTCGGTCATTTGCCACTCAGGCGCCGGGTCGTCGCCAGCCTAGGCAGAGGGGCCAAAAGGACGGACACTTCCTCATGCTCAATCGACTTCGCGCCTTCGCCGACTCGACCCGCTCCAGCCTCTGGTTCTGGCCGATCCTGATGACGACACTTGGCATTTTCCTGGCTCAGGCCTTGATCCTGCTGGATCAGTCGGCGTGGATCCAGCGCCAGCAGCTGCTGTCAACGGCATCGGACGCCCTGGGGGTGAAGTGGCTCTTCGGCCTGGGCGCCGAAGGTGCCCGGTCTCTGCTGACCACCATCGCTGGCTCGATGATCTCCATCGCTGCCACCGTGTTCTCCATCACTATTGTTGCGCTGTCATTGGCCGCCGGCCAGCTGGGGCCGCGTCTGTTGCGCACGTTCATGCGCGACCGCGGCACCCAGCTGTCACTCGGCATGTTCATCGCGACGTTTGCGTTTTGCATCGTCGTGTTGGGGGTGGTGCACAGCGGCGACGCAAAGCCCTTCGTTCCTAGTGCCTCGGTGACAGCCGCGCTCGTCCTGGCACTGGGCAGTCTGGCGGTACTGATCTATTTCATTCACCACGTGGCCAAGTCGATCCAGGCTCCCGAGGTGATCGCCGTGGTCGGTGCCGATCTTGATAGCGCCGTCGAGGAGCTCTATCCGCTGCCGCATTCTTCGTCTGGCAAAGCCCCCAACCTGAGCGTTTCTCCGCAGATGGGTGGCGAGGCTTGCTCGATCGTGCGTTCGCCAGAGTCGGGCTATGTGCAGCACATCGACTTGGACGCTCTGGTCGAATTCGCCACCGAGGCCGACTCGGTTGTGGTTCTTGCGCGCCGTCCCGGCGACTATGTCATCAGCGGTACGGTCATTGCCACGATCTGGTCGCAGACGAAGCTTGACGCCGAGAAGGGCAGGCGCGTTTGCGAGGCATTCAGCTTTGGCCGGGTACGAACACCAGTGCAGGACATGCAGAACCTCATCAACCAACTCGTCGAGATTGCCCAGCGCGCGCTGTCACCCGGCATCAACGACCCAAGTACCGCCGAAGCTTGCATCGACCGCCTGGCCTCAGCGCTGGGTAACGTGGCCGGCCGGCAGCTGCCATTGGGGCACCTGGACGACGCTTTGGGCCGAACGCGGTTGATTGTCTCGCGTCCAGACACTTTCAAGTCGCTGCTGGACGCTGCATTCGATCCGATTCGCAATTACAGCGGTGGCAGCCTGCAGGCGTGCTTGAAGATGGCCAGCGCGATTGCCGATCTGGCCCAGCTGGCACAGGGGCAGGAACAACGCCAGGCGCTGCTCGACCAGGCCGAGATGATCAGGCGCCTCACACAGACCTTGACCGAACCGCGCGACCGCCATCAGCTTGAAGCGGCCTGCAACACCGCCATGTTCGCGCTGAACGCACCTTCCAGGGATTGAGCTCTTGAACTGCCATCCGATTGCGGGGATGCGAGAGGGATGTTGATGCGGCCCAGGATAGTCCGGTGATTCAATTGACCGGGTCGCCCACTTCAGTTGGTTGGTCGGGTCCGCAAGCTCGCGCTCTCCGACCTTGGAGTCTCTGCGAAAACCTGTTTCATTCGGGAGTAGCGGATTCCAACCGAAAGATTCCCCGATCTAGAGGAGCACAACCTACAGCCACCCTCAACGTCAGTCAGAAAGCTGCAATGGCGGTTTGATCGGTTTTCGGCACGGAACAGAACAGCTGACTGTTGGTCGGAGGATGGCCATTAAAGCTGAAATGGCCCTGGGCAAGCGTGGAGTCGGTGCCTTTGGAAGCGTCATCGATCGGAGTGCGCTGGGCCTGGATCGGATGTACGTTTAGGCGAAGCGCTAGACGGTTGGCAAGGTGTCATGCGGGTAAGCGCGCCGCAATGCTCTTGACGAGGCTCCGCAGCCACTCCTGAATCGGATCGAGCTGGCTGCGCTCATGCCACACGAGGTGAGGGGTGACCTGAACATCGAAGGGCAGCGGGTGCACGCGCACGCCGGGCGTTTTGCCAAGACCCTCGGCGATGCGCATCGGCAGCGTTGCGATCAAGTCGGTCGAGGCGACGATGTGAGGCAAGCCTGCTGCTGTGGGCAGCACCAGGGCGATATGCCGCTTCAGACCGCGCGCAGCCAACATCGCATCCACAACGCTGGAACCTTGTCCGTCAGGCGATACGTGTACACGCCCCGCGTCAACCACGTGGGAGGCGCTTGCAAAAACGTCAGATGTGAATGGACGGTCCCAAAAGTGTTCCCCGATCAAAGTGACCAGATGGTCCTGCCATAGGGGCGCGGAATGAAAACCGGCCGGCACGGCACGCGCCGCAGAAAACGCCAGATCGATCCTTCCTGAGGACAGCTCATTGAATATGCTGGCGCAGTCAAGCGCGCAGAAATGCAGGCTCACCCCGGGCGCCTGTTGGCGCAACTCCTTCACCAAGCTGGGTATCAAGGCCGTGTGGTACAGGTCGATGCTGGCAACGCGAAGTCGAGCTTGCGAGCGCGAGGGGTCGAACACATTGCTCACCAGCGTGCTCGAAATGCCATTCAGCGCGATGCTGATCGGACCGGCCAGTTCGCGCGCGCGCTGCGTGGGCTGCATCGCGCGATCGCAGCGGATGAACAACGGATCCGAAAAAACATGCCTGAGTCGGTTCAGCGCCTTGCTCACCGCAGGCTGGCTCAAGCCATGGCGTTCTCCCACCTTTGTCAGGTTCTTCTCGACCATGAGCGCGTCGAAGATCACCAGGAGGTTCAGGTCAACCGATCGAAGATTCCTCTCGGCAATGTGTTCCATATCGTCTTTTCATTTCTCAAGTCAACGGGCGCTCGCTAAATTCAGCATCGCCAAATAAACAAGCAGCGTTCTAAGCAAGCATCAAGCCCGACTTGGCCATCGAAGAAGTCACTGTGAGCACATATTTCGCCTTCGCTAGAGAGCTAGCGCGCGCCCTTTTGGTGCGCCAGCACCATCACGCCCGCAATCGTGCGTCTTCTCATCTCGGCCGGCGCATTGGTGCGTCGCGCTCAAGCGGGTGTCCGGGTGGCGGCGAACGAGCCGTGCTGCGGCCGCGGGGTCACCGGTCGCTGCGGAGCGTGAGGCAGCCTGCGTGCCATCGAGGCGATCTGCCGCACAGCGACGGTGGCTGGTACGCAAGTTGCTGAGCATATTGAAGGTCAGCTTCAGTGCCGACATGGCCTCAACCCAGATAGGTCTCTGCCTTCATGGCGTTGCTGATGCACGTCTTCAAGGTCAGGCCAGGCTGGGCGCCCGTCGGGGCTTGCCAAGCAATCGCGTCGCTTGTGCCTACCGCTGACCTGAATCTCCCCTTTTATCAACCACGACAGAAAGTTTTCATCATGAGAATCGCGCTTCGCCCCAACCTTCTCGCTGGCGCTGCTCTGGCGCTGATGGCTGTGACAGCCCAAGCCCAGAGTTCGGTTCAACTGTATGGGTTGGTGGATCTGAGCGTAGGCTCGACCAAGGTACCGGGCGGTAGCTCCATCACTGGCGTTGACAGCGGCAAGATGACCACCAGTTACTACGGTTTCAGCGGCACCGAAGATCTGGGTGGCGGGCTGTCGGCGCAGTTCCGTCTTGAGGCGTTCCTCCGTGCTGACACCGGGGATGCTGGGCGCTTCCCGGGAGACGCTTACTTTGCGCGCACCTCGTCGGTCGGCTTGTCACACAAAAGCTTCGGTGCTGTGAACCTGGGGCGCAATACGACGCAGCTCTTCGTCTCCACGCTGATCTTCAACGCCCTCGGCGACTCCTTTGGTTATTCGCCCAGCATCCGCCACTACTTCACGAGTGGCGCAGGATCGGCCACCGGCGACACGGGTTGGAATGATTCCATCGCCTACTCGAGCCCCAGCCTTTCAGGCTTTCGGTTCGGCGCTGCCGTGGCAGCCAAGGAGAGCGCCACAGCTGTGGGCAACGGCGGAAACTGGAGCGTTGGCCTGAGCTATTTCAGCAAGACCCTCGCGGCCAGCCTGGTTCACCAGGACGTGAAAAAAGATGGCGCTGCGCCGGTGAACGACACCCAGACCACGCAGCTGGGCGTTTCCTACGACTTCGGCGTCGCCAAGGCGTTCTTCCAGTACGGCGAGGTGGAGAACACCACCACCACCAACAAGACCGACATCCTTGGTGTGGGTGTTCGGCTGCCGCTGGGGGCGGGCGCAGTTGTCGCGCAGTACGGCACCCTTGATCCCAGCCAGGCACTTGAACGCAAAACCCTTTCGCTAGGCTATCTGCACAACCTGTCCCGTCGTACCGAGTTGTACGGCGTGGTCATGAGCGACAAGCTGGAGGGCCTGTCCAGCGGTGGTGGTTATTCGCTGGGCATCCGTCATCGGTTCTGAGCGCTGGTTCGTGCGGTGTTGATTCATTGGCACCGCTGAGCCAGAGGCTGGCACCCATAGCCGTACTTGGTACGTTGGTTGCTGAGTACCTAGATGTATACAAGCTGAAACGCCCTGAAAAGAATGTGTTTCCTTCTGACCATCGCTGAATGGCAGTCTGCTTACCGAAATGGTGCAGGCCGCGCACCATGTTTGGTTGGTCTGGAGCGGTCGCGCTGGTTTGGCAAGGCGATGGAAGGCCGCGCGCCGCGGGTTGTCTGTCGCCTTCAAGTCGCTGTCGGGATCCAGCCCGTGCCGAGGCGATCGAGGGCGCGAGGTGTCCAGCCTGGTGCTTCACCGGTCTTCCCCGCCTTGCAAAAAAATGAGAGCGCGGGGTCGGCCGAATATTTTTCGGGTAGTGGGGCGCGCCCATCGATAAAACCCCACAGCCTTTGGCGGGAATACCGTCTCCACCGCAGTTCGACGCCGTCGAATCTGTCGTTGGACTACACGTACATGGATTCCGTTGTGGAGCCTATGCACTCGAACGCGCCTTTGACATCAGCCACTTCGGTGGATGGCGCGCCTACCTCAGCAGCCCTTTAAGGAGCAAGACCCATGGACCGCCGCGACTTTATTGCCACTACCTCCGCCCTTGGCGCTCTTCCCCTGGCAGCGCATGCGCAGTCACGTCCAAAAGACGTGCTGGTTGTCGCCAACGCGTTTGGCCCCAACTCGCTGGACATCCACACCCTGGGCGCCAACCGGCCCTCCTATGGCGTGAGCTGGCTGGTCTACGACCGGCTGATGAGCTACGGCAAGAAAACCCTGCCCGACGGCCGCGTCACCTACGACCGCGATAAATTGGTGCCTGAACTGGCCGAGAGCTGGAAGATTGCGCCCGATGGCATGTCAGTGACCTTCAAGCTGCGCAAAAACGCCAAGTTTCATGACGGCACACCCGTGACCGCGAAAGACGTCAAGTGGAGCTACGACCGCGCCATCGCAGCAGGCGGCTTCCCTACCTTCCAGATGAAAGCCGGTTCGTTGGAAAAGCCCGAGCAGTTTGTGGTTGTGGATGACCACACTTTCCGAGTCGACTTCATTCGCGCAGACAAGCTGACCATGAACAACATGGCCGTGGTCGTGCCCTGCATCTTCAACAGCGAGCTGGTGAAGAAAAACGCCACCGCAGCCGACCCCTGGGGTCTGGCATGGACACGCAACAACACCGCTGGCGGTGGTGCCTACAAGGTCGAGGCATTCCGCCCCGGGCAGGAGATCATCTATACGCGCTACGACGACTGGAAGAGCGGTCCCATGCCCGCGCTGCGGCGCATCGTGCAGCGAGATGTACCCAATGCGGGCAACCGTCGCGCCCTGCTGCTGCGGGGTGACATCGACATGACATACGACCTGCCGCCCAAGGACTTCGCCGAACTGGCGGTTGATGGCAGCCCCGTCAAGGTGGTGGGTACGGCGATCGAGAACTCGATCATTTACCTGGGCATGAACACCACCAAGCCGCCCTTCAACAACCCCAAGGTGCGTCAGGCCGTGGCCTATGTGCTGCCTTACGACAAGATGAGCGAGAACGCTCTCTACGGGCGCGGCATCAAGATGTATGGCGGCAAGAGCCCAGTCACCAGCATCAAGTGGCCTCAACCGACGCCGTACAACACCGATCTCGCCAAGGCCAAGGCCTTGATGGCGGAAGCCGGTTACGCGGAGGGCTTCGAGACCACGCTCAGTTTCGACCTGGGCGGTGCCACGATTGGTGAGCCCATGGCCATTCTGGCGCAGGAGGCTCTGGCTTCGATCGGGATCAAGGCGCAACTGAACAAGATCCCTGGTGCAACCTGGCGCGCGGCACTGTTGAAGAAAGACATGCCCATGATCATCAACCGCTTCGGCGGCTGGCTGGATTTCCCGGAGTACTTCTTCTTCTGGTGTTACCACGGGCAAAACGCGCTGTTCAACACCATGAGCTACCAGAACGCGAAGCTCGACAGGGAGATCACCAACGCCCGTTTCGCGGAAAGCAAGCCTATTTACGACGCCTCGGTGAAGGAGATGATCCAGATCGCGATGGACGAAGTGCCGAGGGTTCCCCTGTTTCAGCCTACGCAGGATGTGGCGATGCAGAAGAACGTCAATGGCTTCATGTACTGGTTCCATCTGCAGCCAGACTACCGCCAGCTGAGCAAGGCCTGAGGTGAGCGGCATGAACGAGGCAGACATGCAAGCCTTTGTGGATGCCCAGTGCGCCTGCCTTGGGCTGATACTCGCGCCAGAGCATCGGCCCGGTGTGCTGCGGTACCTGCACCTGGTCGCCGGCATGGCACCTAAGGTGATGGACTTTCCTCTGACGCCTGCTGACGAGTCGGGCAATGTATTTATCCCCGTGCCCACGCAGGAGCGTCAGCCATGAGCGCTATCGAAGCGGTGAGGGCAAGCCTTGCGCGCATCGAGGCCACCGATGGCCGTGTCAACGCTTTCACCAGCGTGCTGGCTGAGCGGGCGTTGGCTCGAGCCGCTCTGGTCGACAGTGGCCAGATCGGCGGCCCGCTCGCCGGTGTGCCGTTTGCCGTGAAGAACCTGTTCGATGTGGAAGGCCTGTCGACACTGGCTGGCTCGAAAATCGAGCGCGAGGCGCCACCCGCCTCCCGCGATGCGTTCCTTATCCGCCAGCTGGAAGCCGCGGGTGCGGTGCTGGTGGGTGCGCTCAACATGGATGAGTACGCCTATGGGTTCACCACCGAGAATTCGCACTACGGTCCCACCCGAAACCCCCACGATCTGACCCGACTCAGTGGGGGATCTTCTGGCGGGTCGGCGGCTGCAGTGGCGGCAGGGCAGGTTCCCTTGTCGCTGGGATCGGACACCAACGGCTCTATCCGTGTGCCGGCCTCACTGTGTGGCGTGTTCGGGCTCAAGCCCACCTTCGGCCGACTGTCGCGGGCGGGCAGCTACCCGTTTGTGGCGAGCCTGGATCACTTGGGTCCGTTTGCCCGGACGGTTGCCGAGCTCGCCGCTGCCTACGACGCCCTGCAAGGCAGGGATGCAGACGACCCGGCTCAAGGTGATCGGCCCACAGCGCCGTGCGTTGATCTGCTGACCAGAGGCGCCGAGGGACTGCGCATCGGCGTGCTGGGGGGCTGGTTCCAGAAAATGGCCCTGCCGCCCGCGCTGCTGGCGGTGGAGCGCGCAGCGGCGGCGCTGGGTGCAGAGCAGGTGGTCGAGTGGCCTGAGGTGGATCGTGCCCGAACGGCCGCATTCCTGATCACCAATGCCGAAGGAGCCAGCCTTCATCTGCCCGACTTGAAGACGCGCGCCCAGGACTTTGAGCCGCTCTCGCGAGACCGTTTCCTGGCCGGTGCGATGTTGCCGGCTGCGTGGGTGAATCAATCCCACCGCGTCAGGCACTGGTTTGCGCGCAAGGTCGCCGACAGCTTCGCTGATGTGGACGTTGTGCTGGCACCTGCCACGCCGTGCACCGCGCCAGTTATTGGTACCGAATGGCTGGATATCGCGGGCATGAAGCTGCCGGCGCGCGCCAGCATGGGCTTGCTCACGCAACCCGTTTCCTGCATCGGTCTGCCGGTGGTGAGCGTGCCGATCTGGGGCACCGATCCGGATGCGCCCCACCTGCCGATCGGCGTTCAGGTGATTGCCGCCCCGTGGCGCGAAGACCTGTGTCTTCGTGTCGCCCAACAACTGCAGGCCTCGGGCGTTGCCCATGCGCCCATCGCCAAGGAGCTCTGACGTGGAGATCAATCTGCCGCCAGTGCATGAAGAGGTGTCTGCCGCCTTCGCACGCTATGAAGACGCACTGATTCACAACAAGGTCGAGGTGCTTGATGAGTTGTTCTGGGACAGCCCGCACACGGTGCGCTATGGCGTGACCGAAAACCTCTACGGTGCGGCCGAGATCCTGGCGTTCCGAAAGTCGCGGCCTTCCACCATGCTCAAGCGCGCCCTGCAGCGCACCGTGATCACCACCTTTGGCCACGACCACGCCACCGCCATGACCGAGTTTCGCCGCGAAGGCGGTAGCAAGATCGGTCGTCAGAGCCAGAGCTGGGTGCGCCAGCCCGAGGGCTGGCGGGTGGTGGCTGCTCACGTGAGCCTGCTTGACGCACCCGCTACATGATCCATGTTGTCCTCAAGCGCCTGTTGGCGGCGCTGCCCAACCTGATTGGGGTGGTCATCATCACCTTCCTGTTGACACGGGCCATACCGGGTGACCCTGCCGCCTATTTCGCCGGCGGCTCGGCCACGCAGGAGGCGGTGGACCAGGTGCGAGCACAGCTCGGCCTGGACAAGCCCCTGATCGAGCAGTTTTTTACCTACGTGGGCAACTTGTTGCGCGGTGATCTGGGGCTGTCCCTCACCACCGGCCAGCCGGTCTTGCAGGAACTGCTGCAGCGCCTGCCGGCTTCGCTGGAAGTGGTGTTGATGGCGCTGGCATTGGCTTGCGCAGTGGCACTGCCCATGGGCGTGATGGCTGCGACACGCCCAGGTTCCTGGTTTGACCAGCTTTCGCGGGTGTTGATCACGGCTGGCGTGTCCTTGCCCACCTTCTTCACCGGCCTGCTGCTGGCCTATGTTTTCTACTTCCTCCTGGGCTGGGCACCTTCGCCACTCGGCCGGCTGGACCCGATCTGGTCGCCACCGCCGACCGTGACCGGACTCTACGTCATTGATGCTGCGCTCACCGGTGACGGTGCGCTTTGGTGGGCTTGCGTCAAGCAGCTCATCCTGCCTGTGGTCACGATGGCGCTGTTCGTGCTGGCGCCCATCGCGCGTATGACGCGGGCATCAATGATCGCAGTGCTGTCGTCCGACTTCATACGCACCGCGCGCGCCAGCGGTCTTTCAGACACCACGGTGCTGGTGCGCTATGCCTTGCGCAACGCGCTGCTGCCGGTGATCACGACGCTAGGCATGGTGTTCGGCTTCATGATCGGTTCGTCGGTCATTATCGAGAAGGTTTTTGGCTGGCCTGGCGTGGGCAGCTACGCCATCGATGCCCTGACGGCCAGTGACTATGCGCCGGTTCAAGGCTTCGTGCTGACCATGGGCCTGCTCTTTGTAGCCCTGAACCTGCTGGTGGACCTGCTGTATGTGCTGGTCGACCCTCGCGTGACCATCGAATCATGAGACTCGCGATATGAGTACCAGCAGCACGCAAGACGGCACCTTGAGCCACATCCGGCACGTGTTGTCGGAGAACCCAGTCACCATGCTGGCCGCCGCACTGTTCGTGGGCTTTGTCCTGACGGCGCTGCTGGGGCCGTCACTGGTGCCTTACGACCCCTTGGCCAGCAACGTTGGACCAGCGCTGCAGCCGCCCTCGGCGAACCACTGGTTCGGCACCGACTCGCTGGGCCGCGACATTTTCTCCCGTGTGGTGGTTGCCACGCGGCTGGACCTGGGCATCGCGTTCAGCGCGGTATTTGTGTCGTTCATCATTGGCATGCCACTGGGCCTTGCCGCTGGGTTCTTTGGTGGCTGGTGGGACCGAGTGATCAGCAGGGGTGCCGACACCATCATGGCCTTCCCCCTGTTTGTGCTGGCCATGGGTATCGTTGCGGCTTTGGGCAATACCGTGGGCAACATCATCCTGGCCACGATCGTCATCAACCTGCCGTTTTACATCCGCGTCGCACGCGCAGAGGCCAATGTGCGGCGGAGCGCCGGATGGGTGGAGGCAGCGCGGCTGTCGGGCAATGGCGACATGCGCATTCTCGCGATGCACTTGTTCCCCAACGCCTTGCCTCCCGCCATGGTTCAGGTCAGTCTAAACATGGGCTGGGCCATTCTGAACGCGGCGGGTCTCAGCTTTATTGGGCTGGGCGTGCGACCACCCGAGCCCGAATGGGGCATCCTGGTGGCCGAAGGTGCTCAGTTCATCGTGAGCGGTGAGTGGTGGGTCAGCCTATTCCCTGGCTTGGTGCTGATGCTGGCCGTGTTCACCTTCAACCTGCTGGGCGACGCGCTGCGGGATATATTCGACCCGAGGAGAAGAACATGAAGCGCCGAGGACCGACGCTCGCTGATCAGCTGTCACCAACATCGCTCGAATCGAGAGCCCAATGAACGCGCAGCCTCCATTGCTCGACGTCCGTAACTTCGGTCTCGAGTTCCGCACCCGCAGTGGCGCCGTGCATGCCTTGCAGGGTGTCGACCTCAGCTTGCGCAAGGGTGAGATCGTTGGTCTGGTTGGCGAAAGCGGTTCGGGGAAAAGCGTGCTCAGCTATGCGCTGCTGGGTATCAGCGACCGTGCTGCGCGCGTCACCAGTGGCAGCGCTGTGTTTGGGGGCATGGATCTGCTGAAGGCCAGCGAGTCTGCATTAGCCGACCTTCGCGGAAGGGAAATCTCCATGATTTTCCAGAGCCCACGCACGGCGCTCAACCCCATTCGGCCGGTTGGGCAGCAGATCGCCGATGTGTTGCGTCGCCATGCCGCCACCGGCGGTACCGACCTGCGCACCAGCCTGCAGCAGCGCAGCGTACAGGCGCTGCGCGACGTGGCCATCGCCGACCCCGAGCGGCGGCTCGCTGCGTATCCTTTCGAGTTGTCGGGTGGCATGTGCCAGCGGGTCATGATCGCGCTGGCGTTGGCCTGCAAGCCTAGCCTTCTGATTGCCGACGAGCCCACCACCGGCTTGGATGTCACCACGCAGGCTGCCGTGATGGACCTCATCACCGAGCTGGCGCGCAGCCGCCAGATGGCCACGCTGTTCATTACCCACGACCTGGCGCTGGCGGCCGACTACTGCGATCGTATCGTCGTCATGCACGCCGGTCACGCCGTGGAGATGGCATCGACCGAAGCGCTCTTTGCTAGACCCCGTCACCCCTACACGGCGCGCTTGATGAGTTCGACCCCCGGCGAACACAGCACCATCGACAGCCTGGAGCCGGTAGCGGGCCAGTTGCCCGACCTGCGGCGTAACGATTTGCCTGGCTGCCGCTTTGCCGGGCGCTGCGATCGGGCCACCGAGCGCTGCCTGAGCGAGCAGCCTCGGCTGGCGGGCGGTGATATGCACGCAGTCGCCTGCTGGCACCCGCTGGACCTGATGATGCCGCCGGCGGCGCGGGTCAACGCGGCCGATCAGGAGGTACAAGGTGTCTGAGCCCCTGCTGAAGGTTGAACGGTTGCACAAGCGTTTTCCGGTGGCGGGTAAGCGCGGAGCGCTTTTGCATGCGGTGGACGACGTGTCGCTGAGCATCGGTGTCGGCGAGAGCCTAGGGCTGGTAGGTGAGTCGGGCTGTGGCAAGTCCACCCTGGTGCGGCTGCTGGCGCGGCTGCTGGACCCCACCGAGGGGCGCATCGTGTTCGAAGGCGAGGACTTGGCGAGCACGCCAGCCTTGCGCTTCGCGCGCACCGCAGCCCGTGCCCGCATCCAGATGGTGTTCCAGGATCCGACCGACAGCCTGAACCCGCGCTACACCGCACACGACACCATCGCCGAGCCGCTCGCGCTGCTGATGGGCCAGCGCGCCAGCGCCGCCGACCGGCGTGTTCACGAAGTGGCCGATCAGGTGGGCCTGCCAAGTGAACTGTTGTCGCGCTACCCGCACCAGCTTTCGGGCGGCCAGAAGGCACGTGTGGGCATTGCGCGGGCGCTGGCGGTGCAGCCACGACTGCTGATTCTGGACGAGCCCACAGCGGCGTTGGACGTGTCGGTGCAGGCGGTGGTGTTGCAACTGCTGGACCGGCTGCGGCGCGAACTGTCCCTGAGTTATCTGTTTGTCTCCCATGACCTCAATGTGGTGCGCCTGCTGACCGATCGCGTGGCGGTGATGTACCTGGGCAAGCTGGTGGAGACCGGTCCGTCCGAAGCCTTGTTTCGCGCACCTCGCCACCCCTACACCCAAGCGCTGGTGTCTTCGATTCCTGGCCAGGGGTCACGCATCCGACTCAGTGGCGAAGTGACCAGCCCTATCGATCCGTCACCGCAGGTCTGCCGCTTCCACGGCCGCTGCCCCGAAGGTGAGGACCGCTGCATGCGCCAGACACCGCCAGTGGTCCTCTTGCCGGGCGAACGCATGGTGGTCTGCCATCTTGCTACATGATGGCGGGATGCGCGCTGTCACGCTGTCCTCCGGTCCGCCAGGACACAACCGGACCAGTCTGGCCGAAAAGGCCTACGCGGCGCTGAAAGGCGAGCTGCACAACTTCAGCTGGGTGCCGGGTGACCGGCTGTCGGAAGGAGAGCTGGGTCAGCGCCTCGGGGTCAGCCGCACACCGGTGCGAGAAGCCCTGTTTCGGCTACGAACCGAAGGCCTTGTGGATGTTGAGTCCAAGCTGGGCTGGTACGTCAAGCCCATCGACTTTGAGCGCCTGGACCAGCTCTACGACCCTCGCATCGTTCTGGAACTCGCCAGCGTCGACAGGCTGGTTGTGCGGCGTGATGACACGCCCGAGCTCGCCACGCTCAAATCCATTTGGCTAGTGCCGGTGGCAGAGCGCCAGTCGGACCCGCAGCGCATGGGCGAGCTCGATGAAGCCTTTCACGCCTCTTTGGTTAAGGCAAGCGGCAATCTTGAGCTCTCACGCGTTCACCAAGATGTCACCGAACGCATTCGCGTGGTTCGGAGGCTGGATTTCACCCGGCCCGACCGCATCGATGCGACCTACTCGGAGCACGGCAAGATTCTCCGGGCGATCATCCAGCGTAAAGGTGACCAAGCCAAGCTGATGCTGCGAAGTCACATCGAACAGAGCAAGGCCGAAGTCAGAAAAATTACGCTGCACACCTTGCACGAGGCAAAATTGCGCAGCTCGATTTCGATCCTTGCGTCCAGGTAAAGGCGGGCAGGTCGCTTTCACCATGCAACCCGGCGCCTGACGAACGCTCTATTTATCCTAGAACAGGAGCCGCAGCTCCAGGCCAGCAGAGTCAGTTTGCGTTCTTCGAATACAACTGTTTGGCCGCGCATTTGGCGCCTTCCCCAGCTGGTATGGGCGAAAGACCGCCATCGTCAGATCCAGTCGGCCATGAGTGGACACTCTACAGTTGACATCGTTTGTCCGGTCGGGATACTACCTGCCTATCTCACAGGCACGCACTGCCATTCAGTCTTCTTCCCGTCTCCAGCAGCTCAACAATCGTGCATGCACACTGGGGAGCGAGCGGTGGTAAGCATGACTTCAAACAACGCAATGAGGTGGGCATGGTCACGAACGCAAGCGCTGAACGCGCCGAGCTAAATGCAACGCTGAGTTTGCAGCGTAAGGCCGCAATCGCACGTGGCGGCGCATTCGATCATGCAGGCCGTGTGCGGGTGGAGCGCATGGCAGATTTCGATATGAGCCGAACAATCTTCGGTGGTCTTGAGGGGATTCCACGCAAGATCATGGATGAGAAGCTGGCGAAGGAATCGGTATGGGACCACGCTGCCGAAGCTGATATCGAGGCCTCATATGCCGAGGCTGAGTCGGCTCACCCCCCACCGAAAATCGATGAACAATTGATCAACTTCATGATTAACGAGTGCGACTTCAGTATGGAGCATGCCGATGGCACATTCCTCGAGCACCTCGTGTTTTGCCACCACTACGCAGCCCGCCACTATCCCCAACATTCGCCCAATGTGGCCCTGCTCCATTCGATTTTGGGCACTGCAACGAACACGTTCGCCATGGACGCGGGCAAGATACCGAAACTAAAGGCGCTGCTGACGGATTTCGAAGCGATCCAAGTTGAGACGTTCCCGTCGATCTTGCGGCTGCTTTACAACAACGACCTACTTGAAGAGGTTGAAGGAAACATGCACCGCGTCGGCAAACTCAAGGCGCTGCGCTTCCATCGAGTGATTGACAATGAACCTCTCACAATCGATGCAGACAACTTCTGGATCAACCTGAACTACCACCTGATGCACTTCGTGGACTTCGTGCCCGCTGCGAACTGGTCGACGCATCGGTCCGATCCGCTTCTCCAGATGTTCGAAAGACTGTCGAACTTGTTGGACCACGCAGGTCAGCGGCAGGCCAAGGTAGAAGTTGCCTTTCCCAAGGCAAAGACCGCTTCGGTTGGCGAAGTCCGCACACTGTTCGGCCGAATCAGCGGTCTACTACCCCCAGCGGTCAAACTCACGCTCGCCCGCAAATCAATTCGTCAATATTCCAAGATGGCTGGCCACAACCTGGCCTACCAACTCGAGTGGGCGGGCTGACTTTTGCCTATTCCACACCAAGCTCGCGGAGGCTGGAAGGCAGATACGGCTTTGCCCTTCTTCAGTTCAAGGCATCCGTGAAGCGGCCATGCCACCTGGGGGTGATCGTGCAAATGCTCCACTTGGAGCTTGCCTGGAAATGCGGCCGTCAATTGAGAATTGGGGCCCATCGTTGACGACTTGTGATCGACATAGGATCGGATGAGGACTTCGAGCTTTAACGGACGGCAGTTCAATGAGGTGAATGCCCGGCGGGGCGATGCCAATGTTCATGAGCGACTTTTACCAGCAGTGAAACCGGCATCCAGTAAGCGGTCTCGTGTTGATGTCCAGTCACCGCCCCACTCCAGTTGTTTCATCCGGACAGTCGACCAGCCGTTACAGGTCGAGATCGCCAGTTCATCCTTGGCTTAAACAGCCGTTCCCGCGACCTTGTCAGGCTGGCCCCGGCCGAGTGGCCGGTTTTGGTTGCCCGAGCTGCGCATGAATGAAGAAGTGAACGACACTCGCACACATGACCACGTGATAGCGCCTTTGTGGGCTTTCGTCGTGTGTTCGGGTGCAGGTTCGCCCGAGCGGACAGTGTGCGGTGGCGAACAGACAACCGAAAGCTATCGGCGCATGCTGAGTTAAATGTAGCCTACGTGTCGATGGATCGCCAATGGGCTCCGAAGGACGGTTGCTATGACCCCAATTTCGCGTGGCGGTTCTGCTCAGGAACGTTAGAGATAAATCCAATCTAGACCTTGGAGACCTCACGGATTGAGTCGGGCACTGCGTTACTTTTCGTTCGCAAGTAGAGCACTCGATGGTTAAAGGATCATCGGCAACAACTCCGAGAACTCCCGGGCGCAGCAACACCTTGGCGAACACGCAACAGGTTATGTCCGGTTGTTGGCAGATGACCACGGACCAAATATGAAGAACATAAAGGGCAAAAAATGAGAACTCGCTACCTGATCATCGCGATGTCGGTGACCCTTATCCAGGGATGCTATACCGCACCCCCTTACCAACCATCCAGCTATGCCGCGGTCGGCCTTGGGTATTCTGGTCTGAACATCGGCATCAATTATTCGACGTACCCAGATCTTGTCCAGATACCGGGTTATCCCGTCTACTACGACCCCCGGGTGAGTTTCAATTTCTTCTTTTACGACGGCCTGTACTGGGTGTTCCAGGATGACATCTGGTATGCAAGCGGCTGGTACAACGGTCCGTGGGACAGGGTGGATTACTACGATCTGCCGGTATTTATACTGCGCGTCCCGGTTCGCTACTACCGCCAGCCGCCGCCGTATTTTCGCGGCTGGATTGCCGACTTGCCGCCCCGTTGGGGGGATCACTGGGGTCGTAACTGGGAACAGCGGCGAAGAGGGTGGGACCGTTGGGACCGGAGTTCCGCCCTGCCTCCTGCACCGTTGCCAACCTACCAGCGGAATTATTCCGGCGACCGCTATCCCCGTGCGGTAGAGCAACAGCATGAGATCCGGTCCGAGAATTACCGCTACCGGCCACGTGATCCTGATGCGCAGAAATATTTTCAGCCGCGGGTGCAGCAAAACCCGCAACGCGAGCAGGAGCAGCAGCGCCAGCAAGACCAGCGAGAGCTGCAGCGCCAGCAGGAGCAGCAACGCCAGCAGGATCTACAGCGCCAGAAAGACCAGCAACGCCAGCAGGATCTGCAGCGCCAGAAAGAGCAGCAACGCCAGCAGGATCTGCAGCGCCAGAAAGACCAGCAAAGCCAGCAGGATCTACAGCGCCAGAAAGACCAGCAACGCCAGCAACAACAGAGGCAGCAACAAGATCTGAAGCGGCAACAATCCCAACCTGAACCGAAGGGCAAGGTAAAAGAACAGAAGGCTGCACCAAAAGACCAGGTTCAAAAGGACAAGGATGCCCGGCAAGAGGAAGAGTGGAAGAAAAAAGAGGACGAGGAGCGCAATCGGAATCGCTAGTCGTTGCAGCGGGCAATTCCAAGCAGGCAGCACTAGCGTGACCCCTATGGGGTGGTCAGGCTCGACAGCTGGGCGAAACGCAAGATGTCGATTCGTGCGCTGCGTTGTGTGAAGGAAGTGCTGAGGAGTCATGACGACTCTCCCGGGTTCTGGACGTTTCAAAACTGGCGCTAGGGTTGCTTTCCTGCAGTGCCGAATAGCGCGAAAGGGAAGCAATGAAGACGTCAAGATTCGTTGAAAATCAGAACGCGCACCCGCTGAGGTTGGCCGATTCAGGTACGCCGGTCTTTGATACAAGCCGCCAGATCGGGGTGTCCGAGGCGGCGTACTGTGCGTGGAAGAAGAGGCTCGGGTGTCGTCGTCTCAGAGCTTGAGCCGGGCCAGGATTGCCTTGCAATGCTAGTTAGATTAAGCGCCGTGCTCGCCTTCCATCCGTATCGCGGGGATCGGTGCCAGCGCCAGATTGAGGTTGATTCTGGGCAAGGCTACCGCAGCCTACAAGCAGAAGGGTTGTGATGGCGGCAAGCCGCCAGCTGCGTTGCAACAGCCCCCGCATGTGCTAACGGCAATTTTGTTGCAGTCCAGCCATAAGGCAGTCGCTATTCAACTTCTTCTCCGCTTTCGCCATGCGGCACCAGTAACTTGATGCCGTCGTCTGAGAGCTCCATCAGCTACCCCAGCAATTTCCCGCAAAGCCCGCCCGCAGTCGCTGACGGGCTTGGGTTTTCGCGCTTCACCGGCCGAGGAGTCGGCGCATCAGTTAACCATTACCAGTTTGCCCTTGACCGAGCGCGAGCCCATGACGGCGAACGCCTTGGGCAGCTCTTTCATGGGCAGGGTCTGATCGATCTGCGGTTTGATCTGGCCTTTCAGATACATGCTGGCGAGGGTCTGCATCATCTGCGCGTTGGCTTGCGGTTCGCGGCGCGCAAAGTCGCCCCAGAACACACCCATGATGCTGGCGCCTTTGAGCAAGGTGAGGTTGAGTGGCAGGCTGGGGATGGGGCCGCTGGCAAATCCCACCACCATGTAGCGCCCACGCCAGCCGATGGAGCGGAACGCGGGCTCAGCGAAGTCGCCGCCCACCGGGTCGTAGATCACGTCCGGGCCTTTGCCGTCGGTCAGCCGCTTGATTTCCTCCCGCAGGCCTTTGGCCGGCGTGTGCACGCTGTAGTTGATGGTCTCGTCGGCACCCAAGGTCTTGCAAAGCGCGCATTTTTCATCGCTGGACGCCGCGGCGATCACGCGCGCACCCGCCGCTTTGGCCAGCTGGATCGCCGAGGTACCGACACCGCCGGCGGCGCCGAGGATGAGCACCGTTTCGCCCGCCTTGAGCGCGGCCCGGTCCATGAGCGCGTGCCACGATGTGGCGTAGATCATGATGAAGGCCGCGGCGTCCACCGGCGGGAAACCGGCGGGCAGCGGCATGCACAGCGCCGCCGGGGCGATGGTGTGGGTGGCAAAGCCACCGGTGCCGCTCAGACAGGCCACGCTCTGACCGACCTGCAGGTGCTTCACGCCGTCACCCACCGCACGCACCACGCCGGCGTATTCGGAACCCGGCACAAAAGGCAGGGGCGGCTTCATCTGGTATTTGTTCTGAACGATGAGCAGGTCCGGAAAGTTGAGGCTTGCGGCCTGGATTTCGATCAGCACTTCGCCTGCCTTGGGCTCGGGCGTGGGCAGCTCGGTCCAGGTCAGGGCATCGACGCCGACAGGGTTTTCGCACAGCCAGGCATGCATGGTGTTTCCTCTTGATGAAATGGTTTCGGGGTATCGGTCCATGATAGGGATCGTCAGGCCCTGGGAGCAGCGGGACAACCCGCTGCGCTGTCGCTGGTGCGACGACGAGACGGCCAAGCCCCACCGCGCCGTTCTCCCAGGGCAAGCGACCTAGAATCAAGGGCATGAAGATCCTCATCTCCAACGACGACGGCTATCAGGCCCCAGGCATCGTGGCCTTGTACGAGGGCCTGAAGGGTTTACCAGGTGTTTCGGTGGAGGTGGTGGCACCCGAGCACAACAACAGCGCCAAGTCCAATGCGCTCACGCTGCATTCGCCGCTGTATGTGCACACGGCGCCCAATGGCTTCCGTTATGTGAACGGAACGCCGGCCGATTGTGTGCACATCGCCCTGACCGGTCTGCTCGGTTACCGGCCTGATCTGGTGGTCTCGGGCATCAACAACGGTGCCAACATGGGCGACGACACGATTTACTCCGGTACGGTCGGCGCGGCCATGGAGGGCTACCTGTTCGGCATCCCGGCGATCGCTTTTTCGCAAACCGAAAAGGGCTGGGCCCACCTGGATGCGGCGGGCCAGATGGCGGCCAAGCTGGTGGCGCAGTTGCTGCCTTCGCTGCCAGAGGCGGCCGAGCGCGCGCTGCCGTGGCTGCTGAACGTGAACATACCCAACGTGCCGGCTGAGGGCTTGCGTGGCTTCAAGGTGGCGCGACTGGGTCGCCGCCATTCGGCCGAGCAGGTGATCTCGCAGACCAATCCTCGTGGCGACACGATGTACTGGATCGGCAGTGCAGGGGCTGTGAAAGACGACACCGAGGGCACCGACTTCCACGCCACTGCCCAGTGTTACGCCACCATCACCCCGCTGCAGGTCGATCTGACCGACCACGAACGCCTGCCGTACTGGGCGCCCACCGCGGCCCAGCTGTCTGCCGAGCTCAAGCATCCGGCGGCGTCGGCCCCGGGCACGCCCGCATGAAGCCGCCCATCCCGGCAGGCACGCGTCCCAGGCCCGGGTTCCCTGCGTCTTTGTCGCCGGGTGGGCACAACGCTCAGGGCTCCCCCGCCGCGAGAACCACGGTGGCGCGAGCTGCGCCTTCGACCTCCGCGGCGCGGCCGCTGACCACAGGTATCGGCATGGATTCCCAGGCGGTGCGCACGGCCATGGTGCGCAAGCTCGAGGCCCAGGGCGTATCGAATCTGGCGGTGCTGGCGGCCATGCGGGCGGTGGAGCGCCACCGGTTTGTGGACTCGGCCCTGGTCAACCAGGCCTATGAAGACACAAGTTTGCCTATTGGATTGGGTCAAACGATATCCAAACCCAATGTGGTCGCTCGAATGGCTGAGTTGCTGTGCCATGGGCACACGGAGAAGCTGGGGCGGGTGCTTGAAATCGGCACCGGCTGTGGCTACCAGGCCGCTGTGCTGAGCCATTTGTCACGCGAGGTCTACAGCATTGAGCGGCTGCGCGGCCTGCACGAGCGGGCGCGAGAAAACCTGCGCATGCTGCGCATTGCCAACCTGCACCTGCTGTTGGGCGATGGCATGCTGGGCTATCCGCGCGGCGCGCCGTATTCGGCCATCATCGCGGCCGCAGGGGGGGAAGACGTGCCAGACGCCTGGGTCGACCAGCTCGCCGTGGGCGGGCGCCTAGTGGCCCCCGCTGCCACCGGGCCTGGGCGTCAGAATCTGGTGGTGATCGACAAGACCGCCCAGGGCGTGAGCCGAACGGTGCTCGAAGCTGTGCACTTTGTGCCTCTAAAATCGGGTATTGCGTGAGTCAGCCAGGTCCAGGACCTGCCCGGCTTGCCTCACCACATCCTGTGACCGGCCCACTGAGCGGGTCCGCACCTTAGATGAGAGTCCTCATGAATACAACGCTTCCAGTGACCGTAGCCCGCGGCCTCCTGCACCAGCATTCCAACACCAACCGCCTGTTGATCTCCGGTTTGTTGGCTGCACTGCTGGTCACGGCCGGCTGCTCGACCCGTCGCCTGGCCCAGCCCGCTCCTGTCGAAGACCGGACCGGCGCGGCTGGCACGCTGGACATCAAGCAGCCGCCCGGTGCCGAAAACGCCGGCAAGCCTGGCTATTACACCGTGCGACCGGGAGACACCCTGTTCCGCATCGCCCTCGACAGCGGCCAGAACTGGCGCGACGTGCAGGCCTGGAACAACCTGCCCAACGCCAACGCGCTTGAAGTGGGCCAGGTCTTGCGCGTGGCGCCGCCGGTCGTCAGCCCGATGACTGGCGCTGCGCCGGTCACGGCTGCCACATCGGCGGTCGGTGGCACCGGGGTCACCGCCAACGCCGTCACCAGCACCGGGGTGGTGTCGCGCCCGCTGGGCACTTCGACGGCTGTCGCGGCGGCTCCGGTCCCGGCGCCTTCGACCGCGCCAGAGTCGGCCGGCGCTGACGACGTGAGTTTTGTCTGGCCGGCTCAGGGCACGGTCATCGCCGGTTTCGACGAGGCCAAGAACAAAGGTGTGGCCATCGCCGGGCGCGTGGGTGATCCGGTGATCGCTGCCGCAGATGGGCGCGTGGTCTATGCTGGCGCTGGCCTGCGGGGCTATGGCAACCTCATCATCCTGAAGCACAACAACACCTTTCTGACCGCCTACGCCCACAACCAGGCGCTGCTGGTGCGCGAGGATCAGGCGGTGCGCCAGGGCCAGAAGATCGCCGAGATGGGCAGCAGCGATGCCGATCGCGTCAAGCTGCACTTCGAGGTTCGCCGCCTGGGCAAGCCGGTCGATCCCATGGGCTACCTGCCCAAGCGCTGAATCCCTGGCGTTGTTGGCACTGGCCTGCCACTGAAAGCCCGCCATGGCCTGGCCCGTGCTGGTGTTCGACATCGAGTCCATCCCAGACGTGGTCGGTCTGCGCGCTTTGCGGGGAGAACCCGCAGAGTCCAGCGACGAGCAGGTCTACGCCGCCTGGCTGGCCGAGCGCAAGGAAAAAGGCCAGAGCGATTTCATGCCCTTGCACCTGCAGCGCGTGCTGGTTATCAGCTGCGTGTTCCGCAATGCCGAGGGCTTGCGCATCCACTCGTTTGTGGACCGCGACGGGCAGAGCGAAGGCAAGGTGGTGCAGAGCTTTTTTCACGCTGTGGAGAAACACGCCCCGCAGCTGGTGAGCTGGAATGGCAGCGGATTTGATCTGCCGGTGTTGCATTACCGGGGCCTGCGCCACGGCGTGGAGGCCAACAAGTACTGGGACCTCGGCGAAGACGACCGCGAGTTCAAGTGGAACAACTACATCAGCCGCTACCACATGCGCCATCTCGACCTGATGGACCTGCTCGCGATGTACAGCCCGAAGAACAACGCCCCGCTCGATGCCATGGCCAAGCTGTGCGGCTTTCCCGGCAAGCTCGGCATGGACGGCTCGCAGGTGTACTCGCAGTACCTCGCCGGACAGACGGAAGACGTGCGGCGCTACTGTGAGACCGATGTGATGAACACCTACCTGGTGTATTGCCGCTTCCAAAAGATGCGTGGCGGGCTCACCGAGGCCGAGTACAACCAGGAAATCGCCTACGTGAAAGAGACCCTGGGCAATCTCGCGCCCACCGACAGCCACTGGGACGAGTACCTCCAGGCCTGGGCCTGAAGCGGAGCCAACACGTTCCGCCGCTTGGCGGGTCGTGGGGAGCTGGCGCCTGAGACAATCGGAGCATGAGCGCCTCCGAATTCCACGAAAACAGCCTGGCCACCACGGCCAGCCCCAATCCGCATCCACCAGGCGGCAGCGAGCTGCCCGACGGTTGGCTGGCGGTCGAATCCATGGACATCGATGCCCAGGGCATCGCCCGACGGCCGGACGGCAAGGTCGTCTTCATCGAAGGTGCCTTGCCGGGTGAGCTGGTCAGCACCAGCGTGCACCGCAAGAAAATCAGCTGGGAAGCGGGCGTGGTCACCGCGGTGCACCGCGAATCTTCGCAGCGGGTGCGCCCGGGTTGCCCCCATTTCGGCTTGCACGCGGGTGCCTGTGGCGGCTGCAAGATGCAGCACCTGCATCCCGCGGCTCAGGTAGCGGTGAAGCAGCGCGTACTCGAAGACAACCTCTGGCACCTGGGGAAGGTCAAGCCTGAGATGTTGCTGCGGCCGATCGAGGGGCCGGCCTGGGGCTACCGTTACCGGGCGCGGCTATCGGTTCGCCATGTGCACAAGAAGGGTGAGGTGCTGATTGGCTTTCACGAGCGCAAGAGCCGCTATGTGGCCGACATGCAGACCTGTGCGGTGCTGCCACCGGTCGTCAGTGCGTTGCTCATGCCCTTGCGCGGGCTGATCTTCGGCATGGATGCGCGCGAAACCTGTCCGCAGATCGAGCTGGCCTGTGGCGATTCGGTGATCGCGATGGTGCTGCGCCACCTGGAGCCCTTGAGCGAAGACGATCTGGCGCGCCTGCGGGCTTTTGGCGCCTTGCATGGTGTGCAGTGGTGGCTGCAGTCCAAAGGGCCGGACACGGTCAAGCTGCTGGACGAAGGCGGTCCGTCCCTGTCGTATGACTTGCCCGAGTTCGGCATCACCATGCCGTTCAAGCCGACCGATTTCACCCAGGTGAACCCGCACATCAACCGGGTGCTGGTGGCGCGCGCTTTGCGGCTGCTGGATGCGCAGGCCCACGAGCGCGTGATCGACTGGTTCTGTGGTCTGGGCAACTTCACCCTGCCGATCGCGTCGCAGGCCGGCGAGGTGCTGGGCATCGAAGGCAGCGAGGCGCTGGTGGCGCGCTCGCGCGACAACCTGGCGCTGAACCAGGCTGGCCGGCATGCGCCGCTTGCCCCGACGCAGTTCGCGGCGCGCAACCTGTTTGACATGACACCCGAGCTGCTGGTGGCCGACGGTGTGGCGCACAAATGGCTGGTGGACCCCCCTCGTGAAGGGGCGTTTGCGTTGGCCAAGGCGGTGGCTGAGCTGCACCAGCACCCCGAGTTGCGCGGCAACTGGAGCGCGCCGCAGCGCATCGTTTACGTGAGCTGCAACCCGGCCACGCTGGCGCGCGATGCGGGCTTGCTGGTGCACCAGGGCGGTTACCGCTGCACGGCGGCGGGTGTGGTCAACATGTTTCCGCACACTGCACACGTGGAGAGCATGGCGGTGTTTGAGCGCGACGACTCGTCGCCTGGCTGATGCATGAATGATTCTTGGCCCGGGCGATCGCCCGCAGCGGGCTTGCGCTCAGGAGCGCCGGGATTTGGCCTCGGTGCGGGCACCGTCTTCACCAGCAGGCGCGGCATCCGCACCGGATTCGGTTTTGGACGCACCATCGCCGGAAGGTAGGCCCACCAACTGGTTGTCGCGCATGTACTGGTCCATCTCCTTCCAGCCCTCGAAGACGGCGGCCTTGCCCGCTTTGCTGTTGCCGGCAAAACAGTCCTCAATGCCCCGCAGCGCGTAGCGGCAGGCGCTGCCAATGGCGCGGGCCTCGGCTTCCCGCTTGGCGTTGATCTGGGTTGCGGTTTCGATGCCCAGGGCGTCACACCCGACCAGCGTGCTGGTGGCGGCGATCAGACCGAGGGTAACGACGAGGTGGCGCATGGTGATTCCAGTGGAGTTGGAGTCTGTTTCGGCAGTTTTCTGGCGAACTTGATGCCCGGATGGCGTCTGCCCAGCGTCACAAGGCGAAAAAAAGGGACCCGTAGGTCAAGCCCCTCGCTTAACCTGTTGATGGCCCCCTTGGCCTGATTTGAACCCCGACTGGGCCCCTCCGACAGGACGGGGCCCTTTCTTTTTCTACATGCCTAGGAGTTCA
>NZ_JAABRQ010000008.1 GCF_011390835.1 Hydrogenophaga sp. | reverse complement strand
CGGTACGGTCGTACAACACACCGCCCAGCCACACCCCCATGAAACTGCCGATCTGGTGGCTGAAAAACACGAAGCCGCCGAGCATTGAAAAGTGGGCGACACCAAAGATCTGCGCCACGGTGGCATTGGTTGGCGGAATGGTGGACAGCCACAGCAGGCCCATCACCGATGAAAACACGTACACGCTCATCGGCGTGAGCGGTACCACGAGGAAGATGGTGATGACCACCGCGCGCGCCAGGTAAATGAAAGCCAGGATGTGGCGCTTGGGCACGCGCTGGCCAAGCGCGCCAGCGGCGTAGGTGCCGATCACGTTGAACAGGCCGATCAGCGCCAGGGCGTAGCTTGCCACTTCGGGAGACAGGCCGTTGTCCTTCAGGTAGCTCGGCATGTGCACGCCGATGAACACCACCTGGAAGCCGCACACGAAGTAGCCTGCCATCAGCAGTTGGAAGCTGCGGTAGCGCATGGCCTCGCCCAGCGCCTGCAGAATCGTTTGCTCGCGCGGCGGTGCCACTCCACCCACAAAACCAGGCTCGCGCAGACCACGCGCCAGCGGCATGATCAGCAGCACCGATCCACCCAGGATCAGCAGCGCTGCCTGCCAGCCGAAGCCGCTGATCAGCCAGCCTTCCACCGGCACCATGAGGAACTGGCCAAAAGAGCCTGCAGCCGCCGCCACCCCCATGGCCCAGGAGCGTTTTTCGGGCGGAATCTGGCGTCCGATCACGCCGTAAATCACTGCATAGGTGGTGCCCGCCTGTGCCGCTCCGATGAGCACGCCGGTGGTGAGCGCAAAGCCCAGTGCGGTGGTGGTGAGGGCCATGCCCACCAGGCCCAGCGCATACAGCACGGCGCCGGCCATGAGCACCCGCATGGCGCCAAAACGGTCTGCCGCCATCCCGGCAAAGATGCCGAACACGCCCCAGGACAGGTTTTGCACCGCGATCGCGAGCGAAAAGCTCTCTCGCGTCCAGCCCTGGGCCTGGGTAATGGGCTGCAGCCAGAGACCAAAGCCGTGGCGAATGCCCATGGACAGGGTGACGATGGCAGCGCCACATAGCAGGACCTGGACGGCGGACAGGCGCGGAGCGCCAGCGGAAAGGGAAGACATCGGGCGACTGTATCGAATCTGCCGCCGTCGCGTGCGCGCCCAGGTGTCAGTTGGCTCGCGACGCTGCCGGGGTGGCTGCGCCCTCAAGCCCAGCCGTTCCCAGCGACGGATTCTCGGTCTGTATCTTCATACAGTCTTTTGCCGGAGGACCCGTACAATCCGCCCCCATGGCGATCCAAAGCAACTCTGCGTATTCCGAAGGCTCCATCCGCGTCCTCAAGGGCCTGGAGCCGGTCAAACAGCGCCCGGGCATGTACACCCGCACCGATAACCCGCTGCACATCATCCAGGAGGTGCTGGACAACGCGGCCGACGAAGCTCTGGCCGGACACGGCCGGAAAATCAAGGTCACGCTGCACACCGACCACTCGGTCAGCGTGGAGGACGACGGGCGCGGCATCCCGTTTGGCCTGCACCCTGAAGAGCTGGCGCCGGTGGTTGAACTGGTGTTCACCCGGCTGCACGCCGGCGGCAAGTTCGACAAGGGCAAGGGCGGCGCCTACAGCTTTTCGGGCGGCCTGCACGGCGTGGGTGTTAGCGTGACCAATGCGCTGTCCACGCGCCTGGAAGTGACCAGCTACCGCGAAGGCCAGGTGGCCCAACTCGCATTTTCGGCCGGTGACGTGATCGAGCCGCTGGTGTTGAGACCCAAAGGCGAGGGCGACCGCAAGCAGGGCACGACGGTGCGCGCCTGGCCCGATGCCAAGTACTTCGAGTCCGCCGCTTTGCCGATGGCCGAACTCATGCACCTGCTGCGCAGCAAGGCGGTGCTGATGCCGGGCGTGAGCGTGACGCTGGTGAACGAGAAGACCAAGGACACCCAGGCCTGGCTGTACAAGGGCGGCCTGCGCGATTACCTGCAGCAGACGCTCAACGGCGAACCGGTGATTCCGCTGTTTGAAGGCGAAGGTTTTGCCGACAGCGGGCACGACAGTTTTGCCGAAGGCGAAGGCGCGGCCTGGTGCGTGGCCTTCACCGAAGACGGCGCATCAGTGCGCGAGAGCTATGTGAACCTCATCCCTACCAGCGCTGGCGGCACACACGAAAGTGGTCTGCGCGATGGCCTGTTTCAGGCGGTCAAGAGCTTCATCGAGCTGCACGCGCTGCTACCCAAAGGCGTGAAGCTGCTGCCCGAAGACGTGTTTGCTCGCGCCTCTTATGTGCTGAGCGCCAAGGTACTCGATCCGCAGTTTCAGGGCCAGATCAAGGAGCGACTGAACTCGCGCGATGCGGTGCGCCTGGTGGGCAGCTACGTGCGCCCGGCGTTGGAACTCTGGCTCAACCAGCATGTTGATTACGGCAAGAAACTGGCCGAGCTGGCGATCAAGGCCGCGCAAAGCCGCCAGAAAGCGGGTCAGAAGGTCGAGAAGCGCAAGGGTTCGGGCGTGGCTGTGCTGCCTGGCAAGCTGACCGATTGCGAAAGCCGCGACCTGTCTCACAACGAGGTGTTTCTGGTCGAGGGCGATTCGGCCGGCGGCAGCGCCAAGATGGGGCGCGACAAGGAGTGCCAGGCCATCCTGCCGCTGCGCGGCAAGGTACTCAACACCTGGGAGGTCGAGCGCGACCGCCTGTTTGCCAACAACGAGATTCACGACATCGCGGTGGCCATCGGCGTGGACCCCCACGGGCCGCTGGACACGCCTGACCTCAGCAGTTTGCGTTACGGCAAGGTCTGCATCCTGAGCGATGCTGACGTGGATGGCTCCCACATCCAGGTGCTGTTGCTCACGCTGTTTTTCCGCCACTTTCCCAAGCTCATCGAAGCCGGGCATTTGTACGTGGCGCGTCCGCCCCTTTTCCGGGTTGACGTGCCCGCGCGCGGCAAGAAACCGGCTGCCAAGCAGTACGCGCTGGACGACGGCGAACTGCACGCCATCCTGGACAAGGCTGAAAAAGACGGCGTGGCGCGCGACAAGTGCCAGATCAGCCGCTTCAAGGGCCTGGGCGAGATGAACGCCGAGCAGCTCTGGGACACCACGCTCAACCCCGACACGCGCCGGCTGATGCCGGTGTCGCTGGGGTCGATGGATTTTGCGGGCACCGAAGCGCTGATCACCAAGCTCATGGGCAAAGGCGAAGCGGCGTCGCGCCGTGAACTAATGGAATTGCACGGCGACTCGGTCGACGTGGATATTTGAAGACTGAATTGAATCGATGGACGATCTACTGAATCTGGAGCCGGTGGCCGATGCGCCTGGCGAAGACAACCTGGCCAACTACGCGCAACGCGCCTACCTCGAGTACGCGCTTTCGGTCGTGAAAGGCCGGGCGCTACCCGATGTGTGCGACGGGCAGAAGCCGGTGCAGCGGCGCATCCTGTTCTCCATGGAGCGCATGGGGCTGGGCTTCAGTGGGCCCAACCGCAACACGGCGGCCAAGCCCGTCAAGAGTGCACGCGTGGTCGGCGATGTACTGGGCAAATACCACCCCCATGGCGACAGCGCGGCGTACGACGCACTGGTTCGCATGGCGCAGGATTTTTCGCAGCGCTACCCGCTGATCGACGGCCAGGGCAACTTCGGCTCGCGCGATGGCGACGGCGCAGCGGCGATGCGATACACCGAAGCGCGGCTGGCCAAGATCACGGGTTTGCTGCTCGACGAGATCGACGAAGGCACGGTCGATTTCATCCCCACCTACGACGGCTCATTCGAGGAGCCCAAGCAATTGCCGGCGCGCCTGCCCTTCAATTTGCTCAACGGCGCCTCGGGCATCGCGGTCGGTCTGGCCACTGAAATCCCCAGCCACAACTTGCGCGAGGTGGCAGACGCCTGTGTGGCGCTGATCAAAACGCCGAAGCTCAGCGACGACGAGCTGCTGGCCATCGTGCCCGGGCCCGACTACCCCGGTGGCGGCCAGATCATCAGCAGCAGTCAGGATATAGCCGATGCTTACCGCACCGGCCGCGGCAGTCTCAAGGTGCGCGCGCGCTGGAAGATCGAAGAACTCGCGCGCGGCCAGTGGAACCTGGTGGTCAACGAGCTGCCGCCGGGCGTGAGCACGCAGAGGGTGCTGGAAGAGATCGAAGAGATCACCAACCCCAAGGTGAAGGCGGGTAAGAAAACGCTGAGTCAGGACCAGACGCAGCTCAAGGCCAGCATGCTCATGGTGCTCGACGGCGTGCGCGACGAGTCGAGCAAAGACGCGCCAGTGCGCCTGGTGTTTGAGCCCAAGAGCAGCCGCATCGAGCAACAGGAACTCATCACCGCGCTGCTCGCCCACACCAGTCTGGAAAGTTCCAGCCCGATCAACCTGACCATGATCGGCATCGACGGTCGGCCCACGCAAAAGTCGCTTCGGCTGATGTTGACCGAGTGGATCGAATTCCGCCAGGGTACCATCATCCGCCGCTCGCAGCACCGCCTGAACAAGGTGCTGGACCGCATCCACATCCTGGAGGGCCGTCAGCTTGTCCTGCTCAACATCGACGAAGTGATTGCCATTATTCGCCAGAGCGACGAGCCCAAAGCTGCGCTGATCGCACGCTTCAAACTGAGCGATCGGCAGGCCGAAGACATTCTGGAAATCCGGCTGCGCCAGCTCGCACGACTGGAAGCGATCAAGATCGAGCAGGAGCTCAGCAACCTGCGCGAAGAGCAGGGCAAGCTCGAAGACATTCTGGGTAACCCTGGCAGTTTGAAGCGCCTGATGGTGAGAGAGATCGAGGCCGACGCCAAGACCTTCGCAGATGCCCGCCGCACCCTGATCCAGGCCGAAAAAAAAGCCGTGGCCGAGATCAAGGTGGTGGACGAGCCTGTGACTGTGGTCATTTCCAGCAAAGGCTGGGTGCGCGCGCGCAACGGCCACGGCCACGAAGCTGGCAGCTTTGCCTTCAAGGCCGGCGACGGGTTGTACGGCACTTTTGAATGCCGCACCGTCGACACGCTCATCGTGTTTGGCAGCAATGGCCGCGTCTACTCCGTGCCGGTGGCCAGCCTGCCCGGCGCGCGCGGTGATGGTCAGCCAATCACCACGCTGATCGAGCTTGAATCCGGTACCCAGCCCGTGCATTACTTTGCTGGCCCTGGCGCGGCTACTTTGCTGCTGTCCAGCACCGGTGGCTACGGTTTCCTCGCCAGCGTGGACAATCTGGTCTCGCGCCAGCGCGCAGGCAAGACCTTCATCAGCGTGGGCGAAGGCGAGACCGTGTGCACGCCTTCGCATGCGACCAACTCCTCGGGCAGCCAGCCGCTGGCGGCAGCGACCCACGTGGCCTGTGCGTCCACCGGCGGGCGCATCCTCACCTTCGAGATCGGTGAACTCAAGGTGATGGAGAAGGGCGGTCGGGGCCTGATGCTGATCGACCTGGAAGCCAAAGACACCCTGGCCGGCGCAGCGGCCTACACGCGCAGCGTGAAGATCGAAGGCATTGGCCGGGGTGGCAAAGCTCGCGACGAAACGCTGGAGATCCGCAGCCTGAACAACGCGCGCGCTGCCCGCGGTCGCAAAGGCAAGGCGGCCGACCTGGGGTTCAAGCCGAACCGCGTGACGCGGGTGGAGTAGCCCCTTGGCCGGGGTGCCGACGCTGGACGATTTTCGCCGCTATGCCATCACGCGCAGCCTGTTCAAGCCCACCACGCTGCCCGCAGCCATTCGCCAACTCGGCTTCGTGCAGGCAGATCCGATGCGCGCGCCAGCGCGTGCGCAAGACCTGATCTTGCGCCTGCGGGTGAAGGGCTACCGCGCGGGCGATCTGGAGCGGCGCTACCCGCAGCTCGATGTGGACGAAGACTACTTCGTCAATTACGGTTTTCTACCGCGCCAGACGCTGGCCCTGTTACATCCGCGCGAGCCGCGCCAATCTTGGGACGCCAGCACCCGGATCCGCGCTGCCGAGTTGCTGGCCTTTGTGCGCGAACACGGCGCTTGCCATCCCAAGCAGGTTCAGGCCGAGTTTGCCGACCACGGCAGGGCCGTGAGCGCCTGGGGCAGCAGCCTGCAAGCCACCACGCACCTGCTGGACGACATGCACTACCGGGGCTTGCTGCGCGTGCAGCGGCGCGAGGCCGGCACGCGGGTGTTCGAGGCGGTGGAGCACCCGGCGCAGGACGACAGCTCGGCGCCGAAGCGCGAGCGGGCGCAGGGTCTGCTGGATCGCGTGGTGGCGCTCTATGCGCCATTGCCTGCGGCAAGCCTGGCCTATCTGTCGCGCCTGCTGGCCTACGGTGCTCCCCATCTGAAAACCCAGGTACGCGAGGCGCTCAAGCTCGCTGAGAGCCGCTATGGCCACGCCAAGGTGGAAGGCCAAAGCTGGTTCTGGCCCGCAGATGAAAACCCGCGCTCGCGGCGCTTCGCTCCCGACGATCGGCTGCGCCTCCTGGCCCCGTTTGACCCCGTGGTCTGGGACCGGCGCCGGTTTGAGTCGCTCTGGGGCTGGGCCTACAGATTCGAAGCTTATGTGCCCGCACCCAAACGCACCATGGGCCACTATGCCTTGCCCGTGTTGTGGGGCGAGCAGATGCTGGGCTGGGCCAACCTGCGCGTGGAAGGCCAGCGCTTGCAACATGAACTGGGTTTTGTGGGTGCGCGACCCAAAGGCGCAGCTTTCAAATCCGCGCTAGACGAAGCGCTGGGTGAGTTTGAGGATTTTCTGGCGCAGGGCGGTATTGATAGAGCCAATTCGTGAGCGCCTCGATGTCGGACGAATTTCGCCGAGCCTCGTGATTCATCAGCCCAGTTCAGCAATCAGCTCGATCTCCACACAAGCCCCCATCGGCAGCTGCGCCACGCCAAAGGCGCTGCGTGCATGTGCGCCGACTTGCGGGCCGAACACCTGGCCGAGCAGTTCGCTGCAGCCGTTGGTGACCAAGTGCTGCTCGGTGTAGGTGGCGGTGCTGTTGACCAGGCTCAGCACCTTGACGATGCGCTTCACATCGTCCAGCGTTTTTCCACCCGCTAGGCAAGCGGCGGCCAGCGTGCCCATGAGGTCGATGGCGACCGCGTGCGCTGCCCCTTTGGCTTCGTCGGTCGTCATGGTCAGGCCGACCTGTCCGACCCAGGGCTTGCCGTCTTTTTTGGCGATGTGCCCGCTCAGGAAGATGAGGTTGCCGGTCTGCACGAAGGGCACGTAGGCGGCGGCCGGGACGGACACCGGGGGTAGCTCGATCTTGAGCTCGGCCAGTTTGTCGTAGATGCTCATGGGAATGTCTCCTGGGTGCGGTAAGGGATAGTCGGCTCACTTCATTCTATGGGCGGGCTTGAGCCGGGTGAAGCCGCGAACCTGGCAGGGGACTCGACTGGCGCGCCGTTTCAGCCAGGCGTTTTGGATTGCGACTGCGACTGAGACTGCGTTTGCGTCGCTTCTGCCGCAGGGGGGCGCTTGGCGAGCTGGTCCCATTCTTCGGGTGGCGCCACGGTGACCGCCACTTCCAGCTCATGGCCTGCGCCGCCCTGGATCACGCCGCGCATGGGCGAAACGTCGGAGAAGTCGCGGCCCACGGCCAGGGTCACGTAGTCTTCCCCAGGGCTGCCCCAGCCGCAGCGGTTGTTGGTGGGGTCGAAGTCGAACCAGGCGCCTGGGCCGTGGGTTGGTGCGCCATCGGGCGCGATGAACCCGACCGGTAGCGGCACATACAGCGCCACCCAGGCGTGAGACGCATCGGCGCCGACCAGTCTCGGCTTGCCGGGTGGTGGCTGCGTCAGCAGGTAGCCGCTGACATAGCGCGCGGGCAGACCCAGGCTGCGCAGGCAGCCGAGCATGATGTGCGCAAAGTCCTGGCACACGCCTTTACCCTGTTCCAGCGCTTGCAGCGCCGGGGTGTTGACCTCGGTGCTGGCTGTCTCGTAAGTGAGGTCTGTGTGGATGCGCTCCATCAGCGCGCGCGCTGCCTCCAGCACCGGCAAACCCGTGGTGAACACCGGCCGGGCAAAGGCGGCAAAGGCATCGTCGCGCGGCACGTAGGGCGAGGCGAAAAGGAATTCGCTGGCCGGGTCGTAGGGCGCCTGGACGCGGTAGCGGAAATGTTCGCGCAGCCACTCCCAGCTCTGCACGGTCCAGGCCGGACTGTCGGGCAGCTGCCAGGGCTCACAGGTCTCCACCTCGCTTTGGGCATCAACCCGAAGGGTTTCGTGGGGGGCCTGCAGAGAGAAGAAGGTGCGCAGGTTGCCGAACACGTCGATGGTCTCGCTGCGGGCCGCAGGCTCGGGCGTGATCTGGATCTGGTGGTGCAGCACGTGCTGACCCGCGCCCTCGCGGGGCGTGAGGTGCACCATGTGCTGGGCCAGCGCCACCGTGCCCTGGTAGTCGTACAGCGTCTCGTGCTGGATGCGAAGCCTCACGACAGCCCCCCGCGCAAGGTCGCTGGGGGCCAGGTCTGAAGGCGAGAGGCCGCTTGCCGTGACATGGTCATGCCCCCAGCGTCTGGTTGCGCCGGTCTGCATGGCTGAAATGCAGGTGCGTGATCTCTTCCGAGAGCGCGCCAGCGGCCACCTGGCAGGACTCCAGCAGGTCGGTCAATGCGGTCCAGCTGCGTTGGCCGTCGGGCGCACGCTGCCAGTTGCTCAGGTCGGCCAGCACCCATGTGTCGGGGTCGGGCAGGGCAAGGGCCAGAGCGGCATCTTGCGGGGCGGCGCTGATGGCGAGCTTGCCCAGGCGAGCGCGCAGCGTCTGCACCACCCACGCCAGCGAGCGGGGGTTGTCGCGGTCCATCACCAGCAGGTCGACCAGGGCCACCATATCGCGCCGTTGCTGGTACTGGGCGTGAAAGGTGATGGTGCTGTCGAACAGGGCCACCACTGCCTCGAAGCCGGCCGCATCGTGCACACAGCCGTGTTCCATCGCCAGCACCAGGGCCCGCGAGAGGGTGATCATGCGTTCGATATGGCGGCCCATGGACAGCAGGCGCCAGCCGTCGTCGCGCACCATGCGATCGGTCTGCGAGCCGGTGATGGCCGCCAGCAGTTCGCTCGCGCTTTGCAGGGCTGCGCGCGCCTCGGCGCCCACGTAGTCGGCATCGACCGACAAGGCGGCGCAGTCGCGCGCAAAGGTGGCTTCAGTCCGCTCGACCAGCTTCCACTGTTCCTGGGACAAACGCTCGCGTACCTGAGAAGCGGCTCCCTTCAGCGCGCGCAGGTTGTGGCCCACGCTGAAGGACTGCGCGGCCAGCTTGGGGTCGGTCGGCGCGAGGTTGGCCACCAGCGAGCGGGTGAACACGCGAACCGATTGTTCGGCCGACGGCGTGTCCTCCAGCACCAGCGAGTTTTCCTGGGCCATGGCGCTGAGCCACGCCAGCACACTGGGCGAGTTGGCTTCTTCGCCACCCAGTTCATCGAGCGCGATCTGGGCGATACGGATCGAGTTTTCCGCGCGCTCGGTGTAGCGCCCTAGCCAGAACAGGTTTTCGGCAGCGCGGCTGGTCACGGTGCGGGTCTGGCTGGCCAGCGCCAGCGTGCTGGGCGCCGAATGCAGCAAGCTGGTGTGGTCGACCGCGCCCTCGGTCTGCACCCAGCAGTCGGCGCTGCTACCACCGCGCTGCATGGCGGCGATGAGCTGACCGCGCGGCGCCAGGCGAACCAAACCGCCGGGTAGCACCCGCCAGGAGTTGGGGCCATCGGCCAGCGCAAAAACCCGCAGCATGGCCGAGCGCGGCATCAGGCGGTCGTTGGCCCAGGTCGGGGTCTGCGACAGCGGCAGCCATGCCTGGACCGTGTGGTCTTCCGGGTGGCGCGCCATGCGGCCCGACCACTCGTCCAGCTCGCGTGGGCTCAGGCTCTGGCCCATGGCCGTGTCCTGCCCGGAGCGTGGGTAGGTGGGCTTGATCACGCTGGTCTTGATCAGCGGCAACACCTCGCGCAGCGCCGCGTCTTCGCCACACCACCAAGTGGCCAGCGAGGGCAGCTGCAGCTCTTCGCCGAGCAAGTGGCGGCTGATGGCGGGCAGAAAGCCGAGCAGGGCGCTGGACTCCAGCGGCGCCGAGCCCGGCGCGTTCGCCAGCACCAGGTTACCCGCCCGCAGTACCTGCAGCAGGCCTGGTACGCCCAGCGTCGAGTCGGCGCGCAGCTCTAGCGGATCTAGCCACTCGTCGTCCAGCCGCTTGATCAGGGCGTGCACCGGCTCCAGGCCTTTGAGGGTCTTGAGGAAGAGGCGCTGGTCGCGCACCGTGAGGTCGTTGCCCTCGACCAGCGTGAGGCCAAGGTAGCGCGCAAGGTAGGCGTGCTCGAAATAGGTTTCGTTGTAGGGCCCCGGCGTGAGCAGGGCGATGCGGGCGTTTTCGCCCTCGGGCGTGAGCTGTTTGATGCCTTCGACGAGCGCTCGGTAGCTGGCGGCCAGCCGCTGCACTTTCATGCCGGCGAAGGCCTTGGGAAACTGGCGCGCGATCGCGATGCGGTTTTCCAGCAGATAACCCAGCCCGGACGGGGCTTGGGTGCGCTGGCCCACCACCCACCAGCGGCCGTCGGGACCGTGCGCGAGATCGAAACCCACGATGTGCAGCCAGGTGCCCCCGGGCGGTGTCACGCCCTGCATGGCGCGCAGGTACCCCGGGTGGCCTTGCACGAGCGCGGCGGGCAGCATTGCCCTTTGCAGCAGCTCGCGCTGCCCATACATGTCGGCCATGATGGCGTTGAGCAGGCGGGTGCGCTGCAGCACGCCAGCTTCGATCTGGGCCCAGTCGTCGGCCCCCACGATCATCGGGAACAGGTCGAGCGCCCATGGCCGGCGCAGGCCGCGGTCGGCATCGGCGTAGACGTTGTAGGTCACGCCGTTGTCGCGAATCTGGCGCTGCAGGTTGTCGTGTCGGCGGTTCAGGTCTTTGAAGCCGTCGGCACCGATGTGTTGAAAAAAGCTGGACCAGGTGGGCGCAAGCGCGGCGGGCGCCCCCTGACCTTTGATGGCCGCCCCGCGCAGCTCGTCGTGGTGGCCTCGGTCGGCCGGCATGGAGAGCGAAAGCGCCCAATCGGCAGGCGTACCGGGACCCAGGTCGCCAAACAGGGAGTCGGTGGGTTCGGGTGTCACTGCGGCTGAGTATGCCCGGTACGCCCGGCCCGCAACCGCTCAGCGCGGGCGCGTTGTTGCATGGTGCACACAAGCTGCCCCGAATCTGGTCGCCAGGCCCGGTTGAACCATCGGATCAGTTCAGTGGCAGGGTGTCGAAGGTGGCGTAGGTGTTGCGCAGCCAGGTTTTTACCCGCTGTCGCTCCAGCATGCCCAGGGCATCGGGACCAGTGGTGGTGTGGATGGCCGACCAGAAGCTGGCGTTGCGACGATCGATCTTGCGCATGCTGGCTTCGTGCAGCTGGCCCAGGGTCACGACCCGCCCGCCCAGGGCAATGGCCTTTTTCAGTGCCGGAGAGTGCTCCAGCTGCGAAAAGTCGCTGCCCCGGCCTTCGTTCTTCACCACGAAGTAGTTGGGACCCGGGCCAAAGGTGTTGACCAGGCGATCCAGCAGGTCGACCGAGTCCCGGCCAGCATCGGCCATGTGCCAGAAATTGACCGTGACCCCCATGCTCGCCAGCAGCGGCAGCAGATCGGAATCGCGGATCCAGCGCGACAGCGGGGCCGCGGTTTGCGCGGCCAGGTCAACGATCACGCTGGAGCGAACGCCACTGGCCGGCACTTCCTCGAAGACACTCGCGACCTGGTCCAGGCCCTCGTAGGTGTCCACCACAACTGGTGAGGCGTAGTCGGCGTAAAAGCGGGCGAACGAGGTATGGGACCGGTCGGTGTCGAAGCCGGTGAAGGGCTGACCCTTGTCGATGAAGTACTGCGCCAGCACGCGAGCGGCCACGGATTTGCCGACACCGCCTTTTTCGCCGCCGATGAAATTGAGAGTTGCCATGGTTAGGTTGGAGTTGGGATTGCTCAGTTGGGGTGGCGCAGGTCGAGGGTAAACGGAAACTCGCGGCTGCCGGGGACGTGGATGGTGGCTGGAGGAATCACCATTGGCCCAGGTGTGTGGCCCATGGCTTTGAAGCGAGAAAGCCGGCGGCTCTCCGCTTCAAACGAATTCACCGGCAGGTTCTCGTAGCTCAGACCACCGGGGTGGGCCACGTGGTACTCGCAGCCGCCGATGGAATGCTTGGACCAGGTGTCGACGATGTCGAATGTCAACGGTGCGTGCACAGCGATGGTGGGGTGCAGGCTGCTCGGCGGGTTCCACGCCTTGTAGCGAACGCTGGCCACGTACTCACCCACGGTACCGGTGTTCTGCAACGGCAAGGCCTTGCCGTTGCAGGTCACCACATAGCGGCTCTGGTTCATGCCGGTCATGCGCACTTCGATGCGCTCCAGCGACGAATCCACATAGCGAGCATTGCCGCCGGCCGCGCTTTCTTCGCCCATCACATGCCAGGGCTCCAGCGCATTGCGCAGCGTGAGCTCCATGCCGGCTGATTGAATCGAACCGATCATGGGGAAGCGGAACTCGTAGTGCGGGGCAAACCAGCTGGCGTCAAACGCATAGCCGGCGCGGTTCATGTCGGCGATCACGTCGGCAAAGTCCTGCTGGATGAAGGCCGGCAGCATGAAGCGGTCGTGCAGCTCGGTGCCCCAGCGAGTAGCCGGCGCCCGGAATGGCGTTTTCCAGAAGCGCGAGACCAGCGCCCGAAGCAGCAGCTGTTGCGCGCTGCTCATGTGTGGGTGCGGTGGCATTTCAAATGCGCGCAGCTCCAGCAGACCCAGGCGGCCGGTGGCCGAGTCGGGCGAATACAGCTTGTCGATCGAGAACTCACTGCGGTGCGTGTTGCCGGTGACATCGATCAGGATGTTGCGCAGCGTGCGGTCGACGATCCACGGCGGCATGGTCTGGCCGTAGACCTCCCGGTTCTTGTAGATCTGCTCGATGGCGATTTCCAGTTCGTAGAGCTGGTCATTGCGGGCCTCGTCCACGCGTGGTGCCTGGCTGGTGGGGCCGACGAACATGCCGCTGAACAGGTAGCTGAGCGATGGGTGGTTGTGCCAGTACAGCAGCAAGCTGGCCAGCAGCTCGGGCTTGCGCAGGAACGGGCTGTCGGCAGGCGTTGCGCCGCCCATCACGAAGTGGTTACCGCCACCGGTGCCAGTGTGGCGACCATCGGTCATGAACTTCTCGGCCGACAGGCGCGACTCAAATGCCGCTTTGTAAAGGAACTCGGTGTTCTTCACCAGCTCTCGCCAATGGGTCACCGGATGGATATTGACCTCGATCACGCCCGGGTCGGGGGTGACCTGCAGCAGCTTCATGCGCGGGTCGCGTGGTGGCGGATAGCCTTCGAGGACCAGCTGCATCTTGAGCTCTTCGGCCGTGGCCTCGATGGCGGCCAGCAGCTCCAGATAGTGCTCCAGCTTTTCCAGCGGTGGCATGAAGACGTACAGCACCGCAGACGCCTTGCCCACCATTTCGGCCTTGGGGCCACTCGCTCGGCGTGGGTCGCGCACCTCCACGCACAGCGCCGTGCGGGTGATCCATTCAGCAGATTCGTTGAGGGCGGGCGCGCGGTCGAAGTTGGCCGGCTCGACCTGTCCGTCGGCCCGCGCGGTCAAAGTCGGGATGCGGGAAGCCATGCCATTGGGGGTCTGTAGCTTGCGCGGGGCTTCACCCGCCCGATCGGTACCCGCCACGTAGCGCGCGGCGATGGCGCTGTGAAGCGGCAGTGGCTTGCGCGGAACCGATGGGTCCTGCTCCACCAGGTAAGGGTAGTCGGCCTCATTGACCCAAGGCAGGGAGTCCAGCGGCAGGCGCAAGCCCATGGGGGAGTCACCCGGCATCAGGTACAGGCGCTCGTCGCGCAGAAACCAGGATCCGGTGGTCCAGCGCGCGTCGCCCGGACGCTTGGATGCCGATGGCTTTAGCGGCAGCAGGTAACCCACTACCGAGTCCAGCTTCTGGGTGAACACGCGGCGCAGCCGCACGCGCTCCATCTCGTCGTCCAGGCGCGAGTTGAAGGGGTCGACGTTGACCGGCAGGCGGCGCTCGCGCCACAGGTAGTACCAGACGTCTTCGTAGGCGCCTTGCATGAACTCGTCGGTGATGCCGAGCCTGCGCGCCAGGGTTTGCGTGAAGCGCTGGGCGTCTTCACTCGTGTAGTGCGTGGGATGGCGTTCGTCCACAAAGAGCGCCGGGTTGGACCAGACCGGCTCCCCGTCGGCGCGCCAGTAGATGTTGAGTGCCCAGCGCGGCAGTTGCTCGCCCGGGTACCACTTGCCCTGACCGAAGTGCAGGAAGCCTCCCTGGCCGTATTCGTCGCGCAGCTTGTGCACCAGCTCGGTGGCAAAGCCACGCTTGGTCGGCCCCATGGCATCGGTGTTCCATTCGGCCGCATCGCGGTCGCTGTCCGCCACGAAGGTGGGCTCTCCGCCCATGGTCAGGCGCACGTCGTTCGCAAGCAGCTCTGCGTCTACCGTGTCGCCCAGGGCCATCACCGCAGCCCACTGTTCTTCCGTGTAGGGCTTGGTGACACGCGGTGATTCGTAGATGCGGGTCACGCCCATGTGGTGCGCAAAGGTCACCTCGCTCTTGCTTACACCCCCTTCGATCGGCGCTGCGCCCGAGGGCAGGGGTGTGCAGGCGAGCGGAATGTGGCCCTCTCCGGCCATCAGGCCGGAGGTGGCATCCAGACCGATCCAGCCGGCGCCAGGCAGGTAGACCTCACACCAGGCGTGCAGATCGGTGAAGTCGACCTCGGTGCCGCTGGGGCCGTCCAGCGCCTTCACATCCGACTTCAGCTGGATCAGGTAGCCCGAGACGAAGCGTGCGGCCAAGCCGCAGTGGCGCAGCAGCTGCACCAGCAGCCAGCCCGAGTCGCGGCACGAGCCGCTAGCCAGTTTCAGGGTCTCCTCGGGCGTCTGCACACCCGGCTCCATGCGGATCAGGTATTTGATGTCCTGGCTGAGCATCTGGTTGAGCTCGACCAGAAAAATGACCGTGCGCCGCTTGGTGCGGTCGATCTTGTCCAGGTAGGCCTGGATCAGCGGTGTGGCCGGCTCGGGCGTCAGGTACGGCGCCAGCTCTTCCTTGAGCTCTGGCTCATAGGTGAACGGAAACTCTTCGGCATTAGGTTCCAGGAAAAAGTCGAACGGGTTGTAGACAGCCATTTCAAAGACCGCGTCCACAGTGACCTTGAACTCACTGACCTTGTCGGGAAATACCAGGCGAGCCTGGTAGTTGGCAAACGGGTCCTGCTGCCAGTTGACGAAATGCCCTGCTGGCTCGACCTTGAGCGAGTATGAAACGATCTTTGAACGGCAGTGCGGCGCGGGGCGCAGCCGCACGATCTGCGGGCCTAGATCGACCAGGCGGTCGTACTGATAATGAGTAATGTGGCTCAGGGCAGCGTGAATGGCCATACAGGGGCTTTCAGAGGATCAGGAAGAATCAAAGGGGGGCAAAAAAACATGAATCCGCGGGGACCAAAAAGCCGCCGGGATAGCCCGCCCATACTAGCAACTCCCACGCCAGGGGGTGTTGGCACGGTCGTTTAGCTGCGATTACCGGTGGCCAGTTAGCTGTTTCTCAGATGGGTGTGGGGACCCTAGGTGGAGCTTGGCTGGTGCTGCCGCTGGCCTGGGTGCTGGGGGCGGCATTGCAGCTCCAGCAGGCGACCTCTGGCCATGGTCTGTGTACGCGCTGGCGGCGGTGCTGGGCGGTGTGCTGCTGCGCTGGCCGGTCGTGGTGCGCGGCGCGGGACTGGTGCTGTTGCCTGCGCTATCTAGGAGCCCGCCACGACCCCCGCCCGGCGCGTTTGAGGTGCTGCCATCGATGTGGGGCAGGGCAGCGCCGTGCTGGTGCTAGCCGCCGGGCACAGCCTGCTGTTTGACGCCGGTCCCCGCTACTCGCCGGAAGGCGACGCTGGTCAGTGCGTGATCCTGCCGCTGCTGCGCGCGTTGGGTGAACGGCCCGATGCGGTGGTGATCAGCCACCGCGACAGCGACCATGCTGGCGGTGCCGAAGCGGTACGCTCCGCCTGACCGCAGGCTCTCTGGCTGCCCTCCTATTGTCAAGACCCCTGCCGTGCTGGACTGCGCTGCGTGTGGGACGGGGTGGCGTTCGACATGCTGCACCCCGGCCAGCGCACTACCGAACTGACGGCAGCGGCCTGCTCAGCAGCAACGCCATGTCGTGCACGCTGCTGATCCGCGCCGGCGACTAAGCCGCCAGTCTCAGCGGCGACCTTGACGCCGAGCGCGAAACCCGTCTAGCGCTGGCGCAACCCGACCTGCACGCAACCTTGATGCTGGCACCTCACCATGGCAGTCGCAGCTCCAGCAGCCCGGTGCTGCTCAACACCTTGAAACTGCGCTGGGTGCTGGTGCAGTCGGGCTACCGCAACCGATTCGGGCACCCGGCGCCCGAGGTGCTGGCCCGCTACCGGTAACGCGACCTGGGTCGAGTCACTTCGCCCGATTGCAGCACCGCCACCTGGCGCAGCCACCAGCCTGAAGTGGTGCTGTGTGAGCGCATGCGGCTGCAGCGTTACCGGCACCACCGATCGCAAGAGCCGGATGGTGCCGAGGCCCGTGGCTAGACTGCGCTGGATTCCGATTGAACGCACGCAAAAAACCTCGCTGCGCCGCCAAAGGTCTCGACCTTTCCGAGCGCTGGCGCAGACCTTGCTATGCTCCAAACAGGAGAAAAATCCCATGAAACGACCGATGTTCGACGAAATGTATGCCTCGCCTGGTGAGGTTCGTGCCCATTACGAGGCTTATGCGCGCTGGCTTGCTCAGCAGCCGGCCGAAGTGATGGCCGACCGGCGCGAAGAGGCTGAAGTCATCTTCCGGCGGGTGGGCATCACCTTCGCTGTCTACGGCGACAAGGATGAAGACGCCTCGGGCATGGAACGGCTGATTCCCTTTGACGTGATCCCGCGCATCATCCCGAATGACGAGTGGCGGAACATGAAGGCAGGACTGGTGCAGCGCGTGACCGCGCTCAACCGCTTCCTACACGACATCTACCACGATCAGGAGATCATCCAGGCGGGTCATATCCCGGCCGAACAGATCCTGAACAACGCGCAGTACCGGCCTGAGATGAAGGGAGTCGATCTCTTCAACGGCGTTTATTCACACATCTCCGGGGTGGATATGGTGCGGGCGCCCAACGCCGACGGCGTGGGCGAGTACTACGTGCTGGAAGACAACCTACGGGTTCCCAGCGGCGTGAGCTACATGCTGGAAGACCGCAAGATGATGGTACGGCTGTTCCCCGAGCTGTTCAGCCAGAACCGCGTGGCGCCGGTGGCGCATTACCCCGACCTGCTGCTCGAAACCCTGCGCGCCGTGGCGCCACCCGCTGCGGCTGGCTCACCGACTGTGGTCGTGCTCACTCCGGGCATGTACAACAGTGCTTACTTCGAACACGCGTTCCTAGCCCAGCAAATGGGTGTGGAACTGGTGGAGGGGCAAGACCTGTTCGTCAAGGACAACTTTGTCTTCATGCGCACCACCATGGGCCCGCAGCGCGTCGATGTGATCTACCGCCGGGTTGACGACGACTTCCTCGACCCCAAGGTGTTCCGCCCCGGCTCCACGCTGGGCTGTGCGGGTCTCATGGAGGCCTACCGTGCCGGCAACGTGAATATCTGCAACGCGGTGGGCACGGGCGTGGCCGACGACAAGTCAATCTACCCCTATGTGCCAAAGATGATCGAGTTCTACCTGGGCGAGAAGCCCATCCTCAACAACGTTCCGACGTTCATGGGCCGCAAACCGGACGAGCTGAAGTACATCCTGGACAACCTGAAGGACCTGGTCGTCAAGGAGGTGCACGGCGCTGGCGGCTACGGCATGCTGGTGGGACCCGCGTCAACCAAGGCCGAGATCGAGGACTTCCGCAAGGCCATCCTCGCCAAGCCTGATGGCTACATTGGCCAGCCCACGTTGTCACTGTCCACCTGCCCCACCTATGTCAAGGAAGGCATCGCGCCACGCCACATCGACCTGCGCCCCTTCGTCCTCTCGGGCACCGAGGTGCAGATGGTGCCTGGCGGCCTGACCCGGGTCGCCCTCAAGGAAGGCTCGCTGGTTGTCAATTCGTCGCAGGGCGGCGGAACCAAGGACACCTGGATCATGGAAGGCCGCTGAGCGCGTCACCCACGCCGCTCACCGCCTTCCACCCCTTTAGGAAACACCATGATGTTGTCAAGAACCGCCGATCATCTTTTCTGGATGTCCCGCTACACCGAACGCGCCGAAAACACCGCGCGCTTGCTGGATGTGAACTACGACACCTCGCTCATGCCGCAGTCCAGCCACGAAGCCCAGGCTGGCTGGGAAGGCCTGCTGCGCATCAGCGAGCTCATGCCCGCTTACAAGGAAAAATACGGCGCTGAAATCGTTGCGGCTAACGTGCTCGATTTCATGGTGCGCGACGAGCGTAACCCCTCCAGCATTGCCTCGTGCCTGCGCGGCGCACGCGAAAACGCACGCGCCGTGCGCGGCACGCTCACCACCGAATTCTGGGAGACGCAAAACCAGACCTGGCTAGAGCTTTCTCGCATGCTCAAAGGCAATGCCTTCGAGCGCGATCCGAGCCAGTTCTTCGAATGGGTCAAGTTCCGCTCGCACCTGTCGCGCGGGGTGGCTATCGGCACCATGTTGCGCGACGAGGCTTTCCACTTCTACCGCATGGGCACCTTTCTGGAGCGCGCCGACAACACCGCGCGCCTGCTCGACGTGAAATACCACGCGGCGTACCAGGACCACACCAGTGATGCGGCTGCGATGGAAGAAGATTTCGACTTCTATCAGTGGAGTGCCATCCTGCGTAGCGTGAGCGCATTCGAGGTCTACCGCAAGGTCTACCGCGATGTGATCACGCCGCTGAAAGTGGCCGAACTGCTGGTGTTGAACCCGGCCATGCCGCGCAGCATGGCCACTTGCATCAACGAGGTGGTCGACCGCCTTGGCATCGTCGCCAACGACATGTCCGGGGAGACCCAGCGCCGCGCAGGCAAGCTCAAGGCCGAACTGCAGTACGCGCGCATCGATGAAATCCTCGCCACAGGTCTGCATGCCTACCTCACCCAGTTTCTCGACCGCGTCAACGAGCTGGGCATGAGCATCAGCAAAGACTTCCTAGTGCCAACCAATTGATGCAAACTGGCGGTTTGCGCGGCCAGGGCACTGGGCAGCGGCCCGGCGGGTGTGATCAGGCTCTAGATTGACCCGGGAACTCCGCCGTTGCGCTCGGATGCGCGGATGGAGTTTGATTGCCGCGCAGCCCGATCGAGGCTGCGCTCAGGTCGGAGGAACCCAGGCCAGCCTGGCGAGGTGGTGTCGGTCGACATGTGCCAGGGTGAGCAGCTTCCTGCTGGCTTCCAGGACATCCACCCCAACGCCACGCTGGTTTAGATGCCGCCAAGGAGCGACTGGCGCGGCGCTCAGGAATGGATGTAGCTCTCCAGCTGCTCGATGGTGGACTGCTGGTCGGCAATGATGGCGTCGAGGATGTCGCGGATCGACAGCATGCCGACCAGGCGCTCGCCGTCCACCACCGGCAGGTGCCGAATCTTCTTTGAGCTCATCAGCGCCATGCATTCCCTGGCGCGCGAGTTAGGCTTCACCACCAGCACCTCACGGGTCATGATGTCGGCCACCCGAGCTTCTCGCGAGTTCTTGCCTTCCAGCGCGATCTTGCGGGTGTAGTCACGCTCTGACACGACTCCGACCAACTTGTCGCCTTCCACCACCGGCAGCGCACCCACGCCGTGTTTGGCCAGAATTTGCAGGGCTTCGAACACCGACGCATCGGGCGACACGGTGCACAGCGGTGAGTTTCTGGCAGATAGCAGTTCGGCAACGGACTTCATGGCGGTGTCTCCTGGATGGCGAGGTGAATGTGTGCGCGCTCGCATGAGCGTACCGTGATTGTGATGCGTCTGCTCATCACAATCGGATCGTAGGGATTGGGGCTCTGGTCACCCGGCGCCAGTGTCCGCTGCAGTGGCCGTCAGGGAAAGCGTTGCCATCACGCCGAACCTCTGGTGCATGTTGTCTAGCGTCTCAGCATACGAAGCAGCACAGCTTCTCGAGTGTTCAGGGGCCCAACACCCGCGTGCAGCTGGGGTCGGTCTTCGCCCGCTCATGTGCGCATCGGTGGACGCAGTGTCCAAGGTCAGGGGTTTTCGCCAGTGGACCAGGGTGGTACGGTGCCTCTCCGTCCCGACGTTCCACCTCTGCAGGAGACACGACATGTCCGACCAACCCGGCGCTGGTGCGCCCACCTCCCCGCAAGAATCCCCAGACCAGGCGCCGCTCATGGACCAGCACGCCATCAAGGGCGCTCTGGAGTTCCTGGGCAAAGGCTATGAAGGCTGGGCCCACTACGCCGATCCACGCAGCGTGCTCAAACCCCTGTTTGATCTCTCTGACCTCAGCGTGGTCGAGGTGCAGGAGGCTCCCAGCTTTGACGAAACGCTGATCTACGGTGAAACGCGCAGCAGCTACTTCAACCAGCTATCAGCCAAGATCTCGCTGTCCGGCGCCTACGAAGGTTTTTCGGGAGAGGTCTCGGGCGCATTCAGCAACGACGTGCTCAACAACAGCAGCAACGTCTACGCGACCAACAAGGCGGTACAGGCCTACCACCGGCTCAGCCTCAAGGACACCGCCGCCCTGCTGCCCGAAACCGCCGAGGCGATCGCCAGCGCCGAGTCCGAGCACCTGTTCAAGACCTACGGCACCCACTACCTGCGCTCGGTGCTCATCGGTGCCCGCGTGTTCTTCTCCAGCTACGTCAACACCACCCAGGTCACCCAGAATTTCCAGATGAGCGCGGCGGTGAAGGCGTCTTACCTGGAGCTGATCAAAGGGGAAGCGTCCAATGGCGCGGTGAGCAAGGACGACCTCAACCAGGTCTCGGGCAACCGCCACATTCGCGTGATGGGAGGTGACCCGGCCAAGGCCAACGCCATCATGGACGCCAAGGGCAATGCCGCCGAGCACTACCGGCAATGGGCCGAGAGCGTGCCAGACTTCGTGTCCATCGCCGACTTTGGACGCGGCGGCCTGGTGCCCATTTATGAGCTGGCCGCCACACCTGAGCGCCGCGCCGAGCTGGAGCTAGCCTGGGGACCCTACATGCTGGCGCAGACCAATCCGCTGCTGCTCGAGGACCCGGCGCCGCCGCCCTCACCGGTGGTCGTCAGGAAGAATGCGCGCGTCAAACTGCGCAACGCCGACGACCGCTGCATCGCCGCTTCGGAATCGGCTACGCGCTATTACTACGCCAAGATGGGCAACAAGGCGATCACGCTTTTGCTCGATGGCGAAAACCGCCCATTGACGCACGGCAGTTCGCTCAGCATCAAGACCACGGAAGTCTGGAAAGGCAAGTGGAAGGCGCGCACCTTTCTCGGCGCGTTTGGCAACGCACACCAGCTGTACTACTGGGACGACTACGGCTCCAAGACCAACTGGATCGTTGAAAAACCCAAGGGCCGACCTGGCGAAACCATTCACTACGGGGACGCGGTGTGGATCCGCAACGAGGCCTACGCCGACCAGTACCTCTGCACCGACAAAGACAACTACCTCAGCACCGACAAGACCAAACGCCAGACCTGGACGTTCGAGCCCGGGGGCTAGCGTTGGTGTCGCTCACAGCCAGGCGGCACCCGATACCGGATTGGTCTGGATGGTGAACTCCGGCGTGCCACCCAGCACAAACGCACCCAGCACCACGCTCAGCAGGGTGATGAACAGGCTGGCCCAGAACGCGGTCCAGAAACCCTCGACCTTGAAACCCTCCACCAGCTTGGCCACCAGCAACAACATCAGCGCGTTGATCACCAGCAGGAACAGGCCGAACGTCAACACCGTCAGCGGCAGCGTCAGCAGAACCAGCAGGGGACGCACCACCGCGTTGGCCAGCCCGAGCAACAGGGCTGCGACCACCAGCGCCCCCGTGCTGCTGAAACGGATGCCTTTGAACATATGGCTGGCCACCCAGAGTGACAGGGCGGTGATGCCCCAGTGGAGCAGGAACGGAGTGAGGTTGGCCAGCATGTCGGGGTACCTTGAGGATGGGTGAGGGGTGATGGGTCGGCGAGACGCGGCGCGCGCAGACGGGCGTCAGTTTGATCTGATCTTACGAGGCGAAGGGCCTGGCTTCACCCTCGGGCAGGTGCCAGCGCGGCGTTGACCGCGCCTGTGTCAAGGTGGGTGAAGACCGTGTTGTGCCGGTCGGTGAGCGGTCCGCCACCGGGCACGAGCGCGCCATCGGCGTCAAAACCCACCGCCTTGAACTTCCACACCGTACCCACCCGCTTGAGGTTGCCGACCAGCAGGCCGTCGGCCCCCTGCACACGCACCACGCCATCATTGACCGGGACAAGTGACCAATTGGCGGATGCCGCGGACGGCTCATGGCTCAAGGTTGTCATAGTGCCAGTGTGTCAGATCGCCGCGCAGGTCCTGCTGCTTTCACGTTCACAGGTCGAAGCTCGTGGTCCGCTCGGGCAGCACACTCAAATCCAGCGGGCGCACCGCGCCCATCCAGATCGCGCGGTCGCGGTGGTCGATCAGGTCCTGCCCGGTGAGCGGGTGGATGAACACCACCAGGCCCGCGCGGTGCAGCGCCAGCCAAGGCAGCACATCGGCGAACAGCGCCGCCTTGAAGGCCAGCTGGCAGCTCCAGTCCTGGTGAGGTCCGACCGGCTTTTCGTGCACCCGGCCCAGCTTCAGCTGAAACTTCGCGGCTGCGGCTTCGCAGAGCACGCGGGCCTGCGCCACCGTATCGGCGTTGAAATACACATGGGCGTGGTAGCCGTGGATGACGGGGTCTGGGGCTGTGGTCTGGTACATGGGTGCCATGGTGCCAGCCTGGCGCTGCCGAGGGTGTGCCGGTGGTCGGTTCTTCGCCACCTAGCCCACCGCATACAGTCCTTGCATGTTCTCAACCGTCCACTGCCCGCTGCTATGCCTTCCATTGTGATGAACCACGCCGTTGCGCGACAGCGCGCCGAGCGTCTGGCGGCGAGCTCCAAACCGTACGTGGCGCGCGGCGCGGGTGGCGGGCGCTGCGCCGGTTGCCGGCTGGTGGCCAGTCATTGCCTGTGCGACCTGCGTCCGTCGGTCACGATCCGCGCCGGCGTGTGCCTGATCATGGGCGACATCGAGTCACTCAAACCCAGCAACACCGGCTGGCTGGTGGCCGATCTGGTGGCGCACACCTGGGCCTTCGGCTGGTCGCGCACTGCAGTTGATCCGGGCCTGATCGCGCTGCTCGCCGATCCGCAATGGCAGCCCTGGCTGGTCTTTCCTGGCGAGTTCGCCGATCCGGCGCGTGTGGTGAACGCGCTGCCAGTGGCCGAAGCGCCGCGCTCCGGTGTAGCGACCAGCGTCCGCCGCCCGCTCTTCGTGCTGCTCGACGGCACCTGGTCCGAAGCGCGCAAGATGTTCCGCAAAAGCCCGTACCTCGACGCGCTGCCGGTGCTCAGCCTGCAGCCCGGACAAAGCTCCAACTACCGCCTGCGCCGCTCCACGCGGGACGACCATTTCTGCACGTCCGAAGTGGCCGCGCTCTGCCTGGCCATGGCCGGCGAAACACACGCCGCCGACACCCTGGCCGCGTACCTTGACGTCTTCACCACCCACTATCTCAGCGCCAAGCGCAGTCTGCCCCTGGACCGCGACAGCGAGGCGCACCAGCGGCTGCTGGCCTTGAACAATTTGCCTGGTTGAACCACGGCGCGCCAGCCAGCTGCACCCAACGGCTGGAGTTTGCCCTGCGAGGGCGAGGTCCCCGCCAACCCTCAGTCTTCTTCGATCGCCCGGGCTTGCACCTCGATCACGCCGTCAAAAAGGTCGATGGCGGTCGCGGCAACCTGGGCGGTGTCGTAGTAAGCGTAGGCGCCCACGCCGACCGCGCCCACGATGGGCAGCCAGCGGGCCACGCCTTTCCCCAGCGCGCGCTGGGCCATCCGGGCGCCAATGCGCCGGGTGAGTGTCCGGATCAGCAGCGGCGACGCGCGGCGCACGAAGGTGCGCTGGCCCACGCGCACCACCAGATCGCGAACGCCGTCGGCCGCGGTGTGCTGGAACAGGCAGTACACCACCTGCTCGGGCGTGAGTTTGGCGTGCTGGCCGTACAGCGCCGCGATGTCGGCCACCATCTGCTTCTGGATCTTCCACACGCCCATCATCTCCGGCAGGATGGTCAGCCAGCCCGCGGGCCCCACCGGCAGGGCGAGGGTGCCGGCGGCCAGTGCAGCCTTGGACGCCGCAGCATTCGCCTTTTTGCGCGCCGCGTCCAGCGGTGCTTTGTGCTTGCGCTCTTTCGACGCCGGGATCTTGCCCACGAAGGGCAGCAAGGCCTGCTCGAAAAGCGTTGGGCCGTTCGGTTCGTTGGCGTTGGTCTGGCTTGATTTCTTGGGCATCGTGCGTTCTTGTATCGGTGTGGGGCGTCCGTTCATACCCGCAGGCGGGCGAAGGGCGCCAGATCGCTTCGAGGCTACCCCGAAACCTCCGCCTCGACCAGCAGCGCCAGCAACTGCAGCGACTGCTGCCAGCCCAGGTAGCAGGCCTCGGTCGGGATCATGGCGGGCATGCCTTGCTGCACCACCGTGAGCTCGGTCCCCACGGACATGGCCTTCAAGGTGACCGTGGTGCGCATTTCGCCCGGTAGGTTGGTGTCGTCGAACACATCGGTGTGCACGATGCGTTTATTGGGCACCAGCTCCAGGTATTCACCGCCAAAGGCGTGGACCTGTCCGTTGGCCAGGTTGGTGAACTGCATGCGGTAGCGACCACCCACGCGCGCGTCCATCGCCAGCACCCGGCCGGTGAAGCCATGCGGCGGCAGCCATTTGGCCATGGCGTCGGGGTCCAGGAAGGTGCGGTAGACGCGCTCGGGCGCTGCGCTGAACATGCGGTGCAGGTTGACGGTGCCGGTGGTCATGGGATGGCTCCTTTCGGTCGTGCGATGCAGGGCATCTGCCTCACCGGGCAAATGGTACCCAGCCACGCGGCCCAACGGGTGCCGTGTCCCAGCGAGCGATGCGCTGCACTGGCGCGCCGCTACGCGGGGTCGAAAATCATGGCGGTGTAGGATGGAAAGCTTCTCAACACGACCCAGGTGATGAGGTCATGAAATCTGAAACATCCCGGTTGCCCGCCGTGCTCGCGGCATTGGCAGTGCTCGCTGCCATCGCTTACTTTGGCTGGCCCTACCTGCAACGTTCGCTGGCGCCTGCGCCAGTAACGCCAACCGTCGCAGTGGCGCCTGCGCCGCTGGACGTGCCGCCCACTGCGCCGCTCGCGCCGGTGGTGCCCGAGCCCCCCGCGATCGAGCACCCGATCGAGCCAGCCGCCGCCGAGCCGGCACCCGAGGCCCCCCCGCTGCCCGCGTTGGCCGACGCCGACCCGCTGGTTCGCGAGAAGTTGTCGGGCTTGCTCAGCCGCAAGGACATGCTCACCTTCCTGCAACTCGATGGTTTCGTGCGGCGCGTGGTGGCCACGGTGGACAACCTGGAGCGCTCGCACGCGCCCGCCATTGTCTGGCCCGTCAACCCCACACCCGAGCGCTTCACCACGCTGCGCCGTGCCGACGGCGTAGAAACCATCCACCCCGACAACAGCCGGCGCTATCGGCCGCTGGTGCAGATGATCGAATCGGTGGACACTGCTCGCGCCGTGGCCGTGTACCGCACGCTCTATCCGCTGTTTCAGCAGGCCTACGAAGGGCTGGGCTTCCCAGGTAGTTATTTCAACGACCGCCTGGTGAAGGTGCTGGATCACCTAATTTCCACGCCGGTACCCGCAGGGCCCCTGGCCGTCACCCTGGTGGAAGTGAAGGGCACGGTGCCCTCGCTGCGGCCCTGGGTGCGCTACGAATACGCGGACCCGGCCTACGAATCCATGTCGGCGGGGCGCAAGATGCTGCTGCGCGTCGGCGCCGACAACCAGCGCCGTTTGCAGGCCAAGCTGAAAGACATTCGCCAGCGCGTGGCCCGGCGTTGATGGCAACCGGCCGGGCACAGGTCCGGTGCTAAGCTGCCTGGCATGGCTCTGGCGCCCTCGATTCCCGCCTCCTCGCTTTCGCCCGCACCGCGTCTGATCTGCTTCAACGAGCCCTACGTCGTGCTGAGCCAGTTCACCGCCGAGGGCCGCTGGCGCGGGCTCAAGGACTCCATCGACGTGCCCGGTGTTTGCGTGGCCGGCCAGCTCGAACCTTGCACCATGTGGGGCTGATGCCGGCCGACCACGACCATGCCCCAGAAGAAGATCCTGCTCACCGGCTTCGACGCCTTCGGCGGAGCATCACTCAACCCGAGCTGGCTGGCCGTGCAAGCGCTGCGCGGCCGTCAGATCGTCGGGCACCGGGTGGTGGCGGCGCAGTTGCCGACCATGTTCGGTGAAGCGCTCAGCCGCTTGGAAGACTTGATAAAGCAGCACCGACCGGCACTGGTGGTCTGCGTCGGGCAGGCTGGTGGTCGCAGTGCGATTTCGCTGGAGCGCGTGGCGATCAACGTGAACGACGCGCCGCTGGCCGATAACGCTGGCGCGCAGCCCATCGACACGCCGGTGGTGCAGGGCGGTCCATTGGCGTATTTCAGCAGCCTGCCCATCAAGGCCATGCTGGCCACGCTGCAGCGCGAAGGCATTGCCGCCGAAGTGTCACAGACCGCGGGCACCTTTGTCTGTAACCACATCTTCTATGGACTCATGCACCAGCTCGCCACGCGCCGAGCGCTGCGCCACACGCGCGGCGGCTTCGTACACGTGCCCTGGCTGCCCGAGCAGGGCGCGCCCAGCATGGCGCTGGATGAGATGGTGCGCGGGCTCTCGCTCGCCCTGCGCTGCGCGCTTGTGACGGAGCTGGACGCTTCGCTGGGCGCGGGTGCCTCGCACTAGCCACCCTTATCACAGCGCGCCAGTCGGTGCTAGTCAAGCAGCGCCTGCTAAACCGCGGCAGGGCGCTGCCAGTGCTCGCCTGCAGCCCGGGCTCGCAACGCATACGATGCAGGGCCGGCTGCGCGCGCTTTGCGCTGCGCGTTCCTCACCTGTGACATCCAATAAGCTCACCTACCCATGACCGACAAGACCCCCTACACCCCGCCTACCGTCTGGACCTGGGATCAGGCCAGCGGCGGCAAGTTTGCCAACATCAACCGCCCCATCGCGGGCCCCACGAGCGACAGGGCGCTGCCTGTGGGTAAACACCCTTTGCAGCTCTATTCGCTGGCCACGCCCAACGGCGTGAAGGTCACGATCATGCTGGAAGAGCTGCTCGCCCTGGGCCACACCGGTGCCGAGTACGACGGCTGGCTCATCAAGATCAACGAAGGTGACCAGTTCTCCAGCGGCTTCGTCGAGGTCAACCCCAACTCCAAAATCCCGGCTCTGCTCGACCGCAGCACAGAGCCGCCCACGCGCGTTTTTGAATCCGGCTCGATCCTGGTTTACCTGGCCGAGAAGTTCGGCGCCTTCCTGCCCCAGCAAGGTGCGCAGCGCACCGAAGTGATGAACTGGCTGTTCTGGCAGATGGGTTCCGCACCGTATTTGGGCGGCGGTTTCGGTCACTTTTATGCCTACGCGCCTGAAAAGTTCGAATACCCCATCAACCGCTTCGCCATGGAAGTCAAGCGCCAGCTCGATGTGCTCAACCGCAACCTGGACGGGCGCACCTACATGGCCGGCGACGAATACACCATCGCCGACATCGCCATCTACCCCTGGTATGGCGCGCTGGTCGAAGGCAAGCTGTACAGCGCAGGTGAATTCCTTTCGGTGCACGAGTACACCCACGTGCAGCGCTGGGCCGCCGCCATCGCAGCCCGTCCAGCGGTCGCTCGCGGGCGAAGCATCAACCGCGTGTGGGGCGACGAAGCGGAGCAGGTGCCCGAGCGCCACTGAGTGAGGGGTTCGGCGAGCACCGCCCGAAACCTGAGAGTCCGATCCCGCGCTGGTTGAACCCGCAAACAGCGCCGGGTTCAGGGCGCTGTTGCACCGTTGGCGCCAGGATCTAGGAGCCTATCCTGAGCGGATTCCTCCAACTCTGGCATGCCACATGACCACCCTGCAACACGAAGCCGACCCGCGCACCCAGCTCACGGGCAACAACAAGTTCGAATTGATGCTGTTCCGCCTCGGAGAGGCGCAGGGGACAGACCGGCGGGAGCTGTTCGGCATCAATGTCTTCAAGGTGCGCGAAATCCTGGTCATGCCCAAGATCACGGCGATGGCCAGCGCCCCAGCCCACGTGCTCGGTGTGGCCAACATCCGCGGCCAGATCATCCCGGTGATCGACCTGCCCGCTGTCGTCGGCTGTGTTCCCAAGCGCGGGCTCACCATCCTCATGGTCACCGAATACGCCCGCACCACCCAGGCCTTTGCCGTGGAAGAGGTGGACGAAATCGTGCAGCTGGAGTGGAGCAATGTGCTGGCCGCTGAAGGCCATGGCGGGAATCTGGTCACCAGCATCGCCAAGCTGGACAGCGATACCGACCAGTCACGTCTGGTCCAGGTGCTCGATGTCGAGCAGATCCTGCGCAATGTCATGCCGGCATCAGAGGAGACCATCTCGCCGCAGTCGGTTGGCGCCGCGGTGAACCTGCCGGAGGGCTCCATCATCCTTGCGGCGGACGACTCGCCGGTGGCGCGCATGATGATCGAACAGGGGCTGACCGCCATGGGCACGCCCTACATCATGACTAAGACCGGCCTGGAGGCCTGGGAGCACCTGCACACCCTGGAAGCCGCGGCCCATGCCGAGGGCAAGACCGTGCAGGACAAGGTGGCGCTGGTGCTGAGCGATCTGGAAATGCCGGTGATGGACGGTTTTACGCTCACGCGCAACATCAAGCAGGACCCGCGCTTCAAGTCGATCCCGGTGGTGATCCATTCCTCGCTCACCGGTACTGCCAACGAAGCCCATGTGAGATCCGTCGGAGCCGACGCCTACGTGGCCAAATTCGTGGCCTCCGAGCTGGCCGCTACCATCCGTGGCGTGCTCAGGCAGTGAGCGCGGCTCGCCAACCCTGTCTCACACCCGTGCTGGCTGGCCTAGTCGCCACCCGAGTCGCCTGACGAGCCACCGGCTTTCTGCCCTGGGTCAACCTCAGGCCTGCCACACCCCAAACCCCGCCGAACGCAGGTCGATGCCGACCTCGATCTCCTTGTCCACCGCGGCTTCGTAGGCCATGGGGTTGAAGCCCTCGTACAAGTCGGGCAGCAGGCGCAAACCATATTTCTGCGCATAAGCGTTGGCCTGGATACCGGCCTTGTGTTTGTCGAAGCGCACGTCCGGGTCCAGCCCTGTCATGCCCACGTACACGCAGGGCTTGCCTTCGATGTAGCCCGGGTTGTTCTTGCGAAAGCGGGCTTCGAGCAGCACGTCTTTGTGCAGCTCGATCACATAAACGTGGTGGTGGAGGCGTGGGCGGCGGGGCATGCGGAATTCGTGGGAGTCTGCCCCCCATGGTACGGAGGCCATCGCCGATCGACGGCCACGATCAGCCCAGCAGGTTGCTCCATTTGCCGATGTTGAACACCTGCTGGTAGCCGTTTTTCTTCAGCACCATCTTGGCCATGCCGCTGCGTGTGCCGCTGGCGCAGCACAGCACCACCGGCGCCGTGGTGGGGATCTCATTGAGCCGGGAGCCCAGCTCCTGCAGCGGAATATTGACCGAGCCCGGCGCGCTGCCGCCCGCGAACTCTGCCGCGGACCGCACATCCACCAGCGTGGCGCCGTTTTTCACAAGCTCTGGCAGCAGGGCCTTGACCCTGCGGGCGTTCCACCACTTGTACCCAAACCACAGCGCCAAAGCCATGAGTGGCCAGTACTGCTGAGCGAAACCTGAGATATCCATACAACTCCTTGCGGTGGCGAAATCGTGTCACAGCGGTCAACCCGCATGAAAATACACGGTGGAGTATCTATCAAGCGGGGTGGTCTGGAATCTGGCTCCCAGAACACCCACCCGAAGGCCAAGGGGCTGTGACCGAACCGGCTGCCGCCCCGGCACCGTGGTGGCCTTGATTTTTCTGCCAGGCGCGCACGGCACCGCCTCATCTGTGTGCGGTATCGAACAGACAGCCGGCTGTATCCACAAGGTCTGAATAGATATAAAAGAGAAGCGGCTTGACGTGGGTGATCCCGCGACAGCAGCCAACCGGGAGGAGCGCCATTTGAACCAGCCTGACCCACACCAGAACCACTTGCTGGAGTCGCTGCCCGACGCCGAGTGGCAGCGTTGGCTGCCCCAGCTGGAACTGGTCGACCTCCCATTGGGCAAGGTGCTGTACGAGTCCGGCGCTCCATTGTCATTCGTGTACTTCCCCACCAACGCCATCGTCTCGCTGGTCTATGTGCTGGAAGACGGCTCATCCTCGGAGATCGCGATGGTGGGTTCTGAGGGGGTGGTCGGCGTCTCCATCTTCATGGGCGGGGGCTCCACGCCGAGCCGTGCGGTGGTGCAGAACGCAGGCATCGGATACCGGGTGAGCGCCGCCTTTGTGAAGGCCGAGTTCGAGCGTTCCAGCCCGGTCATGCACCTGATGCTGCGCTACACGCAAGCCTTGCTCACGCAAATGAGCCAGACAGCGGTGTGCAACCGTCACCATGCGCTGGACCAGCATCTCTGCCATTGGCTGCTGCTCAGCCTCGATCGCATGCCGGAGAACGAACTGGTGATGACGCAGGAGCTGATCGCCATTATGCTGGGCGTGCGCCGCGAAAGCGTCACCGCAGCCTCACGCAAGTTGCAGGAGCTCGGCCTCATCCGCTATTCGCGTGGCCGGATCTCGGTGCTGGACCGCCCGGGCCTGGAGCGCCGCGCCTGCGAGTGCTACCGCGTGGTGAAAAGCGAATACGACCGCCTGCTGCCTGAGATGGAAGCGATCTGAACCCCCCCGACTGCCCATCTCATCGATCCGATTTGAAAAATCGGCTCTGTTGGTCTAAGGTGGAAGCGTCAGGCGACCCATCTGCTCGTCCTCGCTCCGCGCTGTCGAGCCGGGGGTTGTCAGGCTCTTTTTGACGCTTCTGAAAGGAGAACGACATGGGACTACTGGACAAGTTTTTCGGCAGCAAGGTCGACTATCCACCGCTGCCGCCCGGCAACGAGGCGCTGGTCAAACTCGATGAAGTCAAGGCGCCGCTGGAGGAGCTGGCGCACAAGGTGTCTGACCACCTGGAAGTGGTGCCGGCTGAGCATGAAGCCTTTGTCTTCCTCGGCAAGCCGCCCACGAAATTCGGCATTGCCTGGATCCATGATGGCAAGGTCACCGGCCTCAAGGAATTCGCCGAAGAACATTACCTGTCGCAAATCGAAGTCGGCAAGCTGATCGTCCGGCTCGGCGAGGCCTACCAGCATGCCAGTGAAGCCCCGCGCTACTCGGCCGAATTCGGCGGCAAGCAGATGGTGGTCATTCCGTCGAAAGCGCTGGAGCAGGAAGTGCACCAGATCATGTCGGACACGCTGCACTGAGTGCGGCATCGGCAGGGCGAACGGAAGCCTGACCTCGAACACGTTGCCTAGACGGGGCTTGCTTCATTTTCTTCGTGGCTTTCGTTGGCTTCCAGCGTGACCGCTGCCCGCTGGCGAGGCAGGTAATCCGTGTACTCACGCTGCATGAAATCGAGCAGGCCCTCGCGCACTTCGCAGCGCAGATCCCAGCCCGCTGGTGCCGTCGCTGATGTCACCAGGCAACGCAGCTGCATCGCATGCGGGCCGGCCTCCGTCACCTGAATCATCGCCAGGCGCTTGTCCCAGTGCTCGGATGCTTCGCAGATGCGTTGCAGTTCGGCGCGCAGTGGCGCCAGTGGCATGCGGTAGTCCACCCACAGAAATACCGTACCGATCAGGTCCGAACTGTTCCGGGTCCAGTTCTGGAACGGCTTCTCGATCCAGCAGTGCAAAGGCACGATCAGGCGCCGCTGGTCCCAGATGCGAACCACCACATAGGTGCCCGTGATCTCTTCAATGACACCCCACTCGTTCTCGATCACGACCACATCGTCCAGGCGGATGGGCTGGCTCAGCCCGATCTGCAGGCCCGCAATCAGATTGCCCAGCACGGGGCGCGCAGCGAAGCCCGCCACGATGCCCATCACCCCGGCCGACGCCAGCAGGCTGGCACCAATCTGGCGCGCCGCCGGAAATGTCATCAGCATCAGTGCCAGCCCGATCAGCACCACCATGCCCTGAAGCGTCCGCGCCAGCACGCGCGTCTGCGTCTGCACCCGGCGGGCCTCCAGGTTGTCTGCCGCACCGGTCGGGTTGGTCTTGATCACCCCTTGCGCCGTGCCCCGAATGGCGCTGGACACCAGCCAGGTGAGGCAGGCGATCAGCAGCAAGGCCATCAACCGATGAACGCCCGATAACCCCACGGCGTCTTCGGGCGCACCCTGCAGCACCAGGGTGACAAACAGCGCCGGCAGCGACCACTTCGCTGGCGCGCGGATGCAGGCCGCCACACTGGCGGCAACCGGCGCGTCGCGCGTGGCTCGCCGCACCACGCGCTCGCCCAGATGGAAGATGACCATGGCAGCGAGCACGCCACCCACCATGCTGCCGAGCACGGGCAGCCAGACAACAAGCGCGGGCGGAAACCAGAGTGGATAGTCCATAGAGGCAGCCTACCGCATGCGCGGGCAGGCGTCAGGAAGGGCATTCCAAAAACCGGGCTCAGGGCTCGCGTTGGCCTTGATCGCGCTCAAATCCGCAGCGAAGGCATCAGCAAGGCTCAGAAGCGGTAGGCGTAGCCCACCCGAACCCCTGCCACCGAGCTGCGGTCGACCAGCGGGCTGTTCTTGATCGCCGAGCCCAGCGCGGTGACGTGCAGGTCCATGAAAACCGACTGCTGCGCATCCAGGCCATAAATGGCGCGCAGGCCCAGCTCGGTGTTCGTGGTCGCTTTGCCGGCATAGGCCGCGCGCCCCGCCGTGGCCTCGCCGCTCCTCACGCCAAAGTAATAGTCCACATAGTCGCTGTCTTGCCAGACCAGCGCCACCCGTGGCGCCAGCACCAGACGGCCATAGCTCAGCGGCTTTTCCGCCACCAGCCTCACCTGCTGCCCGCCGCTGTGGCTGGCGGCATCAGCCAGCCACTCGGCGGAGAGCTGCCCCAGCGTGTGCTGCCAGCTGGCTCGTGCGCCCAGCCAGATGCTGCTCTTGCGCTCGGCCATGCCGGCGAGCGTGGCCGAGTCCGAGGCCTCGTAGCCCGCGTCTTCGTAGCGCGCGCGCAGAGTGAAAGACAGCGCACCGGAGGACGGCAGCTTGAGGTCGAGCACAGGCCCCGCCCAGCGCACGTACTGGTTTTCAAAGGCCACCAGAGGCAGCAGGCGGCGGTTGTCATCTGCTCCCTGGTAGGGCGAGGTCTCGGTGCTGGCCAAAACCCCGAGCGACCAGCTGGACGCAGCGTTCTCGGCGGGGCGCTGCTGCGCCCAGGTGGCGGGTGTCATCACCAAGGCCGCGGCGCAGATCAGCGCGGCGCGAAAAGAAAGGGCGGAGGGAGATGCGTGTTGGTTCGGGTGGTTGGGCATGGGGTTGAACTTGAGTGGCGTGGTGTCCGATCCTATGGCCAAACCAGAGGGCTTGGCCGCTTGGGCGCTTCTCGCCCAGGTTTATACCGAACGTGGCGTGGCTTGTTGCTTCGCGATCGCCTCAGATCGAAAAGCAGTCTCTGGCGCCGGTTCAACCAGCACCTCGCTTCGATCCTTGGCTCAGGGAAACCGGAGTCTGAACCCAAATCTCGGCAGCTCCGATCAGGCGAATTTCCGCCGCATGGCCTTGACGAAGTCATTGGAAAAATGAGCCACCATCGCCCGCAAAGGCGAGCGATCAAGTTCCGGAGGCTGGCCCGCGCCCAGCCGCGTGATCTGGTGGTAATACCAGCCCGCCTGGGCCTGGTTGTTCAGCGCGCGCAGGCTGGATGAACTGCTGTTGGGTCCCCAGAACCCCCTGCCCAGCACCAGACGGTCTTCATCCACCGCCAGCGGCTTTTCGGAGCCAGCGAGCAGGCGTCGAGGAAAATCGGGCTCCACACAAAACGGGCGCGCAAGGCCAATCAGATCGGTATCGCCGCTGGCCAGCGCCGCTTCCATGCCCGCCAGGGTGCGAAAACCACCCGTGACCATGATGGGCATGGTGGCCACGGCCTTGATCGCCGCTGCGTACTTCAGGAACATGGCTTCGCGCTCGCGCGTGCTGTCGCGCACCTCGGTTTGGGGTTTGAAGAATTCCAGCTGTTCGTAGGTACCGCCAGAGACTTCCAGCAAGTCAATACCAGCTTCGCCCAGCCACTTCACCACCTGCAGACATTCATCCAGCGTGAAGCCGCCTTTGACGAAATCGGATGAATTGAGCTTGACCGCAATGGGGTAAGACGGCCCCACGGAGGCGCGCACAGCGGCCACCACCTCCAGCAGCAGGCGGGCGCGGTTTTCCAGCGATCCGCCCCAGCCGTCGGTCCGCAAATTGGTGCGCGGCGAGAGGAACTGCGACAGCAGGTAGCCGTGCGCAGCGTGAACCTCCACGCCGTCGAGTCCCGCCTCTTTCATCCAGCCTGCGGTGGCGGCAAAGCGGCGGATCACGTCTTGGATATCGGCTTCGGCCGCCGCGCGCGGGCGGCCAAAGTTGCCGATGATGTCCAGCTGCACCGCCGAAGGCGCGATGGGCGTCAAGTTGGCCAGCCGGGGGCATTGCCGCCCTGGGTGGCTGATCTGCGCCCACAACGTGCTGCCGCCCGCGTGGGTGGCATCGGCCCATTCGCGCATGGGCGCCACGATGGCCGCGTCCTCCGCCACCACGTTGCCAGCGCGCTCCAGGTAGCGCCGGTCCACCATGATGTTGCCGGTCAGCAGCATGGCTGCCGCCCCTTCGGCCCAGGTGCGGTAGAGCCGCTGGTGCGCCGCAGTGGGCCGGTCCCGGGGGTCGGCCAGCCCCTCGGTCATGGCCGCCTTGCTGATTCGGTTGGCCAAAGTGTGGCCGCAAGGCAGGGTCAGAGGGGTTTCAATCATGGGGTTCGAGGGCTCGGGTGGGTGCGCTGGGCAGGCCCATTGTGGGGCTAGGGATTCAGCGCGAACTTGCCACCGTCAAACACGGGAGGCTGACCCCAGATAGCTTTGCCGCGAGCCTCAACGCGTCAGCGCAGCCAACTGAGATTTCAAGCCGGGTAGGTCATGGGTCACCGTGGCCCACACGATGTCCAGGTCCACGGTGAAATACCCGTGCGCCAGCGCGTTGCGCATTTCATAGGCAACGCCCCAGGGCACTTGTGGGTGCCGCTGCGCGAAAGCTGGGTCGTGCTTGCCCACGTTCTTGCAGGCCTCGCCAATGATCTCCAGATTGCGGATCACCGCGTCCTGCGTCTTGCGATCCGCCTTGAAACTGGCGGCATCCTGGCCGGCCGTGTAGCTCTGGATGTTGTCGATCGCCTCGGCGATGTGGCGCAGGTAGTCCGCCGTGCGCAGCGGCTTGCTGCGCGTCACAGGCGCACTGCCTCACGCAGCACCTGTTCGCGAAAGCTCGCGGGCAGGCCGTTGGGCGTCAACACATCCACCTCCATGCCCAGCAGCGCCTTGAGCTCGTAGCGAATGGCGCCGATGTCTAGCAGCGTGGTCGCCGGTGTTGGTTCCACCAGCAAGTCCAGGTCGCTGCCCTCCACATCGTCCCCATGAATTGCCGAGCCAAACACGCTCACGCCCGCCACGTGGTGACGCAGCGCGATCTCGCGTATCTGCGAGCGGTGTCGGGCAAGAGCGAGGGATGGACGCATGAGGACGAGTTTAGCCATTCGGTGGCATTTGCAGTGCGCACAACTGCATGCGGTGGTTGCGCTCGTGCTACCCAAGCCCGTCCATCCCCTCACAGGCGCCGGGCGGCTGGTCCGTGTTGTTCCGTGGCATTCCTCACAGGGGCGCTGGTCAAGGGCTTAAGAAATGCGGGCATCATGCAGCCAGGGTAGGCAAAGAGATCAACAAGGCATGGCAACACTGATTCCGGCGATAGGGAGCTGCGTTTCGCGCATGACGAGTGGCGAGAAGCGTTTGGCGGAGCGTCTCGAACAGAAACTGGATGCCGACTATTTGCTCTGGTACGACGTGCCGGTTGGCCCCAAGCAGTCGCACCCGGACTTTGTCGTCATCCATCCGCGCCGCGGCTTGCTGATTCTGGAAACCAAAGATTGGAAGCTGGAGACCATCAAGAGTGCCACCCGGCAGGCTTGGGAAATCATTCCTGACGGCCACCCGAAAGTGGTCATCAACCCGTTGGCGCAGGCCCGCCATTGCGCGATTCAGGTGGTGAACGCGCTGGAGCTCGACCCGCAACTGGTGCAACCCACCGGCGCCCACCGGGGCAAGCTGGCCTTTCCCTGGGGCCATGGGGTGGTGTTCACCCGCATCACGCGCCGGCAGTTTGAATCGGCTGGACTGGGCGAGGCGATCGAGCCGCACTACGTGATCTGCTCCGACGAGATGACCGAAATTGCCGACCCCGAGCAGTTTCAGCAACGCCTGTGGAACATGTTTCCCCACGCGTTCGGCAGCGTCATGTCGCTGCCCCATCTCGACCGCGTGCGCTGGATCATGTTCCCCGAAGTGCGTGTGCCCACGCAAGAGAGCCTGTTCGACGACAGCGACGAAGCCGCCGAAATGCCCAGCATCATGCGCGTGATGGACCTGCAGCAGGAGCAGCTGGCGCGCAGCCTGGGTGAAGGCCACCGCGTGATCCACGGCGTGGCGGGTTCGGGCAAAACCATGGTGCTGGGCTACCGTGCCGAATACCTGGCCAAGGCGCACACCGTGGCGAGCAAGCCCATCCTCATCCTTTGCTACAACGAGCCGCTGGCCGTGAAACTGGCCAGCATCATGGAAGCCAAAGGCCTGTCAGCCCAGGTGCACGCCCGGCATTTCCACAAGTGGTGCCGCGAGCAACTCGTGGCCTTCGGGCAGACGCTGCCGGCGAACCACCTGCCGGTGAGCGTGAAGATGGACGAGATGGTGCAGCGCGTGATCGAAGGTGTGGACCGCAAGCAGATCCCCAGCGGCCAATACCAGGCGGTGCTCATTGACGAAGGCCACGACTTCGCGTCCGAATGGCTCAAGCTCGTGGCGCAGATGGTCGACCCCGCGACCAACAGCCTGCTCGTGCTCTACGACGATGCGCAAAGCATTTACGATCGCAGCCGCAGCAAGCAATTCAGCTTCAAGAGCCTGGGCATCCAGGCGCAGGGGCGCACCACCATCCTCAAGATCAACTACCGCAACACGCGGCAGATCTTGCAGACGGCCAACCTCATTGCCGCCGAGCTGCTGACCGCTGAGGACAAAGACGACGATGGCATTCCGCTGCTCAAGCCCGTGAGCTGCGGGCGCGATGGCGAAGCGCCCATCATCATCCGCCTGCCCAGCCTGCGCGAAGAAGTGGCGCAGATGGCCGACCAGCTCAACGCCGCGCACAGCGAAGGCCACGCCTGGGGCGACATGGCCATCATCTGCCGCCACTGGAGCGAGATGGACGAATGCGCCGGCGTGCTGAAGCGGCGCGGCCTGCCGCACCAGGTGCGCAAAGGCGCGGGCACCTTCAACCCCGCCGCCGACACCATCAAGGTGCTGACCATGCACGCCAGCAAAGGGCTAGAGTTTCCCGTGGTGGCGCTGGTGGGCGTGGGCCACATGCCCGCGCAGAACGAGAGCGAGATCGACGAAGCGCGGCTGTTCTATGTGGGGGCGACGCGGGCCACGCAGCGGCTCATCATCGGGCTGAGTGGCAGCGGGCAGTTTGCGACGCGATTGGCTGCTTGAAGTGAGTTGCCCGGAACCTGACCACGACCTCGGCCATGGAAGCCACACCCACCCGATTCAACGGCACGCTCAAGAAATGGAACGCTGAGCGAGGCTTTGGTTTTGTGGCGGCCGAGCAGGGCGGGCAAGAGCTGTTTTTGCATGTGTCCGCCATGCCTCGTGATGGGTGGATACCCGTCATCGGCGAGCCGCTGTCGTTCGAGATCGAACTGGACAAGGAGGGGCGCAAGCGGGCGGTGAGGGTCCGCCGGCCTGGCGTGCCACTGCTTGTCAAGGCGAGCCGCCCGGAGCAGGCGCGGCACCCAGCCCGGCGACCCGCTCAGCGCACCTCTTCAAGTTCTGTAGTCTTCGGCTTGGTGGTGTTGCTGCTGGCTACCGGCGTGGGCTGGTACGCCTATGGTCAGTACACCAATCGGGCTGAAGCATCGCGTGCGGCGGTACCCCAGGGCCTGATGAGCGCGAAGCCTGCTGCAACAACGCAGCATATTCAGCAGCAGCCCGCCTTCCATTGCGATGGGCGCCAGCACTGCTCGCAAATGACGTCCTGCAGCGAAGCCAAGCTGTTCCTGAAGAACTGCCCCGGCATGGAGATGGATGGCGATGGAGACGGCGTGCCTTGCGAGCAGCAGTGGTGTGTCGGGGGTTAGTTGGATTCTGACCCCGAGGATCCTCCTAATATCCCCCCTTATTGCTCGATATCAAACAAGAGAAAGCTGATGCCAATCGTAAATGTAACTGCCGATGAATTTGGAGCTGAGTTTACGGCATCCTCGTTTCTCAACCATCTCTCACTGCAACAAGACCGTTGGTGGGATGGTGACAGAATGAAGTTCATTTTCCGTGGCCAACGCGATTCTTCCTGGCATCTTATTTCAAGCGCCTTTCGTGATCCCGCTCCGAGAATCCTAGCTGAAGTGATCGAGTACGCCTCAGCACTTCGTCGCGCGAATGGATTAGATCCAAGTCCGGGTAGAGTTAGGCTTTGGGCTATAGCGCAACTGCACTATCAGTTTGCAAAAATGTCAGTGGAGACAGGTTTTAGAGGGCGATTAAGGTGCTGTGAATGGTATCCGCAAAATCATAGCGATCAGGCAGTGCTTCAACATTTTCAAGAGTTTCTCTGTCCGTACATGGTTTGCCCTGAGGAACGGCCAAATGCCATTGATTTTCTGGCGCTTGCTCAGCACCATGGGATTCCAACGGCACTCATTGATTGGACATCAAACCCGATTTTTGCTTTGCATTTTGCGACACGAGATTGGATGCTCAGCGATGATCGAACTGCGATTGCAGTTTATGCTTTTCCTAATGATCGCAGCTTCACGCAATCTATTTCAGGATCAGATGGGGTGTTCAGTAGGCGGGTGAACGTTGTTGAGGCCGATCTTGTCACTAACAGATACGCTTTTCAACAGAGCGGTTGCTTCACGCTAGAAGAAATCACAGATATTGAAAGGCTATATTTAAAGCAAGATCGATATTATTCGATTGACGAGGTTGAGAAGATAGACGATGATCAATTTTTCCTGTATAAATTCGTTCTGCCTGCAGCAGAGGTGCCTCGTTTAAGGCTAATGCTAGATAGACAGGGAGTGATGGATCATATCCTCATGCCGACGCTGGATGTGGCAACCAAAACAATTGAATCAATTTGGCGAGCGCGAAATCTAGCTTCGCCAAAATAACCGAAAGAACGGCAGTGGGCCAGCGCTTGCATGGCCTCACTTTCCCCAACTATCCTTCAACCCCGTCACCCGGTTGAACACCAGCCGCCCGCCCGTCCTGTGGTCCACCCGGTCGGCCACGAAGTAGCCGTGGCGCTCGAACTGGAATTTTTCGTCTGCGCGGGCCCGGGCCAGTGATGGCTCCACGTAGGCGTTCACGATCTGCAGGCTGTTGGGGTTCAAAGCTTCAATAAAGTCCTTGCCGCCAGCGTCGGGCATTTCTTCCGAGAACAGGCGGTCGTACAGGCGCACTTCAGCGCTCACGCCTTCACTCACGCCCACCCAGGTGATCACGCCTTTCACCTTCACGCTGTCGGCGCCGGGGGTGCCGCTCTTGGTGTCGGGGATCAGGATGGCGTGCACTTCGGTCACGTTCCCCTCGGGGTCTTTCACGGCGCCGGTGCATTCGATGATGTGGCCGTATTTCATGCGCACCTTGTTGCCGGGGAAGAGTCGGAAGAAGCCCTTGGGCGGAGTTTCTTCATAGTCGGTGCGCTCGATCCAGAGTTCTTTGCCGAACTGCAGGGTGCGCTTGCCCAGCACGGGGTGGTGCGGGTGCACCGGGGCGTGGCATTCGTCGAGCGTGCCAGCGCCGTGGATGCTGTCCCAGTTGGTGATGACCAGTTTCACCGGGTCGAGCACGGCCATGCCGCGCGGGGCTTTCGGGTCCAGGTCTTCGCGCAGGCAGCCTTCCAGCGTGGAATAGTCGATCCAGGAATCGCTCTTGGTGACGCCAATGCGTTCGGCGAAGAGCTTCAGGCTTTCGGGCGTGTAGCCGCGGCGGCGCAGGCCGACGATGGTGGGCATGCGCGGGTCGTCCCAGCCGCTCACTTTGTGGTCGTACACCAGCTGGGCGAGCTTGCGCTTGCTGGTGATCACATAGGTGAGGTTGAGCCGGGCAAATTCGTACTGGCGTGGCGGTGGGCTTTGCAGCAGGCCGCCTTCGCACAAACGCTCCAGCAGCCAGTCGTAAAACGGGCGCTGGTCTTCAAACTCCAGCGTGCACAGGCTGTGGGTGATCTGCTCCAGCGCGTCTTCAATCGGGTGGGCGTAGGTGTACATCGGGTAGATGCACCATTTGTCGCCGGTGTTGTGGTGGGTGGCGCGGCGGATGCGGTAGATGGCTGGGTCGCGCAGGTTGATGTTGGGGCTGGCCATGTCGATCTTGGCGCGCAAGACCATGGAGCCGTCTTCGTGTTGGCCGTCGCGCATCTCCTGGAAACGCGTGAGGTTTTCGGCGGGGGTGCGGGCGCGGAAGGGGCTGTCGGTGCCGGGGGTGTTGAAGTCGCCACGGTTCACGCGGATCTGCTCGGGCGTCTGCTCGTCCACATAGGCCAGGCCGGCGCCAATCAGGTACAGCGCGGCCTCGTACATGAAGTCGAAATAGTCGCTGGCCTGGTAGGGCAGGGCATCGGTGTTCGGCTGGCCGGGCTCGCCGTTCCAGCTGAAGCCCAGCCACTTCACCGCGTCGATGATGCTGTTGACGTATTCCGTGTCTTCCTTCTCGGGGTTGGTGTCGTCAAAGCGCAGGTGGCACACGCCGCCGTATTCCTCGGCCAGGCCGAAGTTTATGCAGATGCTCTTGGCGTGGCCCACATGCAGGTAGCCGTTGGGCTCGGGCGGGAAGCGGGTGCGGATCTTCGCCGGGTCGGGCTGGCCGTTGGCGTGGTGGGTGGCGTTGCCCGGGCTGCCGCCCCAGCGGCGGCTGGCGTAGGTGCCTTGCGCCAGGTCTTTCTCGATGATCTGGCGCAGGAAGTTGCTGACCTTGTGTTCCCCGGCCTCGCCGGTGGTGTCGGGCGCGCCGCCGGCGGGCTGGCTGGTGGATGGATTGTTGGGGGCGTTGGTGCTCATTGGCCGATTCTAGGGCGGGGTGGCGCGCGCGAGCCGCCCCGGCGCGGCGCGGGTGTCGCCGGCGCTTTGGCGCCGGGTTGCAGGGGCTGTTTGTGGCGCCTGCCACACAGCCCCGAGGCGATTTCCGGCGCGCCGAGCGTGACGCATGCCTCAGGAGGGGTAGGCATGCCGACGAGGGGCGCCAGATCACGGCTCGGCGGCGGGCGCTTGCCGCTAAGGTCGGCGCAGTGGGCCCGCAGCTACCCGAAGCGCTGAGGCCCGCCACCACATCGATAAAAAAGAAGAAGGACCAGCGCCATGGACCACAAAGACGGCCCCCCTACGATTCAGGTGGACGATGAACCCGCGCAATGGGAGTCGACCCATGTGGACGATGTGTTCCTGCCCGCGGTGCGGGTGTCGCTGGCCTGGCGCGACGTGGAAGCTGCGGTGGAGCAGGGCGCGGTGGTGCCGGCGCAAGCGCACGCGCTGTGGGCCGCCTGGGCGGCGCCCGGTAGCCCGACGCGCCAGAGCGTGCCCAGCGGCCCGGTGGTCACCGAGTTTCATTCGACGATTGCCGACCTGCCCATGCCTGAGGAGTCGAGGGCGCCAGCGCCCTCGCTGGCCATGCGCATCGGCGGCCCCCTGGCCGGCGCCGTGGTGGGCTCGCTGCTGACCTGGATGCTGGTCGGCGGCTGAGCCACCTGAGGGCTCAGCCGCCTGGTGTCCAGCCAGCGTCGGTGCTGCGCCGGGTCTGGCGCTGCAAGTCTTGCAGCATCTGCTGCTCGAACTGCTCGCGCGCCTCGCGGGCGCGCTGCACAAAATCGTCTTCGTTGTTACGCTGGCTGCCCTGGGTGGTGAGGAAGTGCTCGGAGTGGCGGCGGAAATCGTCGGCCAGCTGGCGGGCGTGTGAGCGGTCAAAACCCAGCAGCTCCAGCGTGGCGCGCGCGCTCTTCAGCGAGCTCTCCAGCAGCTCGCGCTGCACGTGGTGCACCTGCGCCTCTTGCAGTTCCATGGCGTGCACCGCGTCGCGGGCGCGCGCCACGATGGAGAGGTTCGGGTGGCTGTGTTTCAGCGCCTGCACCAGGCGGTTGCACTGCGCCGGGTCGTCGATGGCGATCACGATGGCGCGCGCCTTGCCCACGCCCGCGGCGTGCAGCAGGTCGGGCTGGGTGGCGTCGCCAAAATAGACCTTGTAGCCAAAGCGGCGAGCCATGTCGACGGTGTCGGCGTTGTGGTCGATCACGGTCGGTTTGATGCCGGCACTTAGCAGCGTGCGCGCAACGATCTGGCCGTAGCGACCAAAGCCGGCCAGCATCACCGGCGCCTCGGGCTCTTCCACCGTGTCGGCCGCGCGGTGGCTGCCCTCGCTGCGCGCGAACCGGTCAAACGCCATGAGCAGCAGCGGCGTGGTGGCCATGGAAAGGGCTGAGATCAGGGTGAGCAGGTCGGCATCGCCGGCGGGCAACACGCCCGAGAGCTTGCCGGCAGCCAGCACCACAAAGGCGAACTCGCCCACTTGCGACAGCAACACCGCAAACAGCGAGCGAGGCGAGCCGCGCAGGCCGACCCAGCGGCCGACCAGCCACATGCCGCCCAGCTTGAGCCCGACCACCAGCAGCAGGCCGAGCAGCACATGCAGCGGATCGCTCACCAGCAGGCCGAGCTGCATGCTCATGCCCACCGCGATGAAGAACAGGCCCAGCAGCAGGCCCTTGAACGGCAGGATGTCGCTCTCTAGCGCATGGCGGTATTCCGAGCTGGCCAGCAGCACGCCGGCCAGAAACGCGCCCAGGCCCATGGACAGGCCGACGCGGTGCATCAGCGCCGCCACGCCCAGCACCAGCAGCAGGGCCACCGCGGTGAACAGCTCTCGCGCTGGCTGGCGCGCGATGATGCGCATGACCGGGTAGGCCACGTAGCGCCCGACCACGATCACCGCCAGCACCGCACCGATCTGTGCCCAGGGGCTGGTGAACGGATCGTCGGCCGCGTGCGCACCAGGCGCTGCGGCGACCGCTGCCGTGCCCAGCACCGCGGCCAGCGCCAGCAGCGGAATGGCCGCGATGTCTTCGAACAGCAGCATGGCAAACGCCTTCTGGCCCATGGGCGTGCCCATGAGGTTGCGCTCTTGCAGCAGGCCGACCACGATGGCGGTGCTGGACAGCGCCATGGCCAGACTCGCCACCAGCGAAGCCTGCCAGCTCCAGCCCAGCAGCAGGCCAAGCGGCAGCAGCAGCGCGGTGCAGACCAGCATTTCCAGCGCGCCGCCGCCAAACACCGCGCCGCGCATGGCCCACAGGCGCCGCGGCTCCAGCTCCAGGCCAATCACAAACAGCATAAGCACCACGCCGAGCTCGGACACCCGCAGGATGGCCGCCGGGTCGTTCACCAGCGCCAGACCTACCGGGCCGATCACCACTCCGGCCAGCAGGTAGCCCAGCACCGAGCCCAGACCCAGGCGCAGCGCAATCGGCACGATGATCAGCGCCGCCACCAGAAACAAGATGGCCTGGGTCATGCGGCCGCCTGCGCGCTGGGCTGGGCCGCGCGGTGGCGCGCGAACTGCTGGGCCAGGCTGTCGGTGCATCGGCTGAGCTGCTCGCCGGTGTGGCTGTGACCGCCGTACTCGATGTGGGGCGGCAGCCAGCGCATGCCGCAAAAGCGCGCGGTCTGCTCGATGGGCGCCACGAAGTCGGCAAACGGGCGCTGGTGCGCGCCGCCAGGCGCGTAGTCGCTTACCGAGCCGCCGGCGCTGGCGACCCACCAGGCGGCCTTGCCGCGCAGCGCGTCGCCACCCGGGCCAAACGCCCAGCCGTGCGTCAGCACCTGGTCAAACCAGTGTTTGAGCAAGGCGGGCACGGTGTACCAGTACACCGGCGCCAGCCAAACGACCAGATCGGCGCGCGCCAGCGCCTGCTGCTCGGCCGAGACATGGATGTCGAAGTCCGGATAAAGGTCGTAGAGGGTGCGGATCTCGGTGCCAGCATCGGCCTCGAACACCGGTTGCATGGCCTTGATCACCAGCGACTGGCTGGGCCGGGGATGGGCGTGGAGGACGAGGGTGCGGGGCATGGTGCGCGGGCGATTGACCGGTGGAGCGGCAGGGTCAGCGCACGATATCACCTGCCGGATGGGCGCGTGGGCCAGGCAGGCGCGCCCAAGGGAAAGCCGGGCACCGGGGAATCACCCCCGGGCCCGGCTCGATGCGGGTCAGCGCCTGTTGCCTGGCCTGACCAACGCGCGGACTGGCGTTGTTGCCCGGAGGCGGTCAGAAGGCCAGGTTGATCTGCAGGATGGCGGTGGTGCCGCTGACTTCGTTGCCCACCACCAGCAGCGGCTTGCCATTGGGCGACTGGGCCGCGGGAATGAACACCAGGCCTTCGGGCCCGAGGTCACCGACGGTGGCCAGGCTCGGTGGGTCGGTCACCCATTCGTCCCGGGTGTTGAGGTAGTCCACGCGTGTCGGTGCGGCGGGGTTGGTGATGTCGTACACCAGCACGCCGCCCATGCGCTCCAGGCCGATGAAGGCGAAGGTCTTGTTGCCGATCTTGCCCAGGGCCAGACCTTCGGGCTCGGGACCCTTGGCGTCGCTGCGGCTGTCGAGCGCGTTGCCCTCGTTGTGGCCGGAGTTGAAGTAGGTCGCGCAGGGAATGCTGCGGTTTGTGCCGAGCCTGCAGTCAGCGCTGTTCAGGAACTGTTCGATGGCGGCACCCGAGTCCCAGACCAGCGTGCCGTTGGCATCCCAGATGCTGAACGAGCGTGCGCCGTAGCTGTAGAGCCTGTCGTACATCAGGCGGTCGCCGTTGGCGTCTTCTACGCCCGCGCTGGTGTAGCGCAGAGGCGCCCCCATGGCGTCGGTCTTGTAGCCCTGGACCCAGCTGATGTTGAGGCGTCCCAGCTCGCCGTTGGCGCTGCAAGTGCCCGGGCTGCCTGCGACGGCGCCACAGTAGCCAAACACCGCCGGGTCGAGCAGGGCGCCCGCCACAGGGGTAGCGCCAGCCACGCTGCGCAACTGCGGCGGCACCACTTGCCACCCTGCTGCCCGCACCAGGGCCGATACCCGCAGCTCTTCAATGAAACCCAGCGAGGGGTTTTGGGTGCCCAGGTAGTCGGGGTTGTCTTCGCCCCAGGCGCGCGCGTCACCCTCGTTGGCCGTAACCAGGTAGGTCTGGCCGCCTGCGCTGTACGAGGCCATGCTGTCGGGCTGGTACATGCCGTGCACGCCTGCCCAGCTTCTGATGTTGATGGCGTTGTCCCGGTCGGATACGTCGAGCTCATTGCCCGCCACGCCGTGGTCCTTCAAACCCAGCGGCAGGATGTTGGTGACGACCGCCGTGGCGATGTCGACCTTGGCCAGGGCATTGTTCTCCTGCAGCGCGACCCAGGCGGTGCTGCCGTCGGCCGAGATGGCGATGTACTCGGGCTCGAGGTCCTGCGCGACGGTGGCGCCAGGGCCGTACACGCGAACGCCGCTGGCGCGCAGTGCGGCTGCCTGGGCGTTGAAAGCGGTGAAGCTGGCGGTGCGAACCACGGGTGTCGCGAGGTTGCGCACGTCGATCACGCTCACGCTGCCTTCGGGGTCGGTCTGGTAGTCGTCGCTGGGCTCGCCTTCGTTGGCCACCAGCACGCTGGTGCCGTCGGGGGTGAAGGTGATCATGTCGGGCTGGGCGCCGATGGTCGCCGAGCTGATCAGGCTGAGGTCGCTGGCGCGGTAGAGCGCCATGCGGCCCGGGTCGGTTTTCACAGGGGCCTGAATGGCCACGGCCACGGTACCGTTGAACACCGCCACGCTGTTGATTTCGGCGCCGATGAGCACGGCGGTGGCGTCGAGGGTGCCGATTTTCACCGGGTTGGCCGGGTCAGCCAGGTTGAGCACGTCCACCGCGCCCAGCTGGGCGTTGACCACGAACAGGCGCTGGCTGGCAGCGTCAAACGCCGGGATCTCGGCGGCGCTCACCTCGAACTGGCCAGTGCTGTAGCCACCGATTTTCTCCAGTGTGAGGCTGCTGGGCGTGGCCTCGGGTGCTGTCGGCGTTGTTGGTGCGGGATCGTCGCTTCCGCCGCAGGCGGTGAGAGCAGCGCTCAACAGCAGGGACAGGGCGAAGACGTGGGTGCGAGGGCGGTGGACAGGGAACAACATGCGAGCGGGTCTCCAGACGGAACAAGGTGGAAGCCCTGTTTATCGGCGGACCGCATGACGTTGCTGTGACGGGTTGATGAGATGGGCGTGACAGTTGGCTGGGCGCTCACTGCCCGAAGCGCGGCCCGTCTTTCAGGAACATGGCTTCTTCCACCGTGGTGTCGCGACCCAGCGCGGCGTTGCGGTGGGGAAAGCGGCCGAAGCGTTGCACGATGTCGCGGTGCTGCTCGGCAAAGCCCAGGTTGCTGGCCAGCTTCTCGCGCAGCTCGGGCGGGCTGCCCTCGTGCAATGCGGTGAAGCGTTCGACGCAGCGGTCTTGCAGGGCGAGGTCTTCGGCGTGCATCAGCGGCATGTAGAGGAACACGCGCCCGACGCGGGCCAGCGACTCGTCTTCGCCAGCTTCCAGCGTGCGCAACACCAGCTGCTGAGCCCGGGTATCGCCAGCGAACGCACGTGCCTGGCCGCGGTAGATGTTGCGACTGAACTGGTCGAGCAGGATCACCAGCGCCAGCCGCGCGGGCAGGCGGCTTTCCCAATGGGTCAGGTCGCCGTCGAGCGCGGCGTCCACGCCGGCGCTGAAGCGGTCGTGGATGAGCTTGTCTTGCTCGGCGCCACCGCCGAACCAGAGCGCTTTGTGCTCGGTGCTGGGCCAGTCGTTGCGCAGGCCGTCACCGAACCAGAAATCGAGCACCTCGGTGACGGAGTCGGGGTGGTGTGACATGCGTGCTCCAGGGGTTGTTACGTCTGGCAACGTGTTTGACGCGCCATGCGGTACAGGTTACTGCGGAATTCCCTGTAATGCACCCACGGGATCGGCAGGTTCCGCAACAGGAGTCCCACATGAAATCCAAGTCCTTGAATACCCCCTGGCAACGCAGTTCGGTCTGGGCCCGCGGTCTGGCCCTGGTGTCGCTGGCGGCTGGCGCATGGGCCTTGTCGGCCGGCGCGGCCCAAGCGCGCGGCGACACCGATGTGTACTGGTCGATTGGCATCAACCAGCCCGGCGTGAGCGTGGGCGTGTCGAATGCGCCGCCCGTGGTCTATCGGGAGCCCCGTGTCGTGTACCGGGAGCCGGTGGTGGTGTACCGGGAGCCGCGGGTGGTGTATCGCGAGCCCAGGGTGGTTTATCAGCGCCCCGTGGTGGTGGCACCGGCTCCGGTGATCTACCAGAGCTGGGGTCATCCGCGTTTTGACGACCGCCGCGGCTACAAGAAGCACAAGTGGCACAAGCGGCAGGAACGGTATGAAAGCCGCTATGACAACCGCTGGGATGGCGGTGATCGCCGCGGCGGCCGCGGCCGCGACTGAGCCCAGGCTCACATGGCGCGAAAGCGCTGCGCGTAAAGCCGGCTGACCGGCCAGTGGTCGGGGCGCTGTCGCAGGCGCAGCGACAGCTTGCCGGCTTCGTCGCGGTTCACGCTGTCGATGGCCGAGGCGCGCACCACGGTGCCGCGGTGGATCTGCCAGAACTCGGCCGGGTCCAGCCGCGGCAGCAGTTCACGCAGCGCGGTGCGGATCAGGTACTCGTGATCGGCAGTTAGCACGCGCAGGTACTTGTCGGCCGCTTCAAACACCAGCACCTCGCCCAGCGGCACCATGCGGATGCTGTTGCCCACGCTGGCCTGGATCACGGTCAACGGAGGTTCGGCCGGTGCTTCCACCGATGTGGGACCGAGCAGCTGGCGCAATTGACCGATGGCTTCGTCCAGCTGCTGCGGCGCGGGCAGTGAGCGCGCCAGCCGTTCCTGCAGGCGCTGCACCGTGCGGTCCAGCCGCTCGGGCATCACGGGCTTGAGCAGGTAGTCCACCGCCTGCGCCTCGAAGGCCTGCACCGCGTACTGGTCGTAGGCGGTCACGAACACCAGCGCCGGGAACGGCACATCGTCCAGCCAATGCTCGGCCAGCTCGGCCGCGGCGTCCAGCCCGGTCTGACCGGGCATGCGGATGTCGAGGAACAGCACATCGGGTTGCAGGGTCAGCGCTTGCTGCACAGCCGCCGGGCCATTGACCACCACCGACACCACATCGAGCTCGGGCCACGCCTTCTTCAGCTCGGCCTGCAATGCAGCGGCCAGCAACGGTTCGTCTTCGGCGATCAGGGCGGTGGGGCGGGGCGTCGAGGTGCCGGGCATGGAAGTCCAGGAAACTGTGCTGAGCGTTTCGGGTCGGGGCGTCAGCGGCGTGCCGGGTTCCCTAGGGTGGAGACCACCGGTGGCACATCGTCGCCGGTCAGCGAGAGGCGCCCGCGCAGGCTCATGTAGGCGAGTGCCATGAGGTTGCCCAGTACGGCCAGCGCCATGTCTTTGTGGGCGTCCCACACGTCGCCCTGCGTGCCCAGGTAGGCGGCGCCCAGTTCGGGGGCGACCACCATGGCGGCAGCCCATTCCACCAGCTCATAGACCATGGCATGCAGGCCCATGAAGCTGGCCATGACGACCCACATCCAGACCGCACGACGCACCCGCACGACCCGCCCGATCAGCTCGGTGAAGATGGGGGTGAGCAGCAGACCGTAGGCCAGGTGCACGAGGCGGTCGAAATGGTTGCGCTCCCAGCCGAACAGCGAATTGAAGGTGTGGCCGGTGAGCGCCTGCCACCAGCGGTCGTAGGGCACTTCGGCGTAGGTGTAGTGGGAGCCGAGCGAGTGCAGGCAGAAGAACAGGAACATGCCCACGCAGGCGCCGTCGCTGAAGCGCTGGAAGCGCCACGCATACAGGACGGTGGGCAGTGCCAGGAACACCAGGACGTTCTCGATCAGCCAGTCTGACGGAAAGAGCGGGTTGATGGCGCACGCGATCCACACCGGTGCATACAGGGCGAGCAGGGTCTGGGGCAGCCAGTGGCGCTGTGTCATGCGGGCATGGGTTCTCGCGTTGCGAGCGGCAGGAGGATGGATACGGTGGTGCCGGCGCCGGGGGTCGCAGCGAATTGCACCCGCCCGCGGCCGTCATAGGCACTGGCCACGCGCTCGCGCACCTGGGCGAGGCCGAAACCCTCCGCAGGCGCGCCGTCGAAGCCGACGCCCGTGTCCCTGACTTCCAGCACCAGATGACCGCCCTGCTGAAGAGCGCCGACCCTGAGTTCGCCGCCCGCCACGCTGGGCTCCAGCCCGTGGCGGATGCTGTTTTCCACCAGCGGCTGCAGCAGCAGGGGCGGTAAGGGGTGGCTGGCCAGGGCATCGGGCAGGTTCAGGCTGACCTGCAGGCGCGGCCCCATGCGCACCGCCATCAGCGCCAGGTAGTCGTCCAGGCGCGCGAACTCGTCGGCCAGCGTGTGCGGTGCCTGCTGAGCTTCGCCGCTGCGCGAGGCGCGCAGGGTGGCGCGCAGGTAGTCGTTCAGGCGGTCGAGCATGGCGATCGCGCTGGCTGGCTCGGTGGCGATCAGGGCGCGCAGGTTGGCCAGCGTGTTGAACAGCATGTGCGGTTCCAGCTGGGTTTCCAGCAGGCGCAGCCGGGCTTCGGTGGCCTGGCGCTGGAGCGCGAGCGATTTTTCGCGCAGATAGAAGAAAAAGAGAAAGCCCAGGCTGATGGCCAGCGAGCTCAGCCAGATGCCCCAGAAGCGCTGGGGCGAGCTGCTCAGCAGGCCCCAGGTCGATTCGCCGCTGTACGCATCGCCGATGGTGGTGCCGAGCGCATAGCCCAGCACGACGCCGGTGAACAGCCAGGCGATGCTGCGTGGCGCGAGCGACCAGTAGCTCGGGGCCTGGGTGTGCAGCCAGTGGCGCAACCCGATGCGCACCGGGTCGGTGAAAAACCAGATGCTGGTGCTGATGGCGCAGCTGTAGACCAGCGAGCGGTCCAGTGCGTGCGTCTCCGATTTGCTCAGCCACTGGGCCAGCGCAATCAGCAGCGCGACCGCCCACACGATGAGCATGCGGCGCATCAAGCCCTTGTGGGTGTCGGCGGGCAGCCAGTGCCGCAGAAGGGTGGTGGTGGGTGACATGGGCGCGTGGTGCCGCGGTCGGGTGGGCACCAATTCTGGCACGGCGTGCGGCCTCAGGTTCCCGGGCGCTGTTGCTGCGCCAGTCGCTCGCGTTCGCGTTGCAGCATGCCGTCCTGAAACCCCGAACCGGCGCGCCAGACGAACACGCTCAGGCCGTGCATGAGCAGGCCGACGCCCCAGCCCAGCGCGGGTGCGATCGGCCAGTAGCGGCCTTGCCATGCGCCGACGAGGGCCAGTCCACCGATCACGCAGGCGTAGATCAGCGCGTGTGTGTACCAGCCCATCCGGGCCTTCACCCGCTTGCGCGCGATGCGTTCGAGTTCGGGTGGCAGGACGGTAGAGGGCGTGTTCATGATGTTCTCCAACAAGGGTGGGTCAGTGGCTTGCGGTGGTCATTCGCCAAAGGGCCAGGGCCCGCGCAGCGAAGATGCCGGTCAATGCGCCGTAGACCGCGCAGACGGTGAGGGCGAATGTGGGTTGTTGCGCTGTCTGGGGTTGCAGGGCGAGTTCGATGCCCACCATGTACTTCAGCGAAAAGATGGCGGCGATGAGCACCAGCGGCAGCCAGCTGCCGGGCAGGTGGAAGCGGCGTGCCTGCGGGTCGAAGCGGGCATGGCGCGCAGGCTTGAGATGGCGCAGCACGAACATCACGGCCGCCGCACTCGCCAGCCAGGCCACCAGCGTGGCGCCCAGCCTGCCTGAGCTGCTGAAGGCACTCACGACCCCGACCAGCGACAACACGCTCATGGCCGCGGGCAGCGCGAGGACGCGGGCCGTGCTGGCCTGGCGCGCCAGGGTCTGGCTCAGGCCCAGCGCCATCAGGGCGGCCAGCAGGCCCCAGACCCAGGCCGGTGTGCCTTGCAGGATGCGACCCACGGCCTGGGGCTGGTGGGTGACGAGTTGGAACAGCATCATGGTGAGGGCTCCTCAAAGAAACGGGTCAGACCAGGCCCAGCCACTGCCCCCAGACCAGCTGGCCCAGGAAGCGCGAGGGCAGCAGCGTGAAGCCGCCAGCAACGATGCAGGCGCCCACATAGAGCTGCACCATGGCTTTGCGGTGGCCGGCGATGTTGCCGCGCAGCAGGTTGCGGAAGGCGATGTAGAGGCCGCCGAGCGTGAGCGGCACCAGCAGGTGGATGGGCGTGTAGCCGGCGAAGTTGGGCATGCTGTGGTCGCGGATGAAGATGGCGGAGACCGCGGTGGCGAGCATGAGCGTGACCCAGGCATACCCAGCGGCGCGGTGCAGGCGCGGACGCTGGGTCTGGGCGATACGCCCGGCGTGGCCGCGGCGGGCCCACAGCGCCAGCGGTCCGAGTGCGACGGCGCCCAGCGCGGCGCTCAGGTGGATGGCAATGACGGGGGTGAGCTGCATGGGGTTCTCCGGTGGGTGGGGTCTGGGCCCGACTGTGCCTGCCGCAACGGGCGAGAGCCAGCCGATTGCGACGGTTTGGCTTGGTGGTGGCGCGAAACGCCGGCTGGGCGGCGTGAAATGCAGCCGGTTCGGGTGCCATGGCGGTGCACGAGGCGGCGCCCCGGTCCAGCCAGCTTTCTACAATGGGTCGAATCGACCTGACCGCTTTGGCCAGGATGCTCCCAGGGAGAACACCATGAACCCATTCCCGCCGCGCCGCCGTCTGCTGACCGCCGCTGTCGCCTGGCCGGTGCTGATGCTGGGCGGCTGCGCCCTGCTGCAGCCAGGTCCGCGCACGATCGAGATTTCCGAAGTGAAGCTGGTGGAGCTCATCAGGACCCAGTTCCCGTTCAACAGCCGCTATCTGGAGCTGTTTGACGTGTCGCTGGCATCACCCCGGGTGCGCCTGATGCCGGTGGAAAACCGCATCGGCACCGAACTGGGTTACGAGCTGGGCTCGTTTCTGCTGGGCTCGCGCGAATACCAGGGCAAGCTCAACCTGAGTTACGGGCTGCGCTTCGAGCCCAGCGACAACACCGTGCGCCTGAGCGAGGTGCGCGTGGAGGACTTCGAGGTACCGGGTGTGCCGTCGGCGTACGCTTCCCGGGCGAATCGGCTTGGTGCCCTGCTGGCAGAAAACCTGCTCAAGGACTTCGTGATCCACCGCCTCAAGCCCGAAGATCTGGAAGTGGCCCGGGGCTGGGGCTACCAGCCGGGTCTGCTCGACGTGGTGCCCGGTGGCTTGCGGCTGCAGCTCGATCCGGTGCAGCGCTGAGTCTGAGCGCGCCTGATCACCGGGTAACATCTCCACCCATCACAGGCCGGTATCTGGCCTGTTCTTTTTTTGAGCCGCTGCACAGGCGGTCGACACATGGACATCACGCTGCTGATCAAGGCCGCCATCATGGGAGTGGTGGAGGGCTTGACCGAGTTTCTGCCGATCTCTTCCACCGGCCACCTCATCCTGACCGCCGCGCTGCTCGACATGCCAGGCGACAAAACCAAACTGTTCGAGGTGGTGATCCAGACCGGCGCCATCATGGCCATCGTCTCGCTGTATGCCGCCAAGTTGTGGCAGACGCTGGTGGGCTTGCCCACAGAGCGCCAGGCGCAGCGCTTCACGCTCAATGTGCTGGTGGGGTTTTTCCCGGCGGCGCTGGCGGGCGTGCTGTTCATCGACTTCATCAAAAGCGTCTTGTTCAACCCGGTGGTGGTGGCGCTGGGATTCATCGTGGGTGGGGTGGTGATCTTGTGGGCCGAGCGCCTGCAAAGCCGCGGTCTTCCCCCGCGTGTGGACGACGTGGACCACGTGCGCTGGCAGGACGCGCTGAAAGTGGGCCTGATTCAATGCACTGCGCTGGTGCCCGGTGTGAGCCGCTCGGGCGCCACCATCATTGGCGCCATGCTGCTGGGCTTCAACCGCAAGGCGGCCACAGAATTCAGCTTCCTCCTGGCCATTCCCATGCTGTTCGGCGCGGCGACCTACGACATCTTCAAGAACCGCGATCTGCTGAGCACGGCAGACATCCCGCTCTTTGCCGTGGGTCTGGTGGTGTCGTACCTGTCGGCCTGGGTGTGCGTGAAATGGTTGCTGCGCTTTGTGGGCAACCACACCTTCGTGCCGTTTGCCTGGTACCGCATCGCCTTCGGAGGCCTGATTCTGATCACCGCGTACACCGGGTGGGTGGACTGGGTCGCTTGATCTTGCTAGGGTCAGGCGCATGAACGATTCCGCCATGGGCCCGCTGCTGGTGCGCCTGTCGACGCTGCTCAGCGGCGTGGCCTTGCTGGTGGTGGGGGTGGGCCTGCTGTTTTCGGTGCTGGGCTTGCGCGCCGGCCTGGCCGATTTCTCCAGCATCACACTGGGCCTGGTGACCTCGGCTTACTTCGTGGGCTTCGTGCTGGGCACCTACCTGTGTCCGGTGATGATCCGGCGGGTAGGACACATCCGCGCCTTCGCGGCCATGGCCTCCCTGGCCTCGACCATGCCCATCCTGCACGCCTTGTGGATCGACCCCTGGTTCTGGGGCGCGCTGCGCCTGGTCACCGGGGTGTGCATGGTGGGGCTCTACATCGTGCTGGAGAGCTGGCTCAACTCGCTGGCGCCCAACGCCCTGCGTGGCCGCCTGTTTGCCGTTTACATGGCGATCAACTTCGTCGGCCTTGCGGTGGGGCAGTGGCTGATTCTGGTGGGCGACCGGCTGGGCTTCGTGCCCTTTGCCATGGTCTCGGTGATGTTCTCGTTTGCGCTGCTGCCCATCACCATGACGCCGGTGGACGAGCCCGAGCCGGTCGAGGCGCCCAGGCTGAGCCTGCGCAGCATTTACGAAGCTTCGCCCGTGGGCATGGGCGCGGCCCTCTCTTCTGGGCTGATCACCGGTGCGTTCTACGGCATGGCAGCCCTGTTTGCGCAAGGTGTCGGGTTCTCGGATGCTCAGGTGGCCAGCTTTGTGGCGGCCGCGATTCTGGGTGGTGCCTTTTTCCAATGGCCGGTGGGCCATTACTCCGACACCCACGACCGGCGGCTGGTGCTGATGTGGGTGTGCATTTTCGGCGCTGGTGTCTGTAGTCTGGGCTACCTGCTGGCCGGTGTCTCGCCCGACTCGCTGATCCCGCTGGCGGTGCTGTTCGGCGGGCTGATTTTTGCCATCTACGGGTTGTGTGTTGCACACGTGAACGACGTGATCGACTCCTCGCGTCTGGTGGAATTCAGTGGTGGCCTGCTGCTCATCCACGGCATTGGCGCTGCCATCGGACCGGTGGCCGCCGGTGTGGTGATGGACGTGGCAGGCTCGTCCAGCCTCATGCTGTACTTCGCGGCCGTGATGGCTGGCCTGGCCCTGTACGCGCTGAAGCGGCTGCGCTACTTCACGCCCGTCCCTGCCGAGGAAAAGTCGACCTTCGTGGCCATGGGCGGTGGTTCGCAGGCGGTGCTGCAAATGGATCCGCGCAGTCTGGCCGATGACACCTCGCCGCCAGCGCATGGGGCACACGCGCCCGACGCGCCACGCTGAGCGCCTGGGCTCAGTGCCCTGATGGGGGTGTCGAGTTCGGCTCGTCCGGGATGGTGAAGCAGAACGTGGCGCCTGCGCCTGGCGTGCTCTCGGCCTGCAGCGCGCCACCATGCCGCAGCACGATGCGCCGCACGGTGGCGAGGCCAATGCCCAGGCCGCTGAATTCGTGGGGCAGGTGCAGGCGATGAAAAGGCTGGAACAGCTTGCCGGCGCGCGCCATGTCAAAACCGGCGCCGTTGTCGCTGACGCAGTAGTGGGTCTGGCCATCGACGGCGCGGGCAAACACCCGGATGTGCGCATCCTTTTTCAAGGCGCTGTATTTCCAGGCATTGTGCAGCAGGTTTTGCATCAAGGCGTCCATCAGGGCGGGATCGGCCTGCACCAGCAGACCTGGCTCGATCTCCCACGTCACCGAGCGCCCGGGTTCTGCGCTCGCCAGCTCTTCGAGCATGTGTTGGGCCAGTGCGCCGAGGTCCACCGGTTTTCGCTGCATTTCGCCGCGACCGTATTGCGCCAGCGCCAGCAGGCCATCGATCAGCTGGCCCATCTTGAGGCTGGCACCCTTGATGCGATCCAGATGCGCGCGGCTGGACGGGGTGAGTTCCTGGCTGTCCTCCTCCAGCGCCTGAGCGAAACCATTGATGATGCGAAGCGGGGAACGCAGGTCATGAGCCACGGCGTAGGAATAGCTTTCCAGTTCGTCGTAGGCATCCTTGAGCTCGCGCGTGCGCTCCTGGATGCGGTGCTCCAGCGAAGCGTTCAGGCGCCGGATTTCGAGCTCGGATCGTTTGCGATCGGTGATGTCCTGGCTGACGCCGAACGCCCGGATAGCCTTGCCCTCGGCGTCGCGCTCGAACTCGGCGCGCACGCTGAACCAACGATCCTGGCCCGTGATGCGGGTGCGGTAGGTGGTGTTGTAAGGACGCTTGCCTTGCAGTGCGTCCTTCCAGTCCGCGGCCATGCGATCCCGATCAGCAGGGTGTGCAGCGCCGATCATGTCCTCGCCCGTGAAATCGGCGCGCGGCAGGCCCAGGCGCTGGTGCGAGTTGCCCAGCGTGTGAAAGCGGTTATTTTGTACGTCTGCTTCGAAGCTGGCAAAACCGGCCAGGTTCTGCGCCTGCCGCATGAGCCGTTCGCTGGTGCGCAGGGCAGTTTCTGCCGCCTTGAGCGCGCTCAGGTCTTGCACCACAGAGATGAAGTAGTCAGGCACGCCGCCAGCTCGGCGCACCAGAGCCACCGTGAGGTGGGCCCAGACCAGGTGTCCATCCTTGTGGATATAGCGCTTTTCCAGCGAGTAGCGGTCGATCTCGCCAGCGAGGGCCCTGGCCAGCAGGCTCTCGTCCGGGGCCACATCGTCTGCAACGGTGAAGTCCCGGAATCGCATGCGCAGCAGTTCGGCCTCGCTGTAGCCGACCATCTGGCAGAAGGTCTTGTTCACGCGCAGCATCTGGCCTTGAAGCGACACGTGTGACATGCCGGCTGCTGCGAACTCGAAGGTGTCCAGGAAGCGCTGCTGGCTGCTCGCGGCCTGCTTGCCGATCTGGCGCAGCCTGAGGTTTTGCCGTTGCATCCATCCGATGGCTCCCACCACCACCACTTGCGCTATCAGAAACCAGAGGTTGAGCCAGAACGCTTCGACTGGATCCTGAATGGCGAAGCTGAAAAGGGGCGGAATCAGCAGGAAGTTGACTAGCGCCAGGCTGAGGACGGTGCTGAATATCCCTGCGGCCAGGCCGCCGTAGATCGCCGAGAGCGCCACCGCCAGCGAGACCGTGATGAAGCGGCCACCCGATTCGGCTGGCGCCAGTACCACGCGCAACCACCCCGCAAGCAGCGTCAGCACCAGTGCCACGGCCAGCCGCCGCCACAGGCTTCGGCGCTCAGGCTGCCAGTCGAGCAGCCGAGACCATAGACTATCGTCGGTGTGGCTCGCGCTGGACTTGGTAGGGTTCATGGGTTCGTGGCGGGCGGGCCGCCCTTTTGTTTATACCCACCTGTGACAAGGCTGGCGAGCACAACAGGACGGCCTTTTCCCTGCTGTTGCAGCATGAGCGAATCGCCCGCGAGAAAAGCAGCACTTAAGTGTTCAGCGCCTGCAAGGTGTCTGCAATCACGGCAGCAGTTTCCGCCGGCCGCTCCATCGGAAACAGGTGGGTGCCCTCGACCATTTGCAGTCGCTGCGGGTGACCGGTTCCCACCACCTTGTGCGTCATGTGCATGCCGACCTGCTGCATCTCCAGCGACGCGGTGCCGCCGATGAAGCCCACCGGGCAGGGCAGCGGGTGGCGGCGCAACAGGCGGTCCAGGTTGTGGGGCAGGGTGTTGTAGATCGCGGTTTCCACGGCGCGATCGAAGCTCAGCACGCGGCGCGGTCCGTGTGGCGTGTCCACGTCGTACGTGCCCAGGTCGATGTAGTCCTGCAGCACCTGCGGGTCCCAGCGGGCGAAGGCGGCCTTGTGCTGGAAGTGGCCCAGGGCGCTGGCCGCGTCGCCCCAGGTGTCGCGCCGGTAGCGGCTGATCTTGCCCGGCAGGATCGAGCCCACGAGCTGGGTTCGCTTGATCAGCTCGAGCGCACGCGCGCGCCAGCCACCGATGACAGGCGCGTCGAGCAGCAGCACACCGCGCACCGCATGCCCGCCGAGCTGCGGGTGCCGGGCAGCGCACATCAGGCTCAGAAAGCCGCCCAGCGAATGGCCCACCAGCCAGGCGCCCTGGCCATGCTGCTCGATCTCGGGCGCGGCAAAATCGGCCAGCTGCTGCACCAGGTGAGGCCAGTTGCTGGTGACCGGGTAGCGGGGATCGTGTCCGAATTTCTCCAGTGCACGCACCGAGAAGCCGCGCGCGCGCAGCGAGCGGAACATCACGCTGTAGGTGCTGGCGGGAAAGCTGTTGGCGTGGGAAAAGATGATGAGGGACATGGAGACCAGGTAGCCAGGGATGGCGCGATCACCGGCTCAGGCGCGCTGCAGTGTGATCGAGGAAGGGTCTACCCAAGCGCCACCCCGGGCGGGTGTGGCGGCGAGTCCAAAAGGTTCAGATCAGTTTTTCGCGCTCGTTGGTGATCTTGCGCAGTGGCTGGCTGCGCTCGCTGCCGCCCATCAGCGGCACCGCGGTGGGCGTGCCGTCCCAGGTGGGGTGTTCGATGCTGTCGAACACCTCGCGCAGCTTCTGGCCCCAGGTGTCGTGCAGCATGCGGAAGTAGGGGTTGTTCTCGTCGATGCAGGTGATCTTCTCGCTGCTCAGCCGATCGGCCTCGTACACCGCGAGATCCAGCGGCAGCCCGACCGACAGGTTGGACTTGAGCGTGGAATCCATCGACACCAGCACACACTTGGCCGCCTCGTCCAGTGGCGTGTCGGGTGTGATCACCCGGTCCAGCACCGGCTTGCCGTACTTGGATTCGCCGATCTGGAAGAACGGGGTGTCCAGCGTGGCCTCAATGAAGTTGCCAGCCGAATAGACCTGGAACAGGCGCATGCCTTCTCCCTGGATCTGGCCGCCGAAGATCATCGACACGTTGAAGTCCACCCCGGCGCGCTTGAGCGATTCGCCATCGCGTTCGTAGACGTGGCGCACCGCTGCGCCCAGCACCCGAACCGCGTCAAACATGCTGCGCGCGTTCCAGATCGTGATCGGATCGCCGCCTTCATGATCGGGCAGTTTCTCGACCTGCAGGATCTCTCGCACCGACTGCGAGATGCTCAGGTTGCCCGCGGACAGCAGGCACATGAAGCGCTCGCCCGGACGCTCGTAGATCAGCATCTTGCGATAGATGCTGATCTGGTCGAGACCGGCGTTGGTGCGCGAGTCGGAAAGAAAAACCAGGCCGGCTTTGAGCTTGGCGGCGACGCAGTAGGTCATAGGTGAGCGTGGGGATGTCGAAGGCGCCTTGTGGGTGCACATCAGGAGGAGAGGGGAAAGTCAGTCCCCAAGTGTAGGGCGGGGGCCTTCCGTGGTTGGCGATGCCCCGCCAGGGTAACCTGCAAGAGTGGCTTAGAAGTCGCCAGGATTGAACACTCTCAGCACGCCCAGCACGACTAAGCCGCCGTTTTCGTCGGACTGGGTGACCACCACCTGACCAAAGTCTGGCTGCTCGCCAGTCAGTGCATCGATGTTGGGATGGTGGGTTAGCAGCAGAAGGGGCGTATTACCCCGGTGCTGACGTGCCCAAGCTTCGGCGGCATCCAGGAATTCGTTCTGACGAGTGCCGCCGCCCGAGAAAGATTCACGCAATGCGGGATCCAGCGTTGCCTTGCCGAAGGCCAGCATGGCGGTGTCTCGCATCCGGCACATGGCGGAAGCCACCACATGGAGCCGCTCGGGGCCCACCCCCTGCGCCTGGAACACTCGTCCCATGGCTTCGGCCTGGCGCCGCCCCTTGGCCGAGAGCATGACTTCGCCCTCACACTGGCCGCTGGGATCGTAGCGGGTTCCAACGCCACGGCCGGTGTCCATGTGCCGACCGACCAGCACGATGTTGGGCTGTGTCTGGATGGTTGTCCAGAGGTCGGTCTGAGCCTGAGCAGCGACAGGAGCTGTCATTGTGAGCGTCGCCCAGAACGAAAGCAGGAGGCGGACGCTATGCACAAAGCCGTTGGCGAGGATCATGGTGTCTGAGTAGGTTGCTCATCGACGGCTATTGGATCAGAAGCGTCGACACGGGGTTCCAACGAAGCTTTCGCGCGCACCCGAGACCTCGGGCAACGCCTTGATCTTGGCCATCAGGTCCTTGGCAAGGTCGCGCGGGATGTTGGACGCGAAGATAACTTCCACATAGCCACGCGAGTTGACGAAGCGGTAGGCGGTGAATTCGTCAGCTTCTTCGGTGAACAACAACTCGGTCAGCGCTCTCTCGGCGCGAGCGCTTTGGTCTTGTGGTCGCGCCATGGCCGGCAGCAGGGCCAGCGCGCAGGCCGCGACAGCGTGTCGTCTCAGCATGTCGAGCTCCTCGCGGCACGGGAGTAGCCGCATCTTCGCGCGTGAATTTACATCAACTTTTTAAGCTGGTAAATCAAATCCAGTGCTTCCTTGGGACTCAGGCTGTCGGGGTCGATCGCGGTCAGCGCAGTCACCACAGGCGGGGTCTCGGCTTCTGGCAGCTCGGGCGGTGGGGCGAACAGGTCGACTTGGCTGCGGTGTTGCTCGCTTTGCGATTCGAGGGCGGCGAGCGCGGCGCGTGCCTGTTGCACCACTGCACTGGGCACGCCAGCCAGCCGCGCTACCTGGATGCCGTAGCTGCGGCTGGCCGGACCGGGCTCGATCTGGTGCAGAAACACGATGCCGCCTCCGCCGCCGCGTTGGCCGCCACCCTCGACCGCGCTCACGTGCACGTTGAGCGCGGCGTGGTGCTGGGCGGGGAATTCGGTGAGTTCGAAATAGTGGGTGGCGAACAGGGTGAAACAGCGCACTTTGTCGTGCAGGTGGGCGGCGATGCCACCCGCCAGCGCCAGGCCGTCGAAGGTGGAGGTGCCGCGGCCGATCTCGTCCATCAGCACCAGGCTTTGCGGCGTGGCTGCGTGCAGGATCTGGGCCGCTTCGGTCATCTCGACCATGAAGGTGGACTGCGCATTGGCCAGGTCGTCGGCGGCGCCGATGCGGGTGTGGATGGCGTCGATCGGGCCCAGGCGGCAGGCCTCGGCTGGCACGTAGCTGCCCATGCTGGCCAGCAGCACGATCACCGCCACCTGGCGCATGTAGGTGCTTTTTCCGCCCATGTTGGGCCCGGTGATGACCTGCATGCGCTGCTTCGCGCCCAGCACCGTGTCGTTGGCGATGAAGCTGCCGCCACTGGTCTGGTTCAGTCGCGCTTCCACCACCGGGTGGCGCCCGCCGCGAATCTCGATGCAAGGCTCGGCGGCAAACAGCGGTTCGGACCAGTTCAGCGTGAGCGAGCGCTCGGCCAGCGCACACAGGGCGTCCAGCGCCGCGATGGCGCGGGCCACGCGGGTCAGTTCGGGAATGTGGGGCTGCAGCTGGTCGAGCAGGGATTCATACAGCAGCTTCTCGCGCGAGAGGGCGCGCTCCTGGGCCGACAGCGCCTTGTCTTCGAAGGCCTTGAGTTCGGGCGTGATGAAACGCTCGGCGTTCTTGAGCGTCTGGCGCCGGCGGTAGTCGTCCGGCACCTTGTCCACCTGGCCCTGCGTGACCTCGATGTAGAACCCGTGCACCTTGTTGAACTGCACGCGCAGATTGGCGATGCCGGTGCGCTCGCGCTCGCGGCCTTCGAGTGCAATCAGAAAGTCGTCGCAGTTGGTCTGGATGGCGCGCAGCTCGTCGAGATCGGCGTCAAAGCCGTCGGCGATCACGCCTCCATCGCGCACCAGGGCGGCGGGCTCGGGCCGCAGCGCAGCCTGCAGCAGCGCGGCGCAACCCTCGGGGGGCACCAGGTCGGCGCACAGGCTCGTGAGCAGGCCCGGTGCTGCGCCTGCTGGCGATTTTGCCTGCAGCAGGTCGGCGAGCTGCCGCGCCCGCGCCAGCGTGAGCCCGAGCCCGACCAACTCGCGCGGGCGTACCTGGCGCAAGGCGGTGCGCGCGGTGATGCGCTCCACGTCGCTCGAGCCCTTGAGCGCGCCGCGCAGCCGCTCGCCCAGCCCCTCGCGCAAGTCCTTGATCGCCGCCAGGCGGGCGCGCGCTTCAGCGCGGTCGCGCGAAGGCTCCAGCAACCAGTTGCGCAGCTGGCGGCTGCCCATGCCGGTGGTGCAGGTGTCGATCAGGGACAGCAGCGTGGGCTGGGTTTCGCCTCGCAGGGTCTGGGTGAGCTCCAGGTTGCGGCGGGTGTTGGGTGGCAGGTTGATGAGCGCATCGCTGCGCTCCACACGCAGGCTGCGCACATGCGTGAGCGCCCGTCCCTGAGTGTGTTCCGCATATTCCAGCAGGGCCGCGGCGGCGGCGTGGGCATCGCCCAGGTCCTGTGCATCCCAGGCCGAGAGGCTGGCGGCTTGCAACTGAGCCAGCAGCTTGCGCGCGCCCAGGGTCGCGTCAAACGCCCAGGCCGGTCGAACCACCGCCACCGTGCGGGCGCCGCCGGCGACGGGTTGCTCGGCCACCGCCAGCAAGGATTTTTCGAATGTCGGGCTGGCATCGGCGCTGTACAACAACTCACCCGGTGCGACACGTGCCACCCAGTCGCCCAGTTCGCCGCTGGCGCACTGGGCCAGGAACAAGATGCCTTGCGTCACCGACAACCAGGCCAACCCAAGACCGGTGCGCTCGCCCGGGTGCACCACCATCAGGACCGCTTCGCTCTTGTCCGACATCAGCTCGGTGTCGGTCAAAGTGCCTGGCGTGACCACGCGCACCACCTTGCGTTCCACCGGCCCCTTGGCGGTCGCCACATCGCCCACCTGCTCGCACAGCGCCACTGACTCGCCGAGTTTGATCAGGCGCGCCAGGTAGGTGTCGACCGAATGAAAGGGCACGCCGGCCATCACCACCGGCGCGCCACCCGACTGACCGCGCTGGGTCAGCGTGATGTCCAGCAGGCGGGCGGCCTTTTCGGCGTCGGCAAAGAACAACTCGTAGAAGTCGCCCATGCGGTAAAAGACCAGCGTATGCGGGTATCCGGCTTTGATCGCCAGATACTGTTGCATCATCGGGGTATGTTTCTCCAGCGGGGCGTTCAAAGCATGCTCAGGAAGCGGTCGGAATGGCCGATAACTGTAGCAGTTCGCCACAGTTGCTTGGCCGGGAGTCACCGACATCCGCATGGGTCCTCCTGGCCGATCTATTCACCTCTGCTTCATGGAATCTGACGTTGCCGGCCCGACCCATCCTTCGCCTTCAATGACCGCGGAGTCCTCGGCCCTTTTCGAAGGCCTGTTCCTTCAGGCGCCCATCGCGGCTGTGCTTAGCCGGTTGGAGGATGGCGAAATACTCGCCGTCAACGACGCCTGGGTTCGACTCGTGGACATCCCGCGAGAGCGGGCGGTAGGGGAAACCACGTATTCGCTGGGCATCTGGCGCACGCAGGAGCAGCGGCGTGACGTCTTACATCATTCGTCCTCCCACGGCACGCCCGTGCAGCATGAGATTGCTTTGCCCGGTCAGTCTGCCAAGACCTTGCGCCTGCACACCAAGGTCGTGTCCCAAACTGCGCCTCCTTTGCTGCTGACTTATATGACGGAGATCACCCGCGAAGTGATGGCCGAGCAGGCGCTGCGGGTGTCCAATCTGGAGTTGCAGCGGCGCGCGGAGTTGCACAGCGCCACCGAGCGGCTGGGTCGACTGGGCTGCTGGACCAACGCCACCGATGACGACAGGGTAATCTGGTCGGACGGGCTCTATGACATTGCCGGGATTCCCCGCGAAAGAGAGCTTCAGCGCAGCCATGGCCGCGGCGGTATTTTTCCCGAGGACCTGCCGGCCTGGCTGGCGGCGCGGGAGGCCAAAGATGGTCGCGAAGTGGAGTTCGGCTGGACCCGGCCCGACGGCGCGCAGCGCTGGTTCCGGACCCGCATCGGCCAGACCGCAGTCGCCGACAACCCGCACGCCGACTTTGGCATTGTTCAGGATGTGACAGCCGAGCATGAGGCCAGGCAGGCGCAGACTGCTCAGCTTCAGTTGCTGGAGAACGTGGCCGCGCGCGTGCCCGGCATCATGTTTCAGGCCCGATTGTCGCCCGAGGGCATCGGGTCATTCATTTACGTGAGCCAGGCTGCCCACGAGGTGATGGAGCTGGACCCCAGTGCCGTTCTGGGCTCCACGCGAGCCTTTTTCGAGCGGGTTCATCCCGAGGACATCTCGCAGTTCAGGACCCGGTGGCTTGCAGCCGGTCTCGCATTGCAGTCCATGCAACATGAGTTCAGGGTTCAGCTGCCGAGAAAGGGCCTGCGCTGGTGCCGCGTTGAAGCGATGCCCCAGCAGGAGCCCGATGGGGGTACCCTCTGGCATGGCTATGCCAGTGACATTACCGAAGCGAGGCAGGCCGAACAGGCACTGCAGCGCCAGCACCGCATGCTGGACGCGGTGCGCCAGGCCCAGTCGGCTTACATCGAAGCGCAGGATCCGCGGCAGTCGTTCGAGGAGCTTCTGGAGGCATTTCTGTCCGTGACCGGCAGTTCCTATGGTTTTGTGGGCGAGGTGCTGCGAGACGACCAGGGTCAGCCCTACGCCAAGATGCACGCGATCAGCGACCTGTCGTGGGACGATGATTCGGCGCGCAGGTACGCGGCGCAGTCTCAGGGCGGCATGGAGTTTCACCGCCTCGACACGCTTTTTGGCCACGTGATGGCCACTAGCCAGTTGGTGATCGCCAACCAGCCGGCCCAAGACCCCCGCGCCGCCGGGCTGCCGCCGGGACACCCGCCCATGGCCAGTTTTCTCGGGGTGCCCATCGTGGTGGACGACAAGCTGGTGGCCATCGTCGGCTTGTCGAACCAGAGTGGCGGGTACAGCGACGCCGATGTGGACTTTCTCCAGCCTTTGCTGGGCACGGTGCGACAACTGGTGATGGCGCGGCGAGCTTCGCAGGACCGTCGGCGCTCGCGCGAGCAGCTGCAGCGCACCGGTGCCCTGCTGGCCGAAAAGTCCGGCGCCCTCCAGCTCACGCTTGACAGCATGAGCCAGGGGCTGATGCTGATGGATGCTGAGGGGCACATCAGGGTCCACAACCGGCGCTTTCTGGAGCTGCTAGATCTGCCCGAGTCGTTGATGTCCGGGCAACCCACTCACAACGAGGTGGTCGATTTTCAGCGCGCGCGCGGCGATTTTGGCGAACAGTTGCACCTGGTTGATCCCGCTCTGCGGCCGTTCCTGAACTACCAGCCGGGGTTGAATCCGCCCGAGGTGTACCTGCGCTCCACACACCAGGGCACCACGATCGAGGTCACGACCCGCTTTCTGCCCAAGGGTGGCTGGGTGCGCACCTACACCGACATGACTCCGTATGTGGAGGCGCAGCGGGCGCTGGATGCCGAGCGCCAGCGCCTGCAGTGGGTGCTGGAGGCGACCCGGTGCGGCATCTGGGAGACCAATGTGGAGACTGGAGAAAGCACTGTCAACGAGTACTGGGCCGACATGCTGGGCTACACGCTTGATGAGGTCCAGCCGAACTCCATTGAGAGATGGCGAACGCTGGTACACCCGCAGGATATTGCGTACGCCGAGGACATGCTTCAGCGCCATTGGCGCGGCGAGACCGACTACTACGACGTGGACCTTCGGATGCGGCACAAGAAAGGCCACTGGCTTTGGATCAACGATCGGGGCCGCGTGCACCGGCGCGATGCGAGCGGCAGACCTCTGTTCATGTCGGGTACCCATCTCGATATTCACGAGCGCGTGGTGGCGGAAGAGCAGGTGCGCAGCCTCAACACCGAACTGGAGCGCCGTGTGGCCGAGCGTACCGCCGAGCTGGAGCGCTCCATGAAGGACATGGAGGCGATTTCGTACTCAATTGCCCATGACCTGCGTGCGCCTTTGCGCTCGGTCAACGGTTTTTCGGCCCTGATCGAGGAGGAGGGCGGCGACCAGTTGAGCCCGACGGTGCGCGACATGTATGCGCGCATCCACCGTTCCTCGCGCAGCATGGGCCAGATGATCACCGACATGCTGGAGTTGCTGCGCGTGGTGCGGGTGGACCTGGACGCGGTGCCGGTGGACATGGGTGCCCTGGCGCATGTGGTCGTGGACCAGCTGGCGCACGATCTGCCCGGGGCGCAGATCCGGGTGGGCGCACTGCCGCGCGTGATGGGCGACGCCACCCTGCTGCGCCAAGTGCTGCTCAACCTGATGGACAACGCGCTGAAGTATTCGCGGCACCGCAGCGAGCCAGTGATCACCTTTGACTTTGACCCAGGGCAGCAGGCGTTCTGCCTGCGCGACAACGGCATGGGCTTTGACATGGCGCGCGCACAAAAGCTGTTCGGCTTGTTTCAGCGCCTGCACGCAGGCTCGGATGTGCCGGGCACCGGGGTGGGGCTGGCCATCGTGGCGCGCATCGTCGAGCGCCACGGGGGCCGCATATGGGCCGAAGCCTCACCCGATGCGGGCGCCACCTTCTGGTGGACACTGCCGACGGCCTGAGCCGCCGGAGAGACGATCTCAGAACGGCGGAGGCGCCATTTCGGTGGGGGTGAAATCGTCACCGCCCGGCGCATCGGAGCCGTCACCAGCTGGCTGTGCTGGCAAGCTCTGGCGCAGCTTGGCCTTGTCTCCCGCCGAGGCGAATTTGCTGTACTTGCCCACCACGCTGACCAGCTGACCGTAGATCTTCGGGTTGGCGGCCAGACATTCCTTTTGTTCGAGGAAATTAGACTCGCCGGTGAAGTTGCCCACCAGGCCACCGGCTTCCGTCACCAGCAAGGCGCCGGCGGCCACGTCCCAGGGTGAGAGGCCCACTTCGAAGAAGCCGTCGGTGAAGCCCGCAGCCACATAAGCCAGGTCGAGCGCTGCCGAACCGGGACGGCGCAGGCCAGCGCAGCGTGGCATCACGTCGCCCATCATTTGCAGGTAGGTCTGGAAGGCGTCGCCCGGGCGGAACGGAAACCCGGTGGATAGCAGGCTCTCGCGCAGGCCAATGCGTTTGGCGACGCGAATGCGACGGTCGTTCATGTAGGCGCCGCGGCCGCGGGTAGCGCAGAAGAGGTCGTTGCGGGAAGGGTCGTAAATCACCGCCTGCTCCAGCCGGTTGCCTACCATGAGCGCGATGCTCACGCAGTAGACCGGGAAACCGTGAATGAAGTTGGTGGTGCCGTCCAGCGGGTCGATGATCCAGACATGGTCGGCGCCGCCATGGCGCCCAGGTGTCTTGCCCGACTCCTCGGCCCAAATCGCGTGATCGGGGTAGGCGGTGAGCAGGGTGTCGATGATCGCGGCCTCGGACGCGTGATCGACCTCGGTCACGAAGTCGTTGGTCTGTTTGACTGACACCCGGACCGACTCCACGTCCAGCGCGGCGCGGTTGATGATGGTACCGGCGGTGCGGGCGGCCTTGATGGCCACGTTGAGCATGGGGTGAAGGGTGGACGACATGAATTGTGACCTTGACCCGGCGCCTTAGCGCCGCGCGACAGTGGATGAGCAGGAACGGGCTGCCAGCGACGATGGGGGCAGCGACAATTAGCAATTTTAACGGCTGAGTCGTTCGTCATGATCGGCCTGGCTTGCCACCCGCCCACTTCATCACACCATGCTCACCCGTTTTGTCCTGATCCAGACCAGCCACGCCGGCAATGTAGGCGGTGCCGCGCGCGCCATGAAGGTCATGGGTTTTGACGATCTGGTGCTGGTGGCCCCGCGCTGGCCCAACGTCCTTCGGCGCGAAGAGACCATCCAACGCGCCAGCGGCGCCCTCGATGTGCTGGAGCGCGCCCGCATCGTGGATACGCTGGGCGAAGCGCTGGATGGCGTGAGCCACCTCTGCGCGACTGCCATGACGCCGCGCGACTTTGGCCCTCCCACGCGCGCGCCGCGTGCCCACTTCGATGGCCTGGTTGGGCCGTCTGCCGATGCCGCCCGAGCGCCTGCTGGCGTGGCCTTCCTGTTTGGCTCGGAGCGCTTTGGTATGCGCAACGAAGATGTGTACCGCTGCCACGCCTGCCTGAGCATCCCGACCGATCCGCACTTTGGCTCGCTCAATCTGGCCGCGGCGGTGCAGCTCATCGCGTACGACTGGCGCCAGGCCTTGGGCGGCTTCGGACCTGCCCAGGCCGATGCGCCGCGGGCGGCCGCCGACGCGCAATCGGTCGCCGGCATGCTGACGCACCTGGAGCAGGCTCTGGTGGCCGCCGAATTCCTCGACCCGGACGCGCCGAAGAAACTCATGCCGCGGCTCAACCAGCTGTTCAACCGCGCCGAGCCCAGCGACGAAGAGATTCACATCCTGCGCGGTATCGCCAAGGCCATGCTGCAAGCAGCGCAACAGACGAAACGCTAGACTTCCAGCCATGTTTGCCCGTCTCCGATCCGATATCCAGTGCGTGCTCGAACGCGATCCCGCTGCCCGCAGCGTCTGGGAGGTGGTGACCTGCTACCCCGGCCTGCATGCGGTCTGGCTGCACCGCCCGGCGCACTGGTGTTGGAACCACGGGCTGAAATGGCCCGGCCGGTTCATCTCCCATTTGGCCCGCTGGTTCACCGGCATCGAGATCCATCCGGGCGCCAAGGTGGGCGAGCGGGTGTTCTTTGACCACGCCATGGGTGTGGTGGTGGGCGAGACTGCCGAAATCGGCGACGGCTGCACGATCTACCAGGGCGTGACGCTGGGCGGTACCTCGCTGTACAAGGGCACCAAGCGCCACCCCACGCTAGGTCGCGACGTGGTTGTGAGCGCCGGCGCCAAGGTGCTGGGTGGCTTCGAGGTGGGTGACGGCGCCAAGATCGGCAGCAACGCAGTGGTCATCAAGCCGGTGCCGGCCGGTGCGACCGCGGTCGGTATTCCCGCCCGTATCATCCCGAGCAAAACCGGCGAAAGCGCCGATGTGACGGAGCACAGACCGAAGTTTGAGGCCTACGGCATCACGCAGGACGACGACCCTTTGTCACAGGCCATGCGCGGCCTGATCGACACCACTGCGAGCCAGGAACATCAGATCGCCTTGCTGTGGTGCGCGATCGAAAAATTGGCCACGGTTCAGACTGGCGACTGCGTGCCCGTGGATGCTGCGCGCAAAGAGTGCTTCGAGGCCGACAAGCTCAACCAGCTCGTCGGCAAGTAGTTCCCCCCCGCGCCGGCTTCGCCGTCACCCCCTGAGGGGGGCGGCACTGGCGCCCCGGCAAAGCCGGAGGCGCGGTGCCCCTGGTCAGTTTCCCCTCACGCGCAAGGTACCGATCTTCTGGATGCGGCGAAGCCGGCGCGGGGTGCGTCAGTGATGATGCCCGTGGGCGCCATGGGCATGCCCGTGCGCGATTTCTTCGGCCGATGCGGGTTGCACGTCGAGCACCTTGACCGCGAAGCGCAAGGTCTGGCCGGCCAGCGGGTGGTTGCCATCGAGGTGTACCGTGTCGCCCTTGATCTTCATCACGGTGAAGACCTGCTCCTGGCCTTGTTCGTTGGTACCTTGCATCTGGCCACCGACCTTCACGCCGGGTGGAAAGTCGCGCTTGGCGATAGTCGTCACCAGCATCTCGTCGCGCGGACCGAAGGCGTCTTCTGGGGGCAAGACCAGCGCGCCGGCGAACCCTTTTTCCTGGCCTTCCAGTGCTTTCTCGATGCCCGGCAGGGTATTGCCGTAGCCGCCGTGCAGGTAGGAGCGGGGCTCCTTGCCCTCATCGAGCAACTTGCCCTGCGCATCACTGGCGCGGAAGGTGAGGGTGACGACGGTGTCTTTGGTGATTTTCATCAGGAACTTTCGAAGAATCAGCGGGCGGGGCGAACTGCCGACTTGGGGCGGAAGGCCTTGCAGACCTCGTCGCGGGTTTCCAGATACGGCCCACCAATCAGGTCAATGCAATACGGCACCGCGGCGAAGATGCCGTTGATGCGGGACGAGCCATCGGTGTGCTTCAGGCCTTCGAGCGTCTCGGCAATCGCCTTGGGTTGACCGGGCAGGTTGATGATCAGGCTCTGGTCGCGGATGACCGCAACTTGCCGCGACAGGATGGCAGTGGGCACGAAGGCGAGGCTGATCTGTCGCATCTGTTCGCCAAAGCCTGGCATGGTCTTGTGGCTGACCGCCAGCGTGGCCTCGGGCGTCACATCGCGCAGAGCTGGGCCGGTGCCGCCGGTGGTGAGAACCAGCGAGCAGCCTGCGTCGACCAGCTCGATCAGGGTGGCGCTGATGCCGTTCTGCTCGTCGGGAATCAGGCGGGGCTCGAAGGTGATGGGGTTGAGCAGTGCGCGCGTGAGCCAGTCTTGCAGCGCGGGCAAACCTTTGTCTTCATAGACGCCAGTGCTGGCTCGGTCGCTGATGGAGACGATGCCGATGCGCACCGGCTCGGGGGCGGTGGGGGAGGTCATGGACGGATCACTCGGAGTCGGTGGATGGGGGGGCTGCGTCGGGGTCGTCGCGGCCCAGTGCCTCGCGAACGATCTGGAAAATCTCCCGGAAGGCCTTGCCGTGCCGCAGGGCCTCGCCCGGGCGCTCTTTCACGTCCTGCGCGTCTTTGCGCGCCTGACGGATCAGGGCGCGAAGGTGCTGCACATCGGCCTGCGCGTCCAGTGCCAGCCAGCGGGTGAGCGCGTCGTCATCGGCAATCAGCTGGTCGCGCCACTGCTCGGCCTGGTGCAGCGCCAGTGTGGCCTGGGCTGAGGGGCGGCGCTGTTCATCCAGCGCTGCCTCGATGGAGGCCACGCTGTCATCGCTGAGCTTGCGCATGAGCTTGCCGATGAACTGCATCTGCCGGCGACGGCCCTCGAAGTTGCTGATGCGCCTGGCTTCGTTCACCGCGTCCAGCAGCTTTTCGGGCAGGTGCTCGGCTTCGACCAGGCGCGCGGTGGTGCCAGCGCCCAGCGTGAGCAGGCTCTCGCCCAGGGCTTGCAGGCGGTCGCTTTCTTTCTTAAGGTCGGTCTTGCTCTGGTCGACCGAGCCCCTGAGCTCACGCTTGAGCTCCAGGTCGAGTTCGCTGCCTTCGGCAACAAACTGACCCCGGACGTAATAGCCTTTGGTGGGTTTGCGGGACATGAAACGGTACTTGGGGGGAAACGGGTCGGGACGCCGGCCCGGAATGCACAGGGGCTTGGGCGCTTGGGTAGGAGACCCGGGGTGGTCGGCCAGTATCATAGCCCTCGACATGAAAAAACCCGCTTCCACCTCGCGGCTCGCCGCTCCCGCTTCCTCCAACACCACCGTCGATCACCGGAAACCCTTGCCGGGATTCCAGTACGCGCGCGGGCACTTTGAGGACCTGGTCGATATGGCCCTGGACCACGCGCTCAAGCTGGGGGCATCTGATGCGGCCGCTGAAGTGTCCGAAGGCGCGGGCTTGAGCGTCTCGGTGCGCAAGGGTGAACTGGAGAACGTGGAGCGCAACCGCGACAAATCTCTTGGTGTAACGGTTTACCTCGGCAAGAAGCGGGGCAACGCCTCCACCTCGGATTTCTCCCCGGCCGCGGTGCGCCAGACGGTGCAAGCAGCCTATGACATCGCGCGCTTCACCGCCGAAGATCCGGCGGCGGGCCTGCCAGATGCGGCCGACGTGGCCGACAGCTACCCCGATCTGGATCTGTTCCACCCGTGGGCGCTGAGCTCTGAAGAGGCGTTGCAGCTCGCACTGGCCTGCGAAGCTGCAGCCTTCAGTGTGAGCAAAAAGATCGCGAACAGCGAAGGCGCTGGCGTCTCGGCCCAACAATCGCACTTTTTCTCTGCGCACATGCGCGGCGGCGAGCGAGGGCAGCCCGGTATCTTTCGCGGCGGTTACGCGAGTTCGCGCCACAGCCTGTCGGTGGCGCCGATCGCGGGCAAGGGCGCCAACATGCAGCGCGACTACTGGTACAGCTCGCAGCGTGCGCCAGAAGACCTGGCCGGCCCGGAGGCCATCGGCCGCTACGCGGCGGAGCGCGCGCTGTCGCGCTTGGGCTCGCGCAAGATCGCCACCACCGAGTGCCCGGTGCTGTTTGAATCGCCGCTGGCCGCGGGCTTGTTGGGTGCCTATGTGCAGGCCACCAGCGGCGGCGCGTTGTACCGCAAGACCACCTTCCTGGCAGACAGCCTGGGCAAGGCGGTGATGGCCAAGCACCTGGACATCGTGGAGGACCCGCACATCCTTGGCGGCAAGGGCAGCGCGCCATTTGACGACGAAGGCGTGCGCACCACGCGTCGCAAGGTGCTGAGTGGCGGCAAGGTGCAGGGGTACTTCCTGTCGACCTACTCGGCGCGCAAGCTGGGCATGCGCACTACCGGCCACGCCGGCGGCTCGCACAACCTCATCCTCAGCAGCCGCCTGACCCACCCGGGTGACGATTTGAGCGCGATGCTCAAGAAACTGGGGCGCGGCCTGTTTGTCACCGAACTCATGGGCCAGGGGGTCAACTACGTCACCGGTGACTATTCCCGCGGCGCCTCAGGCTACTGGGTGGAAAACGGCGAAATCGCCTATCCGGTCCAGGAAATCACCATCGCTGGCAACATGAAGGACATGTTCAAAGGCATTGAAGCGGTGGGTGCCGACGCCTACAGCTACGGTGCCAAGACCGTGGGCTCAATTTTGGTCAACCACATGAAGGTGGCGGGCTCTTAGCCCATCCCCGCGCCTCGCCTGCGGCTCGTCTCCCCCTTAGGGGGGCACTGGACGACTGGCGGAGCCAGATCGGCGGCGCCCTGAGCGAACCATGTCACGCCGGAGGGGTAGCTCAATTCAGGATGCGGTTGATACGACTTTGCCGGGCTACTCGCATCGCCCCCTGGGGGCTAAGGGCCGCAGCTCCAAGCCCGCCTGCGCAGGCATGGACGGCCTAAAGAGGGGGTGACTTCGACGCCGCCGCAGTCTGCAAGACACGGCGAAGGCGGCGCGCGGGGGAGACTATTTCTTCCGTTGCACAAACAAGTTGCGCCGCGCATCTTCCGGGTAGGCAAATGTTACCCGGCCGGCCTTGACCTTGCCCATCACCAGCATGTTCTGCGTCACCGCGTCCTTGTCGTCGATGCTGAACGGCTTTTCGTAGGTGGCGACCACGCCGTAGTACACGCGGGGAATGTTCTCCAGGGCCGCCTTCACAGCCGGGCCACCGAACTGGCCGTTTCGGATCGAGAACAGCGCGAAGGTCAGCAGGTAGGCGGTGTCGTACGCCTGGGCCGCGGCCATGGGCACGCCCATGGGCTCTTTGTACTTGCGGGCGTAGGCGCTGAGAAAGGCCGCGCGGCGCTCGTTGCTGGGTTCGGCGATGAAGGTCTGCGCCATCAGTGCATCGTCTGCCGCCTGTTTGGCGCCATTGATGAAAAACGGAAACGAAAGCGGCCAGCCGCCGACTTGGGGCACGTCCCACTGCAGCGCACGTCGACCCAGCGCAATGGTGGCGTTTTCCGGGCCCACGGTGTAGCTGAAAATGGCATTGGCGCCCGCCTGACGCGCAGCCTTGAGCTGCTCGCTGAGGTCCTTTACGCCGAGTGGAAAACGCGCCACATAAGCTGGCTTGAGGCCCCTGTCTGCCAGGGCCTTCTCCACGTCTTTCAAACCTGCCTCACCGTAGCCGGTGGCGTCGGCAAAGATGGCGACCCGGGTCCAGCCGCGTTTGACCAGATCGTCCACCACAAACGGCGCCTGGATCGCGTCGCGCGCCGAGGTACGGAAGATGTAGCTCTCGGGCGAGGGGTACTTGGCGGTGACGGGCGAGCCGGTCGAGCAGGGCACGATCAGCGGCGACTTGGCATCCTGAAACACCTCGATGGACTTTAAGGCCACGCCAGTGTTGCAGAAGCCAATGGTTGCGATCACGCCTTCGCTCACCAGCTCTTTGGAGCGCTCCAGACCCACGTCAGGCTTGCCTTGGTCGTCCTTGATCACCAGCTCCAACGGCCGGCCCAGGTAGCCGCCCACCGCGTTGATCTCTTCCACGGCCAGCTGCACGCCGCGCAACATGGGCGTGCCGAAGTCGGACGAAGGACCAGTGAATGGTCCGATCATGCCGATGCGAACGGGTTGCACGGTTGGCTTGGTCTGAGCCAGGGCTTGAGTAGAGGGCAGGAGCGCGGCAAAGGCCAGCGCCAACACAGACGTCAGTCGGATCATGGGGGTCCTAATAGGGGCAGACGTGGGTCAAGGCAACCCGCAGCGTGCGCTCCATGAGTGTCGCCCGGTTTGGGGCAGGTCCGCACGGAGCTCCGCGTGAAGCCCGACACGCGGTGCCCGAATTTCTACGAACGGCAGGTTCGTCGTCCCTGTCCTGAGGGCTCAGCGGCTGAGCGCGGCCTTCACCGCCGCGGACACCTGTCCCATGTCAGCTTTGCCGGCCAGCTGCGCCTTGGCTGCGCCCATGACCTTGCCCATGTCTCCGGGGCCTTGTGCGCCCAGCTCGGTGACGATGGCCTGCACCGCCGCGACCACCGCCTCAGAAGACAGTCGCTCAGGCAAGTATGTTTGCAGCACCGCCAGCTCAGCCTGCTCCTGTTCCACCAGATCCTGGCGCCCGGCTTGGGCGAAGGCGGCGATGGAATCCTTGCGCTGCTTGACCAGTTTGTCGAGCACCGCGACCACACCGGCATCGTCCAGCTCGATGCGCTCGTCCACCTCCCGTTGCTTCACCGCTGCTTGCAGCAAGCGCAGCGTGTCGCGCGTCTGGTTGTCCTTGGCCAGCATGGCGGTCTTCACGGCCTGGGCAATGTGTTCTTTGATCGGCATGGGGAATCCTTGGAATGGGGGGGGGTGTTTTGGAAAACAAAAAAGCCCGTCTGAGCATGCGCCAGCGGGCTTTTTGGCGAGTCGCCAGCAGGAGCTGGCAACAGGGCTCAGTACATCTTCTTGGGCAGCTGCATGGAGCGCACGCGCTTGAAGTGGCGCTTGACGGCCGCCGCCTTCTTGCGCTTGCGCTCGGCGGTCGGCTTTTCATAGAACTCGCGGGCGCGCAGATCGGTCAGCAGGCCCAGCTTTTCGATGGTGCGCTTGAAGCGGCGCAGGGCGACGTCAAAGGGTTCGTTGTCTTTTACACGGATGGTCGTCATGAACGAATGGTTTCCAAATGGTGCGGAAAGAGGATGGCCGGGAAGATCAGGCCCGGGCGTCGTTTCTGCAATTGTCCCGTCATTAACTAGTATTGGCCGACGGGGATTTGCCAGCAAAGCCTTGGATTATAGCCTGATCACCCCAGAACGCCAGCCCTTTGAGGGGCTTCAGGCGGCCGTGAGGGGCAGGGCCTGGCCACAGGCGTGGGCGCTGGCCCAAGCCCACTGGAAGTTGTAGCCGCCCAGCCAGCCGGTCACGTCGACCACCTCGCCTATGAAATACAGGCCCGGCTGCCGGGACTCCAGCGTCTGGGATGACAGATCGCGCGTGTCGACACCGCCCAGCGTCACCTCGGCCTTACGGTAGCCTTCGCTGCCGCTGGGGGTGAGCTCCCAGCGGGCCAGGCGCTCGGCCAGGCGGGTTAGTGCCTTGTCGCTGGCTTCGCCGATGGGGCGTTGCCAGTCGGGGTCCTGCTGGGTCCAGGCATCGGCCAGGCGGCTGGGCACCAGGGTCGCCAGTTCGTTGGCAATCAGCTTGCGCGAGCGGGTCTTGGCCAGCGCCAGCGCCTCGGGCAGATTCATCTCGGGGGCGAGATTGAGGCGGATCGGGCTGCCAGGCTGCCAGTAGCTCGAAATCTGCAGCACCGCCGGGCCAGACAGGCCGCGGTGGGTGAACAGCAGGTCTTCGTGGAAGGCCATGCGCTGTTTCTTGGTGCCGGTTTCGATGTGGACGGGCAGAGACAGACCGGCCAGTTCCACATAGGGCGTCCAGGCCTCGACGTCGAAGGTGAGCGGCACCAGCCCGGGCCGTGGCTCGACCAGCCGCAGGCCAAACTGCTTGGCCAGCCGGTAGCCGAAGTCCGTCGCCCCGATCTTGGGGATGGAAAGGCCGCCGGTGGCCACGACCACGCTGCGGCTGGCCACCAGGCCTCGGTCGGTGTCCAGTTCGTACGAGCCGTCACCCCTGTGCCGCACCGCCTTCACGCCACAGGGCTGCCAGCGCTGCACTCCGCCAGCGTCGCATTCGGCCAGCAGCATCTGGATGAGGTCGTCGGCTGAGCGGTCACAAAATAGCTGGCCCTTGTGCTTTTCGTGGAAGGCGATGCCGTGGCGCTGCACCAGGGCGATGAAGTCTGCTGGGGTGTAGCGCGAGAGCGCCGAGCGGCAGAAGTTGGGGTTCTCGCTCAGGAAATGTTTGTGGGGCGCATGGGGGTCGATGTCGCGGTTGGTGAAGTTGGCGCGGCCACCGCCCGAGATGCGGATCTTCTCCGCCACCTTCTCGCTGTGGTCGATCACCAGCACCTTGAGGCCGCGCAGGCCGGCAATGCCCGCGCAAAACAGACCGGCTGCGCCCGCGCCGATCACCACCACATCAAATACTTGCATGCCGCGCAGTGTAGGCGGCCAGCCGCCGGATCAGGCTGCGTGCATGCGCGCAGATTGAAACTGCGCAGTCGCGATACCACGCACCACGTCACCCACGACTATCACTGCCGGGCTGCCGAGTTGCTCGCGCGCCAGGGTGCGCACCAGATCGCCGAGTGTGCTGACCGCATGGCGCTGTTGCGGCAGGGTTGCGTCCTGGATGATAGCCAGCGGCGTGCTGGCCGCCAGGCCGGTCAACAGCTGCTGCTGGATGTGGGCGGCGCCGGAGACACCCATATAAATCACTAGGGTGAGTCTGGCTTCGCGCACGGTGGCGGCCAGCGCGGTCCAGTCGGTTCCCCCGTCGCCAGGTTTGGCGTGGCCGGTGACGAACACCACGCCGTGGGCGTGTTCGCGGTGGGTTAGCGGCACGCCTAGCGCGGTGAGGCCACCGAGACCGGCGGTGATGCCGTTAACCACCTGTACCGCGATACCCTGGCTTTGCAGGTGTTCCACCTCTTCGCCGCCGCGGCCGAAGATGAAGGGGTCGCCGCCCTTCAGGCGCACCACCACCTCGCCTTCTTGCGCGGCCATGACCATGAGCTTTTCGATGAAGGCCTGCGGCGTGCTCTTGCAGCCGCCGCGTTTGCCCACCTGCACGATGCGCACACCGGGCGACGCATGGGTCAATACCGCGTCGCTCACCAGGTCGTCCACCAGCAGCACGGTAGCCGCACCGATGGCGCGCACCGCCTTCAGCGTGAGCAGCTCCGGGTCACCCGGGCCTGCGCCGACGAGGGTGACGGTGCCCGGCAGAAAGGCCGGACTGGGTTCAGAGGGCATGGGCTGGGCGGACATGGTGCAGGGCAGTGGAATGAGCGACTTCGCGCAAGATGTGTTCCACCTGCAAGGCAATCGGTGGCGGCACGGGCAGCGCGCCGTCGAGCACGGCGCGGATGTAGGCGGCAGTGCTGGCAGCGTCGGTGCTTTTTGGCAAATCGGGCATGGCGGTGAGCGGGCCCTCTTGCGCCGGCTGCAACAGGTGGCGCTCGCCAGCGCGGAAAGCTTCCATTTGCGGTATGCGTCTCGCATCGGCCACCGGTTCGCCCTCGGTGCCACGCAGCAAGAGGGCGTGGGCGCCGGTCAGTGCAAACGTTTGGGCCATCGACACCGCGTATTCAGGGTGGGTGTAGTTACCCACAATGAGTGCCCGGCCCGCGCAGGGGTTCATGAGCTTGACCAAGCTGTGCGCGGGGTTGCGCAGACCGACTGCGCGGCGCACGTCGAGCAGGCGCTTCAAACCGGCGTTCAGGCGTTCGGTCGGCACAAACGCCAGCTTCCCAGCAGCCAGCGGCTCACTGGACTGGCTGGCATAGATGCCCAGGGCGGCCAACACCGCTTCGCTGCTCACGCGCCGGTCTTCGGTGGCGGTGCCGTGCACCAGCACCGGTAGGCCTTCGCGGGCTAACAACAAAGCCAGCAATGGGGTGAGCACCGGCAACTTGCGCGCGCCGTTGTAGCTGGGCAGCACCACCGTCGTGCACCCGTGGTCGGGCAGTTGCTGAAGGCGGTGATGCACCGCATCCAGGAAGCCGGCCATTTCTTCAGGGGTTTCGCCCTTGATGCGCATGGCTAGGCAGAAGCCGCCGACCTCCAGATCGGTCACGGCGCCATCAAGCACCTGGGCCATCAGGTCAGCGGCCTGTTCGCCCGTGAGCGAACGTGCGCCGTCTTTGCCGCGGCCGATTTCTTTGATGTACTGGCTGATGCCCATACTTCGAAATTGTGAGTCAGGCTTAATGACTTTTCGTTATATGGAGACTGCGCTCGGGCGGCGGTCAATGCCGATGAACCACGCACCAGCCGCTGGACCTGTGGCAGACAGAAACCGAAGTTGGTGCCGTATGAAAGTCATGGCTTGGACCTATCAAATTCATCTCGCTGGGCTTTGGCATGCACCAAGCGCGCCCACGGCAACCCCCCGTCAGGCCGGGCTCATGCCGTGCGCCTGTTTGCTGTCTGCCGTGGCGGCAGAGGCCAGGAACGCCAGCAAAGCCTGTACCGCCTCGGGCTGTTCGCAGGCCATAGTGCGCGCCGCCGAGAAGGTAGTGATGATCTGGATGGCTGATGGCAATGGGCCGAGCACGGTGATACCGGGCAGATCCTTCAGCTCGCTGAGCTGCTGAAAGCCCAGCGCCACCTCGCCGCTGGCCACCAGCGAACCCACCGCCACGCCGGGCGGCGCGGTCACGATGCGCTCGCGAAGGACATCGGCCATCCCCCAGCGCTCGAACAGTGCATTCACGGCCACGCCGCTGGGACCGGTGGAAATGCCCACGCTGGCCGCGGCCAGGACCGCGGCCTTGACGTTGGCTTCGGTTCGGATGTCTGGCACCGGACTGTCGGCGCGAATCGCCAGGGCCACGTCCGAGCGCGCTAGGTCTATCCGGCTCTCGGCCAGCAGCTGGCCGCTGGCCGAGAGCTGATCGATGGCGTTGGCCGCGAGCACGACCACATCAAACGTCTCGCCGGCCTGCACCCGCTCAGCCGCGCTCACACCACCCACCGACACCAGCGACACCGTGGTGTCCGGCTGAATCGCCTGGAATTGCTGGTTCAGGTCTGACAGCAGGGCCTGGGTGGCCATGGAGGAGATCATGCGGATGTTCATGAGCAAGTCTGAGAGTAGGGGGCGAAACGGATTATCCCCATCAGGGGCACCCGTACACTCTTCCCATGCTGATCCTGGGCTTTGAATCTTCCTGCGATGAAACTGGTGTGGCGCTGGTGGATGCCAGCGGCGCAGGGGTGCCGCGCCTGCTCGGCCACGCGCTGCACAGCCAGATCGAGATGCACCAGGCCTATGGCGGTGTGGTACCTGAGCTGGCCAGCCGCGATCACATCCGTCGCGTGCTGCCGCTGACCGACGCGGTGCTGGCACAGGCCGCGTTGCCGCTGACAGCGGTGGACACGGTTGCCTACACTCGGGGTCCTGGCCTGGCCGGCGCTTTGCTGGTGGGGTCAGGCGTGGCCTGCGCGATGGCCGTGGCGCTGGGTAAGCCGGTGATCGGCATTCACCACCTGGAGGGCCACCTGCTCTCGCCTTTTCTGAGCGCCGACCCGCCCGAATTCCCCTTTGTTGCCTTGCTGGTGTCGGGTGGCCACAGCCAGCTGATGCGGGTCGACGGCGTCGGGCGCTACGGCTTACTGGGCGAGACGATCGACGACGCGGCGGGCGAAGCGTTTGACAAGTCGGCCAAGCTGCTGGGACTGGGTTACCCCGGCGGTCCAGCACTCGCCCGCCTTGCTGAGCAGGGGGATCCGGCGGTCTACCGCTTTCCGCGCCCGCTGCTGCACAGTGGTGACCTCGACTTTTCCTTTGCCGGCCTCAAGACCGCGGTGCTCACCCAGGTCAAGCGCCTGGCGCACGCGCGGCCCGAAGGCCCGGCCACGCCTGCGCTGGCCGAAGCCTTGAGCGAGCAGGCCAAGGCCGATGTGGCGGCCGGTGTGCAGGCCGCCATCGTGGAGGTGCTGGTGAAAAAATCGCTGGCCGCGCTGGATGCCACCGGCCTGAGCCGGCTGGTGGTGGCCGGTGGCGTGGGCGCCAATGCGCGGCTGCGTGAGCAGCTCAATGCCGCTTGTGCCCGGCGCCAAGCCCGGGTCCACTACCCTGAGCTGCACCTGTGCACCGACAATGGCGCCATGATCGCGCTGGCCGCGGGTATGCGGGTTCAGGCCGGGCTGGTGCCGTTGGGCAGCGACGAGGTGCCTCCTTATGCGTTTGACGTGAAGCCCAGGTGGCCGCTGGCCGAGCTGGCCCAGAGCCCCGCCTGAGTGCCACCGCCGATAATCCAGCCTGACGCCACCTTGTCACCCGCCTAGCCGGTCCAGACCTTGGGCCGGCGTTTCTCCTCAACGCGCCAACCCGCGCGGCTTTTCCCCTGACACCCCATGTTGCTTTCCCTGTTTCTCCGTCGATCCTGGTTCGCTGGCCTGCTCGGCGCCTGGGTCACCGTTCTGGCATCCAGCACCTGGGCGCAGACGCCTGCGGCGCCTGCCGCAGCGCCCATCCGCATTGGCATGATCGAAGGCCTGTCCGGCGCCTTCGCCAACACCGGCGAGGCGGTTTTTCGCAACCTGATCTGGGCGACCGAGCGTATCAACGCCCGTGGCGGTGTCAAGTTGCCCGGTGGCAACCGGCCGCTGGTGATCGAGCGTCTGGACAGCAAAGGCCAGACCGAAGAGGCCTTGTCGTCGCTGCGCTCGGCGATCGACCGCGACATCAGCTTCGTGACCCAGGGCAACTCGTCGGCCGCCGCAGCCGCGCTTATCGATGCCATCAACAAGCACAACGAGCGCGACAACGCGCGCCAGGTGCTGTTCCTCAACTACTCGGCAGTCGATCCCACGCTGACCAACGAGCGCTGCAGTCCCTGGCACTTCCGCTTCGATGCCCATGCCGACATGCGCATGACCGCGTTGATGAGCGTGCTGCGTGAAGATCGCGCACTCAAACGCATCTACCTGATCGGGCAGGACTACAGTTTTGGCCAGGGCGTGCTGCGCGAGGCGCGCCGCCAGCTCAGCGAGCAGCGGCCCGACGTGAGCATCGTGGGCGACGAGCTGCACCCGATGGCGCGCATCAAAGACTTTCTGCCCTACGCTGCCAAGATCAAGGCCAGCGGGGCGCAGGCCGTGCTTACCGGCAACTGGGGCAACGACCTCACCTTGCTCGTGAAGGCGGCGCGCGAAGTGGGTTTCGAGGGCAGCTTCTACACCTTTTACGGCAACGCGCTGGGCGCGCCGGCTGCGATGGGCGAGGCCGGCATCGGCAAGGTCATCGCCGTGGCCGACTGGTTCCCCAACGTGCCCACCGCCGCCTCCGAAGCGTTCTACCAGTCGTTCCGTCAGCGCTTTCCCAAGCCGGAGGACGACTACGTGCACATGCGCATGCAGCTCATGATCGAGGCGCTGGCACAGGCGATCGAGCACGCGGGATCGCTCGAGGTGGCGCGCGTGGCGCTGGAGCTGAAAAAGGCGGAGGTGACCCTGGCTGGCCAGACGGCGCGCATGCGTGCGGCCGATCACCAGTTTCAGCAGCCGCTGGCGGTGGCGGTGATGGACCGCCAGGGCGCCCCCGGCGTGAAGTTCGATGTGGAGGGCTCGGGCTTCGGCTTTCGCGTCATCCGGCACCTCTCGCCGCAGCAGGCCGAATTGCCGCACCGCTGCAACATGGACAGGCCATGATGGGGCGTGCGGTTTCATCCCGTTGGCAAGGAGCAAAGTAATGCGTCAGGTGGTCATGGGTCTTGAGGAGTCGCGCATCCGCGAGGTGGCCAACGAAGGGCTGGGCCGCGATGACGTGCTCAAGTTCTGGTTCGGCGAAAGCGACGAGGCCACGCCCGAGTTCGTGCGCGAGGCAGCCATGGCCTCGCTGCAGGCGGGCGACACGTTTTATGCCCACAACCTGGGGCTGGTGGAGCTGCGTCAGGCGATCGCCGTCTACACGGAAACCCTGCACCCCGGTCTGGGTGCTACCCACTGGCTGCCGCGTCTGGCCGTCACGTCGGGCGGGGTCAACGGGCTCATGCTGGCCTCGCAGGCGCTGGTGAATGCGGGCGATGAGGTGGTGGTGATCACGCCGGCGTGGCCCAACCTCGTGGCGCAACCGCTGATCATGGGCGCCCGGGTGGTCCGCGTACCGCTCAAGGTGGTGCAGTCCGGGCCGCGCGCGGGCGCCTGGGTGCTGGACATGAGCGCGCTGCTGGCCGCGATCACGCCCGCCACCCGGATGCTGGTGCTCAACGCACCGAACAACCCCACAGGCTGGACGCTGGACCGCGACCAGCAGGCCGCCATCCTCGACCACTGCCGCCAGACCGGCACCTGGATCCTGGCCGACGAGGTCTATGAGCGCCTCTATTTCGCCGGCGATACCGACAACGGCGCGGCCAGCAGCTTTCTGGACGTGGCCGATCCCGACGATCGCCTGATCGTGGCGCACAGCTTTTCCAAGAGCTTTCTCATGACGGGTTGGCGCCTGGGCTGGCTGGTGCTGCCGCCAGAACTGACCCACGCCATGGGCAAGCTGATCGAATTCAACACCTCCTGCGCCCCGGTGTTTATCCAGCGCGCCGCGTTGGCGGCGATCCAGCGTGGCGACGAGATTACCCCGGCGCTGGTGGCCCACCTGCAGACTTGCCGCGACACCCTGGTGCCGCTGCTGCGCGCCATGCCCGGTGTCACTTTGGCTGAGCCGCGCGGCGGCATGTACGCGTTCTTCCAGCTGGCTGGGCACGACGATTGCCTGGACACCGCCAAGCGCCTGGTGCGGGAAGCCGGCATCGGCCTGGCCCCGGGCAGCGCTTTTGGCGCCGAGTCGGCCGGCTGGCTGCGCTGGTGCTTCGCCAGCCGCGACCCGCAGCGGCTGGTGCAGGGGGTCGAGCGGCTGCGCGACTGGCTGGAGCGGGCGCCGGGCGCCAGCACTGGGCTATAATCCTCGGTTGCCGTCAAGCTTGATGGCAGTTCACGCCCGTTGCGGCGGTCAGAATCGTTGGTGCTTTCGGGGGCCATTGAGGTGCTGACAGGCTGCGTCGGGTCGCTTGTACCCAAAGGAAATTTCATGATCGCCCAAGACACCAAAGCCGCCGTCATCGCGGACAACGCCCGTGCCGCCAAGGACACCGGCAGCCCAGAAGTGCAGGTCGCCATCCTGACCGCGCGAATCAACGAGCTCACCCCCCACTTCAAGACCCACGCCAAGGACCACCATGGCCGCCGCGGTCTGCTGCGCATGGTGAGCCGCCGTCGCAAGCTGCTGGACTACCTCAAGTCCAAGAGCGCCGAGCGTTACCTCGCCCTGATCCAAAAACTGGGTCTGCGCAAGTAATTGTGAGCCTGGGCTGACACGCAAAACGCCTGAGTTGGTTCGCTGGCTCGGGCGATTTTTGTTTGTAAGCCCCCATTTTTAGATTCCGGAGCAACAACAACAGAGCGAAGCTGTGTCATTCCAACGGCGCTGCGGGCCCCCAGGGCTCGCGGGCAGCACCGCTGGAATGGCATCGTGTTCTGGGTTGTGATTCCGGGTTTTGTGCAGATTGCCTGCACGCCATGCCACCCATGCGGGTGGCGCAGAGGAGCAAAACCATGAGCATGTTCAACAAAGTTTCCAAGACCTTCCAGTGGGGTCCGCACACGGTCACCATGGAAACCGGTGAAATCGCCCGCCAAGCCTCCGGCGCCGTGCTGGTCAACATCGATGACACCGTGGTGCTGGCCACCGTGGTCGCCAAGACCGAAGCCAAGGCCGGTCAGGACTTTTTTCCCCTGACCGTCGACTACACCGAAAAAACCTACGCCGCCGGCAAGATCCCCGGCAGCTTCTTCAAGCGCGAAGGCCGTCCCAGCGAGCTGGAAACGCTGACCTGCCGCCTGATCGACCGTCCGATCCGTCCGCTGTTCCCTGAAGGCTTCTACAACGAAGTCCAGGTGATCGTGCACGTGGTGAGCCTGAATCCAGAAGTGCAGGCGGACATCGCCGCCTTGATCGCCACCTCCGCCGCGTTGTCCATCAGCGGCATTCCATTCAACGGTCCGATTGGCGCTGCACGCGTTGGATATGTGAACGGCGAGTACGTGCTCAACCCGGGCCAGACCCAGCTCAAAGACAGCCAGCTCGACCTGGTGGTCGCCGGTACACAGGCCGCTGTATTGATGGTCGAATCCGAAGCCCAGCAGCTGAGCGAAGAAATCATGCTCGGCGCCGTGGTGTTCGGCCACGAGCAGGGCAATATCGCGATAGCCGCGATCAACGAGCTCGTGCGTGACGCCGGCAAGCCGGCCTGGGACTGGCAGCCGCCCGCCAAGGACGAGCCACTGATCGCCAAGATTGACGGTCTGGCCAAGGCCAAGCTCGAAGCCGCCTACCAGATTCGCAACAAGCAAGCCCGTACCCAGGCGTGTCGCGCCGCTTACGCCGATGTGATGGCGGCTCTGAAGGCCGAAGGCGCCGCTTTTGACAGCGTGGCAGTTGAAGCCCTGCTGTTTGAAATCGAAGCCAAGATCGTGCGTGGCCAGATTCTGGCTGGTGAGCCCCGCATTGACGGTCGCGACACCCGCACCGTGCGTGCCATCGAAATCCGCAACAGCGTGCTGCCGCGCACCCACGGCTCGGCCCTGTTCACGCGTGGCGAAACCCAGGCACTGGTGGTGGCCACGCTGGGCACCGACCGCGACGCGCAGCGCATCGACGCACTGGCTGGTGATTTCCAGGACCGCTTCATGCTGCACTACAACATGCCTCCCTTCGCCACTGGCGAAGCGGGCCGCTTTGGCACGCCCAAGCGCCGCGAAATCGGCCATGGTCGCCTGGCCAAGCGCGCGCTGATCGCCGCACTGCCGAGCAAGGAAGATTTCCCCTACACCATGCGCGTGGTGTCGGAAATCACCGAGTCCAACGGCTCGTCGTCGATGGCGTCGGTCTGCGGTGGCTGTCTGGCGCTGATGGATGCGGGCGTGCCGATGAAAGCCCACGTGGCCGGCATCGCCATGGGCCTGATCAAAGACGGCAACCGCTTCGCTGTGCTGACCGACATCCTGGGTGACGAAGATCACCTGGGCGACATGGACTTCAAGGTCGCTGGCACCACCAACGGCATCTCTGCGCTGCAGATGGACATCAAGATCCAGGGCATCACCAAGGAAATCATGCAGGTCGCATTGGCCCAGGCCAAAGAAGCGCGCATGCACATCCTGGGCAAGATGCAGGAAGCCATGGGCGAAGCCAAGACTGAGGTGTCCAACTTCGCGCCCAAGCTCTTCACCATGAAGATCAACCCCGAGAAGATCCGCGACGTGATCGGCAAGGGTGGTGCCGTGATTCGCGCGCTGACCGAAGAGACGGGTTGCCAGATCAACATCGACGAAGACGGAACCATCACCATTGCCTCCGCCGACAGCGTGAAAGCTGATGAGGCCAAGCGCCGCATCGAGCAGATCACCGCCGAAGTGGAAATCGGCAAGGTCTACGAAGGCCCGGTCACCAAAATCCTGGATTTCGGCGCCCTGGTCAACCTGCTGCCCGGCAAGGACGGCTTGCTGCACATCAGCCAGATCGCCCACGAGCGCGTGGAGAAGGTGACCGACTACTTGAGCGAAGGTCAGATCGTCAAGGTCAAGGTGTTGGAGACCGACGAAAAAGGCCGTGTCAAGCTGTCCATGAAGGCCTTGCTCGACCGCAACGAGCAGCCACAGCAGCAGCTCTGAGCGAACCGGTGGTGACGACGATGCAAGCGGTCGAGATTAGCGCGTTCGGCGCACCTGAGGTGCTGCGTCTGTGTGAGCGGCCAACGCCGGTCGCCGGCGCCGGCGAAGCGCTGATTCGCGTGGCTGCGTCTGGCATCAACCGACCCGATGTGCTGCAGCGCAGTGGCGCTTACCCGCCGCCGCTCGGTGCCTCCGACCTGCCTGGTCTGGAGGTGGCGGGTGTGATCGAAGCGGGTGATGCGCACGCCCTGGCGCAAGCCGGTCTCAAGCTCGGCGACCGCGTCTGTGCGCTGGTGGCCGGTGGTGGCTATGCGCAGTACTGCGTGGCGCCCGTGGGCCAATGCCTGCCGGTGCCAGAGGGTCTGAACGATGTGGCCGCGGCATCGTTGCCAGAGACCTTCTTTACCGTGTGGAGCAACGTCTTTGACCGCGCGGACCTGCAGGCCGGTGAAACCCTGCTGATCCAGGGCGGCACCAGCGGCATTGGGGTCACGGCAATCCAGCTGGCCAAGGCGCTAGGTGCCACCGTGATCACCACCGCCGGCAGCGACGAAAAATGCGCCGCCTGCATCCAGCTTGGTGCCGACCGCGCCATCAACTACAAGACGCAAGACTTTGCCGCCGAGGTGATGAAGCTCACCGAAGGCCGTGGCGCCAACGTGGTGCTCGACATGGTCGCTGGCAGCTACGTGGCGCGTGAGGTTGAGTGCCTGGCCGAAGACGGCCGCCTTGTCATCATCGCGGTGCAGGGTGGCGTGAAGGCCGAATTCAACGCCGGGCTGGTGCTGCGGCGCCGGCTGGTGATCACCGGCTCCACACTGCGCCCGCGGCCTGTGGGCTTCAAGACGGCGATTGCGCAGCGGCTGCGCGAGCAGGTCTGGCCGCTGCTGGTGCAGGGGAAGGTCAAGCCGGTGATTCACCGCGTGTTTCCGGCCGCCCAGGCAGCGGAGGCTCACGCCTTGATGGAGTCCAATCAGCACATCGGCAAGATCGTGCTGACCTGGGCTTGATGTCTGGGGAGATTCATATGAAAAAGCTCATTGTTGGCAACTGGAAGATGAACGGCTCGCTGGCCGCCAACCAGTCGCTGGTTCAGGCGATGCTGGGCGGTCTGGCCGGACAGGCACCCGCTTCACACATGGCGTTGTGCGCTCCATCGCCCTACCTGGCGCAGTTGCAATTGCTGTTGACGGGCTCTGCCATCGCCTGGGGCGCGCAAGATGTGTCGTCGCAGGAGCAGGGCGCTTTCACCGGTGAGGTGAGCGCGGTCATGCTGAAAGACTTTGCTTGCCGCTACGCCATCGTGGGTCATTCAGAGCGACGCCAGTACCACGGCGAGACTGACTCGGTGGTGGCTGCAAAGGCTCAGCGTGCGCTGGCTGCGGGCATCACGCCGATCGCCTGCGTCGGTGAGACTCTGGCCGAGCGCGAAGCCGGACAGACCGAGGTTGTGGTCAAGCGCCAGCTGGCCGCTGTGATCCATGCGGTGGCGCATTGCACCAGCGAAATCGTTGTCGCCTACGAACCGGTCTGGGCGATCGGCACGGGCCAGACTGCCACACCCGAGCAGGCTCAGTCGGTGCACGCGGTGCTGCGCGGCCAGATTGCCGCCGCGACCGAGCACCCCGAGCGAGTGCATATTCTTTACGGTGGCAGCATGAACGCAGCCAACGCAGCCAGCCTGCTGGCCCAGCCTGACATCGATGGCGGACTGATTGGCGGTGCCTCGCTCAAAGCCGCCGACTTCCTTCAGATCGTTGCCGCCGGGGCCTGAGCCCCCGACGCCCACCCCATTCGGAGTAAATCATGAACGTTGTATTGACCATTCTTCTCGCCGTGCAGCTGCTGTCTGCCGTCGGCATGATCGCGCTGATCCTGATGCAGCACGGCAAGGGCGCGGATGCAGGCGCGGCCTTTGGCGGCGGCGGTGCCGGTTCGGCCAGCCTTTTCGGCGCTTCGGGTGGGGCCAACTTCATGTCGCGCTCCACCGGCGTGCTGGCCGCCATTTTCCTCACCTGCACGTTGGGACTGGCCTACTTCGGCAACCTGCGCCAGGCGCCCAGTACCGGCAGCGTGCTCGAAGGCGCGGTCATTCCCGGCCAGTCGCCCGCCGCAGCGCAGATTCCGGACTCGAGCGGCCCTGCCGCCGTGCCGGCACCGGCCGCTGTCGAAACAGTGCCAACCGGCACGGGCGCCGCGCAGATCCCGGGCAAGTAAGCCTGGTGAAAATCCCCTGTGGTGTCATCGGGATTCTCAAGACGCGTGAATCCCGACGCCACGAGGAAATCCCGGGCTTCGCCCCGAAATCGGGTGTGATTCAGGGTAAACTCTGAGGCTGCCGTTCAGGGTTCACACAGACCTCGTGAACTCGGCAGACAGACCCAGCCGACGTGGTGAAATTGGTAGACACGCTATCTTGAGGGGGTAGTGGCGAAAGCTGTGCGAGTTCGAGTCTCGCCGTCGGCACCAATCTTTGGACAACATGGCCTCCACGGCCATGTCAGTGGAACGCACCAAGATGAGTCTTGAACAATACCTCCCCGTGCTCTTGTTCATCTTGGTCGGTCTAGCCGTCGGGGTCATCCCGCAAGTGCTGGGCTACATCCTGGGCCCGAACCGCCCGGATGCCGAGAAAAATTCCCCTTACGAATGCGGCTTCGAGGCTTTCGAAGACGCGCGTATGAAGTTCGATGTCCGCTATTACCTGGTGGCCATCCTTTTCATTCTGTTTGACCTTGAGATTGCGTTCCTCATCCCTTGGGCGGTGGCGCTGGGTGAGATCGGCATGACTGGCTTTCTGGCCGGCGTCATGTTTCTCGCCATCCTGACGGTCGGATTCGTCTACGAGTGGAAAAAAGGTGCGCTCGACTGGGAGTGAAGCCTCCCGTCCATCGCAACCAACCCGGAGCAACACATGATTGAAGGCGTTTTCAAGGAAGGTTTTGTCACCACGAGCTACGACTCGGTGGTGAACTGGGCCAAGACCGGTTCGCTCTGGCCCATGACCTTTGGCCTGGCTTGTTGCGCAGTCGAGATGATGCACGCAGCCGCAGCGCGCTACGACATCGGGCGTTTCGGCGCCGAGGTGTTTCGCGCCAGCCCTCGCCAGTCTGATCTGATGATCGTGGCCGGCACGCTGTGCAACAAGATGGCGCCCGCCTTGCGCAAGGTCTACGACCAGATGGCCGAGCCCCGCTGGGTGCTCTCCATGGGTTCGTGTGCCAACGGCGGTGGTTATTACCACTACAGCTACTCAGTTGTGCGCGGTTGTGACCGCATCGTGCCAGTGGATGTTTATGTGCCAGGTTGCCCGCCCACGGCTGAAGCGCTGATCTACGGGATCATCCAGCTGCAGCAGAAGATCCGCCGCACCAACACGATCGCACGCGCCTGACTGGCCCCACTGCAAGCAGCGATACCATGAGCGACACCGTGACCGACACCCCCGTCGACATTTCCACCAGCCCCGAAGCGCTGCACACCACCGTGACGGCCTTGCTCGGGGATCGCGTCCACTCCCTCACCATCGAGCGCGAAGAGCTCACCCTGGTGGTGGCGGCGCCAGACTACCTGTCTGCCATGCAGACCCTGCGCGACGCGCCACAGACGCGTTTCGAACAATTGGTTGACCTGTGCGGCATGGACTACTCCGCCTACGGCGACGGCCGCTGGGAGGGCCAGCGCTTTGCGGCTGTGGCCCACCTGCTGTCGGTCAGCCTCAACCACCGCTTGCGGGTCAGGGTGTTCTGCGCCGAAGACGATTTCCCGGTGCTCGACTCCGTGTCCCTGCTCTGGGCCTCGGCCAACTGGTACGAGCGCGAAGCCTTCGACCTGTTTGGCATCGTATTCGAAGGGCACAACGATCTGCGCCGCATCCTCACCGATTACGGCTTCATTGGGCACCCGTTCCGCAAGGATTTCCCGCTCTCGGGCCATGTGGAGATGCGCTACGACGCCGAGCGCCAGCGCGTCGTTTACGAGCCGGTGACCATCGAACCGCGCGAGATCACGCCGCGCGTGATCCGCGAAGACAACTACGGTGGTTTGCACTGATGGCTGAGATCAAGAACTACACCCTGAACTTCGGTCCTCAGCACCCAGCCGCGCACGGCGTGCTGCGACTGGTGCTGGAGCTCGATGGCGAGGTGGTGCAACGCGCCGATCCGCACATCGGCCTTCTGCATCGAGCCACTGAAAAGCTTGCTGAGCACAAGACCTACATCCAGTCGCTGCCCTACATGGATCGGCTGGATTACGTGTCGATGATGTGCAACGAGCACGCCTACTGCCTGGCCATCGAGAAGCTGCTGGGTATCGAGGTTCCGATCCGCGCACAGTACATCCGCGTGATGTTCAGCGAGATCACCCGCCTGATGAACCATCTGATGTGGCTGGGTTCGCACGGCAACGATTGCGGCAGCTCCACCATCCTGATCTACGCGTTCCGTGAGCGCGAAGACCTGTTCGACATGTACGAGGCTGTGTCGGGTGCGCGCATGCATGCGGCCTATTTCCGTCCGGGCGGTGTCTATCGCGACCTGCCGGACACCATGCCGCAGTACCAGCACAGCAAGATCCGCAACGCGAAGGCGATGGCGGAGATGAATACCAACCGCCAAGGTTCGCTGCTGGACTTCATCGACGACTTTACTCAGCGCTTTCCTACCTACCTGGCCGAGTACCACACCCTGCTCACGGACAACCGCATCTGGAAGCAGCGCACCGTCGGTATCGGTGTCGTGACGCCCGAGCGAGCCCTCAACCTGGGTATGACGGGCCCCATGCTGCGCGGCTCCGGCATTGCCTGGGACCTGCGCAAGAAGCAGCCATACGACGTTTACGACCGGATGGATTTCGACATCCCCGTGGGCAAGACCGGCGACACCTACGACCGCTACCTTGTTCGCATGGAGGAGATGAAGCAGTCCAACCGCATCATCAAGCAGTGTGTGAACTGGCTGCGCGCCAATCCGGGGCCAGTGATCACCGACAACCACAAGGTGGCCCCGCCCGCGCGGGAATCGATGAAGGCGAACATGGAGGAGTTGATCCACCATTTCAAGCTTTTTACAGAAGGCTTCCATGTGCCCGAGGGCGAGGCTTATGCCGCTGTCGAGCACCCCAAGGGCGAGTTCGGCATCTACCTGGTGAGCGACGGCGCCAACAAGCCCTACCGCCTGAAGATCCGTGCGCCCGGTTTTGCACACTTGTCCACCATGGACGAAATGGCCAGGGGCCACATGCTGGCCGATGCGGTGGCCATCATCGGCACCATGGACATTGTTTTCGGAGAAATTGATCGATGACAGTGACGACCGCTGGACACCACGGCGCGGTTGACGCGATGGTGTTGTCGGCTTCCACCCAAGCCCGCTTCGCGCGCGAAGTCGCCAAGTACCCGGCCGATCAGGCGCAGTCGGCCGTGATGGCCTGCCTGTCCATCGTGCAGCAGGAGCAGGGCCATGTGAGCGTGGCAGCAGAGAAGGCCGTCGCGGCCTACCTGGGCATGACGCCGATTGCGGTGCACGAGGTCACGACCTTCTACAACATGTACAACCAGCGCGCGGTGGGCAAGTTCAAGCTCAACGTCTGCACCAACCTGCCGTGCCAGCTGCGCGACGGTCACAAGGCGCTGCACCACCTGGAGCAGAAGCTCGGCATCGCCATGGGTGAAACCACGACCGACGGCCTTTTCACCCTGCAGCAAAGCGAGTGCCTGGGTGCCTGCGCCGACGCGCCGGTGATGCTGGTCAACGACCGGCACATGTGCAGCTTCATGAGCCACGCCAAGCTTGATCAGTTGATTGATGGGCTTGCCGCGGCCGAACCGAACGCAAAGGGTCATGCATGAACGCAGAGCAAGTCATTGCGCAGTTCCGCGCCACCGGCGTGCAGACCTGCTTCCACGACCGTCACATCGACCCGCAGATCTACGCTGGCCTGAACGGCAGCAACTGGTCGCTCAAGGACTACGAAGCGCGCGGTGGTTACCAGGCCTTGCGCAAGGTGCTGGGCCAGGATGGTTCGGCGCCCGATCCTGAAACCGGTGTGGTCGGGCTGACCAAGGACCAGGTCATCGCCACCGTCAAGGAATCTGCGCTGCGCGGTCGCGGTGGCGCAGGCTTCCCCACCGGCTTGAAGTGGAGCTTCATGCCGCGCCAGTTCCCGGGTCAGAAGTACCTCGTCTGCAACTCCGACGAAGGTGAGCCGGGGACCTGCAAGGACCGCGACATCCTGATGTACAACCCGCACATCGTCATCGAGGGCATGGCGATTGCGGCCTACGCTATGGGCATCAGCGTGGGCTACAACTACATTCACGGAGAAATCTTTCAGGAATACGAGCGCTTTGAAGCTGCGCTGGAAGAAGCGCGCACCGCCGGCTACCTGGGTGAGGCCATCATGGGTAGCGACTTCAGTTTCCAGCTGCATGCCTTCCATGGCTTTGGCGCCTACATCTGCGGCGAAGAAACAGCCTTGCTCGAATCGCTCGAAGGCAAAAAAGGCCAGCCGCGCTTCAAGCCGCCGTTTCCGGCCAGCTTTGGACTGTATGGCAAGCCGACCACCATCAACAACACCGAGACCTTTGCTGCTGTGCCCTGGATCATCCGCAATGGCGGCCAGGCTTACCTGGATTGCGGCAAACCCAACAACGGTGGCACCAAGATCTATTCGGTCAGTGGCGACGTCAACCTGCCGGGCAACTATGAAGTGCCCATGGGTACGCCATTTGCCAAGCTGCTGGAACTCGCCGGTGGTGTGCGCACCGGTCGCACGCTCAAGGCGGTGATTCCTGGCGGCTCGTCGGCGCCGGTGCTGCCGGCACACATCATGATGGAGTGCACGATGGACTATGACTCCATCGCCAAGGCCGGCTCGATGCTGGGCTCGGGTGCGGTCATCGTCATGGACGACACCCGCTGCATGGTCGAGTCGCTCAAGCGCCTCTCCTACTTCTACATGCACGAATCCTGCGGCCAGTGCACACCGTGTCGCGAGGGGACGGGCTGGCTCTGGCGCCTGGTGGACAAGATCCAGCGCGGTGAGGCCAGGCCTGCCGACATGGCCCTGCTCGACAACGTCGCTGAAAACATCATGGGTCGTACCATCTGCGCGCTGGGTGATGCCGCCGCCATGCCGGTGCGCGCCATGATCAAGCACTTCCGTCCCGAGTTCGAGGCCATGATCAAGGCCGATGCGGCCGCGGCGGTTTGAAGACGTATCCCAAATGATTGAAATCGAACTCGACGGTCAAAAAGTGGAAGTGCCGCCAGGCAGCATGGTGATGCATGCGGCCGACAAGGCTGGCACCTACATCCCGCATTTCTGCTACCACAAGAAACTGTCCATTGCGGCCAACTGCCGCATGTGCTTGGTGGATGTGGAGAAGGCGCCCAAGCCCATGCCCGCCTGCGCCACGCCGGTGACGCAAGGGATGATCGTGCGCACCAAGTCCGACAAGGCCATCAAGGCGCAGAAGTCGGTGATGGAATTCCTGCTCATCAACCACCCGCTGGACTGCCCGATCTGTGATCAGGGCGGCGAGTGCCAGCTGCAAGACCTGGCTGTGGGTTACGGTAGTTCGGGCTCGCGCTACGAGGAAGAAAAGCGCGTCGTGTTCCACAAGGACGCCGGTCCGCTCATCTCGATGGAAGAGATGAGCCGCTGCATCCACTGCACCCGCTGTGTGCGCTTCGGTCAGGAGATCGGTGGCGTGATGGAGCTGGGCATGTCGAACCGTGGCGAACACGCCGAGATCGAGACGTTTGTCGGCCAGTCGATCGACTCCGAGCTGTCGGGCAACATGATCGACATCTGCCCGGTGGGCGCACTGACCAGCAAGCCGTTTCGTTATCAGGCCCGCACCTGGGAGCTGTCGCGCCGCAAGTCGGTGAGCCCGCACGATTCCACCGGCGCCAACCTCATCGTCCAGGTCAAAAACCACAAGGTGATGCGCGTGGTGCCGCTGGAGAACGAGGCAGTCAACGAATGCTGGATTGCCGACCGCGACCGCTTCTCCTATGAAGCGCTGGACAGCGCCGATCGCCTCACCGCGCCCATGATCAAGCAGGGCGGTCAGTGGCAGACGGTGGACTGGCAGACAGCACTGGAATACGTCGCCAATGGCCTCAAGCAGGTCAAGGCTGAGCACGGCGCCCAGGCCATCGGCCTGCTCGCCAGCCCGCACAACACAGTGGAAGAGCTGGCTCTGGCCGGTGCGCTGGTGCGCGGCCTGGGCAGCGAAAACATCGACAGCCGGCTGCGCCATGCCGACTTCAACTGCGCAGCCGCGCCGGGTGTTGCTCGCTGGCTGGGCCTGCCGATCGCCGAGCTGACCTGGTTGCAGCGTGTGCTGGTGGTGGGCTCCAACCTGCGCAAGGACCATCCGTTGTTCGCGCAGCGCATTCGCCAGGCGGTGCGCCACGGTGCACAGCTGAATGTGGTGACCGAGCAGACGCCGGACTGGGCGATGCCGGTGGCCAATACCGTGCAGGCCGATGCCTCCGCCTGGGTGGCTGCGCTGGCAGGTATCGCGGTTGCGGTGGCCCAGGCGGCTGGTGTGCAGCCGCCCTTGGCCGCACCCGTCAGCGACGCGGCGCACGCGGTGGCCAAATCCCTGCTGAGCGGTGAGCGCAAGGCCATTCTGCTCGGCACTGCCGCCGCCCACCATGAAAAGGCCAGCAGCTTGCTGGCGCTGGCTCAATGGATTGGCGAGCACACCGGTGCTCAAGTCGGCTACCTCACCGAGGCGGCCAACACCGTCGGTGCGCAGCTGATGAAAGCCATTCCTGGACCTGGCGGCCAGCATGCGGCGCAGATGCTGGCGGGCGGTGTGAAGGCCGCGCTGTTGCTCAATCTGGAGCCGGGTGCCGATTCAGCTGTGGACGGTGCTGCGCTGGCACAGGCCGGCATGGTCGTCACGCTCAGCCCGTTCAAGACCAACCTGGACATCAGCGATGTGCTGCTGCCCATTGCCCCGTTCAGTGAAACCTCGGGCTCGTTCGTCAACGCCGAAGGCCGGCTGCAGAGTTTTCACGCCGTGGTGCGTCCCTTGGGCGAAACACGGCCCGCGTGGAAGGTGTTGCGCGTGCTCGGCAACCTGCTGGCCTTGCCTAGCTTTGATGCCGACTCGTCGGCGGCGGTGCTCGCGGCCGCGTTGCCGGGGGTGAGCAGCGGCCAGACGGTGGACGTCGCGCGTCTGTCCAACGGCGCGCTGGGTCTGGGTCCCGCAGCTGCTGATCAATCGCCCGCTGCGCAGGCTCCTTGCGTGGCCAGCATCTACCAGCTGGATGGCCTGGTGCGTCGCGCGCCGTCGCTGCAGCTGACGCACGACGCGCGCAAGGCTCGCGCCGAGGTTGAGGGAGGCAGCGCATGATCGACGCGATGTACAACGGTGGCCTGGGGCTGATCGCGGCACCTTGGTGGACGACGGCCGCCTGGCCAGTGATCTGGAGCCTGATCAAGATCGTGGCGGTGCTCGCACCGTTGATGGGTGCGGTGGCCTACCTCACGCTGTGGGAGCGCAAGCTGCTAGGCTTCATGCAGGTGCGTCTGGGCCCGAACCGGGTCGGACCGTTTGGCCTGCTACAACCGATCGCCGATGCGATCAAGCTGCTGACCAAGGAAATCATCAGTCCGAGCGCGGCCAGCAGTGGCCTGTTCCGCCTGGGTCCCATGATGGCGATCATGCCGGCCCTGGCCGCCTGGGTGGCGGTGCCGTTCGGCCCCGATGCGATTCTTGCCAATGTCAACGCTGGTCTGCTGCTGATCCTGGCCATCACCTCGATCGAGGTCTACGGCGTGATCATTGCCGGCTGGGCGTCGAACTCCAAGTACGCCTTCCTCGGTGCCTTGCGCGCGTCGGCCCAAATGGTGAGCTACGAAATCGCCATCGGCTTCTGCTTCCTCATCGTCGTGATGACCGCCGGCAGCCTGCACCTGGGCGAGATCGTGGCGTCGCAGGCGCGTGGCATGGGCGCTGAGATGGGCCTGAATTTCCTCTCCTGGAACTGGCTGCCGCTACTGCCGATTTTTGTGGTGTTCCTGATCTCCGGCGTGGCCGAGACCAACCGCCACCCGTTCGACGTGGTCGAGGGCGAGGCCGAGATCGTTGCTGGCCATATGGTCGAGTACTCGGGTATGGGTTTCGCTATTTTCTTCCTGGCCGAATACGCCAGCATGTGGCTGGTCTCCATTCTCGCAGTGCTGATGTTCCTGGGCGGCTGGCTGCCGCCGGTGGACAGCGCCGTGTTCAACTGGATTCCAGGCTGGATCTGGCTCGGCCTCAAGACCTTCCTGGTGGTCTCAATCTTCATCTGGCTGCGAGCCACGTTCCCGCGCTTTCGCTACGACCAGATCATGCGTCTGGGCTGGAAGATCTTCATTCCCGTGACCCTGATCTGGCTACTTTTTGTGGGCGGCCTGATGCAGACCTCGTGGAATATCTGGAAGTAAGCCAGCCATCTCGCCGCCAGACCTCTCAGGACAACGCTCATGACCACCACCACCGCACCTATCGCTGCTCGCGTCTCCGCGCCTGCCGTTGTTGCGCCGTTTTCGTTGCGAGACTTCTTCAAGAGCTTTCTCCTGGTCGAGTTGATCAAGGGCATGGCCTTGACCGGTCGTTACGCGCTGCGCCGCAAGATCACGGTGCAGTTTCCGGAAGAAAAAACGCCCCTGTCACCGCGCTTTCGAGGTCTGCACGCCCAGCGCCGCTATGAAAACGGTGAGGAGCGCTGCATTGCCTGCAAGCTTTGCGAAGCGGTCTGCCCGGCCATGGCCATCACCATCGAATCCGATGTGCGCGACGACGGCACGCGCCGCACCACGCGCTACGACATCGATCTGACCAAATGCATCTTCTGCGGCTTCTGTGAAGAGGCCTGCCCGGTGGATGCGATTGTTGAAACCCACATCCTCGAGTACCACGGAGAAAAGCGCGGCGACCTCTACTTCACCAAAGACATGCTGCTGGCTGTGGGTGACCGCTACGAAACCGAGATTGCTGCCGCGCGCGCGGCTGACGCCCCTTACCGTTGAAACTGGACACGCGGTGAGCCTTCGCTGCTCAGCGTGATCCCAGCTTCCCACACCTCACGCCCATCACCCACCCGTCCATGGATTACCAGACCGGCTTCTTCTACCTGTTCGCTTTTGTGCTGCTGTTTGCCGCCTACCGCGTCATCACTGCGCGCAACCCGGTACACGCGGTGCTCTTCCTGATGCTGTCGTTTTCGCAGGCATCTGCGCTGTGGCTGCTGCTCAGGGCCGAGTTCCTGGGCCTGACCCTGGTGCTGGTCTACCTCGGAGCGGTCATGGTGCTGTTCCTGTTTGTGGTGATGATGCTGGACATCAAGCTCGAAGGCGACCGCTGGTCGTTCTGGCAGCATTTCCCGCTGGCGGCGGTGCTGGGCGGCCTGGTGGCGCTGGAGATCATTGCGGTGCTGTGGGTCGGCTTCCCCAACATCACCGCGCCAGCGGCGAGCGTGGCCGGTGAAGTGTCCAACACCAAGGCGCTGGGCCTGCTGCTGTACACCGAGTACCTGTACCCGATCGAGGTGGCCGCGGTGATCCTGCTGGTGGCCATGGTGGCCGCGATCGCGCTCACCCTGCGTCAGCGCAAGGACAGCAAGGCCATCAACCCGGGGGCGCAGGTGAGTGTTCGCGCCAGCGATCGCCTGGTAGTGGTGCCCATGAACGCCACGCAAAAACCTGCGCCGGCGGCCGCTGCGCCAGAGGAGGGCAAGGTATGAGCACGTTGACACTGGGCCATTTCCTGTCGGTGAGCGCGATCCTGTTTGCGCTGTCAGTGATCGGTATCTTTCTGAACCGCAAGAACCTGATCGTGTTGCTGATGGCCATCGAACTGATGCTGCTGGCGGTGAACATGAACTTTGTGGCCTTCTCTTACTTCCTGGGCGACATGCACGGCCAGGTTTTCGTGTTCTTCATCCTCACCGTGGCGGCCGCCGAGTCGGCAATCGGCCTGGCGATCCTGGTGCTGCTGTTCCGCAACCGCGCGTCCATCAGCGTCGAAGAACTCAACACCCTCAAAGGCTGAGGCTCGCGTGACATTTCCCTGCGTGACCTCCGGCAAGACCTCATGAGCACCACCCTTTCTGCAAGCACCCTGCTGGCCATTCCGCTCGCCCCCCTGGTGGGATCGCTGCTCGCCGGCATCCTTGGCACCACGTTCGGTGGCAATGTCATCGGCCGCCGCGCTTCGCACACCTTCACCATCCTGGGTGTGCTGGTGGCGTTCCTGCTGTCGGCGGGTGTGCTGGTCGATGTGATCGATGGGGCGCGTTTCAACGCCACCATTTACGAGTGGATGGTGGTCGGTGGTCTGAAGATGGAGATCGGCTTCCTGATCGACGGCCTGACCGCCATGATGATGTGCGTGGTGACCTTCGTCTCGCTGATGGTGCACATCTACACCATCGGCTACATGGACGAAGACGAGGGCTACAACCGCTTCTTTGCCTATATCTCGCTGTTCACCTTCTCCATGCTCATGCTGGTCATGAGCAACAACCTGCTGCAGCTGTTCTTCGGCTGGGAAGCAGTGGGCCTGGTGTCTTACCTGCTGATCGGCTTCTGGTACAACAAACCCACCGCGATTTTTGCCAACATGAAGGCGTTCCTGGTCAACCGGGTGGGCGACTTCGGCTTCATCTTGGGCATTGGCCTCATCGTTGCCCACACCGGCACGTTGAATTACAGCGAGATATTCGCCAAGGCCGGCGAGCTCGGTGCCATCGGCTTCGCCAACCCCTTTGGCGGCGCCGAATGGATGCTGATCACCGTGATTTGCATTTGCCTGTTCATCGGCGCCATGGGCAAGAGCGCGCAGTTTCCCTTGCATGTGTGGCTGCCCGACTCCATGGAGGGCCCGACGCCGATTTCCGCGCTGATCCACGCCGCCACCATGGTGACGGCCGGCATCTTCATGGTGTCGCGCATGTCGCCGCTGTTCGAGCTATCGGACACGGCGCTCAACTTCGTCATGGTCATCGGCGGCATCACCGCGCTGTTCATGGGCTTTTTGGGCATTATCCAGAACGACATCAAGCGCGTGGTGGCGTATTCCACGCTCTCGCAGCTTGGCTACATGACGGTGGCGCTCGGCGCTTCGGCCTACTCGGTGGCGGTGTTCCACCTGATGACGCACGCTTTCTTCAAGGCGCTGCTCTTCCTGGCTGCGGGTTCGGTGATCATGGGCTTGCACCACAACCAGGACATCCGCTGGATGGGCGGCCTGCGTAAATACATGCCGATCACCTGGATCACTTCTTTGGTGGGCACACTGGCCTTGATCGGCACGCCGCTGTTTGCTGGCTTCTATTCCAAGGACAGCATCATCGAGTCGGTGCACTTTAGCCATCTGCCGGCCGCGGGCTTCGCCTACTTCGCGGTCCTGGCTGGCGTGTTTGTGACGTCGTTCTACTCCTTCCGCCTGTACTTCCTGGTGTTCCACGGCCAGGAGCGTTACCACCAGAACCCGGATGCCCACCACGGTCATGGCGACCATGGCCATGACAAGCCGCACGAGACACCCTGGGTCGTCACCGTGCCGCTGCTGCTGCTGGCGATTCCTTCGGTGGTGATCGGCTTTCTCACCATCCAGCCCATGCTGTTTGGCGAATTCCTGAAAGACGCGATCACCATCAACGCCGAGCTGCATCCGGCGCTTTCGAGGTTTGCTGAAGAGTTCCACGGCCCGCTGGCCATGGCGCTGCACGCCTTTTCCACCGCACCCTTCTGGCTCGCGCTGGCGGGCGCGGTGTCCGCCTGGTACATGTACCTGATCAACCCGGCAGTGCCCGCGGCCATCGGTCGGGCGCTCAAGCCCGTGATCACGGTGCTGGAGAACAAGTACTACCTGGACTGGTTCAACGAAAACGTGCTGGCGCGTGGCGCCCGCCTGGTGGGCATGGGGCTTTGGAAGGGAGGCGACCGGGGCGTGATCGAGGGCGGCCTGGTCAATGCCAGCTGGAAGCTGGTGAGCAAGGTGTCATCGGTGGTGCGCCAGTTTCAGACCGGCTACCTGTACCACTACGCGCTGGTGATGATTGTGGGTGTGCTGTCGTTCATGACGTACTTCGTCTGGCTCGCCCGATAAGAACAAGAGGAAGAACAAGATGGGTTTGCTGAGTCTGGCGATCTGGACGCCAATCTTCTTTGGCGTCGTGCTGCTCGCCTTTGGCCGGGACGATCAGGCGCAGATGGTGCGCTGGATCGCGCTCATCGGCGCCCTGGTGGGCCTGGCGGTTACGGTGCCGCTGTACACCGGATTTGAGGTCGGCAGCGCCGCGATGCAGTTCGTGGAGAAGAGCGCCTGGATTGCACGCTTCAACATCCACTACCACCTGGGTGTGGATGGCATTTCCTTGTGGCTGGTGCTGCTCACCGCCTTCATCACGGTCATCGTGGTGATCGCCAGCTGGGAGTCCATCACCACGCGGGTGAACCAGTACATGGGCGCGTTCCTGATCCTGTCTGGACTGATGATCGGCGTCTTCAGCGCGCTCGACGCGATGCTGTTCTACGTGTTTTTCGAGGCCACGCTGATTCCGATGTACCTGATCATCGGCATCTGGGGTGGTCCCAACAAGATCTACGCGGCGTTCAAGTTTTTCCTCTACACGCTGCTGGGCTCGCTGCTCATGCTGGTGGCCCTGATCTACCTCTACACCCAGGCGGGTGGCAGCTTCGATCTGGCGACCTGGCACAAGCTTCCTCTTGGCGGTACCGCACAGACCTTGCTGTTCTTTGCCTTCTTTGCCGCTTTCGCCGTGAAGGTTCCCATGTGGCCAGTGCACACCTGGCTGCCCGATGTGCACGTGGAGGCGCCCACTGGCGGCTCGGCTGTGCTCGCGGCCATCATGCTCAAGCTCGGGGCCTATGGCTTCCTGCGCTTCTCGCTTCCCATCCTGCCCGATGCCTCGCAGGAATGGGCCTGGCTGATGATCACGCTGTCGCTGGTTGCTGTGATCTACGTGGGCCTGGTGGCCATGGTGCAGCAGGACATGAAGAAGCTGGTGGCCTACTCCTCGGTGGCCCACATGGGCTTCGTGACCCTGGGCTTCTTTGTCTTCAGCGACCTCGGCGTCTCCGGTGCCATTGTGCAGATGATTGCCCACGGCTTCGTGTCGGCAGCCATGTTCCTCTCCATCGGTGTGCTGTACGACCGGGTCCACTCACGTGAGATCGCCGACTACGGTGGTGTGGTCAACACCATGCCCAACTTCACCGCCTTCGCGCTGCTGTTCGTCATGGCCAATTGCGGCTTGCCAGGCACCGCCGGCTTCGTCGGCGAGTGGATGGTGATCCTCGCAGCGGTGAAGGCCAATTTCTGGATCGGCGCTGCCGCTGCGTCGGCCTTGATTTTTGGCGCTGCCTACTCGCTGTGGATGTTCAAGCGTGTCTACCTCGGCGCGCCGGGCAATGCCAACGTGAAGGCGCTGCTGGACCTCAACGCGCGCGAGTTCCTGGTGATGTCGCTGCTCGCCATCATGGTGCTATACATGGGCATCCACCCCAAGCCCTTCACCGACGTGATGGATGCGTCGGTCGCCGAGCTGCTGCGCCACGTTGCCATTTCCAAGCTGAACTGAGCACGCCCGCTACAAGAAGAGAACGCTCCCATGATTGACTCGCTCAGCTGGTACACGGCTTATCCCGAACTTTTGCTGCTGGTGATGGCCTGTGCCATTGCCATGATCGACCTTTTCGTGAAGTCGCCGATGCGCGGCGCCACTTACGTGCTGACCCTGCTCACGCTGGCCGCAGTGGCCCTGCTGCAAGGCCTATACGCCAGCGGTGGCGAAACGGTGATGGGCTTTGGCGGCATGGTGGTCAGCGACCCCATGGGCAACTGGCTCAAGTGTTTTGCCGCGCTGGCGATGATGGTCACACTGGTCTATGGCCGCGAGTACGCCAGCCACCGCGACATGCTGCGCGGTGGCGAAATGTTCACGTTGTCGCTGTTTGCGCTGCTGGGCATGTTCGTCATGATCTCAGGCCACAACTTCCTGGTGATCTACCTCGGCCTGGAACTGCTCACGCTCTCCAGCTACGCGCTCGTGGCCCTGCGCCGCGACGACCTGCTGGCGACCGAAGCCGCGATGAAGTATTTCGTGCTGGGCGCGCTGGCCAGCGGCTTCCTGCTCTATGGCCTGTCCATGGTCTACGGCGCCACCGGCTCGCTGGACCTGGCTTCGGTGATGAAGGCCATAGCTGGTGGCGAGGCCACGCTGATGGGCTCGCCTCAGGTGCTCACTCTCGGCCTGGTGTTTGTGGTCGCCGGTCTGGCCTTCAAGCTGGGCGTTGTTCCATTCCACATGTGGGTGCCCGACGTGTACCACGGCGCGCCCACGGCGATCACGCTGATGATCGGTGGCGCACCCAAGCTGGCCGCTTTTGCGATTGTGATCCGCCTGCTGGTGGAAGGCCTGATGCCACTGGCGATTGACTGGCAACAGATGTTGACCGTGCTGGCGGTGATGTCGCTGTTGATCGGCAACCTCGCGGCCATTGCCCAGTCCAACCTCAAGCGCATGCTGGCGTTTTCCACCATTTCGCAGATGGGTTTCATGCTGCTGGGACTGCTGGCCGGGGTGGTGCAGGGCGACAGCGGCAACGCGGCCAACGCGTATGGGTCGTCCATGTTCTATGTGGTGACTTATGTGCTCACCACGCTCGGGACCTTCGGCGTGATCCTGCTGCTCTCTCGCGATGGCTTCGAATCCGAAAACATCGCCGATCTGGCAGGCCTGAACCAGCGCAGCCCGCTGTACGCCGGGGTCATGGCGATCTGCATGTTCTCGCTGGCCGGCGTGCCGCCGCTGGTGGGCTTTTACGCCAAGCTGTCGGTGCTGCAGGCGCTGCTGGCGTCCAGCGAATCGTTCTACATCGGCCTGGCGGTGTTTGCAGTGATCATGTCGCTGATCGGCGCCTTCTACTACCTGCGCCTTGTCAAGGTGATGTACTTCGATCCGCCGACGCAGACCGCCAGTATCCAGGCCGGTTTCGATGCGCGCTCCGTGCTGTCGGTCAACGGCGCTCTGGTGTTGGTGCTGGGCATCGTGCCAGGTGGCCTGATGACGCTCTGCGCGCAGGCCGTGGCCAAGCTGATGGCCTGATCGGCCACCTATCCGACCGCGCCGTTGAACCTCCGGCGGCCCGCCGAGTCGCAAACACACCATGAATCACACCACTTCTGTCTGGCTGGTCTTGCTGGTCGCCTTCATCCTGGCCAACCTGCCGTTTCTCAATGAGCGTTGGCTGGCGTTGCTGCCGCGTCGTTTGCCCAAGACCCTGTGGATCCGAGTGCTTGAGTTGCTGATCTGCTACGCCATCCTGATTGGGTTTGGCTTGACGCTGGAGCAATCGGCAGGGCAGATCGCGCCCCAGGGCTGGGAGTTCTACGCGGTGACCGGTGCGCTTTTCTTGACACTGGCTTTCCCTGGCTTCGTCTACCGCTACCTCTTCAAGCGGCGGGGCTGAGGCCTGCTGAGCGCATGTGGCTTTGGCCGCAGGGCATTTGAACACGGCGCTGCCAGCCCTTTGATCTCTTTGCCTCACCCCAGCTTTTCGATGGACAGCGATCCTCACCTGCGCGAAGAACCGCTTGGCCGCACCGAGTTGCTCAAGGGCCACTTCCTGCATGTGGTGCGCGACACCGTGCGCCTGCCCGACGGGGCCGAGGCCACGCGCGAGTTTGTGCTGCACCCCGGTGCGGTCATGGTGATTGCTCTGCTGGATGACGGCCAGGTGGTGCTGGAGCGCCAGTACCGCCATCCCATGCAGCGCGTCATGATCGAGTTCCCGGCTGGCAAGCTCGACAGTGGCGAGCCCACCCTGGTCTGCGCCCAGCGTGAGCTGCTGGAAGAGACCGGCTACCAAGCACGTGAATGGGCCTGGGCGGGTCGACTGGCGCCCACCATCGCTTACTCCGACGAGCTAATCGACATCTGGTTTGCGAAGGGTCTCAGTCTGGGCGAGCGGCGCCTGGACGCCGGCGAGTTTCTCGACGTCATCACCGCCACACCCCAGCAGCTCCAAGTCTGGTGTCGAACGGGCGAGGTTATCGATTGCAAGACGCTGGTCGGCGCGCTGTGGCTGCAGAATGTGTTGCGCGGCGAGTGGGATCTCGACTGGCGCGACGCAGCGCAAGCCGACGCTGCCGGATAATTGTTTCCATGAAAGTACTGAACCTGCAATGCAGCCACGAGCACACGTTCGAAGGCTGGTTTGCGTCCGAAGACGATTACACCGGTCAACTTGCGCGTGGGCTGGTGTCCTGCCCCTTGTGCGGCGACGGCAGTATCCGCAAGCTGTTGTCGGCGCCCCGGCTGAACCTGCGCGGCGGTCGTGATGCCGAAGCGCCGTCGGATCGCGCTTCGGCAGCTGGCAGCGGCAGTGTCGAACTCGGTATGCCCGCGCCGGGCTCGTCTCTGCAAGCCAGCCTGCTGCAGGCGATGCGCGCCGTCATGGCCAACACAGAAGACGTGGGTGAACGCTTTGCCGATCAGGCGCGCGCCATGCACCACGGGGAAATCGACCAACGCGCCATTCGCGGACGCACCAGTGCCGAAGTGGCGCTGGAGCTGATCGAGGAGGGCATCGAAGTGATGCCGCTGCCAACGTTGCCGGCCCTCAAAGAAACCCTGCAATAGCGCAGTCGCGGAGCGACCCACGCAGCTTAGGAGCGTCGGGGCCACATGCCTACGCGGTGAACTGCAGCGCCGCGAGCCCGGCGTAGACGCCGCCGCGCGCCACCAGTTCGGCATGCGTGCCTTGCTCTACAAGGCGCCCATGCTCCAGCACCACGATGTGATCGGCGCGCTGCACAGTCGCGAGTCGGTGCGCGATCACCAGGGTCGTCCGGTCCTTCATGGCTGACTCCAGCGCAGCTTGCACCATGCGCTCGCTTTGTGCATCCAGCGCGCTGGTGGCTTCGTCGAGGAGCAGCAGCGGCGGGTTTTTCAGCATGGCGCGCGCGATAGCGATGCGCTGGCGCTGGCCACCCGAGAGGCGCACGCCGCGCTCGCCCAGAAAGGTGTCGTATTGCTCGGGCAGCTGGGCAATGAACTCGTCGGCGAAGGCGGCTTCGGCCGCAGCCTTGACCTCGGCATCGGTGGCCTCGGGGCACCCGTAGCGGATGTTCTCCAGCGCGCTGCTGGAGAAAATCACCGGGTCTTGCGGCACGATGCCGATACGCTCGCGCAGGTCGTGCAAGCTCATCTGCTGGATGGGTACGCCATCCACCTCGATGTGGCCGAGGGCCGGGTCGTAGTAACGCAGCAGCAGGCCAAACACCGTGCTTTTGCCGGCGCCGCTGGCGCCCACTAGCGCCACGGTCTGACCCGGTTGCACAAACAGGCTGAAGTCGGTGAGCGCCGCCTGTTGTGGCCTAGAAGGGTAGTTGAACCCCAGCTTGTGGAACACCACCGCGCTGCCGCCCTCGGGCAGCGGCACCTGCACCGGTTGCTCGGGCGACTGCACGGGCGACTGGCTGGCCAGCAGCTCCATCAGCCGCTCACTGGCGCCTGCTGCGCGCAGCAGGTCGCCGTAGACCTCGCCCAGCACCGCGACCGCACCAGCAAAAATGATCACGTACAGCACCGCCTGCCCGAGCTGGCCGGCGGTGATCTGCCCGGCGATCACCGCCTGGGTGCCCTGGTACAGGCCCCAGAGGATCAGTGCCGAGTTGGCAATGATGATGAAAGCTACGAGCACTGCGCGCGCGCGGCTGCGCTTGACCGCTGTGCTGAAGGCGTGTTCGGTGGACTGATCGAAACGCTGGGATTCCCGGTCTTCCGCGGTGTAGCTCTGCACGATGGGAATGGCGTTGAGCACCTCGGCGGCGATCGCGCTGGAATCGGCCACGCGGTCCTGACTGGCGCGAGAGAGCTTGCGCACGCGCCGGCCAAACCACATCGCCGGCAGCACCACCAGCCCCACCACAAGCAGCACCTGCACCATCACATAGGGATGGCTCCAGACCAGCATGATGAGTGCACCCAGGCCCATGACGGCGTTGCGCAGCCCCATAGACAGGGATGAGCCGACCACGGTCTGCACCAGGGTGGTGTCGGTCGTCAGCCGGCTCAGGACTTCGCCGGTCTGCGTGGTCTCGAAGAACTGGGGGCTTTGCCGCAGCACATGGCTGTAGACGGCGTTGCGCAGGTCGGCTGTGATGCGCTCGCCCAGCCAGCTCACCACATAGAAGCGGCCGGCCGAAAACACACCCAAGGCCACCGCCACACCGAACAGCTCGATGAAATGCCCGCGCAGCCCCATGGCCTGGGCGCTGGTGTCCCCCGCGATCAAGCCGCCATCGATCAGGTGGCGCAAGGCGACCGGAAACAGCAAGGTGGCCGCCGCAGCCAGCACCAGGAACAGGATCGCCAGTCCGATCTGGAGCTTGTAGGGCCGCATGAAGGGCAGCAGGCCACTCAGGGAGGTGGGTGACTGGCCTTTGGGCCGCTCGGTGTTGATCGCAGAACTCATGTGCCAAGTGTGCCGGTTTTTTTGCCGGTCCCGCTGCGCCAGGTGGCCGCGCGCAGGTCGATATGCAGCGCCGGTATCGGGCATGGCCCGATTGGCATCGGTGATTCCGGATGGGAATGAAGTTGCACTCTCATAATTCGGAAGTTCTGCAACGCAAGCGGCAGCCCCGGCCTGGAACACCCGCCCGGAGCCCCCAGGCGGACAGGTCTAAGATGAAAGCAAGGCCCAGCCGGGTGGCCAGGCGGCGCGATACACCATCCCTCGCCTGCACCAGCCGCCCATTACAGGAGACAAGACATGCCCGCCCACGCGCTCAACGAGCTCATCAAGCACACGCAGGACCAAGGTGGCAGCGATGCCGCGCGACTGATCGAGTTCGTGCCAGCCTATTTCGCCAACACCGACCCGGGCGAGATCGAAGACCGGGGTGCGGCCACGCTGTTTGCGATTGCCAACGCGCACTGGCGCCTGCTGGAATCGGTGCGCCCGCCCAAGTTCGAAAAGGTCCGGGTGTTCAACCCGACCCTGGCCGAAGATGGCTTCGTCAGTGACCACACGACGATCCAGATCGTACATCCCGACATGCCGTTTCTCGTCGATTCGGTCACCATGGCGGTCAACCGCAGCGGTCGCACCGCTCACTGGATTGTTCACCCGCTGATGGCGGTGCAGCGCGATGACAAGGGCCGCGTCAGCGAAGCGGCGCCCGCGTCCGCGGGGCGCAAGCCCGGCGCCGAAGTGGTGTCGATGATTTTTGTGGAGTGCGACCGCATCGTCAGCGAGGCCGACATGGCCGCACTCGCCACCGACCTGGCGAGCGTGCTCAAAGATGTGCGCTGCGCGGTGAAAGACTGGCGCCCGATGCTGGAGCGTGTGCGCGAGCTGGCCCAGGAGTCAGCGCGCTCCTCACTCTCGTCGGTCAACCAGCAGGAGGGCATTGAGTTCCTGCAATGGCTGGAAGACAAGCACTTCACCTTCCTCGGCGCCCGCAACTACGAGCTCGCGCGCGAAGGCAGCACCGTGACCCTAGCCGCCGTACCCGACTCGGGTCTGGGCATCTTGCGCGGCGAGGTGCAGACGCCGGTCAGCCGCCTGCCCGAAGGTGCGGTCAGCCTGCTCGATTCCGATCAACTGGTGCTGGTCACCAAGGCCATGACGCGCGCCACCGTGCATCGCCCGGCCTGGCTCGACTACATCGCCGTCAAGCGTTTCGACGACGCAGGGCAGGTGGTGGGCGAAGCCCGGTTCCTGGGGCTGTACACCTCTACCGCCTATCAGGCGCCGGTGCATGAAATCCCGCAGGTTCGTGTCCGCGCGCAACAGGTGTTGCATGACGCGGGCGTGATGCCCGAGAGCCACACCGCCAAATCGCTGCAGGCGATTCTGGAGGCCTACCCGCGCGACGAGTTGTTCCAGATCGATCAGTCCACCCTGAGCGAACACGCCTTGGCCATCCTGCGGCTGCAGGAGCGCCAGCGCACCCGCGTGCTGCTGCGGCGCGACCCCTTCGGCCGCTTCACTTCGGCCCAGGTGTTTGTGCCGCGCGACCGCTACAACACCGAGCTGCGCATGAAGGTCGGCCAGGAGTTGATGGACGCGCTCGACGGTCAGGCACTCGAATTCACGCCCATGCTGACCGACAGCCCGCTGGCCCGCATCCACTACCTGGTGCGCGCCAACGAGCTAGCGCCTGAGAACGTGGACCTGCGTGCGCTGGAGGCGCGCGTCGCCCGACTCGCACAGCGCTGGGAAGACGACTGCACCCAGGAGCTGCTGCACGCGCTGGGCGAGGGCCAGGGCCTGGCCATGGCGCACCGGTTTGCATCCGCTTTTTCGGCCGCCTATCGGGAGGACTTTTCGGCTGCCGTGGGCGCGGAGGACGCCCAGGTGCTGGCCCAGCTCACCCCCGAGCAGCCGCTGGCGGTGAAGCTCTACCGGCCGCTCAATGCAGGCGACGGCATGCTGCGTTTCAAGATTTACAACAACGCCAAGGTGGCGCTGTCGGACTCGCTGCCGGTGCTCGAGCGCATGGGCGCGCGGGTGCTGGATGAGCACCCCTACCGCATCGGCCGGGGCGCCGACGCGCCCGAGCTGTGGTTGCACGACATCGGTCTGCAGATGGCCCCCGACACCGATTTTTCGGCCATCCGCGTCCGCTTCGAGGCGTTGTTTGCCCAGGCCTGGAAGGGCGAGGTGGAGAGCGACGATCTCAACAAGCTGTTGCTGAGCACCACCCTGGGCGCGCGCGAGATCACCGTGTTGCGCGCCTACACGCGTTATTTCAAGCAGCTCGGTCTTCCGTTCAGCCAGAGCTACATCGAAGCCGCGCTGAACAACAACGCGCCCATCGCCCAGGAAATCTGTGCGCTGTTCGCAGCCCGCTTCGATCCCTCTTTCGAAGGGGATCGTGACCAGGAGCGAGCGCGGCGTCGGGCTCGCATCGAGGAGCTGCTCGGCGACGTGGAGAGCCTGGACGACGACCGCATCCTGCGCCAGTTCTACGCCAGCCTGGTCGCCACCTTGCGCACCAATGCGTGGCAGACCAAGGCGGATGGCGGTTTCAAGCCCTACATCAGTTTCAAGTTCGATCCCCGCAAGCTGCCCGGTGTGCCCGAGCCCAAGCCGCTTTTCGAGATCTGGGTCTATTCACCGCGCGTCGAAGGCGTTCACATGCGCGGCGGCAAGGTGGCGCGCGGCGGCCTGCGCTGGTCAGACCGGCGCGAGGACTTCCGCACCGAGATCCTGGGCCTGGTGAAAGCGCAGCAGGTGAAGAACACGGTGATCGTGCCGGTAGGCTCCAAGGGTGGCTTCGTGGTGAAAAACCCGCCACCGGCCAGCGACCGCGAGGCCTTTCTGGCAGAAGGCGTGGCCTGCTATCGCACCTTTCTCTCGGGCATGCTGGATGTGACCGACAACCTGGTCAAAGGCCAGGTGGTGCCGCCCAGGCAGGTGGTGCGCCATGATGAGGACGACCCCTACCTGGTGGTCGCCGCCGACAAGGGCACGGCCACGTTCTCCGACATCGCCAACAGCCTGTCGGCCGACTACGGCTTCTGGCTTGGCGACGCTTTTGCCTCGGGCGGCTCGGTGGGCTACGACCACAAAAAGATGGGTATCACCGCGCGCGGCGCCTGGGAGTCGGTCAAGCGCCACTTCCTGTCGATGGACGTCAATTCCCAGACCACCCGCTTCACCGTGGCCGGTGTCGGTGACATGTCGGGTGACGTGTTTGGCAACGGCATGCTGCTGTCTGAACACATCGCGCTGGTGGCGGCGTTCGACCACCGCCACATTTTCATCGACCCGACGCCCGACGTGGCAATCTCGTACGCCGAGCGCAAGCGGCTGTTTCAGCTGCCGCGATCCAGCTGGGCCGACTACGACAAAAGCCTGATCTCGGTCGGTGGTGGCATCTACCCGCGCAGCGCCAAGTCGATCAAGCTCTCCGAACAGGCGCGCGCCGCGCTCGGCACCGAGGCCGAGGAACTGACGCCCGCCGAGCTGCTGCGCGTGGTGCTGCTCGCGCCGGTGGACCTGCTGTACAACGGCGGTATCGGCACTTACGTGAAAGCCACGTTTGAAACCCATGCCCAGGTCGGTGACAAGGCCAGCGATGCATTCAGGGTCAACGGTTCGGAGCTGCGCTGCAAGGTGCTGGCCGAGGGCGGCAACCTCGGCGCGACGCAAAACGGTCGCATCGAGTTCGCGGCCAAAGGTGGGCGCGTGTACACCGATGCCATCGACAACTCGGCCGGGGTCGACTGCTCCGACCACGAGGTCAACATCAAGATCCTGCTCGACCGCGTGGTCGAGGCTGGCGACCTCACGCTCAAGCAGCGCAACGACCTGCTGGCCTCAATGACCGACGAGGTGGCGCAGCTGGTGCTGAGCGACAACTACTACCAGACGCAGTCCATCGACGTGGCACGCAACCGCCCGCTGTACCTGCTGGACGGTCAGCAGCGCCTGATGCAGGCGCTGGAGGCCGCCGGCAGGCTCAACCGCACGATCGAGTTCTTGCCTACCGACGATGAAATCGTGCGCCGCCGTGCCCACAAGCAGGGCCTGACCGCGCCCGAGGGCGCGGTGGTTCTGGCCTACGCCAAGATGTGGCTATTCGACGAGCTCATGGCCAGCAGCCTGCCCGACGATCCCTACTTCAACAGCAAGCTTCAGGCCTATTTCCCGCGGGTGCTGAATGAGAAGTTCGGGGATGCGGTGGCGACCCACCCGCTGCGGCGCGAAATCATCGCCACCTCCGTCACCAACTCGGTGCTCAACCGAACTGGCGCCACCTTCGTCAACTACGTGGCGGCCGAGGCCAGCACCACCGCGTCCCATGTGGTGCGGGCCTATACCCTGGCACGCGAAATCTTCGACCTGGAGCCGCTGTGGGACCGCATTGACGCGCTCGACCACCGCGTCAGCAGCGCGTTGCAGCTCGATCTGCTGAGCCAGCTGACCACCATCGCCCAGCGGGCCTCGCGCTGGATCCTGCGCGTGTGTGCCGACGGCAGCGAGCTGCCAACGCTGATCGCGCGCTACCAGCCCGGGACGCGAGACATGCGCGCCCAACTCGGGGCCTGGCTATCGCCCAAGACCCTCGAGCACTGGCAGGCGGCCGTGCAGACCCTGATGGACGCCGGCGTCGAGCCCGATCTGGCGCAGAGCCTGGCCGCGCTCGACCATCTTTTCCCGGCGCTGGACCTGGTGGACCTGGCGCAAGAGACCAACTCCAGCCTCGAACAGGCGGCGCGTGTTTACTTCGAAGTGGACGCCGAGCTGGGCCTGAGGCACTGGCGCACCGAGATCGTCCGCCTGCCCACAGACACCCTGTGGCAGACCCAGGCGCGCAGCAGCGCGCGCGACGATGTGTACGCCATTGCCAGCCAGATCACGCGTTCGCTGCTGTCCAAAGGCATCGACCTGGCCAGCTGGACCGAGCGCCACGCGGCAGCGATCGAGCGCCTGCGCCATCTGCGCCAGACCATCAGCACCCAGACGCCCGACCTTGCGCCGGTGTCGGTGGCGCTGCGCGAATTGCGCAACCTGGCCTGAGCATCATTGACCGGTTGAATCCGCCACCCATTCCAGTCGGACGGCAGCCCGGATTGTTTGCCCTGAAGCCGCCGTTCGCAGGATCAGCACGACAGCCTGCTGTTAGCGCGGAACCTCGACGCCAGTCAGCGGACGTTCGCCATGAGTTAGTCGGCAGCGATGCGGCGTGTACGGTCGGCGCTCGGCGAGCACTGTAGACAGCCCATCCAATGACTGCTGCTCTGGACACCGAATTCGCGCAGTTGCAGGCGAAGGGTCGGCCGATCGAGCCGCTGGCAGCCGCAGCGGACGCTGGTTGATGGAGGTCATGGGCCATTGGCCGCGGCACTCAGCGTCTAAACTAGTTCACCATGGCCATGCCCGCATTCGACTTCGACCTCGTCGTTCAGCGCCTGCTGAGCGAGGCCTACGGACTGATCGCGGCGTTGCCTCTGCTGGCGCTGTCACTGGTGGCGGTGTGGGTCTGCTGGCTGCTCGGTGGCTGGTTTTCGCGGCGCACGTTGCTGGACCGCGTGTCGCAGCGCAACCCCTTCATGCGCGACTTGGCGCGTACCACCGTGCGGTGGGGTGTGACGCTACTGGGCGTGCTCGTGGCGCTGGAGATCTTGAACGCCACCGCGCTCGTCGGCGCGCTGCTCGGCACTGCCGGCGTGCTGGGCGTAGCGATCGGCTTCGCGTTCAAGGACACGCTGGAGAACTACCTAGCTGGCATCCTCATGAGCCTGCGCCAACCCTTCTCGCCGCGCGATCACGTCGTGATCGACGGCAACGAGGGCGTCGTGGTCTCGATGACTTCGCGCGCCACGATCCTGATGACGCTCGACGGCAACCACCTGCGGTTGCCCAACGCGCTGGTGTTCCGCAGCGTCACGCTCAACTACACGCGCAATCCGAGCCGGCGTTTCGAGTTCGACGTGGGCATCGGGGTCGGCGAAGACCTCGTGACGGCACAGCACATCGGCACGGCGGAACTGTTACGCCTGCCAGGTGTGATGCAGACGCCGCCACCGCGCGCCTACATCGCCGCGTTGGGTGACTCGAACGTGCAGGTGCGGTTTCTCGGCTGGGTCGACCAGCGCTTGCACGATTTCCTGATGGTCCGCAGCGAGGCCATCCGCACCGTCAAGCTCGCGCTCGAAGTGGCCGACATGGACATGCCGGAGCCGATCTATCGGGTGCAGTTGAGCGACCGCGCCGAGCTGGTGGCTGCGCCGCCGGCACCGCCGCGACCTCCGCGTGCGCCGTCGACCAAGAGCCCGGTCGACACCCGCGTCATCGACGACCTGTCACCGCAAATCGATGCCGAACCGAAGTCGCGCACCGCGCCCGACCTGCTGGACCCGAGCGCGCCGAAGGAGTAGTGAGCGTCTCCGTGCGTGCCGCCGCGCCTGCGCCTTGCAGGCCGCCGACCACCGTCGGCACACGAGCGCACGTTGACGTTGGCCGCGATCCGTTCGACGGCTGGCGATCGTCGATTAGCGGTCCGCGGCCCAGCGAACCCGAGTTGAACGGTCTCGGCAACCGCCGACATCCGTGCGCCAAGTCCGAACGGCTTCTGCCAGTCTTGAACTGCCGCACAGCGGCCTGCGGCTCGCTACGCCAGCTGACTTGGTGCGCCAAGATCGAGAGGCCTGCAGCCGCTCAGGCAGCCCGAGGCGAGCTTCCTTCGCGGAAATCACTTTCAGGGCACTGCCGTAGCCGCTTCAGGTTGGCCGCCGCGCTTGGCGCTTCGATGCCATCAGTCCCGCCATGCGATGCATGAATTCCTGCGGCCCGAATGTGCCCGGATCGGTTGCCGGGAAGCTCACCCCTGGTGAGAGGCCGTTGCTGGCCGGGATCGCCGGTTCGCGGCCACCCGCCGATAGCAGCCATACGATCAGGCGCTGACTGAACGGCCGGTCTTCGAGTCGGCGAACTCAACATCTCGACCATTCCTGGTCTTTCGACTTGCGAAACTGATGGCCGGTTAGCGGTCACTGAATCGTCGTCAAATGCCCTTCAAAAGCGCCTTCAACGTCTCCAGCCGCGCTGGCTTGATCGCTTGTGTCATGGTGTCCTTGGTGCGATGGGGAGGATGTCCACGCATAGTGATGCGTTGCGCGCGCGCCGCCTGTTCGCTTCTACACCAAGGCGCCACGGCACTATATCCACCTAGGACTGGCTGTTTGAGAGTTGCTGGCGGTTGATGCCTGCGAGCTTAGGGTGCGTGGCGCAGCGTACCGACACGTTTGGCCGCACGACGTAATCTGCCCTGTCGTCACTTCTCATCAGCTGCAGGTACGGTCATCTCCTTGCCGGTGACCGCAGTCAGACGAAAAAGGCGGCGTGTAAATCAACCCAAAGGAACCATCATGAAAACTTCAAAACTGCTGTTGGCAGGTGCTGCAGCACTGGCATTGGCCGGATGCATTTCGGCGCCTGCTGGTCCTGCGGGCGCAACAGGCGCGACCGGCGCCACGGGGTACACAGGGGCAACGGGTGGCGCGGGCGCGACAGGTGCCACGGGCGATACCGGGGCAACGGGCTATACAGGTGCCACGGGTGTCACAACCGGTGGCGCAGTCGTCATCGTCCCGGCGCAGTAGCGGCAGCAGGGGTGCTGAACAGGTGTTGCCACCTGTTGGCACTAGCGGGTGAATCTGGGTGCTGCTCAGGCAGGGCACACATTGGCGCGTCCAGGTTGACACGATTCCGATGAACGTGGATGTGGCCATTTGGCCACATCTCAACGCTACAGAACCAGTCGACATCCAACGTGGGTGACAGGGCGGGCAACCGCCGCAGAGCACGTTCGTCTGAGCCTCTTCCCACTCAGGAAAGCACCGTATGACAACCGCATCTTCAATCTTTCGTTATCTCACCCTGTCGGCGTTGATGACATTGGTTTTTGCCGCTAACGCGCTGGCTGAATCGCCAAACGAGCAGACCCAGGCGCAGGCGCGCTACCGGCAGGACATGGCCATTTGCAACAGCGGCCAGTCCAACCAGAGCGCTGCCACCTGCCGCCGGGAGGCGGGTAGCGCCCTGGCCGAAGCGAAACGCGGCACTCTCCACACCAACGCGCCGCAATACCAACGCAATGCGTTACGACGCTGCGTTGTGCATCAGGGGGATGATCGCGTGGCCTGCGAAGCACGCATCATTGGTCAGGGTGATGTCACCAGCGGAATCCAGGCAGGTGGGCTCTTGCGCAAAAGCATCACTGTGACACCAGCACAGTAGGAATGTCACCATCGGCCAGCAGCTTGGGAATGGCCCGCAGGCAGTCTTGACGTGCCAGGACGCTTGGCTGTAGCGTGCAGTGCCAGGTGGCCTGAGACCGTGCGGCCACTGCTTGCTTGCGCAAAGCGCTCTGGTCCGCAGCACGACGTACCACGTTGTAGTAAGCCAGCAGCATGCTGATCACCAGCGTCACCGAGAGCGTGCCGAGCAACCACCGCGATCGTCCGACTGACCACAGGCCGGAGGGCCCCCCATGCGCCTTGGCCGTGTGGCTTGAAAGTGCGGCGGGCGAAGGGTGGGTGTGAAAATAGTTAGCCACGGAAAAATTGCGGCACCTGTAAAAGTTGGTGGTCAGTTTGAGATGAATGTAGGCGGGTCATGCGCGCCAGACTGTGCGGTGCACCACACAAGCGCGGCCTTGTTCGTGGCGGCCGTTTGACCCCCTGTGGGTTGTCGTTGATGGGCTGCTCTCGCTCAATCTGCTTGACCCGAATGCAAAGTCTCATCCCTGTGCCTTGTGCACCACCTGGACAACCGGGATCTGGGTGCCTGGTACCACCACCGGAGTGCTCCCCGCAGATTCTTGATCGATGCCATCAATGGCTGCCGGACGCTCGACGAGCAGGCGCGCACAGTACCCAATACCGAGTCGCTGGAGACGGGCGATTCCTCAAGTTCTGAGGTGTCCCCAGTCATACGCTGGTTGCGCGCTCCTCCCCGGTCATTCTTTGGAACTATTGCCAAGTTCTTGGGACGATCATTCGAGCTCGCGCAACTGACCTTCGAAAGCTTGCTTCGCGTTGGTGTGGGCCGTCGGCGGGGAGGCAAAGAACTCCAGCAGAGGGCTTCACAAGACCGCCGTAAGGGGCGGATACCAGCCAACAGCGGGCTCTCGTGGCTGCCCGGTTCAGGCGCTCGGGTCTGCGACCCGCACCTGCTACGGACGGCACTTGTCCTTTTTGACAGCTGGAAGTGGGCACCTGAACATAGCCATCACCAAGGGTCCCCGTCGGCTGCCTGCAGCGGCGCCGACCCCAAACGCGAGCATCTCGGGCGCCACCGGTCGCCTCTCAGCGCAGCAGCAACACAGCCACCTTGTCCCGGCGCTTGATGTCGAGGTGCAGGCCTTGGGCCTGCAGTGATTGCACAAGCTGTGTCGTCGGCATGCCGAAATCCTGAGTGGTCATCGCCATCGTTGCCATTCCGGCCAGACGCTCCAAGCGTTCAAGGGTCACCATCCCGATCCACAGCGCCTCCGGTAGATCGTTTGCCGAACCGACCTGGTAGGACGTTGGCCAAAGGCGAATCACCAGGCGATGCGACGGGTCCAGTTCCCGCTCGAAACTGATGGTCGGCCTCTCGCCCTGGTGAAGCTTCACCAGCACCGGGAGTTGCCCGAAGGTGGCGGACGGCAACAGCCAAGACAGCGTCGTGCGCAGCGTCCAAGGCGGTGGTATGCGCCACCCGCCTGCTTCGAGTTCTTGCGTGATCCCATTCGCTGTACCTGCCCACTGCACTGACAGCGGCTCCTCATGGTCACCGTCCACCTCGGTTCGACGAGCAGGCAGACGCTGCCATCCCTCAACTTGCCAATCGGCCAGAAGATCTGGGGGAGAGGGTTGGCGGGGCGCGTACTGGGCGGTGTCGGCCGCATGATGTGTCAGAACCACTGCGGCCCCCGCCACGATCAGCGCCCCCAAGGCGCTGAACGACAAGGCGCGTGCCGGCAGGCGTTCTGTGCGCACATGCTGCAGGTAAGCGATGCTGAGCAGTGCTACCCAGGCCGTGCCCAGACTCAGACTGGCGAGCACGTCCGACAACCAGTGCGCACCGAGATACAGACGCGAGAATGCGATAAGCCCGACCAGCCCTGCCGCCAGCAGCGTGATAGCGAGTCTGAGCTTGGGCCTCCTCCCTTGCGCCAGCAGAAAAGCCAGGAAACCGTAGAGCACGATGCTTGACGCGGCGTGCCCGCTCGGGAATGAGAACTGGTCGGCGCCGTCGTACATGGCGATTGGCCGCGCACGTTCCAACGCCATCTTCAGCATCCAGACCAGCGCCTGTGCGAAACCGACGGCTGTCAACCAGTAGGCCAGTGTGCGCCAGCAGCGCTTAGACGCCAGCACCACCGATACTGCGGCGATGACGGCGATTGCAACCAGGGCACTTCCCAGTTCGGTGGCGACAATCATCAGGTCGTCGACCGGGACCGTGCGCAACGCCTGCAGGGTCTTGAACACGAGTTGGTCGAACCGCACCAGTGGATCACCCGACACCACGTCTTCGAGGATGCCAAGGAACATCCAGGCTCCGCCGAGCAACATCACAGCTGCTGTAAGTAGCCCGATCGACTCCGGCCACTCGGGGTCGAGCAGCGACTGGACGACCCGCGGCAGTACGCCGGTTCTGGCACGCGCCCAGGCCACCAGCTGATCGCGCTGACGGCTGACGAACGGCCATGCGTGTCGATGGGTAATGCGCAACAACACGCTGCACAGCCAGATGACCCCGACCATCCCTGCCAGGAGGATGAGCAGGCGGGAACTCACGGCACCGGCCAACTGCAGCGAAGCACCAAAGAGCGCACCCGGTGCCAGGTGTGCTGCAGACCAGGCGATGGCAGACAGCACATTCACCAGCGTGAACCTGAGCACCGGCATGTCGGACATGCCTGCTACCACGGGGACGATGGCACGCACAGGCCCAAGGAACCGGCCCAGGAACACGCTCTTGCCGCCGTGCGCTGCAAAGTGCGCCTGCCCGCGCGCAAGCCATTCGGGATGGGTGCTCAGAGGCCACCAGGTGCGAAGCCTTTCGTGGTAGTGGCGACCGAGCCAGAAGCTGAAGCCGTCACCTAGCGTCGCGCCAATCACGGCTACCCCAGCAGCCCACCATGGATCAATGACCTGAAGACCGATCAGGACGCCGGCTGCGAAGACCACCGAACTGCCTGGTACAACTGTGCCGACTACGGCGACCGACTCCAGCAAAGCCGCGGCGAATACCAAGCCAGGCGCCAGAGCGGAGTGCTGGGTGAGGAAGTCGATCAGGGCTTGCACAGGCGCTATATGGAAAATTCGTACCGGTCATCATGACGTGAAATGCCTCACCCGCGCGAACCTGCGTCCACTCACTTCGCCAGCTGCCTGCGAATTGCCTGCAGCTCGCGTTTGCAGGCCGCGCTGATCACCGGGTAGCTCATCTCCATACCCTCCAGTGCATCGAGCGAGATCAGCCGCGCGTGATCCTTGGCGTCGGCCGGCATGATGAACCAGGGCGAGTCGGCGGTGATGGTCGCGCCCAGGGTGCGTTTGTGGCCATGCATGTACGCGTCCCACAACTTGCGCTCGGCGATGTCGGCCGCGCTGAACTCCAGTTCTTGTCGGTCTCGTCGATGCGCGCCAGCAGGCGCTGGCGCTGCTCCTCTTTCAGCAGGTGCAGGAACACCTTGATGACGCGCTTGCCGTTGGCGTGCAGGTGCTGCTTCAGGTCGACGATGGTGCGGTAGCGGCCTCGACCTCGGCGGTCTCGGGAGTGCTCAATGTGTCGGTATCGATTGTCATGAGCTTGCCTGGTTGGATGGTTGAATAGGCGCGGCTTCACCCAGGCCTGCGCCTGGGGGTGCTGCCAGGCGTACTCCTTCGCACCGAGCGAACGCGCCAAGGCGGCTGGCGGGCCCGGTGCAGGTTGGCCTGTCTGACACTCCCCCTGGTGGCAGCAAGACCGTGGGGTGGCGCGGCAAGCCGGTGTGGGTGATACGGCGCACGCCAGAAATGCAGGTGGCGTTGCTGGGTCACGATGCCGATCTCGACGACCCACAGTCAGAACGAGACCAGCAACCCGACTACGCACGCAACACGGCACGCGCCATCAAGCCCGAACTCTTCGTGGCGGTAGGCATCTGCACGCACCTGGTCTGTTCGCCCAACAAGGCTCCGGCAGGCGCGGCCAACCCCAGCCTGCCGGCCGACTGGCCGGGTGGCTTCTTCTGCGCGTGCCACGGGTCCACCTTCGATGGTGCCGGTCGGGTGTTCAAGAATAAGCCAGCACCGACGAATCTCGAAATTCCGCCCTGCCGCTTTACAAGAGACTCGCGCATCGTGGTCGGCACCGACACGTCCGCCTGATCGTCGATCTCCCGTTAGAAGGCAGCCGGGCCTGTAACGCACGACCCGGGCCGTGCATTGAGTTGCGAATGCAAGTCCGCCATGTGCGTCACCGAACAGACCGCAAGTGTGTGCAGAGAGATCATGGAAACGACGAGGCAGTCATTCCAGAGCTGTCTGCGTCAGCCGCCTTTCCGGCGGGCAATCCGCTCATTGGCCCACCCTTGGAGTTGAACCATGAATCGAATCATTTATATCGTCGGACTCGTCGTCATCGTCTTGTTTATTGCCGGGTACTTCGGCCTGCGTTGAGGGCGGAGCAGGGGCGCACTGGCCAGTGCTGTGCCGTCATTCATGACGGGCCGATCTGGCTGGTCCGAAGCCGGGACACGGTGGGCGAAGTCTCGTTGATTCGGACGATGATTCCGGGTCATTCGACCGCCGTCCCGCCGACGAGAGAGCGCAGACCGAGGATCCGCGCGTTGGCAATCTAACCAACGGGATCATCGTGGCGCAGCGCCGGGAGATCGGCAAATGAAAGCCTTGATCGGCGAAATCGAATTGAAGTAGGTCGACTAAACGTCTTTCGTGATACCGGCGAAAAGACTCTCCGGATCTGAGGTAGTGCTGCTTCTAAGGGCCGTCTATCGACGGGAAAACGAAGGCGGTCTTAGCCCAACGTCCATCCTGTTCAGCAAGATGGTTCAGCCACTCGAACTGTTCGAAGAGGGCAAGGCAGAGTCTGAGAGGACGCCCTCGCCAAGAGCTTGAGGACGTTGCGCAGATTCAATCGGTGATTGAACAGGTACTGCACTTGGTCCAAATAGCGAAACGCGTACTTCCTGATGGTGTCTGTGCGTCAGCGAACTCAACGTGTCTTCCGAACGGCGCCCGCGATCTGGCCATCCCGCAGCGCTTCTCCGACGGCGAGGATCCGAACGACCGCAGCCCTGCCGGATCCGACGGACGCGACGACAACCGATGCACGGTTCGGGCGCTTGACCCGTGGCCCGCCGCAGGCGGCCGCTGCGAGGCGTGGGCGATGGAGTGCAGCCTGCTCCACAGCGGCCGCTCAGCAGCGACGGCTTTGGGCCGAGGCTGTGTGAAAACGCTTCACGGCATGCCTGTTCAAAAATAAAATCATGGCACCCGTTTTGAGCGAGGTGC
>NZ_JAABRQ010000007.1:78735-122749 GCF_011390835.1 Hydrogenophaga sp. | reverse complement strand
AAGTTGGTTCACCGCGTGGGGTAACGACACACGTCCCTGCGGGGGGTAAGCCGCATTTACCCCCTTTCTTACCCCACGTTTACCCCGGATGTGGATAAACTAGGATGAACCAACGCGAACGAAAAAGCCCCGGTTCTCATAGGAGAAACGGGGCATCTCGTTGGGTCACACCTTGGAAATATGGTGGAGCTGGGGGGATTCGAACCCCCGTCCGCAAGCCTTCTTCGCGCAGTTCTACATGTGTAGTCGTCTGATTTGAGTCTTACCTCCCAAGCCGCGCAGCGACACGCTGCAAGGGAAGCCAGCAACCTTGGATCTCACCGCGCGCCAAGTTGCCCGACACGCGACCAGCCTATTGAATTATCTTTGCAGCCTGGACTCTCGCGGCTTGCGCCGTTTGAACCCTTGCCCAGCCCATAGGCCTGCTGTTGCAAAGCTCACCGGCAATTAAGCGGCGAGTGCGAAACGTTCGTCGTTTGCAGTTAGTTTTTTTCTGCGGTTTTACGAGGTGACAGAACCTCGACATGCCCTGCTGCGCGTCCGAACCCACGTCGAAACCAATGCAGCCCCTGAAATACTATTTTAAGGCAATTCCAGTAATTTCAAGACCTCCAACGGAGAATGCACCTCCGCATCGGCGCCCCAGCCCGCCACATCGGCGCCCGGGCCGAGGTAGCCATAGTGAGCGGCCACCGTGAGCATGCCGGCAGAACGCCCAGCCAAGATGTCTCTCGCATCGTCGCCCACATACAGGCATTGCGCAGGAAGAAGACCGAGCTGACGCGCCGCTTCTAGTAAAGGCGCAGGGTGCGGCTTGGTATGCGGCGTGGTGTCGCCACTGACGATGGTGGCCGCCGAGCCAAACAAGGGCATGGCCACGGTAAGCGGCACGCTGAACCGCCGGGCCTTGTTGGTTACCACCCCCCAGCGAAGGCCTTGCTGCATCAGGGCCTCCAGCAGGTCTTCTACCTGGTCGAAGACCACGGTGCGCTCGGTCAGCGTGGCCTCGTATCGCACATAGAACTCTTCCCGCAACGCTTCATAGCCCGCGTGATCGGGCGTCATTCCGAAGGCCACGCCCAGCATGCCACGGGCGCCGGAACCGGCATGCGGCCGGTAATGCTCAAACGGCAGTGCCGGCAGGCCGCGAACCGCGCGCATGTGGTCGGCAGCAGCGCCAAGATCTGGCGCACTGTCCACCAAAGTGCCATCCAAATCAAACAGCACCGCCCGGATGTGCTGAAATTTGACGACACTCATGCTTTGCGGGTGGCAAACATGTAGTTGACGCTGGTGTCCCGGCTAAGCCAGTAGCGCCGGGTCAAGGGGTTGTACTCCAGTCCTTTGGTCTGGGACAAAGTGAGGTCAGCCGCACGGCAATGTGCGGCGAGTTCGCTGGGACGAATCAGCTTGGCGTATTCGTGCGTGCCCCTGGGCAGCATTTGCAGCAGGTACTCGGCCCCGACAATGGCAAACAGAAAGGACTTTGGGTTGCGATTGATGGTGGAAAAAAACACCCAGCCACCGGGCTTGACCAGCTGCGAACAGGCCTTGACCACAGAGCCTGGGTCCGGCACGTGCTCCAGCATCTCCATACATGTCACCACATCGAAACTCTCGGGCTGCTCAAGCGCCAGCGACTCGGCGCTGATCTCGCGGTAGTTCACGTTGGGCGTGCTGGCTTCCAGCGCATGCAGCTGGGCCACACGCAACGCCTTACTCGCCAGGTCGATACCGGTCACTTCAGCGCCCTTGCGGGCCATCGAGTCCGAGAGAATGCCACCGCCGCAGCCGATATCCAGCACACGCTTCCCAGCCAACGGCACCAAGGCATCTATCCAGTCCAGACGCAGCGGGTTGATCTGGTGCAGAGGTCGAAACTCGCTCTCGGGGTCCCACCAGCGGTGGGCCAGATCGGAAAATTTGGCGAGCTCTGCGGGGTCGGCGTTGACAGTTTTCATTGCCGAATTCTCCCACGGCCGCCAGACCATCTCATTGGCCCTGGGTATTCCATCCAGGCAAATCTACCCGTCTGCAGGATGGCGCATTGTGTCCGGCGCTAAACCAACCAACAAAAAAAGCCCTGCCAGCTTTCACTGGCAGGGCTTTGCGTCTGGGACGCAGAACTCAGCGCTTACTTGTTGGTGCGGGTACCAACCACTTCGACTTCCACGCGGCGGTTCTTGGCACGGCCTTCGCGGGTGCTGTTATCAGCGACTGGCTGGGTCAAGCCCTTGCCTTCGGTGTAGATGCGGTTGCTCTCGATGCCCTTGGTGACCAGATAGGCCTTCACGGCTTCAGCGCGGCGGTTCGACAGAGCCTGGTTGTAGCCAGCAGGGCCGGTGGAGTCGGTGTGGCCGACAGCAATCACAACTTCCAGGTTGATGCCGGAAACTTTGCCAGCCAGATCATCCAGCTTGGCTTTGCCTTCAGGCTTGAGCACGGCCTTGTCGAAGTCGAAGAACGCATCGGCAGCGTAGGTCACTTTGGACGCTGCAGGAGCAGGTGCTGGTTTTGGTGCAGGAGCCGGTGCGGCAGCTACCGGAGCAGGTGCTGGAGCGGGTGCAGCGGCAGGAGCCGGTGCAGGCGCAGGAGCAGCAACTTTAGGGACGATCGCGCCGTCGCAACCGACAGCAGCCGTGGCGGGAGTCCAGGAGGCATCACGCCAGCAAAGTTCGTTGGTGCCGTTCTTCCAGACGGTGCCATCGGCAGCGCGCCAGTTGTCCACGGTCTGGGCGCCAGCAGCGGTTGCCAGGGCGGCCGTTGCGAACAGCATTGCCACTTTGTTCAGTTTTTTCATGGTTTTCCTCTTAGTTAGCCGCGTTCGGGCTGAATAGAAACGTTGACGCTTTAAGTGACCACCACTAGAAACGTTAGATTAATTGTGCCACAAGCCACTCGGAAGCCAACCTAACCAACGGCACTGGGGAGTAACCCGTTTCGCTTAGGTCCTTTCATTCGTTGCTGTTGTACAACAATAAAGTGCGCGGGAAGCAGCTCGCGCGAGCCGCCTAAAATATCGGGTTGCCTCCGGGACCCCTTCACGCACCACGCCGCCCTCCATGACCCAGTTCGCCAAAGAGACATTGCCCATCAGCCTTGAAGAGGAGATGCGCCGCAGTTACCTGGATTACGCGATGAGTGTGATCGTGGGGCGCGCACTCCCCGACGCGCGCGATGGCCTGAAGCCGGTGCACCGGCGGGTGCTCTTCGCGATGCACGAGCTCAACAACGACTGGAACCGACCCTACAAGAAATCGGCGCGCATCGTGGGCGATGTGATCGGTAAGTACCACCCCCATGGCGACAGCGCGGTGTACGACACCATCGTGCGCATGGCTCAGGACTTTTCGTTGCGCCACATGCTGGTGGACGGCCAGGGCAATTTCGGTTCGGTCGACGGCGACAACGCCGCCGCCATGCGCTACACGGAAATCCGTCTATCGAAGATCGCGCACGAGATGCTGGCCGACATCGATAAGGAAACGGTCAACTTCGGCCCGAACTACGACGGCAGCGAAAAAGAGCCACTGGTGCTGCCCAGCCGCCTGCCCAACCTGCTGGTCAACGGCTCGGCCGGCATTGCGGTGGGTATGGCCACCAACATCCCCCCGCACAACCTCAACGAGGTAGTCGACGCCTGCCTGCACTTACTCAAGAACCCGGACGCCACCATCGACGAGCTGATGGAGATCATCCCGGCGCCCGACTTCCCCACCGCCGGCATCATCTATGGCATCAACGGCGTCAAGGACGGCTACCGCACTGGCCGCGGCCGCGTGGTGATGCGTGCCAAGTGCCATTTTGAAGACATCGACAAGGGCCAGCGTCAGTCCATCATCGTGGACGAGCTGCCTTACCAGGTCAACAAGAAGACGCTGCAGGAGCGCATCGCCGAGCTGGTGCACGAGAAGAAGATCGAGGGCATCAGCCACATCCAGGATGAGTCGGACAAATCTGGCATGCGCCTGGTGATCGAGCTCAAGCGCGGTGAAGTGCCCGAAGTAGTGCTCAACAACCTGTACAAGCAAACCCAGCTACAGGACACCTTTGGCATCAACATGGTGGCGCTGATCGACGGCCAGCCCAAGTTGTGCAACCTGATGGATCTGATCCAGGTGTTCCTGGAGCATCGCCGCGAGGTGGTGACGCGGCGCACCGTGTTCAACCTGCGCAAGGCGCGCGAGCGAGGCCACGTGCTCGAAGGCCTGGCGGTGGCGCTGGCCAACATCGACGAGTTCATCCGCATCATCCGCGAGTCGCCCACGCCGCCAGTGGCCAAGGCCGAGCTGATGACGCGCAGCTGGGACAGCGCGATGGTGCGCGAGATGCTGACCCGCGCCAAAGCCGATGGCGGTGTGATCAATGCCGACGACTACCGCCCCGAAGGGCTGGAGCGTGAATTCGGCATGGGCGGCGACGGGCTGTATCGCCTGTCAGAGACGCAGGCGCAGGAAATCTTGCAGATGCGTCTGCAGCGCCTGACCGGTCTGGAGCAAGACAAGATCGTGGCCGAGTACAAGGAAGTCATGGGCGTGATCGACGACCTGCTCGATATCCTGTCCAAGCCTGAGCGCGTGTCGACCATCATTGGAGAGGAACTCACCGAGGTGAAGCAGGAGTTTGGCCAGACCAAGCTCGGCGCGCGCCGCAGTCTGGTGGAACACAGTTCGTTCGACCTATCGACCGAAGACCTGATCACGCCCACCGACATGGTGGTCACGCTTAGCCACAGCGGCTACATCAAGAGCCAGCCGCTCTCGGAATACCGGGCACAAAAACGCGGCGGACGCGGCAAGCAGGCCACCGCAACCAAAGAAGATGACTGGGTCGACCAGCTGTTCATCGCCAACACCCATGACTACATCCTGTGCTTCTCCAACCGCGGCCGGCTCTACTGGCTAAAGGTGTGGGAAGTGCCGGCTGGTTCGCGTGGCTCACGTGGACGACCCATCGTCAACATGTTCCCGCTCGAAGAAGGCGAAAAGATCAACGTGGTCCTGGCGCTGACTGGTGAAGCGCGCAAGTTCCCCGAGGACCAGTACGTCTTCATGGCCACCAGCATGGGCACCGTGAAGAAAACAGCGCTGAGCGAATTCAGCAATCCGCGCAAGGCCGGCATCATCGCGGTCGGGCTGGATGAAGGCGACTACCTGATTGGTGCCGCGCTCACCGACGGACAGCACGACGTGATGCTGTTCAGCGACGGCGGCAAGGCCGTTCGCTTCGACGAAAATGACGTACGCCCCATGGGCCGCAATGCGCGCGGTGTGCGCGGCATGGCTATTGATGAAACCCAAAGCGTGATAGCCATGCTGGTGGCCGAAGACGAGGAGCAGAGCGTGCTCACCGCCACCATCAATGGCTATGGCAAGCGCACGCCGATTGGTGAATACACGCGCCACGGCCGCGGCACCAAGGGCATGATCGCCATCCAGCAAAGTGAGCGCAACGGCAAGGTCGTGGCCGCCACGCTGGTGCACAGTGACGACGAGATCATGCTCATCACCGACACCGGCGTGCTGGTGCGCACCCGCGTGAGCGAGATCCGCGAAATGGGCCGCGCTACGCAGGGCGTGACTCTGATCGCGCTGGACGACGGCTCCGAACTCTCCGGCCTGCAGCGCATCGTGGAAAACGACGCCAACATCGTCGGTCTAGCCGATAGCACCGACGAGAGTGCGAGCGACACCGAAGGCAACGACGCGGCATGACGCCTCCCGCCGCGCGTCCGTACAACTTTTCCGCCGGCCCGGCGGCCATGCCTGTCGAGGTGCTGCAACAGGCAGCAGCCGAGATGCTGGACTGGCAAGGTACGGGCATGAGCGTGATGGAGATGAGCCACCGTGGCAAGGCCTTCATGTCGATCTGCGAGGCAGCCGAACGCGATCTGCGCGAGCTGCTGGAGGTGCCCGAGCACTTCCGAATTCTGTTCATGCAGGGCGGCGGACTGGCCGAGAACGCCATCGTGCCAATGAACCTGTCGCGCGGGGGCGCGATGGACTTCATCGTGACGGGCAGCTGGAGTCAAAAGTCGGCCCAGGAGGCTCGCAAGTTCGGCCAGATCCGGATCGCCGCCAGCAACGAAGCCGAGCACCACACCACGCTGCCTGCGCCGGCGACCTGGCAATTGAGCGATAACGCGCAGTACGTTCATCTCTGCAGCAACGAAACCATCCACGGTGTGGAGTTCCAAGAACTGCCCGACCTCGCAGCACTGGGTAGCCGGGCACCGCTGGTGATCGACTTTTCGTCGCACGTGGCTTCCCGCCCGGTTGACTGGTCGCGGGTGGGCCTGGCATTTGGTGGCGCACAGAAAAACCTCGGTCCTGCCGGCCTGACCTTGGTGGTCGTTCGCGAAGACCTGCTGGGGCATGCATTGCCCCTCTGCCCCAGCGCGTTCAATTACCAGACCGTCGCCGACAATGCGTCGATGTACAACACGCCGCCCACCTACGCCATTTACATGGCCGGGCTCACCTTTCAGTGGCTCAAGCGCCAGACGCAAGGGCCAGCCACAGGCATCGCCGCGATGGAACAGCGCAACATCGCCAAGGCGAACCTGTTGTACGACTTCATCGACGGCTCGCAGCTGTACCTGAACAAGGTGGCCAGGGACTGTCGGTCGCGCATGAACATTCCTTTCTTCCTGCGCGAAGAGTCGCGTAACGAAGCTTTCCTGACCGGCGCGCAGGCCGCTGGTCTGCTGCAGCTCAAGGGCCACAAATCGGTCGGGGGCATGCGCGCCAGCCTCTACAACGCCATGCCGTTGGCCGGTGTGCAAGCGCTGGTGGACTACATGCGCGATTTTGAGAAGACACAGGCCTGACACCATGACCCAGCCCACCCAGTCCGACGCCCTGGCCGCGCTGCGCGTGCAGATCGATTCGCTCGACCAGCAATTGCTGTCGCTGCTGAACCAGCGCGCGCGGGTGGCTGAGCAGGTCGGTGAGATCAAGCGCGCTGAAGGTTCGCCGTTTTTCCGCCCAGACCGCGTGGCCCAGGTGATCGACAAGATCCAGACCAACAACGAGGGACCCTTGCTCAACCAGCATGTGGCCTCTATCTGGCGTGAAATCATGTCGGCCTGTCTGGCGCTGGAAGCGCCGCAGCGCGTCGCGGTGCTGGGGCCAGCGGGCACGTTTTGCGAACAGGCAGCGGTCGAATTCTTCGGCGGGGCGGCCAATCTCATTTACTGCGCTAACTTCGACGAGGTGTTCCACGCCACCGCGGCCGGCACGGCGCAATACGGCGTGGTCGGCATGGAGAACTCCACCGAGGGGGTGGTGGCACGTTCGCTGGACCTGTTTCTGCGCTCGCCCGTGCATGTGGTGGGCGAGGTGAGTCTGCTGATCCGCCACAACCTGCTGCGCCAGGTCAATTCGCTCGACGGCGTCGAGGTGGTGATGGCGCACCCCCAGGCGCTGGCCCAGTGCCAAAACTGGCTGACCCAGCACCTGCCCAACGTCGAGCGCCGCGCCGTGTCCAGCAACGCAGAAGGCGCTCGCCTGGCTGCGACGAATCCCGCCTGGGCGGCACTGGCCAGCGAAAGGGCCGCAGGTCAGTTCGCGTTACACATCGTGGCGCACGCGGTGCAGGACGAGGCCTACAACCGCACCCGCTTCGCCGTCATCAGCCTGCCCCAGACCATGGCCATGCCGCCGGCATCGGCACGCGACTGCACCAGCCTGGTGGTGTCGGTCCCGAACCGGCCCGGCGCAGTGCACGATCTGCTGGTACCGCTGAAGAACAACGGCGTGTCCATGACGCGTTTCGAGTCCCGTCCCGCCAAGTCGGGCCAGTGGGAATACTATTTCTACATCGACATTGCAGGGCACCCCTCGCAGCCCCATGTCGCGGCCGCCCTAAAGGAACTGCAAGGCCTGTGTGCCTTCTACAAGGTACTGGGCGCCTACCCGGTGAACGAATGATCTTCACAGCGAAACCCGCCGTCCTCGGTGCGCATTCGGCCATCGAGCCGGGAATGGCCCGCCATGTTTGAACAGCTGGGCCTGATCGGTTGCGGCATGATGGGTGGCTCGTTTGCGCTGGCCCTGAAAAAGGCGGGTCTGGTCAAACGCGTGGTGGGCTACAGCAAGTCGCCTTCGACCACCGAGCGCGCGCGCCAGATGGGCGTGATCGATGTTGAGGCGCCGTCTGCCCTGCTCGCCGTCTCTGGCGCTGATCTGGTCTTGCTTGCGGTGCCCGTGTCGGCCACCGAGGCCACGTTCAAGGCGATTCGTCACCTGGTGCACAAGAACACGCTGGTGATGGACGTGGGCTCGACCAAGCGCGAGGTGGTGGATGCGGCGCGCCGCGTGCTCCGTGACCAAGTGGGGGTGTTTGTCCCCGCCCACCCGATTGCGGGCAAAGAGCTTGCCGGTGTCGAGCACGCCGACGCCGATCTTTATGCGGGACGCCAGGTCATCCTGACCCCCATCGAGCGCACCTACACCGCACAACTAGCCAAGGCAGAGCAGGTGTGGACCGGCCTGGGTTGCCAGGTGCTGCAAATGTCACCCGAAGAACACGATGCCGCCTACGCTGCCGTGAGCCACCTGCCGCACTTGCTGGCCTTTGCGCTCATGAACGCGATTGGTGATCAGGAGAGCGGCAAGACCTTTTTGGAGCTGGCTGGGCCCGGGTTTCGCGATTTCACCCGCATCGCCGCCAGCGACCCCAGCGTGTGGCGCGACATCCTGGTCTCCAACCGCGAAGAGTTGCTGACGCAGTCGCGCCATTTCCAGCGCGCGCTGCACGCGCTGGAGACCGCGATCAGTTCAAGCGATCCAGACGCGCTGGAAGTTCTGATCGATCAGGCCAGCAACGCGCGTGCCCACTGGCGCATGACCGCCACCAAACCCCAGCGCTGAGACGACACGCCCCCCCCGCGCGCCAGCGCGCAGCGCCGCTATCTGCACTATGTACGCCACCCCGTTTCTCGATATCCCACCCCTGGCCAGCGCAGGGGGCGTGGTCCGTCTGCCAGGCTCCAAAAGCATCTCCAACCGCGTGCTGCTGCTCGCCGCCTTGAGCGAAGGCAGCACCGACGTGATCGACTTGCTTGACTCAGACGACACGCAAGTCATGCTGCAAGCCCTGCAGCAGCTGGGCTGTGCACCGCAGCGTCAGCCCGACGGCAGTCTTCGGGTGAATGGGCTGGGCGGCAAGCTGACCTTGAAGCAGGCGACGCTGTTCCTGGGCAATGCGGGCACCGCCATGCGCCCGCTTAGCGCGGCGCTCGCCCTGCTCGCCACCCAACAAGGCGGCATGTTCGAGCTGAGCGGAGTGCCTCGCATGCACGAACGCCCGATCGGCGACTTGGTGGACGCTTTGCGCCAGCTGGGCTGCCCCGTGACCTGCCTGGGTCAGGCAGGCTACCCGCCGCTGCGGCTAGGCGATGGCCAGGCGAAGCCATTGCAGATCGACGCGGCCATTCGCGTGCGGGGCGACGTGTCCAGCCAGTTTCTCACCGCCCTGCTGCTGGCATTGCCGCTGGTCGCGCAGTCTCAAGAGGTGGCAATCGAAGTGGTGGGCGAGCTGATTTCCCGACCCTACATCGACATCACGCTCAACCTGCTGGCCCGCTTTGGTGTGCAGGTGCGAACCGAGGGCGCATCCCGTTTTGTTATCCCCGCGGGCAGCCACTACACCTCGCCCGGGCGTATCGCGGTGGAGGGCGACGCGTCGTCTGCGAGTTACTTCATTGCGCTGGGCGCCATCGCACCGCCGCGAGATGGTCACACCGGAATCACCATCGAGGGTGTGGGCCTGTCGTCGATCCAGGGCGATATTCGTTTTGTAGAGGCGGCGCGGGCCATGGGCGCCGACATCACCGGCGAAGACAATCGACTGCAAATACGCCGCGGCACCTGGCCGCTGAAAGCCATCGACCTCGACTGCAACCACATACCCGACGCGGCTATGACGCTGGCGGTGATGGCGCTGTACGCAGAGGGCACCACCACGCTGCGCAACATCGCCAGCTGGCGAGTCAAGGAAACCGACCGCCTCACCGCCATGGCCACCGAGTGTCGCAAGCTCGGCGCCGTGGTGGAAGAAGGCGTGGACTTCATCCGTATCACACCGCCTGCGAAGCTCCAACGCTGGAACGCCGCATCCATCCATACCTACGACGACCACCGCGTCGCCATGTGCTTTTCGCTTGCCGCCTTCAACCCGGCGCAGCAGCCGGTGCGCATCGAAGACCCCAAATGTGTGGGCAAGACATTCCCCGATTACTTCGAGGCCCTGTTCGGCGTTTGCGAAGCGCAGCCTCACCATATCCCGGTGCTGTGCGTCGACGGCCCCACCGCTTCGGGTAAAGGCACGCTGGCCACCGAGCTGGCCCAGCGCCTGGGCTATCACCTGCTCGACTCGGGCGCACTGTACCGGCTGGTGGGTCTGGCCGCCGAACGCGCTGGTTTGTCCACCTCTACCGATGATGTGGCTGCGCCAGCGCAGGCCGATCGCCTGGGCAGGCTCGCCGCAGGCTTACAGGTGCACTTCACAGGCGAGCGCATCCTGCTGGATGGTGGCGATGTAAGCGAAGACTTGCGTACCGAGGCAGCGGGCATGGCGGCTTCGCGCGTCTCGGCGGTGCCCCAGGTGCGCGCCGCGCTGCTCGCGCTGCAACACGGGTTTCGGCGGCTGCCGGGTCTGGTGGCCGACGGGCGCGACATGGGCACGGTGATCTTTCCCGATGCCCGGCTCAAGGTGTTTCTCACTGCGAGCGCCGAACAACGCGCCATTCGGCGCCATAAGCAATTGATTTCAAAAGGAATTGCTGCTAATATTGACCCTCTTTTGGCAGACTTGCGCGCACGTGATGATCGGGACTCGTCCCGCACTTACGCTCCGCTCAAGCCAGCCGAAGATGCCCTGATGCTGGACAACTCCAGCCTGAGCATCGAGCAATCGGTGCAGCAGGTGTTGAGCTGGTGGCAGGACAAATCGGTGTTTCAGGCAACTGACCACACCACCCCTTGATGGCCCAGACGGCACCGCCGGGCGCTCCCAGCCCGCAGGCCGAATGGTTCTTGCAACTCAACCCCGCGGTGTCTCGCACCGCAACGTCAACGCCGCCCATCCGTCGAATCCTGCGCAAGCCTTTGCTGGCCTTGCTGCAACCGACGCTGTGTGGTCCTAGGAAACTGAATGTCTGAATCTTTTGCCGACCTGTTCGAAGAGTCCCTGAAACGCGCTGAAATGCGCTCGGGCGAAGTCATCACCGCCGAGGTGGTGCGTATCGAGCACAGCCACGTGGTGGTCAACGCTGGCCTCAAATCTGAGGCCTATGTCCCGCTGGCCGAATTCAAGAACGATCAGGGTGAACTCGAAGTGCAAGTCGGCGATTTTGTCGCCGTGGCCATCGACTCGGTCGAAAATGGCTTTGGCGATACCCTGCTGTCGCGCGACAAGGCCAAGCGCCTCGCGTCGTGGATGTCGCTGGAAAAAGCCCTGGAATCGGGCGAGTTCGTGACTGGCACCACCGGCAACAAGGTCAAGGGCGGCCTCAAGGTCATGGTCAACGGCATCAGCGCCTTCCTGCCTGGCTCACTGGTGGACAGCCGTCCCACCAAGGACCTTACGCCGTACGAAAACAAGACCCTGGAATTCAAGGTCATCAAGCTCGACCGCAAGCGCAACAACGTGGTGCTGAGCCGCCGCGCCGTGGTGGAGGCCTCCATGGGCGAAGAGCGCGCCAAGCTGATGGAAACGCTGAAGGAAGGCGCCATCGTCAACGGCGTGGTCAAGAACATCACCGAGTACGGTGCGTTCGTGGACCTGGGCGGTATCGACGGCCTGCTGCACATCACCGACATGGCCTGGCGCCGTGTGCGTCACCCGAGCGAGGTGGTGCAAGCCGGCCAGGAAATCACCGCCAAGATTCTCAAGTTCGACACCGAGAAGCACCGCGTCTCGCTGGGTCTGAAGCAGATGGGTGACGACCCTTGGATGGGCGTTTCGCGCCGCTACCCACAGGGTACCCGCATGTTCGGCAAGATCACCAACATCGCCGACTACGGCGCGTTCGTGGAACTCGAGCCCGGTATTGAAGGCCTGGTGCACGTGTCCGAAATGGACTGGACCAACAAGAACGTCGCCCCGTCCAAGCTGGTGTCGCTGGGCGACGAAGTCGAAGTCATGGTGCTCGACATCGACGAAGACAAGCGCCGCATCTCCCTGGGCATGAAGCAGTGCCGCGCCAACCCATGGCACGAGTTCGCTGAGCAGACCAAGCGCGGCGACCGCGTCAAGGGCCCGATCAAGTCGATCACCGACTTCGGCGTGTTCGTCGGGCTGGCCGCCGGCATCGACGGCCTGGTGCACCTGTCCGACCTGTCCTGGAACGAGCCCGGCGAAGCCGCTGTGCGCAATTTCAAGAAGGGCCAGGAAGTGGACGCCATCGTGCTGGCCATCGACGTCGAGCGCGAGCGCATCTCTCTGGGCATCAAGCAGCTCGACGGCGACCCGTTCACCACCTTCGTGTCGATCAACGACAAGGGCTCAGTCGTGACCGGCAAGGTCAAGACCGTGGATGCCAAGGGCGCCGAGATCGATCTGGGCGAAGACATCATCGGTTACCTGCGTGCCAGCGAAATCAGCCGTGACCGCGTCGAAGACGCGCGCAATGTGCTGAAAGAAGGCGATGAAGTGAATGCCGTGGTGGTCAACGTGGACCGCAAGACGCGCAACATCCAGCTGTCGATCAAGGCCAAGGATGCCGTCGACCAGCAAGAAGCCATGGCGTCGCTGAGCCAGCAGTCTTCGCGTGAGAACGCAGGCACCACCAGCCTGGGTGCCCTGCTGCGCGCCAAGCTGGACAACAACAGCTGATCGGCAGCGTCCGCACCAGAGTCCGGTCTCAGGGGACGCGCAGGTGAAACACCTGAGCGTCCCCAGCGCCGGACGCTCTTCGAACCCCGTCCCATCCGAGATTCATGACCCGTTCCGACCTCGTCGAAGCGCTGGCTGCCAAGTTCAGCCAGCTCACCCACCGCGATGCCGAGTTTGCTGTCAAGGCCATCCTGGATGCGATGGGCGACGCGCTGGTCAAAGGTCATCGCATCGAAATCCGCGGCTTTGGGAGTTTTTCGGTGAACCGGCGCTCGCCGCGAGTGGGGCGCAATCCCCGTTCGGGCGAAAGCGTGCTGATTCCGGAAAAGCGCGTGCCTCACTTCAAGCCGGGCAAGGCCTTGCGAGAGCAGGTCGACAAGAAGACCGCCGAGATGATGGCGGCACCGACCCAACGGCCGGACTGACTGGCGGGCCCTGCTCGCTACAATCGTTTCACCACAGAAGGGGACGATTTGAAATACCTGATGTGGCTGCTCAACGCAGCCATTTTTTTTGTGTTGTTCGCATTCGCGATCAACAACCAGGAGCCGATCACCCTGCGGCTGTTCTTTGGCGCGCAGTGGCAAGCTCCGCTAGTGCTGGTCTTGCTGCTGGTTCTGCTGCTCGGGGTGGTGCTCGGTGTCCTGGTGATGCTGCCTTTGTGGCTGCGTGCGCGCAAGGCGCGTCGCCAGGCGGGGTCGGCCGCCGCCGCCACCACCGTGATGGAGGGGGACTCCACCCTGTTGCCGACGCCTGACGACGTGCGACATGGACTTTGACCTCACCTGGGTGCTGTGGGGCCTACCCCTGGCCTTTGCCCTGGGCTGGGGGGCATCTCGCCTGGACCTTCGCCAGTGGCGCGTGGCCAGCCGGACTGCACCCAAGGCTTACTTCCGGGGTCTGAACCACCTGCTCAACGAGCAGCAGGACCAGGCGATCGACGCCTTCATCGAGGCGGTGCAAAGCGATCCCGACACCGCCGAGCTGCACTTCGCGCTCGGCAACCTGTTTCGCCGCCGCGGCGACTACGACCGAGCTGTGCGCGTGCACGAGCACCTGCTGGTGCGCGCCGACCTTAGCCGCAAGGACCGCGACCGCGCCCAGCATGCGCTGGCCCTGGACTTCCTCAAGGCCGGCCTGCTTGATCGCGCCGAGGCCGCGCTGCACAAGCTCGAAGGCTCGGATTTCGAGGGCGAAGCGCTGCTGGCCCTGCTGTCCATCTACGAGCGCTCACGCGACTGGCTGCAAGCCCGTCGCGTGGCCGAGCGCCTCGAAGCCGCTGGCCAGGGCAGCTTCACCACACGGCTGGCGCACTACCTGTGCGAAGCCGGGGACCAGGCCCAGCGGCAAGGTGACACTGCCCTGGCGCTGGCCAGCTTCACCGAGGCCTGCCAGAAAGCTCCCGCGCTGGCGCGCCCCTGGCTGGCTCTGGCCAGCCTGCACCGGCAGGCGGGTCAGGCGAGCGAGGCGATGGATGCCCTGCTCCAGCTCATTCAGCAGGCGCCACAAGGCCTTCCCCTGGCCGCCAGCAGCCTGGCCGATCTGGCCAGGAGCCTGGGCCGCGAGCCCGAGGCCCGGGAGGCCTTGCAGGCTGCCCAGGACCAGGCCCCCAGTCTTGATGTGACCGAAGCGCTGGCCAGCCTGAGCCCTGATGAGACCGCGGCGCGACAACACTACTTGGACCACCTGGGCCGTGAACCATCCCTGGTGATCGCGAACCAGTGGCTCAAAGGGGAGCCGCTTTCGCGACCAGAGGCGCGGCAACCCATCCAGCAGGCGCTGGATCAGGCGAGCGCTCCGCTCAAGCGCTACCGCTGCGCGGCCTGCGGTTTCGAAGCACAACAACACTTCTGGCAATGCCCCGGCTGCCAAGGCTGGGACAGCTACCCGGCGCGGCGCGTGGAAGAGCTGTAGCGCCAACGCTTGTGCGCCAGGCGGGCCCTGAGCGGGCTCCCAGGGCCCAGGCCTGACATCCCCTAAGATCGATCGGTTGATGCGCGCGCCGCGCGCGTCACCCGATCAGCAAAAAGGAAATTTGTGTTCAAGAATGTGACGCTCTACCGCATCGCACCCGGCTGGGCGCCGACTCTACAAGCGATGGAAACCGCGCTCGATGGCGCGCGTTTTGTGCCATGTGGGGCGACGCAAGACAAGGCCGTGGGCTGGGTCGAACCGCGGGGTGAGGCGCATGGGCCGCTGGTGGAGTCGGTGGCTGGCCAGCGCGTGCTCAAGCTGATGATCGAGACCAAGACCGTGCCCGGCGCGGTCGTGCGCGAACATGCCCAGGAGCAGGCCGACCACATTGAGGCCAGCACTGGCCGCAAGCCTGGCAAGAAGGAAACCAAGGCGCTTCGCGAAGATGCGCTGCTGGCCCTACTGCCGCAGGCCTTTCCCCGCCGCAGCAGCGTCTGGGTGTGGATCGATCTGGCCAACGGCTGGCTGGTGACCGACGCCAGCAGCCAGGGCAAGCTCGACGAGCTGGTGACCGCCCTGGTGCGCGTCTTCGACGGTCTGGCCCTCGATTTGCTGCAGACCGCGGTCACGCCCCAGACAGCCATGACGCAGTGGCTGGCCGCCACCTCGCCCGACGGCTGGCCCGAGGGTTTTCATGTCGAGCGCGAATGTGAGCTGAAGTCGACCGACGAAGAAAAATCAGTGGTGCGCTTCACCCGCCACAACCTTGCCACCGACGAGGTGCGCCAGCACATCGCTGAAGGCAAGCTGCCCACGCGACTGGCCCTGAGCTGGGAAGGCCGCATCGGCCTGGTGCTCACCGAATCGCTGCAGCTGAAAAAGATCAACTTCCTGGAAGGCGTGTTCGACGACCGCAGCGATGACGGCGAAAGCGGGTTCGACACCAACGTGACGCTGTCCACCGGCGAGCTGCAAAAACTGATCCCCGCGCTCATCGCCGCCCTGGGAGATGAGCTGGCGCTGGGCGCGGCCGCCGCGACCGTCCCTGAAGCGGCCAAACCCGCTGCAGCGCGCCGGGAAGCGGTCACCGCCGCGGGTGACGACGGCGATCCGCCGTTCTGAGACGCTGAAGGAACCCGACCGTGTTGACCGCCCTGACCCTGTGCATCGGTGCTTCGATCGGCGCGCTCGCACGCTGGCAGCTTGGTCTGTGGCTGAGCTCTGCTCACGCCACCCTGCCCTGGGGCACGCTGGTGGCGAACTGGATAGGCGCCTATTCGATCGGCGTGGCGGTGGTATTTTTCCAAAGCCAGACCCAGATCGATCCCGCCTGGCGGGTGGCCATCATCACCGGCTTCCTGGGCGCACTGACCACCTTCTCCACCTTCTCGCTTGAGGTGGTCACGCTGCTGCAACAGGGGCGCTGGGCGCTGGCGGCCGGCTCGACCAGCCTGCACCTGTTCGGCTCGCTGCTGCTGACCTGGGCCGGCATGCGCAGTGCCGCCGCGTGGATCGTCAGCGCTTGAGCTGCGCGCCGGTGCTGTCGCGCACCTGCACCGAGATGTCAATGCCCTGTCGCACGCTCATGGAGACGGTGCAAAAATCTTCGAACTGCGCCAGCACCCGGTCCAGGTGCTCGATCTCGGCGGCAGGCTTGCCCAGGCTGATCTGCACCTGTATGCCCATGATGCGCAAACGTTTTTGATCGTTTCGCTCCACGATGGGCGTGGCGGTGGCGACCAGGCTGCCCGGGTCCTGCTTGAACTTCTGCAGGGCAAACAGCAAGCTAGCGCTCAGGCAATTGGCCACCGCGGCCAACAACAGGTGATCGGGCGCCGGCCCGCCCCCCTCACCCAAGGGCGCTGGTTCGTCGGCCAGCCACTGGGGCAGGCTTTCGCCAAAGTCCACCAGAAACTGATAGCCCGACTGGCGGGTGATGGTGACCCGGGCGTTGTCGCTCATGCATGACCTCCTGATGTGCGCGGCGCCAGCGTGCAAATCTGCCTCCGCGTGAAGCGCCTTGGTGCATGGTAACGATCTCCCGGGGGTGTCCGAGCCATCCGACCAAGGTCGGCGCCATGCCTTGACCCACCGCAAGGACTCTGTCCGCGCCGCATCACGCTGTCACAACTTTGTCTGAGAATGTTGTGGTGTTGACCTAGCGTCTGCACATTAGATACCTACGACGACGCAGGGCCCTTGCGGTACTGCCCACCGCGAGATGCGGTTAAGCTTGGATTGACGACCGATTTCCTGAGCACACATGAGACAACTGGACGACTACCGCATGCGCATGGGCCGCCACGAGCTGGTGCCCATCATGATAGGCGGCATGGGCGTGGACATTTCCTCGTCCGATCTGGCGCTGGAGGCCGCGCGCCTAGGTGGCGTGGGCCACATCAGCGACGCCATGGTCAAGACCGTCACCGACCGCCGCTACAAGACCAAGTACGTCAAGGCCAAGCAGAAACAGTACCAGTACAACGTCGACTCTGAAGACAAGTCAGGGGTGAAGTTCGACCTCGGTCATCTGGCTGAAGCCACCCGCATGCATGTCGAGAAGACCATGACGCGCAAGACCGGCAGCGGTCTGGTGTTCATCAATTGCATGGAAAAGCTCACCATGAACGCGCCCAAGGAGACGCTCAAGGTGCGCATGGCCTCGGCGCTCGATGCGGGCATCGACGGCATTACGCTCGCAGCGGGTCTGCACCTCGGCTCGCTGGCGCTGATCGAAGACCATCCGCGTTTTCGCGACGCCAAGCTCGGCATCATCGTCTCCTCGTTACGAGCCCTGCAGCTGTTTCTCAAGAAAAACAGCCGCCTCAACCGCCTGCCCGACTACGTGGTGGTTGAAGGCCCGCTGGCGGGAGGCCACCTCGGCTTTGGCATGGACTGGGCACAGTACGACCTGGCCACCATCGTGGCCGAGATCCTGGCCTGGATGAAGACCGAGCAGCTGGACTTCCCGGTGATCCCGGCTGGTGGCATATTCACGGGCAGCGATGCCGTGCGCTTTCTGGATATGGGTGCCTCGGGTGTGCAGGTGGCGACCCGTTTCACCGTCACCAAGGAATGTGGCCTGCCCGACGACATCAAGCAGGAATACTTCAAGGCCCAGGAAGACGACATCGAAGTCAACGAGATTTCGCCCACCGGCTACCCGATGCGCATGATCAAGGGCAGCCCGGGCATTGGTGACGGCATCCGCCCCAACTGCGAGGCCTATGGCTACTTGCTAGATGCCAATGGCAAGTGCGCTTACGTCACATCCTACAACCGCGAACTGGCGGCGAACCCCGGCGTTCGCCGCTTCTCGGTCACCGACAAAACCTGTCTGTGCACCCACATGCGCAATTTCGACATCTGGACCTGTGGTCAGAGCGCCTGGCGGCTGAAAGATACCTCGCTGCGCGGCAGCGACGGCCAGTACCAGCTGCTGACCGCCGAGCATGTGTTCAACGACTACCTGCTGAGCACCGACGACCGCGTGGCCCTGCCGGAGTTGGAGACTGCCTCGGCCTGACGGCAGCGCTTCATCGAACCAGGGAGCAAGGCCGCATGACGCGGCCTTTTTTTGTTCCGAGGTCAGATGGGAAAGCGTCAGCCGCCGCCGCGCTGCATGTACAGGTCGAAGCGCTTCATGAACGCGTAGCGCTGCTCGGCGTCGAGTCCGTCGAAAGCAAAATCCACCCGCAGCACTGGCATGCGCATGAGTGCGATCACGCGCGGCGGCTGCACCGCCCAGCGCAGGTCCAGGCAGCCGCTACCGATTTCGACCTTCGCACTGCTGCCCAGAAGCTGCCAGGCGTTGGTGCCCACGGCAGCCGGCAGCCAGCCCAACCACTCGGGTTCGGTGCATCCCATGTCACGCTGAAATCGCTCGGCATAACTCGACTGCATATCAGAGCACCTGCCACGCGGGCTTCCACCCGGCCCGCGGCCAGTGGTCCAGCCCAGAGACGCCGCCGGGCTGGCTCGGCAAGACAGTAGCTGTTGCCCCCTGGAGAGGGTCGCGCGCTGCGCGGCGGGGGTGATACATGGTTCATCCACCCGCAATCGGTGGCCATATGGCGAGCACGTCGCCCTCGACCAGCGTGGTGCTGGCGCGGCGCTCTGGGTCGATGTACTTGCCATTGACCAGTACCAGGTGCACCAGCTTGGGCGGCAGGCCATACGGTTCGATGATGCGGGTGATGGGGGCGGCCGGATCCACCTCGAGCTCGACCTGATTGCTACGGCGCGCCTCGGCAGGCAGGTAGTCGGTGAGGGTGGCGAAGAGCTTGAAGGTAATTTTCATGCGGGCGGTCATCGGCGGCGTTCGTCTGCGGCACCGCTCCACTGGCCCTGGGCCTGCGCGCTGGCGAGGTAGGCGTCCATGAGCCGGGTGGGATCGTGCATCAGACGGTCTTTCCACTCGCCCAGGCGCACCTGCCCTTCGACCAGTCCACGCATCACACCCACGTGATCGGTCCAGCCGACCGAATTGCAGCCCACCATGACGTCATCCTTGAACTGCAGGCTGAGGTGGCGACCCGCTGCCTTGTCGGTCAGCTCCACATGCTGGCCGCCGGCGACGCCTTGCCAGTTGCCAAAGCTCGTGGACACCAGACCCAAGGTATCGAGCACGTTGATCTGGGTCACGCCTTTGAGTTCGCCCGTCTGTCCCACCATGTTGAGTGCGGCGACGCGCGCTTGTTCGGCCGCGTTGGGCTGGATGGCGCTGACGATGGTCTGGCCGCTCACCTTGTCGAAGGCTTCGGCGCAGTCGCCTGCGGCGTAAATGCCCGGCACATTGGTTTGCAGGTGTTCATCGGTCAACACGCCCAGCAGACAGGTAATGCCCGAGTTTTCCAAAAAGCCGATGCTGGGCTTGACGCCAGCGGCACTGATGACCAGATCAGCCGCCACATGGGTGCCGTCTGACAGCCGCACCTTGAGCGGCGCAGCCGATTCGATCGATTCGACCTTGGTGCCGGTGTACACCTTCACGCCCTTGGCCTCGCACCAGTCGCGGATCATGCCGCCGGCGGTGGGGCCCATCATGCGCGGCACCATGCGGTCGCCCATTTCCACCACGCTGAGCTGAACACCTCGCGCGGCTAGCGCCTCCATGATGATGCAGCCGATGAAACCCGCGCCCAGCTGCAGCACGCGTGCACCGGGCACGGCGAGCGCCATGATGGCGCGTGCGTCGTCCAGGGTCCAGCAATTGTGCACACCAGCGCAGTCAATGCCGCGAATGGGCGGGCGCACCGGGGTTGAGCCTGTGGCGATCAGCAGCTTGTCAAAAGCCAACACCTGGCCATCGGACAGCTCGACGTTGCGTTTCTCCACATCGACCGACTTGGCCCGCGCACGAACCACGTCGATCCGCAGGTCGGTGAAATGCGTCGGGCTCTTGCGAAGGTAGGTGCCCGACTCATCGACATTGCCAATCAGCAGGTAGGGGATGGCCATGCGCGAATACGGCGGCTCGGGCTCGTCACCCACCAGGGTGATGCGATCGGCTGGCGCGTGTTTGCGAATGGTTTCGGCGGCAATGACGCCGGCAGGGCCGGCGCCCAGGATGACGTGGTGCATGAAGGTCTCCAGTCGGATTCGGATCGTCAACGAGCCAAGAACTTCGCCGCTTCGCCACCCCATGACCCATGATTGCTCGTGGGTCATCGGGCCGCGATAGCGGCGAGGTTTCGGTCACAAGGCCGCCACAGCGGCCACACTCACAAGCTCAGGCGTTTTCGGGTCTCGGCGGTCGGACGGCCTTCCGGATCCCAGCCGCGTGCGGCGTAGTACTTGGGCAACATCTCGGGCAGCTTGCTGACCATTCCTTTGGAAGCACCGGTCTTGGCGGCTTCGGTCAGCAAGCGCTTGGGCAGGCTGTCATCCTTGGCGGTGAAGCCAGCAGCGTTGTTGAACTCGCGCTCCATGTTCCAGATGCGCTCGCCAATCTTCTCCAGCTCTTCGGTGGTGAAGGCCTCGTCGCAGGCCGCCTGCAGTTGCGGCGCGAGGTCGGCCACACCCCAAGCGAAGGTGGTGAACACGCACAAGCCTGAAGAGTCGAACGCTGCAGTGGCGTCCTGGAAGGCCTTCACCAGCTCGGGCTTGCCTTCGGACTCCACCGGGTCGGTCTTGACCGGAATGCCCAGCACCTCGGACGAGATGGTGTAACCCCGCAGGTGGCAACCACCTCGATTCGAGGTGGCGTAGGCCAGGCCAATGCCCTGGATCGCGCGGCCGTCGTAAGCCGGGAATTCCTGGCCTTTGCTCGACATGCTGAGGTCGGGGTGGCCATATTTGGCGGTCAGACGTTTGGATCCCTGGCCGATTTCCTTGCCAAAACCGCGGCTGTAAATCGTTTCTTCGGTCAGGAAGGCCAGTGCTTCTGCGGAGCCGAACTTGGCCTCGATGCCCACCTGCTCTTTGGTCAGCACGCCCATCTCGTAGAGCTCCATAACCGCGCCCACGGTGGCGCCGAAGCTGATCGGGTCAATGCCTTCTTCGTTGCACAGCATGGTGGCGTACTGGAGTGCCTCCAGATCGTTCACGCCGTTGGCAGCGCCCAGCGCCCAGGCCGCTTCGTACTCCAGGCCACCGGAGGCGCCCCAGTATTGCGGCTTGTTGGCCACGGTGAAGTGGTTCGGGTCCATCTTGCTCACGCGACCACAGGCAATGGTGCAACCGAAACAGGCCTGATTGGTCACCAGCTGCTTCTTGCCGTCGCTCTCGCGCGGCGTGACCATGGCTTCGGCCGAGATGTCCTTGGCACCCTCGAACTGCACGTCCTGGTGGTTGCGCGTGGGCAGGCCGCCGATCTCGTTGATCACGTTCATCAGCACCTGGGTGCCGTAGGCCGGCAGGCCCTGGCCCGTGACCGCGTTCTCGGCCAGGATCTTTTTCTTCTCGAAGGTCGTCTTCATGAAGGCCTTGGGGTCGCGGATGTTGCCCACGCCCTTGGTGCCGCGCACCGCAATCGCCTTCAGGTTTTTGCTGCCCATGACCGTGCCGACACCTGAGCGGCCCGCCGCGCGGTGCAGGTCGTTGACCACGGCTGCGTACAGCACGCCGTTCTCACCCGCCTTACCGATGCTGGAGACGCGCGCCAGCGGGTCCTGCAGGCTGGTCTTGAGCATCTCTTCGGTTTCCCAGACGCTCTTACCCCACAGGTGGGCAGCGTCGCGCAGCTCGGCCACGTCGTCGTTGATGAACAAGTACACCGGCTTGGGTGACTTGCCCTCGAAGATGATCATGTCCCAGCCGGCCATCTTGAGCTCGGCACCCCAGTAGCCGCCAGAGTTCGAACAGGCGATAGCGCCGGTCAGCGGGCTCTTGGTGATGACGGTGTAGCGGCCACCGGTGGAGGCCATGGTGCCCGTCAGTGGGCCCGTGGCCCAGATGATCTTGTTGTCCGGAGACAGTGGATCCACCTTGGGATCGATCTCGGTGGTGAGGTACTTGCTGCCCAGACCGCGCGAACCAAGGTAAGCGCGAGCCCACTCCATGTTCAGCGGTTCGGGGGTGACGGTGCCCGCGGTCAGATTGACGCGGAGAATTTTTCCAGCCCAAGACATGTGCTTGCTCCTTGAAAACGGTGATCAGGCGGCCGCAGGCTGGTTACCCAGCTTGTCTGCCCACTGCTTCATCTTGTCGATCCCAGTCCAGTTGGCGTCCACGAAGGTGATCGCCGCGGTCGGACAGGCTTCAGCACACGCCGGCTCGCCGCCACACAGGTCGCACTTCTGGACCTTGCCGGTTTCCTGTACATAGTTAATCGTGCCGAACGGGCAGGCGATGGTGCAGACCTTGCAGCCCACGCAGGTAGTGTCGTTGACCACCTTGGCGCCGGTGACCTTATCCAGCGTGATCGCCTCGACCGGACAGGCGTGCAGACACCAAGCCTCGTCGCACTGCGTGCAGGTGTAGGGCACCTTCTTGCCGGTGTGGTGGAAGTCGAACACCTTGATGCGCGATTTGGAGGTGGCGTAGGTGCCGTAGTTCTCGAACGAACAGGCCATTTCGCACTGCAAGCAGCCGGTGCATTTGTCCGGGTTGATGTGCAGGACTTTCTGCATGTGTGTCTCCAGTGGTGGGGCAGCGCTCAGGCGTCACCCGGCTTATGAACAAAGGTACCTAACTATTGTTGGTTCGGCACCGATGGATGCCCTCAGGGTTTTCCCGCAGGTCTAGCAGTTCGTCTCAGATTGAGACAAGGCCGGGCCTCCCTGAGTCGCGCTCGGGCAAGCGGCGCACCCGACCCAGACCTGATTAAATGAAGGCCAGCGGTCACCCGCCTTCGAACGGTTTTTGCATGCCACACAGGACTCCCGCCCACCACCCCGACTTGCGCCTGGCGCGCATCGAACAAGCGCGCCACAGCGTGCTGCAAGCTCGCGGCCCCAGCCCGGCCGCCTGGCTGGACCCGGCCATTGAGCGCTCGTGGCGGCGCTGCCTGGCCCTGGGCCACGAGCCCCAGCACGCGGTGGCCTTTCAGCCGGTGTCCGATGGCCAGCTCAAACGCGCCGTGGAGGCCAGCCAGCCGCTGCTGAATGTGGCGATGCCGGTGATCCACACGCTTGCACGCGCCATGCTGCACACGCGCTACTTCGCCATCCTGACCGATGCAAAAGGTACGGCGCTGCAGGTGCACGGACCGGTGGACCGACACGATCCGGTAGCACGGGCGATCGCGCGTGTGGGCGTGGATCTGTCCGAAGCGGCGGTGGGCACCACCGCCATCAGCACCACGCTAGCGGAGCAGCAAGCCGTGTGGCTGCACCGTGGTGAGCACTTTTTTGACCACACCAGCATGTTCAGCTGTGCGGGCGCGCCGATCGTGGGGCCTGACGGTCAGTGCGCAGGCATGCTCGACCTCACTGGCGTCAACGTGGTCGAGCAGCCCGCACTCAAGCACCTGGTGATGCAGTCGGCCCGCAGCATCGAAAACGCCATGACCTTGTCGTTGTCACACCGCTGGCTGCTGCGGCTGAACTGGCCCGGACGCGTGCTGGGCGATGACAACGATGGTCTGGTCGCGGTGGACGGCGACGGTTTCATCATCGGCATGAACCGGCCCGCGCGCGACATGCTGGGCATCCACCCGGCTGCGTCGGGCGGGCATTGCAGCGAGGTGTTTGCGATCGAACCGCGCGAGCTGTTCGACGCCGCGCGCCAGCACCGCAGCGAGATGGAGGTGCCGCTCTGGTCGGGTCTGCGCCTGCAAGTGCTGGTGCAGCCACAGACGGCACAGGCGGGTAGCCGCAGCAGCCCACGCAGTACCCATGCCGTCCCCCTGAAGGACCACGAGACCGCGCTCATCCACAAGGCGGTGCAAGACGCGGGTGGCCACGTGGACGAAGCGGCACGCGCACTGGGTATCAGCCGCGCCACCGTCTACCGCCGACTGCGCTCGCGCAAACCCGGCGCCTGAACGCCCTTGGCTGCGCGCTTGTCCGAGCGCCTCAGCCGGCTAGGCCAATCACCATCGCAGTCGGCGCCATGAGCGCCCAGGCCACTTCTCCGGCCACCAGCTGGCTCGGGTGATCCGCAAAACCGACCCAGTGCCCGCCGCCGGGCAGCGCGAGCACCACCTCGTCGCGGACCGCTCCCGGTGCGATGCGATCCACTTCACCACACAGCACGCACCGCTCGCCTGACCTGCCCACTCCATCGCCGCTGCGCTGTCCCTCGGCGGGACGCCGAACTGTCACCGCCATCGCCTTGCACATCACCAGCACCGACAGACCGGGGACCAGGCCGAGCAGATCGGCACTCTCGCGCGTGACGCTTGCAGTAAGCACCGCGCCACCGGCGGTGCGCAACCGCACCCCCACTGCAGGATCGTCTTCGGCGCTGGCGTCCAGGCCATCGACCACACAGGGCAGCTGGTTGCGCATGCTGGTGCGCAGACCCAGCGCGTGGGTGAGCGAAGCCGCGCCACTCAGGCGCTGGATCACCTGGGCCCGCGCTTGCGCCAGCGCATCGGCCATCAACAGCAGTTGCTCGCCGTGTTCCGTGATCTGCGCGCCGCCACCGCCTGCGCCGCCCACGGTGCGGTCCACCAGCGTGCGCCCGCTCAGGTTGCTCAAGGTGTCGATCGCCTGCCACGCAGCCTTATAACTGATGCCCGTCTCGCGCGCGGCCTGCGAGATCGAGCCACCCCGGGCTACGCAGCGCAGCAGCTCGACTCGCTTGTCCACCGCCGGATCGCTCAGCGCCTGCGACAGCGCGGGCAAGGGTGGCGATGCAAGGGTTTGGCGGCGCGGCATGGGCTGACTATACTGCTCGCTATTCCGATTTGGAATAGCGTAATTCGATCTTTCTCGTGGCCCCCTCTTTCCGTTCACTCGCTGCTCTCCAACTCGCTCGCCGCGTGCTCTGCTGGGCGGGCACCGCGCTGCTGATCGTCACGGGCACAGCAGCTCAGGCAGCCTCGGCCACGATCGCAGTGGCCGCGAACTTCGCCGAGCCCATGCGGGAACTGGCCGCGGTGCTGGAAAAAACCACCGGCCACCGCCTCGAACTCTCGGTGGGAGCCACCGGGCGACTGTTTGCCCAGATCCGCAACGGCGCGCCATTTGATGCCTTTCTGGCCGCCGACAGACGCGCACCCGCGCAGCTGGAGACCGATGGCCTGGCCGTGCCCGGCAGCCGCTTCACCTACGCCACCGGGCAGCTGGTGTTGTGGTCGGCGCAACCGGGTCTGGTCGATGCGCAGGGGGCCGTGCTCCAAACGGATCGTTTCCGCAAGCTCGCCATTGCCAACCCCAAAACCGCGCCCTACGGTGCGGCAGCTCTGGAAGTGATGACTCAGCTGGGCCTGCGTGACACGCTGACTCCCAAGCTGGTGCAGGGTGAGAGCATCGGGCAGGCCTACAACTTTGCTTTCACCGGCAACGCAGAGCTCGGCTTTGTCGCCTTGTCGCAAGTGATGGTCGGCGGTCAGCTGAAAAGCGGCTCGATGTGGCGGGTACCCCCGGCGCTGTACACCCCGATCCGGCAAGACGCGGTGCTGCTTCAGCGCGGCTCAAACAACGCGGCCGCGCGCGCCCTGATGGCTTTGCTGCGCAGCCCGCAGGGGCAAGCGGTGATCCGGTCCTTTGGTTATGAGAACTGAGCCTTGCTGACCGCTGGCGACCTTCAGGCGATCGCGCTCACGCTGCAGGTGGCCACCCTGACCACGCTGATCCTGCTGGTGCTGGGTGTGCCGCTGGCCTGGTGGCTGGCGCGCACGCGCTCGCCCTGGCGCCACCCCGTGGGGGCGCTGGTGACGCTGCCTTTTGTGCTGCCGCCATCGGTGCTGGGCTTTTACTTGCTGGTCGCGATGGGACCCAACGGCCCACTGGGCCAGTGGACCCAGGCTATGGGCCTGGGTCTGCTCACCTTCAGCTTTGCCGGCCTGGTGCTGGCCTCGGTGATCTACTCCCTGCCCTTCATGGTGCAGCCGGTGATGAACGCGATGCAGGCGCTGGGGCCCCGCCCGCTTGAGGTGGCGGCCACGCTGCGCGCCAGTCCGATCGACCGCTTCTTCACCGTGGTGCTGCCGCTGTGCAAACCAGGCCTGATCACCGGCACGGTGATGAGTTTTGCCCACACGGTGGGCGAGTTTGGCGTAGTGCTCATGGTGGGCGGCAACATCCCGGGCGTGACCCGCGTGGTCTCGGTCCAGCTCTACGACCATGTGGAGGCGCTGGAATACGGCGCGGCGCACCGCCTGGCCGCCGTCTTGCTGGTGTTCGCGTTTGTCGTGCTGCTGGTGCTGCAGTGGATCAACCGGCGGCGCCTTGCATGACGCCCGACAACGAAGCCCTGGTGTTGCAGGCGCGCTGGCAGCGCGCGGACTTTCTGCTCGATGTGGACCTGCGCCTGCCGCCGCGCGGCGTGAGCGTGCTGTTTGGCGTCTCGGGATCAGGCAAGACGACTTGTCTGCGCGTGCTTGCTGGCCTGGAGCCCGGTGCGCAGGCCTGCGTGCGCGTGGCGGGTGAGACCTGGCAGGACAGCGCCACGCGCGCCTTCGTGCCACCGCACCAGCGCGCGCTGGGCTATGTGTTTCAGGAAACCAGCCTGTTTGAGCACCTAAGCGTGGAAGACAACCTGCGCTATGGCTGGCGCCGCACGCCCGCAGCGCTGCGCCGCCACGGCTGGGACCACGGGCTGGACCTGCTGGGCATTCGCCCGCTGCTTTCGCGCCGGCCGGCCGAGCTCTCGGGGGGTGAACGTCAGCGCGTGGCGATCGCGCGCGCGCTGGCCACGAGTCCGCGCGTGCTGCTGATGGACGAGCCCCTGGCCGCGCTCGACGCCGCCCGCAAAGCCGACATCCTGCCCTGGCTGGAGCAGCTGCACGAGCAGCTCGACATCCCGGTGGTCTATGTCACCCACTCAGCCGACGAGCTCGCCCGCCTGGCCGATCATCTGGTGATGCTCGATAGCGGCCGCGTGGTGGCCGAAGGGCCAGTGGCCGAGCTGATGACCCGCGCCGATTTGCCGCTGGCGCATGGAGATGGCGCTGCGGCCCTGATCGAAGCCGTCACTTGCGGGCTGCACGCCACTTCAGGCCTGTGCGAACTGCGTTTCGCGGGTGGCACGCTGCTGCTGCCACAGACCCGCGTCGAGCCCCTGCCTGACCGTACCCCAGTGCGCGTGCGCATCCAGGCGCGCGATGTAAGCCTGTCGCTGCAGCGCGCTGAGCACAGCAGCGTGCTCAACATCCTGCCAGCCACTGTGATGACGCTGCACGAAGACGGCCCTGGTCAGGTGCTGGTCACGCTGGCGCTGGGGAGCGAAGTCCCAGCCACCCGGCTGCTGGCTCGGATCAGCCAGCTGTCGGCTCAGCGGCTGGGCATCGCGCCCGGGCTGGCGCTGTTCGCCCAGATCAAAGGCGTGGCGATGGTGCGCTGATGCCCGGTTCAGGGCTGGTCGAATCCATGGCGGGCAAAGGTCGCCTGCGCCCAGGGCGCCAGCAGCATCTGAGCAAACGCTTGGGCTGAAGCCGGTGCGCCCTGGCGCACGGTCACGCCGTAGGCGGCACCCACCTGCAGTGTCGGTGGCACCGAGACCACCCTCAGCCGCGGCACCTCCTGGCGTGCCGCCTCCGCGTTGGTGCAGTAAGTGAGAAACACATCGGCCTGGCCCTGGTCCATTACCCAGGCGTAGGTGCCACGGCCTGCGGGTGCCTTGGGCGAATCCGCGCCACCCGTCAACTTGAGCGCCTTGGCATCGAGCCGGGTGTAGGCCCCTGGCTGGACCGCATCGGCCTTGCGGAACAAAGCCCAGGCGTAGTCGCCCGACGGGTCGGCCTTGGGCGTCGAGGTGCCGACCCTGATGGCCGGATCGAGCAAGGTAGCCAGCAAGGTCTGCGGCGTGGTGCTGACGCCGTCGCTGGTGAGCGCGCACAGGCTGTTGCGCACAAACACCTGGTAAGGAGCCCAGGCGCCGCTGTCTGCCAGCCGCTGCGGATGCTCGGTGTTGGCCGAGGCAAACACCATCGCCGCCTCACCGTTTTCGATGCGTTCGCGCAGCAGGCCCGATGCACCCAACGTCAGCACCACTTTCTGCCCGGTGTGGACCTCGTGAGCCTGAGCGATCTCGGTCAACACCTCGCGCAGGCTACCCGCGGCGTAGACCGGCAAGGGTTCTTTCATGACGGCTGCCTCCGGTGTGGCGAACCCTGCCGCTGCCAACAGGGCCTTCACCCAAGTGACGCTGCGGAGCCGGTCTTACCGGCCCGCAGTTGTTGCCCCCTGGAGAGGGGGTTCGGCTGTGCGCAGCCCGCAAGCGAAGGGAGAGGGCATCACTTCGTGGCGTTGGGGAAAAACAGCTGCTCGCCACCGATCTTGTAGCTGGCAATCACCGCCTGTCCTTCGGGGCCAGTGACCCAGTCCACAAACTTCTGACCTTCGGCAGTCTTGACCTGCGGGTGTTTGGCAGCGCTCACCAGCATGATGCCGTACTGGTTGAACAGGCGCTTGTCCCCTTCAACCAGCACCGTCAGGTCGGCGCGGTTTTTGAAGTTGAGCCAGGTGCCGCGATCGGTCATCACGTAAGCGCCGCTGGCCGAGGCCATGTTGAGCGCCGGCCCCATGCCGCAACCACACTCCTTGTAACCGCTGCCTTTGTTGGCATCGGTGTCGGTCATTTTCCAGAAGCGCAGCTCAGCCGCGTGGGTCCCGCTTTTGTCGCCTCGCGAGATGAAGGGCGCGTTGGTGCTGGCCAGTTTCTTGAGCGCAGCCACAATGTCGTTGCCCTTGGCCTGCGCCGGATCCGCCTTGGGGCCCACCAATACAAAATCGTTGTACATCACGTCCTGGCGCTTCGCAGCAAAGCCGTCGGCCACGAACAGTTCTTCCTTGACCTTGTCGTGCACGAACAGCACGTCGGCATCCCCCCGACGCGCGGTGTCGATGGCCTGCCCCGTGCCCAGCGCCACCACCCTCACGTCGATGCCACTGGCTTTCTTGAACTCAGGCAGCAGGTATGAAAACAGGCCCGACTGCTCGGTGGACGTGGTGGACGCCACCACGATGCTTTGCGCCATGACCGAGGCACTGGCCAGCGCGCCCGCCACGCCGATGGCCACCACCGAGAGGCTTCGGCCCAGAAAAGACAGAACAGGTTTCGATGCAGACTTCACAGACTTTCTCCTTGAACAAAAAGATGCGCACTGGGACACGTGTCCTCCAGGTGCTCGTGGTTGAAAAACTGATGGACCGGCAGGTCGGCCAGCAGCCGGCCCTGCTCCAGGTAAATGACGCGGCTGGCCAGGCGCTTGACTTGCCCCAGGTTGTGGCTGGCGAACACCAGCGTGGCTGGCGGGCCGTCGCCGCTGTCGCCGCAAAAATCCTGGATCAGCGCCTCGACCTCGCGTTTGGCGTGCGGATCCAGGCTGGCCGTCGGTTCGTCGAGCAACCACACCGAGGGCTTGAGCGCCCAGGCCCGGGCGAGCGCCAAGCGCTGTTGTTGTCCACCCGAGAGCGCGCGGCCATTGCGCTGCGCCAGGTCGGCCATGCCCACCCGCTCCAGCGCGACTAGCGCCAGCCCACAGGCCTCGCGCCATGGCGTGCCCTGCAGCCGCAAGCCCAGCGCGATGTTGCGCTGCGCACTCAGGCGCAGCAAGTGCGGGCGCTGAAAAAGCATGGCCACGCGCTGCTGCGCCATGCGTTGCAAGCTGCCGGAGAACAGCGGCTGAAGGCCATGCAGCGCGCGCAGCAGCGTGCTCTTGCCGCAACCGTTGGCGCCCACTAGTGCAACGCGCTCTCCCTCTCCAATGCTGAGGTCGATGTTTTGCAACGCCACCACCCGCCCCGACGCGCCCAGGCGAACCTGTGCTTGCTGCAGCGCGAGGCAGACCGGGCTATGGATGTTCGGTGCTGGAGGCATGCCGGTCATGCCGGCACCGCCATCAGGCCAACGCCGTCGGCGCGCTCGCGCCAGCGCCGCAGCAGCGAAACCAATGCATTGAGCGCGAGCACCACCGTCAGCAGCACCAGCCCCAGCCCCAGCGCCAGTGGCAGGTCGCCCTTGCTGGTTTCCAGTGCGATGGCGGTGGTCATGACGCGGGTGAAGCCCTCGATGTTGCCGCCCACGATCATCACCGCACCGACCTCGGACACGGCGCGGCCAAAGGCGGTGATGAGCACCGTGAGCAAGGCGTAGCGCTCGTCCCATGCCAGCAGCACCGAGCGCAGGCCAGTGCCTGCGCCGAGCGAGCGCAGCTGTTCGCCGTGGCTGTTTTCTGCATCCTCCACCACCTGGCGGGTGAGCGCGGTCACCAAAGGCAGCACCAGCAAGGACTGCGCCAGGACCATGGCCTGGAAGCTGAAAAGCCAGCCCAGAAAGCCCAGCGGGCCCGAGCGCGAGAGCAGCAGGTAGACCACCAGGCCGACTACCACCGACGGCACGGCCAGCGAGGTGTTGAGCACCGTGAGCACCGCGCCGCGCCCACGAAACCGCACCGTGGCCAGCCAGGCGCCGAGCAACAGGCCAAAACCGCTGGCCAGCGCACACGCGGTGGCGCTGACGGCCAGCGAGCGCCCGACCACGGTCCATAGACCGGGATCGCCCGAGCTCACCATCTGCAGGGCCGTGACGACACTGTCCGAGAATGTATTCATGGTGCGTTGCAGCTTAGCGGCAACACCTTCCTCTGCGAGTACGTACAGACACGGTATGAAACACTGTGCATAGGCCTGCTGCGACGCTTCAGGCACACTGCGCGGCATGCGACGAATCGCCTTGTCCTACGCCATCGTGCCCGAGCAGCCCGAACGCCCTGCCCAGCCGGTGCTGCTGCGCAACCCCATGATGGACGTGCTGCACGCGGTGCGCGAGCAGGGATCGATCTCGGCGGCAGCGCGCCAGCTCAATCTGTCGTACCGGCATGTGTGGGGTCAGCTCAAGGAGTGGGAAGCAGAACTCGGACAGGAGCTGCTGCTCTGGGAACGCGGTCGATCAGCCCTGCTCAGTCCGCTGGGTGAGCGCCTGCTCATGGCCGAGCGGCTGGCGCAGGCCCGGCTGGGGCCCCAGATGGAGAGCCTGCGAGCCGAACTGGAGCGCGCGTTTGCGCTCGCCTTCACCGATCCGCAGGCGGGCAGCTCACAGGCTTCGCTCACCCTCTACGCCAGCCACGACCACGCGCTGGGCGAGCTACAAGACCTGGCCGCGCGACAGGGCACCGAACACGCGGCGCACACGCTGCACCTGGACATCCGCTTTTGCGGCAGCGTGGACGCGATCCGCGCGCTCAACGAAGGGCGCTGTGCGCTGGCAGGCTTTCACACCCAGCCCTTTGCCGACGCTGGCAGCCTGAGCGCGCGCACCTACCGCCCACTGCTCAAACCTGGCCTGCACAAGATCATCGGCTTTGCCCGCCGCTCCCAAGGCCTGATGGTGGCTGCGGACAACCCGCTGCGGATTCGCGACATCGGCGACGTGGCGCGGCTGCAGGCCCGCTTTGTGAACCGCGCCAAGGGCACCGGCACGCGGCTGCTGCTCGACGAGCTGCTGGTGCAGGCCCGGCTTGACCCGATCGACCTGTATGGCTTCGAACGCGAAGAACGCTCGCATGCGGCGGTGGCGCAAGCGGTGGCCAGCGGCGAGGCCGACGTCGGCCTGGGCACCGAATACGCAGCCCGCAGCCAGGGCCTGGACTTTGTGCCGCTGACACAGGAGCGCTACCTGCTGGTCTGCCTGAAGTCTGCTCTAGAGACACCACCCGTGCAGCGACTGCTCAGCCTGCTGCAAAGCCCCACCTGGCAAGCGCACCTGAACCAGCTGCCCGGCTATGCGAGTGACCACAGCGGCGAGGTGGCGGCGATGAAACGGCTGCTGCCCTGGTGGCGGTAGCCGACCCGACGGCGATCACCCGCCGCCGCCCGTCATCAACGGAGGAGGCTCTTCAGAAGGCTTCCTTCTCCGCTTCAAGGTAGGCCAGACTGGTGTACTTGCCGATGTTGCTGTCAAAGCCATCCATGGTCTTGGCCCGGCTGGCCACACGGGGATCGCTCAGCACGCGGGACTTGGCACCTTCGAGCGGAAAGCCTTCCTTCACCGCCTGGATGCAGGGCTCGTAGATGCCCCGCATGAAAAGCCCATATTCGTCGAGCAATGTCTTGCTGCCGCGCCCGTGCCCGGGAAGCCAAAACTGGTCTCCCGCGGCTTTTTTGATCGCGTCGTAGTACCTAAAGGTCCCCACATAGGAGCCATCATCCATGTTGGCAATGCGGTTCTCCATCGCAATGTCGCCCACGTAGGTGAGCTTGTCCTGCACGACTTCGAAGCAAAGATCGGACGGAGTGTGCGCACGACCGTAGTGGTGCAGAATGATCTGCACGTCACCGTAGTCGAATACTTGGCCGTGCTCCACCGTCCGGTTGGGCGCCACCACACGGGTCCCCAGGGTCGCCTGGTTGGTCCAGCGCTCCATCAGGCTGCGCCAGAGGTTCCCTTCGTTGCCCTGGATCTGCTCGCGCGCGTGGGCCAGCGCGTGGATGGGCAGATCATTGCCGAAGGCCTCGACAAAGGCATGGTTGCCCAGCCAGTGGTCGCCGTGGTAGTGGCTGTTGAACACGGCGATGACTGGCTTGGGCGTCACCGTTTTGATCATGCGGATCGCCATCTGACCGATCTGCAGCGATGCCCCCGTGTCCAGTATCACCACGCCCTTCTGGGTGAGCACAAACACGACGCTGGCCATCAGGCCCTGGTTCTCTGCAGTGGGAAAGCCATCCTTGGCGTAGACCATCCAGACATGCGGCGAAAGCTGCTCGGGCTTCACGTCCGGGACAGGCGGACCCTCGATGAATTCCTGCACCTGCTGGGCGAACAGCCGCACCTCGGGAACCATCGCCAGACCCGCTGCTCCCAAGCCCAGACCTCCAGCCATGCGCAACCAGCTGCGGCGGGTGTTCGGCATGCTGCCCGGGGCTTGGGGTTCCGCTGCAGCGGACGGCGTCAGACTCGATTTCATGGCTTGCCTCCGAAAACAGAACTTAAAATAAGCAGTTACTTATATCTATAGTAAGAGGATCCACTACCGTGTGCAAGCACAGGGGCATCACAGCGGATTCAGGCCGGCATGCGGCGGGCGATCTCCATCACCAGTCGCCGCGCCAGATGCAGTTTGTCGGCTCGGGGCAGTTCGGTAGCGGTTTGGGCGTCGACCAACAACAGCGCGTTGTCGTCTTGACCGAAGGTGTCGGGGCCGATGTTGCCGACCAGCAGCGGCACGCCCTTGCGCTCGCGCTTCTTCTGGGCTTGTGCCAGCAGGTCCTGGCTTTCCGCTGCGAAGCCCACGCAATACAGCAGGCCGCTGCGCGCCCGGGCACCCGAGGCAATTTCGGCCAGAATGTCGGGGTTCTCCACGAAAGTCATGGCCGGCGGCTGCCCCGAACCGTCCTTCTTGATTTTCTGCAGTGCTGCGACGGCAGGGCGCCAGTCGGCCACCGCGGCGGCTGAGATGAACACCGTGGCGGTCTGGGCCAGCAGGTGCAGCGACTTCTGCATGTTCAGCGCCGACTTCACGTTGATGCGACCCACCCCACGCGGCGTGGGCAGTCCTACCGGCCCAGCCACCAGCGTCACGTGGGCACCGGCCTCGTGCGCTGCCCGGGCGATGGCGAAACCCATCTTGCCGCTGGAGAGGTTGGTGATGCCACGCACCGGGTCGATCGCCTCGTAGGTCGGGCCGGCGCTGATCAGCACTTGCTGCCCGGCCAACACCTTGGGCGTGAAGAAACGCACCACTTCGTACAGCACTTCGTCGGGCTCCAACATGCGGCCGTCACCGGTCTCGCCACAGGCCTGGTCGCCTGCGCCCACATCGAGCACCGTGGTGCCGTCCGCGCGCAGCTGCTCCACGTTGCGGTGCGTGGCTGGGTGGGCCCACATTTCGCGGTTCATGGCCGGCGCCAGGATGAGCGGCACTGTTTCCAGCGGCCGCGCCAGACACATCAGGCTCAGCAGGTCATCGGCCCGGCCGTGCAGCAGCTTGGCCATGAAATCGGCGCTGGCCGGCGCGATCAGGATGGCGTCGGCCTCGCGGCTGAGGTTGATGTGGGGCATGTTGTTGTCCACCCCGCCCGAGGTACGCGCGTCCCACTGCGAGGTGAACACCGGCCGCCCCGAGAGCGCCTGCATCGTGACCGGTGTGATGAACTGCTCGGCGGCCTCGGTCATGACCACCTGCACCGTGGCACCATGCTTGATCAGCGAGCGGCACAGCTCGGCTGCCTTGTAGCAGGCGATGCCGCCTGAAAGGCCCAGGACGATGTGTTTTCCGGCGAGATCGGTCATGGCCGCAATGTAGCAGCGTTGGGACGCGGCGGGGGCATCGCGCCCGCTGGGCGGGCGGGTCAGGGGGCGCCGGGACCGGCCCTCTATAATTCCCATTTCCACCTCCTGCGAGCGACCCGCTCGCCCGAGTCATGACCAAATTTGTGTTCGTCACCGGCGGTGTGGTGTCCTCCCTGGGCAAAGGCATCGCCTCCGCATCCCTGGCCGCGATCCTTGAATCGCGCGGCCTCAAAGTCACCCTTATCAAGCTCGACCCGTACATCAACGTGGACCCGGGCACCATGTCGCCATTTCAGCACGGCGAGGTATTTGTCACCGATGACGGCGCCGAGACCGACCTGGATCTGGGCCACTACGAGCGTTTCATCGAAACGCGGATGAAGAAAACCAACAACTTCACCACCGGCAAGATCTACCAGTCGGTGCTGGAGAAGGAGCGTCGCGGCGACTACCTCGGCAAGACGGTGCAGGTGATCCCGCACGTGACCAACGAAATTCAGGAGTTCATCAAGCGCGGTGCCGGCATCGGCACGCCCGATGCGGTCGACGTGGCCATCGTCGAGATCGGTGGCACGGTGGGCGATATCGAATCGCTGCCCTTCCTGGAAGCGGTGAGACAGATGAGCCTGCGCATGGGGCCGAACAACTCTGCTTTCGTGCACCTGAGCTACGTGCCCTGGATCGCCGCCGCGGGTGAGCTCAAAACCAAACCGACCCAGCACACCGCCAAAGAGCTGCGCGCCATCGGCATCCAGGCCGACGCCCTGCTCTGCCGCGCCGACCGCCGCATTCCGGATGAAGAGCGCGCCAAGATCAGCCTGTTCAGCAACGTGCCCGAATGGGGCGTGATCTCCATGTGGGACGTGGACACCATCTACAAAGTACCGCGCATCCTTCACGAGCAGGGCCTGGACGGCCTGATCTGCGACAAGCTGCGCCTGAACACGCCGCCGGCCAACCTCAAGCGATGGGACGATCTGGTCTACGAGGTCGAGCACCCGCAGCACACGGCGCACATCGCCATGGTCGGCAAGTACGTCGACCTGTCGGACAGCTACAAGTCGCTCAACGAAGCGCTGCGCCATGCCGGCATGAAAAACCACGCCAAGGTGCAGATCGAATACCTCGACTCCGAAACCCTGAACGCCGGCAACGTGGGCAAGCTCCTGGGTCGCTTTGACGCCATCCTGGTGCCGGGCGGCTTCGGCAAGCGCGGCATCGAGGGGAAGATCTGCGCGGCGCAGTACGCCCGCGAGCATCAGGTGCCTTACCTCGGCATCTGCCTGGGCATGCAGGTCGCCACCATCGAGTACGCGCGCCACGTGGCGGGCCTCAAGGGCGCCAACAGCACCGAATTCGAGCCCAACACGCCGCACCCGGTGATTGCGCTGATCGACGAGTGGCAGGACGCCGACGGCTCGATCCAGAAACGCAACGCCAACTCCGACCTCGGCGGCACCATGCGACTGGGCGCGCAGGCGTCTGATGTGTCGCCCAACACCCTGGCACACCAGATCTACGGCCCGGTGGTCACCGAGCGCCACCGCCACCGCTACGAGGCCAACGAGCACTACCTCGACCGGCTGCGCGAAGCCGGCCTGGTGATTTCGGCGTTGACCCAGCGCGAGCACCTGACCGAGATGGTCGAGTTGCCGCAAGACGTTCACCCATGGTACGTCGGTGTGCAGTTCCACCCCGAATTCAAGTCCACCCCCTGGGACGGCCATCCGCTGTTCAACGCCTACATCCGTGCGGCGCTGGACCACCACGGTCAGCAGCACCAGCTCAAGGCCGTGGCCTGAGCAAGACCCGAAGCCACACCATGCAGCTCTGCGGTTTTCCCATCGGTCTGGACCGGCCGTTTTTCCTGATCGCCGGCACCTGCTCCATCGAAGGGCAGCAGATGTCGATCGACGTCGCGGGCCAGCTCAAGGACATTTGTGCGGAATGGGACATTCCACTGATCTACAAAGGCTCTTTTGACAAAGCCAACCGATCATCCGGCAGCACCCAGCGCGGCCTGGGTTTGGACGCAGGCCTGAAGATCCTGGATGAGGTGCGCCGCCAGACCGGCCTGCCCGTCCTCACCGACGTGCACGAGACGTCGCAGGTGGCCGAGGTTGCCAGCGTGGTGGACGTGCTGCAGACGCCCGCGTTTCTGTGCCGCCAGACCGATTTCATCCGAGCCGTGGCCCAGTCCGGCAAGCCGGTGAACATCAAGAAGGGACAGTTCCTCGCCCCTTGGGACATGAAGAACGTGATCGACAAGGCTCGGGCCGCTGCGAAAGAAGCGGGCCTGTCGGAAGACCGCTTCCTGGCCTGCGAACGCGGTGTGAGTTTTGGCTACAACAACCTGGTGGCCGATATGACCAGTCTGGCCGAAATGCGCAAGTCTGGCGCGCCGGTGGTGTTCGACGTGACCCACTCTGTGCAGAAACCGGGCGGACAAGGCACAAGCAGCGGCGGCGCGCGCGAGATGGTGCCGGTGCTGGCCCGGGCGGGAGTGGCCGCCGGGGTCGCCGGCCTCTTCATGGAAACACACCCCAATCCTGTCGAAGCCTGGTCCGACGGGCCCAACGCGGTGCCGCTCAAGCACATGAAGGCGCTGCTGGAATCGCTGGTGGCGCTGGACCGCGTGGTCAAGCGCCTGCCGCTACTGGAAAACCATTTCACTGCCTGAAAGCCCCCATGCCCGCTCACATCATTGCCGAGGTAACCATCACCGACCCCGACCAGATGGCCAAGTACCGCGAGTGGAGCACCCGCGCCATGCAGGAGCACGGCGCCGAGGTGGTAGTTCGTGGTGGCCAGATCGTGCCACTCGAAGGCGACTGGACGCCAGAGCGCGTCGTCGTGCTCAAGTTCAAGGACCTGGTCGCGGCGCAGGCCTATTACGCATCGGAGACCTACACCCACGCACGCCAGGTGCGCGAAGGTGCGGGTTCCATCCGCATGATTGCGGTCGAAGGCGTGTGAAGATGCCCCCTGCGCTGCCTCGCGTCTTCGACGCGTCCTGTGTCTCGACGGAGTCGGCTCCATGGGCGCACCGGGCTCAAGACATTCGCTTCGGCCAATCCACTGGCCATCGGTTTTTTTGTTTTTCTGATTTCCTAAGGTAGAACACATGAGTGCAATCGTTGACATCGTTGGCCGCGAGATTCTGGACAGCCGCGGCAACCCGACCGTCGAGTGCGACGTGCTGCTGGAAAGCGGCGTCATGGGCCGCGCGGCCGTGCCCTCGGGAGCCTCCACCGGTTCGCGCGAGGCCATCGAGCTGCGCGACGGCGACCAGAGCCGTTACCTGGGCAAGGGCGTGCTGAAAGCGGTGGAGCACATCAACACCGAGATCAGCGAGTCCGTGCTGGGGCTTGACGCCTCCGAGCAAGCCTTTCTGGACAAGACGCTGATCGACCTAGACGGCACCGACAACAAGGGGCGCCTGGGCGCCAACGCGATGCTGGCGGTCTCCATGGCAGTGGCCCGCGCCGCGGCCGAAGAAGCCGGCCTGCCGCTTTACCGCTACTTCGGCGGCATGAGCGCGGTGCAGATGCCGGTGCCGATGATGAACGTGGTCAACGGCGGCGCACACGCCAACAACAACCTCGACCTGCAGGAACTGATGATCATCCCGGTGGGCGCGCCGAGCTTTCGCGAAGCCGTGCGCTGGGGTGCCGAGGTGTTCCACGCGCTCAAGAAAATCATTCACGACAAAGGCATGAGCATCGCCGTGGGTGACGAAGGCGGCTTTGCACCCAACGTGGCCAACCACGAAGCCGCGATCCAGATGATTCTGGAAGCCATTGCCAACGCAGGCTACACACCGGGTGAACAGATCGCCCTGGGCCTGGACTGCGCAGCCAGCGAGTTCTACAAGGACGGCAAGTACCACCTGGAAGCCGAAGGCCTGACTCTGTCGGCCGAAGAGTGGACCAACATGCTGGCGACCTGGGTCGACAAGTACCCCATCATCAGCATCGAAGACGGCATGGCCGAAGGCGACTGGGACGGCTGGAAACACCTAACCGAGCGCCTGGGCAAGCAGGTGCAGCTGGTAGGTGACGACCTGTTCGTCACCAACACCAAGATCCTGAAAGAAGGCATCCAGAAGGGCGTGGGCAACTCCATCCTGATCAAGATCAACCAGATCGGCACGCTCACCGAAACCTTCGCCGCCATCGAGATGGCCAAGCGCGCTGGATACACCGCCGTGATCTCGCACCGCTCGGGCGAGACCGAAGACAGCACCATCGCGGACATCGCCGTGGGCACCAACGCCGGTCAGATCAAGACCGGCAGCCTGAGCCGCTCGGACCGCATGGCCAAATACAACCAGCTGCTGCGCATCGAAGAGGACCTGGGTGATGTGGCGGTGTACCCGGGGCGCGACGCGTTCTACAACCTGAAGTAGTCGTGCCCCCACTGCGCCGCTTCGCGTCTTCCCTTCCGGGGAACCCCATCTGTGGCCCGGTGCAGCCCGTTCCACGGTGTGTGCTGGAAGTTGCATTGCCCTCAGACCACGTTATCGTTGTGGCCTGACTGACCCGCTTCATGGCCAACCGTTTCATCCCTGCCCTGCTGATCACCTTGCTGATCGTGCTGCACGCGCAGCTCTGGTTTGGTCGAGGCAGCGTGTCGCAGGTGGCGCAGATGAAGCAGGAGCTGGTGGATCTGGAGCAGAGCAACCGCGATGCAAAACTGCGCAACGAGCAGGTGGCCAACGAGGTGCGCGACCTGCAGGAGGGCCTGGACATGGTCGAGGAACTGGCCCGGCAAGACCTCGGCATGGTCAAGCCCAACGAGATCTTCGTGCAGATCGCGCAGACCCGCCCGTGAGGGTGGTGATGGCACCAAAGACCCCACCAGACCCGGCCACGAGCGCCCTGCCCGTGGTCTGCCTGCTCGGGGGAGAGTCCACCGGCAAAACGGCGCTCTCCCTGGCCCTGGCGCAATGCCTCCAAGTCGATCACGGCATGGCGGTGCGCTGCGTACCCGAGACTCTGCGTGGGTGGTGTGAAACAGCCGGGCGCGCGCCACTGGCCCACGAACAGGCTGCGATCGCCACCGAACAAAGCCGTCTGGTCGCGGCCGCCGCGGCTGAACCGGGCGTGCAGCTGGTGATCGCCGACACCTCGGCGCTGATGGTCGCCGCCTATAGCGAGCTGTACTTTCAAGACTCCAGCCTTGTGGCCAGCGCGCGCGCCGAACAATCACGTTATGGCCTGAACCTGGTCATGGGGCTGGACCTGCCCTGGACGCCCGACGGCCTGTTTCGCGACGGGCCGGCCCTGCGCGACGCCACAGATGCCTTGATCCGGCGCGAGCTGAATGGCGCCAGCCTGCCCTATCAGACCATTTACGGCCGGGGTGAGGCGCGTCTGCAGCAGGCCTTGCGCGCGGTGGGCAGCTGGCTGGGTCGGGCCCTGGTGCCGGAAGACCTGGCGCTGACCGAGGGGCGTGTGCCATGGCAGTGCGACAACTGCAGCGACCCGGACTGTGAACACCGGCTGTTCACCCGCCTGGTGGGAGAGCCCCGAGCCTAATGTCGCTCGCCGCTACCCGGTGCCTGCTGGGCCGCCTGCAGGAAAATTTGTGCCGCGTCCACCGGATCAAAGCGGTACTGCGCGCCACAAAAGTCACAACCCACCTCCACTTGCCCCTGCTCGGCCAGGATGGATTCGACCTCTTCGCGCCCGAGGCTGCGCAACATGGAGCTCACCCGCTCACGCGAGCAACTGCAGGCAAAGCGCGGACCCTGCGCGCCCGCCAGCGGCTCAAATCGGCGCACATCCTCTTCCCAGAACAGGCGCCGCAGAATCGTGTCGGCGTCCAGCTCCAGCAGTTCTTCGCGCTTGAGGCTGGCCGCCAGGATCGAGATGCGGTTGTAGTCCTCGTTGCGGCCAATCTCATCTTCGTCTCGGCGTGTCACGCCGCTGCCCGACAAATTGGCCTCGCCTTGCAACGGCAGGCGCTGGATCAGCAGACCGGCGGCCACGCGGTCGTTGGCAGCCAGTACCAGGCGCGTGTCGAGCTGTTCGCTCTGTAGCATGTAGTGCTCGATCACCTCGCTGAGCTTCTCCAGCTTTTCGTGCTGGTCACCAAACAGCGGCACCACACCCTGGTAGGGTTGCTGGCCCGGCTGGCGATTCTTGGGGTCGAGCGTGATGGCACAGCGGCCCAGGTTGTTCACGTTGACCATTTGCGACAACGGAGCCTCTGGACCCACATCGCCCGTGACGGTGGCGGTGGCGCGCAGGCTGAGGTCTGGATGCACCTCGGCCACCGCCAGTTTTACCGGCCCGTCGCCCATGATCTGCAGGACGAGCGCGCCGTTGAACTTGATGTTGGCCTGCATGAGCGTGGCCGCCGCCGTCATCTCGCCCAGCAGCTCGGTCACCGGCAAGGGGTAGCCGCCGGCCTGGTCGCGTCGTTTCAGGATATCTTGCCAGGCACCGGTCAAACGCACCAACATGCCGCGCACCGGCAGACCTTCAAAGACAAATTTGTGAAGTTCGGACAAACGCTACTTTCAATATCGTGAACGAAGGCAGATAGCGCTCAGTCCAGCTTTTTCAAGGTATGGCGAAAACGCTGGGCGTTGTCGATGTAATGCCGCGCGCTCATGCGCAGACCTTCGATCTGTTCGGGCGTGAGCTGGCGTGTGGCCTTCGCCGGGCTGCCGATGATCATGGAGCCATCCGCAAATTCTTTTCCCTCGGTCACCAGCGCACCGGCGCCGACCAGACAATTCCTGCCGATCTTGGCGCCGTTGAGCACCACCGCGCCGATACCGATCAGCGACTCGTCGCCGATCGTGCAGCCGTGCAGCATCACCTGATGGCCCACCGTCACATGCTCACCGATCGTCAGGGGCATTCCGACGTCGGCGTGCAGCACGCTGCCATCCTGGATGTTGCTGCCCTTGCCAATCGTGATGGTTTCCGTGTCACCGCGCACCGTGACACCAAACCAGACGCTGCTGTCTTCGGCCAGGTGCACGTTTCCAATCACCTGCGCGTTCTCAGCCACCCACGCCGTGTCTGCCAACTGGGGGCTGATGCCATCGAGTTCGTAAAGCGCCATCGTGATCTCCTGTATGCGGCTCGCTGCGCATGGACCCATCGGGCTTGCGCGCAAAACCTAGAATTGTAGGGATGCAGCCCACAGCCCCCGTCCCCAGCGCGCCAGACCCGAGCAGCGCACGCGCGCGGGCACTCGCCGCCCTGTGCCTGACCGAGCCCCATGCCAAGGTCCATGCCACGCACACACTGCAGGCAGACAGCTTGAACGCAGCGTTGGCCTGCCGCGTCGATCCCGGCGAACAGCTGAGTCTCCTGCCAGGCACCTGCCCACCGGGCCGCCCCAGCCGCCCGGAGCTGATTTCACCCATGCAGGTGCCGCACCGCTCGCCGTTCACCCCGGACGGTCTGGCCGCGCTGGTGCACGCCATCGCCCACATCGAGTTCAACGCCATCAACCTCGCGCTCGATGCCACCTGGCGTTTTGCGGGCATGCCGGAGGCGTTTTACCGGGACTGGTTGCGCGTCGCGGACGAAGAAGCGACCCACTTTGGCCTGCTGCGCGAACACCTGAAAAGCCTGGGCCACGATTACGGCGACTTCCCAGCCCACGACGGCCTGTGGGAGATGTGCATCAAGACGCAGGACGACGTGACCGCGCGCATGGCCCTGGTGCCGCGCACGCTGGAAGCCCGAGGGCTGGACGCCACGCCACTGATCCAGGCACGGCTGCGCAAAGTAGGCACGCCAGCCGCGCAAGGCGCGGTGGACATCCTCGACACCATCCTGCGCGACGAGATCGGCCACGTCGCGGTGGGCAACCGCTGGTATGGCTGGCTGTGTGCGCAGCAGGGGCTCGATCCCCTGGCCCACTACCGCCGGCTGGCGCGGCAACACGCCGCCCCACGCCTGAAGCCACCGTTCAACGACGCAGCACGCCGCGCAGCCGGCTTCACCGACATCGAGCTACAGGCCTTGCACCACTGAGCCTGCGCCTTCACAACGCGGATAATCGGGGATGACTTCCGCTTCCCTCGCTCCCTCCTCGCCCACCAGCACCGACTTCTCGGCTCTCCCCCTGTCGCCAGCCACGCTGGCCAACCTGCAGCAGCTCGGCTACCTGGAAATGACGCCGATCCAGGCCGCCAGCCTGCCGCCGGCCTTGCTCGGCAAGGACCTGATTGCCCAGGCCAAGACCGGCAGCGGCAAGACCGCCGCTTTTGCACTGACCCTGCTGGTCAATCTCAATCCGCGCCGCTTCGCGGTGCAGGCGCTGGTGCTCTGCCCCACGCGAGAGCTGGCCGATCAGGTCACCACCGAAATCCGGCGGCTGGCGCGGGCTGAAGACAACATCAAGGTCGTCACCCTGTGCGGCGGCGTGCCGCTGCGCGGCCAGCTCGCCACGCTGGAGCACGGCGCGCACATCGTCGTCGGCACGCCCGGCCGGCTGATGGATCACCTGGAGCGCGGCAGCTTGGCGCTCGACGCACTCAACACCCTGGTGCTCGACGAGGCAGACCGCATGCTCGACATGGGCTTTTTCGACGACATGGTCAAAGTGGCCAAGCAGTGCCCCAAGGAACGGCAGACTTTGCTGTTTTCGGCCACCTACCCGGAAGGTATCGCACAGCTGAGCCGGCAGTTCATGCGCGACCCGATCACGGTGACAGTGGAGGCGCAGCACAGCGGGAATCTGATCGAGCAGCGCTGGTTTGAGGTGAAGGACAGCGAGCGGCTGCACGCCGTGGGCCAGCTGCTGGCGCACTTTCGCCCGGCCAGCACGCTGGCGTTTTGCAACACCAAGGCGCAGTGCCGCGATCTGGTCGGCGTGCTGAAGGCCCAGGGCATCAGTGCGCTGGCCTTGTTTGGCGAGCTGGAGCAGCGCGAGCGCGACCAGGTGCTGGTGCGCTTTGCCAATCGCAGCTGCTCGGTACTGGTCGCCACCGACGTGGCCGCGCGGGGTCTCGACATCGCGCGGCTCGAAGCCGTGATCAATGTGGACGTGACGCCCGACCCCGAGGTGCACATTCACCGCATTGGTCGCACCGGCCGCGCGGGTGAGAGTGGCCTGGTGCTCAACCTCGCCAGCATGGACGAAATGGGTTCGGTAGGCAAGATCGAAGTGCTGCAGGGTCGAGCCTCCGAATGGCAGACCATCACCAGCCTCGCACCCGCGAGTCACGCGCCGCTCGTGCCTCCCATGGTCACGCTGCACATCCAGGGTGGTCGCAAGGAGAAGATCCGCCCCGGCGATGTGCTGGGCGCCCTCACCGCAGACCTGGGCTACACCCGCGAGCAAGTGGGCAAGATCAACGTCAACGAGTGGTCCACCTACGTCGCGGTAGACCGCGACATCGCCGAGCAGGCAGCCAGCCGGCTAAACAGCGGGCGCATCAAAGGCAAGAGCGTGAAAGTGCGCGTGCTGAACGACTGAAGACTGCTGCGCCTACGGCCCCCCC
>NZ_JAABRQ010000007.1:0-78725 GCF_011390835.1 Hydrogenophaga sp. | reverse complement strand
CCTACGCCCACCCGTCCCACCCCATTTCAATTTCCCGAATCCACATGGCCACCCACACACCCCCAAGCGACCCAGACCAGCCCGCGCCCCTGTGCGAAGCCTGCGCCGGCATCCAGCGAAACTGGCGCAAGGCGCCTGGCCACCCCGAACTGCGCCAGGGCCTGAACCGCAAGGAGCCGCGCCGCCATGGGCAGGTGACGATCACCGAGTACCAGTGCGAGCGCTGCGGCACGCACTGGGACAGCGAGAACGACAAAAACAACCTGAAGGCGGGCTGGTCGGTGGTGGCCCGATGAGCGGCGCTGACCCCGTCCGGTTGCCCGCATGAAGGCGCCCCCCCGCCTGCAGTCCCTGATCGAAGAGGGTCTGATCGACTCGGTGGTGCGCCAGCTCATGAGTGGCAAGGAAGCGATGGTCTATGTGGTTCGGTGCGGCGATGAAACGCGCTGCGCCAAGATCTACAAGGAGGCCAACAACCGCAGCTTTCGCCAGGCGGTTGACTACACCGAAAACCGCAAGGTGAAAAACTCCCGTCAGGCGCGCGCCATGGCCAAGGGCAGCAAGTTCGGCCGGCAGGCACAAGAGGCTGCTTGGCAAAGCGCCGAGGTGGATGCGCTGTATCGCCTGGCCGCCGCCGGCGTTCGCGTGCCGCAGCCGTACAACTTCTTTGACGGCGTGTTGCTGATGGAGCTGGTGACCGATGCCGATGGCGATGCCGCGCCGCGCCTCAACGATGTGGCCTTTACTCCCGAACAGGCCCTGGTTCACCACGCCACGCTGATCGGTGAGGTCGTGCGCATGCTCTGCGCGGGCGTGGTGCACGGCGACCTGTCCGAATTCAACATCCTGCTGGCCCACTCGGGCGAAGCCGATGGCGTGGACTTCCCGGTCATCATCGACCTGCCGCAGGCGGTGGACGCCGCCGGCAACAACCACGCCCAGCGCATGCTGATGCGCGACGTGGCCAACCTGCGCGACTTCTTTGGCCAGTTTGCACCCGCACTCAAGCGAACGGCCTACGGGCCTGAGATCTGGAGCCTGTACCAGGCGGGTCTGCTCGGGCTGGACTCGGTGCTGACCGGCCAATACACGCGGGCCCCAGGCGAAGTGGACCTGGCCAGCGTGATGCGGGAGATCGACGATGCGCGCGACGAAGATGCCGCGCGCCGCGAGCGCATGGCTGCCCCGCGCTGACCATCACCCCCGCGGGTGGTGCTGCGCCACGATGCTTTTCAGCCGCTCTCGCGCCACATGGGTGTAGATCGTGGTGGTAGAAATGTCGACGTGGCCCAGCAGCAGCTGCACCACGCGCAGGTCGGCTCCGTGGTTGAGCAAATGGGTCGCAAACGCATGGCGCAGTGTGTGGGGTGACAGCGCGACGGTGATGCCCGCCTGCTGCGCGTACTTCTTCACCAGGTTCCAGAACATCACGCGGCTCATGGCTTCACCAGCGCGCGTACCGCGCGAGGTAACAAACAGGTCTTCGCTCTGCTGACCGGCCAGTACCTCGCGCCGCCCCTCACCCAGCCAGATCTGCAGCCAATGTCCAGCCACCTGTCCAAACGGCACCAAACGCTCCTTGTTGCCCTTGCCGGTGATGCGCAACACCTGCTCGTTGTGGCCAACGTGGTAGGTCTTGAGCGTGACCAGCTCGCTCACCCTCAAGCCGCTTGCGTACATCAACTCCAGCATGGCGCGATCGCGCTGGCCCAGCGGCGTGCTGGTGTCGGGCGCGTTCAGCAGCGCCTCCACCTGTGCCTCGCTCAGCGTCTTGGGCACGCGCAGCGGCTGGCGCGCCGCGAGCAGTCGAAGCGTCGGGTCGGCGCTCACCAGGCGCTCGCGCAGCGCCCATCGATAGAAGCGCCTGAACACCGTGAGACGGCGGTTGGCCGTGGTGGCGCGGGTCTGGGCATGGCGCTCGGCGAAGTAGGCGTTGATGTCGGCCTCGGTGGCGTGCGCGATGGCGCGTCCGCGCGGCGCCAGCCATTGCCCCAACAGCGTGAGGTCACGCCGGTAGGCGTCCAGGGTGTTGCGTGACAGGCCTTCCTCCAGCCACAGCGCATCGACAAACGCCCCCGCGCTGGCCTCGCTTGCCAGGGCTTCCGGCGAACGTTCAACGGCAACTTCTGGATGGGTGGAATCGTGATGACGTGCCATGTTGACGAGGTCGTGGAGGGATGTGCGTCTCGGGGAAAACCCGACCCGGCCACTACGCGTTTCCCGGGGTAGTCGATGAAGGCAATTGGGGTATTCTGCCCGTCTGCTTCCCTTTCACCTTCAGGAGACATCTTCATGCGTTTGCTTCACAAAGTCGGTCTGGGGCTCAGCCTTGCAGCCGCCGTTGCCTCTGGCGCGGCAGTGGCCCAGCAGCAACAATTCATCAACGTGCTCACCGGCGGCCAGAGCGGCGTCTATTACCCCATGGGCGTGGCACTGTCGCAAATTTTTGCCAAAGACATCCCCAACGTGCGCGCCACCGCACAGGTGACCAAGGCTTCGGCCGAAAACCTCAACCTGTTGCAAGCTGGTCGGGGCGAGCTTGCTGTGGCCTTGGGCGATGCCGTCTCCAACGCCTGGAAGGGTGAGGCCGAAGCCGGTTTCCCCAAGAAGCTGGACAAGTTGCGCGGCCTCTCGGGCACCTACAACAACTACATCCAGATCGTCGCCAGCGAAGACTCCGGCATCAAGACACTGGCTGACCTCAAAGGCAAGCGCGTCTCCGTGGGCGCGGCCAAGTCGGGCACCGAGCTCAACGCGCGCGCCGTCTTCAAGGCCGCTGGTATGGCCTACAGCGACATGGCCAAGATCGAGTACCTGCCGTTTGGCGAATCGGTGGAGCTCATGAAGAACCGCCAGCTCGACGCCACCCTGCAGTCCGCCGGCCTTGGCGTGGCCTCGATCCGCGACCTGTCCACCGCGATCAAAATCGTGGTGGTTCCCGTGCCCGCCGACGTGGTGGCCAAGGTGGGTGATGCGGCCTACCAGCCAGCCATGATCCCGGCCAACACCTACACCGGCCAGACCGAAGCGATTCCGACCGCCGCCATCGCGAACTTCCTCGTGACCCACAGCGACGTGTCCGATGACATGGCCTACCGCATGGCCAAAGCCATGTACGACAACCTCGACACCCTGTACGCCGCACACAATGCAGCCAAGGTGATCAAGCGCGAGAACGCCATCAAGGGCATGCCGATCCCGCTGCACCCCGGTGCCGAGAAGTACTACAAGGAAGTGGGCCTGATCAAGTAAGCCTGGCCGGTGCGCTGGAGCCCTGCGGCTGCGCGCCCTTCCCGTCAGCGGCCCCACCCGGGGCCGTTGTCACGTGGGCTCCCCATCAGCCCCTTCCGGATATTTCCCCATGAACGAAGCCGATCAACCCCAAGCCAATGCCGTGCGCGGCGCCCTGTTCTGGGTCGCCATCGCTTTCTCCGCGTACCAGATCTGGATGGCTTCGTTCCATCCCCTGTCCAGCCAGGTGATCCGGTCTATCCACGTGGGCTTTGTGCTGCTGATGATCTTCAGCCTGTACCCGCCCATGGATGGCAAGAATGGGCTGTGGCGTGCGCTCGGCTGGGTGTTAGGCATCGCGGGCTTTCTCACCGGTCTGTACCAGTGGGTGTTCGAGGCCGACCTCACGCTGCGCGCGGGTGAACTGACCACCGCAGACTGGGTGGTGGGCGTGATCCTGATCGTGCTGGTGTTCGAGGCGGCGCGCCGCGTCATGGGCTGGGGCCTGCCGCTGATCTGCGCCATGTTCCTGGCGTATGCGCTGTTTGGTCAGCATCTGCCCGGCATGATGGCGCACCGGGGCTATGGTGTGGACCAGATCGTGAGCACGCTCAGCTTCGGCACCGAAGGCCTGTACGGCACACCCACCTATGTGTCGTCCACCTACATTTTCCTGTTCATCCTGTTCGGCGCCTTCCTCGAACAGGCCGGCATGATCAAGCTGTTCAACGACTTCGCCATGGGCACCGTGGGCCACACGCGCGGCGGCCCGGCCAAGGTGTCGGTGATCTCCTCGGGCCTCATGGGCACGATCAACGGATCGGGTGTGGCCAACGTGGTGACCACCGGCCAGTTCACAATTCCGCTCATGAAGCGCTTTGGCTACAGCCCGGCGTTTGCGGGTGGCGTGGAGGCCACCTCCAGCATGGGCGGCCAGATCATGCCACCGGTGATGGGGGCCGTGGCCTTCATCATGGCCGAGACCATCAACGTGCCCTACATCGACATCGTGCAGGCGGCGCTGATTCCCGCCATCCTGTACTTCGTCACCGCGTTCTGGATGGTGCACCTGGAGGCGGGCCGCAAAGGGCTGGTGGGCTTGCCCAAGGAAGAATGTCCCAACCCCTGGACCGCGGTGCGCGAGCGCTGGTACCTGCTGATTCCGCTGGCTGGTCTGGTGGCGCTGCTGTTCTCCGGCTTCACGCCGCTGTTTTCTGGCTCGGTGGGCCTGGCGCTGACGGTGATCCTGATCTTCGGTGCGGCCGTCATCGGAGGCGTTCAAGGTACGCCCTTGCGCGCGCTCTTCTGGGTGCTGCTGGGCCTGGCCTGCGCAGGTTTTCTGGAATTTGGCGTGATCGCCTTTTTTGTGGTGACGCTGGTGCTGGTGACACTGACCTACATCCGCAAGGTCGGTGGTGATGCGCGCGCATTGGCCGTCAAGGCGCTGGTGGATGGCGCGCGCCATGCACTGCCGGTGGCCATTGCCTGCGCGCTGGTCGGTGTCATCATCGGTGTGATCAACCTCACTGGCGTGGCGGCTGAGCTCGGCGGTCACATCATCGCCATCGGGCGCGAGAGCCTGTTCCTGGCGCTGCTGCTCACCATGCTGACCTGTCTGGTATTGGGCATGGGCATCCCCACCATTCCGAACTACATCATCACCAGCTCGCTGGCCGCGCCGGTGCTGCTGGAGCTGGGCGTGCCGCTCATCGTCTCGCACATGTTCGTGTTCTATTTCGGCATCATGGCCGACCTCACGCCGCCGGTGGCGCTGGCCTGTTTTGCCGCAGCGCCCATTGCGCGCGAGACCGGGCTGAAGATCAGCATGCAGGCCATCCGGGTGGCCATTGCCGGCTTCATCGTGCCTTTCATGGCGGTGTACGCGCCAGCGCTCATGCTGCAAGACGGTACCTGGGTGGACACCAGCTGGATCGTGTTCAAGGCCCTGGTGGCGATCGCCATGTGGGGCGCTGGCGCCATCGGCTACCTGTTTGGCCCGCTGAACTGGGCTGAACGCATCGTCGCTATTGGCTCGGCCAGCTTCCTCATCGTCGCCCTGCCGCTGACCGACGAGATCGGCCTGGGCGCGGTCGCCGTGTTCATTGGCTGGCATTTCTGGCGCACACGGGCGCAGCGCGCCGTGACCGCTTGAGCGCCATGGCGCTGCTGGGCGTGTGCTTGGCGATCGCCGCTGCAGGGCCGGCGACGGCGCCGGTTTTCGTACCCAGCGAGCGCTTCACCCTGGCCTGGACCCACTCGATCGAGAAGGTGCGCTGGGAAGAGGACTACGCGGTGGTGCCGGGCGCTCCACCCACGCTCAAGGCGCTGAGTGCCCGCATCCGCGGTTCGGCCGCCGGCATGGAGCCCCCCGCCGACGCGGTGCTGCGCAACGGCTGGTACGAATACACGCCCACCACCTGGTCACCGGACGGTCTGCGGCTCACCAGGTCCGCCTACACCGCGGACTACGACTGGTGCACCGCAGCGGGCTGCGTCCCGCTGGGCAGCCTGCTGCCATCAGACGGTGACATCACCCTGCTCACACCATGCGTGCAGACCGCTGCGCCGCTGCGCTGAGGCGACAGTGGCGCCGGATGGGCCGCCACCGATCAGGTAACCTCAATCGGTGAACTTTGCCCAGCTGCTTTTCCCCGATTTCTCGCTGATCCTGATCGGCTACCTGGTGTGCCGCTTCACGGCACTCAACCGCGGGGTCTGGAGTTCGATCGACAGCCTGGTCTACTACTTCCTGTTCCCTGTGCTGCTGTTTCAGGCCATCCTGAAAAGCCCTCTGGAGCTCGGCGCCACCTCCAGTCTAATCGGCGCGGCACTTTGTCTGGCTGCAGGCGGCATCGCTCTGTCGTACTCGCTGCCTCACTGGCCCTGGCTAGGCAAACGGTTCGACCTGCGCCTGCACGCCGCCAGCGCGCAAGTAGCGTTTCGCTTCAACTCCTTTATCGCGCTGGCGCTGGCGAGCAAAGTCGCCGGCCCAGAAGGCCTGCAACTCATTGCGGTGATCATTGGCGTCACTGTGCCTCTGTTGAACACGGCTGCCGTATGGCCCATGGCACGCCACGCGGAAAAGCACTTCGTCGGCGAGCTGCTGCGCAACCCGCTCATCATTGGCACCGCCTCTGGACTGCTGGCCAACCTGCTGGGTTTCAGCATCCCGCCCTGGCTGGACCCCACCGTGACCCGCATCGGCCAGGCCGCCCTGGCGCTGGGTCTGATGGCAGCCGGTGCCGGTATGCAGTTCAGCTCGCTGAAGGCTGCGAAGACGATGGGCTTGCTGATGCTGGGCATCAAGCACCTTGCCATGCCGCTCATGGCCTTCGGCTTCGCTTGGCTCTTTGGTCTCGATGCGGTGCAAACCACTGTGCTGCTGATGTTCTCTGCCGTGCCCACCGCCTCTACCTGCTACGTACTGGCCGCGCGCATGGGCTACAACGGCGCCTATGTGGCCGGACTCGTCACCCTGTCCACCATGCTCGGCATGCTGAGCCTGCCATTTGCGCTGGGGATTCTGCGCCAGTAGGCTTGTCCGGTATCAGCTGCCCAACAGGTTGCGCCGCACGTGCATGAGATGCGCCAGCGTCGTCTCTCGCGCACCAGCAGCATCACGGTCACACAGGGCGTGCACGATCGCGCGGTGCTCGGCCTGATAGGCCAGCCGACGCTCGGGCGTGAGGCTGCGCTTCTTGAGCTGGCCCCAGTCCCCTTGGGCACGCACCGCCTTCATCAGGTCAAACACCCGCGAGACGAAGCTGTTGTGCGCGGCATCTGCGATGGCCTGGTGCAGTTCTCCGTCCCAGTGCTCGAACGCCGCCAGCGAGGTGGCCGCCTCAGCCTCTTCGCAGCAGGCCAGCAGGCGATGGAAATCTGCGGCGTTGGCATTGCGCACCACCAGATCGATGATCGCCGGCTCCCAGGCCAGTCTGGCTTCCATCAATTCGGCAGGACTGGTGTGTTGCGAGGACTCGGGACTCCCGGGCAACACCTTGTCCATGCGCACCAGATCAGTCGCGAACGTACCACTGCCCACTGTCTGCGCTATCCAGCCCTGCTGCTTCAGGCCCAGCAAGGCCTTGCGCACCGTCGTGCGGCTCACGCCGAAGGACTCGGCCAGTTCGCGCTCGGTCGGCAGCCGTTCGCCTGAACGCCATCGGCCTCCACGCAGCTTTTCACGAAGAGACTCTTGCAAGGCGGTCGCGGCATCCATGGGCGGCAGTATACCAATTGATACCAATGTCGCCAGTCATTCCAGCCCAAGGGGAAACCCGCCTACAACTGTGTTCGCAAATGATTAGCATCGTGGCCTGGTATCTCTTGGTACCTATTGGTATCTTTTTCCACCCTTTACAGGAGCGCACGTGCGTTTTGCCACCTTTGTTCACCAGGGTCAGCGTCAAGTTGGCCTGGTGTCGCCAGACGGTCAAACCGTTACTCCCCTGGATCTTGCCGACGCCCAGCGCGGTGTGCTGCCATTGATCGAGGCGCATGCGGCGGGCGCGCCGTGGCCGGTCAGCACGCGGGCCGCGCTGCCGGTGAATTCGGTTCGACTGGAGGCGCCATTGCCGCTGCCCAGGCGCAATCTATGGTGTGTGGGCCGCAACTACCACGAGCATGCCAAGGAGCTCCAAGGCTCCGTCTTCAAGGGCAACAACGCCAACCCGGCTGCTTGGCCCATCGTGTTCACGAAGGTGCCCGAATGCGTGATCGCCAACGGGGATGAGGTCCGCCTCCCCGGTGAGGCAGTGTCAGTGCAGATCGACTACGAAGCAGAGCTCGCGGTGGTGATCGGCCAAGGTGGCAAGAACATCGGGCGCGAGTCTGCGATGGACCATGTCTTCGGCTACACCATCGTGAACGACGTCACCGCTCGCGACGTCCAGATGCGCCACCAGCAATGGGACATGGGCAAGAGTTTCGACACCTTCTGCCCGATGGGGCCCTGGATCGTGACCGCCGATGAACTCGATGGGCAGCACACCCGTGTGCGCTGCTGGGTCAACGGAGCCGCGCGGCAGGACGGGCGCACAGAAGACCTCATATTTGACATCCCAACGCTGATCGAAACCATCTCGCGTGGCATCACCCTCTACCCGGGCGATGTGATCGCCACCGGCACGCCAGCAGGTGTGGGCATGGGCTTGAACCCACCAAGCTTCCTGAAGTCAGGCGACGTGGTCCGCATCGAGATTGACGGTATCGGCACGCTCGAAAACCAGTTCGTCTGAAGCGCTTTTTCACCCCAATCACAGCTCATCACAACACCATGGAGACAAACATGCGAACACACTTGCGACAACTCTGCGCCCTCGCACTGGCACTGGGCGCCCTGGCAGGCACAGCCATGGCCCAGGACGCCTATCCCACCAAACCCGTGACCATGGTGATCCCGTTCCCACCCGGCGGCGTGGCCGACACAGTGGGCCGACCGGTGGCCGAAGCCATGGCCAGGCACCTCAACCAGCCGGTGGTGGTGGTCAATCGCGCCGGGGCCGGGGGTGCGATTGGCATGGGACAGGTGGCCAAGTCCAATGCCGACGGCTACAACATCCTGCTGGGTCTGTCTTCAGTGGTCGTGCTGCCAGAAGCCGATAGGTTACTGAACCGTCCGCCGCAGTTCGAGTTGTCGCAGCTCCAGCCCATTGCGCGCCTGACCGCTGACCCCACCGTGCTGGTGGTGCGCGCCGACAGCCCCTGGAAAACCTTTGCCGAATTCATTGCCTTCGCCAAGGCCAACCCTGGCAGCCTGACCTTCGGTTCCTCTGGCAACTACGGCACCATGCATGTCCCGATGGAGCAGCTCAAGGGCGCCACCGGTAGCTTTCTGCTGCATGTGCCCTACACCGGTGCGGGTCCGGCCATTCTCGGCCTGCTGGGCGGGCAGGTGGATGCACTTGCAAGCGGCCCGGCCAGCGTGGCAGGCCAGATCAAGGCAGGCAAGATGCGCGCACTGGCCCACTGGGGAGAGGGCCGGCTGGCCACGTTGCCCGATGTGCCCAGCTTGAGAGAACTCGGCGTGCCAATCAACTACTCCCAGTGGTCGGGTATCTTTGTGCCCGCGGGCACGCCGCCAGCCGTGATCACAAAGCTGCGCGAAGCGGCACGCATCGCCGCGCAAGATCCAAAAACCATCCAGGTCCTGACGGGCGCGGGCACTTCATTCCAGTTTCAGGACTTGCCTGAATTCGACAAATTTGTCCAGAACGACGCCAAGGCCATGCTGGAGACCCTGCAGAGGATCGGTAAGGTGAACTGATTGGGTCAGCGACTCCGGGGCGGCGCGATCAAATCGATGCGCCGTTGCAGAATCGCTGCCTCATTCGTCGCACCACCCGCCTGTGCTCGCTGTTGTTGAAGCTTGAGCCAGGCCAGCAAAGGCCGACGCCAGCCTTGTGCTGAGGCCACGTCCACAGCTTGGCTTATCACACCGGGGGTGGCCTGGCCGCGGCGAAGTAGCACCCCTGCAGCGACGAGGCTCGACAAGGGGTCTTGGATGCCCGCGAGTGCAGTCTCAGGAGCGGAAGAACCACCCGCCAGACCTCGATGGGCCTCAGGCAACAGAGCTGCATCAGTCGCCTGGGAAGCCCCCATCAAGTAGCGCGCATAGGCACGCTCTAGCGGGGTAGCATCCTGCGCGATTGCGTCATAGCCGGTACAGGGCGCAAAGTCCAGCGCCGCTACGTGTGTGGCGCACCGCAGCAACTCCAGCCTCGCAACCAGGTCGAGTCGGCCAGTGCTTGCCACTGCGGCGCGAGCCCGAGCGAACTCAACTGCCTCGATTGGGCTGTCGCCCCTGAGCCAGGCCTCAGTCGCGCGATCTGCGCTGCCCTTGGCGTTCATCTGCCAATCGGGTGGCGGTGGTGTGCTGGAGCAAGCTCCCATCGCCAACGCCAACACACCAACAGAACAACGGAGCGTCGTCACCATTTGAGGAAATCGGATTGATCGCGTCCGAGGTGACGGCGGCCCAGCATGCCGCGGAACCGGCTTCGCCAGGCCGCAGGCATCGCATCCTTGAGGGGGTAGCGACGAAATCTGCGCGGTGGTGGTCATGGAAGCCGAATCTCCGTGTCTCTCGCGAATGGCCATTTACGGTTGATCTCGTTCACCAGACCATCCACCTTGCGCAGGCTGGCCTCCACCTCGGCGCGCAACGCGGTCAGGTCCACTGTCGCCTCTCGGGTGTTGCTCGCGATGGCCTGCGCATCCACCAGCAACGCGTCCACCTTCTGCAGACTGCCGCGCGCTTCGCCCAGCAGGCCGTTGAGCTGCTGCACCGTGGCGCGCACATCGGTCACCAGACCGCCCTGTCCGGGCGCTGCGCCGGTGCCGAACACCTGGCGGTCGGCATTGGCCACCAGGGTGTCGAGCCGGGCGGTCAGGGTATCGGCACGGGCCAGCAGCGCATTGGCGCGATCCAGGGTGACAGCGACCTTCTTCGCGTCGTCTTCGTTGCCAAACAGCACACCCATGGCACCCTGCGGGCCGTTGAGCTTTTCGGTCACAGTCTGCACATTGACCAGACTTTGTGAAAGCGGCGCACCGGCCTTGGTGAGATCGTTCAAGTTGTCCAGCAGGTCGCGGATCGACGCGGTGAGCCTGGGAATTTCGGCCGAGGCATCACCGCGCAACACCTGACGCTCGGCACCGTCCGGCAGCGGCGGATCTTCGAGCACACCGCTGTAGGCGCGGATTCGCGTGCTGCCGACCAGACTGCGCTCCATGGTGAAGATGCTGGAGGTGCGCAGCCAGCGCGCGTCCTTTTCGGGCACATCGATCAAAATGCGCGCATTGCCATCGGGCCCGAGTTCAATTCGTGCCACCCGTCCGATGGCAAATCCGGCGAAGGTCATGTCCATGCCGACCACGACGCCTTCGGAGTCGTCGGAAATCAGCACCAGGCGCTGGGTACGCTCGAAGGCGCCACGAGCGTAAAGCACGTACAAGGCCGAACCCAGCACCATCACCAGCATGAGCAGCAGCAAGAGAGCGGCCTTGACCTCCAGATTTTTCACTGGCGGCTGCGGATCGGGTGGCAGTCCCGAGCCTGTCGAAGACGGCGGCAGTTCGCTGGTCGTGCTCATGGATGTCAATAGTAATTGCCGACCAGCGACACCACCTCGATCAGCAGCACCACGGAGAAAAGGCGCGCGAATTCCGAAATGTCACTGCGGCGGCTGTAGCGGCCCTGGCTATCGCGCTGGGCGCTGGCCGCAAGGGGCACCACCGCCACAGCCATGCTGAAGAAAAGGGTCTTGAGGGTGAAGATAAGCGTGACCGCTGGCGTGAAGACGCCGCCCACGCTTCGGGTGTATGCCGGCAGACCCCATGGCGAAAAGCCGTACACGGTGAGGTAGGTCAGCACCAGCGCCACCACGCAGCTCAGGGCCGCGAGCAGCAGCACGGAGAACACTGCGGCCAGGGAGCGCGGCAGCAACTCGCCGCGCAGCAAAGCCTGCTCGTTTACCTCGCCGCCGGCCCGGTGCTGGTCCGAGAGTTTCTTGCGAACGACCTGAGCACCGGGCATGGCGTAGCGCAAGGCCACGAACAGCGCCGCGTACAGCGGAATCAGCTCTAGTACCAGGGTGCGCACCAGCACTTCCAGCGCGTACTGCGTGAGCCCGTAGCTGTAGGCTGTGGCGACAACAATGCGGATCAGCACCACGCTGACCAGCGCCGACAGCACCAGGAACCAGGTCAGCAGCGGTGCGGTGGCCAGGTACAGATTGCGCAGCACTGCAGCGCGCCGTTCACCATGCCGATAGCTCGACGGCGACAGGGCGAGCACCACAATTTGCGCCCCGAGCAGCAGCACATGCCACCAGGCAAACCAGGCTGAACGCACCCGGGCACCCCACTGGCTCAGGGAGTTTTGTGCACTGGAGATAGGGTCCATGTGGCCATGATAGTCCCCCAGATATGGGTGGCATCTGTGCTGGTGAAAACACCCATGGAAACTGGGCGCAGATCGCGTTCAATCGATTCACTTTCGCACCTGTCGTAGCTCTGAAGCCGCCCTACCCCATGAGTCCAACAGAACGCAACAACGTCTCCCCGCTCGTACGCCGCCAAACCATTGCCGACGCCCTGCACCGAACGGCCCAGCGCCTGCCGGCCAAGACCGCCATCGTCTGTGGCAGCACCCGCTGGACCTACGCCGACTTCAACGCGCTGGTGACACGGCTCGCTGCGGGCTTGCAGCACATCGGCGTGGCCGAGGGCGAGAAGGTGGCGGTGCTGGCGCGCAACTCGCATGGCTTTGCGGCCTTACGTTTTGCGCTGGCGCGCTGTGGCGCGGTGCTGGTGCCGATCAATTTCATGTTGAAAGCCGACGAGGTCGCCTACATCCTGCGCCACGCTGGCGCCCGCACCCTCGCCACTGACAGCGGCCTGGCCGAGTTGGCGCGCGCCGCCGCAGCGCTGGATACGCAAGTCAAGCAATTCGTCTGGCTGCCCAGCGAAGACCCCGCCGAGCCGGTTGCCGGCATGCACCCCTTCGACGAACTCGCAGCCTGCAGCCACTCGCTGGCGCCGGTGGCGCTGCAAAGCCAGGATCTCGCGCAGATCGTCTACACCAGTGGCACCGAGGCCAGCCCGAAAGGCGCGATGCTCACGCACGACGCGGTGCTGTGGCAATACGTGAGCTGCGTGGTCAACGCCGAGATCGCCGAGGCCGATGTGGCGCTACACGCGTTGCCGCTGTACCACTGTGCGCAGCTTGACGTGTTCTTTGGCCCAGCGATCTACATCGGCAGCAGCAATGTGATCACCGCCAAGCCCACGCCAGAGAACCTGCTGCCGCTGCTGGAGCAGCACCGCATCACCAGCTTTTTTGCGCCGCCCACCGTGTGGATCGCGCTGCTGCGCTCTCCGCTGCTGGTCGCGGACAAGCTGAAACACCTGAGCAAAGGCTACTACGGCGCGTCCATCATGCCGGTGGAGGTACTCAAGGAGCTAGCAGAACGGCTGCCGGCGGTGCGTCTGTGGAACCTCTATGGTCAGACAGAAATCGCCCCGCTGGCCACCATGCTGGCGCCCAAAGACCAGCTACGCAAACCGGGCTCTTGCGGCAAAGCGGTGCTCAACGTGGAAACCCGGGTGGTGAACGACGCGATGCAGGACGTGGCGGTAAATGAGGTTGGTGAAATCGTGCACCGATCGCCGCACCTGATGCTGGGCTACTTCAACGATCCTGAGCGCACGGCGGCCGCGTTCGATGGCGACTGGTTCCACAGCGGCGATCTCGCGATGATCGACGACGAGGGCTACATCAGCGTGGTCGATCGCAAGAAAGACATGATCAAGACCGGCGGCGAAAACGTGGCCAGCCGCGAAGTGGAGGAGATGATTTACCGCCTGCCTGCGGTGAGCGAGGTGGCAGTGGTCGGCCTGCCCGACGCGAAGTGGGTCGAGGCGGTCACAGCGATCGTGGTACTCAAGACCGGCCACGCGCTGACCGAGGCCGAGGTGATGGCGCACTGCAGCGAGCACATGGCGCACTTCAAGACGCCCAAGCGTGTGGTGTTCACCGACGCGCTGCCCAAGAACCCCAGTGGCAAGCTGCTCAAGCGGGAATTGCGGCAGCGCTACGCTTGAGGAAGGCACCGGTCAGGGCTGACAGCCCAGGCAGGACGAAAACATAGGCCCATTTGGCATCGCACTAGCGCCTGCGCCCTGGACGCAGGAGCAGCTCACGCTCACATCCGTTGCATGCAGGGCGTAGCAGGAAAGCAGGCGCCAGGGCAACGGTTACGTTTGTCGAATACGGATGACTGCGAGCCGACCGCCGCGCGACGTTCCCGAGAAAAAGCATTGACAGATATCAACAGGACATCGTGCATTTGCCTGTAGGGTGAATATATGGGGCGGTTTGAATGCTCTTTCCTTGATCGCAGATCGCCCATCTGTCGGTTTACTTTTTAAGGAGTATGACCATGTTCATTCGCACTAGCCTTGCCGCTGCCGTTGCTGCCGTGGCTTTGCTCACTATTCCGGGTTGCGCTGTCGTGCGCGGTCAGGAAACCGTAGGCTCCTACGTAGACGATTCCGCCATCACCACTTCAGTGAAAGCCCGCCTGCTGAGAGATGAGCGTGTTGCCGGCACGTCGATCAGCGTCGAGACCTTGAACGGTACGGTGATGCTCTCGGGCTTCGCCAAGAACAAGCTTGAAAGAGACGCCGCCGAAAAGATCTCTCGGGAGGTCAACGGCGTGAAGGCCGTCAGGAACGAGATTGTCGTGCGCCCGTGAGCACAAACTTCGTTCTGCTGCCATGGCTGCCGGCGATGTTCTCCATCCCCTGCATCCTCTTCATCACAAGGAGCAGCCGATGCTTGAACCCATAAAGCAACCAGTCAACCTCCCCGTGTGGGTTGGCGTGGGCGGGATCATGGTTGGCGGCGCGCCGCCGCTTCTGGGCGACGAACAACATCAGATCTAGTCACCCTGCCCCATTTCATAGGAATCTCTATGCCTTGGCAAACGCTTCTGCACCGGCTCGTGGTCCTACTGGCCTCCCTCACCATGCTGGTGTTCAGCGGCTGGGCGAACGCCGATCCGCCATCACGCGTCGCGCGCGTAGGCTACGTGAGCGGAGCGGTCAGTTTTTCGCCAGCCGGCGAGTCTGCATGGATTCAGGCGTCGCTCAACCGGCCACTGACGATCGGCGACCGCCTGTGGACAGAGCCAGCGGCACGCATGGAAGTCCAGATCGGTGGCGCGGTTGTTCGCATGGGCGCCGGTACCAGCGTCTCCATTCTCAACCTCGACGACCAGATCGCCCAGTTTCAGCTGACGCAGGGCGTCTTGAATGTCCGAGTGCGTCGTCTTGAGCCCGGCCAGATGATCGAGGTCGACACGCCCAATCTCGCCCTGACGCTTCGGCAGCCTGGCGAGTTCCGGATTGAAGTGGACTCCTATCGTGATGCGACCGCCGTTTTCGTCCGCAGAGGCGAGGTAGAGGTATTTGGCGAGAGTGCAGCCTACACGCTCGATGAGCGGCAGGCGTATCGGTTTTCTGGCACAGGTCTGCGGGATGTGCAGGCCATCGCCGTCTCGGATGCAGACGCATTCGATCGCTGGGCCAGTGATCGCGATCGGGCGTTCGACATATCTGTCTCTGCCCGGTATGTGTCGCCCTACGTCATCGGCTACCAGGATCTGGACGCCTACGGCACTTGGCGCGTTGACGCAACCTACGGCCACATCTGGTTTCCGAATCAGGTGGTGGTCGGCTGGGCTCCCTACCGGGACGGGCACTGGGTGTGGATCGACCCCTGGGGCTGGACGTGGGTAGACGAAGCGCCCTGGGGCTTCGCCGTGACCCACTACGGGAGGTGGGCGCATCTTCGAGGGCGTTGGGGCTGGGTGCCGGGACCCATTCGCACCCGCGCCTACTACGCTCCTGCTTTGGTGGTGTTCGTGGGCGGTCCCAGCTTCCAGATCACGATTTCGAGTGGCTTCGTCGATGGCATCGCATGGTTTCCGCTGGCTCCGAGCGAGGTCTACCTGCCGGCGTATCCCGTGAGCCTTGACTATTTCTCGAACATCAACATCAGCAACACGGTCATCAACACCACCGTCATCAACACTTACTTCAACACCACCAGCGTCCCCAACCTCCCCTACATCAACCGGCAGATACCGGGTGCCGTCATCGCTGTTCCGAAGACCACTTTCTCTCAATCGCGGTCGGTGCGCAGAGACTCGCTGCCCGTGGCCACGGGTACGACCAACGGCGTACCGATGGTGATCGCGCCGCCGGTGATACCCACCGATCGAAGCGTGCGTGGCCCAGGCGACCAGCGCAGCCAACCCCCGTCCCATGTGTTTGAGCGGCCTGTCGTCGCTCGCACGGCTCCACCCGCAGCGCATCCAGGCGTGGCCGCGCAGCAACCTCAACTGGAAAGGAAGCCGGGCAAGCCACTGGACGCCGATACACGGCGGGAACTGAAACCCGTTGTGCCAGTGCCTGCGCCAGCCGTCCGAGTGGTCCCTCACACGAGGGAAGCAGCCCAGCCGCTGCCGGGTCTGCCACCAGCGACAAGGGAACAAGGATCGCCGCGGACCAGGGGTGAGGTGAATACACCCCAGCTGCGGCCGCAACCGCAACCTGCACCCCGGGCGGTGCAGCCCCCGAAAAAGGATGGACCCTCTCCAGCCACGAGTCAGCCTAGCCAGAAGAAGCGCGCCCTCACTAAGGAAGAGCTTGAAGAAGAGGCACGCAAGCGGGCTCTTGAAGAAGAGCGGCGCAAGCGAGGACAGTAGGCCATTGCGCGTCCAGCGGGTTGGAAGACGCGCACTCCAATTCACATCATCTGTTTCGTCGACTGCCGAAACAATGGCCAGTCGCATCGTGGCACATTCTGGATAGTAGGCAGTGTGCAGACCGGCCCTCGCTGAGCACCAGACCTTCGGCGGTGAGCCTGGCACTCAAGGTCTTTCGTCGGGGGATACCGTTGCCGCAGGGCAAATTCGTCGTTTCTGTCACAGTAGTTCCGATTCAGGCGCCCTGCTTAAGCGCCCAAGCTACGTGCTCACGCACCAGTGCACTGGGGTGGTGCTCCCGACTGGAAAGCGCCGAATGCAAAACCTGACGATCTTGCTGCTCTGTCAACACCCGCGCTGCATTCCCGAGGGCGACAGCCAAGTTCCGCAGCCAACGTTCGTGCCCGATCCGCCGGATCGGGCTGCCTTCGGTGCGCCGCAGAAATTCGTCTTCGCTCCAGGCAAACAGCTCGACCAGCGACGTGCCGCTCAGGCCCGCGCGCTCGTCGAAATCGGGCAGCGGGCTGCGCTGGGCGTATTTGTTCCAGGGGCAGACCAGCTGGCAGTCGTCGCAGCCATAGATGCGGTTGCCCATCAAGGGCCGCAAGTCTTCAGGGATCGGCCCTGCGTGCTCGATGGTGAGGTAAGAGATGCAGCGGCGCGCATCCAACCGCTGTGGCGCGACAATAGCTTGTGTGGGGCAGACGGTCATGCAGGCGCTGCAGGCCCCGCAGTGCTCGGAGACGGGTTCGCTCGGCGGCAACGCCAGGTCAACGCAGATCTCGCCCAGAAAAAACATCGATCCGCCTTCGCGGTTGAGCACCAGCGTGTGCTTGCCACGCCAGCCCTGGCCACTGCGCACACCGAGCTCGGCCTCGAGCACCGGCGCCGAGTCGGTGAACACACGGTGGCCGAAAGGCCCGACCGCCTCAGCGATGCGGTCGGCGAGTTGTTGCAGGCGGTTGCGCAAGACCTTGTGGTAGTCACGGCCTCGTGCATACAGGGACACCACCGCCTCGCTTGGTCGATCCAGGCGCGCCAGTTCGGTGCGCTGCCAGCCGTCGGGCGTGGCCCTCGGCAGGTAGTCCATGCGCGCAGTGATCACGCTCAGCGTGCCTGGCACCAGCTCGGCCGGGCGTGCGCGGATCATGCCGTGACGGGCCATGTAATCCATCTGACCGTGACATCCTTGCGACAACCAGGCCCTAAGACCCGGTTCCGCAGACGCGAGATCGACCCCGGCCACCGCAATTTGCGAAAATGCAAGCTCTTGGGCCCAAGCCTCTATCTTCGAGACAAGTTGCGCAGCATCGAAACCAGACGTCATAAGTCAGCCATTGTAGAAACGCCACCCGTGGTGGCGTGGACCACTCAATGGGCGAACGAAGCCGACACGCAAACCTTTGCGCGCCGGCTCGCTGAATGCCCCGCGATCGTGAACAGCAGCCTCTCGCTGCAAGGCGACCTCGGCGCTGGCAAGACCACGCTGGTGCGCCACATATTGCGCGCGCTTGGGGTACAGGGCCGTATCAAGAGCCCAACCTACGCGGTGGTCGAGCCCCACACAGTCGATGTCTGCGAGCACCTGCCCCACCGCGCGCCCCTGTCGGTCTGGCACTTCGACTTCTACCGCTTCAACGATCCGCGGGAATGGGAAGACGCTGGCTTTCGCGAACTTTTCGCCAGCCCTGGTCTCAAGCTGGTGGAGTGGCCCGATCGCGCCGCTGGCTACCTGCCGCCCATGGACGCCCACATTCATCTACAAGCCGCACCCATGAACGACGCTTTCCCGGCCGATGATGCCGACACGCCACGCCAGGTGACCGTGACCCCGCTGAGCCCAACTGGCGAGCAACTGCTCGCCGCCCTGCAGACATGAACCGACTGCCTGCCGCCCTCAACCGCCGCTCGCTGTTGCGCGTAGGGTCTCTGGTGCTGCTGCTCGGCACCCAACAGATTGCGCGAGGCGCCAGCGTGGTGGCGGTGCGGCTGTGGCCGGCGCAGGACTACACGCGGGTGACCATTGAGTCCGACGGTGAACTCAAGGTGCGCGAGATCGTTGACACCGACCCGAGACGCCTGCAGGTCGAGATCGAAGGCCTCGACCTGGTCGCGGGGCTGCGCGAGCTGGTCGGTCAGTTGCGCAGCAGCGATCCCAATATTTCGAGTATCCGCGTGGTGCCTTCCATCCCCAACCGGGTGTGGCTCGATCTGGCGCTCAAGCAAGCGGTCAAGCCCCAGGTATTCAATCTGGTGCCGGTGGCGGCCTACCAGCACCGGCTGGTGCTGGACATCTTCCCCTTCAACCCACCCGACCCGCTTGAGCAGTTGATCGCGCAGCGGGTGCGCGAGCTTGACGCAGCCAGCGAGCGCGCGGCGCGCCTGCTGGGCGGAGAGACAGATGCGCTGGGCAGCGCCCCGATCAACGATCCGCTAGGCGAACTGATCGCCAAACGCGTCTCGCCCCAACGCTTGCCTGGCCCCACCGCGGCCGCGAGCACACCATCCACCCCACCAGGCACCGACCGTGCCGGCGTGGGCGCCACCGTGAGCGCCAATCCTTCTTCACCACCCGCGCCCCGAGTGGCCAGCAAGCAGCGGCCCACCGACCGTCTCATCATCGTCGCGCTCGACCCGGGCCATGGTGGTGAAGATCCAGGGGCCATCGGTCCCGGCGGCACGCAAGAGAAAGACGTCGTGCTGCAGGTCGCACACCGGCTGCGCGACCGCATCAACGCCACCAAGGTGAACGGCAGCCCCATGCGCGCCTTCCTCACGCGCGACGCAGACTTCTTTGTGCCACTCAACGTGCGCGTGCAAAAGGCCCAGCGCGTGAGCGCCGACCTCTTCATCAGCATCCACGCTGACGCCTTCTACACCCCCAAGCCGCAAGGAGCGAGCGTGTTCGCGCTGAGCACCAAGGGTGCGAGCAGCGCGGCGGCGCGCTGGATGGCCAACAAAGAAAATTCGGCCGACCTGGTCGGTGGCATCAACGTCAAGAGCAAGGACGCTACCGTTCAGCGCGCCATGCTCGACATGAGCACCACTGCACAGATCAAGGACAGCCTGAAGTTGGGCAGCGCCATGCTGGGCGAGGTGGGCCGCGTCGGCAAGCTGCACAAGCCACGGGTCGAGCAGGCTGGCTTTGCGGTGCTCAAGGCGCCGGACATTCCCAGCGTGCTGGTCGAGACCGCCTTCATCAGCAACCCGGAAGAAGAAGTGCGGCTCAAGAGCGAGGCCTACCAGAACAGCCTGGCCGATGCTCTGCTCAAGGGCATCGTCAAATACTTCTCGCAAAACCCGCCGCTGGCGCGCAGCCGCCAAGTTTGATCTCCCCCGCGCCGACTTCGGCGTCGCCTTCGCTGCGCAGAATTAAGTGTTAGCGCAACACCATATAGGCCATGCCCAACAGCACCACGGCGCCCCAGCCCATCCACTCCATGAACGGGCGAATGCGCGGTTCCATCGCGGGGCCAAAACGGGCCATGAGCCAGCTCACCAGAAAGAAGCGCCCGCCCCGCCCCACGATGGACGCTGCCACAAACGGGATCACGGCCATGCCCATTCCACCCGCTGCCAGGGTGAATACCTTGTAGGGGATGGGTGAAAAACCGGCGATGAACACCGCGGCAAAGCCCCAGCGGTCAAACCAGCTCTGCGCGGTGGCCAGCTTGCCTGTCCAGCCCATTTGTGCCACCCAGGGCATCAACGCCTCCAGCGCCCAGGCGCCGAGGATGTAGCCCAGCACACCGCCCAGCACCGACGTGAGCGTCGTGAGCAAAGCCAGCTGCCACCAGCGATTCGGGCGCGCCAAGCACATGGGCATGAGCATCACGTCGGGCGGGATGGGAAAAAAGGACGACTCAGCAAAACTGAGCCCGCCCAGGAACCACGGTGCTCTGGGGTGGCGGCTCCAAGTGATGACGCGGTCGTACAGCGGTTCAAACAGTTTCAAGGGGAACTCGTGGGTCAGTGGATCGCAGGCTGTAAGCCTGGTGCGCCCGGCGACAAAGCCTGAGCAGGGTGGTCGCGATTATCCATTTTCGACCCCTGAGGTCAGCGACGCCTAGAATTTCGTGGTGAACGACCAGCCCATGCACTCCCCTCGCCGCCCCATCCGCGAACTGCCCGACGAGCTGATCAGCCAGATTGCCGCCGGCGAGGTGGTCGAGCGGCCAGCCTCCGTGGTGCGCGAGCTGGTCGACAACGCGCTGGACGCAGGCGCCAGCCAGATCACGGTGCGGCTGCAAGCCGGCGGTGTGCGCCTGATCAGCGTGGAAGACAACGGCAGCGGCATTCTCAGAGGCGAGCTGCCCACAGCGCTCAAACGCCACGCCACCAGCAAGATCGCCAGCCTGTCCGATCTGGAGTCGGTGCACACCATGGGCTTTCGCGGCGAAGCGCTGGCCGCCATCTGCTCGATCGCCGAGTTGTCGCTGCTGACCCGGGTGGAGGGCGCGGGCGAGGCGCACGGCTGGTTGCTTGATGGCCGCAGCGGCGAACTGCAACCCGCCGCCCGTGCGGTGGGCACCACGGTTGAGGTGCGCGAACTCTTTTTTGCCACGCCCGCACGGCGCAAATTCCTCAAGACCGACGCCACCGAGCTCGCCCACTGCATCGAAGCGGTGCGGCGCCATGCGCTGGCGCGGCCCGACGTGGGTTTTGCTATCTGGCATGACGGCAAGCTGGCCGCGCAGTGGCGCGCGGCTGCGGGCCAGGGCCTGGACGCCCTGCGCCAGCGGCTCACCGATGTGCTCGGGGCAGACTTCATCGAGCAGGCGGTCTCAGTGAAATGGCCACCCGAGAAGGAGCACGACGACGGTGGCGACACGCTGCGCCAGCCCTTGCGCGTATGGGGCTTTGCAGGCGTACCGGACGCGGCCCGTTCGCGCGCCGACTGGCAATTCGCCTATGTCAATGGCCGCTATGTGCGCGACAAGACCATCACGCACGCAGCGCGCAGCGCCTACGAAGACGTGCTGCACGGCCACCGGCAGCCGGTCTACGCGCTGTTTGTCACGCTCGATCCGGCCCGGGTCGATGTCAACGTGCACCCGACCAAGATCGAGGTGCGCTTTCGCGACGGTCGCGAGGTGCACCAGGGTGTGCGCCACGCGGTCGAGTCGGCGCTGGCGGTGCCACGCTCCACCGCGCCAAGCCAGACCCCTGATGCGTCGCTCATCGAGACGGCACCGGGTACCTCAGCCACCGAAACCTCTGCTGCCTGGGCTGGTCAACAGACGCCGCTGGCCTGGCAGCGCCCTGACGTGGTGGGCCACCGGGTCAGCGACATCGAGGCGTTGTGGTCGAGCAGCTCACCGATGACAGCGGGGGTCCAGATGCCGAGCCCGCTAGCAAACGCGGCGCCACCCGCGCCCATGCCGGCCGGCGACTGGCCGCTGGGCCGGGCTATCGCGCAACTGCAGGGGGTGTACATCCTGGCCGAAAACACGCAGGGCCTGGTGGTGGTCGACATGCACGCCGCCCACGAGCGCATCGTCTACGAGCGGCTCAAGCAACAGCTCGATGCCCATCAGATCACCAGCCAGCCGCTGCTGATTCCTGCCACTTTCGCTGCCACGCCAGCCGAGGTCGCCACGGCCGAAGACGCGAGTGATGTGCTGGCCCAGCTCGGACTGGAAATCACCCCGTTTTCCCCCAAGACGCTGGCGGTACGGGCCGTACCCAGCACCCTGGCCCAGGGCGATCCGGTGGAGCTGGCGCGCAGCGTGCTGGCCGAGCTGTCGCAACACGACGCGAGCCGCGTGATCGAGCGGGCACAGAACGAGCTGCTGGCCACCATGGCTTGCCACGGCGCGGTGCGCGCCAACCGGCGCCTGACGCTGGACGAGATGAACGCACTGCTGCGCCAGATGGAAGTGACCGAACGCTCCGACCAGTGCAACCACGGCCGGCCGACCTGGCGGCAGATGGGCATGAAGGAACTCGACGCGCTGTTCCTCCGCGGCCGCTAGGGCCGACCCACTGCGCCCGGGGGTCACCGGCGGTGATGCGGGAAACTTTCGTCAGCTGGGCGCATCATTCATCGCCATGAAGCGAACCTTTTGGAAATTGTTGCTGCTGGGCGTGCTGAGCGTCGGGGTGCTGGCCGGCTGCGCCACGCTGGACGAGCGGCAGCGCGAATGGATCTTCCAGCCGTCGGACCGCAGCTGGTGGCGCGGCGAAGAAGCCGCCACCGGCATGAGCGAGGTCTGGATCGACTTTCAGTCGCGCGAAACGGGCAAACCAGCTCAGCTGCACGGTCTGTGGCTGGCGCAGACCGATTTCGACGCCCGCGCCGATGCACCGGTGCTGCTTTATCTGCACGGCGCGCGTTACAACGTGGTCGGCTCGGCGTTTCGGGCCCGGCGCATGCACGAGCTGGGCTTCTCGGTACTGGCCATCGACTACCGCGGCTTTGGCAAGAGCACCGCGCAGCTGCCCTCGGAAACCCTGGCCTACGAAGACGCCCGCGCAGCCTGGGACTGGCTGGGGCAGCAGTACCCGGGCCGACCGCGCTACATCTTCGGCCACTCGCTGGGTGGCGCGATTGCGGTCGAGCTGGCCTCGCAGGTGAGCGACGAGGCGGGCACCTTGGTCGAAGGCACCTTCACCTCCATCCCCGATGTGGTCAGCACCTTCAAATGGGGCTGGCTGCCGATCTCGCCGCTGATCACCCAGCGCTTCGACGCAGCCAAGCGCGTCGCCCACATCGGCGCGCCGCTGCTGGTGGTGCACGGCGCGCAGGACCGGCTCATCAGCCCCGAGCTCGGGCGCCGGCTGTTCGACGCCGCCACCGGCAGAAAGGCGTTTGTGCTGGTGGAAAACGGGTCCCACCACAACACCAACTCGGTGGGCCAACCGCAGTACCGCGTGGCGCTGGCGGAGTTGTTCGGTCTCACCCCCTGATTCGGGAAGGGCGGCCCAGGGCCGCTCTGCTACCCTCGTGCGGATGTCCGCCTCCCGCTCCGCCATGTCGCCCGCGCTCATCGTGCTGGTGCTCTCCCTGCTGCTGGGCCTGCAGCCCATCACCACCGACCTCTACCTGCCCGCGCTGCCCGCGCTCACCAGCGGTTTTGGGGCCACCATGCCCCAAGCCCAGCTCACGCTCACCGGCCTGCTGCTGGCGTTCGGTGCATCCCAGATGGTGTGGGGCCCTCTGGCCGACCGCTTCGGACGCCGACCCATTCTGCTCATTGGTACAGCGATCTACGTGGCGGCGGCCGTCGGCAGCGCCTTGGCGGCCAGCATGGAGCTGCTGATCGGCTGGCGGATCGCGCAGGGCGCTGCCATGGGCGCGGCCGTGATGTGCGCCAGGGCCATCGTGCGCGATCTGTATGAACCAGCAGATGGCGCCCGGGTGATGTCCAAGGGCCTCACGGGCTTGGGTGTGATCGCCTGCGCCAGCGCGCCGCTCGGCGGTCTGCTGAGCGACCTGTTCGACTGGCGCGCGGCCTTGTCCGTGCTGGCCATGTTTGGTGCTGTCACGCTGGCGCTGATCGTCTGGCGATTTGACGAAACCCTGGCCAGAGAAAACCGGCAACCGCTGCGCCCCGTTGCCCTGGTGCGCGCCTGGGCCAGCATCCTCCGCCACCCGACCTTCTGGGCCTACGCCCTGCTCGCCACCACGTCTTACGGGGGTTTGTTCACCTTTCTGGCCGCCTCGTCCTTCGTGTTCATCCAGGTGCTGGGCGTGTCCAAAACGGGCTACGGCCTGTTGATGTTTTCGATGGCGCTGAGCTACATCATCGGGACCTTCGTGTGCCGGCGCCTGCTGCCGCGCTTTGGCGTGCAGCGCACGGTGGCGATCGCCGGCGCCTGCACACTGGTGGCGGGCACCACGATGGGCGCGCTGGCGCTACTGGGCGTCCAGAGCGTGTGGGCCATCATGTTGCCGTTTTACCTGTTCATGTTGGGTCACGGCGTGCACCAGCCCTGTGGCCAGAGCGGTGCCGTTGGCCCGTTCCCGAAGTCGGCCGGTGCCGCCTCGGCCCTGAGTGGCTTCTTCATGATGATCGCGGCCTTTGTCATGGGTGGCTGGCTGGGCACCAGCCTGGCGGGTATCGCAGCCGGCAGCGGCTCGGTGCTTCCGCTCACCAACGGCATCTGGTTCTGGAGCGTGCTGATCGCCGCCACGGCGTGGACGCTGGTGCAGCGGTATGGAGATTCCCAGGCGGCGCCGCAAAGGGTGGTCGAGCCATCCACCCCATGACAGCGCACGACATGCCCCCTTCAGAGGTATTGGGGAACCCATTTGGCCAGGCCCCGGATTCGGCCCCGTTGAGAGGATCGCCCTCCATGCGGCCGGGGTGCATCGCCATCGCCGGGCCCACCGCCAGCGGCAAGACAGCTGCCGCGCTGGCGATCGCACAGCGTTGGCCGATGGAGATCGTGAGCGTGGACTCGGCGCTCATCTACCGCGGCATGGACATCGGTACCGCCAAGCCCAGCGAGGCCGAGCGCGCGCAAGTGCCGCACCACCTGATCGACATCCGCGAGCCGCTGAACGCTTACAGCGCCGCCGAATTTGCGAATGACGCCCGTCGCCTGATCGATGAGATCCAGGCGCGCGGGCGCACCGCCTTGCTGGTCGGCGGCACCATGCTGTATTTCAAGGCGTTGATGCAGGGGCTCGACGCCATGCCCCCGGCCGATGCGTTGGTGCGCGAGGCCATCGCCGCCCGCGCCCAGGCGCAAGGCTGGCCCGCGCTGCACGCCGAGCTGCAGCGCGTAGACCCGGTGAGCGCGGCACGTTTGTTTCCCAATGACGCGCAGCGCATCCAGCGTGCGCTCGAGGTGTTTGCGGTGGCTGGGCGTCCGCTATCCAGTTTTCATGGCGCGGCGGCGCCCACCAGCAGCCCGCTGGCCCCCAACGCCCAGCTGTCGCTGGAGCCAACCGACCGGGCCTGGCTGCACCAGCGCATTGCCGAGCGTTTTGACGCCATGCTGGCTCAGGGCTTCGTTGACGAAGTGCGCGGTCTGCGCGCGCGAGGCGACCTGCACGCCGACCTGCCCGCGATGCGCTGTGTCGGCTACCGTCAGGTCTGGGAACTGCTCGACGAAACCCAGGACGCGCCCACGCCGTCCCAGCTGGCGACCTTGCGCGACCGCGGCATTTTCGCTACCCGCCAGCTCGCCAAACGCCAGCTCACCTGGCTGCGCTCCATGCCAGCGCGAGCGGTGGTTGCTGCTGATGCACCAGACGCGCTGGATCAGGTGCTGCGCTGGGCCGGCAATCAGCTGGAAGTCGGACAAGGGGTGAGCGCATGGGCCTCGTGATCGAGCAACTCGGCAAACACTATGGCGACACGCCAGTGTTTAGCCAGGTGAACCTGACGGTGGCGCCCGGCGAGTTCATCGCCATCGTGGGTGAATCGGGAGTGGGCAAGTCCAGCCTGCTCAACTGCATGGCCGCACTGGACGACTGGCAAACCGGCCGCATCGTGCACGATGGCCTGGACCTCGGCCAGCTCAGCGAAGTGCAGCGCGCGCACTGGCGGCGCGAAAAACTGGGCTTCGTGTTTCAGGCCTTCCACGTTCTCCCGCATCTGGACGTGGCGCAAAACGTCGGCCTTCCCTTGCTGTTGCTGCGGCGGCCCGATGTGGCGCGCGTGGCGCAGATGCTGGCCGCCGTGGGCCTGGGCGATCTCGGCCACCGGCTGCCCGCCGAGCTCTCTGGTGGCCAGCTGCAGCGCGTGGCCATCGCCCGCGCGCTGGTGCACCGCCCCAGCCTGCTGCTGGCCGACGAACCCACCGGCAACCTGGATCCGCGCACCGCGGCCCAGGTGATGCAGGTGCTGCAAGACCAGGCGGACGAGAGCGGCGCGTCGCTGGTGCTGGTGACGCACTCCGAAGCCGCAGCGGCGCGCGCCCAGCGCGTGCTGCACCTCACCGCGCAGGGTTTGCAAGCCGATGCACCGGCGCCGATTCAGGACGATTTATCCGCGCCCTAGCACTTGTGCTGTGTGGAGGACCCGACCTCAGGCCGCCAGGACGGCACCGGTCCAGGTGGCCGACACGGTGAGTGCGGGCGACTGCTTTCTGACTGGCCTGCTGGTGGCCTTGCTCAGCCGGCCGAGTTTCCAGTCCGCGAACCGGGTGGACGAACTGGCGCTGAACGAGCAGGATGTGCAAAAGGTGCCCTGCCACCCAGTGGCCAGCACCAGTTTGTGTGTGTGGCAGACCGGCCCCAGCCTGGCGACCGTCGACCCTGGACTGGCGGCGTCGCGACCCGCGTTTCGGGAGGTTTGATACCGAGTACCTGGAAGACAAGGGCGAGTTGTGCAAGTTGTACCATCCATGTAACTTGATTACATTAGAATTTCTCCGAGAAAGTAACTAAATTAGAAACATGCTCAAAACTGCGCACGCCCAAACCCCCTCGGCCCCACTCGATCTGGTGATCTTTGGCGGTGCCGGTGACCTCTCGGTGCGCAAGCTGTTGCCAGCGCTCTACATGGCGCACCTGCACAACAACCTGCCAGCCTCCACCCGGATCCATGCGCTGGGGCGCCAGCCCTGGGATCGCGAAGTATTCCTGGGGTTTGTGCAAGAGAAGGTGACGCCCTTCATCGCTGCCGCGGCGCGCGAGGGTGACACCTGGCAGCGCTTCTTGGACCGGCTGAACTACGTCTGCCTCGACGCCACGCAGAGCGCCGACTACCAGGCCCTGGGCCAGGCCTTGCAGAACGGCTCCGACCGCGTGTACTACCTCGCCACCGCGCCCACGCTGTTCACGGAAATTTGCGCCCACCTCGCCAGCGCCGACCTGATCGACGCCACCTCGCGTGTGGTGCTGGAGAAGCCGCTGGGCCACGACCTGGCATCGGCACAAGCCATCAACGATGAAGTGGGCCGGTACTTCCAAGAATCACAGATCTTCCGCATCGACCACTACCTAGGCAAGGAGACGGTGCAAAACCTCATGGTGCTTCGCTTTGGCAACACCATCTTCGAGCCGCTTTGGCGCAGCCCTTACATCAAGAGCGTGCAGATCACCGTGGCCGAAAGCGTGGGCGTGGGCAGCCGGGCCGGCTTCTACGATGGCACGGGGGCCCTGCGCGACATGGTGCAAAACCATTTGCTTCAGCTGCTATGCATTGTGGCGATGGAGCCACCAGTCTCACTCGACCCCGATGCGGTGCGCGACGAAAAGCTCAAGGTGCTGCGCTCGCTGCGCCCGATGACGGTGGCCGATGTGGCGCGCGACACGGTGCGCGGCCAGTACGGCGCGGGAGCATCCAACGGCGAGTCAGCCATTGGCTACCTGAAAGAAGACAACGTGCCGGGCGACAGCGGCACCGAAACCTTTGTGGCGCTGCGCGCCCACATCAACAACTGGCGCTGGGCCAATGTGCCGATCTTCCTGCGCACCGGCAAGCGCATGGCTGAGCGCCGCTCCGAGATCGTGATCGAGTTCGCCGATCTGCCCTACCGCCTGTTCACCGACTCGCCGCGCCAGTCGGTGAACCGGCTGATGATCCGGCTGCAGCCCGAGGAGCACGTGCAGCTGCAGATGATGGCCAAAGAGCCCGGCAGCGGCATGCGGCTGCGCCCCGTCAACCTCAACCTCGACCTCGAATCGGCATTCACGGAGCGCCGCGCCGAGGCCTACGAACGCCTGCTGATGGACGTGATCAAGGGTCGCCTAACGCACTTCATGCGCCGCGACGAACTGGAGGCAGCTTGGACCTGGGTGGACCCTATCCTCGAAGGCTGGGCCCAGCTCAACGAAAAGCCCAAGACCTACACCGCCGGCTCCTGGGGTCCGGCCGCTTCTTCGGCGCTGATGGCGCGGGAAGACTCTGCCTGGGTGGAGGAGGCCTGATGCCCCGTCGGCCACCGCGCCACCTGAAGGAATACCACGCCAAGAGCGCGGCCGATCTCGCGCGTGGACTGGCTGCGCAGCTGGCCAACACCCTGCGCGAGGCCATCGAGGCGCGCGGCCACGCCTTGCTGGCGGTCTCTGGTGGCAAGTCGCCCATCGCGCTCTTTGAGGCCTTGCGGCAGCAGTCCCTGAACTGGGCGAACGTCAGCGTGATCCTGGTCGACGAGCGTTGCGTTGCGCACGACCATGCGGACAGCAACACGACCCTGGTACGCCAGCACCTGCTGCAGGAACAGGCCAGCGTCGCAGCGCTCACGCCTTACTTCGACAGCCTGGCAGATCCGCTGGACGACGCCGCGCTGGACCGGCTGGTGTCTCAGGCCAACCGGCGCCTGGCCCGACTGCACTGGCCCATCGATGTCGCCGTGCTCGGCATGGGCGAAGACGGCCACACCGCCTCGCTGTTTCCCGACGCCCCCGGCCTGGAAAAGGCCTTGCGCAACAGCGGACCGCTGGCCTGGGTGCGCCCCAACGCTGCGCCGCATGCGCGCCTCACGCTGACCTTGCCCGCGCTGCTGGCCAGCCGCGAGCTGGTGCTCTTCATTGGCGGCGAAGCCAAGCACACCGTCTACCGCCAAGCCCTGCTGCAGGCCGATCCAGCGCTGCCCGTGTCGCTGGTGCTGCACCAGCACCAGACGCCGATCAGCGTCTGGCTGACCTGACTTTTGAATCCGACCCATTCCCCGACCGCCTGAGTCGCAAGGTGACCCGAACATGAACACCCGATTGCACCCCACCATAGACCACGTCACGCGCCGCATCATCGAACGCAGCGCCGGCCCCCGCGCCGCTTACTTGGCCACTGTGGCCCAGCAGCGCACGAGCGGCCCGCAGCGTGCCGGCATGGGTTGCGCCAACATGGCGCACACCACCGCCGCTTTGCCCGCCAACGACAAACTGAAGATCCACGCCGAGCGCACGCCGCATGTGGGCATCGTCACCGCTTACAACGACATGCTATCGGCCCACCAGCCGTACGAGACCTACCCCGAGTTCATCCGCGATCACGCGCGTACTCTGGGCGCCACGGCCCAGGTGGCCGGGGGTGTGCCCGCCATGTGCGACGGCATCACGCAGGGCGCAGCGGGCATGGAGCTGTCGCTGTTCTCGCGCGACGTGATCGCCCTGTCTACCGCGGTGGCGCTGTCGCACAACGTGTTCGATGCGGCGCTGTTCCTCGGCATCTGCGACAAGATCGTGCCAGGCCTGTTCATGGGTGCCACGCAGTACGGCCACCTGAGCGCCGCCTTCGTGCCCGCCGGCCCCATGACCACAGGCCTCTCCAACGACGCCAAGGCCAAGGTGCGCCAACAATACGCTCAGGGCCTGGTGGGTCGAGACGCTTTGCTGGAAAGCGAAGCGCAGGCCTACCACAGCCCTGGCACCTGCACCTTTTACGGCACCGCCAACAGCAATCAGATGCTGATGGAGATCATGGGTCTGCACCTACCCGGCTCCAGCTTCGTCAACCCCGGCACACCGCTGCGCGATGCACTCACGCGCGAAGCGGTGCGGCGCGCGGTAATGAACACCGGGCGCACCGGCGGCGAGGCGATCTGCCTGGCCGACATCGTGTCCGAAAAATCCATCGTCAACGCCATCATTGGCCTGGTGGCCACAGGTGGCTCGACCAACCACACCATCCACCTGGTGGCCATGGCGCGTTCAGCTGGTGTGCTGATCGACTGGGATGACTTCGCCGAGCTCTCGGCCGTGGTGCCGCTGCTGGCCCGCGTGTATCCGAATGGCAGCGCCGACGTGAACCACTTCCACGCCGCCGGCGGCATGGGCTACCTGATGCAGGAACTGCTGGGCGCAGGACTGCTGCATGGCGACGTCACCACCGTGATGGGCCAGGGCCTGGCCACCTACACACAAGAGCCCTGGCTAGACGGCAACACCCTCGCCTGGCGCCCCTTGCCCCAGCAGAGCGGGGACACCAGCGTGTTGCGCCCCGTTAGCGAGCCTTTCAGCCCGGACGGTGGCCTGCGTCTGCTACGGGGCAACCTGGGGCGCAGCGTGGTCAAGGTCTCGGCTGTCAAGCCCGAACACCGCGTGGTGCGTGCGCAGGCGGTGGTGGTCAGCGACCAGCAAGACCTGCTCTCCCTATTCAACGCCGGCCAGCTGGAGAAAGACGTGATCGCCGTGGTGCGTTACCAGGGGCCACGAGCCAACGGCATGCCCGAGTTGCACAAGCTCACGCCGCCGCTGGCCGTGTTGCAGGACAAAGGCTTCAAGGTCGCACTGGTCACCGACGGCCGCATGTCGGGCGCCTCGGGCAAGGTGCCGGCCGCCATCCACATCAGTCCCGAGGCGCTGGCCGACGGGCCGATTGCCCGCGTCATGGACGGCGACTGGATCACGCTGGACTGCGAGCGCGGCGTGCTCGAACTTGAAGTGGATGCCGCCACGCTGGCGGCGCGCACCGCGAAGCATCCCGACCTCCGCCACAACGCCCACGGCACCGGCCGCGAACTGTTCGGCCTGTTCCGCAGCCACGCCTCCACCGCCGAGTCGGGCGCCTCGCCACTCTTTGGCGACCGTCCCTGAACTGGACATCACCCCCATGCCCACCACCTGCTTCACCCACCCTGCCTTCACCTCCCGCGTGGTGCCCGTCATCGTGCTGCACGACCCCGCGCACGCCGTGCCCCTGGCCCATGCGCTGCTCGAAGGCGGCGTCGACGTGATGGAGATCACCTTGCGCTCGCCCGCGGCACTTGCATCCATCGAAGCCGTCGCCAAGGCCGTGCCGCAAATGCACCTAGGCGCAGGCACGGTGACCCGCGTGGCCGAAGTGCAGCAGGTGATCAATGCCGGCGCGAAGTTTGCGCTGTCGCCGGGTTGCACCGATGCGCTGGTTGGCGAGGCCAAGAAGGCATTGCTGCCGCTCATCCCGGGCGTGATGACCCCGGGCGAAGTGATGTTCCGGCGCGAACAAGGCTTCACTCTCATGAAGCTGTTCCCGGCTGCGCAAGCCGGCGGCCTGGCCATGCTGAAGGCGCTCGGTGCGCCCATTCCCGACGTGAGCTTCTGCCCCACCGGCGGCGTGAGTCCCGAGAACCTGCAAGACTTTCTGAAACTGCCCAACGTCGCCATGGCCGGTGGCTCTTGGCTCACACCGGCTGACGCGATGGCGGCCGGCGACTGGAAGCGCATCACGCAGCTAGCCCGCGAGGCTACCGCGCTGGCAGCGGCGGCCTGACGATCAGGAAAATGCCACGCAACGCCAGCATGGCACAGTGACAGCCAGACCGAGCCTAGCCGACACCTTCACCCCCCCACCTCGCCAGCCCGTCGACGGGCACCGGCGAAACAGAGCAAAAGCACTGCCCCCATGACCTCACTGCACGCCCACCCCACCCAGCTGCCCGCCTGGCCTCAGTTGACTGAACTGGCTGCCGCGCCGCTGCCGCACCTGCGCGAGCTGCTCAGCACCGACGCCGGCCGCGCGAAGCGACTGAGCGCCACCGCCGCCGGCATCACGCTTGACGCCAGCCGCCAGCGCATCACGCCCACCATCCACAGCGCGCTGATCGCGCTGGCCGAGCAGGCGCAAGTGGGCGCGCAGCGCGACGCCATGTTCCGAGGCGACCCGATCAACCTGACCGAAAACAGGCCGGTGCTGCACGTGGCGCTGCGCGGCCAGAGCGGGCCTTGGGGCGAAGCCATCAGCGCCGATGTGGCGCGCGAACTCGACCGCGTCTGCACCTTTGCCGACGGCGTGCGCTCTGGCGCCATCACCGGTCATTCGGATGAGCCCTTCACCGACATCGTCAACATCGGTATCGGCGGCTCCGATCTCGGCCCGCGCATGGCGGCTGACGCCCTGGCGCACCTCACGCTGACCGGCCCGCGGGTGCACTACGTCTCCAACCCGGACGCGTGGGCACTGTACAGCGTGTTGCATCACCTGGACGCGGCGCGCACGCTGATCGTGGTCTCCAGCAAAACCTTCACCACCCAGGAGACACTGACCAACGCGGCCAGCTGCCAGCGCTGGCTGGTCGACAGCGGCGTGCCCGCCGATCGCTTGGGCCGCCACCTGGTGGCCATCACCGCCAGCCCGAAGAAATCTGCGGAACTGGGCTACGACGCAGATCGCACCTTCCTGTTCTGGGACTGGGTCGGTGGCCGCTACTCAGTCTGGTCTGCACTCGGTCTGCCACTGGCCATCGGCGTGGGCGGTTCGGCCTTCCGCGAATTCCTGGCCGGCGCGTGCGCCATGGACCACCACTTCTGCACAGTGCCGCTGGCGGCCAACCTTCCCGTGCTGATGGCGCTCTACGGCATCTGGAATCGCAACTTCCTGCACTGCCCCACGCACCTCATCGTGCCTTACGCCTCGCGCCTGGTGCGCTTCACGCCCTTTGTGCAGCAGATGGACATGGAGAGCAACGGCAAACGCACCCACATCGACGGCACACCGGTCACCGTGGACACCGGCCCGATCGTCTGGGGCGGCCTGGGCATCGACGGCCAGCACGCCTACTTCCAGTTGCTGCACCAGGGCAAGCACACCGTGCCGGTGGACTTCATCGGCGTGCAAAGCGAAGACACGCCGCTTCCGATGGCAGCCACGCACCACGCGGTCGTCAACCTCAACCTGCGCGCGCAGGCCCAGGCCATGGCCGAAGGCCGCAGCGTGGAGGCCACGCGGGCCCTGCTTCAACACGACGGCATGCCGGCCGCCGATCTGGACGCGATGGCCCGGCACCGCAGCTTTGAGGGCAACATCCCGAGCAACATCCTCTGGCTCGACCAGCTCGATCCGTCGCGCCTGGGCGCCCTGATCGCGCTTTACGAACACAAGGTGTTCACACAGGCCGCCATCTGGCGCATCAACGCGTTTGACCAGTGGGGCGTGGAACTGGGCAAGACCATGGCGAAAGCGATGGAGGCAGAGTGAGGCCTGCGCCCCTTCGTGCGCGATCCCGCAGCTCGCTAAGAGGCAGCCAGCATTCGGCAAGCCGGCGACATTTGCCTCGCGTCTAAAAATGCAGCGCTGGCCCCCGCAGCGCCATCAGCCCTAGCGGTCGATCATGGGTGGCTGTGATCGCCGTTACTCTGCACGCAGAGCAAGCCCTTCGCCGCATCGATCCGCAACGACAGCGGCACCGCAGCATCGTTCATGACGGCCAGCAGAAACGCACGCGGGTCCTGAAAGCTGCTGGTCACGGATGTGACGGCACCGTTCGCTTCATGCACCATGATCGTCGGCGCGGGAGACGCCGCCATCAGGGGCTCTTGAGCCGACAATGCCGTCTGCGCCCTTCGCAGCTCGGCGCTGCTGATGGCGCGCAGCCGCGCCAGCAGCTCGGCCTGGGCGTCGGCACCGGGTTCGAAGTCCAGCGCTGGGTCGTCGCCGAACACGGCGGGCAGGTCGGGCGCGACGAAGGCGGCCCAACGCTCAGGCGTGGCGGCGAACGGGGGACAGCTGGGCGCTGGGGCCGCCATGTTCGCGCCAGGCCAGACGCGCACGCGCTCCGTACGAACGTCGCCAAGGTAGTGCCGCTGCAAATACGCCAGCAATCGAGTCGCTTCGGCACAGGGCAGCGGCTCGGCCAGCGAGAACCAGAGCTCGAACGCATCTCGGCCGTTCACAGCAATCGCTGGTGCGGGCCACTCCAGATCGACCTGCACGCCGCGCCACAAGGGCGCAAGCGCTTCCCAATGCGCGGGACCGACCAGGGCAAGCACCAGCGCGCGCACACAACCGTCTTTTCCGAGCAGTTTTGGTTCGCCGGCCGTGGCGTCGGAAGGCAGATAAAGGCGCCGGAGCTCGGTTTGCAGTCGGTTCATGCGGCCATGGTAGCCGCCGAACGCACCGGCTGTTCACCCCGGAACATGCCTCTTGTGGACCGCAGCTGAAAGACGACGGCTTCAGCGGCCTGGCGCGGCTTCGAAGCGCTCGGCGAAAAGCTGCATGCGCGCGCGGTTTTTGCCGAAGTCGTACAGGCCGAAGGTCGAACGGGACCGATAGTCCACGCGCTTGAGTGCCGGGTCAACTCGAAACGTGACCTCATCCTTGAAGCCAGCGGGCGTGGTGAACACTGCTTCCAGCACCAGGCCTTCCACGCGAACGAGTCGGGCCTCTGGAAAACTGGACAAGGTGGCGCGCAGCCGCTCCGTCGCCTGCTCGGCCGAGCCTGCAAAACCGAGAGGTGGCGCACCGTCCACCGAGCTGACGCAGTTGCTCGGCAGGCTGCACGCCAGCGCTTGCGGTGCGGGCGACTTGGCCGCATCAGGTGGGGTGGTGGCACAGGCGCTCAGCAGCAGCGCCATGGCCAGCAGCACGGTGCAATGCAAGGCGGCGGGCCGCAACGGTCGATCAAAACGCATGGTGTGTCCAAGGGTCAAGGCAGTGTCAGCCAGATTTCGTTGCGGCGCAGGAACCAGGGCGTGATCGGCGGGTTGTATCGCGAGAGCACCGGTTCGCCCACCCAGGGCTGGCTGGCCTCGCGCAGCGCAGTTTGCAGCAAGGCGAGGTGCTCCTCGTAGTTGGCCTGCGACCAGAAACCCGAATAGCGGATCACCGCCACCCGGCTCGCTGGCACCTCGCGCAGCTGCACCCTTGAATCCAGCGGTTCGGGAGCCGACGCCAGAGTGATGCCTTGGGGCAGTACAAACTGCACCCGGAAGCCTCCGGCTTCGGGGCTTTGCGTCACTGGTGCGGTCATCGCCATTTTCACCGGCTCGGCGGCCTGCGTCACTGGCGCCGTCATCGCCATGCGGCGCTCACCTTTGTTTTTTCCAAAGATGTAGCCGGCCAGGATGGGAAACGCCTCTGAAGACGCCTCGTCTGCGGGGCCACTCACCAGCACCTCGGCCACCACGTAAGGCGCGTAAGCACGGATCTCCACACCAGCCCACTCGCGCTCCACGGTGTAGGCCGGCTCTTCAATGGCGTGGCTCATCAACGGTGCGGCCAGCAAAGCCAGCAAACCCAAAAGACGTTTCATCATGGTGATCTGATTGTGCAAGGCTCCATAGGACTCGGCGGGCGTTGGGGAGTTCCTGTCGGGTCTCTTGCCAGCCCATCACGCAGCCCAGCGGGTGGATAGCGGCCTCACACCCCGTTACACCACAAGGGAGCTCACCCCACACAGTCTTGACAGGGCGCCGGGATAATTGCGTGACATGTATCGATTCCCTCCCCTGTCCCCTCTGTTGAAGCCGCTGCTGGCGGTGGCCGCTGCGGTCTCGTTTCTGGTCACCGTGCCCGCTCCCGTGGCGGCGTTTGACCTGCCGGCGATTGACCGCATCGTGCAGTACCAGCCCAAACTGCCGCTTCAGGTGCTGACGGCCGATGGCGTGGAGATCGCGCAGTTTGGCACCGAGCGGCGCGAGTACGTGCCGCTGGCCCGTACGCCCAAGCTGCTGCAGGACGCGGTGCTGGCGGTGGAAGATGCGCGCTTTCGTGAACACAACGGCGTGGACCCCAAGGGTATGGCGCGCGCGGCCTTGTCCATGCTCACCGGTGGACGCACCCAGGGTGCGAGCACCATCACGCAGCAACTGGTGCGCACCATGCTACTCACCCGCGAGCGCACGGTGGAGCGCAAGGCCAAGGAAATCCTGCTCGCCTTCAAGGTGGAGGATGCGCTGTCGAAAGACCGCATCCTGGAGATCTACCTCAACGAAATCTTTCTCGGCCAGCGCGCCTACGGATTTGCGGCCGCCGCCAAGATCTATTTTGGCAAGCCCATGGATCAGCTCTCGCTGGCCGAGACCGCGATGCTGGCTGGGCTGCCGCAAAACCCCTACTACGCCAACCCGGTGATCAACTTCGAACGCGCCACTGTGCGCCAGCGGGTGGTGCTGGAGCGCATGCGCACAGTGGGCGTCATCACCGAACCGGAACTCGCCAAGGCGCGCGCCGAGAAGCTCAATATCCGTGCGCCTGGCCAACGCAGTGTGGACGCTGCGCACGTGGCCGAGATGGCACGCCGAGCGGTGGTCGAACGCTTCGGCACCGAAGCTTATTCCAGCGGCATTCGCGTCACCACCTCGCTGCGCGCAGCCGACCAGCGCGCTGCCACCGCGGCGGTGCAGCGAGGAGTCATGGCGCTGGAGGCAAGGAGCCCGTGGCGCGGCCCTGAAGACCAGATCGACCTCCCGCAGGTAGACGGTGCGGCGCTGGACAACGCCATCGCCGATGGCCTGAAAGGCCAGCGCGACGATGATTTCCTGCGCCTGGCTGTGGTGCTATCGGCCAGCCCGAAAGCGGTGCAGCTTCAGCTGGCCAGCGGAGAGCGCGTCACCATCCAGGGTAGCGGCCTTCGTCTGGCTGCCGCCGGGCTGGCTTCCAAGGCCAAGCCGGTGCTGCGGCTGCAACGCGGGTCAGTCGTGCGCGTGGTGGCCAGCGGCAAGGCGCTGGCGATCACCCAATGGCCTGAGGCCGAGGCCGCGCTGGTGGCGCTCGACCCGCGCACCGGTCGCGTGCGTGCACTGGTGGGCGGCTTCGATTTCGCCCGCCAACCGTTCAACCATGTCACGCAGAGCTGGCGCCAGCCCGGCTCAGCCATCAAGCCGCTGCTCTATTCGGCCGCACTCGAAGAACGGGTGATGCCCACCACGCTGGTGGACGATCTGCCCTTCACTGCCGCCAACGGCTGGAGTCCCGGTAACAGCAGCGGGGTTGGCAGTGGCCCGATCACCATGCGCCAAGCCCTGGCCAAGTCCAGCAACCTGGTGAGCGTGCGCCTGCTGCAGCACACCGGCACCCAGCGCGCCCGCGAGTGGACCACCCGCTTTGGTCTCGACGCGCAACGCCAGCCCGACAACCTCACCCTGGCCCTGGGTACCGGTTTGGTCACGCCGCTGCAGATGGCCAGGGCCTATGGCACGCTGGCCAACGGCGGCTGGAACGTCGAGCCGGTGGTGATCGAAAAAATCACTGATGCGCAAGGCAAGCTGTTGTTCGAAGCTCCACCGCCCGCCGCCCTGAATGAGGACAACCGCGCCATTCCGGCCCGAAATGCCTATGTGATGAGCAGCCTGCTGGCCGACGTCACCCGCGTCGGCACGGCAGCGCGTGCCCAGGCCGCGCTCAAGCGCACCGATATTTACGGCAAGACTGGCACCACCAACGATGTGGTCGATGCCTGGTTCGCCGGCTACCAGCCCACCCTGGCCACCGTGGTCTGGCTCGGTCACGACAAACCACGCAGCCTAGGCGACCACGAATCAGGCGGACGTCTGGCACTGCCAATCTGGGTTGACTATATGGCTCAAGCGCTCAAGGGCGTGCCCGTGAGCGCCCCAGGCCAACCGCCAGCAGGCCTGATCCGCGAAGGAGACGACTGGCTGTACAGCGAGTGGCAAAACGGCGGTGCCGTCACTGCCATCTCCGACGGCAGCGGCACGCAATACGCCGGACCACCGACCTTGATCGACGCGATCCGGGACTGGTTCAAGCCCTGAGCAAGTGTCAGCCACCCAACAAGAAAGCCGACCCACTGGTCGGCTTTCTTGTTGGGTGTGAGCGCAATCAGCCGGCGCAGATGCGGGCTTTGGCTTCGGCGTATTCGCGCTTGAAGCGAGCCACCATCTCGGCCGCCGGCATCACCTCGCGGATCGCGCCAATGCCCTGGCCGCAGCCCCAGATGTCTTTCCAGGCCTTGGCCGCGTTGGCGCCTTCGCCGGTGGAGAAGTTCATTTTGCTGGGGTCGCTCTCGGGCAGCTTGTCGGGGTCCATGCCCGCGTTCCTGATGCTGCCCTTCAAGTAGTTGCCATGGATACCTGTGTAAAAGTTGCTGTAGACGATGTCGTCCGAGTTGCTCTCGGTGATCATCTGCTTGTAGCCGTCCACCGCGCGGGCTTCCTCGGTGGCGATGAAGGCCGAACCGATGTAGGCGAAGTCGGCACCCATGGCCTGCGCAGCCAGGATGGCACCACCCGAAGAGATCGAGCCGGAAAGCGCAACCGGGCCACCAAACCACTCGCGAATTTCCTGGACCATGGCAAACGGGCTCTTCACGCTGGCATGACCACCGGCACCGGCCGCCACCGGAATCAGACCATCAGCGCCCTTCTCGATTGCCTTGTGGGCGAAGACGTTGTTGATCACGTCGTGCAGCACCACGCCGCCCCAGGCCTGCACGCCTTTGTTCACGTCTTCTCGCGCACCCAGGCTGGTGATGACGATCGGCACCTTGTACTTGGCACACAGCTGCATGTCGTGCTCCAACCGGTCGTTGCTCTTGTGCACGATCTGGTTGATCGCAAATGGCGCCGCCGGATTGTCTGGATTGGCCTTGTCGTGCGCCGCCAGCGCCTCGGTGATTTCAGCCAGCCACTCATCCAACTGAGACGCCGGACGCGCATTGAGCGCAGGCATGGAGCCCACCACCCCGGCCTTGCACTGGGCAATGACCAGCTTGGGATTGCTGATGATGAACAGCGGCGAGCCGATCACCGGAAACTTGATCTTCTTGAGAATGGGGGGCAAGCTGCGCGCGGGTGCGGTCATGGTGTCTCCGAAAGGGATTTCGCTGGATTCTGGACGCTGCGCGTGCTCTGCCGTGTCGATGCGGTGACAGCACCCCGAAGCGCCTGAAAGAAAAAGGTCAGAACGCTTCGGCGGGGAGCGCCGTGACGGCCTCTGCACCTTCCACGATCGCGTCGCGCATGCCAGGGGCGCGGCTGAGGATGTGGTCGGCGTAAAAACGCGCGGTGGTGATCTTGCTCTGCATGAAGACCGCGTCGGTGCCCGCAGCCAGCTGGTCTTCTGCCACCAGCAGCGCGCGCGCCAGCTGCCAGCCCGCCATCAGATTGCCCGCCAGCATCAGGTAAGGCACGCTGCCGGCAAACGCGGCGTTTGGGTTGCTGCGGGTGTTGGCGGCGATGAACTCGACCACGTCCACAAACGCCTGCCGCGCAGCGGTGAGCCGCTTGGCCACGGCCATCGCCTGCGCGCTGCCGCGCTTGACCAGCTCGGCTTCCGTTTTCTCGATCTGCGCGGCAATCGCCTTGGCGCCAGCGCCGCCGTCGCGCGAAGTCTTGCGGCCCACGAGGTCGTTGGCCTGGATCGCCGTCGTTCCTTCGTAAATGGTGAGGATCTTGGCGTCTCGGTAGTACTGCGCTGCGCCGGTTTCTTCGATGAAGCCCATGCCGCCGTGAACCTGCACGCCCAGCGAGGTGACTTCCAGACTCATCTCGGTGCTGTAGCCCTTGACAAGCGGCACCATGAAGTCGTAGAACGCCGCGTTCTCCTTGCGTACCGCTGCGTCAGCGTGGTGATGGGCCGCGTCATACGCGGCAGCCGCCACGCTGGCCATGGCGCGGCAACCTTCGGTGAAGGCCCGCATGGTCATGAGCATGCGCTTGACATCGGGGTGGTGGATGATGGGCGCGGCCGCGCTCATGCTGCCATCCACCGGGCGGCTCTGCACGCGGTCCTTGGCATACCCCACGGCCTTCTGGTAGGCGCGCTCGGCGATCGCGATGCCCTGCACGCCGACCGCGTAACGCGCGGCATTCATCATGATGAACATGTACTCCAGGCCTCGGTTTTCCTCACCAACGATGTAGCCCACAGCGCCGCCATGGTCGCCGTACTGCAGCACCGCGGTCGGGCTGGCCTTGATACCCAGCTTGTGCTCGATGCTCACGCAATGCACGTCGTTGCGCTCACCGAGAGAGCCGTCTTTCTGGACCATGAATTTCGGCACCACAAACAGGCTGATGCCCTTCACCCCTTCGGGCGCACCGGTCACACGGGCGAGCACCAGGTGCACGATGTTCTCTGCCATGTCGTGCTCACCGTAGGTGATGTAGATCTTGGTGCCAAACACCTTGTAGCTGCCGTCGGGCTGCGGCTCGGCGCGGCTGCGCACCGCCGCAAGATCGCTGCCGGCCTGCGGCTCGGTCAGGTTCATGGTGCCGGTCCACTGGCCACTCACCAGCTTCTCCAGGTAGATCGCCTTGAGCTCGTCGCTGCCCGCAGTGAGCAGGGCTTCGATAGCTCCGTCGGTGAGTAGCGGGCACAGCGCAAAGCTCATGTTGGCGCTATTGAGCATCTCGCCACAAGCCGCACCAATCGTCTTGGGCAGGCCCTGGCCGCCAAAGTCCACAGGGTGCTGCAAGCCTTGCCAGCCGCCTTCGGTGTACTGCTTGAAGGCTTCCTTAAAACCCGGTGTGGTGGTGACCACGCCAGCCTTGAACGACGACGGATTCTTGTCTCCCTCCCAGTTCAATGGCGCCAGCACATCCTGGTTGAGTTTGGCGGACTCCTCCAGCACCGCTTGCGCGGTTTCCAGACCCGCATCTTCGAAGCCGGGCATCGCCGCCACCTGGTCGATGAGCGCCAGGTGCTCGATGTTGAACAGCATGTCTTTCAGGGGGGCGGTGTAGCTCATCTTGTGCCTTAGGAGTCGCGAAAAGCGGATAGAAAAAAGGGCATCGCAAACGATGCCCTGTCCAGGGTCTGGCGTTTCAGAGTGCCTTGGTCAGCTCGGGCACGGCATCGAACAAGTCGGCCTCCAGACCATAGTCGGCCACACCGAAGATCGGAGCCTCAGGGTCTTTGTTGATCGCCACGATGACCTTGGAATCTTTCATGCCAGCCAGATGCTGGATGGCGCCCGAGATGCCGCAGGCCACGTAGAGCTGAGGCGCAACGATCTTGCCAGTCTGGCCCACCTGCCAGTCGTTGGGGGCGTAGCCTGCATCCACCGCGGCGCGGCTGGCGCCCAGCGCTGCGCCGAGCTTGTCGGCTAGTGGCGTCATCACTTCGTCGAACTTCTCGCTGGAACCCAGCGCCCGGCCACCCGAGACGATGACCTTGGCTGCGGTGAGCTCGGGGCGGTCGCTCTTGGCGATCTCGCTGCCCACAAAGGTGGTCTTGCCGCTGTCGGCTTCGGCGGCCGCGGTTTCCACCGGGGCGCTGCCACCGCTTGCGGCTGCCGGGTCGAATCCGGTGGTGCGCACCGTGATCACCTTGGTGGCGTCGCTGCTCTGCACCACGGCCATGGCGTTGCCGGCGTAGATGGGGCGCTCAAAGGTGTCGGGCGATTCGACCTTGGTGATGTCGCTGATCTGGGCCACATCGAGCTTGGCGGCCACACGCGGCGCGATGTTCTTGCCCGAAGCAGTAGCAGGGAACAGGATATGGGTGTAGCTGGATGCGATGGTCAGCACCTGGGCCGCCACGTTTTCGGCCAGGCCATGCGCCAGGCCTTCGGCGTCAGCGTGGATCACCTTGGTCACACCGGCAATCGCAGCAGCCGCCTTGGCCGCTTCTCCGGCGTTGTAACCTGCTACCAGCACATGCACATCCCCACCGCAGGCCGCAGCGGCGGTGACCGTGTTGAGCGTCGCGCCCTTGATGGAAGCGTTGTCGTGTTCAGCAATAACAAGAGAAGTCATGGTTGAAATCCTAAAAATATGTCGGAGCGCGATGTCCAAAACTCAGGGCGCCGTGGAACCGGCTTCGCCTGGCCACCAGCCCTGCCCCCTGTGGGGCTGAAGCTGAGGGCGGCGCGAGGGGGTCAAATGACCTTGGCTTCGTTCTTCAGCTTGTCCACCAGCGTGGCCACATCCGGCACCATGATGCCGGCGCCACGCTTGGGCGGCTCGCTGACCTTGAGTGTCTTCAGGCGCGGGGTCACGTCCACGCCCAAGTCTTCCGGCTTCATGATGTCCAGCGTCTTTTTCTTTGCCTTCATGATGTTGGGCAGCGTCACGTAGCGCGGCTCGTTCAGGCGCAGGTCGGTGGTGATGACTGCGGGCAGTGTGACGGAGAGCGTCTCCAGACCACCGTCCACCTCACGGGTCACATTGGCTTTGCCATCGACCACTTCCACCTTGTTAGCGAAGGTGGCCTGTGGCAGGTCGGCCAGGGCTGCGAGCATCTGGCCGGTCTGGTTGCAGTCGTCGTCAATGGCCTGCTTGCCCAGGATCACCAGGCCAGGTTGCTCCTTGTCGACCAAGGCCTTGAGCAGCTTGGCCACGGCCAGTGGCTGCAACTCTTCACTGGTCTCGACCAGGATGGCCCGATCGGCGCCGATGGCCATTGCGGTGCGCAGGGTTTCCTGGCATTTGGCATCCCCACAAGAAACGGCGATCACTTCAGTAGCCACGCCTTTTTCTTTCAGGCGCACCGCCTCCTCAACAGCGATCTCGTCAAATGGGTTCATGCTCATTTTGACGTTGGCGATGTCCACACCACTGCCATCGCTCTTGACACGGACCTTGACGTTGTAGTCCACCACGCGCTTGACGGGGACAATGATTTTCATGATCGGAAGCTCCTGAAGATGGGGACAGAAAGATGGCTGACGCGTTGACGTGCACGTCAATCGGGTCATTGTATGCCCGCCCCTTGGACGCAGGCGGTGAAGGCCCGCCGCTGGGGCGGCGCTTCAAGACCCTCTTATAAAAAGAACGATCGTGCTTTTTTGTATTATAGGGGACGGCGTTCATATCGCCTAGCGCGATGGCTTGGGTGGCTCGCCCAACCAAGGCGAACATGTGCCGGCCAATTCCCCAACCGATCGGTCGGTTAATTCGGGTTAGTCTGGAGGCGGCGAGCATCGGTGTTCGCCTATATTGTTCAGAGTGCCTGGGGATACAACGCTCCCCTCGCCCTTTCCACCTCGATCCTGGAGATTTCCGATATGAAGACCCAACACGTCTTGGCCGCCCTGTTTTCGACCACCTTGCTGATGGGCGCGCAGGCGTCGGCACAAACGGTGTTTGCCGTCTCGAGCTGGCTGCCACCTACCCACACGCTGTCCACGGTGCAGAAGAACTGGTGCGACCTGCTGGAGAAGGAAAGTACCGGGCGCATGAAGTGCAACATCCTGCCCAAGGGCGTGGTCGCCGCACCCGGCACTTTTGACGCGGTGCGCGACGGTCTGGCCGACATTTCTTACACCGTGGACGGCTACACACCCGGGCGCTTCATCAACACCCAGGTCGCCGAGTTTCCGTTCCTTGGGGACAGCGCCACCGCGACCTCGGTCGCCTACCAGCGCATTTACGACAAGTACTTTGCGCCACTGGGTGAGCACCGCGGAGTAAAGGTTCTGGGCGTGTTTACCCACGGCCCGGGCATCATCTTCAACACCAAACAGCCGGTGACGTCGGCGGCGGATGCCGCGTCTCTGAAGTTCCGTATCGGTGGCGGCAACATCAACGAACTGTCCAAGGCCATGGGGTGGAACACCACCCTCAAGGCCGCGCCGGAATCATTCGAGCTGCTGTCCACCGGCGTCATGGACGGCACCTTCTTCCCCGACGAATCGGTGGCCTCGTTCAAGCTCAGCATGATCAAGCACGCCACCACCTTCCCGGGCGGCCTGTACAACACCAGTTTCGTCTTCATGATGAATAGCGCCAAGTACAACGCGCTGTCGGCGCAAGACAAGGCGGTGGTGGACAAGCTTTCTGGCGAGCCCGCCGCGCGCATGTTTGGTCAAGGCTGGGACAAAGTCGACGAGGCCAGCCGCAACGGGGCGCAAAAGGCCCAGGGCGTGGCGCGCATTCAGGCCGACAAGGCCTTTGTGAAGGCGGTGGCCGACAAGCAGGACTACCTGGAGACCAAGTGGGCCGCCAGTGCCCAGGTCAAGGGGCTGAAGGAGCCGAAAAAGGTGCTCGCTGAGTTCCGTGCTGAAATCGCCAAGGTGAAGTAAGCGCGGCGCGCTTCCACACACCGCCAAGCCGGCGGGGCTGTCGTTCATTCGCGGCCTCGCCGGTTTTTTGTTGATCCGGCCAGATACTCACCCATGCTCAAAACCCTGGAAAAACTGCTGCGCTGGTCCACCGGCCTGATGGCGGCCATGGCACTTTTCGCCATCATGTGGCTCACGCTGGTGGATGTGATTGGCCGCAAGTTCTTGAACAACTCCATTCCCGGCAGTCTGGAGATGACCGAGGTGTTGATGGTCATCGTGATCTTCGGTGCGCTGCCGCTCGTGTCCTGGCGCAGTGAACATGTGGTGTTCGACTCGCTCGATCCGTTTGTTCCGGTCTGGCTCAAAGGCTTGCAGACCAGCATCGTCCACTTGATCTGCGCCGGTGTTTTCGGTTTCCTGGCTCGGCTCATCCTGATGCGGGCCGACCGCTTTGCCGAATACGGCGACATCACCGTGTACCTGCAGCTGCCCCTGGCACCAGTCGCCTGGGTGATGGCGGTTCTGCTGGCGATCACGGCTGCGGTGCACCTGCTGTTTGTGTTTGTCCGGCCGCCGCCCGGCCATGTTGGCGCGCAGGAACCTGGAGCCGTGACATGACCGAAGCGGTGCTGGGCTTTCTGGCGGTATTCGCCCTCGCCTTTTTGCGAGTCCCGCTGGCGGTGGCGATGTCCATCGCGGGCATCGTAGGACTGGGTTTGATGCGAGGCTGGCAACCAGCTTATGCCAGCACCAGCCAGGTGGTGTTCGAGACTGGCTTCCACTACACCTTGTCGGTGATTCCGCTGTTTGTCTTGATGGGCAACTTCGTGGCTCGCGCTGGCATGGCGCGCGAACTGTTCAACGCGGCCAACGCCTTCGTTGGTCACCGGCGCGGTGGCCTGGCCATGGCCAGCATCATCGCGTCGGGCGGTTTTGGTTCCATCTGTGGCTCCTCGATCGCCACCGCGGCCACGATGTCGCGCGTGGCCTATCCCCAGATGAAGGCCCACGGCTACAAGGACACGCTGGCCACGGGTGCGATTGCGTCGGGTGGCACGCTCGGCATCCTGATCCCGCCGTCGACCATCCTGGTGATCTACGGCATCATCACCGAGACCGACATCGGCCGGCTGTTCATCGCCGGCATCCTACCGGGCCTGGTGGCCATCACATGCCTGTGCCTGGCGGTGGTGTTTGTGACGTGGCGCGACCCCGAGGCTGGGCCGCCGGCCGAGCGCTACACCGCGCGACAGCGCTTGTCCGCCGTCAAGAACATCTGGGGTGTGGCGCTGTTGTTTGTGCTGGTGATCGGCGGCATCTACGGCGGCGTGTTCACCGCCACCGAAGGCGCTGGCGTGGGTGCGGCGGGCGCATTTCTGTTTGCACTGGCCAGGCGCACGCTGACACCGAAGCTGCTGATGGAGGTGCTGATGGAGAGTACCCGCACCACTGCCATGCTGTTCACGATCCTGATCGGCGCGATGATCTTCACCAGCTTCATCAACTTCACCACCATGCCGGCCGACCTGCGCGACTTCGTGCTGCAGTTCAGCCCGCACCCGGTGATGGTGGTGGTGATGATGATGGGCATCTACCTCGCACTGGGTATGGTGATGGAAGAGCTGGCCATCGTGCTGCTGACCATTCCGGTGTTCTTCCCGGTGATCACCGCCCTGGGTTTTGATCCGGTCTGGTTTGGCATCCTGATCGTGACCATCGTGGAGATCGGCATGATTTCGCCGCCGGTGGGGCTGAACCTGTTTGTACTCAGCTCGTTACTGCCCACGGTTTCGCTGAACACGATTTACCGCGGCGTCTGGCCATTTGTACTGGCCGACATCGGCCGGCTCGGCATCCTGATTGCGTTCCCAGCCATCGCGCTGTGGCTGCCCAGTTTCATGGCTTAGCCGACCGCTGGATGTGCAGCACCCGTTGCGGGTACGGAATCTCGATGTCGTTATCCCGCAGCGACTGCAGGATGGTTCGGTTGACCAGCGAGCGCAAATTGAGCTGGCCGTTCTCCGGGTCGGCGATCCAGTAGCCCAGGGTGAACTCCAGGCCGTCGGCGCCAAAGGCCGACAGGGCGACGGACGGACAGGGATCTTTCAACACGCGGTCCTGAGACAGCGCAGCCTGCTCCAGCAGCCCCGTCACCTGATCGACATCGCTGTCGTAAGCGACAGACACCACGGTAGATTGCCAGACCCTGGTATCGGCCAGTGAGAGGTTCTCAACCCGGTTGATGATGAGGAGTTCGTTGGGCACGATGGACTCGCGCCCAGTGAGCGAGCGGATCACGGTGTAGCGCGCATTGATGTCGGTGATCCGGCCTTCAAAATTGTCGACCCGCACGTTGTCGCCGATGCGCATGCTGCGCTCGGCCAGAATCACAAAACCACTCACGTAGTTCGATGCCAGCTTTTGCAGGCCAAATCCAATGCCCACACCAATGGCGCCCCCCAGCACCGAGAGCGCGGTGAGGTCGATGCCCACGGCCGACAGTGCAATGATCAGGCCAACAAACATCAGCATAGCGCGTGTGGCGTTGCTCACCGCCTTGCGCAGCGAGAGGTCACCGCCGACGGCGGTGCGCAGCAGCCGGGTCTCAATGGCGGCCGAGATCCAAAGCGATAGGATCAGCACCGCCACGGCGGTGAGCGCGCCTTCGATCAAGGTGCGCACGCTAATCTGTGAGCCACCAATCTTCCAGGTGATCTGATCCAGTTCAGCCAGAACCACCGGCAACAGGCCGCTGACCCACAGCACCATGGCGATCCAGGCCAGCCAGGAGATGGACCGCTCCATCACGCGCACCCATGGCGCCGACGCAAAAGCCAGCTGCAAGACCTTGACCCCGAACCGGATCACCACCAGCGCGATCAGCACCGGGATCACCACCTTGAAGGTGGCCACAGGCAGAAACTTCAGCAGCAGCGCACGCGCCAGGTAGCCCAGCAGCAACAGCAGCAGGGGAAACAGCAAGCCGTCGAACAGGCGACGTCCGAACAGCACAGAGCGCCGCTCGTCCCTCATGCCCAACGCATGTCGCAATGCGGCCGACAGGCCCCAGGCCAGCAGAACGCAGGCGAACAGTGCAGCCACCTCGATCAACACGGTGGGTCGCAAAAAACTGTCGAACCAAAGTGCAAAGTCGTCGATGGGGGGCGGCGTGGCCAGCACGGCGGAGGTGGCAGGCGGAGTGGTGGTGGCGGAGGTCGTCATGAGTCGGCCCGAACAAGACAGCGGACGCGTCGGAGAAAAAATCCGTCAGCTGCGCCAGCTTGGCGCGCGCTTGTCGATGAAGGCCTGCACACCTTCCTGCGCCACCTCACCTGCCATGTTGCAGGCCATGGTCTGCCCCGCGAGCTGGTAAGCCGAGGCCAGACCGGTTTCGAGCTGGCGGTAAAACAGGGTCTTGCCCAGGGCAATCGCCTCGCGTGGCTTTTGCAGGATGCGCTCCACCAGCGCAGCGACCTCGGTATCGAGCGATTCGGCACTTGCCACGCGGTTCACCAAACCCCGAGCCTTCGCTTCGTTCGCACTGATGAAGTCGCCGGTGAGCAGCATTTCCATGGCCTGTTTGGGCAGGATGTTGCGCGACAAGGCCACGCTGGGCGTGGCGCAGAACAGGCCCACATCGATGCCGTTGACACCAAAGGTGGCGCTCTCGGTCGCTACCGCCAGATCACACTGCGCCACCAGTTGGCAACCCGCGGCCGTGGCCAGACCTTGCACGCGGGCGATCACAGGCAGCTCCAGCGCGCGGATCGACAACATGACCCGCGAACAGCGTGCAAAGAGCGCCTGGTAATAGGCCAGATCCGGATGGGCCTTCATTTCCTTGAGGTCGTGGCCGGCGCAAAATGCACGGCCTTCGGCGGCCACAACCACCACCCGCGCCTGTGGATCGGCCCCGATGGCGTCGATAGCCGCCTGCAAGGCCGCCAGCATGGCTTCGGACAGCACGTTGAAACTGCGCGGCGCGTTGAGCGTGAGGGTGTGCACGCCGCGCTCGTCTTGCGTGTGGCGCACCACTGGGGCAGCCACTTCAGACATCGGCCAGCACCCGCAAATGGGCTTCCACGCTGCGCGCCAGCGCACTCAAGGCGTAGCCCCCCTCCAGACAGCTCACGATACGGCCTTGTGCATGCTTCACGGCGATGTCCTTGATGCGCTGGGTGAGCCAGGTGTAGTCCTGCTCCACCAGGGCGAGCTGGCCCATGTCGTCTTCCCGGTGGGCGTCGAAACCGGCGCTGATGAACACCATCTCGGGCCGGTGCTGTTCCAGGCGCGGGATCCAGTCCGAATCGACCAGCTCGCGAACAGCCACGCCCTTGGTGTAGGCGGGCACAGGCACGTTGACCAGATTCGGCCCTCGCGCGTGGTCCCAGACCGGATAGAAGGGATGCTGGTAAAAGCTGCACATAAGTATGCGCTCGTCACCCTGCACGATGTCTTCGGTGCCATTGCCGTGGTGCACATCGAAGTCGATGATGGCCACGCGCTGCAGGCCGTAACGGGACAGGGCGTACTTCGCCGCCACCGCCACGTTGTTGACAAAACAAAAACCCATGGCCTGGTTGCGGGTGGCGTGGTGACCCGGCGGGCGCACGGCACAAAAGGCATTGGCGATCTCGCCGGCCATCACCGCGTCGGTGGCGTCGATCGCCGCGCCGGCTGCCACCAAAATGGCGTCCCAAGAATGGATGTTGATGGAGGTATCGGGGTCGACCTGCGCATGCTGAGGACCACCGGCCGTGATTTCGTCACGAAGTCCGTCGGAAAGCCCCCTCAGAGACGCCAGGTGCATGCGACCATGCGCGAGCTCCAGGTCGGCCAGCGAGGCCGGGGTGGCTTCGCGCTGATCCAGCGCCGCGTCCAGCCCGGTAATGAGCAGGCGGTCCTGGATCGCGTCCAGCCGCTCGGGACATTCGGGGTGCCCGGCGCCCATCTCATGGCGCCAGCAATCGGGGTGGGTGAAATAACCGGTGGCCTGGCCCATCAATCTTTTTCCGTTAAGGTTCGCGGCATGCTCGCAGACACCAAAATTCGACAATTGCTGAACCAGCTTAACACGGTCATCGTGGGCAAAAGCGCCCAGGTGAGCGACTGCGTGGCCTGCCTGCTGGCGGGCGGCCACCTGCTGATCGAGGACGTGCCGGGCGTGGGCAAAACCACCTTGGCCCACGCGCTGTCGCGCGCCTTCGGCCTGCAGTTTTCTCGCGTGCAGTTCACCGCCGATCTGATGCCCAGCGATCTGGTCGGGGTATCGGTTTACGAACGCGGGCACGAGGGTTTTGTGTTCCATCCGGGCCCGGTGTTTGCCCAGGTGCTGCTGGCCGACGAAATCAACCGCGCCAGTCCCAAGACTCAGAGCGCCTTGCTCGAAGCGATGGAAGAAAAACAGGTCACGGTCGAGGGCGAAACCCGTGCCCTGCCCGAGCCGTTTTTTGTCATTGCCACGCAAAACCCGCACGACCAACTCGGCACCTACGCCCTGCCCGAATCGCAGCTGGACCGCTTTCACATGCGGATTTCGCTCGGTTACCCCGACCGCGCCGCCGAGCGTGAGCTGCTGCGCGGCGAGGACCGGCGCCACATGGTTGACGGCCTGGCGCCGGTGCTGTCGGTCGAGCAACTGGCTAGCCTGCAACAGCAGGTGGCTGCGGTGCACACCGCCGAGCCGGTGATCGACTACCTGCAAGACCTGGTCGCCGCCACCCGCTCGGGCCGCTGGTTTGCCCAGGGCCTGTCGCCCCGCGCCGCGCTGGCGGTGGTGCGCGCGGCCAAGGCGCAGGCCTTTCTCAGCGGGCGCGATTACGTGGCGCCAGACGATATCGCCGCTATCCTGCCGCAAACAACGGCGCACCGCTTGATTCCAGTGGCCGACGCTGGCCGCGGCTCGCTGGAGCAGGTACGCGCATTGGTGGAAGCGACTCCACTTCCATGAGCCCCCCGGCGCAGGCTTGGCCGTCATCCTCCGGGGGGGGGCACTGGCCGACTGGCGGAGCCAGATCGGCGGTAGCCTGGATCGAGGCACTTCGCGCCGGCAAGAGGGCTGAGTGTTCATGAGCGCCGCTTCTCAGACTTCTCCAGCTAGTGTGTCGACAGGATTGGCATCAACCTCGCCTTGGCGCCACCCGATGCGGGCGGCCCGCGCTCGGCTGCGGCGCTGGTTCCACAACCGCCTGCCCGCCACCGATACGCTCTCGCTGACGCAGCGCAATGTCTACATCCTGCCAACCCGACCGGGCTGGATGCTGGCTTTCACGTTACTGGTGCTGCTGGTGGGCAGCATCAACTACCAGCTCAACCTGGGGTACCTGCTTACTTTTTTGCTGGCGGGCAGCGCGGTGGTGGGCATGCACGTCTGCCACGGCAACCTGCGCGGCCTCACCTTGCACCTGAGTCCGCCGGCACCAGTGCACGCGGGCCAGCCGGTCGCGCTGGACATTCGCCTGAGCAGCGATCGCAAGCGACCCCGCTATGGCCTCGGTCTGGGCGTGGTGACGACGGGCAGCGAACCGCCTCATCTGGCCTGGATCGACGTGCCCGCCCAGGGCAGTGCGGTGCTCCAGGTGGCCTGGCGGGCTCCACGGCGTGGGCTGCAAACGCTGCCGCCCGTCACTGCCCAGACCCTGTTCCCACTCGGCACCTTCCGCGTCTGGACCGTGTGGCGACCGGCCGCGCAGGTCCTGGTTTACCCCGCGCCGGAGGCCCACGCTCCGCCGCTGCCGCCCGGCGAGCCGCTGGGCGGGCCCGCCAGCGGCGCGCGCGCGCAGAGCACAGGAGAATTCGATGGCGTGCGCGCCTACCGCCGAGGCGACCCGATGAAGGCGGTGGTCTGGAAAAAAGCAGCGCAGGCCTTTGCCAACGGGCGCGACCAGCTCGTGAGCCGCGAAGCGCAGAACGCCCAGCGCCAGCAACTATGGCTGGATCACGCCCGGTGCGGCTCGAACGATCTGGAAACCCGTCTGTCGCGCCTCACGGCATGGGTGTTACTGGCCGAACGGCTGGGGTTGGACTACGGCCTGCGACTGCCCGGCCGGGTCATCCCGCCCGATCAGGGCATGAGCCACCGCAATCGCTGCTTGGAGGCGATGGCCACGGTATGAGCAAGCACCCCCTATTCCGCTTCGCGTATTTCCCCTCTCCTGCGGGAGATGGACGCAGCCTGTGGCTCGGCGGAGCCGGTTCCACGGCTGCCCTGAATGAGGCACTTTCTCCGGATACGTTGGGGCGCTCCGCCGTGCCGCTCCGCTGCTTCTCATGAAACAGTCTGCCCTGAGCAGCCTTGGCTCCTCATTGCCTCGCGAAGCGCGCGACACGCTGTTTCTGCTCGCCGTGATCGGCTGGGTGGTGTTCATGCAGGTGGCGCACATCCCCTGGTGGTGCACTGTGCTGACCGCGGGTGTGTTGATCTGGCGCGGTCGGCTCGCGGTGCGCAACCAGCCGCTGCCCGGCTGGCCGTGGCGACTGGGCCTGCTGCTGATCACGTTGGTGGCGACCTGGTTCACCCACCAGACGCTGCTCGGGCGCGACGCGGGCGTGACGCTGGTGGTGGTGTTGCTTGCGCTCAAGACGCTGGAGCTGCGGGCGCGGCGCGATGCGTTTGTGGTCTTTTTCCTCGCCTTCTTTGCTCTGCTCACACACTTCTTCTATTCGCAGTCGCTGCTGACCGCGGCTGGCATCCTGATCGCGCTGCTGGGCCTCTTGACCGCGCTGGTCAACGCCCACCTGCCAGTGGGTCGCCCGCCCTTGATGCAGTCGGCCCGCATCGCTGGCGGCATGGCGCTGCTGGGCGCGCCCATCATGCTGGTGCTGTTCCTGCTGTTTCCGCGCATGGCTCCGTTGTGGGGCCTGCCCGACGACGGTATGACCGGGCGCAGTGGTCTCTCCAATAGCATGCGGGTCGGTGAGATCGCCAAGCTGGTGATCGACGACCGCACCGCCCTGCGCGTTCGCTTTGAAGACCGGCCCCCGCCGCAGGCCCGGCTGTATTTCCGCGGCCCGGTGCTGAGCGACTTCGACGGCGTGGAATGGCGCCCTTTGCGCTCCGGGTTCCCGGCGCAGATGGCCTTGCCCGCCAACCTGCAGGTGGCCGGCGAGCCGGTGCGCTACCAGGTGACGATGGAGCCCAACCAGCGGCCCTGGCTTTTTGTGCTGGAGGCCACGCCCGAGGCGCCTCGCCTGCCCAGCGGCCAGGCCAGCATGACGGCCGATCTTCAGTGGCGAACCGATCGGCCGGTGAGCGAGCGGGTCCGATTTGATGCGGTGAGCTATCCCCAGTTTCGCCACGGGCCGACGCAACAGGTGGTGGCGCTGCAGGACCACCTGGAACTGCCGCCGGGCTACAACCCGCGCACCCTGACCCTGGCCCAGCAGCTGCGGCGCGAGTTCGGCGCCGGGCCACAGAACGCGCCTGCGCTGGTGGATGCGGTGATGAACCGGCTGCGCACCGGCGGCTATGCCTACACGCTGGAGCCTGGTGTGTACGGCGCCAACACCGCTGATGAATTCTGGTTCGACCGGCGCGAGGGCTTCTGTGAACACATCGCCTCCAGCTTCGTGATACTGATGCGCGCAATGGACATTCCGGCGCGTCTGGTGACGGGCTACCAGGGAGGCGAACTCAATGGCGTTGATGGTTACTGGACGGTTCGACAACGTGATGCCCACGCCTGGACCGAGGTCTGGCTGCAGGACCAGGGGTGGGTGCGGGTAGACCCGACATCGGCCGTCGCACCGGGGCGCATCGGCTCGCTGGAGCGGCTGCGTGCGCCCGAAGGCCTGTTCGCTGGCGCGGTCCGCACCCTCAACCCGACCTTGAGCGCTCAGCTACGTGACTTCTGGGAAGCGGTCAACAGCGGCTGGGACCAGTGGGTGTTGAACTACACCCAGGGTCGGCAGCTCAACCTGCTCAAAAACCTCGGATTCTCTGCGCCGAGCTGGACCGACCTGGCCTATGTGCTGATCGGCGTGGTGGTGCTGGTGAGCCTGGTCGGCGCAGCCTGGACCCTGTGGGAACGCCAGCAGCGCGACCCTTGGTTGCGCCTGCTGCGCCGCGCCCACCGCCGGCTGCAGCGCCTGGGCTTGCAATCCAGCGAGCAGCTGCCGCCACGCGGCCTGGCGCAGCAAGTGATTCAACAATGGGGGGAAACCCCGTTTGCGCGGTCGCTCAGCGCCTGGTTGCTGCGCCTGGAAGCCCAGCGCTACGCGCGGGGCAGTCCATTGACGCTGGCTACACTACAAAATGAATTCCAGCAACTGAACTGGCCCAGGGAGCCCAAGCGTTGAACGTCCACCTTTATTCACCCACCACGCGCCGCCTCGCGCTGCTGGGCTTTGCTGCCTTCGGTGCACTTTCATGGACAGCACAGGCCAGTGCCCAGACGCCGGCCAAGTCAAGGCCTGCGGTTGCTGACTATACGTACGGACAGAGCGAGGCCGCCATGGCCTTCGCCGACGACCTGGCCAGCCGGCGCGATCTGGATCCAGTCTGGGTGCGGGCGCAAATCGGTCAGGCTCAGCGCCTGCCCCAGGTCGCGCGCCTGATGGCCCCTGCCCCACGGGGCACGGCCAAAAACTGGACTGCCTACCGAGCGCGCTTCGTCGAGCCGGTGCGGTTGCGCGCCGGGCAGCGGTTCTGGGAAGAGAACCGCGAGACGCTGGCCCGCGCCGAAGCCGAATTTGGCGTACCCGCCAGCCTAATCGTGGGCGTGATCGGGGTGGAGACGCTGTGGGGTCAACACACCGGCAATTTCCGCGTCATCGATGCACTGACCACGCTGGCCTTTGACTTCCCCGCCAGCCACCCGCGCGCCGCCGCCCGAAGTGAGTTCTTCCTTGGCGAATTGGAGCAGTTCCTGAGCCTCACACGGCGCGCCGAGCTCGATCCACAAAGCTTGCGCGGCAGCTACGCCGGCGCCATGGGCTGGCCGCAGTTCATGCCCAGCAGCTGGGTGAAGTACGCCATCGACTTCGATGGCAACGGCAAGGTCGATCTGTTCAACAGCCCGGCCGACATCATCGGCTCGGTGGCTCACTACTTCCAGGCTTTTGGCTGGCAGCCCGGTCAGCCTACCCACTACGCCGTCAACCTGAGCGCGACCGCCGATCTCGACGCCCTGCTCGCACCCGACATCCTGCCCACCTTCAGTGTCGCCAGCTTCACCGCCAAAGGCGCGCAGCTGGATGTGCCTGCCCTGCAGCACACGGGCAAGCTGGCGCTGGTGGAGCTGGAAAACGGCGACGCGCCGCGAAGCTACGTGGCTGGCACCGACAACTTCTACGTCGTCACCCGCTACAACTGGAGCAGCTACTACGCCATGGCGGTGATCGAGCTGGGCGAGACAATTGCTGCCCAGATGCGGCCGTGACCCTGCGCGCCGCATGACGCCCTGGCAAACGCACCGGCGCTGCACCCTGCTGGGTGTACTAGGCGCCCTGCTGTTGCCTTCCAGCGCCTGGTCGGCAGACGCGGAGCCCTGGCCTCGCGTCTCGGCCGTGCCGGGCGGGCTGGTGCGGCTGCCCCTGGGGCCTGCGCCCACCCGTCCCGAGGCCTCAGCTGAAGGAATACCGCTGCTGGTACTAGGCTCGCCCGAAGGCTGGACGACGCTCATCGGCGTCCCCCTTGCCGCACCGGTGGGTGAGGCCAGCATCGAGTTGCGCATGCCCGACGAGACCCCCCGCCGCGTGGGCTACACCATCGAGCCCAAACGCTACGCCGAACAGCGACTGCGCGTGGCGCCGCGCACAGTCGATCTTTCGCCTGAAGACCTGGCGCGCTTCGAGCGCGAACGCGCGCGACAAGCCGCCATCATCGCCACGAGGAGCGAAGCACCGACAGCCTGGGATGCGCAGGCCGACGCGTTGCAAATGCAGGTGCCGGTGCCGGGTCCGCGGTCCAGCTCGTTTGGTTTGCGTCGGGTGTTCAACGGCCAGCCACGCAATCCCCACAGTGGCATGGACATCGCCGCGCCCAGCGGCACGCCGGTGGCGGCACCGCTGGCCGCGCGCGTGATCGATACTGGGGACTATTTTTTCAACGGCCAGACCGTCTGGCTCGACCATGGTGGCGGCCTGCTGAGCATGGTGTGCCACCTGAGTGCCATCGACGTCGCCGTGGGCGACGCGCTGGAAGCGGGTCAGCGAGTGGGTGCGGTGGGTGCCACTGGCCGCGTCACTGGCCCCCATTTGCACTGGGGCGTGATGCTCAACCGCACGATGGTCGACCCCGCGCTCTTCATCACCAACTGACCCGTCCCCCAGACTCACCCGCGGGAGGGATGCAGCAGAAGGGTATTTGCGATAGCCTGAGCACATAGCCCGATTCGCCTATCCACCCACCCAGAAGCACGCGCCATGCGCCCACCCGCTCTTGCTGCCTGGCTCTGGAATCACCTGAGGAGATGGTTCATGAACCCAAGCCTATGCAACAACCACTTTCAAGTCGAGTGGGGCGGTCGGCGCATCAGTTTCATATCGGTGAGTGGCCTGTCGACCGAGGTCGAAGTCACCCCCTTTCGCGAGAGCGCCTCCCGTGATGGTGTCGCGCGAGCAGTGCCAGGCCTGCAGCGTTTTTCACCGGTGGTGCTGACGCGATCCATCGAGCCGGGTGACAACGATTTCTTCCAGTGGATGAGCACGGTGCGCGGGAGTGAGGCCGAGCGGCGCGACGTGAGCATCCGCCTGCTCAATGCCGTCCACGAGCCGGTGGTGACCTGGCGGCTGAGCAGCGCTTTTCCATCGCGGCTCGATTACGGCCCGCTCAACGCCTTGTCCAGCGAGGTCGCCACCGAGTCGCTGACCCTGGTGCATGAAGGTCTGGTGGTTCAGCACGCCGGCTGAATCCGCGCAGCTGCCACTTGGCCACCCACCACGGTGGCGTCACAGATCCAGTGAGGCCTGCGAGGTATCGGTCGGCTGCGAGCGCTGCGCAACGGCGCGCGGCGCCGGCTCACCCATCAACCCGTCGGGCAAGGCACTCGCCAACAGCGCTTTTGCTTCATCCACCGAAGCACTCAACCAGTCACTGAAAGCCTGCGGCGGCACCACCACCAGGAGCCGCTTTTCGTCGCCCGGCCGGTGCATGCGCCGCAGCACCGGGTGATCGTCCGCGTTCACCGTGAGCAGCGAAAAGCTCTGCACCAACTCGCCAGTGGCGGGATCGGCCCAGTGCTCGTGCAACCCAGCAGCGGCAAACGGTGCGGCGTCAGGCTGCTGCAGCCGCCAGCGCACCGCGCGTCCCGTTTCCCAGCAGGGTTCAAAGTAGTGCTCCATGGGCGCCAGGGCCCAGCGGCGTTCGCGCCAGGGCGATCGGTAGCTGGGCTTTTCAGCCACCGTCTCGCTGCGGGCGTTGTAGGTGCGTCGCGAGACCGTGCCGGCCTGCGCCGCGTCGCGGCACCAGCGTGGCACCAGGCCATAGCGCGCCAAGCTGCAAACCACCTCACCTGCTGGGTCGCGCCACAGTAAGGGTGCAACATAGCCGGGAAAGGTCTCGACCGGCCAGTTGTCGGTCGGCAGCACCACCGGCCCCAGCCCACCGATCTCGGCCAGTGAAACCAGGTGCGTCGGCGTGGCAGGCGTGTAGTTGGTGCACATGGTTTTGATTGTCGCCGCCAGCAGGCAGTTGGCCGCGTGGGGATAATGCCCCGCCATGACTCTCCTCCACGACCTTTTCCCATTCGGCTGGCCACACTATCTGATCGGCGGCCTGATCATCGGCAGCGGCGTGGCGCTGCTGTTCGTGTTGACGGGTCTGGTCGGCGGCATGAGCACGGTGTTCAGCTCCACCTGGTCGTGGGCGGTGAAAGCGCCGTTTTTTCATCAGCTTCGCTTCACCAGCTCCCGCGTCTGGCGGCTGGTGTATGCCGCGGGGCTGGTGCTCGGCGCAGGGATCTGGTGGCTCACCATGGGGGGTGGCGAAGCGCTGCGCACCGAGGTGCCGGTGGGCCTGCTGCTGGTCGGTGGCTTCTTCGTCGGCTATGGCGCAAGGCTGGGCAATGGCTGCACCTCGGGCCACGGCATCTGCGGTCTGGGCTCGCTGCAGCTGCCTTCGCTGCTGGCGGTGCTCACCTTCATGGGCACCGCCTTCCTCACCGCCAACCTCGTTGGGTGGTGGCTGGCATGAGCGCGGTGATGCCAGAGGCCAACGCCCTTCCGCCCGCGGCTGGTTCTGTCGGGCGCCTGCGCGAGCTCGTGGTGGTGCTGGTGTGCGGCGTCCTGTTCGGCTTCGGCCTGGCGCTCTCGACGATGGTGCAGCCCGAGGTGGTGCTGGGCTTTCTGCGCTTCCAGGACTGGGGCCTGATGCTGGTCATGGGTGGCGCGGTGGTGGTCACGCTGCTGGCCTACCAGCTGGTGCCGATCTGGCTCGGCCGACCGCTGCTGGGCGAGCGATTCCACACCCACGTGGCGACCTGGAACCGGGACACCCTTCGGGGATCGGCGCTGTTCGGCGTGGGCTGGGGACTTTGCGGCGTGTGTCCAGGCCCGGCGATCGCAGGCCTGGGCACCGGCAACTGGACGCTGCTCTGGGCTCTGGCCGGCATCGCGCTGGGTGCGCTCGCCCAGGGTCTGCGCGCACGCTGAAGCAACGATGAACCTGCCTTTCAGCCCGGCGGCCGAGCGCAACCAGCAAGTCATTCTCGAGCGGCTGCAGGCACTGCTGCCCGACTCTGGCAGCGCCCTGGAAATCGCCTCGGGCACCGGTCAACACGCGGTGGGGTTCGCGCAGCACCTGCCGGGCTGGCGCTGGCAACCGAGCGAGGCCGACGAAGCGCTGGTGAGCGCCATCGATGCGCGCGTGCAAATCGCGGGCTTGCAAGCGCGGGTGCGCCCCGCCCTTCGGCTCGATGTACTCGCCCGCTCCTGGCCCATCCAATGTGACGGCCAACCCGAGGCGTTTGACCTGATCTTCTGCGCCAACTTGCTGCACATCTCGCCCTGGCCGGTGTGCGAGGGGCTGATGCATGGCGCAGCAACGCATCTCGCCCCCGAAGGCCGACTGGTCACCTACGGGCCTTACCTGGAAGACGGCGTGCCCACTGCGCCGGGTAACCAGGCGTTTGACGCCAGCCTGCGCGCAAACAATGCGGCCTGGGGTATACGCCGGCTCGAAGCCGTGGCGCAACAAGCGCAAGCGACGGGCCTGGCGCTGCGCGAGCGATACGCCATGCCCGCCAACAACCTGCTGGTGGTGTGGGCTCGGGAACCTGCGGCCTATTGACCCGCTCCATCTCTCTGTTTTCTCGCTAACACCCACCATGTTGAAACTCCTCCAAGACTTCCTGACCAATCTCACCGAAGGCGCCCCGACCAGCTCGCCCCAAGAGCAGGAGCACCAGCTGCAGCTCGCCACAGCGGTGCTGCTGGTTGAGGTGCTGCGTGCCGAACCCACGCTGGATGCGGCTGAGCGGGCGACCGTGGTGACGGCACTGCACAACAAGTTCAGCTTGCGCGACGACGAGATCGCCGCGCTGATCGAGCTGGCTCAGGACACCGCGCAGACTGCCTACGACTACCAGCGCTTCACCAGTCAGCTCAACGAGCGCTTCACCCAAGACCAGAAGATCCGCGTGGTCGAAGCGATGTGGCGGGTGGCCTATGCCGACGCGCATCTAGACGCCCACGAGAACCACGTGATCAGCAAGGTGGCGGGGCTGCTGCACGTGACGCATGGTGAATACATCGCTGCCAAGCTGCGCGCCAAGGAAACCGCCGGACTGAGTTGAGGCGAGCTCGGCGCCACACAGTCCGCAACCGATCTTTGCAAATCTGGGGCTGCGCTTTACCGTGGCGACACAAGGCACATCCAACATGCAGACACCCCAACCCCAGGAGTGTCCCCATGAAATCCACCTCACTGATCAGCGCCATCGTCGCAGCCACCATCGGCATGAGCGCGCTGCCTGCGTTTGCCCAGCAGGACAGCCGTCGCGACAAGCCCCGCGCTGAAATCGTTCAGCAACCTCGCCAAGACAACCGCGTTGAGCGGCGCGAAGACCGCCGGGAAGACCGCTACGAGCGCCGTGCTGACCGGCGAGATGATCGCTACGACAGACGCGATGCCCGCCGCGACATGCGGCAAGATCAGCGTCGCTACTACTACAACGCACGCGGCCCGGAGTTCCGGCGCGGCGCCTACCTGCCGCGCGAGTACCGCAACCGGCAATATGTGGTGGTAAACCACCGTGCACATCGCCTGGCGCCACCGCCCCGGGGTCAGCAGTGGGTGCAGGTGGGCGGCGACTATGTGCTGGTCGCCATTGCCACCGGCATCATCGCCAGCATCATCCTGGCCCATTGATCTCGACCTAGGTTGCCAGAGCAGCGCATGAGGCTGCCGGGCTGAGGCCTGGCAGCCTCTTTGTGCATCCCACATGCGGCGTTGCCGAACGCGGTAACGCGAGCGACAAGGGTCTCGGTGCAATCGCTTCAACAATGTGCGGTTGCCGTGATCCACAGGAGCCCCATGCTGCCAACCCCCAACCGCGTGCTCGCCCACACCGGCGCGCGCTACCCCATCGTCCAGGCCCCCATGGGCTGGATCGCCCGTTTTCCGCTCGCCTCGGCCGTCTCGCGCGCCGGTGGCCTGGGCATCATCGAAACTTCTTCTGGCGAAACCGCCAACTGCCAGGCCGAGATCACCAAGATGGCCGCCACCGGCCTGCCGTTTGGCGTCAACCTGCCGATCCGCTTCCTGAAAGATGACGCCATGCTGCGTTTTGTCTGCGACTCGGGCGTGAAGTTCGTGACCACCTCGGCCGGCAGCCCGGCCAAGTTCATCGCGCCGCTGAAAAGCGCGGGCATCACCGTCTACCACGCCGTGCCCACGGTCGAAACCGCGCTCAAGTGCGTGGATGCAGGCATCGACGGCCTGGTGGTCGAAGGAGCAGAGGGCGGTGGCTTCAAAAATCCGGAGGAGGTCTCCACACTGGTGTTGCTGCAAGCCATCCGGGCGCGGGCCGACGTGCCGATGATTGCTGCCGGCGGCATCGTGGATGGCCGCGGCATGGCTGCCGCTTTTGCACTGGGCGCTGAAGCCGTGCAGATGGGCACGCGCTTTGTCTGCAGTGCCGAGAGCCCGGTACACGACAACTTCAAGCAGGCCATCATCCAGGCCGGCGACACCGGCACCTGGGTGCTCAACAAAAAGGCCAGCCCCTGCATCCGCGCACTCAAGTCGCAACGCACCGCCGCGATTCACGAGGCCGGTGTGATGCCACCCGACACGTTTCACGGCATCCAGCGCGTGTATTTCGACGGCGACATGGAAGCCGCGCCGGCGCTGGCCGGCCAGAGCGCGGGGCTGATCACAGGCGTGAAAACCACGCAGCAGATCATCGACGAGATGGTGGCCGGCTTTTTCGAAACCACGGCGCGAATGGGTCAGATGGCGCAGGCACGCAGCTTCGGCTGAACCCGGACGGAAGCGGCGCGGCACAATGGGGTCATACCCGTTCTGCTTGTGCCGCAACCCAAGACCATGCCGACCTTTCGCACCCTCACCCTCCCCCTCCTCGCCGCCATGTGCTTGCTGCTGTCCGCCTGCTCGCCGCAGGACAGCGCGCCAGCATCCACCGCCGCGGCACCGATCGCCGCCGATCAGGCTCACAGCATCCTGGGCGCCGAGGGCAAGGGCTTCACCGTGGGCGCGCTCATGGGGGCCAATCCGGTCTACGTGCTGTTCGACCCCCAATGCCCCCACTGCGGCCACCTGTGGAACTCGTCACTGCCGCTGCACAACAAGGTCAAGTTTGTCTGGCTACCAGTGGCCATCATCAACGCCAAGAGTCTGCCCCAGGGCGCGGCTCTGATGCAGGCGGCCAACCCGCTGGAGACCATGACCCAGCACGAGCAGGCCTTGCTCGCTGGCCAGGGCGGTATGTCGGCTTCATCCAGCGTACCCGACGAGGTAGCCGAGGCCATCAAGGTCAACACCGGGCTGCTCAATCGACTGGGGGCGGACTCGGTGCCGTTCATCGTCGCGCGCCACCCGCAAACTGGCCAGGTCATCACCCGCACCGGGTCCATGGCGACGCAGGATCTGGCGAGCTTGCTGGGTCTCTGATTCCAGCACGTTTCTGGCTTAACATCGCTCGATTCGTCTCGAATCCTTATAGGAGAGTCTCATGGGCAAAGAACAGCGCAACGAAAAGATGGCCAAGAAACCGAAGAAGGACACTTCCGTGCCCAAGGGCCCGGTCACCTCGGACCGTCCTTCGCCGCCGATGACCTCGGTGATCCCGCGCGGCAAAGAGAAGACCAAATGAGGCAAGCCGCATGAAGGCGACCTGGAACGGTGTAGTCGTAGCTGAAAGTGACGACACGGTGCTGGTTGAGGGCAATCACTACTTTCCGGAGAGCTCGCTCAAGCGGGAATACGTGACCTTCAGCAACCACCGCACCAGTTGCCCCTGGAAGGGCCAGGCGCACTACCACTCGCTGCTGGTCAAGGGTGAGCTCAACCCCGACGCCGCCTGGTACTACCCCGAGCCCAAGCCCGAAGCGGAAAACATCCGTGGACGCGTGGCGTTCTGGAAAGGCGTGAAAGTCGCTGCCTGAGGGCCTGCGCTGGCGCCTGCTGGCGCCTGGCAGCGCCGTTGCCGCTGGACATGGTGTAAGACCCGACCGGGATGCGCGACCGATGGTCATGCTCCGTTTCCAGTACCTTCCCCTTTTCGCCTCCTGGGGCAAGCCCGCCTTGGTTGCCCTGCTCATCTGCCTGAGCCTGCAGCCCCTGGCCGCAACCGCCATGGGCTTGACTGTGGCCCCTCGGGCCCAGTCCTGTCTCCCCATCGAGCGCCTCGCCCACCGCACACAGCCCCTGCCCGCTGAAGCGCAGCAGCGCATCCCCGACAGCCAGGCGGTGGCCGGGAAGCACGATCTGGCCTGGGTCTGGCTCGGGTCCCCCACCCGGCGCTACCCGCATGGTGCACTGGGCTCGCCGGTGCACGCGGGCAGCGTGCACGCCCAGGTGACATCCAGCAGCGGCGCCTGGCATATCGTCGAGCTGGTGCTGCCGCTGAACAGGGTTTATGAGGACAGGGTGCCGCGCATCGTGGATCTGGACCGCGACGGGCGCGAGGAAATCCTGCTGATCGAAGCCGACGCCTTGCGCGGCGCTTCGCTGGTGGTGCTGGGTCTAGACCGAACCCAAGACCAGCCCCGGCTGGTCGAGCGCGCACGAGGTCCTTCCGCCGGCTCCACCTTTCGGTGGCTCAACCCGGTGGGCGTAGCCGACTTCGATGGCGACGGCCAGCTCGACCTCGCCACCGTGACCACGCCTCACATCGGCGGTGTGCTGCAACTGCTGCACTTCCGACCACCGGCCCTGGTGCCCTTTGCGCGCATGCTCGATGTGTCCAACCACCGCATGGGCGCTCTGGAGCAAGACCTGGCGGTGATCGTGATGCAGCCCGACCAGCGCCCCACCATCGTGCTGCCCGACATGACCCGCCGCGCGCTGCACGCGCTGCGCTGGGACGCGCCGGGTCAGTGGACCGAACTGGCCGACCTGAAACCCCTACCCAGCCTCATCGAACGGCTCGCGCCACTGCCCCAAGGCGCCTGCGCCACATTGTCAGACGGCCGAGCGCTGCGCATCACGCTGACCCACTGAATGCGCTCAAGCCCCGTCTCGACCGAGCTTGCGCAGCCGGGCCTTCCATTTGGCCACGCCTTTTTCGCCGAGCTGATCGACCATCCCGATCAGCGTTTCGTTGACCGGCGCAAAGCCCACAAAACCCAGGATGTTGCGCTCCAACGATTTGACACTGTGCGCACGGTAGAACCAGCGGTAGGCCAGCGCCGGCATGCCCATGGTCACCACCACCCGCGCCGAGCGGCCCGACAGCGGCTTGTGGCCAAAGGGCTTGGCGCCCTCCGGGCCCACCGCAAATCCAGGCCGCGCCACCTGCTCCAAAAAGGCCTTGAGCAGCGCGGGCATGTCACCCAACCAGAGCGGGAAAAAGATCACCACATGTTGCGCCCAGGCGATGTCATCCTGCGCCGGTTTGAGCGCGGGTGGCACAGGCTCGTGGTTCCAGGCCTGCGCAGTTCGCAACACCGGAAAGTCGAGCGCCCCCACACGCAGGCGGCGCACCGCGTGCCCGGCAGCGTGAGCCCCTTCGGCGTAGGCGTCGACCAGGGTTCGATTGAGGTGCTGGCTTACCGTGTCGGGGTGGCCTTCGATGAGCAGGATACGGCGGGTGTCGGTCATTTCAAATCCTCCGAAGCGCAGAATTCTTCATGCTCTCACCGCTCCAGCCGATGTGCCTTGATGCGCGTCAAGACCGTCTGGCGATCAGCCCCGGTCGAACACCGGGTCCAGCGGCACCTGCAAACCGGTGGCGAGCTGGTTGGTCTTGGCCGCCAGCATGACGATGGACAGCAGCTCTGCATGCTGCTCAGGGGTCATGCCTTTGGCGGCGGCTGCGGCGGTGTGCGAGTGCACGCAGTAGCTGCAGCCATTGATGATGGACGCGGTGATGTAGACCATTTCCTTGGTCAGGGGGTCCAAACTGGAAGGCGTGGCCATGACGCGCTTGACCTCGGCCCAGGTCGTCTCCAACAAGCTCGCGTCGAACGCCAGGTAACGCCAGAGGTTGTTGATGAAGTCGGTCTGGCGCGTGGCGCGGATGTCGTCAAACACGGCCTTCACCCGGGGATCGGATTCGGGATCGGCTGTGGGTGCGATGGTGGTCATGTGTTTGCTCCCATGAGGTGATCAGCGCGCGGCACGCTTGGGGGTGGGGGCGGCCGAGGTTTTTTTGGCCGGTTTGATGTGTCCTTTTTCGCGCAGACCGTGCTTGCGCGCATCGCTTTCGCGGTCCGCGGCCAGGCCAGCCCGCAACCAGGTATCAAACTGCGCGGGCGTCTCCAGCGTGATGCGGCCAATGTGCAGCGCCCGGAAGTCGGCGATCAGAAGCTCGGCGGCTTTCTGGCCGTTAACCTTGCCACCCGCGGCCAGCGCCCCCCGCTGCCTGCCGATGGCATCAAGCAGGTCTTCCTCTGCAGCAGCGGCGACGGCTTCGCTTGAAAGACCGAGCTGGTACCGGGCATCCAGCAATCGGGGGTAGTCGGTCTTGAGCTTGGCCAGCAACTCCCAGGCCACCTCCTTGTCGTCGTAAGCGTTGCGCCCCACCGCGCCGCTGGCAGCCAGGTTGAAGCCGCTCTCGGGCACGACGATGCGCGGCCAAAGCATGCCCGGGGTGTCATAGAGGTAAAAGTCATCGGCCAGGGCGATGCGCGACTCGCTGCGTGTGACGCCCGCCTCGTCGCCCGTCTTCGCCGCTCGCTTGCCCTTGAGTGTGTTGATCAGCGTGGACTTGCCCACGTTGGGGATGCCGCAGATCAGCACCCGCATCGGCTTGACCATGCCGCCGCGCAGGGGCGCCAGCTCGAAGCAGGCGTCGATCAGGGCCCGCGCCGGCGCGGTGTGGCTGGCGTCCAGTCCCAGTGCACGGGTCTGCGGCTGGGCGTTGTAGTGCGCCAGCCAGAGCGCGGTGCGCTCGGGGTCGGCCATGTCCTGCTTGTTGAGCACCTTGAGCGTGGGCCGGCTGCTGGTGAGCTCGGCCATGAGCGGGTTGGCGCTGGAGCCGGGCAGGCGCGCGTCGAGCATTTCGACCACCACGTCGATCGCTTTGACCCGCTCGGCAATCGCCTTGCGGGTGAGGTGCATGTGACCGGGAAACCACTGGATGCTCATGGACGACGTTCTCTTGGACAGCTTTGCACATTGTGCCGCGACCGGTTGGGGAGTTTTGAACACCCTCCCTAGCACCTTCGGGTTCGCCCGCGTCTGGCGAGGCTGGGTGCCATGCCAAAATGAATTTCCATCCCACCCACCCACAAGAGGCGACACATGAGCATCACCGTGAAGATTGATCTGGGCTACGAATTCGACGTCAAGGCGAAGGCCGGCGAGGTGTTCGACGTACTCTCGGATGTGCCGACCTCGGTCAGCCATTTCCCCAAGGTCGACAAGCTCACCGACATGGGCGATGGCGTCTACAAGTGGGAAATGGAGAAGGTGGGCACCTCGCAGGTGAACATCCAGACCGTTTATGCGAGCAAGTACGTGAGCGACAAGGCCAAGGGCACAGTGAAGTGGACACCGGTCAAGGGTGTGGGCAATGCGCTCGTCGGGGGCAACTGGAAGATCGTGGACAACAAGAAGTCGACCAACGTGACCCTGGCGATTCAGGGGGAGATCGACGTACCGCTGCCGGGCCTGATGAAGATGGTCGTGGCGCCGGTGGTCGAAGGCGAATTCGAAAAGCTGGTCGACAAGTACATCGCCAACCTCATCAAACGCTTCGGCGGCGAGGTCTGACGCCAGCGAGCTGGCTTCAGGCCAGCGCGGCCAACGCCTCCAGCTGCGGGCGCCCCAGGCGCGCCGGTGAGGTGTATTCCTGCCGATAAACCTCAAACGGCATGGTGTCGGCATCTTCGATTTTGCGCTGGTCTTCAATTGATTGAAGCGCCATCGCCTCGTACCGCGCTTGCTGTTTGGCGCTCCAGGGCAGCTGCAGCAGCCGATCCTGGGTCTGAGCCGAACAGGTGCGCACAAAGCTGGTGAACGAGTTGGCGTGCTCGTCGCGAATGGCCTTCAGCACCCGGGCGGAAGGCAGCGTCTCAGGCGCCAGCAAACGGGCACGGGCCTGCGCCACCGCCTCGGCGTGCAGCGCACCGCCGTGGGCCTCGTCGAGTGCGCGGGCAAAGGGCGCAAGCTCGTCCATGATCGCCAGACCCCAATCGGTCAGCAGCACCTCGGCACCGTCGCGCTGCAGACGCACGCCAGGCTCGCGGCCGCGGGCAGCGGTCTGTTGCTGGTTGTGGGCCAGTTCCTCGATCTCCGCGGGCGTATCGGGCGCGCTGTCGGTGAACAGGCAGTGCAGCAGGAACACATCGATGAAGCGCAGCGTGGCCGCATCGATGCCTACAGACTCGAACGGATTGAGGTCGAGCAGCCGCACCTCGACATACTCCACGCCGCGCTCGCGCAGCGCATGCAGCGGCCGCTCGCCCGGGTAGATCACGCGCTTGGGCCGGATGGTGCCGTAAAACTCGTTTTCGATCTGCAGCAGGCTGGTGGACAGCTGGTTGTAGTCACCGCCCGGGTTGCGCACACCGATGGCCTCGTACGCCGGCCAGGGCCGCGCCAGCGCATCGTGCAGCGAGGCAGCATAACCCTCCAGCCCGTTGTAGCTCACCGCGAGCGACGCCTGCGCCTCGCTCTGGTAGCCCAGGCGCCCCATGCGCAGCGAGGTGCCGTGCGGCATGTACAGCGAGCCGCTGCTGCCCAGGGGTTGCAGCTCGTGCTGGCGTCCGGCGACAAACGAGGAACACACCGCCGGAGAGGCACCGAACAGCGTGAGCAACAGAAAGGCATGGCGGCGGAAATTGCGGATCAGGCCGAAATAGCCTTCGTTGTCCACGCCGGGCAGCGACCAGTTGTAGTGAATGCCCGAGATGGTCTGCATGCGCCGGCCGTAGCGGTGGCCCAGGCCGATGCGGTACACGCTCTTGGCGCGTCCGACATTGGAAGAGCCATACAGGCCGATGGGAATGGTCTCGTCAGACGGCAGGCCACACGGCATGCTGGAGGCCCACATCATCTCGTCGCTGGTGTGCAGGCAACGGGCGGTGAACTGGTGGACTTCCGCCAGCTCGTCCAGGCAGGCGGCCACGCTGTCGTGCACGCCAGTGATCAGCTCCAGCTGCGATTCGCTGAAGTCAGTGGTGATGTGGGGATGGGTGAGCGCACTACCCAACGACTTGGGATGAGGCGTGAGCGCCAGCTTGCCGTCATGCTGGACGCGCAAGCTCTCCTTCTCAAGGCCGCGCCGCATACCTCGCAGCCGCTCTCCTGTCACGGCGGCGAGCCGTTGTTCCATAGTCGTCATACAAGGTGGTTTTCGAGTCCGGGGCCGGAACTTAACACGCTGGCGCCATTTCCGCTGGCGGCGAGGCCACTGGCTCTGGTGTAAGGGGGCGGGACTGGGCTGTTCCGGTCTGCTGGCTTAGCCAGTCGTCGATGGCCTCGGGCTCGTGTAGCAAGCGCAAGGTGTCGAACGCCTGATCCGCCTCGGAATGGCGCCGACGCAAGGCAGAAAGCCATTGCTTGAGGCGACCGGCGCGATGCCGCCGCTCCACCCGGCGGCCCACCTGTTGCCAGAAATCGGCCAGCAGCGGAAGGATTTGTTGCCAGCTCACGGAGCCCTGGGCGCGGATGCTCAGCGCCAGGCCCGGGTCGGCCACCATGCCGCGGCCGATCATCAGGTCGTCGCAGCCGGTCACCTCGCGGCAGCGCTGCGCGTCGTCTGCGGTCCAAATCTCGCCGTTGGCGATCACGCGCAGGCTAGAAGGTAGGCAATCGCGCAGCTGCGCAATGCGCTCCCAGTAAGCCGGTGGGCGGTAGCCGTGGGCCTTGGTGCGCGCGTGGACCACCAGCTCGCTGGCACCGGCTTCGGCGATGGCCAGCGCATTGTCTTCGGCGCGCGCATCGTCGTTGAACCCCAGGCGCATCTTGGCCGAGACCGGTACTTGCGGTGGCACGGCGCGCCGCACCGCCGCCACGATGCGACCCACCAGCTCGGGTTCGTCCAGCAGCACTGCGCCGCCGCGGCTGTTGTTCACTGTCTTGGCGGGGCAACCAAAGTTGAGGTCGATGCCTGGTGGATTCAGCATCGCCAGGCGCGCGGCGTTGTCGGCCAGGCAGGCCGGGTCGGAGCCCAGCAGCTGTGGCCGCACCGGCACGCCGGCACGTGTGCACCCGCCGTTCAACAGCTCGGGCACCACGCGCACAAAGGCGCGCTCGGGTAACACGGTGTTGGTGACGCGGATGAACTCGCTCACACAGCGGTCGATGCCCCCGGTGCGGGTAAGTACGTCGCGCAGCGTGGCGTCGAGCAGGCCCTCCATGGGCGCGAGCAGCAGCATGGAAGGCAAGCGGATCAGCTGCTGACCGTGTGCAGGTGCACGTCGCGCTGGGGGAACGGAATCTCCAGGCCCACGGCGTCAAAACGCTTCTTCACCGATTCCTGCATGTCGAAGTACACGCCCCAGTAGTCGCTGGTGGCCGCCCAGGCGCGCACGGTGAGGTTGACCGAGTTGTCGGCCAGCTCGCTGACCACGACTAGCGGCGCGGGTTCGGGCAAAACACGCGAGTCGGCATGCAGGAGCTCTCGCAGCGTGGTCTTGGCCAGGTCGATGTCGCCGCCGTAGCTAATACCGAACACCATGTCCACACGCCGCGTGTCTTCAGCCGAAAAGTTGGTGATGTTGCCGTTGGCCACCGGCCCGTTGGGTACAAAAACCAGCTTGTTGTCGGGTGTGCGCAGCACCGTGTTGAGGATCTGGATCGAGACCACCGAACCGCTGATGCCCTGCATCTCCACAAAATCGCCCACCTTGTACGGCTTGAACAGGATGAGCAACACGCCGCCGGCAAAATTCGACAGGCTGCCCTGCAGCGCCAGGCCGATGGCCAGACCCGCCGCGCCCAGTACAGCGATGAACGAGGTGGTGGCCACGCCCAGCATGGTGGCCACACTGATCACCACCATCACCTTGAGACCCAGACCAATCAGGCTGCGCAAGAAGCTGCGCAGGGTGATTTCCACACCCAACTGCTCCATGCGGCTGTCCACCCGACGGGCGATCCAGCCGGCGAGCCAGAGGCCTATCAGCAGGGCCGCCAGCGCCAGCGCGATCTGTGCACCCAGGGAGATTGCGAGTTCGGTGAGGCGTTCGGTATTCAGTTCAGGCAAAACAGGATTTCCTCCAAGGCAAAAGAGCATGATAAGCCGGGGTCAACGGCGGCGGGCCAGACGGGCACCGCTCACTTTGGTTCAGATCCCGTCGCCAAGAGCGACTAAGGCCAGCTATCAAGGTTCCCCGCCACGGTTGCCCTGGTCCGTGCGGCTCCGGTACCATCGTTGTCCCTGGATCAAAGTTGCGCCCATGTTCAAGCCTGCCCGCCTGATGCCCCTGATGCTGTGCCTCGCCTTCGCGTCGTTGAGCGCACAAGCGCAGACGACACCCGCTGCGCCAGTGGCTGACGCTCCCCGCATCGGCACGTTCAAACAGGTCGAAGGCGAAACCTGGGTCGGCCCTGCCGGCGCGCGCCAGGCGGTGGCGCCCGGCGCCGGTGTGGGTGTGGCCCAGCGCGTGAGCACCGGCGCGACTGGCTCAGCTACGATCACGCTCAAGGATGGCACCGTGCTCACCATGGGTCCCAACACCACGATGGACCTGAGCAAGTTCCAGTTCGATGCCACAACCCAGGAGGGCAACTTCCTGCTGGACCTGCTGCAAGGCTCGGTGCGTGTCGTTACCGGCCTGCTGGCTCGCATCAACCCCGACCTGTTCAAGGTGCAGACCCCCACCTCGGTGGTCGGTGTGCGCGGTACCGACTTCATCGTCGAAACCCAGGCCGGGCGCTGACCTATCCCCTCCACCCTGGTGCCGGCGTTGCCCGTTGGCCAGCGAAGACCATGCGCCTCAACCGACCATCCTGCCTCGCGATCATCGCCGTGTCGATCGGCCTGCTGGCCGCCTGCGCTCCCGCCACCCGCGTCACCCTGCTACCTCAGGCCGGGGGCGCACCCAGCGCGGTGGCCGTGAGCACCGCCCAGGGCGAGCAGGTGCTCAACCAGCCCTATGCGGTGGCCGACGTGAACCGCCGCGGCGACATCAGCACCGACACCACCACAGCCGACCGCGTGCGCGAGGCCTATCCCCGGCTGGTAGCGCTGCAGCCCCAGCCGCCGGAGCGCTTCGTGCTGCAGTTCGAGCCGGGCACCTCACAGCTCACGGAACAATCGCAAGCGCAGCTGGCGCAGGTGATCACGCAAGCCCGCGCGCGCGCTGGCGGCGAGATCGTGATCACTGGTCACACCGACCGCCAGGGATCGGTCGAAGCCAACGACCAGCTGTCGCTGGAGCGGGCGCAGGCGATCCGCGCGCTACTCATCGAGCGCGGCTTCGACGCGGCGCTGATCGAAGCCGTGGGCCGCGGCGAGCGTGAGCCGGCGGTGCCCACCGACGACGAGGTGGTCGAGCCGCGCAACCGCCGCGCCGAGGTGGTCGTCCGCTGAGCGCATGAGCGAGCACAGCCTGACGCGGGCGCTGCGCGAACTGCTATCGCGCCGCCGCACCGCCGCCCTGGGTACGCTCGACCCCGACGGTGGGCCCTTTGTGTCCATGGTGCCCTTTGCCATCGACGCGCACGCCGGCAGCATCGTCATCCACATCAGCGCGCTGGCCGCGCACAGCCGCCACCTGCAATCTAGCCCGCGCGCCACACTGCTGGTGTGTGAGGCCGAGGTGGATGGCGAGCCGGTGCATGCGCTGGCGCGCGTGACGCTGTCGGTCGACGCAGCCTGGGCCGAACCCGGCAGCGACGACGCGCATCAGTGCCGCAGCGCCTACCTGGCACGGTTCCCGGAGGCCGAGCCGATGACAGCGCTGGGCGACTTCCGCTTTGTTCGCCTGCAGCCCAGCGGTGCCCGCCAGGTCGCCGGCTTTGGTGCAGCGCGCAGCCTGGACGCCGCCGAAGTGGCCCAGGCGCTGGGCGCGGGCGCTGCGCCTTGAGAGGCGACCTGAACCCGCTGTACGTCGACCCCAGGCTGCTGGTCTTCGACAAGCCCGCGGGTCTGCTCTGTGTGCCCGGTCGCGGGCCTGACAAGCAGGATTGCTTGAGCGCACGCGCCCAGGCGCGCTGGCCCGACGCCCTCGTCGTGCATCGTCTTGACATGGCCACCTCCGGCCTGGTGCTTATGGCGCGCGGCATTGAGGCCCAGCGCGCGCTGAACCTCGCGTTCGAGCAACGCCGGGTGCACAAGCGCTACACCGCCGTGGTCGCCGGTACGCTACACAACCCCGAGCCCGACAACGGCTGGAGCACCATCGATCTGCCGCTGCTGCTCGACTGGCAGAATCGCCCGCGCAGCATCGTGAGTTTGGACGCCGGCAAACCCAGCCTAACGCGCTGGCGCCTGGAGAATCCGCCAGGCCCCGATCTCGACGGCAACACGCGACTCGCGCTCGAACCCATCACAGGCCGGTCACACCAGCTGCGCGTGCACCTGCAAGCCATTGGCCACCCCATCGTGGGCGATCCGCTCTACGCAGCCGATCCACCCGATCCGTCGCAGCGACTGCTGCTGCACGCACAAGCCCTGAGCTGCCCTCACCCGCACAGCGGTGAAGTCATTCACTTTGTGGCAACCTGCCCTTTCTGACCTTTGGAGATCAATATGCGCATCACGCCCCAGCACCTCACCGTCCTCACCGGCGGCTCACGCGGCATGGGCCTGGCGATGGCGCAGCAGTTGCTGGCTCCCGACCGGGTGCTGCTGTGCATCTCGCGCCATGAAAGCGCCGCGCTCGCGCGCCAGGCCGAGGCCGCCGGCGCTACGCTGCTGCAATGGGCGCAGGATCTGAGCGACACCGTGGCCAGCCGAGAGCGTCTGCGAGACTGGCTGCACGGACTCGATCCGGAAAGCCTGCACAGCACCACCCTGATCAACAACGCGGGTGTGCTCGCCCCCATCGGCCCGCTCAACACCTGCCCGCCCGATCAACTATCCAACGCGCTGCGGGTCGGCCTGGAAGCGCCGATGCAACTGACCGCCGCGTTCCTCGGCGCCACCGGCGCCTGGGTCGATCTGGGCTGGCGCGGTTCACGCAAGGTGCTGAACATTTCGTCCGGCCTGGGGCGCCACGCCATGGCCTCACAAGGGCCGTATTGCGCTGCCAAGGCGGGCATGGACCACTTCACCCGCTGCAGCGCACTGGACGAAGCACAACGTCCGCACGGCGCGCTGCTGGTCTCGCTCGCGCCCGGAGTAATCGACACCGACATGCAGACCGAGCTGCGTGCGGGCGACCCAGCAGCGTTCCCCGACCGCGAACGCTTCGTGGAACTCCAGCGTCAGGGCCAGCTCACATCTCCCGATGCTGCTGCCCAGCGCGTGCTGGCCTGGCTGGAGCGTCCCGACTTCGGGCAGCAGCCCGTGGCTGACGTGCGCGACTGACCCCAGCAACCTGTCCATCCATCCCCGACCGGAGAACCCATGTCCCTGCTGCCCCGCCGCCGTTTCACTTCGTCGCTGTTGGGCCTCGCGCTGGGCGGGCCGCTGCTCGCTCGCGCCCAGAACAAGACCGAAGCCGCCGATTTCTGGACCCAACTGCGCCAGGGCGGCAACGTGCTGCTGATGCGCCACGCCCAGACCGAGTCCGGCATTGGTGATCCACCCAACTTCCGCATCGGCGATTGCAGCACCCAGCGCAACCTCAGCGAGGCCGGTCGTGAGCAGTCCAGGCGGGTGGCGGCGGCGTTCCAGCGTGAAAAGATCGCGCTGGACGAGGTGCGATCCAGCGCCTGGTGCCGCTGCGTGGACACCGCCGAGCTGGCGTTCGGCCGGCACACCGTGTGGTCGCCCATCAACTCGTTCTTTCAGCAAGGTGGCCGCGAGCGCCAGACGCAGGCGGTGCTGCAGGCGCTGCAGGATTTCAAGGCACCACGCAACCTGGTGCTGGTGACCCACCAGGTGAACATCAGCGCGCTGACCGGCAGCTTTGTGGCCATGGGCGAGATGCTGCTGACCCGACCCGGGCAGATGGCCGAAGGCCGGCTGCGCGTGCTGGCGCGGCAAAGCTTCTGAGCTCATCAGCAGGCGGTTGACGCCCGTCAAGCCTGGCGTAAGCGAGCCACGCTTACCATGGGCACTTGGCCTGCTGCATCGAACAGGGGTCAGTCGGATTCCCCACACACCACCTCCAGGAGACACCCCATGAGCAGAGAAGTCGTCGTCGTAGCCGCAGCCCGCACCGCCATTGGCACCTTTGGCGGCAGCCTCAAAGATTCACCGCCCACCGCCCTCGGCGCGCTCGTCGTCAAGGAAACACTGGCCCGCGCCGGCGTCGACGGCAAAGACGTGGGCCATGTGGTGTTCGGCCATGTGGTCAACACCGAACCGCGCGACATGTACCTCTCGCGCGTGGCCGCGATCGACGGCGGCTGTGCCGAGACCACCCCCGCCTACAACGTCAACCGCCTCTGCGGCTCGGGCCTGCAGGCCATCGTCAACGCCAGCCAGAGCATCTTGCTGGGTGACACCGACATCGCCATCGGCGGCGGCGCCGAGTGCATGAGCCGCGCGCCCTACGCCAGCCTGACCAATCGCTTTGGTGCCCGCATGGGTGATACCAAGATGATCGACATGATGGTCGGGGCGCTGCACGACCCCTTCCACAACATCCATATGGGCGTCACCGCCGAAAACGTGGCCGCGAAATACGGCATCACGCGCGAGATGCAGGACGCGCTGGCGGTCGAGAGCCACAACCGCGCCCAGCGCGCCACCGAGGAAGGCCGCTTCAAGGAACAGATCGTTCCGGTCATGCTCAAGAGCCGCAAGGGCGAAGTGTCCTGGGCCACCGACGAACATTTCCGCCCTGACTGCAAACCCGAAGACATGGCCAAGCTCAAGCCGGTGTTCGTGAAGGAAAACGGCACCGTGACGGCCGGCAACGCCTCGGGCATCAACGACGCGGCCGCGGCCGTGGTGCTGATGGACGCCTCAGTGGCCAAGGCGCGCGGTGCCAAGCCCATGGCGCGCCTGGTCGGCTACGCCCACACCGGGCTGGACCCGAAGATCATGGGCGTGGGCCCGATCTCGGCCACGCAGGCAGTGCTGAAGAAAACCGGCCTCACCGTCAAGGACCTCGACGTGATCGAGGCCAACGAAGCCTTTGCCGCACAAGCCTGCGCCGTGACCAAAGAGCTCGGTCTGGACCCGGCCAAGGTCAACCCCAACGGCTCGGGCATTTCGCTGGGCCACCCGATCGGCGCCACTGGCGCACTGATCACCGTCAAGGCCTTGTACGAGCTGCAGCGTGTGCAGGGCCGCTACGCGCTGGTGACCATGTGCATCGGCGGCGGCCAGGGCATTGCGGCAATCTTCGAGCGGGTTTAAACACCCGCCCCCCGCGCCGCTTCGCGTCACCCCCGGGAGGGGGGTGATGCGAGTGGCTCGGCAAAGCCGGTTCCACCGCATACTTGGGTTTGGACTCGCGCTCCGGAGACCAGTGCGCATTAAAGTAGTGGTACCTTGGATCACACGATGAGTGCAACTCCCTCCGGCTTGCCTTGGGCACCCGCCCTGGCTGTGCTCGAGCGTGGTCTGCTGCAACGCGACGAGGCCGCTCGCGTGTTGCTGCTGGCGGCCGTCGCTGGTGAGCACGTGCTCCTCCTCGGGCCACCCGGCACCGCCAAGAGCGAACTGGCGCGCCGCTTGCAGTGCCTGTTGCCCGGTGCCCGCTACTTCGAGCGCCTGCTGACCCGTTTCACCGTGCCCGAAGAGCTATTCGGTCCGCTCTCGCTGCGCGCGCTGGAAGAAGACCGCTACGAGCGTCTGACCGAGGGCTACCTGCCTGCCGCCGAGGTGGTGTTTCTCGACGAGGTGTTCAAGGCCAACTCGGCCATCCTCAACACCTTGCTCAGCCTGCTTCACGAGCGCCAGTTCGACAACGGCAGCCAGCGCCTCGCGGTACCGCTGCGCTGCCTGGTGGGCGCCAGCAACGAGCAGCCGCAAGACGACAGCCTGCTGGCCTTCTACGACCGCTTTCTGCTGCGCGTGCCGGTGTTGCCGGTGGACGACGCGCATTTCACCCAGCTGCTCACCGACCCGCCTGCTTCCTTGACCGAGGTTCCCCCGGCGGCGCAACTCGCGCCGCAGCAGTTGCAGGCCCTGCGAGAACAGGCACCCACAGTGGCGCTCGGTGAACCGGTGCTGGCCCATCTGCTGGCGGCGCGCAACCAAGCCAGCCAGTCCGAATACCCCGTGTCCGACCGGCGCTGGCGCCAGCTGGTGACGCTGCTGCAAGTGCAGGCCGCCAGCCAGCAAGCCAAGGTGGTTCAACCCTGGGACCTCTGGGTGCTGCCCTTTGTGTTGGCGTCGGGCCCGGTCGAGGTGCCTGCCTGGCGCGAATGGTTTCTGCACCGCGTGGCGCGCACCGAGCCCATGCCGCTGGATGGCCTGGAGCGCGCGGTTCAGGCCTTTGAACAGCAACTCGATATTGAGCGCCGCGCGCCCGCCGACGTGCAAGACGACAACGCGGGCAAGCTGGCCCTAGCGCGCGCTATCGTAGGCCCCGACGCCGCCCGCGACGACATGGTGCGCATCACCAGCGATCGCGCCCAGCACCACTTCAGCCGCATCCACATCGCCGCCCGCGTGGCGCAGTGCGACGCACTGCTGCTTCAGCTGCAGTCGCTGCGCGACGACACCGAAACCCTGGCCAGGCAGATCATCACCGAGGCGCGGGCATACGCCTGGCTACCGCCCTCTTGGCGCGACGCCATCTGCAACGAGCACACCGCGCGTTGCGACCGCTTGCACAATTGGTGTCAGCGCCTGCAGGCCGCGCGGGACGGCTTCGCCGAACTGCCGGTGTCGGCCGAGGCGCCGCCCACAGAGCCGGCGCCCGTGACATGGTCGGCGCACTAAGCGCCCTGGGCGCCCCCCGGGCAGACCAACCCTACCAGCACCTGGACGGACTGCCGCGCGAGCTCTGGCGCTGGGCGGTGGTGTGCAGCAGCGGCGTGGCCGCACGGCGGTTGCACGATCTGGTAGCCTGGCGCACCGCACTCATGGCCGGCCACCTGCCCGAGGCATCGCTGGACTTTGGCGACGCCGAGGCCACTCAGGCCCTGCGGCCGCTGCTGGCCGAGCTGTCCTTGCCCGCGCTCACGCAGGGCAGCGAGCCCTTGGCGCTCCAGGTGATGCAAAGCCTGCTGTGGCACCTGGATGGCCTGATCGACCGGGCCGACGGCGTCACCCGCGCCACCGCCATCGAGGACATGCGCGCCTCTTTTCTGGCCAGCTGGGACGTGCAGCGCCAGGGTTGGGATGAGGTGCTGGCGCTGCTGCAATCGCTGGGCGATCTGGCGCACCTGCGTTGGGACGATTTGCGCGGCCAGCTCAGTCGGCGCGAATGGCAGGAGGCGCAGCGCATCGGCGCGCTGCTGCAACGCCAGCCGGCGCTGGCCAGTTTCATCGACCAGGTGGGCCGACGCCAGGTGCACGCACACGCGCCCCCGGCCCAGCAAGCTCGCCCCGATTCGTACCCGGATATGTCGGTGGCCCAGCAGGCTACACATGACGACACGCGGCGGCCCGAGCCCACTGCGGTGGACGGCGTGCGGCGCTCGCGCAACCTGGCGCGCATGACCGGGGGCGAGCTGCAGCACCTGGGCCACCCGGTGCTGCGCCGGCTGTGGCGCGCGCGCTTTGCCGAAGCCCAGCTGTTCACCTACGACGACCGCGCCCGCGTCCCTGCCGCGCGCCCCACCGCCACAGCGCAGCGCACGCCCTGGCGCCAGCGCCCGACCACGCTGGGCCGAGGTCCGCTCATGGTATGCCTCGACACCTCGGGCTCGATGCAGGGCGCACCCGAGCAGGTGGCCAAGGCCTGCGTGTTGCAAGCCGTGCGCAGCGCCCACGCTGGGCGACGCGCCTGCCGCCTCATGGCCTTTGGCGGCCCTGATGAACTGCTGGAGCAAGACCTCACGCTCGACGCCACCGGCCTGAATGCCCTGCTCGACTTGATGGGGCAGAGCTTTGACGGTGGTACCGACGTGCAGACACCGATGGAGCGCGCCATCGCCACGGTGCAAAGCCAGGGCTGGGCCGAGGCTGACCTGCTGATCGTGAGCGACGGCGAATTCGGCGTCACCCACGCCACGCTGGTCGCTCTGCGCGACGCCAAGCAGCGCCTGGGCTTGCGCGTGCACGGCGTGTTGATCGGTGACCGCGAGACCGTGGGCCTGACTGAAGTCTGCGACCGCCTGCACTGGGTGCGAGACTGGCGGCGATACGGCCAGGCCAGCACCCACCTCGCCGACAATTTTTCGCCGGTGCACAGCCGCAGCCTCACAGCGATGTACTTTCCGAACGCAATCCGGCGCTAGGTAGGTTTCTTGCACCCTCGTCTGAGGACAGTGGGCTAGGTGCTGGCGGTTTTGGTCCATGTGGAGCGGGCGTGAACTGAGCGGCTGATCGCTTGTCAAACGGCTTGAAACCCCCATGTACCTAGATCTGTCTCAAACCCAAGGAGTGCTGCCATGTTGAAACGCCTGTCCGTCTTGTGGGTGGCTGTGCGCGGAGACGCGCGCCGCTTGTGGCTTGCCCTGCGCCACCCCGAGGCACCCCTGTGGCTGAAGCTGGGCAGCGCCGGACTGGTGCTCTACCTCATCTCCCCGGTGGACCTGCTGCCAGACGTCATCCCCGTGCTCGGCCTGGTGGACGACCTGGTGCTGATCCCGCTGGCCATGCGCTGGATGCTCAACCGCTTGCCTGCGCACCTGAGCGGGCAAGCGGCCAAGGACGCAGGGGACGTGGTCGGCGAGACCTGAGGGAGGGCCTGGTAGGACATTGGTCAGGGCGTCAGTGAAGGGTATCGATCACGATCGACGGCTTGCAGCCTTGAAGAGACCTTCAGTTTTTCAACTTCGGGTTTGCAGCGATTGCCTTTGTTCATCGCAGACTTCCGAAAGACCTCTTTGGCTTCTCAGCGTCCGGCAGAACTCCAACACTTTTACCGCCCACCTGCCTGAAATCAAGGGGCAGCCGCTCAGCTATGCTTCCGGCGATGCAGCCCCGCTCCGATACCCAACTCGCTCGTGCTGCAGGCTGGATGGCCGGCTGGCTGACGCTGATGGTGGTGATAGCGGTTGCTGGGCGCGAGGCCGCGCGCGAACTGTCGGTCTTCCAGATCATGCTGCTGCGCTCAACTCTGGGTATGGCAATGCTCTGGCCGCTGGTACGTGCAGCGGGAGGTCTTAGCGCGGTCCGGACCGAACGGCTGCCCCAACACGCGCTGCGCAATACCATTCACTATGCCGCGCAGTACGGGTGGTTTGTGGCCCTGACACTGATCCCGCTCGCACAGGTGGTTTCCATTGAATTCACCATGCCGATATGGTCGGCGGCCCTGGCAGTGGTCTTTCTCGGCGAGCGGATGAGCGGCCGGAAGTGGCTCGCGGTGCTACTGGGGCTGGTGGGCGTGGCAGTGATCGTGCGCCCAGGCGCGGGCGAGATCGACATCGGGCAGCTGATTGCGCTTGTCTCGGCCGTCGGGTTCGCAATCTCCGTCGTCCTGGTGAAGTCCCTGACCCGCACGGACGCAGCAGTCGCGATCAGCTTCTGGATGCTGGTGGTGCAAAGCGCGATCGGGCTGGTACCGGCGCTCATAGTCTGGCAATGGCCTTCTGGCCAGGGCTGGGGCTGGGTGGTGGTGGTGGCGTTCTGCGGAACCTACTCTCACTACTGCTTCGCTAGGGCGATGCAGCATGCAGATGCCACCGTTGTCGTACCGATGGACTTCCTGCGCGTGCCGTTGACCGCGCTCGTTGGCTGGCTGGCGTACTCGGAAGGGTTGGATCTATTCACGTTATTGGGCATTGGCCTGATCCTGGCCGGGAACGCGCTGAACTTGGCTCGCTTGCCAACTGGCGGTTGGCGGGTCCGGCACAAGGCTTGAGTGCGGCCCATGCACGAGCGAAGCTGTGTGCGCCAGTTCGACATCCGTTTTCTAATCTCAACGGCCACAATCAGCCTGCGGACTAAACCGCTCGCGCGGTAGACGCTCCGGCTACGTTGTTGGCGTTTCGTTGCGCCCGTGATTCTGCGATGTTGG
>NZ_JAABRQ010000006.1:21507-124624 GCF_011390835.1 Hydrogenophaga sp. | reverse complement strand
ACCGTCAACTGCATCAAGCTCGGCAAAGAGGCCGAAGGCCTGGACTTTCCACCCTACCCCGGCGAACTCGGCAAGCGTATTTTCGAGGGCGTGAGCAAACAGGCCTGGGCCGACTGGCTCAAGCACCAGACCATGTTGCTCAACGAAAACCGGCTCAATCTGGCCGACGCGCGCGCGCGCCAGTACCTCGCCCGCCAGATGGAAAAGCACTTCTTCGGCGAAGGCGCCGACGCGGCTGCGGGCTACGTGCCCCCTCCCGCCCAGGGTTGAGTCCTGGCGCCCGCCGCAACGACGGCGCGCGATGATCTTGCCCTCCCCGTGATCTCGCCAGCAGATTCACGCGCGCTGGTGATCGGCGCGGGGCTGGCGGGCGCTGCAGCGAGCGTGGCGCTCGCCCGGCGCGGCTGGCGCATCACCCTGATCGATGCCGCGAGCGGTCCGGCCCAGGCTGCGTCCGCTCTGCCAGTGGGCATGCTCAGCCCCCACGTCACCCGCGCGCCCACCCCTCTTTCGCGCCTGAGCGCGCTCGGCGTGGCCGACACGCGGCGCGAGCTGGCGCGTCTCATACCGCCCGGTGCCGGCTGGGGGCCCTGCGAGGTGGACAACCTTGATCACGACCGCGGTCGCTGGCCGGCCGCGCTGGTGCGGCCCGGGGCGCTGGTGAATGCCTGGCTGCATGAGGCCCAGGCGCTGGGACGACTTGACACGGTGTGGAACGCGACAGTGGCTCGATTGCAGCGTGCCGACAGCGACACGTCGGGCTGGCGGGTGCTCGATGAGCAAGGGCAGCTGCTGGGCTCAGCACCAGTGGTGGTGATGGCTTCGGCCCACGGCAGCAGGGAGTTGCTCTTGTCTTTGGCACCACAAGCCGACCCGGCTGGGTGGCCGCTGCGTCCTGTCAAAGGGCAGATGAGTCTGGGCGCGCTGGTGGGTAGCGAATGGGCACCTCGTCCTCAGCGCCAGTCGGGCGTGTTTGTTCCGCGCTATGAGGACAGCGGTTTGCCGCCGCACTGGCCGTCAACCCTCTGGGCCATGGGCTCCACCTACGTGCGAGGGGCCGACGACACTGTCGTCACCGAACAAGGCCACCTGGACAACGCACGCAGTCTGGCGGCCATGCTGCCCAAGGCCGCCGAGCAGTTTCAAGCCGCCATGGTCGCTGACCAATTGTTGGGTTGGGCTGGCGTGCGATGCGCTTCGCTGGACCGCCTGCCGCTGGTGGGCTCTGTGCCCGACCAAGTCGCGCTGCAGGCCTGGATGCAAGCGGCCGGCTCGCGCCGGGGTCGGCTGTCGGTGTCCGAAGCGCCGCGCCTGCCTGGGCTCTACCTGTTCACGGCGCTGGGATCACGCGGCCTGAGCCTGGCGCACTGGTGTGCCGAGCGGCTGGCCCGCCAGATCGATGGCGCGGCGGATGACACTGAGCCCGATCTGGTGCGCGCGCTGGACCCAGCGCGGTTTGCCTGGAAGCTGTCCAAACGACAGGCGAGCTAAGAATGGTGTTCAAAGCGCCCGCCAAGCGCATTCGGATCCCAAACGGGAGGGCTGGCGTGCCGCGGTTTTGCGGGTGATGCGCTTCGTTGTGAATTCGGGTGAGCCGTCCAGGCTCACCCTGGAATTCGCCCCTCGCCCCTCGCCCCTCGCCCCTCATCCCGCAAAAGCCAAGCCGAGCACCGCGCGCCGTGAACACCATGTCTAAAGCAGATCCATCCACTGCGAAAGTTCTCGCGGCTGCAGCGGGCGGGCCAGCAGCGCCGAGATGCCGGCGCGCTGGGTGTTGCGCCGGATGCGCCGGCGATTCCACCAGTCACCCAGGGGGCCAGCCGTCTCGCTGAGGGCAATCGTGATGGCCTGGGGAAAACGATCGCGAAACAGGCGCGCCAGCGACCAGGCATCCACCTGGTGGTCGTCCAGGTTGAACACGCCACAGCAATAGCGGTTGCGCCCGATCAGGGCCAGTGCGGCGTCGGTGTCCTGCGTGTCGTCGACCTCGACCACATCGGACAGGGCCAGCCGCGACCGCAGGTACATCGCTTCCTGCACATCCAGACCCACCAGCAAGGCCCGCTTGCGCAGGTCGGGCGAATCGAAGTCCAGGCCCTCCAGCGGGGACGGCGAAGTAATGTCGAGATCCAGCAGCCCCGAATCCACCTGCCGGGCCGCGTACACCGCGTCCAGATCGGTGAGCACGTCGGACCACTGGATCGGCCGCTGCATCACCCGCCAGGCTTGTTCAGGCGCATCGGGGCCGACCCAGATCAGGCGCTGCCCCTGTGGCAATTCACGGGCATGCACCAGCACCGCCTCGGCACTCTCGCCGTCCACCAGCGCCACATGCGCGGCCGCCACCGGCACATCCGCGCCTGGCGCAAGCATCGGCGCCCAGGGGGCATAGGCAAGGTCGCGATCTTCGGACAGGCGGAAAACGGTGTTCAGCGCATGGCGTTCCACGTCGGAGAAACCGACCACGCTGACAAAGATCCGCTGTTTGTGCATGGGCGGCATGTTAAGCCCCGCAGGCCAAGGCGCCAATTGGCGGCGACTGTCGAGGTCCACCGCAAGTCGCGGTGGCGTGTGCTGCGTCACGGAGCTCTTTATTCATCCTGGCTATATGTGAATGAAAAACATGTCGTTTACAGAATAAGTCTGGCTTCGTAGAGTCCGGGCATGCCTGATTTCGCCATCATCATCGCCGGTTTCGCCGTGGGCCTCATCGTGGGCCTCACCGGTGTGGGCGGTGGGTCGCTCATGACCCCCATTCTGATTTTCTTCTTTGGGGTCAAGCCCTACCTGGCGGTGGGCACCGACCTGTTGTTCGCCGCTTTCACCAAGCTCGGCGGCACGGTGAACCTGGCGCGCCAGCACCTTGTCCCTTGGCGGGTGGTGGGCCTGCTGAGTGTGGGCAGCCTGCCGGCGGCGATCGCCACCTTGATGGTGCTGCGCTGGATAGGGCCGGCGAGCGACGCGGTGCAATCGGTCATGACGCACACGCTGGGCTTGGCGCTGCTGCTCACCGCCGCAGCCATGTTCTACAAAGCCGCACGAGGCTCGCAATTGCCCCGCACCCTCAACGGATCCGAACTCGCAGCCGCCAGCCAGCCGCGCCACTGGAGCCTGCCGGTGCTGTTTGGCCTGGTCATCGGCACCCTGGTCACGCTGACTTCAGTCGGCGCGGGTGCCATCGGTGTGTCGGCCTTGATGCTGTTGTTTCCTCTGCTGCCCTTGCCGCGCATCGTGGCCGCCGACATCGCCTACGCCGTGCCGCTGACCCTGGTCGCCGGCCTGGGCCACGCCAGCCTGGGTTCGGTCGACTGGTCGCTGCTGGGCAAGCTGCTCATCGGTTCCCTACCCGGCATCTGGTTGGGCACCCGCCTCATGCACCACACCCCCGAGCGTCTGGTGCGCTCCCTGCTCTCGCTGCTGCTGGCCTATGCCGGCACCAAGCTGATCACCCTCTGATTGATGGCCCACCATGTACCAGTACACCGATTTCGACCGCCAGTTGGTCCACCAGCGCGCGGCGCAATACCGAGACCAGCTGGAGCGCCGCCTGGACGGCCGCCTGCTGGAAGACGAGTTCAAGCCGCTGCGTCTGCAGAACGGCTGGTATGTGCAGCGCTTCGCCCCCATGCTGCGGGTGGCCGTGCCATACGGCGAGGTCTCGAGCCAGCAGCTGCGCGTGCTGGCTCGCATCGCCCGCGAGTTCGACCACAAGGAGGACCACGACACGACCCATGCGGTGGCGGGCCTGGCCGAGATCGGCACCCTGCCCGACCGCTGCGCCCACTTCACCACGCGGCAAAACCTTCAGTTCAACTGGATTCCCCTGCAACGATCGGCCGATGTGATGGACCTGCTCGCGACGGTGGACATGCACGGTATTCAAACCAGCGGCAATTGCATCCGCAACATCACCAGTGACGCGCTCGCCGGCATCGCGGTCGACGAGGTGGCCGACCCACGCCCGTTCGCCGAAATCCTGCGCCAGTGGAGCACGCTGCACCCTGAGTTCGCCTTCTTGCCGCGCAAGTTCAAGATCGCCATCACCGGCGCCCGGGAAGACCGGGCCGCAACGGCCTGGCACGATCTGGGCCTGCGGCTGCTGCGCAATGTCGACGGCGACCTGGGCTTTCAGGTCCGTGTGGGCGGTGGCATGGGCCGCACACCCATCATTGGCAGCGTGATTCGCGAGTTCCTGCCCTGGCACCAGGTGCTGAACTACCTGGAGGCCGTGGTCCGCGCCTACAACCGGTTTGGCCGGCGCGACAACAAGTACAAAGCCCGCATCAAGATCCTCGTGAAAGCCGAGGGACAGGCGTTCACCGATCAGGTCGAGGTTGAGTACCGCGCCATCGTCGAGCAGGACGGCGCGCCCCACACCATCACTCAGGCTGAGCTCGACCGCGTGAGCGCCTCGTTCGTGCCGCCCGCACTCAACTGCGACCGCAAGAGCGCCGACGCCAAGATCGCCCACATCCTCAAAGCCGCCGCCGAGGACGACCTGGAGTTCGGCCGCTGGCTGACGCAAAACGTCAAGCCACACCAGAACCCCGACCTGCGTGCCGTCACGCTCTCGTTCAAGCGCCTGGGCTCGGCGCCGGGCGACGCCACGGCTGACCAGCTCGACCGCGCGGCCGACCTGGCCGAACAGTTCTCGGCCGGCGAAGCCCGCGTGACCCACGAACAGAACCTGCTACTGCCCTGGGTGCGCTGCGACCAGCTGCCCGAGCTCTGGCGCGAAGCGCGCCGCCTGAGCCTGGCCAAGCCCAACATCGGGCTGCTCACCGACATGATCGCCTGCCCGGGTGGCGATTTTTGCGACCTGGCCAACGCGCGGTCGCTGCCAATCGCACAGGCCTTGATCGCTCGCTACCAGGATCTGGACGAGCTGCACGACCTGGGCGAGATCGACCTGCACATCAGCGGCTGCATCAACTCCTGCGGCCACCACCACAGTGGTCACATCGGCATCCTCGGTGTCGACAAGGATGGCCAGGAGTGGTACCAGGTCACGCTGGGCGGGTCTGACGGCACGCGCCTGTCGGGCGAAGCCGTGCCGGGCAAAGTCATCGGTCCCTCATTTGCAGCCGCTGAGGTGGCCGACGTGGTCGAAGCGCTGCTCGACACCTACCGCCTCCAGCGCACCGAACACGAAACCTTCACCACCACGCTGCAGCGCGTGGGACTGGATCCCTTCAAACAGGCCGCTAACTCGGTGCGCGTGGTCACCGCCCGCACGCCCGCTGTCGTGTGATCGCCATGACTCAATCCCTCCAACTTCTCTCTGTTGGCGCCCCGTCCGCCGAGGCACCAGGCACCCTGGTGCTGTCCAACGACGCTGACCCGCGTCTGGCCGATCTGACCTGCGTGCACACCGTGGAGCTGCACTTTCCGGTGTTCAGCGACGGTCGTGCCTTCAGCCAGGCCTTTTTGCTGCGCCGCCGCCTCGGCTTTGCCGGTGAGATCCGCGCCACCGGTGACGTACTGATCGACCAGTTGCCGCAAATGCGGCGCAGTGGATTCAGCCAGGCCGTGTTGCGCGCCGACCAGGATGCAGCACATGGAAGGCGCTTGCTGAGCACCAATGCTGGCCACTACCAGGGCGACGCCACCCAGGTTCTTCCACGCTTTGCTCAAGCGACTGCGTAAGGCATACGCATGTCCGCCCTCTTGCTCTACAACCAGCCTTCGCCGCAGTTCGATGCGCGTCAAGCCCAGGCGATCGCGCTGCTCAAGCGCGTGGCCGAGGCCCATGGTCCGCTCACCCAGGCCTCCAGCCTGGGTGCCGAAGACATGGTGGTGACCCACCTGGTCCACCTGGCGGGCATCGAGTCGGGTGTGTTTGTGCTCGACACCGGCAAGCTGCACACCGAAACCCTGGCCCTGATCGGGAAGATCGAGCAGCGCTACAGCCGCAGCGTGGAGGTGTACCGGCCTCGCAACGAGTCGGTGATCAAGTTTGTGCGCCAGCATGGCGAAGAAGCGATGTACCAGAACGTGGCGCTTCGCAAACAGTGCTGCGACATCCGCAAGATGGAGCCGCTGGCGCGCGCGTTGGCGGGCAAAGGCGGCTGGATCACGGGTTTGCGCCGAGAGCAGTCCAGCGACCGTGCCGCAGTGCCCGACGTCGTGCAGGAAGCCGAGCGGATCAAGGTCAACCCGCTGGCGGACTGGACCTGGGGCGACGTCTGGCATTTCATCGCCCGCCACCAGCTCGACCACAACGCCTTGCACGACCGCTTTTTCCCCAGCATCGGCTGCGTGCCCTGCACCCGCGCGATCGCCGTCGGTGAAGACTTCCGCGCTGGCCGCTGGTGGTGGGAGAGCAGCGACCTCAAAGAGTGTGGACTGCATGTCCAGCCCGCCACGACCTCCCTGCCGCCATCCGAGACCTCCCCCGCATGAACGCCCGCACCGACACCGCACTGCTGCAAACCGCCGACCACCACTTGAGCAGCGGTCACCTGGATGCGCTGGAAGAAGAAACCATCTTCATCCTGCGCGAAGTGGCTGCCGCTTTTGAGCGCCCCGCCCTGCTGTTCTCCGGCGGTAAGGATTCGCTGGTGATGCTGCGCTGCGCCGAAAAAGCGTTCGGCGCGGGCCGCATCCCCTATCCGCTGCTGATGATCGACACCGGCCACAACTTCGCCGAGGTGACGGACTTCCGCGACCAGCGCGCCGCCGAGCTGCAGGCCCAGCTCATCGTGCGCCACGTCGAAGACTCCATGCAACGCGGCACTGTGCGACTGGCCCATACGGGCGAGAGCCGCAATGTGCACCAGTCGGTGACCCTGCTCGAAGCGATCGAGGAATTCGGCTTTGACGCCCTGATCGGCGGCGCGCGTCGCGACGAGGAAAAGGCACGAGCCAAAGAGCGTATGTTTTCGCACCGAGACAACTTCGGCCAATGGCAGCCCAAGGCGCAGCGCCCGGAACTGTGGACGCTGTTCAACACGCGCCTGGCGAGCGGCGAACACTTCCGCGTGTTTCCCATCAGCAACTGGACCGAGCTCGACGTGTGGCAATACATTGCGCGCGAAAACATCGCCCTGCCCTCGATCTACTACTCTCACCCGCGTGAAGTGGTCGACCGCCGCGGCCTGCTGGTGCCCGTCACCGAACTCACCCCGGCCCAAGACGGCGAAACGGTGCAGGTGCGCCAGGTGCGCTTTCGCACTGTGGGAGATATCACCTGCACCTGCCCGGTCGAAAGCCTGGCCACCACCGCAAGCGACATTGTCATCGAGACTCTGGCCACCGATGTGAGCGAGCGCGGCGCCACGCGCATGGACGACAAGACGTCGGACGCTTCGATGGAAAAGCGGAAGAAGGATGGCTATTTCTGAGGAAATAGCCCACCCCCGCGCCGCCCTCTACGCCCCCCGCCAAGGAGGCGGCGCTGGCGAACCAGCACAGCCGGATCTGCGGCGCCCTGGCTTCAGACAACTCACTCGGACCATCTTTCATGAGCACACTCCCATCCGTTCAGGCTGAGCCTGTCGATGCCCTCGGTCCTGTCGCCACCCGCCCGGCCCTGAAGTTCATCACCTGCGGTTCGGTGGACGACGGCAAGAGCACCCTGATCGGTCGCTTGCTGGTCGACAGCAAGGCGGTGCTGCAAGACCACCTCGCGGGCGTGCAGCGCCAGGGAGAAACCGATCTCGCCTTGTTGACCGACGGTTTGTCGGCCGAGCGCGAGCAAGGTATCACCATCGATGTGGCGTACCGCTACTTCAACACCCAAACCCGCAAGTTCATCATCGGTGACGCGCCCGGCCATGAGCAATACACCCGCAACATGGTCACCGCTGCATCCAGCGCCGACGCGGCCGTGGTGCTGGTCGATGCCACCAAGCTCGACTGGCGCGATGCCGGCCTGCAACTGCTGAGCCAGACAAGGCGCCACAGCCTGTTGCTGCAGCTGCTCCGTGTGCCCTCCATCGTGTTTGCGGTGAACAAGCTCGACGCGGTCGACGACCCGACGGTGGCCTTCACCCACATCCGGGCTGCCATCACTGCCTTCGCGCTGGCGGCCGGCCTGCAGGTCACGGCCACCGTGCCGGTGTCAGCTCTCAAGGGATCGAACGTGGTGGATCCGGCGCATGAAGCCAATTGGTGCGGCTACGGCGGCCCTACCCTGTTGGCCATCCTGGAACACCTGCCTGTGACCCCGGCCGATGTGGAGCTACCCCTGACATTTCCAGTGCAATGGGTAGAAAAACCTGGTGCCCAGACGCTCCCCAAGGGAGCGCAAGCCGACTTGGGGCGGCCCGGCGGCGGCTTGGGTGCCCCCTCGCTCCCCGCTGCGCAGGGTCCGCTGCCGCCCGAGAGGGCTGATGCGTCTTGGGGCGGGCTGGCGGCGCATCGTTCCTTTTCATCCGGCACCAGCCAAAGCCGGCGCGTGTTCTGGGGCCGGGTAGCCACCGGCAGCGCGAGCCCTGGGCAAATGGTTCAGGTCATGCCGAGTGGGCAGAGCGCCATCGTAGCCCAGGTGCTCGACCACGTGCGCCAACCGGGCGATCGCCAGGCCGGGTTGAGTGCGGGCATCGTGCTGGACCGCGAAGTGGATGTGTCGCGCGGCGACTGGCTGCTCGCCCAAGATGCGGTCGGTGGCGAGCTGGTGCCCACCCGAGAAATTCGCGCCACCGTGGCCTGGCTCGACGACGAGCCGCTGCTGCCCTCGCGGGTGTACTGGGCCCTGCACGGGCACCGTTGGGTCAAGGCGCGGGTGAGCCGCATCGAATACCAAATCGACATCCAGACGCTGAGCCAGCAAACCACCGCTGAACTGGCACCCAACGCCATCGGCCACGTGGTGCTTTCGTTGCAGCAACCGCTGATCACGTTGCCTTTCGTGAGATCGCGAGCACTGGGTTCGATGGTGCTGGTGGATGCCGCCAGTCACCGCACCTCGGGAGCGGTTCTGGTGCGCTGATCGGGCGCCATCACCCTTAACTTATGTCAAGGCAAGGGGCTTGACCCGGCCTTAACCTCACGAAAACCCTAAAATCTGGTCTTTTGCCTCTCCCACTGCTCACCATGACCCACGTCGTCACCGAATCCTGCATCCGCTGCAAATACACCGATTGTGTGGATGTCTGCCCCGTGGACTGTTTTCGCGAAGGCCCCAATTTCCTCACCATCGATCCGGACGAGTGCATCGACTGTGCCGTGTGCATCCCCGAGTGCCCGGTGAGTGCGATCTACGCCGAAGAAGACCTGCCGAAAGACCAGCTGCACATGACGGCACTCAACGAAGAGTTGTCGCGCCTGCCCACCTGGAAGAGCATCACGAAGCGCAAAGAGCCCTTACCCGACGCCGACGACTGGAAAGACCGCACGGGCAAGTTGTCTGAAATGATCCGCTGAATTCGCCATGGAACCGAAATTGAATCAAGAGGTGATGGACACGGCCTGCGCGCACGATGGTCCGATCGAGACCGATGCCGTGATCGTTGGCGCAGGCCCGGTGGGCCTGTTTCAGGTGTTTGAGCTCGGCCTGCTGGAAATCAAGGCTCACGTCATCGACTCGCTGGCCTACCCCGGTGGCCAGCCGGTGGAGCTGTACCCGGACAAGCCGATTTACGACATCCCGGCTATCCCGGTGTGCACCGGCCAGGAACTGACCGACAGCCTGCTCAAGCAGATCGAGCCCTTTGGCGCGACTTTCCATCTTGGGCAGGAAGTGGTGAAGGTCGACAAGCAGGGCGACGGTCGCTTCTACGTCGAAACGTCCAAGGGCACGCGCTTTCTCACCAAGACCATCTTCATCGCCGCGGGCGTCGGCGCCTTCCAGCCGCGCTTGCTCAAGGTCGATGGTCTGGATCAGTTCGACGCCTCGCAGCTTTTTTACCGCGTCAAGAACCCGGCCGACTTTGCTGGCAAGAATCTGGTGATCGTGGGCGGCGGCGACTCGGCACTGGACTGGACGCTGAACTTCGTCGCCGAAGGCCCCAACAAGGCCGAGAGCGTGATCCTCATCCACCGCCGCGACGGCTTCAAGGCAGCGCCGGCCAGCGTGGCCAAGATGCGCGAGCTGTGCGAACAGTACGAGATGCAGTTCATTGTGGGCCAGATCACCGGCTACGAGGAAAAAGGCGGCAAGCTGGTCGGCGTGAAGGTCACCGGCTCCGACGGCGTAACGCGCGTGGTGCCGCTGGACGTATTGCTGGTGTTCTTCGGCCTCTCGCCCAAACTCGGGCCCATTGCCGAGTGGGGCCTTGAAATCGAACGCAAGCAGCTGGTGGTGGACACCGAGAAGTTCTCCACCAGTGTGCCCGGCATCTTCGCCGTGGGCGACATCAACACCTACCCCGGCAAGAAAAAGCTCATCCTCTCGGGTTTTCACGAGTGCGCACTGGCGGCCTTTGGCGCCATGCCCATCATCTTCCCCGACAAGAAGGTGTTTCTTCAGTACACCACCACCAGCCCGAAGCTGCACAAGGTGCTCGGCGTGGAATCGCCCGTATTCGACTGAGCGGTTTCACCGCCACCACGCGCAGGCCCTCCCAGCGAGGGCCTTGTGCTTTCCGGCTACCGCACGATATCCTGGCGGTGAAAATGCAGCTTCTGCCTGAATCGACGCAAAATCGCACTATAATTTGAGGCTGTTCCCTGATAGCTCAGTTGGTAGAGCGACGGACTGTTAATCCGCAGGTCCCTGGTTCGAGTCCAGGTCGGGGAGCCACCCACACACGCAAAAAGCACTTGAGCGGCACGGTTCAGGTGCTTTTTTCATGGGCGCCTGCTCGGGCAGGCTGACCCCACCACCCTTACATGAACCTCTTTTCTCTCGCAGTCCGCCGCACGGCCTTCTGGGCCTGTCTGCTTGCGATCGTGGTGCTGTCGCTGCTGCCTGGCGACCGCCTGCCTACGGTCTTCGCCTGGTGGGACAAGGCCCAGCACGCTCTCGGCTTTGCCGTGCTGACCGGAATCGGTCTGTTCGCCTACGCCCAGGCCCGATGGCGCCTGCCCGTGGGCTTGCTGCTGTTCGGGGCGGCGATTGAACTCGCGCAGGGTGCTTCAGGCTGGCGAACCGGCGACTGGCTGGACCTGCTCGCTGACGCCGTGGGCATCCTGGGCGCACTGCTGCTCTGGTGGCTGGTGATGCCTCGGCGCCCAGGGAAAGCTTGAGCCTCGTCCACCGTCCGGAGGTTGAAGGGGACGCAAGCAGCCCTTCACAATAGGCGCATGTCGCAGTCACCGCCCTCCGCCGTCCTGCCCTGGCTGGAACCCGGTCAAGCCTTTCCCCCTGTCGAGCAGGCCTGGGGCGAACACGATCCCGCGCCCGGCTTGCTGGCCGCCGGAGGCGTGCTGGATGTGCCGACCCTGATCGCAGCGTATTCGCAAGGCATCTTCCCCTGGTACAGCGCCGGTCAACCCATCCTGTGGTGGAGCACCCATCCCCGTATGGTGCTGAGCGTGAGCGATTTCCGGCTGCACCGTTCGTTGCGCAAGACGATCAGCAAGCTGCTGCGCGAACAGCGGCTGGAGATCCGCATGGACCGCCATTTTTCGCGGGTGATCCAGGCCTGTGCCCACGCGCCGCGCGACGGTCAGGTCGGCACCTGGATCCTGCCTGCGATGGCGCAGGCCTACACCCGCCTGGCGGCTGCGGGCGTTGCCCACAGCGTGGAAACCTGGATCGACGGTGAGCTGGCGGGTGGCCTGTATGGGGTTAACCTGGGCCGCATGGTCTATGGAGAGTCGATGTTCAGCCGGCAGAGCGACGCGTCCAAGATCGCGCTGGCGGCCCTGATCGCGTTCTGCCTGGCGCACGACATGCCGCTGATCGATTGCCAGCAGGAGACACCGCACCTGGCCTCGCTTGGGGCGCGCCCGATGCCACGAGACCAGTTCTGCCGACACCTTCGAATGGGCTTGCAGCACCCGGCTCCCCGGTGGGAATTCCAGCCTCTATACTGGAATTCTCTCTTGGGTGAAGGCCAGTTTTCCGCGTGACGCACCTCAAAGAACTTCCGCTTCAGGCGCTGCAGTTTTATGCCACGGCGCCCTACCCCTGCAGTTACCTGCAAGGCCGACAGGCCCGCTCGCAGGTGGCCACGCCCAGCCACCTGATCCACAACGACGCCTATTCCGACCTCGTCACCCATGGCTTTCGGCGCAGTGGCATGTTCACCTACCGGCCGTATTGCGACGGTTGTCAGGCTTGCGTGCCGTTGCGGGTGCCGGTGGAACGCTTTGCACCCAGCCGCAGCCAGCGCCGCTGCCTGGCCCAGCATCACGGCTTGCAGACGCGCGTGCTCAAGCTCTGTTTTGTGCCCGAACACTACCAGCTCTACCTGCGTTACCAGAACAGCCGGCACGCCGGCGGCGGCATGGACCACGACAGCATCGACCAGTACACTCAGTTTCTGCTGCAGAGTCGGGTCAATTCGCGTCTGGTCGAGTTTTTTGTACCAGCCACAGACCAGCGGCCTGAGCAGCTGAAGATGGTGTCCATCGTCGACGTTCTCAATGACGGCCTGTCAGCGGTCTACACCTTCTACGAGCCCGATGCAGGTGCCAGCTACGGAACCTACAGCGTCCTGTGGCAGATAGAGCAGGCGCGCTCCCTGCAGCTGCCCCATGTTTATCTGGGCTACTGGATCGAGCAGAGCGGCAAGATGAACTACAAGGCCAGTTTCCGACCCCATGAGCTGCTGCAGGACGGCCACTGGCAGGCATCGGGCTGACCGGCAATGGTCTCGCCTAGGCGAGTTGCTGCCTGCGACGCAGACAGCGAGATTTCATCTTGTAAAATACGGTCAACCTGATTTGCCTATGACCAAACGCTCCGACCACCTCCCCGCGACCCCCACCGTTCAGGTAATGGAGCGCATGTTCAACTTGCTGGAGGTCCTGGCTTCGCGGGAAGATTCGGTCTCGCTGAAGGAAATCAGCGAAAAGACGGGCTTGCATCCGTCCACTGCCCACCGCATCCTGAACGACCTCACCATCGGGCGATTCGTCGATCGCCCCGAAGCCGGCAGCTACCGCTTAGGCATGAGGCTGCTTGAGCTGGGCAATCTGGTCAAGGCGCGCCTGAGCGTGCGCGATGCCGCGCTGCAACCCATGCGTGAACTGCACAAGCTGATTCAGCAACCGGTGAACCTCAGCGTGCGCCAGGGGGACGAGATTGTTTACGTTGAGCGGGCCTACAGCGAACGCTCCGGCATGCAGGTGGTGCGCGCCATTGGCGGGCGCGCGCCACTGCACCTGACCTCGGTGGGCAAGCTATTTCTCTCGGTTGAAGACCCACAACGGGTCAGGGCCTATGCCGCGCGCACCGGCCTCGCCGGCAATACACGCAACAGCCTCACCCAGCTCAGCAGCCTGGAGCGCGAGCTGCTCCAGTGCCGGCAAGCCGGCGTCGCCCGGGACAACGAAGAACTGGAGCTGGGCGTGCGCTGCATGGCTGCCGGCATCTACGACGATCAGAACAAGCTGGTGGCGGGCCTTTCGATCTCGGCGCCAGCCGACCGACTGGACGACAGCTGGCTGCCCAAGCTGCGCACCACTGCGGCCGACATCTCGACCGCTCTGGGCTGCCCCCAGGCGATCAGGGGCATGAGCCCGGGCTCCTGAACGGCGCAAGCTGCGGCCGCCCAACAAAAACGGTCCCGAAGGACCGTTTTTTTGATTTGATGGCTGAGTTGAGATCGGTCAGCCTTGCGGGCGGGCAAAGAGCGCCTGAATGCTTTGGGCCTCGACCCAACGGCGCACCCGCTCGGCGTCCTGTGAACGGCTGAGCTTGCCAGTGGAGTCCAGGAACACCATGATCAGTTTGCGCCCGGAGATCTTTGCCTGCATCACCAAGCAGCGACCGGCCTCAGAGATGTAGCCGGTCTTTTGCAGGCCGATGTCCCAGTCCGCGTTGCGAATCAGGCGGTTGGAGTTGTTGTACTGCAGCGTGCGCTGGCCCACGTCGAGTTGGTGGCTGGGTGAGGTGGACAACTGGCGCAGGATAGGGCGCTCGTAAGCGACCGACACCAGCAGGGCCAGATCGCGCGCGCTGGACTGGTTCCAGCTGAGCAGGCCGGTGGGCTCCACGTAGCGCGTGTCCTTCATGCCGAGTTCGCGTGCCTTGTCGTTCATCAGGCGCACAAACTCCTGCATACCGCCCGGGTAGGTGCGCCCCAGAGCATGCGCAGCCCGGTTCTCGCTGGACATGAGGGACAGGTGCATGAGCTCGCCCCGGCTCAGCGTGGTCCCCACCGCCAGGCGCGAACGGCTGCCCTTGTAGGTATCCACATCGTCCTGGGTTATGGTGATCATCTCGTCCATCGGCAGGTTGGCGTCGGCGATCACCAGGCCAGTCATGAGCTTGGTGAGTGATGCGATCGGCAGCACCGCCGACTCGTTCTTGCTGAACAGCACTTCACCGGTGTCCTGGTCCACCACCAGCGCGACGCTGGAGTTGAGGTCGAGCGGATCGTCGGAGCTGCGCAGGCCAAGCCGCTCGCCATTCGTCAGACGGGCTGGCGCCGACACCTTCATCACCGAAGTCGACACCGCGCGCTTGCTGGCCACGGTCTTCATCGCCGTGCCTTGTTTGCTCTTGGCAACGCGCGTGTTCTGCCCACGCTGGGCGGCCTTTTTTGCCTGTTGACGGCTCTCAGCTTTGCGAAGGCTCGCGCCTTTCTTGCTGCCGCTGGAAGCCTTCGCCGTGGTGGCCTGGTCGCGCTTGGCCGTTTTGCTGGTGGGGGCCTTGGTGGCCTTTTTGGTGGTGACCACCTTGGCTGCCACCTGCTTCTTGGCCGCCACCTTTTTATTTGCGGTTGCCGCCTGTCCCAACAACGGAACACTCAGGGCCAGACCCAGAACCGCGCAGGCGGTAACTTTCAATGCTTTTTGTAAGCGAGAAGCGCGAAAGATCATGGGTCCACTCCAGCCAACAGGGTTGTGCTGGTGTGGAGTATAGGAGATCAAGAAAAAACTAGCAATATCAATCGCTTGTGAAATTTTGCTCAATTAAAGCTGGAATTGCGCTGCCTTTGGCAAGCAATTCCAGTGATCAATCAAGCTCCTCACGCTAAACGCTTGATTTGTAACAACTTATCCCTGTGCTGCGACCCGGTCGGCCTTACTTTGCAGCTTGTTCAAAGCGCTCAGATATGCCTTGGCGGAGGCGACCACGATGTCCGGATCGGCCCCCACGCCGTTCACCACCCGCCCGCTGTGTTGCAGGCGCACGGTCACCTCGCCTTGGCTCTCGGTCGAGCCACTGGTGATGGCGTTGACCGAATAAAGCACCAGCTCGGCACCGCTCTTGACGTGGTGCTCGATCGCTTTGAGCGAGGCGTCCACCGGGCCGTTGCCGTCCGAAGCGCCCATGTACTCCTTGCCAGCGATCGTGAACACCACTTCGGCATGGGGCCGTTCGCCGGTTTCACTGTGTTGAGACAGCGACACCAGGCCGTACTGCTCTTTTTCGGCGGTCACGCTCTCGTCACTGCACAGGGCCAGGATGTCTTCGTCAAAGATCTCGCTCTTGCGATCGGCAAGCTCCTTGAACGCCGCAAACGCGGTGTTGATTTCGCTCTCCGATGCCATCTCGATGCCCAGGTCCTGCAGGCGCTGCTTGAACGCATTGCGCCCGCTCAGCTTGCCCAGCACGATCTTGTTCGCAGCCCAGCCCACGTCTTCGGCGCGCATGATTTCGTAGGTGTCGCGGGCCTTGAGCACACCGTCCTGGTGGATGCCGCTGGCGTGGGCAAAGGCATTGGCGCCGACCACCGCCTTGTTGGGCTGCACCACAAAGCCGGTGGTCTGGCTGACCATGCGGCTGGCTGGCACGATCTGCGTGGCATCCACTCCCACGTCGAGCTGGAAATAGTCGCGGCGCGTGCGCACCGCCATCACGATCTCTTCCAGCGAGCAGTTGCCCGCCCGCTCGCCCAGGCCGTTGATGGTGCACTCCACCTGCCGCGCACCACCGATCTTCACGCCGGCCAGCGAATTGGCCACCGCCATGCCCAGATCGTTGTGGCAATGCACCGACCAGATCGCTTTGTCTGAGTTGGGCACGCGCTCGCGCAGGCTGCGGATGAACTCGCCGTAAAGCTCGGGAATCGCGTAGCCCACGGTATCGGGGATGTTGAGGGTGGTCGCGCCCTCTTTGATCACCGCTTCCAGCACCTGGCAGAGGAAGTCCGGATCACTGCGGTAGCCGTCCTCCGGGCTGAACTCGATGTCATCGACCAGATTGCGAGCGAAACGCACCGACTGGATGGCCTGCTCCAGCACCTGCTGGCGCGTCATGCGCAGCTTCTTCTCCATATGGAGTTCGCTGGTGGCGATGAAGGTGTGGATGCGGGCGCGGTTGGCGCCCTTGAGCGCTTCAGCCGCGCGCGAAATGTCGCGGTCATTGGCGCGCGCCAGCGAACACACGGTGGAGTCCTTGATGGTGTTGGCAATCGCCTGCACACAATCAAAATCGCCGTTGGAGCTGGCGGCAAATCCGGCCTCGATCACGTCCACCTTGAGGCGCTCGAGCTGGCGTGCTATGCGCAGCTTCTCGTCCTTGGTCATGGAGGCGCCAGGCGACTGCTCGCCATCGCGCAAGGTGGTGTCAAAAATGATGAGCTTGTCGGTCATGGGACTCTCCGGTGGCTGCCTCGAAGGGCTGGGAACAATCCGCAGCCCAAAACAGAACGGCCCGCTGCGGATGCAAACGGGCCGTTGTGGAAATTCGCTCGCGCGTTACCAGACATGCCCGTGATGGACACCCAGTAGTAGCGAGAACGAAACACGATTCATGTGATGCAATGTATCACAAAGGCCTGTGCGGGTACGGTTGGAAAACCCCATGGAGCCGATCGCCACACGCTATTCGTGCAGACCGCGCTCTTCAGGCTCGTCGGTGGACGTGCTGATCACGCTGGTGGGCCTGCCCTTGGCCTTGCGCCAGCCGTAGATGGCGTAGCCCGACAGGCCATAGATCACGAACAGGACAAACACCACCGTTGGCGGGTGGATGTTGATGACCGCAATGCCCAGTGCGACCAACACGATGGAGGCGAACGGAACGCTCTTCTTCAGGCTCAGGTCCTTGAAGCTGTAGAAGGGCACGTTGGTGACCATGGTCAAGCCGGCAAACAGGGTGATGGCGAACATCGCCCAACGCACATCGGCTGCCGGGTACTCGAGGTCCGTCATGAGCCAGATGAAGCCGGCCACCAGGGCCGCAGCCGCTGGCGACGGCAGGCCCTGGAAATAGCGCTTGTCCACGACGGCGGTGTTCACGTTGAAACGGGCCAGCCGCAGCGCGGCGCAGGCGCAATACACAAACGCGGCGATCCATCCCCAGCGACCCAGGGTACTGAGCGCCCAGATGTAGGCCACCAGGGCCGGCGCGGCGCCGAACGAGACCATGTCGGAAAGCGAATCCATCTGTTCGCCGAAGGCGCTCTGGGTGTTGGTCATGCGCGCCACCCGCCCATCCAGGCTGTCGAGCACCATGGACACAAAGATGGCGACCGTGGCCAGCTCGAAGCGCCCGTTCATCGCCATGACGATGGCATAAAAGCCTCCAAACAAGGCCGCCAGCGTGATCATGTTGGGCACCATGTAGATGCCCTTGACGCGCCTGCGGGGCTCGTGTTGCGTGTCGTGGTCGGGTTCGGTTCCGTCGTGCATGGCTGTCCTGTGAGGCGCTACCCAGAAGCCGGGTGCGTGCGCCTTGAATCGTCGACCCAGTGTAAGCCAGCCACCGGGAGATGAAAACGCGACAGGCCACCGGAGTGGCCTGTCGCATCCGTCCGCCTGGGCGGCGGATCGTGAAGGTCAGTTGCGCGTCTGGTCGACCAGCTTGTTCTTGGCGATCCAGGGCATCATCGCGCGCAGCTGAGCACCCACCACCTCGATCTGGTGCTCGGCGGTGTTGCGGCGGCGAGCAGTCATGCTCGGGTAATTCAACTGGCCTTCCTGAATGAACATCTTGGCGTAGTCACCGTTCTGGATGCGCTTCAGGGCGTTGCGCATGGCCTGGCGCGACTCTTCGTTGATGACTTCCGGACCAGTCACGTACTCGCCAAACTCGGCGTTGTTCGAGATCGAGTAGTTCATGTTGGCGATGCCACCTTCGTAGATCAGGTCGACGATCAGCTTGAGCTCGTGAAGGCATTCGAAGTACGCCATTTCAGGTGCGTAACCGGCTTCCACAAGCGTCTCGTAACCCATCTTGATCAGCTCAACTGCACCACCGCACAACACGGCCTGCTCACCAAACAGGTCGGTCTCGGTCTCTTCCTTGAAGTTGGTCTCGATGATGCCGGCCTTGCCGCCACCGTTGGCCATGGCATAGGAGAGGGCCAGGTCACGCGCCTTGCCGCTCTTGTCCTGATGCACCGCCACCAGGTGGGGCACGCCGCCACCCTGGGTGTAGGTGTTACGCACGGTGTGGCCCGGGGCCTTGGGCGCGACCATCCACACATCCAGGTCGGCGCGAGGCATGACCTGGTTGTAATGCACGTTGAAGCCGTGGGCAAACGCCAGCGAAGCGCCTTGCTTGATGTTCGGCGCGACGTTGTTGTTGTAGACCGAAGCGATGTTCTCGTCGGGCAACAGAATCATGACCACGTCCGCGGCCTTCACGGCGTCGTTGACTTCCATCACTGTCAAACCGGCTTTGGCGACTTTGTCCCACGAAGCGCCGCCTTTGCGCAGACCGACCACGACTTTGACGCCGCTGTCGTTCAGGTTTTGAGCATGTGCGTGGCCCTGCGAGCCGTAGCCGAGGATGGCCACGGTCTTGCCTTTGATCAGGCTCAGGTCACAGTCTTTGTCGTAGAAAACTTTCATGTTTACTCCAGTGGATTTGAATGGTGTTGCCGTTCACTGCGAGCCTGTCGAAGGGCTCATCACAGTCCCTGCATGCGCAGGGGCTTCGACAGGCTCAGCCCGAACGGTCGGATGGCTGAGCCTTGGAAAATCAGACGCGGAGAATTCTCTCACCCCTGCCAATGCCGCAGGAGCCGGTGCGCACCGTCTCCAGAATCGCGCCGCGATCGATCGCCTCCAGGAAGGCATCGTTCTTGGTTTGGTCGCCGGTGAGTTCAATGGTGTAGCTCTTCTCTGTCACGTCGATCACGCGACCGCGGAAGATGTCAGCCATGCGCTTCATCTCCTCGCGCTCCTTGCCCACCGCGCGCACCTTGACGAGCATGAGTTCACGCTCGGTATAGGCGCCTTCGGTGAGGTCAACCACCTTGACCACCTCGATCAGGCGGTTGAGGTGCTTGGTGATCTGCTCGATGACGTCATCCGACCCAGTGGTCTGGATCGTCATGCGCGAGAGCGATGCGTCTTCCGTGGGCGCCACGGTGAGCGACTCGATGTTGTAGCCACGGGCAGAGAACAGGCCCACCACGCGCGACAGCGCACCAGGCTCGTTTTCGAGCAGGACAGCAATGATGTGTTTCATGAAAAAGATTCCTCTTTTCTGAGCCCTCCCCTGCGCACGGTAATGCGCAGGCTTGGCTGCAAATAGATTCGTCGGGGGCCACCCGCAGCAGCGTGCCGCGGGTGGAAGGAGAAGGATCAGAGGTCTTCGGAGCCCAGTAGCATTTCCGTGATGCCCTTACCTGCCTTGACCATGGGAAAGACGTTTTCGGTCGGGTCGGTGCGGAAGTCCATGAACACGGTGCGGTCCTTGAGCTTGCGCGCTTCGCGCAGCGCCGGCTCCACGTCCTCCGGTCGCTCGATGAGCATGCCCACATGCCCATAGGCCTCGGCCAGCTTGACGAAGTTGGGCAGCGCGTCCATGTAGCTGTGGCTGTAACGGCCTTCGTAGTCAATTTCTTGCCACTGCCGCACCATGCCGAGGAATCGGTTGTTGAGCGCGCAGATCTTGATCGGGGTGTTGTACTGCAGGCAGGTCGAGAGCTCCTGGATGCACATCTGCACCGAGCCTTCGCCCGTAACGCAGAACACCTCGGCCTCGGGCTTGGCCAGCTTGATGCCCATGGCATAGGGAATGCCCACGCCCATAGTGCCCAGCCCGCCGGAGTTGATCCAGCGGCGCGGCTCGTCGAAGCGGTAGTACTGGGCGGCCCACATCTGGTGCTGGCCGACGTCGGACGTGATGTAGGCCTCGACGTCCTTGGTCATGTTCCACAGCGTCTCTACCACGTACTGCGGCTTAATCACGTCGCCCTTGCCGTGGTCGTACTTCAGGCAGTCCTTGCTGCGCCAGGCCTCGATGGTCGACCACCAGCCCGCAAGCGCCTGACCGTCCATGCGGGTCTTGGTTTCGCGCACCATGTTGATCAGCTCGGTCAGCACGTCTTTCACGTCGCCGACGATGGGCACATCCACCTTGACGCGCTTGGAGATGCTCGAAGGGTCGATGTCGATGTGGATGATCTTGCGTTCGTTCTGCGCAAAGTGCTTGGGGTTGCCGATCACCCGGTCATCAAACCGCGCGCCCACCGCCAGCAGCACGTCGCAGTTCTGCATCGCATTGTTGGCCTCGACCGTGCCGTGCATGCCGAGCATGCCCAGGAACTTCTTGTCCGAAGCCGGGTAGGCGCCCAGACCCATCAGGGTGTTGGTGACCGGGTAGCCGAGCAGGTCGACCAGCGTGCGCAGTTCCTGCACTGCATTGCCCAGTAACACGCCACCGCCGGTATAGATGTAGGGTCGCTTGGCAGTCAGCAGCAGCTGCAAGGCCTTGCGAATCTGGCCGCCGTGGCCTTTGCGCACCGGGTTGTAGGAGCGCATCTCCACCGACTCGGGGTAGCCGGTGTAGGGCACCTTGTTGAACGACACGTCTTTGGGAATGTCCACCACCACCGGGCCGGGACGGCCGCTGCGCGCGATGTGAAAAGCTTTTTTCATCACCATCGCCATGTCGCGCGCATCCTTCACCAGGAAGTTGTGCTTGACGATGGGGCGGGTGATGCCCACGGTGTCGCATTCCTGGAAGGCGTCCAGGCCGATCGCGGCCGTGGGCACCTGGCCGGTGATGATCACCATGGGAATGCTGTCCATGTAGGCCGTGGCGATGCCGGTGACCGCATTGGTCACGCCCGGGCCGGAAGTGACCAGGGCTACGCCCACTTCGCCCGTGGCGCGGGCATAGCCGTCAGCCGCGTGCACTGCCGCCTGCTCGTGGCGCACCAGCACGTGCTGAATGGTGTCCTGCTTGTAGAACGCGTCGTAGATGTGGAGCACCGCGCCGCCGGGATAGCCCCAGATGTACTTGACACCTTCGGCCTGCAGCGCTTTGACGAGGATTTCTCCACCGCGGAGTTCTAAGGGAGGCGTGCCGCTCGCAGCGGCCGCAGAGGCCAGTTCGGCCTTGTTGATTTCCATGATGAACCTTTCGAGAATTTCTCTGACGAAATACCTTGGGTGCCCCTGCGCCAGCTCTTGTGAAGCGGTGTCGGGACTTGAGGCCAAGGACATGGGCGGACGCATACTCCACCGGACCTTGACCCGTTTGCCTTGTTGAATTGCAGCCTTTCATTATCGCACTGCAACGAACGATTTTTTCGCCCAGCGGCATCTTTAGGCAGTTTGCAGCCTCCTCAGCGGCCTTGGGCGAGGCGGGTTTTGGCCTCGATGCGACAATTCCAGGGCTTTTGCAGCTTCCTCAACATGTCCCAGATCGCATCCCCCACTCCTGCGTCCAGTCCGCTGATGGCGCCCTCGCTCACCCGCCGCATGGCTTGCTGGCTGTACGAAGGCATGTTGATGTTTGGCGTGGTGTTCATTGCCGGCTATTTGTTTTCTACCCTCACCCAGACCCGCAATGCGCTGGACAACCGGCATCTGCAGCAGGCTTTCCTGTTTGTCGTATTCGGCATCTATTTCACCTGGTTCTGGGCCAAGGGCCAGACGCTGGCGATGAAAACCTGGGACATCCGGGTGGTCGACGCCCAGGGTAAAGCGCTGACCCAGGCGCGAGCGCTGTGGCGCTATGTGCTCTCCTGGCTCTGGCTGCTGCCGCCACTGGCGCTGGGCGGGTTGTATGGCCTGCCCGGTGGCGAGCTCACCGTGATCGTGATGGGCTGGGTGCTGGTCTGGGCGCTGCTGTCTCGCTTCCACACCCAGCGCCAGTTCCTGCACGACGCCCTGGCTGGCACCCGCCTGGTGCACCACAAGCAACCCGAAGGCCCCAAGCGCCGCCGCTCGGCCGTGAGCGCACCCACCCCATGACCGCTGCCGACCGCCGCGAAGCCGTGGACGCGCAAAAGCGGCGCACTGGGCTCACCCGCATGCGCCACGCCTTCGGCTACTCGCTCGCGGGTCTGAAGGCGGGCTGGGGCGAGACCGCGTTTCGGCAGGAGGCTCTGGCGGCCCTGCTGCTGCTGCCTGCTGCTTTTTGGCTGGGGCGGACCTGGGTCGAGGTGGCGCTGCTGGCCGGCACGGTGGTGCTGGTGATGGTGGTCGAACTGCTCAACACCGGCATCGAGACCGCCATCGACCGCATCGGCCCGGAATGGAATGACCTGTCCAAGCGCGCCAAGGACATGGGCAGTGCCGCCGTGTTGCTCAGTTTGCTACTGTGTGGCGCTACCTGGGCTGCGGCCTTGTGGGCGCGCTTCACCTGACTCACCCTCCACCCACCATGAGCACCCCTGCCTTCTCCCTCTGTGTCTACTGCGGCTCCCGTCCAGGCGCCGATGACGCGTATTTGCAGCTGGCCACAGAGGTCGGGCATTGGATCGGTCGCCATCAGGGGCAGCTGGTCTATGGCGGCGGTCGCAACGGGCTGATGGGTCGGGTCGCGCAGGCCACGCTGGATGCGGGCGGCACGGTGGTCGGCGTGATCCCCCAGGCTTTGGTGGAAAAGGAATGGGCCAACCACGCCTGTACTGAGTTGCATGTGGTGGACAACATGCATGAGCGCAAACGGCTGATGGCCGAGAGGGCGGACGCGTTTCTGGCCCTGCCCGGCGGCATCGGCACTTTCGAGGAATTTTTCGAGGTCTGGACCTGGCGCCAGCTGGGCTACCACGACAAACCGGTGGGTCTGCTCAACGTGTCAGGCTATTACGACGGCTTGCTGCAATTCCTCTCGCACACCGTGGAACAGGAATTCATGAGCGAATGGCAGATGGAGCTGATCCGCGTCGGCACCGATCTGGAATCGCTGCTGCCTGCGCTGGTGCAAGCCGCCGGGCTCGCGCCCGAGCCGCGGCTGGACGCGATCTGAAGCCGGTCAGACCGCGGTTTCGTCTTCTTCGCCGGTGCGGATGCGCACCACCCGGTCCACCGAAGTAACGAAGATCTTGCCGTCGCCGATCTTGCCGGTGCGCGCAGCGCGCACGATGGCATCGACACATCGCTCGACATCGTCGGTCTTGACGACCACCTCGACCTTGACCTTGGGCAGAAAGTCCACCACATACTCCGCACCGCGATACAGCTCGGTGTGGCCCTTCTGACGGCCAAAACCCTTCACCTCGGTCACGGTCAGGCCGGTCACGCCCTGCTCGGCCAAGGCTTCGCGAACCTCTTCGAGTTTGAATGGCTTGATGACGGCGGTGATCTGCTTCATGCGCGTAACTCCTGGGTGCCCTGAGGGCGTGGGGGGAGACAAAACTGTATCACGCAGCTCCATGGCTGGGTGTCACCGCGCCCCGGTACACGAAGCCCAGCAAGCCAGTGACAATGCTGGCCATGCCCCATGCACTGCCTCACCATGTACCCATCGCCGTCACCGACCGGGGCGATCATCCCGAAAACGTTCACTTCGGTTCGATCGCGGTGGTGGACGCGAACGGCATCCTGCTTGCAAGCGCGGGCGATGTGAACTACCCCGTGTTTACCCGGTCAGCGCTCAAGCCTTTCCAGGTGATGCCGCTGATGGCGCGCCTAGGCCACGGCGATGTGCTGTCGGACGCCGACATTGCCCTGCTCTGCGCCAGCCACAGCGGCGAGCCCATGCACGTAGAGGGCGTCGCCGCCCTGCTCGCGCGCATCGGTGCAGACGAAACCGCGCTGGCCTGCGGCTGCCACACGCCGTATTTCTACGCCGCCCTGGGTCAGACGCCACCACCCGACGCCACCTATTCGCGCCTGCAACACAACTGCTCGGGCAAACACGCTGGCATGTTGCTGCTGGCGCACGCGCTCGGGGCACCGCTGAGCGGCTACCTGGACTGCGATCACCCGGTGCAAGCGGAAATCATTCGCAGCGTGAGCCACTTTTCCGGAATACCAGCGGACCAGCTCGTGCGGGGCATCGACGGCTGCGGCGCCCCCAACTTCGCCTTGCCGCTGCGCGCGCTGGCGCAAGCCTTCGCCCGCCTCACCCTGGCCGGAGAAGACGCGCGCTATGGCGCTGCGCCGCACAGAGTGGCCCGGGCCATGGTCACGCACCCGGAGCTGGTCAGCGGAGCCGCCCGCAGGGACCTGATCCTGATGCAGGCTGGCCGAGGTGACTGGGTGAGCAAGGAGGGTGCCGACGGCGTTCGGGCCATCGCCAGCTTCAGCCGCGGCATCGGTATCGCCGCCAAGTGCAGCGACGGGCAGATGGCGCCCTTGATGGTGGCGCTGGTGGATGCGCTGGAGCAGCTCGGCTGGACTGACGAAACCAGCCGAGTAGCGCTGGCCGCGCTACTGCCTCCCCCGATAAGGAGCGCAGCGGGGGATGATGTGGGACAGATGCGCTCGGTGCTAACGCTCACCTCCCCCGCCCTCATGGGCACCTAAGCCCGGTACTTGCTTGTGATCGGGTAGCGCCAGTCGCGGCCAAAGCCTCGGTGCGTCACGCGGATGCCCACTGGGGACTGGCGTCGCTTGTACTCGTTGATGCGTATCAGGCGCACCACCTGGTCGACCGCAGCGGCATCAAAGCCCTCGGCCACGATCTGCGCCGGGCTTTCATCGTTTTCCATGTAGCGCTCGATGATGGCATCGAGCACGTCGTAGGGCGGCAGGCTGTCCTGGTCTTGCTGGTCCGGCCGCAACTCGGCACTGGGCGGGCGGGTGATGATGCGTTCCGGGATGGGGTTGGCTCCGGTGCCAAACGGGTCGTGCTGGTTGCGCCACTTCGCAAGGCGGAACACCAGCGTCTTGACCACATCCTTGATCACCGCAAAGCCCCCCGCCATGTCGCCGTACAGCGTGCAATAGCCGGTGGCCATTTCGCTCTTGTTGCCAGTGGTCAGCACGATACCGCCAAACTTGTTGGACAGCGCCATGAGCAGCGTGCCGCGGATGCGGGCTTGCAGGTTTTCTTCGGTGGCGTCGGCCGCCAGGCCGGCAAACTCCTGAGCGAGGCTGGCCTGAAACGCCTCGAAGTGCGGCGCGATGTCGATTTCGTCGTAACGCACGCCCAGGCGCTGTGCCATGTCGCGCGCGTCGATCCAGGAGATGTCTGCCGTGTAGGGCGACGGCATCATGACCGTGCGCACGCGGTCTTTGCCCAGCGCATCGACCGCGATGGCCAGCACCAGCGCCGAATCGATGCCGCCGGACAGGCCCAGCAAAACGCTGGGAAACCCGTTTTTCCCCACGTAGTCGCGAACGCCGAGCACCAGCGCGTGCCAGAGATCGGCCTCGGTGCTGTGTGCGCGGTCGGTTTCAGCGTCAATGTGCCAGCCGGTGGCCGTGTGGGTGAACGCCAGGTCGAACAAGGTTTCTTCGAAGCTGATGGCTCGTCCCCGCAACGCGCCTTCGGCATCCAGTACAAACGAGCGGCCCTCAAACACGATTTCGTCCTGCCCGCCGATCAGGTGGGCATAGACCAGCGGCAAGCCCACTGCCTGAGCGCGGTGCCGCATGGTGTCTTCGCGCTCACCGCCTTTGCCGGTATGGAACGGCGAGGCGTTGATGACCACCAGGCAGTCGGCGCCGGCCGCCTTTGCCTGCGCCGCTGGTTCGTCGAACCAGGCATCTTCACAGATCAGCAGCCCACAACGCAGGAGCGCGCCGTCGGCACCGGTGACGTCGAACACGCATGTGTCCTGCCCGGGCACAAAATACCGCCTTTCGTCAAACACCTGGTAGTTCGGCAGCTCGCGCTTGGCGTAGGTGTTCACCACCTGGCCCTCAAAGAGCACGCTCGCCGCGTTGTAGAGCCCTGCCACCGACACGCTTCGCTCGCGTCGCGCATCCCAACCCGCCAGCAGCGTGGCAGGGCGCACCGGATGACCCACCACCACCGTCAGGCCTTTGAGTGAGGCCGTCTCACGCGCCACCGCTTTCAGGGCATCATCACAGGCGTCGATGAAGGCCGGGCGCAGAAACAGGTCTTCGGCCGCGTAGCCACACAGAGAGAGTTCTGGCGTGAGCAGCAGGCGCGCGCCGCGGGCGTGTGCCGTCTGCGCCGCATCGATGATTTTTCGGGCATTGCCCGCCATGTCGCCCACCACGAAGTTGAGCTGGGCGATGCAAATTGGGATGGTCATGAGATGTGAAAAATGGGCCTGGTCGGCTGCCCCCAGAAGGTACAGCTCGCATGGCCAGGCGTCGCCATCGGCGGCGTTCGCCCGAACCGCCGGTGGGTGCTGAAGTGGCCGCTGCGAATTATGTCACCCGGGTTTTCTCCTCGCCGGCCCAGGTCGACGCAACTCAGTGGAACGCTCTGCTGGCGCTGGAGCCCGATGCCAGCCCTTTTCTCCAACACGCCTACCTGCTGGCAATGCACGAGAGCGGCTGCGCCCGCCATCCAGCAGGATGGCAGGCCCAGTTCCTGACCTTGTGGCACGGCGACACGCTGCAAGCGGCCTGCCCCCTGTACCTGAAAAACCACTCGTATGGTGAGTACGTGTTCGACTGGGCCTGGGCCAACGCCTACGCCCAGCACGGCCTGGACTACTACCCCAAGGCGCTGGTGGCCGTGCCGTTCACACCGGTGCCCGGCGCCCGCCTGCTCGCGCGGGATGCACCAGCGCGCACAGCCCTGGTCGAAGCCCTGATCCAGCACACGCGAGACGAGCAGTTGTCGTCTCTGCATCTGCTCTTTGTGCAGCCGCATGACGTGAAGGCCTGTGAAGAAGCTGGCATGTTGCTGCGCCACACGGTGCAGTTTCACTGGAAGAACGTGGTCCCCACGCTCCCCGAGGGGGATGGCCCCGCCTTGGGGCGGCCCGGGGGCGAGTCCGCACCAAGGCCTTTCACCGACTTCGACGACTTTCTCGCCAGCCTGGTACAGGAAAAGCGAAAGAAAATTCGGCAAGAACGGCGTAAGGTAACCGAGGCGGGTGTGAGCTTCCGGCATGCAGAAGGTGCTTGTATCACCGAGGCCGACTGGGCGTTTTTCTACCGCTGCTACGAGCGCACCTACCTGGAGCACGGCAATGCGCCCTACCTGAACTGGGTGTTTTTCCAGCGCATGGCGCGCGACATGCCACAGAACTGGCTGATGTTCATTGCCGAGCGCGACGGCCAGCCCATCGCCAGCAGCCTGATCGCCCTCGACGTTTCGCGCCAGGTGGCCTACGGGCGGTACTGGGGCGCTCTGGAGCGAGTGGACTGTCTGCACTTCGAGGCATGCTATTACCAGCCCCTGGCGTGGTGCATCGCCAACGGCGTCACCCGCTTCGAAGGGGGCGCCCAGGGCGAGCAGAAGATGGCCAGGGCATTGCTGCCGGTCCGCACCACCAGCGCCCACTGGCTGGCGCACCCGTCGTTCGCCGATGCCGTGGAGCGCTTTCTGGAGCGCGAAGGCCAGGGCATTGATCAGTACCTGACCCACCTGTCCAGCCGGTCGCCGCTCAAGAGCCCCCAGCCCGGCGGGACCGCCTGAACACTTTCTCATGACACGGCGGTATCTCTGCTGCCACGCCCGTGCGCGTGGCGGTGAGCCGGCAGGCAGTGGGTAAACTCAGGCCTTGATGACCGAAGCAGACGCCTTTTTCACCCAGACCATCGTCGGCGCGCCGCTGTCGGTGCTATTGGGGCGCCGGGTCGCCAGACCGGTGGCCGCTGGCGAGGGCCTGCGGGCCACGATGGACAGTGGCGATGTGTCCCTCAGCCCGAGCTGGCGCGAGTGGGTCATCAACACCCGGGCCTGCGCTCCGGTGGGTGAGCCACGCCTGCGCCCAAGCTCCTGGCGCTGCCGACTGGAGCGTCACGCTTTCTGGATCGCCGCACTCGGGCTGAGCAGCCTGGCCGTATCGGCCCTGGCCTGGGGTCTATTGCGATGGGTCTGAAGACGCCTCAGGACACGCTGACCATCGACCCGATCGCCATGAATGTGGTGAACCGGGTGGCCGCCGGATCAGCGCTTGGCGGCGATCTCACCTTCGAGGGCGGTTTGCTGGTACAGGGCGAGGTCTCGGGACACCTGCGCGTCAACGGCCGCCTCATCATCTGGACCGGCGGCTCGGTGCGAGGCCGCATCCAGGTGTTTGGCGATCTCTACCTGTTCGGGCGACTGGGTGACCCGAACGCCGATGCACACGCGACCAGTCTCGAATGTCACGGCATGGCCTATGTGTCCAAAACCGGCGTGTCCACCGGCACCCTGCTCGCGCGGCGCCTGCAGCTGTACGAAGGCGCCGACTTGCAAGGACCCTTCAAGACACTCAAACTAGGCGCCACATTGCCCGAGCTGCAAGACGCCTTGCCCGGACAACCCTGAACGCCAGTAGCGCCGCAAGCCATGAAATCCACCCGTTACCAGCAACCCGACCGCCACTTGGATGAGGCCATGGACCAACAAGACAACAACGACATCACCAACCCCTCGGACGCCAACGATGGCATGAACAACCAGACCGACTCCAACACAGGTGGTGGGCTGTCGGTTGACGTGGGCACGGCCATGCCAACGTCGCTCGCAGCGCAGATGCCGGTGCTCGGCAGCCCGCAGCTCAACGTGGACGGTGAGAGCGGACAGCCCCGCAGCCTGCTGGCCGACGGCATGCATTTCGTGGGCAACGCCATCCTGCGCGGCCCGTTCAGTGTCGCGGGTCAGGTGGACGGCAACCTCCAGCAGGCCAACGACACGCTGACCAGCGTCGTGGTGACCGAAACCGGCCGCGTAAAAGGTGACATCACGGCCCACAAGATTTCCGTCATGGGTCACACCGAAGGCATTCTGGATTCGGGACAAGGCGAGGTGTCGCTGCACGACACGGCCGATGTGCACGGGCTGGTGCGCTACGGCCGCATCCAGGTCAATGGTGCCAGCCTGAACGCCACGCTAGAGCGTGTGGCGCCCAGTCAAAAGTCCAACGTCTGACGCCTCTGACGGACATCCATGCTGTGGCCACAAGCCGCCTCTTCCACCCAATCGCAGCCGGCGCCTTCTGCCGAAGCGTTGCGCGTGGCCACGCTGCAGGCCAGCTGGGTGCGCGATCGCCAGGTCGCACGCCGTCGCCTCGCCTGGCGCTGGCTGGTGTGGGCATGGTGGCGCTACCTGCTTCCCTCTGCCGTGGTGCTGGGCAGCGCGGCGTGGCTGGTTACCTGGCTGATGCCCGAGGCCAACCGTTTGCTTGCTCGCCAGCTGGCGCCAGCCGCCTCGCAGACCGCGTCGCCTGCACCACTTCAGCCCACCCGCCCGGCGCCCATGGCGCCCGATCCTCAACTCACGGCCGAAGGCGAGCCGCTCGAGCTGGGACGACCCGACCAGGACGCCCTGGTGCTGCGCTTGGACAGCCGCTGGGCGGCGCCGCAGATAGCGCCACCAGCCAGCCCATTGCCCTCCGAGGAAGACGTCCTGCTCGTCCCAATCCTCATGCCCGAAAACTGGTTACACAGCAAGGAGCCTTGAACCCATGAGCCACCCCCCCGCCAGCACACGCCTCGTGCCCGCCGAGCGCCTGAGCGCCGTCACCAGCCTGATCGCCGAAGGCGCGGTGTTCGACGGCAATTTCCACACCACGCGGGACCAGGGCATCAAGGTCGATGGCCAGCTCAAGGGCAACATCACCTTCGAGACCGGCGGCACCATCCATGTTGGAGCAACCGGCGTGATCGAAAACACCCGGCTGGAAGCCGACCATGTATTCATCGAGGGCAAGGTGATCGGTACCGTGATCGCGCGCAAAGCGCTGGAGATCACTGGCTCGGCCACGCTGATCGGCGACGCCAGCTACGACGAGCTGATCGACATGCATCCACGCGCCCGCGTGCGCGGCAAGATCGAGTACCGCGGCGACATTGACGCACCCTCGAACTGAGCCATCATCTCAAAGCAAAAGGCCTGTGCGGTTGCCCGCACAGGCCTTTTTATGTTTTTGCCTCAACGGCTTGCGCCGAAGAGAACTCGGCTCGGTTACTGGGCTTCTTTTTGGTAGTTCGCCACGCCGTCCAGGATTTCCTTGTGCGCCGCCTCAGGGCCTTCCCAGCCCAGGATCTTGACCCATTTGCCAGGCTCCAGGTCTTTGTAATGTTCAAAGAAATGCTGGATGGTGTTGAGCCGCATCGGGTTGAGGTCGGCGGGCTTCTGCCACTGGGTGTAGAGGGACAGGATCTTGTCGATCGGCACGGCCAGCACCTTGCCGTCCACGCCGGCTTCGTCTTCCATCATCAGGATGCCGATGGCACGGCATGGCACAACCACGCCAGGGATCAGCGGCACGGGCGTGATCACCAGCACATCCACCGGATCGCCATCACCTGACAGCGTCTTGGGCACATAGCCGTAGTTGGTCGGGTAGTGCATGGCCGTGCTCATGAAGCGGTCGACAAAGATGGCGCCGGTTTCCTTGTCCACCTCGTACTTGATCGGATCGGCGTTCATCGGGATTTCGATGACCACATTGAACGAATCGGGGACATTCTTGCCAGGGGTCACGTTGTCGAGAGACATGCTGTTTTCGGAGGTTGGTTGGAAACGAAGGCTGCGCCCGCGCATGGCGCGCGAGCCCGACGGGTCGATCAGCTGCTGCGCACAGCCTAGGATTTACCCTGATTTTACTGATTCCTGCCTTACTTCTTTCGCCAGAGCATTGCGGGGCGCGTGCGAATGCAGCTAAATTCGCTGTGTTGGCCAATCGCCCTGCTCAGCTGCTATCAAAAGTGCTGCAAACGGAGACGAGGAAGCAACGCAGCGGGGGCAGCCCCGGAGGCGTTGCCCCCTCCAAGTCCAAACGAGCAGGAGAAAAATATGGTTGGTCAAAGTGCGCTGATATTTGCGCTGGTGTGTGGTCTGGTGGCGGTGATCTACGGCTTCTGGTCCCGCAGCTGGATCCTTTCCCAGGACGCGGGCAACGCCCGGATGCAGGAAATCGCCGGAGCGATTCAAACCGGTGCCGCGGCCTACCTGGCTCGACAGTACAAGACCATCTCGCTGGTGGGCGTGATCCTTGCCGTATTGATCGGGGCATTCCTCGACACCGTGACCGCCATCGGCTTCGTGCTCGGCGCAGTGCTCTCGGGCGCCTGTGGCTTCATCGGCATGAACATCTCGGTGCGCGCCAACGTGCGCACCGCTCAGGCCGCGACCAAAGGCATCGGCCCGGCGCTCGATGTGGCGTTCCGCGGCGGCGCCATCACCGGCATGCTGGTGGTCGGTCTGGGCCTGTTGGGCGTGGCCGGCTTCTTCTGGTTCCTGGTGGGCAACGGCAATTTCACCCCCGACCAGAACCTCGCCAAACTGCTGAATCCGTTGATCGGCTTCGCCTTCGGCTCTTCGCTGATCTCCATCTTTGCGCGTCTGGGCGGCGGCATCTTCACCAAGGGCGCCGACGTCGGAGCCGATCTCGTGGGCAAGGTAGAAGCTGGCATTCCCGAAGACGACCCCCGCAACCCGGCGGTGATCGCCGACAACGTGGGCGACAACGTGGGTGACTGCGCGGGCATGGCCGCCGACCTGTTCGAGACCTACGCCGTGACGCTGATCGCCACCATGGTGCTGGGCGCCCTGATGGTCGCCGCCGCACCGATGAACGCGGTGCTGTATCCGCTGGTGCTGGGTGCTGTGTCGATCCTGGCCTCCATCGTCGGCTGTACCTTCGTCAAGGCCAGCCCGGGCATGAAGAACGTGATGCCGGCGCTCTACAAAGGCCTGGCCATTGCTGGCGTGTTGTCGCTCATCGCCTTCTGGTTCGTCACCGCCTGGATCATGCCGGACAACGCGATCACCGCCACCGGCAGCCAGCTGCGCCTTTGGGGTTCGTGCGCCGTGGGCCTGGTGCTGACCGCTGCCCTGGTCTGGATCACCGAGTTCTACACCGGCACCCAGTACTCCCCGGTGAAGCACATCGCCCAGGCCTCCACCACCGGCCACGGCACCAACATCATTGCCGGCCTCGGCGTGTCCATGCGCTCGACCGCCTGGCCCGTGCTGTTCGTCTGCGTGGCCATCATCGCCGCCTACACTTTGGCCGGTCTGTACGGCATCGCCGTGGCCGCCACGGCCATGTTGAGCATGGCGGGCATCGTGGTAGCGCTTGACGCTTATGGCCCCATCACCGACAACGCCGGTGGCATCGCTGAAATGGCCGAACTGCCCAGCAGCGTGCGCGACATTACCGATCCGCTAGACGCGGTAGGCAACACCACCAAGGCGGTGACCAAGGGCTATGCCATCGGCTCGGCTGGCCTCGCTGCGCTGGTCCTCTTTGCCGACTACACCCACAAGCTGGAAACCTACGGTCACCAGGTGCGTTTCGACCTGAGCGACCCGATGGTCATCATCGGCCTCTTCATCGGTGGCCTGATTCCTTACCTGTTCGGTGCCATGGCGATGGAGGCCGTGGGTCGCGCTGCGGGCGCGGTGGTGGTGGAGGTGCGCCGCCAGTTCAAGGAGATCCCCGGCATCATGGAAGGCACGGCCAAGCCCGAGTACGGCCGCGCGGTTGACATGCTGACCACAGCTGCCATCAAGGAAATGGTGATCCCCAGTCTGCTGCCGGTGGTGGTGCCGATCCTGGTCGGCGTTTTCCTGGGCCCCAAGGCCCTCGGCGGCCTGCTCATGGGCACGATCGTGACCGGCCTGTTCGTGGCGATCTCGATGTGCACAGGTGGCGGCGCCTGGGACAACGCGAAGAAGTACATTGAGGACGGCCACCACGGCGGCAAGGGCAGCGAAGCTCACAAGGCCGCGGTGACCGGTGACACGGTAGGCGACCCCTACAAGGACACGGCTGGTCCAGCCATCAACCCGCTGATCAAGATCATCAACATCGTGGCCCTGCTCATCGTGCCCATCCTGCCGCTGGCAGCCTGACAGCATGGGATCCGTCGCGCAGACGACAGAAGAGGCCCGCAAATGCGGGCCTTTTTGCTGGGCGAGTGCTTGATCTAGGCGCGTGCTGTGCGAACATGTTTCCTATGAGTGAACTTGTCGTGCGCCGCCTGCTGATCGATCTGGAGCAACCTGTGGGCCGCCACTGGTGCGGCGGAGATGCCTTTCTTACCGCTTGGTTCAACGCGCTGTCCATGAGTTTTCCGCTCGGTGAACAGTTTTTCATCGACGCGGTACGCAACGGCTTTAAAGCCCTGCCGGCCGATCAGCAGCCACGCTGGCAGGCTGAAATGCAGGGGTTTGTCGGCCAGGAGGCCACGCACCGACGCATCCACAGCCTGTTCAACGCACAAATCGAGCAGCATGGCCTGGTCAATGCCTGGGAACCGCGAGCCCGCGAGCGCTTAAAGCTGGTCGAAGGCAGCGACGCGCGTCACGCCCTGGCCATCACGGCCGCCAACGAACACTTCACGGCTCTGTTTGCCGAATGGCTGTTGTCCCATACCGAGGTACTGGATGGCTGCGAACCGCGCCTCAAAGCCTTGTGGCTGTGGCACAGCGCCGAAGAGTCCGAGCACAAATGCACCGCCTTCGACCTTTACCAAGCGCTGGGCGGCAGTCACTCGTGGCGAAAGACCTGGATGCGCCGGGTTACCCTGATTTTCCTGACCGATACCCTGCGCCAGACGGTCGACAACCTTCGGCGCGACGGCACGCTCTGGCAATGGGGCACCTGGTCGAGCGCGGTGCGGCACATGATGGGTAGCAAAGGGCTCCTGCGTCTCAGCTTCCAGCCCTGGCGCGCCTATTTCCGCCCGGACTTCCACCCTAGCCAGCAGCACAGTAACCTGTCGGCCGAGTGGCTGGCGCAGAACACCGCCCTGTTCACCCGCGTCGGCACCGCATGACCCCAAGGTCCGAAGGGCTCGCCAGCGAGCAGAGAGCACGCCGTCGCCCATAATCGGGTCATGTCCGAACGCGTGATTCCCCTGGTCGACCAGCGCAGCCGCTCGCGCGCCATCAACTTGCCCACCCAAGTCGTCCCGGCCACCGGCCTACTGGGCGATGCCTTGGGCCGGCCGTTGCGCGATCTGCGTATCAGCGTGACCGACCGCTGCAATTTCCGCTGCAGCTACTGCATGCCAAAAGAGGTGTTCGACAAGGACTACCCCTACCTGCCTCACAGCGCGCTGCTGAGCTTCGAGGAAATCACCCGCGTTGCGCGCCAGTTCGTCGCTCACGGCGTGCAAAAAATCCGCCTCACCGGCGGCGAGCCCCTGCTGCGCAAGCACATCGAAGTGCTGATTGGCCAGCTCGCCGATCTGCGCACGGTAGAGGGCCAGCCGCTGGACATCACGCTCACCACGAACGGTTCGCTGCTGGAGCGCAAGGCGCAGGCACTCAAAGATGCCGGTCTGCAACGCGTGACAGTCAGCCTGGACGGCCTGGACGACACGGTTTTTCGCGCCATGAACGACGTCGACTTCCCGGTTCAGGACGTGCTGCGCGGGATCGAGGCTGCGCAGGCGGCAGGTTTGGGACCGATCAAGGTCAACATGGTCGTCAAGCGCGGCACCAACGACCACGAAATTTTGCCCATGGCGAGGCACTTCAAGGGTACGGGTGTGGTGCTGCGCTTCATCGAATACATGGACGTGGGCGCCACCAACGGGTGGCGCATGGACGAGGTGCTGCCGAGCGCCGAGGTCGTGGCGCACATCCAGCGCGAGCTGCCGCTGGTGCAGCTTGACGCGGCAGCGCCAGGTGAAACCGCCGAGCGCTGGGGCTATGCCGACGGATCGGGTGAAATCGGCGTGATCAGCAGCGTGACCCAGGCGTTCTGCCGCGACTGCAACCGCGCACGCCTGTCCACCGAAGGCAAACTCTATCTGTGCTTGTTCGCCAGCGAGGGGCACGACCTCAAGCCACTGGTGCGCGGCAACACTACCGACGAACAACTGGCCAGCGCCATCGCCGGCATCTGGCAAGGCCGAAGCGACCGCTACTCCGAATTGCGCGCCAGCCTACCGCCCGATGCGGCCAGTGACGGCAAGCGGCGGGTCGAGATGAGCTACATCGGGGGGTGAACAAGCGCCCCCCCCTGCGCCGGCTTCGCCATCACCCCCCAGGGGGCCAAGCCTGTGGCACGGCAAAGCCGGTTCCACGGCTTGTGCTGAGCAGGACACTTCACTTTGAGGAAATCACTTTTGATCCAACCATCTGAAATCACAGCCATGGTGCTGGCCGGCGGTCGGGGCTCGCGCATGGGCGGTGTCGACAAAGGCCTGCAGAACTTCAACGGCACGCCGCTGGCGCTGCACACCGTGTTGCGCCTGCAGATGCAGGAAGGCAGGCACATCGGTGAGCTGATGCTCAACGCCAACCGCAACCTGGCCGCCTATGAGGCCTTTGGTGCGCCGGTTTGGCCGGACACGCTGAGCGACTACGCCGGCCCGCTGGCCGGCTTTATGACCGGGCTGGAGCGCTGCGAAACGCCTTACCTGCTCACGGTGCCTTGTGACACTCCCTTGTTCCCCATGGACCTGGCCAGTCGCCTGGCCGCCGCGTTCGATGACGACACCACCGAGATCGCCATGGCAGCGGCGCGGGAGGAAGACGGACAGCTGCGGGCGCAACCGGTGTTCTGCCTGATGCGCGTGCACCTGCTGGAAAGCCTGGTGGCGTTCACACAAAGCGGCGGACGCAAGATCGATCGCTGGACCGAGCAACACAAGACAGTGCTGGTGCCCTTCGATCGCCCAGGCGACGATCCGCGCGCCTTTTGCAACACCAACACCCTGGCCGAGCTGCACGCGCTGGAGAAGTCTTAAGAGGCTGAGCCCATGAAGACCATCGAGCAAATCGCGGCCGAACTGCAGGGCTATGACCCCAAGGCCTTGCCGGCCGACCGGGTAAATGAGTTTCTGGCGCGCCTGGTCGAGCCGGTCACCAAGGCCGAGACCGTGGGCCTGTTCGATGCGCTCGATCGGGTGCTCGCGCAGGACGTGGTTTCGCCCATCAGCGTGCCGCCACACGACAACTCGGCCATGGACGGCTTTGCGTTTGACAGTGCGGCCCTGTCGCCCGATCAGCCGCTGACCCTGCGCGTGGCTGGCACTGCATACGCCGGCAAGGCCTGGGCCGGCACGGTGGGCGCGGGTGAGTGCCTGAAGATCATGACCGGCGCGATCATGCCGCCAGGCCTGGACACGGTGGTGCCGCTGGAGTTCGTGAAGACCGTGGGTGAGGATGTGGTGGTGCCGCCCGGAGTGGTCAAAGCCGGTGACAACCGCCGATTTGCGGGCGAAGACCTGATGGCCGGTGAACCGGCGCTGCGCCGCGGGCAGCGGCTGGGCCCGGCGGCTTTGGGTCTGATCGCCAGCCTGGGCCTGCCCGGGGTGCAGGTCTTTCGGCGCATCCGCGTGGCGTACTTTTCCACCGGCGACGAGATTCTCAGCCTGGGCGATGTGCCACGCGAGGGCGCCGTGTTCGACAGCAACCGCTATACGGTGTTTGGCCTGCTACGTCGCCTCGGCGCCGAGGTGATCGATCTGGGTGTGGTCAAGGACGAGCCGGTGGCGCTGGAGGCCGCGTTTCGCGATGCGGCCGCCCAGGCCGACGCCATCATCACCAGCGGCGGCGTGAGCATGGGCGAAGCCGACCACACAAAGGCCATGATGAAACAACTCGGCGACGTGGTGTTCTGGCGCATCGCCATGCGGCCAGGCCGCCCCATGGCTGTCGGCAGCATCACAGAAAACCAGAGGTCTGCCGTCTTGTTTGGTCTGCCCGGCAACCCGGTCGCGGTCATGGTCACCTTCCTGGCCTTTGTGCGCCCGGCCCTGCTGCGGCTGATGGGTGCTACCAGCAGCGAGCCGCTGCTGCTGCAGGCGCTCAGCAGCGAACCACTGCGCAAGAAACCTGGACGCACCGAATACCAGCGCGGCATCGTCACCCGCGACGCACAAGGACAGCTGCAGGTGCGCACCACCGGCAACCAGGGCTCAGGCGTGCTGCGGTCCATGGTCGAGGCCAACGGCTTGATCGTGCTGCACCATGAGCAAGGAAATGTGGCGGCGGGCGGTGTGGTCGACGTGATGATGTTCGATGGCGCGATCTGATCAGCTGCGGCGCACCTCAACCCGACACGCCTTTCCACTGCGCCCCCGCGGCACCGCCTGACCCAGCTCGCCCACCACGGTTATGGGCACTGCGCCCTGCTCGCGCGTAAACGCCTGCAGCGCGCGCCTGCAGCGCGCCAGGGTCGCCCGCCCTGCAGCACCCTGCTCCGGCAGTCGCACCAGCAACGTATGGTCGTTGCGTTGCACGATCTGGAAGTCGAACACACCTGCTTCTTCTTCCATCACGGTCGACAGCGCCAGCGGCAGCAACGCCACCACCGGTCCCGAGCGAGCACGCAGCCGCAGGATGTCGTCATGCCGTCCCACCACCTCAATCGTCGGCAGCGAGCTCCCGCAGGCGCAGGGCGCAGTCTGCACGCTGACGCGATCCCCCAGCGCATAGCGGATGAGGGGTTGCACATGATTGGCGAGGTTGGTGAGCAGCACCGAGTGCGACACCTGACCGGGCGGCACGGCGCGACCTTGTTCGTCCACTGGCTCCAGCAACAACCAGTCGGTGTTGAGGTGCAGCCGGCCTTCGGCACACTCCCATCCCATGGCCAGAAACTCCGAGGCGCCGTAGCTGTTGCGCAGCTCAGCACCAAAGGCCTGCTCAATGCGCTGGCGAGCACCTTGGCCCAGAGTTTCGCCACCAGTCCAGATTTCTCTGAGGGGAACGCCCAGCGCGCCGCACTGCGCCTGTTCAGCGAGCACCAGCGCGGCGGTGGGGTAGCTGGCGATGATGGTGGGCGCAAACGTATTCAATGCCTCGACCAATTTGTCCATAGGCTGAAGGATGGAAAAGCTGCGGATGCTCGATGCCCGCCAGGGCTGCAGCCGGGCCAGGCGTTCGATGGTGACCTGGCTGGCGAAGTGGCCGTTGGTGGCCCCCACAAAGGCCAGCCGTTCACCCAGGCCCATGGGGTCCAGCAGGCGGCGCCACCCGGTTTCGGGTCGCCGCCGAAACGTCTCCAGCGCGTCGTACACGGCCAGCGACGCTGCGTCCTGCACAAAGATGCCCGGTTCACCGCTGGTGCCTGAGCTCTCCCACACCAAGTAACGCCCGAGAAAAGGGTCGCCGATGCGGCTCGGATCGGCGGTGAAGGCCTTTAGCGCCGACAGGGAGATTTCCGGGTCGGTCACCCAGTCGGCGAAGCGGTGCATCAGCTCATCGCGGTGCACCGGCGCCAGCGCCAGCAGCGCAGACGCGTCGTCGGGCAGGCCCTGCAGCCGCTCGCGGTACAGGCGGGAGCCTGCCCGAGCGTGGGCGAGCAAGGCGCTCAAGCGCTCTTGCTGCACCGCCTGCAGTTGCGCAGCGCTGCCTTGACCAAGCGCCAGCACACTGCTGGACGCCTGGGCCAGTCGCACCGGGTCCAGCACGGTGGTCATGTGGCCTCCTCTCCAGGGCCCAAGAAACCAGCGCGCCGCGCACGCCAGCATCAGACCCACAGTTCATCCTAGACCGCTCACGCGGCACCACCTTGTCCTGGGTCAAGGTGGGCGGCGGGTGTCGGATCAGAGGCCTGAGGTTGCAGGCGGTGTTCTGGCGCGGGCACCACCAGCTTTCGCCCGCAGGCTAGCCGCAGCAACGACACCCTCACCAACGGCTCGGCGGGGGTGGTGAAATGCCAACCCTAGCTGCGATGCATCAGCGTTGGCCGGCTGGCAGCGGCTCCTTTTGTCTGGCTTCGAGCCTCAGACTGGTACACCGCGGTTGGCCAGCGCATCGGCTCGTTCGTTGCCCGGGTCACCCGCATGGCCCTTCACCCAGTGCCATTCAATGTGATGCACGCCGTCGTGAGTCAAGGCGTCGAGCCTCTGCCACAGGTCGGCGTTCTTCACCGGCTGCCTGGCAGCGGTTTTCCAGCCCTTGACTTTCCAGCCATGGATCCACTCGGTGATGCCCTTGCGCACGTACTCGCTGTCCAGGTAGACGGCCACGCGACACGGCCGCTTGAGCGCCGCCAGGCCTTCGATCACCGCGGTGAGCTCCATGCGGTTGTTGGTGGTGTTGCGCTCGCCCCCCCAGAGCTCTTTCTCATGTCCGCCCGCCTTCAGGTACACGCCCCAGCCACCCGGCCCAGGGTTACCCTTGCAGGCGCCGTCGGTGTAGAGGATCACATGGTCAAGGCTCATGGCTTCAATGTTTCCAGAATGGCGAAGGCGCCCGAAGGCGCCAGAGATGTTGCTCAGTGGCGGTTCGCGACCGGCACCGGGCTGGCGGTGGCGCCGGCGCGACGCGGTTTCCAGGCCGGGCCGAGCAGGCGCACACCGCGTACCCGCTTGACCGCCACCACGAAGTAGACGGCGCCAAATATGGGCCACCAGCGGGCGCCGGCGCGGTCCATCCAGGCGGTGCGCTGCAACCATTTTTCGGTGCTCACCGCGGGCCGGTAGCAGCCATAGCGATCCGACTCTACTTCAAAACTCAGCAGCCTCAGCCAGTCGCGCAGCCGCCAGGGCCCGATGAAATCGCCCGCTTCGGGCAGGTAGAGCTTGGGTGGTGTGGCGCCCGGCAGGCGCAGCCGCGACCAAAGGTGGCCGCGCCCCTGGCGAAAGCCCCAAAGGCTGGCCGGGTTCAGACCGGAGATCACCACCCGGCCTTCGGGCACCAGCACCCGCTCCACCTCGCGCAACACGTGGTGCGGGTCGGCGCTGAGCTCCAGTGTGTGCGGCAGCACCAGCAGATCCAGGCTGGCGGCGGGAAACGGCAAGGCCGCGGCGTTGGTCACCAGGTGCACACGCGCCACCCTGGGGCGGGCCGCCTCGCCGTTCAGATCTTTGTCGGGCGCCACCGGCAGGGCGACCTCGGCCTGCGGGACGCCCGAGCGCGATGCTTCCTCGGGCAAGGCCTGCCAGCGGTGGGGCATGCGGTTGGCGCGCAAGGTGTCGAGCTCGGGCAGGCCGAGCTGCAAGGCGTTGTAGCCAAACAGATCGGCCACCGTCAAGTCGAACTGGGCCTGCTCCCAGCCGAGCAGGTATTGCCCAGGCGCGGTCTGCAGCCACTCGGTCAAGCCTATAATTGGATCGCTCATTGCTTGTGTCTGACAGGCGGTTCGGGTTCCTGTTCCACACGGGCTACCGATAGGATCAGGCGGTTCCTCCGGACTCTACACGTCCCGCGCAATCCCCCGACGCCATGCACCTGTTTCCCATTCCGGCTTTCAACGACAACTACATCTGGATCCTGCACGACGGCGCGCGCGCGCTGGTGGTCGATCCGGGTGAGGCCAGCGGCGTTGCCGCGTATGTGCGCGAGCACCAGTTGGTACTCGACACCATCCTCATCACCCACCACCATGGCGACCACACCGGCGGCGTGGCCGAGCTGCGTGAAGCAACTGGCGCGCAAGTGGTCGGCCCCGCAAGCGAGCCCATGCCCGAGCCGCTGCAGCGGGTGCACGATGGCGACGCCATCGACGTGCTCGGTCTGCGATTTGAGGTCATCAGCGTGCCCGGCCACACCCTGGGCCATATCGCTTACCACTGCCCAGCGGTGGACAATGCGCCGCTGCTGTTTTGCGGCGACACGCTGTTTTCTGCGGGCTGCGGTCGCCTCTTTGAAGGCACACCGGCGCAAATGCTGCGGTCGCTCTCCCGCCTGGCCGCCTTGCCCGGTAACACCCGCGTCTGCTGCACCCACGAATACACCCTGGCCAACCTGCGGTTTGCGCTCGCAGTGGAGCCCGGCAACAGCGATCTGGTGCGGCACGCCGATCACTGTCGACAACTGCGAGCACAGCATCAGCCCACGCTGCCCAGCAGCATCGACTTGGAGCGGCGAATCAACCCTTTTCTGCGTGCCGACGTGGGTGCCGTGGCTGCATCTGCCCGCGCGTACAACCCCGCTTGCGGATCCGATGTCACCGAGGTGTTTGCCACCTTGCGCGAATGGAAGAACCACTTCTGATGAATCTCACCCTCCGGTTTTCTGCGTCCAACCAACCGCTGCGCCATCGCGCTGGCGGCGTGTTGCTGGCGCTCGGCGCTCTGGTACTCGGCGGCTGCGCCACGACCACGCTGCCTGAGGTCAACCCGTCGGCGCCCACGGTTCAGGTCCAGACGCCGCAAGCCGTCCCGCCCGCCACCCGGCCAGCCTCTCCGCCCATGATTGTGCAGGGGCCGCTAAGCGAAATTGGAACCGCTCCCGCTGCGCGGGCACCGGTGGCCACGCTCGCTGCGCCGACCGACCTGTGGGATCGCATCCGCCGCGGCTTTGCCATGACCGACCTGGACAACGACCTGGTGCGCGATCGTGAGCAGTGGTACGCCACGCGGCCCGACTACATCCAGCGCATGACCGAGCGCTCCAGTCGCTACCTGTTCCACATCGTCGAAGAGATCGAGCGTCGCAACATGCCGATGGAGCTGGCCTTGCTGCCCTTCATCGAAAGCGCCTTCAACCCGCAGGCGGTATCAAGCGCACGCGCCGCCGGCATGTGGCAGTTCATGCCCGCCACCGGCCAGTCCTTCGACCTCAAGCAGAACATGTTTCGCGATGACCGGCGAGATGTACTCGCCTCCACCCGGGCCGCGCTCGACTACCTGCAGCAGCTGCACAGCCGCTTCGGCGACTGGCACCTCGCCCTGGCGGCCTACAACTGGGGCCAGGGCAGCGTGAACCGAGCCATCACGCGCAACCTGCGCGAAGGTCTGCCCACCGGCTACACCGACCTCACCATGCCGATGGAAACGCGCATGTACGTGCCCAAGCTGCAAGCGGTAAAAAACATCATCGCGCGGCCCGAAGCCTTCAGCGCCGCGCTGCCCCTGATCGGCAACCACCCGTTCTTCGACACGGTGGTGATCGAGCGCGACATGGACGTGGCCCTCATCGCGCGCCTGTCGGAAATCAGCGAGGCCGATTTCCGTGCGCTCAACCCATCCATCAACCAGCCGATCGTGATGGCGGCGGGCACGCCCAACATCCTGCTGCCCTGGGACAGTGCCACAGTGTTCCAGCGCAACCTGCAGGCCCATGATGGTCGCCTGGCCAGCTGGACCGCGTGGGTCGTGCCCAGCACCATGACCGTTGCCCAGGCGGCCAAGCAGGCGGGTCTGAGCGAATCCGAGCTGCGCCGCCTCAACAACATCCCGCCGCGCATGAAGCTGCGTGCAGGCTCCAGTCTGCTGGTGCCGCGCACCGGGCAACACAACCGGGATGTGGCCGAGCACGTGGCGGACAACGGCCACCTCAGCCTGCAGCCCGAGGTGATCCTCAAGCGCGTGAGCGTCAAGGCTCGCAAAGGTGAAAACCTCACCAAGCTGGCCAACCGCTACGGCGTCAGCCCTGTGAGTGCCGCTGGCTGGAACAAGCTGGCGGTGAACGCGGCGCTCAAGCCTGGTCAGCGCATCACCCTGATGTTGCCGCGCAAGCCTGCCCTCGCCTCTGGCAGCAGCGCGAAACGCCCTGTGGCCAAGAGCAACGGCAAGAAACGCACCCAGTCGGCGGCTCGCAGCAATGGCAAAGACAACAAGCGGGCAGTGGCCAACTCCAGCGCCAAGACCGCGGCAAGCCAAAAATCGAGCAACCGGGTAGCGGCCAAGAAAGCGCCCACCAAAGTAGCGGCCAGCAACGGCAAGTGAGCAACGGGTCTCGCGGGTACTGCAGCGACTGGCGGCCTCAAGCCTTGAACTTGGCCTTAGCGCGCAGCGCAAAGTCATTGGTAAAGGTCTGGGCCAGCTCCACGCGCGGCAGGCCACCGCCCGACTCCGCCAGCCTGCTCAGTGCGCGCACCACCGTCTGAGGCCCGTCAGCGGGCATCAGGCCATCGCTGGTCCACGCTTCCCGCGCCCGGCCAAACGCCGCGATGTAGAGCGCCCGATCACCCTGGAAATAGGCTTCCGGTACCGCCCTGATCAGGTCCGAGGGACCGGCTGTCTGCAACCATTTCAGTGCGTGCACCAGCGCGTGCGCCAGGGCCTGGGTCTGAGGCGCTTTGGCCGAGGCGAAGTCCGGTGGAATGCTCAGGCAAGCCGACGGCCACGGGCCTCCAAACAGGTCGGCGTTGCCACGCACCGTGCGCAGGTCGGCCACCACCCGCATGTCCCCACCCTGCTCCAGCTCGGTGATCGCCAGGTCGGCGTGGCACAGGGCATCGATCTGGCCAGAGCGCAACGCCGCCACTGCCGCATCGCCTTGCGGCAACGGCAGGTACTGAACCTCCTGATCAGGCACCCGGCCTCGCGCCACCATCATGCGTGCCACCCGATGCGAGGACGAGCCCAGCGCCATCACACCGATCTTGCGCCCTCGCAAATCAAACGGCCCGCGGTAGCTGGCCAGGGTCCGCTGGGAGATGCCCATCACCACCTGCGGCGCTCGCCCCAGCAGCACCAGTGAGCGCAGGCTGTGGCCGCGCGACTGCAGGTCGAGCAAGGCGCTGTAGGGACCACATAGAACCTGGGCTTCGTTGCCCAGCACCGCCTGCTGTGCTTGCGCCAGGCTCGGGTACTCGCGCACCTGCACGTCCAAGCCTTCGATGGTGAAGTAAGACAGCCGCTCGGCAATGGTCAGGGGCAGGTAGCACAGCGCCGACCTGCGGTCGATTGCCACGGTGAGGCGCGCCCGCTCTGACACCCGCCTGGGCTGCGCGCGCACGACCGGCGCGCCCGCTGCCCAGCAGGCAGTGGCCAGAGCCACGCCCCATTCGCGCCGGTTCCACATGTCACGTCCCTTGATGCTTCGATGTTCTTGATCTGCCCTTGAGCCTAGGGCAGAGCTCGATTCATCGCATCGGGACCTCTCCCGAGCGGGTTTTCACCGAGGGACACGAAAACAAAAGCGAGGGGTACGTTACCCCTGGGCGGGAGACCGAACCGTTCAGATGAAAAGGATGGCGATGTTGACCGTCAAGGCCAGCGTCCAAACCAGGCTGCGCGCGCTGGCCAGATCAGCCACGTAGAGCAAGATGTAGGTCAGGCGCAGCACCACCCAGACAAAGGCCATCACATCCAGCCGCAGCTGCATGGCACCGGTCTGGTGGGCGATGATGACCGCGCCAATGAAGAATGGCAGGGCCTCAAAGCTGTTGGCCTGGGCTCCGTTGGCGCGCGCCCGCCAGTCGCTCTGGCGTGCCAGCCAGGCGCGCGGGTCGTGGTTGTCGTAACCGCCATCTCGCCGCGATCGCCCGAACGCGCCCCATTTGGCAATACCGGCACACACGATGGGCAACAAAGCGGCCACCAGCACAGCCCAATAGGCCACGGTCAATCCCGCGAGTTTCATCCAATGCTTTCGGAAAAAATATGAAACGCCAGCTCAGCGCCGGTCCACCAGGGCGTGCGCAATGGTGCCCAGGTCCACGTACTCAAGCTCGCTGCCCACCGGTACGCCGCGCGCCAGCCGCGTCACCGCCAGCCCACGCTGCTTGAGTCCTTGCGAAATCACATGGGCCGTAGTTTCGCCCTCGGCGGTGAAGTTGGTGGCCAGAATCACTTCGCGCACCTCGCGCGAGCCATCCACCTCTGCATCGACCCGGTCAAACAGCTTTTGCAGACCGATGTCGCGTGGGCCCACGCCGTCCAGAGGGCTGAGTTTGCCCATCAACACAAAGTACAAGCCCTTGTAGGCCCCGGTGCGCTCCAGCGCCGACTGGTCGGCCGGCGTTTCCACCACACAAAGCTGGCTGCGGTCGCGCCGCGCGTCGGCGCAGGTGGTGCAGATCTCGCCTTCGGTGAAGGTGTGACACAGGGTGCAGTGCCGCACCGAGGTGGTGGCGTTCTGCAAGGCCTGGGCGAGCTGCAGCGCACCGTCGCGGTCATGCTGCAGCAAGTGAAAGGCCATGCGCTGCGCCGATTTCACGCCCACGCCCGGCAGCCGTTTGAGCGCCTGCACCAGCAGTTCAAGGGAGTGGTTGTCGGCCATGGCAGTTTCGCCACACAGCGCGGCGCTTTGCGATCAAACGCGCTGTCAAAACGGCATTTTCATGCCACCAGGCAGACCGGGCATGCCGGCGGTGAGCTTGCCCATCTTTTCGGTGGTGGTCTCTTCGGCCTTGCGCACCGCAGCGTTGAAGGCGGCGGCCACCAGGTCTTCCAGCATGTCCTTGTCGTCGGTCAGCAAGCTGGGATCGATGGTGACGCGCTTGACGTCGTGCTTGCAGGTCATGAGCACGGTGACCAGACCGGCACCGGACTCACCGGTGACCTCGATGAAGGCGAGCTCGTCCTGAGCCTTTTTTAGATTGTCCTGCATAGCCTGAGCCTGCTTCATCAATCCGGCGAGTTGTCCTTTGTTGAACATGGGGAGATCCTTGTATGTGAATCGAAAACAAATGGTGGCGCCTCAAGGCGCCGACGCTTTCAGCGTGCCTGGCACGATTTTGCCGCCAAAGTCGCGCACCATGCTTTGCACGAAAGGATCGTCCAGAATCAGGCGCTCGGCTTCTCGCTGGCGGGCACTGGCGGCAGCGGCCAGCCGACGCGCCGGTGAGTCCCTGACGGGCCCAACCTCAATCGCCAGTTCAACGCCGTGGCCATAGGCCCGCAAAGCTGCGCTCAGGCGATCCCGGCTGCCGCCCTGTGTGAGTGACTCGCGCTCGACTCGCAGCACCCAGCGCCCAGCATCGCGCGCCACCAGCTGAGATTGCAGCGCCAGCTCGCGGGCCAGCGCGGTTACCGCTTCGGCCTGCACCAAGGCTTGCACCGTGACCAGCCAGAAGTCGCCCTCGGCCGTGGTTTCTGGCTCGGCATTGGCGTCGCCTACTGGCGCCTCGCGCCGCTGATCCAGTCGGTCGGAGGGACCGTGGTCGCGCACGGGCACCGCCAGCACACGCTGAGGAAAAGGCGCCGGCATGGGTGCGCTCGGCGGTTCATCGTCCCAAGGCGGCGGCGAAGGTGCGGCATCGGGGTCCAGGCGGTCATCGTCGCCAGCCGCGCCGCCTGCGGGCGCAGGCCTGAATGCTGCCGAGAGCACCGGGGCTGATGCGCGCATGGGTGACGCCGGAGGCTGCGGGCCGGGTCGAGCACCCGCCGCGATCCGGTCAGGCGCAGATGCAACAGCCACGGGCCTGGGTGCTGAGACACGCAGCGCCGCCGGCGCTGGCGAAGGGGTACGGACGGGCTCAGGCCCGGATTTCAGGGTTTTTTTTTCCGCAGCAGCCGCGGTCGCGGCACCGGGTGGCTTGAAGGCCAGCAGCCGCAGCAGCACCATGCTGAGGGCCGCGTACTCGTCCGGCGCCAGGCCCAGCTCGGCCCGCCCGTGCAGGCACAGGCTGTAAAGCAGCTGGGTCTCGTCGGCCGGCAAGGCGTCGGCCAGGCGTTGAATTTCAGCCGCATCGGGGTCATCGGCCTCGCCTTCATGGCTGCGCGAAGGAACCGCCTGCAACACCGCCATCCGCTGCAGCAGTCCCGTCATTTCTTCCAATGTCGACGCCGCGTTCAGCCCATGCGTGCGCAGGCTGTCGATTGTTTCCATCAGCGCGGCGCCGTCGGCTCGCGCCAGCGCGTCGATGAGCCGGAACACATAGGCGCGGTCCACCGCTCCCAGCATCTGGCGCACACCCGCCTCCTGCAACTGGCCGTCGCCAAAGGCAATGGCCTGGTCTGTGAGGGAAAGCGCATCGCGCATCGACCCGCGCGCCGCGCGCGCGATCAGGCGCAGCGCCTGCAGCTCTGCCGGCACTGCTTCGGCCGCGAGCACCTGCTGGAGGTGATCCAGCACCGTCTCCGGCGGCATGGGCCGCAGGTTGAACTGCAGGCAGCGCGAGAGCACCGTGACCGGCACCTTTTGCGGGTCGGTCGTGGCCAGCACGAACTTGAGGTACTCGGGCGGTTCTTCCAGCGTCTTCAACATCGCGTTGAACGCGGTGTTGGTCAGCATGTGCACCTCGTCGATCATGAAGACCTTGAAGCGCCCCTGCACCGGTTTGTAGACCGCCTGCTCCAAGAGCGACTGCACCTCGTCCACACCCCGGTTGGACGCCGCATCGAGCTCGGTGTAATCCACAAAGCGACCGGCATCGATGTCGGTGCAGGCCTGACACACACCGCAGGGCTCGGCGGTGATGCCGCCCTGGCCGTCGGCGCCCAGGCAGTTGAGCGATTTGGCCAGAATGCGCGACACCGTCGTTTTGCCAACGCCGCGCGTGCCGGTGAAGAGGTAGGCGTGGTGCAGGCGCTGGCTAGTGAGCGCGTTCGACAAGGCCTGCACCACATGCGCCTGGCCCACCATTTCCGCAAAATTGCGCGGACGGTATTTGCGGGCCAGGACAAGGTAAGACATGGCACCGATTCTAAGCGGCGCCCCTGGGCTTCCCCTCGACGCTTCGTGCACCGATGGCCTACAATCAGCGGGGACGGGCCTTCCCGCATGGTGAAGCGGCCAACCGGGTCAGGTGGGGAACCAAGCAGCCCTAACTGTGTAGCCAGTGCCGGGGTCAAGGCTCGTCACCTTATCACTCGCAAAGCCAAGCGGGGCGCGGTCTCCAGCGTTTATGCGGGGTCCGAGGCGGTTTGTGTGTCAGTGTGGTGTGTCACTTTGAGAAACCCACATGACCAAACCATGCGTTGCAAAACCTCTTGGCCTATTTCTCCGCGCTGGTGTGTACCAGGTCCGCGTGATGATCCCCCTCGCTCTGCAGCCCGCCTACGAGGGCCGCAGCAAGCTCATCCGAAGCCTCAACACCACGGACCGCAAGGAAGCCGACAGGCTGGGCACAGAAGCCCGCGCTGCCCTCCTCGCTGAGTTCGATGACAAGGCCCGCCAGCTCAACCTGGAACGCACCCTGCGGCACTTTGAAACGCAGCACCCTGGGGTGCCCCTTAGGGACATCTCGCGAGGCATGGAATACCTCTACCGTACGTGGCTGCTGGAGACCTGCAAGACGCCCAAGACTGCGCGGGATCGGCTCGCGGGCATCAACTCGTTGTTGAAGTACGCCTCCCGTGATCTGGAGTGGGCCGAGCACCATAAGTGGGAGGATCTGGACATCAAGGCCAAGACATCGGCCCGCCGTCGCTCATTCACCGATGACGAACTGAAGAAGTTGTTTTCCACGGGACTGCACATGCGGTACGCCATGGGGGTGCGGACCAAATGCCGACCTTGGGCACCAGCGAGAACTTTCACTCGGCGCAGCCTGCCACTACTGGTTTCAGCGGCAACTCCCACGCAATCATATTCACTCGCGAACTCCTGTTCAAACGCTTGACACATCTAGCCCGTAGCCTCTTGCTATGAAAACAGCAACTTCACCCGCAATTCCAGTGCAAGCATTGAAGGATCTGGACCGTCTTTTCAAAGCTGCGATAGCCCAAAGCAATGGTGGGATATCACCGATTTCATTGTTGCGTGCGATGAGCGATTGGATCCTCAACTTGGCCGAATCTCCGGGTGCTCAAGCCAGACTCGCCCTGGACGGCAAGTTTCTGTTTGATCAGTGGATCGCCGAATCGCTCCTGTCACTCAAGCCCGTTGTGTCAAATGCCAGCACACGGGTCTCCGCTCACGAAGGTGAGTATCCCTCCCTTGCGCTTTCTGCAGCGATCGCCAATGACACCAGGTTCAGCAGTCCTACATGGCACCAGTTTCCGTGGAGCATGCTGGCGGCGGGCAACAAGGCCCTAGAAATCTGGTGGCAAGAAGCCACAGCACTTGACGGCATGGAACCCCATTCCAAAGAGCAGATGCGGTTTTATGCCAAACAAACCGTTGACATGATGTCGCCTTGCAATTGGCTGTTGTCCAACCCCGAAGCGCTCCAACGCGCTGCTGAGACCAGCGGCACCAGTTTGCTTGCGGGTCTGATCAACGCACGAAACGAGTGGTCCCGCAAACATGGTCTGCTGCCGCCGAATGAAGCAGAGAACGATCTGGGACCCGGAAAAGCCTTGGCCACCACACTGGGCCAAGTGGTGATGCGCAACGAATTGATCGAGCTGGTTCAGTACCAGCCGAGCACGGCTCAGGTGCGACTTAACCCAGTCTTGATCATACCCTCGTGCATCATGAAGTTTTACATTCTGGACCTGTCACCGGCAAACTCCATGGTTCGCTGGTTGGTCGCACAGGGGCACACTGTCTACATGGTTTCTTGGCGCAATCCTAGCCATGATGACGCGCTTCTGGACATGGACGACTACGTGCGCCTGGGTGTGCTCAGCCCGATGACCCATGTTCACGCGGCGACACAAGAACCGGTACACCTTGCTGGCTATTGTCTGGGCGGCACCTTCGCATCCATTGCTGCAGCGGCACTGGCGGCGCAAACCCAGTCATTCGATGCCGGCGGTCCACAGATGGCCAGCCTGACCTTGATGGCAGCCGAGACGGACTTTTCCGAGCCCGGTGAAATGAGCGTGCTTATCGATCAGGCGCAGGTCGAGCAACTCGAAGCTCTGACTGCAGCACAGGGCTTCCTGAGCGGACAGCAGATGGCCGCGTCGTTCCAATTCCTGCATTCCCGGGAGCTCATCTGGTCTCAGCGCACACACTTGGTGTTGATGGGTGAGCCAGCGTTCAGCAACGACCTGATGACCTGGAACGCTGACGTCACCCGCCTGCCGGCCGTGATGCACAGCGAATACCTGCGCCACATGTACCTGAACAACGATCTTGCAGAAGGTCGCTACACATTTGAGGGCCAGCTGATTTCTCTGCACGCCATCCGTGTGCCCGTGTTTGTGATCGGCACAGAGAAAGATCACGTCTCGCCATGGAGGTCTGTATTCAAGATCCATCAACTTGTGCCAACTCCCATCACCTTTGTTTTGACCAGCGGTGGGCACAATGCTGGCATCGTTTCCGAGCCTGGGCATACCGGCCGGCACTACCAGATGCATTGCACAGATACCTCAATAGATCAGCCATCACCTGACCAGTGGATGAACTCGGCCGCCAAGCATGCGGGTAGTTGGTGGCCGGCATGGAGCGATTGGCTGGTGGCTTCAGGGTCTCAGACTTTGATCGAGGCACGCGTCCCCTTCAAAGATCCTGAGCTGGGCCCCGCACCTGGCCGTTTTGTGATGGTCCGCTACCAGGATTGAGCACTGCAGATCACGGGCTACGCCAGCTTACACGCCGGCCGCTTCGATCTGCCCGTCGCTACGCCGGACTGAGAACGTTAACGTCGGCGATGGTTTACGACATTCGATGCGCCACCAGTTGGGCCAATACGGCCGAAGCCACCCGGGCCTTTGGTCCTTCGGAACGGCTGCTCAGTGCAATGGGCACCCGGGCGCCCAACACCACTCCCGAAGCGGTCGCTCCTCCAAACGTTTGCAATTGTCGAGCGAGCATATTGCCGCTTTCGAAGTCCGGCGACAGCAGTACATCGGCCTGTCCTGCAACGGCCGAATCGATTTGGCGCAGATGAGTAGCCTGGATGGAGATGGCGTCGTCAAAGGTCAGCGGTCCGTCGATCAAGCAACCGGTGATCTGCCCCCGCTCGGCCATCTTGCACAGCGCCGCCGCATCGATCGATGAAGCTACCGCCGGATTGACAATTTCGACTGCGGACAATACTGCCACCCGGGGCACCTCCAGGCCGACCGCGTGGGCGCACTGAATGGCGTTGCGCAGAATGTCAGCCTTCTGTTCCAGGTCAGGCCGCATGTTGAGCACCGTATCTGTGATCAGCAAGGGCTTGGCGTAGAGCGGCACATCAAAACGGTACACATGTGAGAGCAGACGACCAGTGCGCATAGCGGCACTTGCCTGAACCGCGTGGATCAATTCGCCGGTGGACAGGCTACCTTTTATCAGGGACTGCACCTGCCCTTGCACCGCGAGTGCCACGGCTTGTTCTGCAGCGTCGTGACTGTGTGCAGCAGGAATCATTGTGATGCCCTGCAAATCCATCCCTATTTCTTCGGCGATCGCTCGGAGCCGGAATTCGGGACCGACCAACAGTGGCTCAATCACGCCATGTCGAGTGGCATCCAGCACCCCCTTGAGTGAGTCGGCATCGCAGGGATGCACCACAGCGCATCGCACCGGTGGCAGACCATCGCCCAATGCCAGCAACTCCCGGAACCTGGCCAGCGGATCGAACAATCCGATCTGCGGTGCGTGCATGCGAGGCAGTCGAACTTTTTGTGTCGGGGCGATAACGCGGGCCAAGCCGTGCAATACCCTTTCGCCGCGCTGATTCAATACCTGACAATCCAACTCAATGCGATTCTTTTCGGCATCTTTGGCGCTGACCGTGGCCAGCACCGTAAGCGTGTCGCCGATGCGAACGGGCTTGCTGAAATGCAGGACCTGCTCAAGGTAAATGGTGCCCGGGCCGGGAAACTGGGTTCCGAGCAGAGCAGAGATCAGGGCGCCGCCCCACATGCCATGCGCGATGAGGCCATGAAACATCGACGCGTTGGCGTAGTCTGCGTTCAGGTGGGCCGGATTGACATCGCCCGATACGGCGGCAAAAGCCTCGATATCGCTGGGCTTTAGCTTGCGCACAAGTTGGCCACTCTGACCTATTGAGAGTTCGTCAAAAGTGAGGTTCTCGATCCACTCACTGGTTGAGGCCGCTTCTTGGGCTATTGGTGTCAAGCGCATTTGGGGTGCTTTCGGGTTCAAACTCAACCGAACGGGTTCAAGCCACGGCGTGACAACCAGCGTCCACGTAAATCGTCTGGCCGGTCATGCCCGTTGCCGCGTCGCTGCAGAGAAAGCTGCACAGACCTGCGATCTCATCGAGCGTCACCAAGCGTCCCCGCGGAGCCTTTTGCTGTGCGTGCGACATCAACTCATCAAAGTGATTGATGCCCGAAGCTGACCGCGTCTGGATTGGCCCCGGTGACACTGCGTGCACGCGGATACCCTGTGGCCCTAACTCAACCGCCATGTAGCGCACCAGCGACTCCAGCGCCGCCTTGACCGGGCCCATCAGTCCATAGTGAGGCACCGCCTCGTCTGCGCCGAGATAGCTCATGGTGACCAGGCTTCCGCCGGCCGACATGTGCGGCGCACATAGCCGCGCCAAGCGCGCAAACGAATGGCAAGACACGTCCATCGCGCGTGCAAATCCGGCGCGACTGCTAGCAACCACAGGGCCGTGCAAGTCAACCAACGGCGCCCACGCGATCGAATGCACGACAAAGTCGATTCGCCCCATTTGCGCGGCCGCCTGCTCAACGGCTTGCTCAAGCGCACCGTCGTCTTCCACATCGCAGTTCAACAATGTGATGTCCAGCGGATTCGTCAGTGGCTCGACATAGGTGCGAGCCTTGTCATTGAGGCAAACAGCCACGAGATCGGCACCTTGCTCGCGCGCATTTTTGACACATCCCCAGGCGATGCTGTGCTCATTGGCCAGGCCCAAGATGAGTCCCTTTTTTCCCGACAGGCCAGATGGTTTTCGATCGTTCATGAAGGGACCTCAATTCTTGGTGCATTGCTTTCAGGGTGCCGTTTGTCTGCGGGTTTTGCCCTGAGTATTCGGAGGCGCTCGATGAGCGCCTCATCAGCGACGCTCATGGTCTCGACCTTCCCGGCATAGACCTGCCCTTCGTTTCCGTCCAGCGTGATGACATCGCCCTCGAACAGGGTTTGGGCCCCCAGCTGTATGCATCGGCTGGGCTCATCGATGCGCAGGGTACTGCAGGCGACCAGACACACCTTGCCCATCTGGCGCGCAACCACCGCGGCATGAGATGTTCGGGCACCGCGTTGTGTCAACAGACCGCCCACTGATTGCAGTGCAGCAATATCGCTGGTCTGGGCGTCCTGTCGCACCAATACCGCCGAAACACCGAGGGCCTGACGCTCTTGCGCACGCGCAGCGTCCAGCGCGATTTCACCGGAAACCACACCATTGCAGGCCGGCAGGGCAGACGCCAAGGGTTCGATGATGCTCGTGTTTGTTCCTTGAGCTACCAGATGTAGCGTGGCGAGATCTTGGTGTCGCAATGCAGCGGTGCGCTCCAACGCTGTGTTTGTGTCGATAATGCCGTCGTCACACAGATCGAGGGCGATACGCGCAGTCGCCAAAGGTGTGCGCTTGCCCGATCGCGTTTGCAACATGTAGAGCTCGCCATCTTGCACAGTGAACTCAAAATCTTGCATGTCCTCAAAATGCTGCTCTAGGCGGGTCGCTACGTTCTGCAACTCCTGCCAGGCCAATGGCGCCACTTGCTCAAGCGCGGCATGGCCATGGGCATTGCGTTGACCCGACACCACGTCTTCACCTTGAGCATTCACCAGAAAGTCGACCCAGAGGCCAGGCTCGCCGGTGGTCGGGTTACGGGTGAAACCCACACCGGCTCCTGCATGTCCACCCGAATTGCCGAACACCATTTGCTGCACCGTCACCGCAGTGCCCATACGCTCATCAATGTTGTGAATCCCTCGATACGTGATGGCTTTGGGCTGATCCCACGAAGCAAACACGGCTGCCACAGCGCCGCTCAATTGGGTGTTCACGTCTTGGGGAAACGGCTCTCCTGCCAGTTCACGGTAAATCACCAAAAACTGCTGAACCAAATCGCGCAGTTCACTGAAATCAAGTGTGCGCTCATCCCGCCCTTGTGTCTTGGCGGTGATGGCGTCTTCGAACAATGCCCCCGATACCCCCGCCACCACTTCGCCATAGGTCGCAATCAATCGACGGTATGCATCCCAAACCAAACGAGGGTTCCCGGTCTGGCGAAGCAGTCCCGGTAACGTGGCATCACAAAGGCCCACATTGAGCAAGGTTTCCATCATGCCTGGCATGGACACCGGCGCGCCCGAGCGCACCGATAAGATCAGTGGCTGGCGCACATCGCCGAACTTCAAGCCAGTAACGGTTTCGAGTTCAGGCAGCCCCACGCTGAACAGGGGGAGCATGGCATCTTCAGGCGCGCGCGTGAAATGAGTTCCGATGACCAATGCTGGCGGTACCGGCAAGCCGATGCCCGTCATGCGAAGCAGGTTGTGTGCTTTGGAGCCCATGTTTTCCTTCGTGGGCTGATGGTGTACCGGCGTAGCATCGCGTGCAACCAAGTAAAAATGTTTGGGCCAATGTGGCAAGGTGCTCATTTGATTGCTCCGTTCAAGTCGTTGCGAACAGGTTTCTGGCGAGGGCCGGGCGACTATGCCGACATGCCAGATTTCTTGAAAACAAGCTTGCGAAGCCCATAGCCTACCGAGAGCAGGCTGTCACTAGCCCGCTCTATCGTGACGGCCAACTCATTGGCTAACGCGAACAGCGGTGGATGCTTCCCCAGAGTGCGTACGATCTCTTTGCGGGCGTCTCTCAACTGTTCATCGCATACTCGCTCAGCTCTCAAGATGCGCCAAAGGGTTTGCAAAAACACATCGCTATCCGTGGATTCACTGTGGTCGCTCATATCGCGGGCAATCTCAATCGCCTTGATCTGGTCTTGGATCGCCGCCAGCGTCGTATCCGCCAAGCGCCCCAAGACGCTAGCCACTGTGGCTGGCAGGGAGTTCGAAGGCACCATCTGAATCATGCTGTAGACGAAAGTAGCTTCCTCCAGGTCGTCAGCGATATCGTCCATCCGGTCGAGCAATTCCACCATTGGCAACCAGCGAGGTTGGCGCTCGGCTCGGCGCCGCGCCTCCGTCAACACCTGGTCCGCCTTACGCTCCCATTCCTTGGCACGTTGTGTGGCTTCTTCTGCAGGAAGCCGAGCATCGATGAGTTCACTCAACAACTGAGCCAAGGCGTGGCAATACGCCGCATGCTCGGCCAAAAGATCGAACTCGAACGTGCGCCGCTGCAGTACCCGCGCAAGCAGCAACCGTGCCTCGTCTGCGACCAGTGCCGCTGGCTGCTGCTCCCGCAGTTTGATGCTGGCCAGCCGCAGCAGGTTGCTTAAAAAATCTTGGGCGGCTGCGTCGCCCAACACCTGATCCAAGCGATCGCCGATGCGAAAGGCTTCGCCGTCCACCGATTGCATTGCCTCGAATACCAGCTTCTCGCCGCCAGCCAACAGCCATGCCATGTGACCAACATCTTCGTCAGCAGCTTGTTTGAGCACCGCGATGGCCACCGATTTGCGCACAAAAGGCTGGAGCCGTTTTCGCGCGCGGTTCCAGTCAATCACAAACACGATCCGAGAAGCCACCGCTTCTAGGCCTTGCAGCAGCGCAGCAAGGTCGCGAGCATCAAGCTCCGCATGACCAACCGTGTAGGGCTTACCTTGGTTGAGTCCCTCGGTCGTGCGGGGACTGAAGACATCCCATGAGAATCCATGGCGCTCCAGCAGTTGCTTGAAGAAATCAAAGCGGGCAGGATGCAGATCAGAATAGGTTAACGAAATCTTCAGCGCCTCGACTTCAATCACCAAGACGTGCGCGTCGTTGGTGCCAATGTCATTCTGGATCAACAGCGTTTTCCCATTTCTGGTGGCCGCCGTGTCGAGTCCAGGATGGTTGAACTTCAGTGGAGCGGTACGTGACAGTCCCCGCATGAAAGCCTCGATCAACGGCCGGTCTTGATCGTCGATCTGCCAGACATGGGCACCGTCAATGTCTTCGGTCGACAGCTCGACTGCCATCGCGTTCAAACCTCTGTGCAAATCCATGACCAGCAAATGAAAGCTGTCGGTGCCGCGTCGGTCGCCGCGAGTCAGGTCGCCCAGCGCCTGGGGGTCTAAGCCCTCTTCGCTTTCCATCTCCTCAATACGTCGAAGCCAATGATCCCGACGCTCGCTCAGTGTGCGATCCCTATGTCCGTCCAGATCGCAGAGCGGACGCGCCATCAAGCTGAGATCGGCGGCCAGCGCGCCAAGCCACTGTCCCAGGTTGGGAACGATCAGGATCTCGTCCTGCAGATAGCTGGTGGTGACGAGGTCTTTGATCCAGAGCGCGTTGGTCAGCCCGAGATGGGCGATTTCATGAGTCCAGTCGTGCAAGCCGCCGGCAGGGTTGCCTGCATGTTGCAAGGCAGACTGCAACACCGACAGGTACAACTTGAGGCGATCGTTGGCTCGAAGCGCAGCTTTGATCCAAGCCGGCAACAACAAGGTCGGCTTCCCCAGCGAAGCAACGGCTTTTTCTTTTTCCATGCAAGGCTTCCAGTGATGAGCTTGCTATAGATCTTGTTTGTTCTGAGTTTCGATCTGGTGACAAATAGGGCCAGAAAATTGTCTGATGGCGCTCTACTTTTGATCCAGATCAATCAACGGCGCATCTCAGGGTTGTCACGAATCTCTCATCGAGACACAAGCCGGCTGGAGAGGCAGAACGCCAACGTCCGGGCCGAGGAAGACGTACAGCATATGGCGTGTCCCAACGCGAAGTGGCTTGGGACACTTTCCGGTGAAGGTTGCTCCCAGACCGTTGAGGTGAGCTTCAGCCCCTCGGGAAACACCTGTCGCCGGCACTCGCTTCTGGCCAAATCAATTCTCAACATCGTTTATTTGGTATAAACTGTTTATATTATTAAAATTTTCAAGAGAATTTATGCCCACTGATGCCTCAACCCAATCCGCTGTTTCTGCCACTATCGCTCCCAGTGCGCCTGTTCTCCCTGCTGCACCTGTCAAGACGCGAGCATTGCAGGCAAAACCCAAGCCTGAGGCGACTCTAAAGGTGCCGGCACAAGCCGCCACCAACCGTGGCAGCAAGCCCGCAGCCAAGAAGGCGGCTAGCGCTACCCCGAGCGCGCCCATCCCAAGCAAGACCGGTGTAAACACCCCGCCAAAGCCCACTATCAACAAGCAGGTTGCCAAAGTCGCGGAGAAGAGCGCCAGTGTTGAAAAGAGCACCCCCGTTGCCGACAAGACACCTGTTCTAAAACAAAAAAAGGCAAAGGGAGCAAAAGGCAAGGCAGCACATCGTGCGCCGATAATCAAGATGGTTCGTGACAGCTTCACTTTTCCTGAGTCCGAACACAAGCGCCTGGTTGAACTCAAGAAGCGCCTGATCGCCTTGGGCACAGAAGTGAAAAAGGGAGAGCTGGTTCGGGCCGCTATCGGGATGCTGTTTGCTTTGGACAATGAAAAACTGATTGCTGCCGTTGCCGACGTTGAAAAGCTGAAAACAGGTCGTCCGAAGAAGTGAGCGTTGGACGCAGCGGCCAGATTTTGCAGATGGCTGTGGAATGAAGGCCATCAGCATCATCAATCCGAAAGGTGGCTCGGGTAAATCAACACTGGCCACCAATCTGGCGGGCTATTTCGCCCAGCGCAGCCCTGCTGTCCTACTCGGTGATGTGGACACTCAGCAGTCTTCCCGGCGATGGCTCCAGAGCCGGCACCGGGGCATGGCTTCCATTGAAACTTGGCAAATCGGAGCGGACGATGTAGCACGCCCACCCAAAGGGGTCACCCATGCGATCCTTGACACGCCAGCCGGGTTGTCGGGCAAATCGCTGGCGCAGATTGTCAAGGTGTCAGCCCGCATCATCGTGCCGGTTCAGGCTTCGCCCTTTGACCTTTGGGCCACCAAGCTGTTTTTGGACCAACTAGAGGCGATCAAAGCCGTCAGCCGTGGCAAAGCCGAAGTGGCACTGGTGGGCGTTCGGGTGGATCCCCGTACCCTGGCGGCCACTCAGCTGCGTGAGTTTCTGGCAGCGCAAGGCTTCGAGACTTTGACGATGATCCGACCTACCCAGTTGTATGGTCGGGTGGCTGAAGCAGGAGCGAGCATTTTCGATGTCAGCCCATCTTTGGCAGCGCGCGAAAGGGAAGACTGGCAACCTTTGCTGCAGTGGGTCGATATTTTGTAGCCAGGCCAAATCGTCAAAGACACGCCAGCCGCTGTCAACTGTCCAGACTGCTGCTGTATTTCAAGGGTTAGCGATGTCGAACACTGAGATCGAGCTCAAACTCCTGTTGCCTGGGGCAGATGCCTCGGACATTGAGGGCCGATTGCGCAGTCTTCCAGTCTTGGCACGCCGCAAGTCACAAAGCCAATGGCTGTGGAACTGCTATTTCGACACGCCAGAGGAAACATTGCGCGCGCAACGCAGCGCGCTTCGCTTGCGTTGTGTGAGCGACACGCCTTGGAGGAGCGCCATACCAGGCTTCGCGCCAGACGGTGAATGGATTCAAACGTTCAAGTCTGCGGGGACTTCCCTGGGTGGCTTGAGTGAAAGAGGTGAATGGGAAAGCCGCGTGACCATCGGGTCGCTCAACGAAACCGCTCTGCGTAAGACGCCGTGGAGCCATCTGGATGCCGAAGGCCATCTTTTCGCCGCCCTTTGCCCTTGTTTCGATACCCGCTGCCGCCGCACTACTTGGCAGCTGCAGCGCTACCAGGGCGCCTCGATCGAGGTCGCACTCGATGTGGGCGAAATAGTCGCAGGAGAACGGAACCTTCCGATACTGGAACTTGAGCTTGAACTCAAGAGCGGACCAGCCGAATCATTGTTTGAGTTGGCACAAACGATTGCACACTCCATCGCAGTTTTGCCCTGCGATGCCAGCAAGGCAGAGCGCGGCTATCAACTCACGCGAGGCCACGCCCAAGCTCCCAGACGGGCGAAAATGATCCATCTGGACAAACGGGCCAGCCCACTTGAAGCCGCCCAAGCAGCCTTCGCGGAAACGTATGAGCACCTCACGCGCAACCTGTCGGGACTGACAGATTCAGACGATCCAGAACTGGTTCATCAAGCCAGGGTGGGATGGAGGCGCTGGCGCAGCGCAAAGTGGCTGTTTTCAGCCTGGCTGCCCCGAATGCCTGAATTTGAGGGGTTGAAACCGTTGTTGAACGCACTGGGGCTGCTCCGAGATCTGGATGTGCTGCGATACGACACCTTGGCATCGTGGTTGCCCACATTCCTTGACAGCGGAAACGAGCGCCTGTGCATCGTCAACAAGGCAATTGCTCAGATAGACAAAGCCCGATCACAGCGTCGCGTCCAGCTCAGGTCTCAACTGGCTTCGCCTGCGACAGGTGCTGCGCTTGTCGGTTTATCGCAAGCGATGTTCGAACTCGCTGGTGTGCAAAGCACGCATGCGGTCGTTCGAAAGAAGAAGGGGAAGAAGGCGCAAACGAGCCAATGGGCAAACGAACGCATGACAACTCTGCGACGGCGCCTCGAGCGCACGCTAAAAAGCAGCAACGAACCCGGGGCCCCTGTCGAGCTGATCCATAGATCCCGCCTTCAGGCCAAGCGTGCTCGTTATGCAGCAGAAATGCTGGGTGATGTACTCCCTCCAGAAACCGGCTCCAAGTTGGCACGAAAAGCGACCGCTATTCAAACCCGCGTGGGTGCGGACAGAGACTTACAACAAGCCATCACGCTGCTGCAATCACTCAACGTGGATGCCAGCCTGATCACGTTTCTGCAGGGTGTGCTTGCCGGTCGATCCGATGGAAAGATAGCGCACTGATGCAGACTGAATGGTACTCATGAGCGGGAACACCATTTCATCCTTGGAGTTAGCAGTCGTTCCCGGGCCTTGGTCTGTTCGACTCCGGTCGAATGACCAGTCTGGGTGATCAACCGGTCGCTTGGGGCCTTGTTCTGCGAATGACCGGTTGGATCCCAGCCGATTTGTGACTTCTGTCATTTTTTGCGAGCAGAGCTGCTATTCGTCGAGGGCGGGATACCGAGTCCTTTCCGAGTTCTCGCCGCACAGAACACTGGTCAGCAGTGCAATGCACTTTAGGCGACTGGAATATGCACCCTCACGGGACTGCCCTGGGACAGGCTCATTTGCATTTCAAGTCATCGGCAAGCCAGCTGCGTCGGACCTTGTGGTCGCCAGCCACCGCACCACACCCTCACCCGCCGCCACGCCGCTGCTGAGGCAAGCAGTCAGCAGGTAACCGCCGGTGGGCGCTTCCCAATCCAGCATTTCACCGGCGCAGAACAGGCCGGGCCGCTCGCGCACCATCAGCTGTTCGTCCAATGAGTCAAAGGCCACGCCACCCGCGGTGCTGATAGCTTCGTCAATCGGGCGTGGGCGCAACAGCGTAAGCGGCAAGGCCTTGAGTAGTTTGGCCAGTGCTTGGGGATCGTGCAGCGTGGCTTTGTCCAGCAGCTCATTGAGCAGCGCCATCTTGATGCCACCCAGGCCCAGGCGGCTCTTGAGGTGGGCCGATAGGCTGCGTGAGCCTCGCGGATGTGCGGTGTGCGCGGCGACCTGCTCGGCGCTTTGATCGGGCAACAGGTCCAGGTGGATGATTGCCCGCCCACTGCGCGCAATCTGATCGCGAATCAGGGCGGAAGCGGCATACATCAGGCTGCCTTCAACACCGCCGGCGGTGACCACGAATTCCCCGCGCCGCTTGAAGTGGCGACCCAGGCTGTCGGTGAAGTCCAGGACGACGGATTTGAGCGGCTGCCCCGCAAAGCGCTCTTGGAAAAACGCACTCCAGCCTTCTTCCTCTGCATGCACCCCGGATGCGGCCACATCAAAACCGCAGTTGCTCGGCTGCAGCGGCGCCACGGCCACACCTGCCCCTTGCAGCCAAGGCGCCCAGGCGCCGTCAGACCCGAGCCGCGCCCAGCTGGCCCCCCCGAGCGCCAGCACGGTGGCGCGGGCGCGCATGGTGAGCACTCCGTGTGGTGTGTTGAAGCGCAAGGCGTCGCCTTCGCTGCTCTCGGCGGGGTTTACCCATCCTTGCCATCGATGCCGCATGTGAAAGTTCACCGGCGCGCCACCCGCATCGGGATGGCGCAGCCGGTGCAGCCAGGCCCGCAGCAGAGGAGCGGCCTTCATGTCAGTCGGAAATACGCGCGACGAGGTGCCAACAAACGTATCGATGCCGAGGCCAGCAGCCCAGTCGCGCACGGCTTGCGGGCCGAAGCGCTGCAGCAGCGGGCCCACCAACTCGGCGCGCTCGGCGTAACGCTGGACAAAGGGCGCCATGGGCTCGGCGTGGGTGAGGTTCATGCCGCCCTTGCCGGCGAGCAAAAACTTGCGGCCAACCGAAGGCATGGCGTCGAACACATGCACCGCGTGCCCTGCGCGCGAGACCACCTCGGCCGCCATCAGGCCGGCCGGCCCGCCGCCGATCACGGCAACGTCGACTTGCAAATCGGAGTTCAAAGCAGACATCGGGGTTTCGCTGCGAGTCATAGTGAAGGCAGCTCGATCAAACGGCCATCGGCATTGATGAAGGCCACGCGAAGCGGCTCGCCGGGATGGGCGGCGGCCACAGCGGCTCGGTAGCTGGCCATCTGGCGCAGCAAACCGACCTGCTGCTGGGGTTGGGTGGCGGTCTTGAAGTCCAGCACCCACCAGGTGGCCAGATCGCCACCTGAATCGCACGTGCGCACCAGCCGGTCCAGCCTCAGCTGCTCGCCCTCGTGAACCAGCACCACCTCGTTGCTCCATTCGGCCACGCGCTCCGGGTCCCAGGCCCAGGCGGCCTCTGCGCTCACCATGCGCTCGGCCATGGCGCGGGCTTCGCTCGCGCGCTCGGCCAGCAGCTCAAACTCCGCAGCCACGGCGTGCACATGGGTATCGCTCCAGGCAAACCGATCGGGCAGAGTCGGATACCACTGAAGCAGGCGGTGTACCGCCAGACCAAACCGACGGCGCTCATCGTCTTGCGTGAAGGCAGACACCTCGACCACGGGCGTCTGCAGTTCGGGCGCCGGGCGTGCCGAACGGGTCAGCGCCGGCAGGGTGACCAGCTCGAAACTGGGCTCGATCTGAGCTTGGAGGTCTGCCACCACCGGTGGAGCCTCCACCTCTGGGGCCAGGGTGTGCAAACGATCGTGCCAGCTGGGTGAACTGCCGCGCTGGTGTGGTTCAAAACTGGAAATGACGAGTTGCGACTCGGCGCGCGTCAACGCCACGTACAGCGCATTGAGCTCTTCGAGTGACCGCGCTTGCTGCTCCACCTGCAAGGCGTCCACTGCGCAAGCCGGTGGCGTTTTTTCACTGGCGAGAAACACGAAACGACGCGGGTGCGCGTCGTCGCCAGGCCAGTCCACCAGCACGCCCATGCTCTCTGGCCGTGACGATCCAGTCGCCGTGTCGAGCAGGAGCACGGTATGAGCCTCCAGGCCCTTGGCGCCGTGGATGGTGAGCAGCCGCACGGCGCCTGGGGTCTGGCTGGCCGAGGCTTTGATGCCACCGGCCTTGAGCGCGCGCACGAAACGGTACGGTGTAAGAAAGCGACCGCCTTCGATGGCGAGCGAGTGGGTCAGCAGATCGCGCAGTTGGGCGAGCACCGCAGGCCGCTGGCTGGAGGGGACCGCGCACCCAAAGCGGGCCAACACATCGCCATCGTCGTAAATGGCAGACAAGGCATCGTGGGGTGGCAGGGTTTGCAACCAGCCGTGGTACCGCTGCAGACGCTCCACGGTTTCCAGCAAGGCTGCAATCCCGGCAGCGTTTGCTGCTTCGCCAGCAGGGCAGATTTCGACCCACACGCTGCGCTGTTCATCAGCGGGCAAGGCAGCGAAGCGCAGCAGCACGGCCCACCAGGAAAGGGGCACGAGCTTGACGCTCACATCCTCAGGGGCGCGTTCTGTCCAGTGTTGGCGAAGCCGCGCCACCTGCGCCAGCATGGCGTCGCTCCAGCCGAACAAGGGGGACTTGAGCGCACGGGCCAGGCTCAGGTGGTGGCGCTGCGAGACCAGCACGTCGAGCAGTGCGATCACATCCTGCACCGCAGGTGCCTCCGCGAGCTCCAGCTTCTCCGGCTGTTCGCTCGGAATGCCACGCGCCAGCAGTGCCTCGTGCATCCAGCCCAGGCGCTCGCGCCGTCGCGCCAACACCATGATGTCGTCCGCCCGAAGCCTCCCGGCGTCTACCTCGGCGGCGATCCAGTCGGCGGCTTGTTGGGCTTCTCGCGCTGAGTAGCCGTCCTCAAGCTCGACCAGTGGCGTGTTCAGGCTGTCGCGCCACTCCAGACCTTGTGCCTGGCCAGCGCTGTCGCGTGCATCGCGCGCAATGGTGGGCAAGGCGATCACGCGGCCTGGCGCTGTGCTTTCTGTGGTGTGGGCGCGGTAATGCGCGCTGTAGTCGCCAGCCTCCACCGCCGCCAGCATGGCCTGGTTCAGCACGGCCACCACCGGCGGCGCGCAGCGGCGCGTGTGGTCGCAGCTGAGCAAGCGGCCGCTCAAGCCATCGACCACAAACTGCTGCGCCGCGCGAAACACCTGGGGTTCGGCGCGTCGAAATCGGTAGATAGACTGCTTGGGATCGCCCACCAGAAACACCCGGGGAGCTTCGCCCGAACCGGCGCCCGCGTAGGCCGACAGCCAGCCGTACAAGGCCTGCCATTGCAAGGGATTGGTGTCCTGGAACTCGTCGATCAGCAGGTGGCGAATGCGGGCATCCAGCCGCTGCTGCATCCAGCCCGAGAGCTCGGCATCGCCCAGCAGCCGCAGCGCGGCGGTCTCCACATCGTTCATGTCGACCCAGCCGCGTTCGCGCTTGAGCTCGGCGAAGCAGCGCAGCAGGACGCGGCTCAGCCGTGTCATGCGCTGGTGGTGCTGCCAAGCCTGGTGCTGGTTGACGGCACTCAGCAATTCCAGCGCCTGGGTCTGAGCCTCGCGCACCTGCGTGATACCCGCGATCCTTTCACCAAACTTGCGGGGCTCTCGCTTCTGGGTCAACAGCGCATTCATCACGCCGGGGAAACTGCGCGCGCTCAGCGCCTGCTCCAGCTCAACGCCCTTGGCGGCAAACGTCACCGCGCTCGCCTGACCCAAGGCACGCGCTGCGTCCCACCAAAGGCTGGGCACTTCGGACGCGGCTTCAAAAAAGGCTTGTGGTTCGGCCAGGTGCGCGAGCGCCGGGTACGCCTCTCCAAAAGTGTCGACCGAGTCGTCTAACTTGCCTGCGCGATCGGCCAGGCTGAATTCGATGCGCTTCTGCAAGGCCTTTTTCAAGGCAGCCTGAGTCTGGAACCGGCCGATTTCAGCGGCGCTCTCTACGAAGTCCTGGTAGGCACTGGCGTCGGTGGCGAGCGCAATGTAGAAGCGCGGCCAGACCAGGTCCACAGCGGGCTGGTCGTCTTCCAGCAGCTCGTACTGCGCAGGCAGCTCCAGCTCCTGCAACACCGAAAGCGGCGCGCCGCGCAGCAGCGCGGCAAACCAGCTGTGAAAGGTGCGCACCTGTACCGGCCGGCCTAGGCCAACCGAACGGCTGTACAGCGTGAGCAATTCAGGGGCGCGCCGCTGGGCTTGTTCGTCGCTCATGCCGCGGTCCACCAGCGCCTGTACCCGCTCGGCATCGCTCATGCCCGAGAAAGAGCGCAGCTGCTCATCCAGGCGCTGGCGCATTTCGCCAGCCGCCTTCTTGGTGAAAGTGATGGCGAGAATGTCTTGCGGCGCAACACCGTCGAGCAGCGCGCGCGCGATGCGCGACACCAACATCCAGGTCTTACCGGCGCCGGCACAGGCTTCCACGGCGACGCTGTGCGCTGGATCGCAGGCCACGGCATAAAAGGCTTCGCGCGTGGCCGTCTGGCCGTCGATGCGGTATGCCGCTGGTGTGACCGTGCTCATGGCGCACCCCACTGATCTTTGCGGCACAAACCCCGCGCCGCGCAGAAATCGCACACCGCACCTTCACCCAGCGCGGGCAGAGTGGCACCGGCTGCGATGCGGGTGAGGTCGTGCACCAGGCCGGTCAGCAACTGTTCTCGCGCCGCGAGAATCTCGGGCTGTTCAATCAGGCGTGTGGCGTCGCCATCTCGGCTGTCGGTGATGCTGAGGTAGGCGGCGCGCAGGGTTTCGGCCGGCAACAGGGCGGCGTAGAAAGCCAGCTGCGTGTCTTCCAGCGGCTGCTTGACGCGCGCCAGGGTCTTGGTTCGGCTCTCAGTCTTGTAGTCGATCACGATGGATATCGCACCTTCCGGGCTGGGCTGCTCATCGATGCGATCCAGCTTGCCGAGCAGCGTCCAGCCGTCCACACGTTGCGTGAGCGCCTGCTCAGCACTCACGAAGCGGGGACCAGGTGCATATTCGGCGGCTTCGAAGCCGACCAGCCAGCTCAGGTAACCGTCGCGCAACGCCGGCCAGGTAGCCAGGTAAGGCAGAAAGCCGGCTCCGCCCTCCCCGGCCTGCAGGCCCATGGCCTCGGTAGTTCGATCGGCCTGTGCATCCAACGCTGCACGGTCTGCCTCCCAGCCCGGTCGCTGATCGCCCCGCGCTTCATGGAAGGCGCGCAACACTGCGTGCAACCAGTTGCCCAGATCGCGCTGATCAGGCTCGGTTTCGAGCTCGGGTGCATCCTGCAGACGCAGCTGGCGCAGGGCAAAAAAACGGTACGGGCAATGGCGCAGGTCCTGGTAGGCACTGGCAGAAAGAGCGTCGGGCAGCAAATCGCGCGCAGAAGGCAGCGGACGACTCTGCAAGCTTGGCGGCAGTTCACGCAGGACCCGCGGGTCGGTGGCGGGCCCAGAGGCAGCCGCGTCGAGTGCCTGAACCCAGGCGCCGGGCAGCAAGGTTTCGCCGCGCTCCTGAGTGCGCCAAAGCACATCTACGCTCGGGTGACGCAGAGCACCGTGCCAGGCGTGCGACGCGGCCAGGGCCAGAGCATCGCGGCTGGGCAGGCCAATCGCCTCGCGCTGCGCGGCGGTCCAATGACCGGGCGGTTCCGGGCTGGGACTCAGGTGGGCCTCGTCACAACCTGGGATCACTATCGCCCCCACGGTGCGGCCCAGCAGCTGGGCCAGCGGCAGCGTCACCACCTCGGCCGCGGCCGGGCTGCGCGGCTGGAAGCTTTCGCCTTCCAGCACCTCACGCACCCAGGCGGTGAACGCGGCCAGCGTCAGAGGGGGCGCGCGCGCGCCGTCGGCCTCACTCTCGGGCAAGAGCGCATGCGCCAGGGCGTGCAAAGACTGGGCCGCATCAGGCCCCAGGCGCAGCGCTCGCAGGATTTGCTGCCCGGCAGCATCGGCCTGCAGCGGCGACCAGAGTTCTGCGGCCGCCAGGGCATTGGCCAACGCATCGAGCCAGGCAGCCAGCGGCCGTGGGAACTGCAAGGCTTCGAGCAAGGCCGGCAGCTCAGCGGGACAGACACCGGCGACAAGGGCAGGCTCCGCCCGCCAGCGCGAGACACCCACATCTCGCGCCCACTGTTCCAAGGCCTGCACCTCAGCGGCTTTCCAGACCGTTGTCTGCTTGAGGAAATCGAGCACATCGTCCATGCGTGCACGCGGCGAAGCCGCCCGCAGCAGGCTCATGAGGCGAGCGGCGGCGCGGGTCGTGGACAGCTTCCAGCCGGTCTCGTCGTGCACCGCCACACCGGCGCTGGTCAAGAGCGCGCTGACCCGGCGTGTCAGCATGCGGTCGTTAGCCACCAGGGCGACAGGGGTCTCGCCCGCCTGCACCCGCGCCAGCACGCAGGCCGCCGCGCGCTGCGCTTCGTCCTCGGTATCGTCGCAGGCATGCAGCCTTGGCAAAGGTGCGACAGGCAACCGATGCGGTTCACGTTGAAGCACACGCGCATGTGTGCCCCAGCGTTGCGTCAGCGCTTCAACCAGCGGGTCCGGCTGGAAGCCTGGCAAAACCAGCAGCAGATCGGCATCAGCGCCCGGCGCAGCCAGCTCGGACCACAGCACATCGGTGGCGTAGCCCGAGCTGCCCGCCCAGGCCAGCGCCAGCGACTGCAGCAAGGCCTCCCAATGCAGCGCGAGTTGCCGGGGCGCGATCGATTCGCGCAGCGCATCGGCCCAAGCTTGCCGCCGCTCGGGTGACCGAGCCGCCGCGATGGGGGCCAGCTGGCGAGCGGCTTCGACCAGGCGCGTCACCATCACCGCCCGCAGAGCCGCATCGATGCGACGAGGCGCCACCCGGTCGATGAACGCCGCTGCCACCAGGCTGTCGTGCGCCATCGCCCCGTGCAGATCGGTGGGCGCGGGCACGTGAGGCATCAGGGTCTGGGCCCAGTTGCGCGAGGACTCGAAACGAGGTGCAAAGCCGCTGTGGTGCCGCTGTGCCCAGGCGCATCGCCCGACTTCCATCAACTGCGCGTAGGGCACCAGCACCACCGCGCGCTGTGGTCGCACACCGGTCTCGCGCAAGGCGTGATCGATCTGGTCCAGCCAAGCAGGCCAGACGCTGAACACGGCGTCACTGCTGCTGGCCAATAGCGGTGTGTCTGGGCTGGACTGGGCAGGCGGAGGAGCGGGCGTCGTCATGGATCGGGCGTTTCTGTCACAATGGAAGGCACCACGCCCCCGGCGAAAGACCCTGAGCTTTTCCCCTGCGTTGCGCGTGACCAAACTTTAACCTCTGCCTTCAACCCCAATAGGAAAAATCATGGCCAGCGACCTGATCAAACACGTATCCGACGCCAGCTTCCAGGCCGATGTGCTCGAAGCCAAGGCACCAGTGTTGGTGGACTTCTGGGCCGAATGGTGCGGCCCCTGCAAGATGATCGCGCCCATCCTCGACGAGGTCGCCGGCTCTTACGACGGCAAGCTCAAGATCGCCAAGATGAATGTGGACGACAACCGCGATGTGCCGGCCAAATTTGGCATCCGCGGCATTCCTACGCTGATGCTGTTCAAGGACGGTCAGCTGGCTGCCACCAAGGTCGGCGCCCTGAGCAAGGCGCAACTCACCGCCTTCATCGACCAGCAGATCGCCTGACCCACCCGATAGGCCTGGGCCCTGGGCCGGGTGCAATGCCCGGCTTTTTCTCAGGCTCCGGATTTTTCCTGTCATAATCTCCATAGGTTCAGGTTAGACACAAGCCTGCTTCCCCGCCACCGCGCACCGTCCGCCAACCGGACGCCAGCGCCCCTCCCCCGACTTCCGATTCCAACTCCTTCCCGGAGTGAATTCCATGCACCTCAACGAACTCAAGGCACTTCACGTGTCTGAAGTCCTCAAGCAGGCTGAAGCGCTTGAGATCGAAAACACCGGCCGCATGCGCAAGCAGGAGCTGATGTTCGCCATCATCAAGAAGCGAGCCAAGGGCGGCGAACTGGTGAACGCGGACGGCGTGCTGGAGGTGCTGCCCGACGGGTTTGGTTTCCTGCGCGCGCCCGACACCAGCTACACCGCGAGCACGGATGACATCTACATCTCGCCCAGCCAGATCCGCCGCTTCAACCTGCACACCGGCGACATGATCGAAGGCGAGGTGCGCATCCCCAAAGACGGTGAGCGCTACTTCGCACTCAACAAACTCGACAAGATCAACGGCTTGCCCCCCGAGGACAACAAGCACAAGATCATGTTCGAGAACCTGACGCCGCTGTTCCCCAAGGAACAGATGCGCCTGGAACGAGACATCAAGAGTGACGAGAACATCACCGGTCGCGTCATTGACATCATCGCGCCCATCGGCCGCGGCCAGCGCGCCCTGATCGTGGCGCCGCCCAAGAGCGGCAAGACGGTGATGATGCAGCACATCTGCCACGCTATCGCTGCAAACCACCCCGAGGTGGAACTCATGGTGCTGCTCGTGGATGAGCGCCCAGAGGAAGTGACCGAGATGCAGCGCACCGTGCGTGGTGAGGTCATCGCCTCCACCTTCGACGAACCCGCCGCGCGCCACGTGCACGTGGCCGAGATGGTGATCGAACGCGCCAAGCGACTGGTCGAGCTGAAAAAGGACGTGGTCATCATGCTCGACTCGATCACGCGCCTGGCCCGCGCCTACAACAACGTGCTGCCCTCTTCGGGCAAGGTGCTGACCGGTGGTGTGGACGCCAACGCCCTGCAACGCCCCAAGCGATTCTTCGGCGCCGCCCGCAAGATTGAAGAAGGCGGTTCGCTGACCATCATCGCCACTGCGCTGGTCGACACCGGCTCGCGCATGGACGAGGTGATCTTTGAAGAATTCAAGGGCACCGGCAACTGCGAAATCCACCTGGACCGCCGCCTTTACGAAAAGCGCGTTTTCCCCTCGATCCAGCTCAACCGCAGCGGTACCCGCCGCGAAGAGCTGTTGCTGCAGCCTGAAATCCTGCAGAAGACCCGCATCCTGCGCCAGTTCATGTACAACATGGACGAGATCGAGGCCATGGAAATGGTGCTCAAGAGCATGAAGGCGACGAAAAACAACTCGGAGTTCTTTGACATGATGCGCAGGGGAGGCTAAACCCCCCGCTCCGCCTTCGGCGTCACTCCCCCGTGGCGGCGGCACTGGCCGACTGGCAAAGCCATATCGGCGGTGCCTTGGGGTTCAAACAGCCCGCTCCGGCTGCTCTTTTCCCAGGCTATAATGGAAGGTTGTAATTTGCAGTAAGTACAGCGAAATGGTTTCGCTGCGGCTGCCGCACCTGAACCCCAAGGAATCGTCATGAAAGACGGCATTCACCCCAATTACCGCGACGTCTGCTTCGTGGACCTGTCGAACAACTTCAAGTTCGTGACCCGCTCCTGCGCGAACACGAAAGAGATGATCAAGATGGAAGACGGCCGCGAGTTGCCGCTCTTCAAGCTGGATACTTCCAGCGAGTCGCATCCCTTCTACACCGGCACCCAGAAAAGCGTGGACAACATGGGTGGACGCGTTGAGCGTTTCCGCAACCGTTACGGCAAGACGCCTGCGGCGAAATAAGGCGATCTCCCGCCTGTCCTGCCGGGTGCATGCACCTGCCAGACACCCGATCAGCAGCCGGCCCGACCGGCTGCTTTTTTTTGCCCGCCTGTATCTGAGCGTGTGCCCTGCACACACAACGAAGGCCCTTGTATAGTCCCCGCAGTGAATGCTGTCACCCCCGCCCTCGTGAGTCAGACTGCCGTGCGCCGCCTGCCGCGACTGGCGTTGATCCTGTTTTGCGTGGCCTACGTGCTGCCCGGCTTCCTGGGCCGCGAACCGTGGAAGGTCGCAGATGTCACCGCGTTCGGCGTAATGCTGGAAATGGCGGCCGGCCACAGCGGTTGGTGGCAACCGCAGGTGTTGGGTATGGCGGTGGAAGAAGCGGGTCCCTTGCCTTACTGGCTGGGCGCAGCTTTCATTCGCTGGCTGCCTTTCTTGTCACCCGAGTTCGCCGCGCGCATTCCATTTGGCGGCCTGCTGGCCCTCACGCTGGCGAGCACCTGGTACACGGTGTACCAACTGGCACGCCAGCCGGCTGCCCAGCCGCTGAGCTTCGCCTTTGGCGGTGAAGCCAACCCCAAAGACTACGCGCGGGCGCTGGCCGACGCGGGATTGTTGGCCCTAATCGCCTGCCTCGGTCTCGCCCAGCTGTCGCACGAAACCACGCCCGATCTGGCCCGCCTGGCCATGGTCGCCACGCTGCTCTACGCCGCCACCCGGCTGGCCCAGGGAAGTAGTCGGTCCCTCACCCGCGTGCTCATCCTGTGGGGCACTGCCGCCGCCGCCTTGGTGCTGAGCGGCGCGCCGTGGATCACGCTGTTGCTGGGAGTGGGCTGGCTGGTGTTGGCTGGCTGGTCCCGCGGCCAGGTCGAGGCGGTGGCGAGCAACTGGGAGGTGGCGGCAGCGCCAGCCGCAAGGTGGTTCCCCGTGCTCGTGGCGGGTAGCGTGTTGGCGCTGGTGCTGGCTGCTGCACTGGCGCTGGGCTGGATGCCCTGGCCTTCGCCTCTGGCCCAGCGCGTTGGCATGGACTGGGGCAACTGGGGCCGTTTGCTGGTCTGGTTCAGCTGGCCGGCCTGGCCGCTGGTGCTCTGGACGCTGTGGCGCTGGCGTCGGCAGTGGAGCAGTCCGCATGTGGCCTTGCCGCTGTGGTCGGTGCTGGTGAGCTTGGGCGACAGCGCACTATCGGGAGAGCGGGACCGCGCCCTGCTGCTGGCATTGCCCGCCCTGGCGGCATTGGCAGCGTTCGCATTGCCTACGTTAAGGCGAAGCGTCTCGGCGCTGATCGATTGGTTCACCCTGCTCTTCTTCACTGGCTGCGCCCTCGTGATCTGGGTCATCTGGGTCGCCATGCAGACCGGTGTGCCGGCAAAGCCGGCTGCCAACGTGGCCAAGCTGGCGCCAGGTTTTCAACCCGAGTTTTCGCTGGTGTTATTCCTCATCGCCGCCGTCGCCACGCTGGCCTGGATCTGGCTGGTGGCTTGGCGGGTCGGTCGGCACCGTGAGGCGATGTGGAAGAGCCTGGTGCTGCCCGCGGCAGGCGCCACGCTGAGCTGGCTGCTGCTGATGACGCTGTGGTTGCCCCTGCTCGACCACGGGCGCAGCTACGGGCCGATTTCGCGCAGCATCGCGCGCATGGTGCCGGCGCAGACCTGTGTGCTGGCCGACGGTTTGTCTCAGGCACAGATTGCAGCCCTGCAGTACCACGGTCAGCTCACCCTGTACCGCACCGATCCACAAGCGGATCCTGGCTGCCGCACGCTGGTGGTCACGCCCGAGGGACAAGAGACGCTGGACGAGCGCGTGGAACTCACGCAATGGGCCTTCAAGGCCACGGTGTTCCGGCTTACCGACCAGAAAGAGCGCTTGCTGGTCTACCAGCGCCTGGGCAACTGAGTCACTAGCAGCCTGCGCTAGGTCAGGCGATCGAGCGTTGCCGGATGCGGGAGGCTGGCAGGTGGATCATGAAGGTCGATCCCTGCCCAGGCGTGCTCTGCACCTCAACCTGCCCACCGTGGCGCTGGGCCACGTGTTTGACGATGGCCAGCCCGAGTCCGGTACCGCCCGTTTCGCGGGAGCGGCTGCGGTCCACCCGGTAAAAGCGTTCGGTCAGACGCGGCAGGTGCTCGGCCGCAATACCCGGGCCGGTGTCTTCGACAAAAAACTGCGCCCCCCCGTCGGGTGTGCTTCGCCAGCCCGCGCGGATGTTGCCGCCACCCGGTGTGTAACGCACCGCATTGCTCATGAGATTGGACATCGCGCTCAGCAGCTCGGTCTTGGCCCCGGAGACCAGCAGCGCTGCGTGCTCAGACACCTCGATCTGGTGAGGCGGGTGTGCGATGGCCTGGGTGAGGCCGCGCGCTTCCTGCAGCACATGGCTGAGCAGCTCATCGCCATCCACCCATTCGCCCGCGCCAGGCGCCGGGCTGCCTTCCAGCCGCGAGAGCGTGAGCAGATCGCTGACCAGCGTCTGCATGCGCTGGGCCTGCTGGCTCATCAGGGCCAGGTAGCGCTCGCGGTCAGCCGCCTCCAGCGGAATGCTCTGCATGGTCTCGACGAAGCCGCTGAGCACGGTCAGCGGCGTGCGGATTTCATGCGACACGTTGGCCACAAAATCCCGACGCATGGTCTCGGCCAGTTGCAGCGCGGTCACATCGCGCGTGAGCATGAGTTTGCGTTTCTTGCCGTAGGGGTGAATCTGCAGCGAGATCTTGGACGGTTGTGAGGGCCGGGGGCCAGGCCCGTCGACCTGGATTTCGTAGGAGAAGTCAGCAGCGTTGAGGTAGGCGGTGAAGGCGGGTGCGCGCACCATGTTGCGCACGTACTGGCCCAGATCGCGCTGCGGGTCAAAGCCGAGGTGGTTGGCCGCAGTCAGGTTGGCCCATTCGATGCGACCGGTCGCATCCAGCAGCACCACGCCGTTGGGAGAGGCCTGGATCGCCGCCAGAAAGTCCTCCAGACGAGCGTCGCTGTTTTGGGCCTTTTTTTCCAGCTTCTTGATCAGCTTGCGGCAGCGTTCAACCAGCTCACCCCAAGTGCCGGACAAACTGGGTGCACGAGACGCTTCGCCTTTGGCGATCCAGTTGAGCAACTCGCGCGCGCGCAAGCCATCGAAGATGGCCCAGACCAGCGCTCCCAGCAAAGCACCGGCAAACGTCCAGGGTGGCGAATCGTTGGCCCAGCCCCATACCGCACCCAGTGCCACCAGGCACAGCAGCTCGAGAGCCCGACGCGTCATGCTGCGGCGGTGCTGGAGCCTTGCGCGGGTCGTCCGGTGTTGTTGAGCCCCGTCAGGCGGTAGCCAGCGCCGCGCACCGTCTCCACCATGCTGGCGGCTTCACCCAAGGATTCCCTCAAACGCTTCACATGCACATCCACGGTTCGCTCCTCGATGAAGACATGGTCTCCCCAGATCTTGTCGAGCAGCGTACCACGGGTGTGCACGCGTTCAGCGTGCTTCATGAGGTAGTGAAGGAGCTTGAATTCGGTCGGTCCGACCTTGAGTTCGTTGCCACGGAAGCTCACCCGGTAGGTGCCCGCGTCGAGCGCCAGCTCACCCACCTGCACGGAGTCATTGACGATCTCGGGCGCACGACGGCGCAGCACGGCGCGGATGCGCGCGAGCAGTTCCTGGGTGGAGAACGGCTTGGTGATGTAGTCGTCGGCACCAGCGTCCAGCCCCTGCACCTTGTCCGACTCGTCGCTGCGCGCGGTCAGCATGAGGATGGGCACCGTCTTGGTCCGGTCGTGCTTTCGCCACTGGCGCGCCAGTGAAGCGCCGCTCTCGCCGGGCAACATCCAGTCAAGCAGGATCACATCGGGCAGCACCGCGTCCACCTCGCGCCGGGCGGCGGCACCGTCGAACACCACCGTGGGCGCAAAGCCGTTGTGCCGCAGGTTGACGGCGATCAGCTCGGCGATGGCGGGCTCATCCTCCACCACCAGCACGCGGGGCAGTTTCCTCATGCGAACACCCCGCAGCGCCAGGGAGCGGCGCGCGGCTGGGGCTCACGTGGCATCAAGACGCTCATCGGACCACCGACTCCACGTTTTCCATCGACGTGTGGCGCACGTCTTCGCCCTTGACGATGAAGATGATCTGCTCAGCAATGTTTTTCGCGTGGTCACCCACGCGCTCAATGGACTTCGCCAGAAACATCAGGTCAAGGCTGGCAGAGATGGTGCGCGGGTCTTCCATCATGTAGGTGATGAGCTTGCGTATGAAGCCGTTGTACTCGTGGTCGATGTGGTCATCTTCCCTGATGATGGTCACCGCCATCGCGGTATCCAGCCGGGCGAACGAGTCCAGGCTCTTGCGCAGCAGCGCTGAGGCCATATCGGCGGCCACGCGCAGCTCCGAGCTCGGCAGGTTGCGTGGCGAGCCGCTGTCAGCGATGGACTTGACCATGCGGGCGATGCGCGCCACCTCGTCACCCGCGCGCTCCAGGTTCTGGGTTGTGCGCGAAATCGCCATGAGGAAGCGCAGGTCGCGAGCAGTGGGCTGGCGCCGGCCAATGGTAGAGATGATCTCTTGATCGATCAGCACCTCCATCTTATTGATCTTCGCTTCGTTTTCGAGCACCTGATCCGCGGACTCTTGACTCATGTGAACCAGGGCGTAGACTGCCTGGTGCAGCTGCGACTCGACCAAGCCACCCATCTCCAGCACATGGGTGGAGATGGAGTTGAGCTCGGCGTCGAACTGGCTGGAGATGTGTTTTTCGGGCATGTCAACCAAACCTTCCTGTGATGTAGTCTTCGGTCGCGCTCTTGCTGGGCTTGAAAAAAATCTGCTCGGTGGCACCGAACTCGATCATTTCCCCCAGGTACATGTAGGCGGTGTAGTCGCTGCACCGCGCCGCCTGCTGCATGTTGTGGGTGACGATGGCAATCGTGTAGTCCTGCTTGAGCTCGTGCACCAGTTCTTCCACCTTGCCGGTGGAGATCGGGTCCAGCGCCGAGGTGGGTTCATCGAGCAGCAACACCAGGGGCTTGACCGCCACGCTGCGTGCGATGCACAGGCGCTGTTGCTGGCCGCCAGAGAGAGACAGACCACTTTGACCGAGCTTATCCTTGACCTCGTTCCACAAAGCGGCCTTGGTCAGTGCCCATTCAACGCGGTCGTCCATCTCACCGGCGCTCAGGTTTTCGTAGAGCTTCACGCCGAAGGCTATGTTGTCGTAAATCGACATGGGAAACGGCGTGGGCTTCTGGAACACCATGCCGATGCGCGCGCGCAGCAGATTGATGTCTTGCTTCGGGTCCAGGATGTTCTGGCCGTAGAAATTGATGGTGCCTTCGGCGCGCTGGCCCGGGTAGAGACTGTACATGCGGTTGAGCGTGCGCAGCAGGGTGGACTTGCCGCAGCCTGAAGGACCGATGAACGCGGTGACCTTGCGCTCTTCGATGTCGAGGTTCACATCCTTGAGACCCTGGAACTTGCCGTAGAAGAAGTTCAGGTTGCGCAGTTCAAGTGCGTTGTTTACGGGGGTAGAAGTTTCGCTCATGGTTGTGTGCACAAGGGTTGTATCGGGATGTGGTGGGCGTCTGGTCAAACCGGGGTTTTCTCGCGGAGGATGACGCGGGCCAGGATGTTGAGCACCAGCACGGAGAGCGTGATCAGTAGCGCACCACCCCAGGCCAGACGGATCCAGTTGTCGTAAGGGCTGAGCGCAAACTGGTAGATCACGATCGGCAGATTGGCCATTGGTCCACTCATGTCGGTGCTGAAGAACTGGTTGTTGAGCGCGGTGAACAACAGCGGAGCGGTTTCTCCGGTGATGCGGGCGATGGCCAGCAGCAAACCAGTCATCACGCCGCTTTTTGCCGCGCGCAAGGTCACCTTGATCGACACCTTCCAGCGCGGCGCACCCAGAGCAAAGGCGGCTTCCCGCAAGGTTCCCGGCACCAGCCGCAGCATGTTCTCCGTGGTGCGAACCACCACGGGGATGGCGATCAGGGACAGGGCCAGGCTGCCCGCCCAGCCCGAAAAATGGCCCACCGTGGCCACCGCGATGGCGTAGACAAACAGGCCAAGCACGATAGACGGCGCCGACAGCATGATGTCCGTCACGAATCGGGTGACCTCGGCGGTCTTGCTGGTGTCGCCATACTCGGCCAGGTACACGCCAGCCAGGACGCCGATGGGCGTGGACACCAGCACGGCGAAGCCCACCATCATCAGACTGCCGACGATGGCGTTGGCCAGGCCCCCGCCTTCGGTGCCGGGCGCCGGGGTGGACTGGGTGAGGATGTTCCAGTCCAGCGCCTTAAAGCCGTTGGAAAACAGCACGAAAAGGATCCACAGCAGTACCGCCAGCCCCAACACCATGGCGGTCATGGACAGGGTCAGGCCAATGGCGTTGGTGCGCAGGCGCTTCTTGTAGAGGGCGGCATTCATTTCCATGTTGTTCTCGCGTCAGACGGCTCAGAAGCCCTTGGCGCGCTCGGCGCGCACCAGCATGATCTTGGCTGTGGCCAGCACCACAAAGGTGATGACGAACAGCAGGAAGCCGAGGGCATACAGGGTGGACACGTGGAAATCCACCGCTTCGCCGAACTCGTTGGCCAGAGTGGAGGCGATCGAGGTGCCCGGCGAGAAAAGCGAAGTGGGCATGCGGTTGGCATTGCCGATCACAAAGGTCACCGCCATGGTTTCACCCAGGGCACGTCCCAGGCCCAGCATCACACCACCGATCACGCCCTTCTGGGTGTAGGGCAGCACCACGCCCTGCACCACCTCCCAGGTCGTGCAGCCCACGCCGTAGGCGGATTCGCGCAGGATGGGGGGCACGATTTCAAACACGTCGCGCATCACCGCGGCCACAAATGGCAGCACCATGAAGGCGAGCACCACGCCAGCGGCCATGATGCCGATGCCGTTGGTGGCTCCGCCGAACATCCAGCCAACCAGCGGCATGCCGCCAATCAGCTCCTGCACCGGAATCTGAAAATAGTCCGCAAACAGCGGTGCAAACACAAACAGGCCAAACATGCCGTAGATGATGGAGGGCACTGCCGCCAGCAGTTCGATGGCGGTGCCCAGCGGACGGCGCAGCCAGACCGGGCAGGTCTCGGTGAGAAACAGCGCGATGCCGAAGGCCAACGGCACCGCGATCAACATCGCAATGCCTGCGCTCAACAAGGTGCCGGTGATGGCAATCGCAGCACCGAACTCATCGTTCACCACGTCCCATTCCACCCGCCAGACGAAGCCGACACCGAACTTCTCGAATGCCGGCCAGGCGTTGATGAGCAGGGACACGATGATGCCCACCAAGGCAATCAGCACCAGCAGCGAGAAGCCCTGGGTGCCGCGGTGGAAGATGACGTCCTGCCAACGCTGCCGGCGAGCAATCACCTGCATGTTGGGGTTGCCCGTCTCAGCGGGCATGATCCTAGATTCCATGGTGGTTTCCATGTTCATGAGGTCTCCTCCAGTGGCTGCGGAGGCTCTAAGCGACCGCCCCGCGACAGCTGAGCTGACGCGGGGCGGATGCGCAAGAGCCTTTTACCTTACTTGGCGATCTGCGACCAGACCTTGGAGCGGATGTCGGCGGTCAGCTTGTCCGGCAGCGGCACGTAATCAAGTTCCAGAGCCATCTTCTGGCCATTCTTGAAGGCCCAGTCAAAGAACTTCAGGACCTCAGCGGATTGCGCCTTGTCAGCGGGGTCCTTGTACATCAGGATGAACGAGGCGGTGGAGACCGGCCAGGCGTCGGCACCGGCTGCGTTGACCATGGACACGCCCATGCCGGGCACGCTGAACCAGTCCACACCCGCAGCGGAAGCGGCAAACGTCTTGTCGTCAGGGCGCACAAAGTTGCCGTCCTTGTTTTGCAGCGCCATGTAGGGAATGTTGTTCTTCTTGGCGTAGGCGTATTCCACGTAGCCCACTGCGCCCTTGATGCGGGTCACGTTGGCGGCCACGCCCTCGTTGCCCTTGCCACCCACGCTGGTAGCGGCAGGCCACTTGACGGCAGAGCCCTTGCCCACGGTGTCGGCCCAGGGCTTGCTCACGGCGGAGAGGTAGTCGGTCCAGTTGAAGGTGGTGCCCGAACCATCGGCGCGGTGCACCACAGTGATCGCCTGGTCAGGCAGTGTCTTGCCGGGGTTCAACGCGGCGATCCTGGGGTCGTTCCACTTGCTGATGGTGCCCAAGAACATGTCGGCCAAAACCGGGCCAGTGATGCGCATTTCGCCCTGGGCAAAGCCCTCGACGTTGAACACCGGGACGGTGCCGCCGATGATCGCAGGGAATTGCACCATGCCGTCCTTGTCCAGGTCAGCGCCCTTTACCGGGGCGTCGGAAGCGCCGAAGGCCACGGTCTTGGCGCGGATCTGGCGCAGGCCACCAGACGAACCAATGGACTGGTAGTTCAGGCCGATTCCGGTTTCTTTCTTGTAGGCCTCGGCCCACTTGGCGTAGATGGGGAAGGGAAAAGTGGCGCCAGCGCCGGTGATGTCGGCGGCCAGGGCGCTGCCCATGGCCAGCGATGCGAAAGCGGCAGCAGCCACGGTTTTGAGCAGAGTGCGTTTGGTGTTCATGAGAGTCCTCTCGGTTGGTGAAAAATGGTTCACAAACGAGACTCTAGGGGGCTTGTGTGACATCAATGTGACAGTCACACAAACGGAGCTGAGGCCCAAACATCCTGCTTTTTAAGCATTACGCATTCTTCTGGGGGCTGCGCACCGAGCGCCCTGCCCACCAGCGTTCACAGCAGCTGGGCCATTGCCTCCACATCTTCAGCGAACATCTGCCCGCGCTCGGCCAGCAGCAGCCGACCTTCACGACCGCGCAGCAGCGTGATGGGCAAGCCCTTGGGCTTGGGGAAACTCTTGCGCCAGTCCGGGCTGGCCCAGGCCGCGGGGAACTGGTAGCCCTTGCGCGCCAGGTAGGCCTGAGCGTCCTCCGGCTTCTTGTCGATGGACAGAGCCACCATCTGCAAGCCACGTCCCTTTTGCGCCTGCCAGAACTGGTCCATGCTCGGGCTTTGCTGGGCGCAGAACGGGCAGGTGCTGGACCACCAGTACAGCAGCAACGGTTTGCCGGCGGTGCCAGCGGGATCCACCACCCGGCCATCGAGCAGGGTGATGCGTGGCAGGTTGAGCACCGAGCCCACGGCGGGCATGGGTGGCGCCTGGGCCTCTTCGGCCGCCGCAGACGCCGGTTGTGCCTGCAGGCTGGGCATCACAGCCAGCGCGCTGGCGGCGCCTGTGGACTGCAGCCAGCGCCGGCGGGACCAGGAGGGCGCCGGTTCGCGCGACTCGCCGGTGGGGCTTTGGGATGTGGGACGAGCAGTAGATGGCATACCGGACTCCTGGACCAACAAGAGCAAAAAAAAAGGGGGGGCAACCGGCGCCAACGGCACCCATGGCGCTACCTCCACCAGTATCGCGCGTTCCTGGCAGCGCGGGAACGGGGGCTGTCCTGGCGGCGTCAGGCGGTCCATGGTGTCAGCCCGCCGGAACTTGCATGCGTCACAATCTGACCGTTTCATCTGTTGCCCGCGCCCCAGCGGCGCCTGGGCACCCAGGTGCCCCGAATCCACCCTTCCCCATGCAAAACGGAACCCTCCTCGCTGCGATCGATCTCGGCTCCAACAGCTTCCGCCTCGAAATCGGCCGCTACCAGGGCGGTCACATCGAGCGCATGGAGTACCTCAAGGAAACGGTGCGCCAGGGCGCTGGCCTGGATGAGAACAAGGTCCTGAGCCCAGCGGCCATGCAACGTGGCTGGGACTGTCTGGCCCGCTTTGCCGAACGACTGCACGGCTTCAAGAAACAGCAGGTGCGCGCCGTGGCCACGCAGACCCTGCGCGAAGCCAAGAATCGCGACGAGTTCCTCAAACAGGCACACACGATTCTGGGTTTTGCGATCGAAGTGGTCTCTGGTCAGGAAGAGGCACGGCTGATCTACCAGGGCGTATCGCGCCTACTGCCCCAGTCCGACGAGAAGCGGCTGGTGGTCGATATCGGCGGGCGATCCACTGAAATGATTCTTGGCCAGGGCTACCAAGCCCACAGCATGGAGTCGTACCGGCTGGGCAGCGTGGCCTGGACGCAGAAGTATTTCGGACGCGGCGAATTCACGCCCGCTGCCTTCAAGACCGCCGAGGTGGCCGCCAAGGCGGTGCTCGACCAGGCACTGGACAGTTTTCCGCCGGCCGACTGGGCAGTCGCCTACGGCTCCTCGGGCACCGTGAGTGCGGTGGCCGATATCCTGGGCGCCAACGGCTGGGCCACGGGCCTGGTCACCCGCAGCGGTCTGGACTGGCTGGTCGAACGCATGGTCAAGGCGGGTCATCAGGAGAGCCTGCGGCTCGATGGTCTGAAAGACGATCGTCGCCCGGTATTGGCCGGCGGCGTGGCGGTTCTGCACGCTATTTTCGACCTGTTCGACATCCAGCAAATGTTGCCAGCGCAGGGTGCTTTGCGCCAGGGCGCCCTGTACGACCTGATTGAACGCGAGAGCGAGGGCGGCGACGTGCGCGAGCGCACGGTGCGCTGGCTGGCCCACCGATTTTCCGCCGACGAAGCCCATGCCCAGCGCGTCAGCGCCGTGGCCACCGCCCTGTTTGCCCAGGTGGCTGCGGTGGATCCGCAGAATGAGCGCTACTCCCAGAAACTGGCCTGGGCCGCGCGGCTGCATGAGATTGGCACCCACATCTCCCACGACCGCTCCTACCATCACGGCGCCTACATCCTGGACAACGTGGATGCGCCCGGCTTCTCCCTGCCCGAGCTGCACCGCATGAGTCAGCTGGTGCTGGGTCAGCGCGGCAAGCTCAAGAAACTGGAGCTGTCGCTGGGCGATGAGCTGTTCGCCAAGCAGCTGATGTGCCTGCGCCTGGCGGTGCTGCTGTGCCACGCGCGCAAGATGCCGGAGCACGAGTCCCTGCGGCTGAGCTACAAGTCAGGCGCCTTCAAGCTGGTCACGAACCCGGGCTGGGCGCGGCGTTACCCGCAATCGGCCTGGCTGCTGGGGGAGGAGGTGTTGGCCTGGCAGAAATCGGACTGGAAGTTCAGCGCTGACATCCGTTGACATCCGTTGACAACAAACCATAGCCGTGTGACGGAATCACGGCATGCGCTGGTTTCTCCACGGGTCGGGCGACGCTGGCGCCAGAGCAGGACCAACTCACCCTAGGATGACCCGTAATCGTCCATCCTGGCCGGTGTCACACCCCTAGAATCAAGCCCCATGGCCCTGATCGCCGTCGCAGAGGACGACCCCGGTACCCTGAAGCTGATCTCGGTGGTTCTGAAGAACATCGGGCACGAGGTGCTCGCGGCCCCTGACGGCGCGGCCGCCTGGGACCTCATCACCGCCCACGCGCCCGAACTGGTGGTCAGCGACATCCATATGCCGCGCATGAGCGGCTTTGATTTGCTTGATGCGCTGCGCGGCCACCCCACGTTGGGCGCTACCCCGCTGATCCTGCTGACCTCCCTGCAGGAACGGGAGCACATGCGACAGGGCATGCGCCAGGGCGCTGACGACTATCTGACCAAGCCATTTCAGACGCGAGAGCTCCGAGATGCCGTGATGGCACAGCTCAACAAGCAGCAGATACGGCAAGTAGCTCAGGACTTGACCATCCGTTCGACCCTCACAGCCGAACTCGAAAAGCAGTTGCGCACCCTGGGCGACGCTTTCGAAGACCGTCTGGCGCTGGCGCTGAACCAGCAATGGCCCACCGCCAACGCCCAGGATGTGCAAGGTGGCCATGAGCAGGCCACGGTACTGGCAGTCTGTTTGCGCAACCATGCGGCCTGGTCCAGTGCGCTGCCTGCCGCCGATCTCAGCGTTTTGCTGCGGCGCTTTCACCAGGCCTGTGGCGACACCGTGTTTCTGTTTGGCGCAACCACGCTGCAGTTCCTGGGTGACGTGCTGGTGGCGGTGTTCGCGGACGTTGAAAACGACGCCCCAGCGTCCCATCCCTTGCGCGCGGTGCGTGCGGCGTTTGGCGTTCGCAACTCGTTGGCCGGCCTGCAAGCCTTCGCTGAGGCAAGGTGGGTCGATCACGCCCCGCCTCCGCTGGAAGTCGGCAGCGCACTCCACAGCGGCCCCGTGGCCATGATGCGGCTCGACGGCTTGCTCGGCGGTGCGGCCCAGCTGATTCCGGTGGGCGAGACGGTGGACAACGCGGTGGCATTGGCGCGCCACCCAGACCTGCACGAAGCCACCTACCCAGTCGCCTCCGTGGAGGTTTTGCGCAGCGTGACCGGCGTCGTGCAAACTCAACCGCGTCTATGGCTGGAGCTTCCCCAACGGGGCAAATCGATGGATGTGAGTTGTCTGATGCCCTTGCGCGCTGCCCCAGACTCCGCATCCGGCCCTAGGCCATGAGCGACAAGGCGCCCTGGCGCCTGCCACTGGGTCCGGCCCTGCTGGGCGCGCTGGTGTTTTCTGCTCTGACGCCTGCGCTGCTCGTGGCCTGGGTGCTGTCCTCCAACAGCGCAGAGGCCATCGACACCCTGGCCGCAAGCGCCATGGCGCAGGCGGCACAGCGGGTCGACGTCGGCGCCCTGGCCCATCTGGGCGAAGCGCACACGGTAGTCAACGCGTTGCTACCGCCGTTCAAGCCAACGGGCACTGAGGGAGATCGTGCCCGCGGCTGGCTGCATGATACCGATGCCTTCGAACGCATGGCATTTGCGCTCACCCAGCAGTCACCCAACGTGCCCTATCTTTACATCGGCGCAGCCGACGGCAGCTTCTTTGGGCTGGAGCGCGAGGACCGCGGCTTTGTGGTGCGCCAGATCAGACCGGGTGAACCAGGGCGAACCCATCATCTGCTCCAGCAGCCCGGTGACCGAACCCAGCTGCTCAAGACCGAGGCCACGGTGTATGACCCGCGAGTGCGTCCCTGGTATCAGCTGGCGATTCTGCGTGGCGAGCGCACCTTCACCGAGGTCTACCGCTCGGCGGTCAAGCCCCAGTTCGACCTCACGCTAGCCCAACCCATCTTCGCCACCGACAACAGCACCGTGATGGGGGTGTTGGCCGTCGACATGAGCCTGGCACGCCTCACCGAACTGATCCGTAGCACCCGGATCAGCGAAGGCGCAGTGACCTACTTGGTCGACCGGGCCGGGTTGCTGGTGGCCTCTTCGGTGGACGAGCCTCTGAGCCAGATGATCGATGGCAAATCGCAGCGCATCACCCCGGCGCAAAGCCGCGACGCATTGGTTCGGATGTCCCACGAGCGCCTAGGCCAGCGGACAACGCCATCGGCAGCGGCAGCGGCAGCGCAGACCGGTGTGGTCCGCCTGGACGGCAGCAGCAGCTGGTGGGAGCGGCTGGGACTCAGCTCCAATCGACTGATCGCGCTGCAGCGCCCGTTTGGCGAACGCTACGGCCTGGCCTGGCAATTGGTCGTGGTGGCACCAGAGCAAGACTTCACGCGCCGGGTGCTTGAGGCCCGGCAATGGGCGCTGGCCGCGATGGCGGTCCTGATCGCCTTGGGCACACTGCTCGCTCTCATGCTGGCACGCAGCTTGTCGGGTCAGTTCAGCCGGCTCAACGCCTCTGCCACGGCCCTCGGGCAAGGCCAGGTGCCCGAGGTGCAGCACCGCGCCCAGCTGCGCGAGGTGCATCACCTGTCCGAGGTGATGCACCAGAGTGCGCAAAAGCTGCAGACCTACACCCAGGAAATCCAGCAAAAAAACGAGGCTCTGCGCGATGCCGCCCTGTTGCTGGAACGGCGGGTTCGCGAGCGCACCACCGAGCTGCTGGCTTCGCGTGAGCAGGCCCTGGCGGCGGTCCAGGCCAAGGCGGGCTTTCTGGCGGTCATGAGCCATGAGATTCGCACGCCGCTCAACGGACTGGTGGGCATGGGTGAGCTGTTGCAGGACACGGCGCTCACGCCCGCACAGCGCGACATGCTGGACGTGTTGCAGATGTCCAGCGACCAATTGCGTTCGGTGGTCGATGACATTCTTGACTTCTCCAAGATCGAGGCCGGCAAGCTGACGCTGGAACATCGGCCATTCGACCTTCAGCAAGCGGTGCGGGGGGTTTGCGATCTGATGCGGCCTCGTGCCGCAGACGGCGGGCTGGACCTGGTGCTCACGCTGGAGCCAGATGTGCCGCGCGCCGTGGCGGGCGACATCACCCGACTGCGGCAGGTGCTGCTCAACCTGCTGTCCAACGCCATCAAGTTCACTGGCGAAGGCGCCGTCACGCTGGCGGTACGGGTGGTGGCTACCCACCCGACGCTGCGCCTGGGCTTCAGCGTCACCGACACCGGCGTGGGCATTTCACCTGACCGCATGGGCTCACTGTTCCAGCCCTTTGCTCAGGGCGATACCTCAACCGCACGGGTCTACGGCGGCACAGGGCTGGGTCTGATGATTTGCAAACACCTGGTGGAGCTCATGGGCGGCGCCATCGAGGTCGGCAGCGCGCCTGGCCGTGGCAGCCGTTTTGATTTCAGCATCCTGGCCACACGGGCCGACGTGGCTGATCTCGACAGCGAAGGCTTGCCGCAAAGCGTGCCCGAAGATCAGCGTCTGCATGTGCTGGTGGTGGATGACAACCCGATCAACCTCAAGGTCGCTGCGGCCATGCTGAAACGACTAGGTCACGTTTTCACGACGCTGGCGGACGGACAGGCCGCGATCGAGGCGGTGGAGCAGGCGCAAAGCCGAGATCAGCCGTTCGACTTGTTGCTGCTTGATGCCCACATGCCCGGGCTCGACGGTCTGGCGGTGGCTCGCGTTCTTCGGCAACGCTGGGGCAGCAAAGGTCCCACGGTGATCGGCGTTTCGGCCTCCAGCCTCTGGCAGGACCGCCAGCGCTGTCTTGATGCTGGCATGGAGGACTACCTCACCAAGCCCCTGTCCCTCAAAGTGCTGGGCGACACGCTGGCCCACTGGCAAAAACAAGGACCGTCCAGACCACTGCCACCCCACCCCAGCGCTCCCACCGAACATCCTTCCAACACCGGTCTGGCAAGCACCCAGGACGTTGAGCCACCTTGGGTCGACGGCGAACGCTGGGCCCAGTTTGCGGCCATGGACGACGAACAGGGAAGCCTGCGACGCGAGATTGTGCAGGGATTCCTGCAGAACCTAGACACCCGCGCCGCCGCCATCGAGCAGGCCATCGAGCAGAACAGGGACGATGCTTTGCGCGAACTGGCACATTCGCTGGCTGGCTCGGCAGGCAATGTGGGCGCCGATCGTTTGAGTGCTCTGTGCGCGCGGCTGGAGCAGTCGGCTGGTGCCAGAATTTCCTGGAATTCCAGCACCTGGCGCAAGACCATTGAGCGCACACGCGAAGCGCTCAAACCCTGGGCCTGAAGCCGGGGCGCGAGCGGGCCGACCAGATGCGCGCGCTTCAGGTTTGCCCAATCTGAGGGCTTAGCCGCGGCGCCCAGGCGCTTGACGCATGCAAGTCGTTGATCCGTTGCCAACATGGAGAGACCAAAGCCCCCACCGTTGCGCGTGCCTACAGCAGCTCGGGCGTCTGCACCGTGAGCAGCACGGTCTGCTGCTTTCCATCGCGCTCGCGGTGGTGCAGCCACCAGACAGCGCCTTTCTTCACCGCGCACTCTTCTTCGCTCAGGCCCAGCAAGCGTGCCACCACTTGCCCGAGCGTGGGCTGATGGCCCACCACCAGCACCGGGCCTTTGCCCTCGGGCCACTGCACCAGTTCAAGCAAGGCCAGCGGATCCCCGCCAGGCGCGAGCTCGTCGCGCATCTTGAACTTGCGCCCCAGGGCGAGCGCGGTCTGCTCGCTGCGCTGGGCTGGGCTGGCGAAGACACGGGCACCGCTGGGCAACTGCCGGTCCAGCCAGGTGGCCATGCGCGCGGCGTGTTTCTCGCCGCGCGGGGTGAGTCGCCGCGCCAGATCTTGCGCGTCGCCCTGGCGCCCGAGCACGGGGTCAGGATGGTCCTGGGCTTCGGCGTGGCGCCAGAGAATCAGGTCCATCTGCTGCCTCCCGATCAGGCCTTGCTGCCGTAGCGGTCCATGAGACTGGTCTGCGCCGACAAGGTCTCGGCGCGGCTCTTGCGTCCGCCGCGTCCGCTGGCGCCAGCCGCAGGCACATAGGTGCCATCGGGCTGCAGCAGCCAGGCATCGCGGGTGTCGTGCAGGTAAGCCATTAGGCATTCGTCCACCAACCGGTGGCGCAGTGCTGGATCGGTCACCGGCCAGGCGAGCTCGACACGGCGCAGCATGTTGCGGTTCATCCAGTCGGCGCTGGAGAGCCACAGCTCTTCCACCCCGTTGACCCGAAAATAGAAGACGCGGGAATGCTCCAGCAAGCGGCCAATGACCGAGCGCACGCGCACGTTGTCGGTGACGCCCGGCACCTGCGCCGGCAGGATGCAGGCGCCGCGCACGATCAGGTCGATCTTCACGCCCTGCTGCGAGGCATGCGCCAGGGCGCGCGACAGCGGCTCGTCGGTCAGCGCGTTCATCTTGAGGATGATGCGGGCCTCATGCCCGGCTTTCGCCGCTGCCGCCGCGGCATCGACGCGCTCCAGCATCGCCTTGTGCAGCTGGAACGGCGCGATCAGCACCTTGTTGAGCTTGGCCAGCCGGTTCTGGCTGGCTAGGTGCAGGAAGACCTGGTCGAGATCGGCAGTGAGCGCTTCGTCTGCGCTCAGGTAGCTGATGTCGGTGTAGAGCTTGGCGGTGCCGGCGTTGTAATTGCCGGTGGACACGTGCGCATAGCGCCGCAGCCGGGTGCCCTCGCGACGGGTCACCAGCAGCATCTTGGCGTGGGTCTTGAGCCCGACCACGCCGTACACCACCTGTGCACCCACCGATTCCAGGCGTTCGGCGTAGCTGATGTTGGCCTCTTCATCGAAGCGCGCCTTGAGTTCCACCACTGCCGTCACCTCTTTGCCGCGGCGCACCGCATCGCGCAGCAACTCCATCAGCTCGGACTTGGCGCCTGCGCGGTAAATGGTCTGTTTGATGGCCAGCACGTCCGGGTCGGCCACCGCCTCGCGCAGGAACGCGAGCACCGCATCAAAACTCTCGTATGGCTGGTGAATGAGCACATCGCCTTGCTGCAGGCGGTCGAAAAACGACTGCCCGGGCGTGAGCTGAACCGGCCAGCCAGCCAGGTAACGGGGAAAGCGCAGCGCGGGTGCCTCGACCTGGTCGATCAGCTGGTTGAGACGCACCAGGTTGACCGGGCCGGGCACGCGGTACAGCGCCGCTTCGGGCAAGTCGAACTGGGCGCGCAGAAAGTTGGACAGGTACTCGGAACAGCCTGCGGAAACTTCCAACCGCAGCGCTTCACCGTAGTGGCGCTCCTGCAGCCCCTTGCGCAGCGCGGTGCGCAAGTTTTTCACCTCTTCTTCATCCAGCGCCAGATCGGAGTGGCGGGTAACGCGGAACTGCGAGAACTCGGTGACCTGGCGGCCGGGAAACAAGTCGGCCAGGTGCGATCGGATCAGGCTGGAAATGGAGACGAAGTGGGTCTGCTTGGAGCCCTTGATGGGAGGCATGCTGAAAAAGCGAGGCAGGATGCGAGGCACCTTGACGATCGCGATCTCGTTTTCCCGGCCGAAAGCGTCCTTGCCGGTCAGCCGCACGATGAAGTTGAGCGACTTGTTGGCCACCTGCGGGAATGGGTGAGAAGGGTCCAGACCCACCGGCATGAGCAGCGGCTGCACCTCGCGCTGGAAAAAATCCTTGACCCAGCGGCGCTGGCGCTGATTGCGCTCGCCATGTGCCACCAGCTTGATGCCCTTCTTCTCCAGCAGCGGCAGCAACTCATCGTTGTAGATCGCGTACTGCTGTGCCACCAGCGAATGAACCTCGGCGGATAGAGCGTGGTAGCCCGGTGCGGTGTAGTCGCCGCGCTGCTCATTGGTCTTGTGAGCGCTGAGTTGCGGCGCCATGCGCACCTCGAAAAACTCGTCGAGGTTGCTGGAGACGATGCCGAGGTAGCGCAGGCGTTCGAGCAGCGGGACGTCGGGCCGGCGAGCCCAGTCCATCACCCGCGCGTTGAAGGCGAGGATGCTGCGATCCCGGTCAAGGAAGTTCAAGCGACCGGAGGGGCTGGTGTTTGTGGCGATGTCGCTCATGGTACCCGTCAAGGTGCGCAGGGGGCGACCGATCCCTTTGGCCGCCGAACTGCCCGCGCATTGTGACGATTATTCAACGACTGAATGACGTTTGCGTGACAGGGCTGACATCTTCACCACCGGAAGCGCCGCTCCGTCCTCGTCCGCCCGGGAACGTCCGCGGCGGCGCGGCGAGGCAGGCTCCGGGATCTGCACCGTCAGGAACGACAGGAACAGGTCAGCCGCGCGCTTCCAGCCAAACTCCATCGCCCGCGCACGCGCCTCGCTGCGCCGGATGCGCAGAGCGGCGCCCCACGCCTCGCGCAGGTCCTCGCGCAGGGCGCCGGCGCCACTCTCGCCCACCACCTGCAGCGGCCCGTCCACCGGGTAGGCGGCCACCGGCACGCCGCAGGCCATGGCTTCGAGCATCACCAGGCCAAAGGTCTCACTGCGGCTGGGGAAGACAAACACGTCGGCCGCCGCGTAGACACGGGCCAGTTCGTGGCGCGGCAACACACCGAGCCAGTGCACGTTGGGGTAGTGCTCGCGCAGCCCGGTCTCCAGCGGCCCCACGCCGCAGACCACCTTGCTGCCGGGCACATCGAGGTCGAGAAAGGCGTCGATGTTCTTCTCGTAGGAAACGCGCCCCACGAACAGGCTCACCGGCCGGGCCAGGGCACCCAGCGGTGGGTACGCCACCGGCGCCTCGGCCAGGGCAAACAGCCGGGTGTCCACCCCGTGAGTCCATTCCTTCAGACGCTGAAAGCCCCGCTGCTGCAGCATGGCCAGCACGCCCGAGGTGGGCACCATTACCGCCTGGCTGGGTCGGTGGAAGTGGCGGAACAGTGCATAGCCCCAGGTCAGCGGCACGCCCAGCGCCGCGTTGAGGATTTCGGGGAACTTGGTGTGGAAGGCGGAGGTGAACGGCTGCTGGCGGCGCAGGCAGTAGCGGCGCGCAGCCCAGCCCAGCGGCCCCTCAGTGGCGATGTGGATGGCGTCGGCCTGGGCCGCGTCCAGCATCCTGGCCAGGGCACGGCCAGGAAACAAGGCCAGATCAATGCCAGCGTAGCCCGGACAGGGACGGGTTCGAAACTGCCCGGGCTGGATGACCACCACCTCATGGCCTGCCTCCTGCAGTTCACGAACCAGTTCCACCAGCGTGGTCACCACGCCGTTGACCTGGGGCTGCCAGGCATCGGTCACCAGAGCGATTTTCATGCGAGCTCCTTGTTGAGCGGCGCTGCAGGGTCGACACGCGCGTCCGAACCAGCGGCGTGATGCCATTGCACCAGCGCCAGCGTGCCGTCGCGCTGCTCGACCAGGGCGGTCAGGCTCTCGACCCAGTCGCCGTCGTTGCAGTACAGCGTGCCGTCAATGCTGCGCATTTCGGCGCGGTGAATATGGCCACAAACCACGCCGTCAAAACCGCGTTGCCTCGCCTCGGCGGCGACGGCGCGTTCAAAGTCGGTGACGTAATTGAGGGCGCTCTTGACCTTGTGCTTGAGGTACTGCGAGAGTGACCAGTAGGGCAGGCCCAGCCGAGCGCGCAGCGAGTTCAGGTGCCGGTTGAGCCGCAGCGTGAACTCGTACATGTTGTCGCCCACATAGGCCAACCACTTGGCGCACTGGATCACGCCGTCGAAATGGTCACCGTGCACCACCCACAGGCGCTGGCCAGTGGCGGTGGTGTGAACCGCCTCATTGCGCACCTCGATGCCACCGAAATTGTGGCCGTCGAACTGGCGTGCAAACTCGTCGTGGTTGCCCGGCACGAACACCACCCGGCAGCCTTTTCGAGCGCGGCGCAGCAGCTTCTGCACCACGTCGTTGTGCGCCTGCGGCCAGAACCACTTGCGCCGCAACTGCCAGCCGTCGACGATGTCGCCCACCAGGTACAACGTGTCGCTCGGGTGGTGGCGCAGGAAGTCCAACAAGGCCGCAGCCTGGCAGCCAGCGGTCCCGAGGTGGACATCGGAGATGAACACCGCGCGGTAGGCATGTCCCGCATCGGCAGTCGCAGAAGCGTTTGGCTCATCAACTTCCGGCATGAGCCCTGCCCAATGCACGGCGCCTCCCAACGCGCCGTCATCCATGCCCCATTGCCTGAAGGTGATGGGCGCGGGGAACATCACGCGCCCAGAAAATGCTTGCGGTAGCGAGCCGGCAGGTCGGCCAGGCGCATCATGAGCGGCAGGTCGGCGGCGTTGAAGGCCGGATCCCAGGCCGGTGGACCCAGCACCTTGGAGCCCAGCCGCAGATAGCCTTTGATCAGTGCAGGTGGTTCCACATCGAGCGAGTCATCCAGCCGCTCCAGCGGCAGCGGCAGGCGCGGGCGCACATGGAACTCGATCGACGCCAGATGTTTGTCCTTGACCTGGCGCCAGATGCTGGCGGCGGCATGGCCAGCGCCAGCCACGTGCGGGGTGCACATCGGGATGCTGGCGCAGCCGATCATGGTGTCGAGCTGGTTGCGCACCATGAACTCGCCCAGCGCACCCCACAGCGCCATGACCACGCCGCCCTGGCGGTGGTCGCGGTGCACACAGCTGCGGCCCAGTTCCACCATGCGTTCGCGGACATGGCGCAGTCGGGTGAGGTCGAACTCGGTGTCGCTGTAGGTGCTGCCAACACGCTTGGCCTGGGCCGGCGTCAGCACGCGGTACGTGCCTATCACCTTGCCACCGGGCTGGTCACGCACCAGCAGGTGCTCGCAGAAGTCGTCAAACAGGTCCACGTCGTGGCCGGGCACGGTGTTGGGCAGGGTGGCGCCCATTTCGCCAGCGAACACCGCGTGCCTCAGGCGCTGTGCTTCACGAACCTCGTCGAGATGGCGCGCCCAGCCGACGCTGATGCCGTGCGAGGCCTCAGACTGGGGCTGCGGGTGAAACGCAGGAACCGGCTGGGCAGGAGGTCGCGGATGAAGCGACCCCCGGGTCAAGGTGACTGGAGACAGGCCAAGGGTGGGAATGGGCAGTTCTTTCACAACGGGACTCCTCTTTCGGGTTTTCATGAGATGCCGTCAGTGTGCAAATCGGTCGTGACGCCGACATGGCGTTCACATGACGTTTTGGCGACTCACCACACACCCGCACAGAGCCTGCATGGACACGCCTTTGTCACACAGCCACCCTAAACTCATGCTCCCGTCCAGCCATCTCCTGCCATGAGCCCCAACCACGAAGACCTGGTGCAACGTATCGAACGCGACCTGCTCGACAGCTACGACGAAGAGCTGGAACTGGAGATCGAGGACCGCGACCTTCCGGACACCCTCGACGGCCTGGACACGCCGCGCACCTCAGCGGACAAACAGGCACGCATGGCTTACTTCCGCGAACTGTTCCGCCTGCAGGGCGAACTGGTCAAGCTGCAGGACTGGGTGGCTCACGAAAAGCAGAAGGTAGTGATCCTGTTTGAAGGGCGAGACGCCGCAGGAAAAGGCGGCGTCATCAAGCGCATCACCCAGCGCCTGAACCCTCGCATCTGCCGCGTGGTCGCCCTGCCCGCCCCCAACGACCGCGAGCGCACGCAGTGGTACTTCCAGCGCTACGCTTCGCAGCTGCCTGCAGCTGGCGAAATGGTGCTGTTCGACCGCAGCTGGTACAACCGCGCCGGCGTGGAACGGGTGATGGGTTTTTGCACCGACGACGAGTACGAAGAATTCTTCCGCTCTGTGCCCGAGTTCGAGCGCATGCTGGTGCGCAGCGGCATCCGGCTCATCAAGTACTGGTTCTCCATCACCGACGATGAACAGCACCTGCGCTTCCTGGGCCGCATTCACGACCCGCTCAAGCAATGGAAGCTCAGCCCCATGGACCTGGAGAGTCGGCGTCGCTGGGAAGACTACACGCGCGCCAAGGAAACCATGCTGGAGCGCACCCACATCCCCGAAGCGCCCTGGTGGGTGGTACAGGCAGTGGACAAAAAAAAGGCGCGACTCAACTGCATCGATCACCTGCTGGGCCAGTTCGACTACCGCGAAGTTCAGCGCCCCGAGGTGGTGCTGCCAGCGAGGGTGCGCAACCCCGACTACCTGCGCCAGCCGGTGCCCACATCGATGGTCGTGCCCGAGTTGTATTGAGGGTCGAAGCGCGAGGCATCGTCCGCTCACGCACCACTTTCTGGTCTGTGGCCACCGGACCATGGCTGTGTTTTTTTGGATGCTGCAGCCAGTTTGAACGAACACAAAGCGCGCTTTTTCATTTCAACTATCATTGAAAAATGGAATCAATGTCATCCGACGAGCAGCAAGCTGTCCGAGCGCTCTCGGCGCTGGCACAGGTGCAGCGATTGCGAGCCTTCCGCGCATTGGTCGTCGCAGGCCACGAAGGGTTGACGCCTGGCGCCATGTCGGTGCAGCTCGGGGTTTCGCCCAGTGCGCTGTCTTTTCACCTCAAGGAGTTGGCCCATGCCGACCTCGTGAGTGCCGAGCCCCAGGGGCGCTACCTGATCTACCGGGCCCAGCTTGCCCGCATGAACGACTTGCTCGCCTACCTCACGGCGCATTGCTGCGCGGGCGAATCCTGTGAACTCATGCCCGCCCCCCTCTGCCAAGACTGCTGACCCCTCTGTGGCAAGGCCTTGAAGCCTTTTCACACCCACCTGCTTGTCAACGCGGCATCGCAAAGCGACCACCACTGTCATGAGCGTGTCACGCAGAAACCCAACAATTCAATACATGTTGAAATATTGGCGCACTCTGCACAGATGCCCAAACAGCACACCAGAAGGAAAGAACAGATGAAAGTCGGTATCAACGGCATGGGCCGTATGGGGCGCCTGGCCCTGCGCGCGGCTTGTGGCGCGATCGAACGCGAAGCCATCGACCCGCGCAACGGCAACCGCCTGGAGGTCGTGCACCTCAACGAGCTCAAAGGTGGCGCGGCCGCCACCGCCCACCTGCTGGCCTTTGACACGGTGCAGGGCAAGTGGCGCGCAGACATTGCCGCTGAGGGAAGCGACGCCATCCGCATCAACGACCGCCGCCTGTCGTTCAGCGAACACCCCACCGCGGCGGAGATCCCCTGGGGCGATCTGGGCGTGGACGTCGTGCTCGAATGCACCGGCAAGTTCCTCACGCCTGAGACTCTGCAGGGCCACCTGGACCGCGGCGCCAAACGCGTGATCGTGGCCGCGCCCGTTAAAGTCGGCGATGTGCTGAACATCGTGGTGGGTGTGAACGAACACCTGTACAACCCGACGCGCGACCGCATCGTGACCGCCGCCAGCTGCACCACCAACTGCCTGGCCCCGGTGGTAAAGGTAGTGCACGAAGCCATCGGCATCCAACACGGCCAGATCACCACGCTGCACAACCCCACCAACACCAATCTGGTGGTCGACGCGCCGCACAAGGACCTGCGCCGTGCGCGCAGCGCCATGGTGAATCTGGCCCCCACGACCACCGGCAGCGCCACCGCCATCGCCCTGATCTACCCCGAACTCAAGGGCAAGCTCAATGGCCACGCGGTGCGCGTGCCGGCGCTCAACGCCTCGCTGACCGACTGCGTGTTCGAGCTCAACCGCGCGACCACGGCGGAGGAAATCAACGCGCTGTTCGAAGCCGCCGCCAAGGGCCCGCTGGCCGGCATCCTGGGCTATGAGACCCGCCCGCTGGTGAGCGCCGATTACGCGCGCGACACGCGCAGTTCCATCGTCGATGGGCTCTCCACCATGGTGACCGATGGCACGCTGCTCAAGGTCTACGCCTGGTACGACAACGAGATGGGCTACGCCACGCGCATGGTGGACCTGGCCTGTCATCTGGAATCCGTCGGCATCTGATGAACGCTTCGACGACCACTACCAGCCACGCGGTGCGCAACTACGCCATCGTCACCGCCGCCTACTGGGGCTTCACGCTCACCGACGGCGCGCTGCGTATGCTGGTGCTGCTGCACTTCTACAAGCTGGGTTATTCGCCGTTCACGCTGGCCTTCCTGTTCCTCCTGTACGAGGCGGCCGGCGTGCTGGCTAACCTGATTGGCGGCTGGCTGGCCACGCGCTACGGCATCCAGCGCATGCTGACCGTGGGCCTGGTCACGCAGATCACCGGCTTCACCTTGCTCTCGCTGCTCAACCCGGCCTGGACGGCGACGATGTCGGTGGCCTGGGTGGTGGTCGCGCAAGGCATCTGCGGCGTGGCCAAGGACCTGACCAAAACCGCCAGCAAGTCGGCCATCAAGGTCACGCAGGCGCAGGCCAAGGCCGAAGACGGCGGCCACAACCAGCTCTTCAAGTGGGTGGCGTGGTTCACCGGCAGCAAGAACGCCATGAAGGGCTTCGGCTTCTTCCTCGGTGGCGTGTTGCTGCAGGCGCTGGGCTTCCAGCACTCTCTCTGGGCCATGGCTGCCTTGCTGGTGCTGGTGCTTGTGGGTGTAGTGAGCTCGGTCCCGCCCTTGATGGGCAAGGCCAAGGCCTCTAAGTCGGCCAAGGAGCTGTTCGCCAAGAACGCCGGCATCAACGGGCTGGCCGCCGCGCGCGTGGCGCTGTTTGGCGCCCGCGACGTGTGGTTCGTGGTCGGCGTACCGGTATTCCTGTACTCGCAGGGCTGGAACTTCACCATGGTCGGCGGCTTTCTGGCGGCCTGGACCATCGGCTATGGCCTGGTGCAGGCATTCGCACCGAACCTCGTCAAACGCAGCCTCGACGGTCTGAGCACCGAAGTGCCGGCCGCGCGCTGGTGGTCGCTGGCACTGGCGCTGATTCCAGTGGGCATCGCGGCGGCCGTTGTGCTGGACCTGCCCCATATGCAATGGTGGGTGGTTGGCGGGCTGGGCCTGTTCGGCTTTGCCTTCGCCGTCAATTCTTCGGTGCACTCCTACCTGATCCTGGCCTACGCCGGCAGCGAGAAGGCCGCCGAAGACGTGGGCTTCTATTACGCCGCCAATGCGCTGGGCCGCTTCTTCGGCACGCTGATGTCGGGCCTGCTCTACCAGTGGGGCGGCCTGCTCTACGCGCTGGTGGGCTCGGCCCTGATGCTGTTCACCTGCTGGCTGCTCACCCTGGCGCTTCCCACCAAGCTGGATTTACCGAATCCCCAAACCACCTGAACACCTCCAACCTCTGCAAAGGACCCCTTCATGAACGCACCCAAGGTCTACAACGTGCTTTTCCTGTGCACTGGCAACTCGGCGCGCAGCATCATGGCCGAAGCCATCCTCAACGCGCAGTCAGCCGGGCGCTTTCGAGCCTTCAGCGCAGGCAGCCACGCGGTGGGCACTGTGAACCCGGGTGCGCTGGAACTGCTGCAACGCAACCATTACAAGACGGATAGTCTTCGCAGCAAAAGCTGGGACGAGTTCGCCGCACCTGGCGCACCGGTGATGGACTTTGTGTTCACCGTCTGCGACCAAGCCGCGGCCGAGGTCTGCCCAGTCTGGCCCGGCCAGCCAATTTCGGCTCATTGGGGCGTGGCTGATCCCGCCGCCGTGACAGGAGGCGCGGAAAAAGTCCACCGCGCGTTCAACGATGCCTTCAGCGTTCTTTCGCGGCGCATTTCCCTCTTCATGTGCCTGCCGATCGAAAAGCTCAGCCGACTGGCGCTCACCCAGGAAGTACAGCAGATCGGGCAAGATCAAAACGCTAGCGCCTGATACCGACACCACATGGGACTTTTTGAACGCTACCTGACGGTCTGGGTGGCCCTGGGCATCCTCGCGGGCGTTGGGCTGGGACTGCTCACGCCCGCCACCTTCGCCGCGATCGCAGCGATCGAATTCGCCCACGTCAATGGTGTGGTGGCGGTGCTGATCTGGATCATGATCTACCCGATGATGATCCAGATCGACTTCGCGGCGGTGCGCGACGTAGGCAAACGACCGCAGGGCCTGGTGCTCACCTTGGTCATCAACTGGCTCATCAAGCCCTTCACCATGGCAGCGCTGGGGGTGCTGTTTTTCCGCTATCTGTTCGCGCCCTGGGTCGATCCGCAATCGGCCAATGAATACATCGCCGGCATGATCCTGCTCGGCGTAGCGCCCTGCACCGCCATGGTGTTCGTCTGGAGCCAGCTGACCAAGGGCGACCCCAACTACACCCTGGTGCAGGTCTCGGTGAACGACCTCATCATGGTGTTTGCCTTCGCGCCGATTGCCGCATTCCTGCTCGGTGTGACCGATCTCACTGTGCCGTGGCAGACGCTGCTGCTGTCCACGCTGCTCTATGTGGTGCTGCCGCTGATCGCGGGCGTACTCACGCGGCGGTGGCTGCACCAGCGCGGTGGGGATGCCCGCGTGGCCACCTTGGTCGCACGGCTCAAACCCTGGTCGGTGGTGGGCCTAATCGCCACCGTGGTGCTGCTGTTCGGCTTCCAGGCACAAACCATCGTCGCCCAGCCGTTCGTGATTGCCCTGATCGCCGTGCCATTGCTGATCCAGACCTACGGCATCTTCGCCCTGGGCTACGTCGGTGCGCGCTGGCTCAAGCTGCCGCACGACATCGCCGCCCCTGCCTGCCTGATCGGCACCTCCAACTTCTTTGAGCTCGCCGTGGCGGTGGCCATCTCGCTGTTTGGCCTGCACTCCGGCGCTGCGCTGGCCACCGTGGTCGGTGTGCTGGTCGAGGTGCCGGTGATGCTGTCACTGGTGGCGCTGCTCAACGCCTGGCGACCTGCCGACAAACCCCTGGAAACATGAACCCATGAGCCGGATCACGATCTACCACAACCCGGCCTGCGGCACATCGCGCAACACCCTGGCCATGATCCGCAACAGCGGCGAAGAGCCCGAGGTGATCGAGTACCTCAAGCAGCCTCCCTCGCGCGACACACTGCGCACCCTGGTCGCGGCCATGGGCGGCACCGTGCGCGACCTGCTGCGTGAGAAGGGCACGCCGTACCAGGCGCTCGACCTGGGCGCCACCCACTGGAGCGACGACCAGCTGCTCGACTTCATCGGCCAGCACCCCGTGCTCATGAACCGCCCAGTCGTGGTCACCCCGCTGGGCACCCGGTTGTGTCGGCCCTCTGAGCGGGTACTCGAGATCTTGCCGTCGCCACAAAGCAGCGATTTCACAAAGGAAGACGGTGAACGAATCCAACGGACCTGAGGTCAAGGGGCTCCCCGCAGACACCCGCCTACCCCCGATCGCTTCCGAGCATTTCCAGCCGTTCGATCCGCAGCGCCTGCGGCCGGTGGCCATGTCCACGCATGCGCCGCGCATCCTGCTGCTTTATGGCTCCCTGCGAGAGCGCTCGTTCAGCCGCCTGCTGGTCGAAGAATCGGCGCGCCTGCTGACCGCCATGGGCGCCGAAACCCGCGTCTTCAACCCCAGCGGCCTGCCCTTGCCCGATGACGCCCCCGACTCGCACTCCAAGGTGGTCGCGCTGCGCGAACTCGCGGCGTGGTCGGAAGGCATGGTGTGGTGCTCGCCGGAGCGCCACGGTGCCATGACCGGCATCATGAAAACCCAGATCGACTGGATCCCGCTGGCCCTGGGCGCAGTGCGCCCCACGCAGGGCAAGACGCTGGCGCTCATGCAGGTGTGCGGCGGCTCGCAGTCGTTCAATGCCGTGAACCAGATGCGGGTGCTGGGACGCTGGATGCGGATGCTGACCATACCCAACCAGTCCTCGATCGCCAAGGCGTTTCAGGAATTCGATGAGCATGACCGCATCAAGCCCTCGGCCTACCTGGACCGGGTGGTCGACGTGCTGGAGGAGCTGGTGAAGTTCACCTGGCTCACACGCGACGTGTCGCCCTACCTGCTGGACCGCTACAGCGAGCGCAAGGAGTCTGCCGAAGAACTGATAAAGCGCGTCAACCAGACTCGCCTCTGAGCGCCCGCCCCAGCGCCTGAGAGAATACGGAGCTGTGAAACTCCCAGGCCCTGGCCCCACGCTGCAGCTGCCATGTCACCCGGCCACACCGGCGGGCGTCTGTTTGAGCGTCTCGGTGGCCGCGAGCGTTACCGCCACGGGCTTGCGGCTCGTGTACACGGTGGCTGGAAACATCGCTGAGCTGCAGATTCCACGCGCCACAGCGCCCAGTCAAGCCGATGGTTTGTGGCAGCACACCTGCCTGGAAGCCTTTGTGGCGACCGAGGGCGATCATGCCTACCGAGAATTCAACTTCTCGCCCTCGGGCCAATGGGCAATCTACGACTTTGCGCGTGAGCGCGTCCGCTCGTCTGAAGGCATTGATGTTGCCGTGTCCCCTATCTTCCAGACCAGTTTCGGTCAAGACCAGTTCACACTCACCACCGATCTCGCCTGGGTAGTCTTGCCCGCTCGGGGCTCGGCGTTGTGCCTGGGCTTGAGCGCTGTCATCGAGGAAGCCAACGGCCAACTCAGCTACTGGGCACTGACCCACCCCGGGGAGCGCCCCGATTTTCACCACCCCGCCAGTCGCATGCTTCGACTGCTGCTTCCAGAGAACTGAACGCCATGCAATTCGGCATCGAACGCCTGCTGCAAAACCCGACACTGCGAGCCCCATTGGCCGGCCAGCGCGTCGCCCTGCTCGCTCATCCGGCCTCGGTCACCCGCGACCTGACCCACAGCCTCGATGCGCTCGCCGCCCTGCCCGACGTGCGGCTCTCGGCCGCATTCGGTCCCCAGCACGGCCTGCGCGGGGACAAGCAGGACAACATGGTGGAGTCGCCCGACTACCTCGACCCGCGCCTTGGCATCCCGGTGTACAGCCTGTACGGCAGCGTGCGCCGCCCCACCGACGCCATGATGGCCAGCTTCGATGTGCTGCTGGTCGACCTTCAAGACCTGGGCTGCCGCATCTACACCTTCATCACCACGCTGCGCTACGTGCTGGAAGCGGCTGCGACGCATGGCAAGGTGGTGTGGGTGCTGGACCGGCCCAACCCCGCGGGGCGGCCGGTTGAAGGCACGCTGTTGCGCGAGGGGTGGGAAAGCTTCGTGGGCGCTGGTCCCATGCCCATGCGCCACGGCATGACCATGGGCGAACTGGGCCACTGGTTCATCGCCACCTTGGGGCTGAAACTCGATTACCAGGTGATCACCATGGACGGCTGGTCGCCCGACGCTGCACTCGGCTATGGCTGGCCGACAGAGCGCAGCTGGGTCAACCCCAGCCCCAACGCGGCCAACCTGTCCATGGCGCGCGCCTACGCCGGCACCGTGATGCTGGAGGGCACGACCCTCAGCGAAGGCCGCGGCACCACCCGGCCACTGGAGTTGTTCGGCGCGCCCGACATCGACCCGGTGCGCCTGCTGGGAGACATGCGCCGCATGGCGCCCGAGTGGATGGCTGGCTGCGTGCTGCGTCCCTGCTACTTCGAGCCTACCTTCCACAAGCACGCGGGCCAGCTTTGCGCCGGCATCCAGATCCACGTCGAAGACCCCACGCATTACGATCACGCGGCCTTTCGGCCTTGGCGACTGCAGGCGCTGGCTTTCAAGGCCCTGCGCGCTCAGGCGCCAGGCTACCCGCTTTGGCGAGACTTCCCGTACGAATACGAACACGATCGCCTCGCGATCGACCTCATCAATGGCGGGCCGGTACTGCGCGAATGGGTGGACGACCCGAACTCAAAGCCCGCAGACCTCGACGCGATCACAAGGCCAGACGAAGCTGCCTGGGAAGTGGAACGCAAGCCCCACCTGCTCTACTGAGCAACGAGGATCCAAGTCGCAGGATGCAGCCGAACCGGCTCCGCCGGGCAGCTCGCATCGCCCTCTGGGGGAGGGTAACGAGCTTACTCAGAGCCCGGCGCGGGGGGTAACAGCTTCTGCAGGAACTGAGCTGAGCCCATCGCCGGATCCAGCTGGTAACCCGCGTAGCCGACGCGTTGGTACAAGCGCACGGCAGGCGCATTGCCCGAGAGCACTTCCAGGGTCATCTTGATGGCACCGCGCTCGACAGCGATGCGCTCGGCCTCAGCCAGCATGGCCTCGGCAATGCCACGACCGCGGTGACTGGCCAGCACCGCGACGTCGTGCACGTTGACCAGCGGCTTGCAGGCAAAGCTGGAGAACCCTTCGATGCAATTCACCAGGCCCACAGGCGCTTCGCCGTCAAACGCGAGCACGCTGTAGGCCTGCGGGCGCGCCGCGAGTTCGCACACCAGATGGGTCTTGGTGTAAGCCGACAATGGCTCGCCACCGCCCGCCGGGTCGCTGGCATAGGCGTCGAGCAGCATCACCAAGGCGGCCGCATCGTTGGCCGAGTCGTAGTCGGCACGCCGCACCGAGAACGCGGCGGCCATCAGCCAGCCTCCACCGCAGCGACCAGCCGCTCGGCATAAGCCTGTGACTGCGCGGCGTCACGCGCTTCCACCATCACCCGCAGTAGCGGCTCGGTACCGCTGGCGCGGATGAGCACGCGGCCGTGGTCACCCAGCTCGGCTTCCACCGCCTGCGTTTCACTGGCAAGCAGAGTGTTGGACTTCCAGTCTTGCCCCGGTTGCAGGCGCACATTGATCAGCGTTTGCGGAAACAGCGTCACATCGGCCAGCAGCTGCGCCATGGTCTTGCCGCTGTCGACACAGGCGTGCAACACCTGGAGGGCCGACACAAGACCGTCGCCGGTGGTGTGGCGATCGAGTACCAGCAAGTGGCCTGAGCCCTCGCCACCCAGCGTCCAGTGGTGGCGTTCCAGCTCTTCGAGCACATAACGGTCACCCACCTTGGCGCGCACAAACTGCACACCCTTGGCCCGAAAAGCCAGCTCGACCGCCTTGTTGGTCATGAGCGTGCCGACCACACCTGGCACGTCGATGTCTCGAGCAATGCGGTCGGCCACAATCAGATACAGCAGCTCATCGCCATTGAAGAGGCGCCCGCTGGCATCCACCATCTGCAACCGGTCGGCGTCGCCATCCAGCGCTACGCCGTAGTCGGCACCGTGCTCCTTCACCGCGGCCACGAGTGCCTCAGGGTGGGTAGCTCCCACGCCCTGATTGATGTTCAGGCCATCGGGTGCGCAGCCAATTCTCACCACTTCGGCACCCATTTCGTGGAACACATCGGGCGCGATGTGATACGCCGCGCCATGCGCCCCGTCGACTACGATTTTCAAACCCTTGAGCGTGAACACGTTCGAACAGGTGCTCTTGCAGAACTCGATGTAGCGGCCGGCCGCATCATCCATGCGCCGGGCCTTTCCCAGGCTGGCGGCATCGACCCAGACCGGGTCTTCCTCCAGCACGGTCTCGACGGCAGCCTCCCAGGCGTCGTCCAACTTGGTGCCGAGGGCACTGAAAAACTTGATACCGTTGTCGGCAAAGGGGTTGTGGCTGGCGCTGATCACCACACCCAGGCTGGCGCGCTGCGCCCGCGTGAGGTAGGCCACGGCGGGTGTGGGAATGGGACCCAACAGCACGACGTCCACCCCCGCCGAATTGAAGCCCGACTCCAGGGCAGACTCCAGCATGTAGCCGGAGATGCGCGTGTCCTTACCGATCAACACCGTCGGGCGCTCCTCGGTGCGCCGCAGCACGCGGCCCACCGAGTGAGCTAGCTTGAGCACGAAGTCGGGGGTGATGGGCGCCTGGCCGACCGTGCCGCGGATGCCGTCGGTGCCAAAGTGCTTGCGGGTCATGGGAAAACGCCTCCGGATAGATTCTTGTGGTGCGGGTCTGCGAAGACCCTGCGCACTTTCAAAGTACGCCAACCCCATGATTATCGGTTGGGACGTTCACGTCACTGGGCAAGCGGCTTGCCAGATCGCCAAGGCGTCCACGGTTTCGCGTACATCGTGCACCCGCACCACCCTGGCGCCGCGGTCCACCGCCAGCAGCGCCGCCGCCACGCTGGCCGATACCCGATCGGCCGGATGTTCGTGACCGGTCACCGCGCCGAGCGAGGACTTGCGCGACCAGCCAGCCAGCAGGGGCAGGCCGAGCGCCAACAATTCATCCTGCCGCGCCAGCAGGCTAAAGTTCTGAGCCACCGTTTTGCCAAAACCGATGCCCGGATCCAGCACGATGCGCCCGGCGTCCACACCCGCTGAGGTCAGCGCTTCAGTCCGCTCACGCAGGAAGTTCGTCACGGGAGCCACCACATCACCAGCCATCGGCGCCACCTGCATCGTCTGCGGGTCGCGGTGCATGTGCATCAGGCAGACGCCACAGCGCGCATGCGCGGCCACGACCGCCAGCGCGCCCTCGCGGCGCAGGGCCCAAACGTCGTTGACAATGTCTCCCCCCAGATCGAGCACCGCTTGCATCACCTCAGGCTTGTAGGTATCGATGGAGACGGGCACGCCCAGGCTCAAGGCACCTCGCACCACCGGCAGCACCCGCGCCAGTTCCTCCTCCAGCGCCAGGGCCGGGCTGCCCGGACGAGTTGACTCCCCGCCGATATCCAGCAGTTGAGCGCCCTCCTTGATCAGCTGTTCGCAGTGGCGCAGCGCTGCGGCTGGCGAGTCGAACTGACCCCCGTCCGAAAACGAGTCGGGCGTGACGTTCACGATGCCCATCACCTGCGGCCTTGACAGGTCAATGTCGAATCGGGTGGTGGTCCAGCGCATCACATAGGGCTTTCCAGACAGCACAACGGGGCGCAAGGCCCCGTGTGTGGATGGAATGAGCGGATCAGGCCGCAGTCGGCGCCGGATCAGGCGTGACGGCTGGCGTGCCGCCGCTGCCACCACCGCCCACCGGCGGGTTGCGGGGCGTCCAGTCCTTGGGCGGGCGTGGGGGCTTGCCTGCCATGATGTCGTCGATCTGCTCAGCGTCGATGGTTTCCCACTCCAGCAGGGCATTTGCCATCGCGTGCATCTTGTCGCTGTTCTTTTCGATCAGGTCCCGCGCCAGTTTGTACTGCTGATCGATGATGCGGCGCACCTCGCCGTCGACCTTCTGCATGGTCTGCTCGCTCATGTTGGTGGTCTTGGTCACCGAACGGCCCAGGAACACCTCGCCTTCATTCTCGGCATACACCATTGGGCCCAGGGCATCGGTCATGCCGTAGCGCATCACCATGTCGCGGGCAATGGTGGTGGCCCGCTCGAAGTCGTTCGAAGCGCCGGTGGTCATCTGGTGCATGAACACCTCTTCTGCGATACGACCACCGAACAACATGCTGATCTGGTTCAGCATGTAGTCCTTGTCGTAGCTGTAGCGATCTTGCGCCGGCAGGCTCATGGTCACGCCCAGCGCGCGTCCACGCGGAATAATAGTGACCTTGTGAACCGGGTCGCACTTGGGCAGCAGCTTACCAATGAGCGCATGGCCCGACTCGTGGTACGCCGTGTTGCGACGCTCTTCTTCGGGCATCACCATGCTCTTGCGCTCGGGGCCCATGAAGATCTTGTCCTTGGCCTTCTCGAAGTCCTGCATCTCCACCGTGCGAGCGTTGCGGCGTGCAGCCATGAGGGCGGCTTCATTGCACAAGTTGGCCAGGTCGGCGCCGCTCATGCCAGGGGTGCCACGGGCGATGATGGATGCATTCACATCGGTACCGAGCGGCACCTTGCGCATGTGCACATTGAGGATCTGCTCGCGGCCGCGGATGTCGGGCAGGGTCACATAGACTTGGCGATCGAAACGGCCTGGGCGCAGCAGGGCGGCATCCAGAATGTCTGGCCGGTTGGTGGCGGCCACCACGATCACGCCGACATTGGTCTCAAAACCGTCCATTTCG
>NZ_JAABRQ010000006.1:0-21497 GCF_011390835.1 Hydrogenophaga sp. | reverse complement strand
ACATCTGGTTCAGAGTCTGTTCGCGTTCGTCGTTTCCACCGCCCAGGCCAGCGCCACGCTGGCGGCCGACAGCGTCGATCTCGTCGATGAAGATGATGCAGGGTGCGTTTTTCTTGGCGTTGTCGAACATGTCGCGGACCCGGGACGCGCCCACACCCACGAACATTTCAACGAAGTCGGAACCCGAGATGCTGAAGAACGGCACCTTGGCTTCGCCCGCGATGCCCTTGGCCAGCAAGGTCTTGCCGGTACCGGGAGGGCCGACCAGCAACAGGCCGCGCGGAATCCGCCCGCCCAGTTTTTGGAACTTGGCCGGGTCTTTCAGGAAGTCGACCACCTCCTTGACCTCCTCTTTGGCTTCGTCGCAACCAGCCACATCGGCGAAGGTCACCGTGTTGTTGTTTTCATCAAGCAGGCGCGCTTTGCTCTTGCCAAAGCTGAAAGCCCCGCCTTTGCCGCCTCCCTGCATCTGGCGCATGAAATAAATCCACACACCGATCAGCAGCAGCATCGGGCCCCAACTGACGAGCAAGGTCATCAGCAGCGAGCCCTCTTCCCGAGGGCGCACGTCGAACTTCACGTTGTTGCTGATCAGGTCGCCAACCAGACCGCGGTCCAGGTAGGTGGCGGTGGTACGGATGCGGCGATCATCTTGGGTGATGGCCACGATTTCGGTGCCACCCTGGCCTTCCTGAATGGTCGCGCTCTTGATCTGTTGCGTTTTGACCTGGTCCAGGAACTCTGAATAGCCTACGTAGCCGGCGCCCGCAGTAGCGCGGCCGTCGAACTGCTTGAAGACGGTGAAGAGCACCATGGCGATAACCATCCATACGGCGATCTTCGAAAACCACTGGTTGTTCAAGTGAGGCTCCTGGCGGAAATATTGACAGACACGGTCATTTATTACCCATTCTAGGACTTTCAAGGTGTCCTGCTCGCAATAGGTGACTTGCCTGTGTCAATCGGAGGGTTAGCTTTTGTTTCGAGCGCCCGACGGACACCATCGCGGTCACAAGGTCTTCTTCAGACCCAGACCCACCAGAAAGGTTTCAGAAGACTGGCCGCGCGAGGCTTTGGGCTTGATCGCCTTGACAGTGCGAAAGGTCTGGCGGAACAGCGCCACCATCGGATCGTAGGCGCCACCATGGAACAGCTTGACCACCAGCGAGCCATCGGGCCGAAGGTGTTTCACCGAAAAATCCACGGCGAGCTCAACAAGATCGCTGATGCGCGCCGCATCTGCTGAGCCGATGCCCGAGAGGTTGGGCGCCATGTCGGAGACCACCACGTCCACCGCCTCGATACCGCGCTCGCTCAAGGCATTCTCCAGTTCGGCGAGCACCCCGGCGTCCCGAAAATCGCCCAGGATGAAGTGCACGCCCTCCACCGCCTCCATCGCCAGCATGTCCAGCGCGATGATGTGACCGTCCAGGGCCCCCACCGCGGCGCCCTCAGGGCTGAGCCGGCGGCGCACGTACTGGCTCCAGGCGCCCGGGGCCGAGCCCAGGTCAACCACACAATCGCCGGGGCGGATCAGGCCCAAGGTCTCGTCCAGCTCCTTGAGCTTGTAGGCCGCCCGGGCGCGGAAGCCGTCCCGCTTGGCCAGCTTCACGTAGGGATCGTTCACGTGCTGGTTGAGCCAAGCCTTGTTGACCTTCTTGCTCTGCGTCTTGACTTTCATGCCCATAGGGGCCTTTCTGCTGCTGCGTCAACGATAATTGTCCCATGCCCCAAATCATCCTCACTCCCGCACAGCGCAAGGTCCATCGAGCCGACGCGCACCACCTCGATCCGGTCGTTCTCGTCGGTGGTGACGGCCTGACCGCCGCCGTCATCAAAGAGGTGGACGGTGCGCTCAAAGCACACGGTCTGATCAAGGTTCGCGTCTTCAGCGACGACCGCAGCGCGCGCGAGGCCATGCTGCAAGCCCTCACCGAGCAGCTGAGCGCTGCGCCGATTCAGCACATCGGCAAGCTGCTGGTGCTCTGGCGCCCGTTACCCGAGAAGGCCAAGCCCGTCGTTGAAGAGCGCATGCCCGGTCCGCGCGATGTCAAGGTGCTGAAATTCAGCAAACGCGGCGGCCAGCGCCCCGAAGTCAAGCTGGTTCGGGTGCTGGGCAACCAGCGCCTGACCCCCGGCGGCCAGGTCAAGCGAGCCAAGGTGCTCAAGAAGAGCATCAAGAAAAGCGCGCCCTGAGCAGCGCTGGATGGCGCTTGCCGGGCCACCCCTTGAACCATTGGCTTCCCACCGCATCTGAGACCTCATGACCGACCGCACCACACCAGCCGCCAGCAATCCGTTGCTGGACTTTGCCGATCTACCCCTGTTTGACGCCATCCGACCTGAAGCGGTCGCTCCGGCTGTCCAGCATCTGCTGGCCGACGCCAACGCGGCGCTGGAGACGGTCACCGCCGCAGATTTCCCGGCCGACTGGCGCCGGATGTCCGAGGTGCTGGACGTGTCTACTGAGCGCCTCGGTCGGGCCTGGGGCGCGGTGAGTCACCTCAACAGCGTGGCCGATACGCCCGAATTGCGCGCTGCCTACAACGCTGCTCTGCCCCAGGTCACCGAGTTCTGGACCAGGCTGGGTTCGGACGAGCGCCTCTACGCCAAATACAAGGCGATGGACCCGGCCCGGCTCACGGCCGAGCAGGCCCGGGCTCACCACAACGCCATGCTCGGCTTCCAGCTCGGCGGCGCCGATCTGGTGGGCGAGGCCAAAACCCGTTTTGCCGCTCTGCAGGAGCGTCAAGCCGAACTGGCGCAGAAGTTCAGCGAAAACGCGCTCGACGCCACCGATTCGTTCAGCCTGATTGCCACGGCAGAGGAACTCGCCGGCGTGCCCGACGACGTGTTGCAGGCGACGGCTGCCGCCGCGCAGGCAGACGGCCAGACCGGCCACAAGCTCACGCTGAAGATGCCGTGTTACCTGCCGGTGATGCAATTCGCCCACAGCAGCCCGGTGCGCGAGCGCCTGTACCGCGCCTATGTGACCCGCGCCAGCGATCAGGCCGAAGGCGACGGCACAAAGTTCGACAACACCGCCCTCATGAGCGAGATGCTGGCACTCAAGCTGGAAGAGGCGCGACTGCTGGGTTACCGCCACTTTGCCGATGTATCGCTGGTGCCCAAGATGGCCGAGTCGCCGGAGCAGGTGATCGAATTCCTGCGCGATCTGGCCAAGCGGGCCAGGCCGCACGCGGAAAATGACCTTGCCGATCTGCGCGCCTTTGCGGCTGCGGAACTCGGCTTGAAAGACCCCCAGCCCTGGGACTGGGCTTACGTCGGCGAGAAGCTGAAGGAGCAGCGCTACGCCTTCAGCGAGCAGGAAGTCAAGCCTTATTTCACCGCGCCCAAGGTGCTCGCTGGCCTGTTCCAGATCATCGAAACCCTGTTTGAAGTGGCGATCCGCCGCGACAGCGCGCCCACCTGGCACCCCAGCGTCGAGTTCTACCGCATCGAGCGCCACACGCCCCAGGGGGCCGAGCTGGTCGGCCAGTTTTACCTCGACCCGGGCGCGCGCAACGGCAAACGCGGTGGCGCCTGGATGGACGACGTGCGTGGGCGCTGGCAACGCCCGGACACCGGCGCCTTGCAGACACCGGTGGCGCACCTGGTATGCAACTTTGCCGAGGGCGTGAATGGCAAGCCCGCCTTGCTCACGCATGACGACGTGATCACGCTGTTCCACGAGTTCGGCCATGGCCTGCACCACCTGCTCACCCAGGTGAACGAACGCGACGTGTCGGGCATCAGCGGTGTGGAGTGGGACGCGGTCGAGCTGCCCAGTCAGTTCATGGAAAACTTCTGCTGGGAATGGGACGTGCTCAAGCACATGACCGCTCATGTGGACACCGGTGAACCCCTGCCGCGCGCCCTGTTCGACAAGATGCTGGCGGCCAAGAACTTCCAGAGTGGCCTGCAGACCTTGCGGCAAGTGGAGTTTTCCCTGTTCGACATGCTGCTGCACAGCGAAACCGTGGCCATGGACGGCCTGGCGATGCTGGCCCTGCAGCAGCGGGTGCGCGACGAGGTGGCCGTGATGCGCGCGCCGTCCTACAGCCGCACCGCCAACACCTTCAGCCACATCTTTGCCGGCGGTTACTCGGCCGGCTATTACAGTTACAAGTGGGCGGAAGTATTGTCGGCCGACGCCTACGCCGCCTTTGAGGAGGCTGCGGCGGCCAGTGGGCGGAGCACGCTCGACGTCACCACCGGCCGGCGCTACCGTGAAGCCGTGCTGGAAGCTGGCGGCAGCCGCCCTGCGATGGAGTCTTTCAAGGCCTTTCGCGGCCGAGAACCTGATATCGCCGCCCTGCTTCGCCACCAGGGCATGGCGTAAACCCTCCAAGCCTGCCTGAATTTTTTCTGCGATCTGCCGATACACGCTGTGAACTGCCGACTGGACATGCCATGAAAGCTGCGACCGCCTACCTCCAAACCCACCGGGATACCTGCTCCCAGCGCGTGGTCCGCGCCTGGACCCTCACTGGTCTCGTGCTGGTGCTCGGCCTGGCCGCGCTGTCGGCCAGCGCCCAAGGCGTCTACCGCATTGTCGGGCCCGATGGCCGTGTCACCTACTCGGACCAGCCACCGCCGGCCGCTGACGCCAGGCCGGTGGGCACAGGGGCCACCGCCTCGGCAGCCGAGGCCAACGCGCAGCTGCCGTTTCAGCTGCGCCAGGTAGTGGGCCGCTACCCGGTCACGCTGTACACCGGCAGCGACTGCGCGCCCTGCAACAGCGGGCGCAATCTGCTCAATGCACGCGGCATTCCTTACACCGAGAAGCTGATCAACTCGGCGGAAGATGGCGAAGCGCTCAAACGCCTGAGTGGTGACGCCTCTTTGCCCTTTCTGACCATTGGTGCCCAGCAAATCAAAGGCTATTCCGACACCGAATGGACCCAGTTCCTCGACGCGGCGGGCTACCCCAAGACCTCAGCCCTGCCGGGCAACTACCGTCGCCCTGCCCCCGCGCCGCTGGTGGCCGCCAAGGCCGCACCCACTGCCGGCAACACCGCACCCAATGGCACGGCAACCACCCGGCCTGCAGCCCCGGCGGAAATCCCGGTGGCACCACAGGTCAACAACCCGGCCGGCATCCGGTTCTGAAGCTGCCGCCTCGGGCAGTCGCGCGACTGGTCAGGCGCCGAAAGTGAGCGTCGTCACACCCGACGACGTGCCCAGCAGGCAGACGCTGGCCTTCTGGTGGGCAAACACGCCCACGGTGACCACGCCCGGCCACTGATTGACCTTACTCTCGAAACCCAGCGGGTCGGCGATTTTCAGACCGGTCACATCCAGGATGTGCTGCCCGTTGTCGGTGACCAGCGGCGCGCCGTCTTTCATGCGCAGCTTCGCCTGACCACCCAGCGCTTCGAACTGGCGCACCAGCCGCGCAGATGCCATGGGGATCACCTCGACCGGCAGCGGAAAAGCCCCCAGTACCTTGACCAGCTTGGACTCGTCGGCGATGCAGACGAACTGGCGCGACTGTGCCGCGACGATTTTTTCGCGGGTGAGCGCCGCGCCGCCGCCTTTGACCATGAAGCCGTTGCCGTCGATTTCGTCGGCACCATCAATGTAGACCGAGAGCTCTGCGACCGCATCGGCCTCGAACACCGCAATGCCCAGCGCTTTCAGACGCGCGGTGGAGGCCTCTGAGCTGGATACCGCACCCGGGATCTGGTCTTTCATCGTGCCCAGGGCATCGATGAACTTGTTGACGGTGGACCCGGTGCCTACCCCAACGACCTCCCCAGGAATCACGTAGTGCAGTGCGGCATGGCCCACCAGGGCCTTGAGTTCGTCTTGGGTCATGGGTGAAACGTGTTTTGAGACAATCGGAAAGAAGCTGAACCAACCAACCGCGATTATCCGATGTCCCTTCTGCCATACGGCCTGGCCCGACCCTTTCTGTTTGGCCTCGACCCGGAAGCCGCACACGATCTCACCCTGCACAGCATCGCCCGCCTGCAGCACTCGCCGCTGACCTGCCTCTACAGCGAGCGCCGGGTGGACGATGCCTTCACCCTGGCAGGCCTGCAGCTCCCCAACCGGGTCGGTTTGGCCGCCGGGCTGGACAAGAATGCCCGCTGCATCGACGGACTCGCCGCCATGGGCTTTGGTTTTGTCGAGGTCGGCACGGTCACGCCCAAGGCCCAGCCCGGCAACCCCAAGCCACGCATGTTCCGTCTGCCCGAGCGCCAGGCGCTGATCAACCGTCTGGGCTTCAACAACGGTGGACTGGACGCATTTCTCGCCAACGTGCAGCGGGCTCGATTCCGTCGACAAAGCGGCAGCACCCCCATGATCCTGGGCCTGAACATCGGCAAGAACGCGGCGACACCGATCGAACGCGCCACCGAGGACTACCTGACCTGCCTGGACGGCGTGTACCCGCACGCCGACTACGTCACCGTCAACATCTCCAGCCCCAACACCCAGAACCTGCGCAGCCTGCAAAGCGACGCCGCGCTGGACGCCCTGCTGGGCGCGGTCGCCGAGCGGCGCGAACAGCTCGCGCAAAGCACCGGCCGGCGCATCCCGGTGTTCTTGAAGATTGCCCCCGATCTGGACGTGGACCAGATCGGCGTGATCGCAGCCACCTTGCTGCGCTATGGCGCCGACGCAGCCGGTGCGCCCAACCAGACTCTGGGCGTGATCGCCACCAACACTACGCTGAGCCGCGAGGCGGTGGCCGGACTGCCGCACGCCGAAGAAGCGGGAGGACTGTCGGGCGGGCCAGTGCTGGAAAGCAGCAACGCGGTGATCCGACAGCTGCGCGATCAGCTGGGCCCCAAATTCCCCATCATCGGGGTGGGTGGCATCCTCAGCGCGCAGGATGCGGTGAGCAAGATCGACGCCGGCGCCGATGTGGTACAGATCTACACCGGTCTGATCTACCAAGGGCCGGCGCTGGTGCGCGCGGCTGCCGAGGCGATCCGCGATCGCCGCCAGGCGGCAAAAACCTAGGGTCTCAAAGCAGGTCGCGTACCCGCTCGGCGATGGCCAGCGAGCTGGTGAGCCCCGGCGACTCGATGCCAAACAGGTTAACCAGGCCTGGTACACCGTGCACCGCTGGGCCCTGGATGAGGAAGTCGGCTGCAGGTTCATCAGGTCCGCTGATCTTGGGGCGCAGCCCCGCATAGCCTGGCAGCAGCGCACCATCGGCCAGCTCGGGCCAGTAGCGACGCACCTCGGCGTAAAACGCCTCCCCGCGGGCCGGATCCACCAGCAGGTCGGTCGGATCTTCGGTCCACTGGACGTCGGGGCCGAACTTGGCCTGACCACCCAGGTCGATTGTCAGGTGCACACCGAGCCCCGCGAGGTGTTTGTCCGGCTCCGGCGCCGGATAGATCAGGCGCTGAAACGGAGAGCGACCGGCCAGCGTGAAGTAGCTGCCTTTGGCGTACCAAGGCCTGGGCACATGACGCGCATGCAGCCCCTGCATGGTGGCCGCCAGCGCACAGGCCGTGAGGCCTGCCGCGTTCACCACCGTTCTGGCGAGCAGGCGCATACCATCGGCAGTGTGCACCTCGATGCCCGCTTCGGTCGCGGCCAGCGCGCTCACGCCACTGTGGCAAGCCACCAGGCCGCCCGCATGCTCAAGATCGCCTTGCAGCGCCAGCATGAGCGCGTGGCTGTCCACGATACCGGTGGACGGCGAATGCACCGCCCCCAGGCAGTTCAGGGCGGGCTCCATGGCCCGGGCTTGTTCGCGGCTGAGCAGCTGCAAATCGGTTACGCCATTGGCACTGGCACGCGCTACGATGGCGGGCAGTGCCGCGAGCTGGCTAGACGTGTTGGCCACGATCAGCTTGCCGCAGCGGCGGTGCGCAATGCCCCGATCGACGCAGTAGTCGTACAGCATGGCCTTGCCCTGCACACAGAGTTGAGCCTTGAGCGACCCTGCCGGATAGTAGATGCCGGCGTGAATCACCTCGCTGTTGCGCGAGCTGGTGCCCGTACCAATGGCATGCTCGCGCTCGATCACCATCACCTCTCGGCCAGCAAGGGCAAGCGCCCGACCCACGGCCAGGCCCACCACACCCGCGCCAATGACCACGGCATCGACCCATTCGACTGATTTGCTCATGGTTTCAACTCTTCGCTAGGTTCTGCGCGGCATCCGCTCTGGTGAGCGCTGTGCCGCTGTAGTTGCATGGACGCCAAGGCCAGGCTGTTGCCTCGTGCTTTCCGGTCGATCGAGGGGCGCAGTTGTCACGATTGTTCCATAGCGCATGGTCTTGAATCACCGTGGAACAAGCATCCAGAGGGCATCGCAGGCGTAGGGACCACGCCGGGAACCGACCGCCAGCCCATGGCGATTCGCCAGAACCTTAGAATTAGGGTTGTCCCCCCCCTTCATCCCCTCGGAACTCAGCATGTCCCTCTTCTCCGCCGTCGAGATGGCCCCCCGCGACCCGATCCTGGGTCTCAATGACCAGTTCAACGCCGACACCCACCCCAACAAGGTCAACCTAGGCGTGGGCGTCTATTTCGACGACAACGGCAAGCTGCCCCTGCTGCAATGCGTGCAGGCCGCCGAGAAAGCCATGATGGACAAGCCCACCGCGCGCGGCTATCTGCCTATCGACGGCATCGCGGCCTACGACGCTGCGGTCAAAGGTCTGGTGTTCGGCGCTGACAGCGAGCCGGTCAAGTCGGGTCGCGTGGCCACGGTACAGGGCATCGGCGGCACGGGTGGTCTGAAGATCGGCGCCGACTTCCTGAAGAAGGTGAACCCGACCGCCAAGGTACTGATTTCCGACCCAAGCTGGGAAAACCACCGCGCGCTCTTCAGCAGCGCCGGCTTCGAGGTCGGCAGCTACGCCTACTACGACGCTGCCAAGCGCGGCGTCGACTTCGCCGGCATGCTCGCCAGCCTGCAGGCCGCAGAGCCCGGCACCATCGTCGTGCTGCACGCCTGCTGCCACAACCCAACCGGCTACGACATCACGCCCGAGCAGTGGGACCAGGTGATTGATGTCGTCAAGGCACGCAACCTGACCCCTTTCCTCGACATGGCCTACCAGGGCTTTGGCCATGGCATTGCCGAAGATGGTGCGGTGATCGCCAAGTTCGTCGCCGCCGGGCTGAGCTGCTTTGTCTCCACCTCGTTTTCCAAGAGCTTCAGCCTGTATGGCGAGCGCGTGGGCGCGCTGTCGGTGCTGTGCGAGAGCAAGGAAGAGGCGGACCGTGTTCTCAGCCAGCTCAAGATCGTGATCCGCACCAACTACTCCAACCCGCCCACCCACGGTGGCGCCATCGTGGCCGCCGTGCTCAACAACCCCGAGCTGCGGGCGCTCTGGGAGAAGGAGCTGGGCGAGATGCGTGTTCGCATCAAGACCATGCGCCAGGCGCTGGTCGATGGCCTGAAATCCGCCGGCGTGAAGCAGGACATGGGCTTCATCACCCAGCAAATCGGCATGTTCAGCTACTCGGGCCTCTCCAAGGAGCAGATGCAGCGCCTGCGCAGCGAGTTCGGTGTCTACGGCACCGACACTGGCCGCATGTGCGTAGCCGCACTGAACAGCAAGAACATCCACCATGTCTGCCATTCGATTGCTCGAGTGGTTTGAGCCGTCGGGCGCAGCGCCCGTCCCGTGGGGTTGAGGATAGCCAGCAGGCTGTGACAGGCCTGACTCGCAGACAGCGCAACCGATGTGCCCGCTCAATGGGGCAATAGTTGATCGAGGCTGCCCGAATCAGCTTTCACGGAGGTGACAGTTCGGGTGGCAGTCTAGGTGCTTCTCCCGCTGCGCGCCTTCACACTTGCTGGTATATTGCACTGCAACATAACCGTTGACGGATACACACATGCTCTACCAGATTTACGAAACGCAGCGCTCCATCATGGAGCCGTTCGCCGACCTGGCCGAGGTGGCCGCCAAGCTGTACAACAACCCTGCCCTGCCGCTGGCGCAGTTCCCGCTGGCCCAGCGGGTCTCCGCCGCCTACGATCTGATGCACCGGCTGGGCAAAGACTACGAAAAGCCCGAGTTCGGCATCCGCACAGTGAACGTAGACGGTGTGGACGTGGCCATCCACGAGCGCATCGAGGTCAACAAGCCCTTCTGTGAACTGCGCCGCTTCAAGCGCTTCTCCGACGACACCCACACGCTGGCCAAACTCAAGGGTCAGCCTGTGGTGCTGCTGGTCGCCCCACTCTCGGGCCACTATTCCACGCTGCTGCGCGACACAGTGCGCACCATGCTCAAGGACCACAAGGTCTACATCACCGACTGGAAAAACGCCCGCCTGGTGCCGCTGTCCGAGGGTACCTTCCATCTCGACGACTACGTGAACTACGTGCAGGACTTCATCCGCTACCTGCAAAAGGGTTACGGAAACTGCCACGTGATCAGCGTCTGCCAGCCCACCGTGCCGGTGATGGCGGCCATCTCGCTGATGGCCAGCCGCGGCGAGACCACGCCCTTGACCATGACCATGATGGGTGGCCCGATCGACGCGCGCAAGTCGCCGACCGCGGTCAATGACCTCGCCGTGGAGCGCAGCCACAGCTGGTTCGAGAACAACGTGATCTTCCGCGTGCCCGACAAGTTTCCAGGCGCAGGCCGTCGCGTCTACCCGGGCTTCCTCCAGCACGCCGGCTTCATCGCCATGAACCCGGATCGACACGCGAGCAGCCACTACGACTACTTCCAGGACCTGATCAAGGGCGACGGCTCCAGCACCGACAGCCACCGCAAGTTTTACGACGAGTACAACGCAGTGCTCGACATGGACGCCGACTATTACCTCGACACCATCGAGACCGTGTTCCAGGAATTCAAGCTGGTCAATGGCACCTGGGATGTGAAGAACCCCCAAGGCCAGCCCGAGCGCGTCAAGCCGGCCGACATCAAGAACACCGCACTGCTGACGGTAGAGGGTGAGCTCGATGACATCACCGGCAAGGGCCAGTCCAAGGCTGCGCACAACCTCTGCTCTGGCATCGTCAAACAGCACCACATCGAGGTGCTGGGTGCCGGTCACTACGGCATATTCAGCGGCCGTCGCTGGCGCGAAAAGGTCTACCCCAAGTTGACAGAGTTCATCCTGATGTACCAGCCCAAGCCGGCTGCCGAGACCGCCGCGTTGCCCCGCCCGGCCACCGCGCCTGCGCCTGCAAAGAAGGCCGTGGCGCGTCGGCCAGCGGCTGCCAAGAAAGCCGCGCCCGCCAAGGCCATCGTGGCCCCGGTCGCCAAGCCCGCTGCGCCACGCAAGCGCGCCCAGCCGGCCAAAAAGGCCTGAGGCATCACCGATGCGGATGGCGACCAGCCGTCCAGATTCAGGGATTCTGACATCGCCAGCATGAACCCACTGGCCTTGAAGATCGACGCCGTCCTTCCGCAGACGCAATGCACGCGCTGCGGCTACCCCGACTGCGCGGCCTATGCACACGCTGTGGCGGCGGGCGAGGCAAACATCAACCAGTGCCCACCTGGCGGCACGGAGGGCATCACCCGGCTCGCTGCCATCACCGGCCAGCCCGTCCTGCCCTTGAGCGAGGAACACGGCGTCGAAGGGCCACTGACCGTGGCGGTGATCGACGAGGACTGGTGCATTGGCTGCACCCTGTGCATCAAGGCCTGCCTGACCGACGCCATCGTGGGCAGCAACAAACTCATGCACACCGTGGTCGAACCGCATTGCACCGGCTGTGAACTGTGTCTGCCGGTCTGTCCGGTCGACTGCATCTCTTTGGTGGTGGTCAATGAACACAGCGGCTGGGCCGGCTGGTCACCCGAGCAGGCGGCCCACGCACGCGAACGGTACCTGCTGCGCAAACAGCGCCTCGTGCGCGAAGAAGTTGAGCAAGCGCAGCGGCTGGAAGCCAAAGCAGAGCACAAGCTGGCCGACTTGGCAGCTCACAGTCAGCACACCGATCCGACCGCGCTCGACCAGAAACGCGCGGTGATCGAGGCCGCCCTCGCGCGCGCGCGTGCCAAGCGCGAAGGCGCTTAGGCGGTTTCTGCCAAGACCGTTTTGTAGACCCCGCAGCCGACGTAAAGGTCGTCGACCCGGGTCACGTAGGACATCTTGGCCTGGACCGCGCCCGTCTGCGGGTTGACGATGTCGTACTCCACCCAGCCCGGCTCGGATTCGGCTTGGTTGATGATGGCCTCCAGCAGCGCCTGGCCGTCGACCCCTTGGATGTCCTGCACCCGGCTGCCCACCTTCTCCGGCTTACCGCCAAAGGCACGGTAGCCGCCGGTACGGTCAAGCGCAAATACGTACATGTCGCGATCGTGAAAGCCGTTGGACGGTGTGGTCAGATCGGCCACAAACGTGTCCTTGCCCACGCTGGCGCGAAGGGCAACCGCCCGATTCACGAGCGCAATGGCCTCCTCGGCTGTGCCCTGTTGCAACTGAAAAGACGACACCGCTCGCGACAGCTCACCAGCTCGGGTGGCCAACTGGTTGGCCTGCTGCACAGCGCGCTCCACCATCTGCGCATTGCGCTGCGTGATCTCGTCGAGCTGGCTCACTGCAGAGGAAATCTGGATCAGACCAGTGCTCTGCTCGGCGCTGGCGGCCGAAATCAGCGACATGTTGGTGGCCACACCACGCACGCCGGAGACGATCTTCGTCATGTTGTCGCCCGCGGTGCGAATGCGCTTGACGCTGGCGTCCACCTGCGAGCTGGACGCCTGGATCAGTTCGCGAATCTCGCGCGAGGCGGCGGACGACCGCTGCGCCAGCGTGCGCACTTCATTGGCCACCACCGCAAAGCCACGGCCCTGTTCACCCGCTCGCGCGGCTTCCACCGCAGCATTGAGCGCGAGGATGTTGGTCTGGAATGCCAGGCTGTCGATCACGCCGATGATATCGTTCATCTGCTGTGCACCCTTCTGGATGATGCTCACGGAATCCACCGCTTCATTCATCGCTTGAGCGCCTGATTCGGCAACGTCGCGGACCTGGCTCGCCTGCGCATCCGAATCGCTGGCGGTCCCGGCATTCTGGTGCACTGTGCTGGAGAGCTCCTGCACGCTGGCCGCAGTCTGCTCCAGGTTGGCGGCCTGCTGCTCGGTCCGGTCTGCCAGGTCTCGGTTGCCCAGCGCCAGGCCTTGGCCCGAGTGCGCCACCAGCGCCGAGCTGCTTCGCACCTCGGCCACCATGGCTGAGAGGTTGGCGTTCATGCGCTTGAGCAAGGAAGCCTGCTCGGCCAGTTCATCCGAGCCGCGCACCAACACAATCGAGCGCAGGTTGCCTGTCGCGGTTTCGCGCATGACCGCGATGACCTGGCGGAAATCGGTCACGAAGCTGAAATAAAAGGACAGCATCAGGTACGTCACCAGCAAGATGCCGGAGCTGGCCGCCGCCAGCGTCACCGTGCGCAGCCACTGATAATTTTGCAAGCGCTCCTCGAGCAACAGGCCGAGACGAGCGGCCAATTGTGTGTCGTAGGCCGCGATCGCATCGATGGCGCGGGTGCCTGCGGCGAAATAGGATGGCGCCGCCATGGAGCCGGGCTGAGCCAAGGCGCGTTCGGCCTGCTCCAGGTAGGTCATGACCTCGTCAATGGTGGCCTGCCCGTTCAGATCGGACAGGCCGTGCTGGCGAAGAAAGCGCTGCAGGTAGGCCATGTCCTGGCTTCGGCTGCGAGCGCTGCCGATCAGCACCTTCAAACTTTGGATCACTGCCAGATCGGGCTCGGCAAGCGCCAGCTGACCAGCGCCCAGGCCACGGATCTGCCCGATCAGTTCAGCCCATGCTGGTGCCTGACTGACCGTCATGTCCATCAAGAAATAGGTGCCTGGCACCGGGTCGAACAGCAGGCTGGAACGCTCGGCCGTGGTGTAAATCATCTGTCGGAGGTCACGCACCAGCTCACTGTGCAGGGCGAAGGCCTGCGCTGCCGTGCCCTGGCTGCTGGAAGACAAGGCCTGCACACGCGCCTTGAGCGGCGCCCACTCGGGCAGGAGCTCGAACCGGCTGTGCAAGCTCAGAGAGTTCTCGAGCTCACCAGTGGCCTTGTTCATGGCATCGCGTGTTCCTGTGAGGGCATCTTGCGCCGCCGGGTTGCCCGACAGCAGCATGTTGATCTGCCCCCGATGCTTCTGGACTTCGACGATCACCGCGTTGATGCGCTGCACCAACTCACCGCCGTGAATTTCGTCTTGCGTCACGCGGATGTCGGCGGCCAGGCGCTGTACCAAAAACACGGTGATCAGCACAAGCGGCACGATCAGCACGACCGCCAGAGCGCCGAGCTTGGTGGGCAGGCGCAGGTTGCGCATGAGCGTGACGCCTGGCTTCAGAGACTTGAAGAACAACATGACCGCAGGACTCCGGGGGGAGAAAGAGAATAGTGAAAAATAGCGTTGGTAGCGAAACCAGCGCCACGTCAGTGCGCCGCCAGCGACACGCCCGACTGGTGCGATTGGTAAAAGCGGAATAGCTGGCCAGACAGCATCGCCAGGGTGTCGTCACCCATGGCGCGCGCGTGCACCAGCTGCTGCAGCGCGTAGCGCGGGTTGCCCAGCATATGGGTGCGGCTGATGCTCATGCCATGGGTGGCCATGCGCAGGCTGAACTGGCTCAGCAACTCCTCGGGCCAGGGCAACACCAGCTGGTGCTCACGCCAGCGGGGCGCCCGATCGGCCCAGCGGGCGTCGCCCTGGCTCAGCAAGGCATCCACCGCTACAGGATCGCGGTGCTGGGACTGGGGAGTACGGGCTTGTTCCATGGGTATCTCCGGGGCTGGGCGTGGCAACGGCAGTGGCCACCGACGTGTTCCCCAATGTAGCCAGCGCAGCCCGCCGCTTGCGGCCGATAAAGGGGGGAAATCTGGCGCAAATCGCCGCAACAGCTTCGCGGCTTTGCCACAATGTGGGCATGGAACACGCTCACCCTCGCCTGATCAAGCTCGTCGCCTTGCCCATCGGGGCGCCGGAGACCGACAACCCGAAGCCGGACCGGCTGGTCCGGGGCAATCCTTTGCGCGAAACCTGGAACCTGGTGCAGGACCATCTGCCCGCAGGCGAGGTGTTTTGTGGCGTCTGGCGTTGTCAGCCCGGCCGCTGGCGCATCGCCATGGGACCCACCGAGCGCGAGCTGTTCACCGTCCTCAGCGGCGTGTGCCGGGTCCACGATGCCAAAGGCGGTTTTGAGCAGACGGGCCCGGGCGAAGGCCTGTACATCCCGCCGGGTTTCACCGGCGAGTTCGAGGTGCTGGAGCCGTTGACCAAAACCTACATGATCTGCGAGTAGACGGAAAAAAGCCCTGCCGGCAGGAGCGCCGCAGGGCTCGGGTGGGCGCGAGCAGGCTCAGGCTGGCTGCTCTGCCAGCTGGGCGAAAGCCGCCACCACCTCGGGCGGCGCCTGCACCAGCTCGATCAGCACGCCCTCTCCGGCAATGGGGAACTCATCGTTCGCCTTGGGGTGCAGGAAGGTGATGTCGAAGCCCGCAGCTCCCCGGCGAATACCACCAGGCGCGAAACGCACGCCCTGCGCGGTCAGCCACTGCACCGCTTGCGGCAGCTTGTCGATCCACAGGCCGACGTGGTTGAGCGGCGTGGTATGCACCGCCGGCTTTTTGTCAGGGTCCATGGGCTGCATCAGGTCGACTTCAACCTTGAACGGGCCGCTACCCATGGCGCAGATGTCCTCGTCGACGTTTTCTCGCTCGCTCTGGAACGTGCCGGTGACTTCCAGCCCCAGCATCTCTACCCAGAGCTTCTGCAGTCGCTGCTTGTCTGGCCCGCCGATGGCGATCTGCTGGATGCCCAGCACCTTGAACGGACGCGGGCTCATTTCTCGAACTCCACGATCGGTTGGTCCACAGTCAGCGACGCGCCCTTGCCCGCCAGCACCTTGGCCACCACGCCATCGGCAGTGGCAAACAGCACGTTCTCCATCTTCATGGCCTCGATCACCGCCACGCGTTCACCGGCCTGCACCTTCTGGCCCACCTGCACCGCCACCTCAACCAGCAGGCCAGGCATGGGCGAGAGCACGTATTTGCTCATGTCGGCCGGCGCCTTGAATGGCATCAGCTGGTGCAGCTCGGCCATGCGCGGCGAGACCACCATGGTCTCCACCAAGGTCCCGTTGTGCTGCACCACCAGGGCCAGCGGGTTGCGCGCCGTGCCGCGCTCGATCTGTGCAGTGAAGCTGCTGCCGTTGCACTCGCCTGAGATGCAGATATCGTTCAGGCGTGAAGGGCTGGTGATGGCGTAGCGCTTGCCCGCCACGGTGACCACCGCCGAGCCGATCTGGCCCAGCACCTCGTCCACGTGCACCGGCGTGTAGCGGTTCTTGGCGCCGTTACCCAGAGTGATCACGGTGAAATCGTGGCCCACCTTCACGCCGTAGCCCGGCAGCTGCCCGGTAAGGCCCGCGGCGCGCTCGCGCGACTTGCGGCGCACGAAGGCGGCGAGGGCCAGCAGAAAGTCCGGGTCGCCGTGCGGCACGTCCTCGGCCTTGAAACCATGGGCGTAGTGCTCGGCGATGAAACCGGTGTTGAACGCGCCCGAGACGAAGTTCGGGTGGGCCAGCAGCGCCGCCTGGAACGGGATGTTGCTGCTGACGCCACGGATCACGAAGGCGTTGAGCGCCTCGCGCATCTTGGCGATGGCCTCGGTGCGGTCTTTGCCATGCACGATGAGCTTGGCGATCATCGAGTCGTAGTGCATCGGGATCTCGCCGCCATCGACCACGCCAGTGTCGACCCGAACGCCGTACAACGCTTCGGTATTGCCCTGGAACATGGTCTGCTCCGGGGGCGCAAAGCGCACCAGGCGCCCCATGGAGGGCAGGAAGTTGCGAAACGGATCTTCGGCGTTGATGCGGCACTCCATGGCCCAGCCATTGCGCTGCACGTCCTTCTGTGTGATCGGCAGCTTTTCTCCAGCCGCCACCCGGATCATCAGCTCCACCAGGTCCAGACCAGTGATGCATTCGGTGACCGGGTGCTCCACCTGCAAGCGGGTATTCATTTCCAGGAAATAAAAGTCCTGGTCCTTGCCGACCACAAACTCCACGGTACCGGCACTCTGGTACTTCACCGCCTTGGCCAGGGCCACGGCCTGTTCGCCCATGGCCTTGCGCGTGGCCTCGCTGATGAACGGCGACGGCGCCTCTTCGATCACTTTCTGGTGGCGGCGCTGAATCGAGCACTCGCGCTCGTTCAGGTAGATCACGTCGCCCTGGCTGTCGCCGATCACCTGGATCTCGATGTGGCGCGGCTCCAGCACGTACTTTTCGATGAACACACGGTCATCTCCAAAGCTGTTGCGCGCTTCGTTCTGGCAAGCCGTGAAGCCTTCGAAGGCCTCCTTGTCGTTGAAGGCTACGCGCAAGCCTTTGCCACCACCGCCCGCAGAGGCCTTGATCATCACCGGATAGCCAATGTCTTTGGCGATTTCCACCGCCCGCTCGGCCGTCTCGATGGCGTCGTTCCAGCCCGGGATGGTGTTGACCTTGGCTTCCAGCGCCAGCTTCTTGGAAGCGATCTTGTCGCCCATCGCCGCGATGGAGTGCGCCTTGGGCCCGATGAAGGCAATGCCCTCTTCTTCGCAGCGCTTGGCAAAGGCTTCGTTCTCGCTCAGAAAGCCATAGCCGGGATGGATGGCCTGGGCGCCAGTCTTTTTGGCCGCCTCGATGATCTTCTCAGCCACCAGATAAGACTCGCGCGAGGGGGCCGGGCCGATCAGCACCGCCTCATCGGCCAGCTGCACATGGCGTGCTTCCTTGTCGGCTTCGGAATACACGGCCACAGTGGCGATGCCCATCTTCTTTGCCGTGGCGATCACTCGGCAAGCGATTTCGCCTCGGTTGGCGATCAGGATTTTCTTGAACATGGTGTTGTCCTATTTCTTCAAAACCAATTCATCGCCGGAGCGAAGTTTCCAGGGTGCCGCGGAACCGGCTTTGCTGGGCCGCAGGCGCCGCCCCCTTAGAGGGTGACGCGCACAGCACGGCGCAGGGGTGGGCATGTTCACAGCGGGATGTTCCCGTGCTTGCGCCACGGGTTCTCAACCTTTTTGTCTTTCAGCATCACCAGGCTGCGGCAGATGCGCTTTCGCGTCTCGTGCGGCAGGATCACGTCATCCACATAGCCGCGCGAGCTGGCGACGAAGGGGTTGGCAAAGCGGGTTTTGTACTCCGCTTCCTTAGCCGCAAGTTTGGCGGGGTCGCCCTTGTCTTCGCGGAAGATGATCTCCACCGCGCCTTTGGCACCCATGACCGCGATTTCGGCGTTGGGCCAGGCCAGGTTGACGTCGCCGCGCAGGTGCTTGGAGGCCATCACGTCGTAGGCACCGCCATAGGCTTTGCGGGTGATCACGGTGATCTTGGGCACTGTGCATTCGGCGTAGGCGTAGAGCAGCTTGGCGCCGTGTTTGATGATGCCGCCGAACTCCTGCGAAGTGCCGGGCATGAAGCCGGGCACGTCGACGAAGGTGACTACCGGGATGTTGAAGGCGTCGCAAAATCGCACAAAGCGCGCGGCCTTGATGGAGCTCTTGATGTCCAGGCAACCGGCAAGCACCAGCGGCTGGTTCGCCACAATGCCCACCGTCTGCCCGTCCATGCGCGCAAAGCCGATCAGGATGTTTTTGGCGTACTCGGGCTGCAGCTCGAAGAAGTCGCCATCGTCTACGGTCTTGACGATGAGTTCTTTCATGTCGTACGGCTGGTTCGGGTTCTCTGGCACCAGGGTGTCGAGGCTGCGCTCCATGCGGTCGATCGGATCGCCGCTGGGGCGAACCGGTGCCTTTTCGCGATTGGACAGCGGCAGGTAGTTGTAGAGCCGGCGCAGCATCAGCAATGCTTCCACGTCGTTTTCGAACGCGAGGTCGGCGACGCCGCTCTTGGTGGTGTGCGTCACCGCGCCGCCCAATTCCTCAGCGGTCACGCTCTCGTGCGTCACGGTCTTCACCACCTCGGGACCGGTAACAAACATGTAGCTGCTGTCCTTCACCATGAAGATGAAGTCGGTCATGGCGGGTGAGTACACCGCACCACCGGCCGATGGGCCCATGATCATGCTGATCTGCGGCACCACGCCGCTGGCCATCACGTTGCGCTGGAACACCTCGGCGTAACCACCGAGCGATGCCACGCCTTCTTGAATCCGCGCGCCGCCCGAATCGTTGAGGCCGATCACGGGTGCGCCGACCTTCATGGCCTGGTCCATTACCTTGCAGATCTTCTCGGCGTGCGCTTCCGAGAGCGCGCCGCCGAATACGGTGAAGTCCTGGCTGTAGACGAACACCAGGCGTCCATTGATCATGCCGTAGCCGGTGACCACGCCGTCACCCGGGATCTTGTTGTCCTGCATGCCGAAGTCGGTGCAGCGGTGTTCGACAAACATGTCCCATTCTTCGAAGGTGCCTTCGTCGAGCAGGACCTCAAGGCGCTCGCGCGCGGTCAGCTTGCCTTTGGCGTGCTGCGCGTCAATGCGCTTCTGCCCGCCACCGAGCCGGGCGGCGGCGCGCTTCTTTTCCAGCTGTTCCAGGATGTCTTGCATGGGGTTCTCCAGATCAATCGTGAGTAAGGGGTGTCAGTCAAACAATTCAAGCAGCTGGCGTGCTGCGGTCGATGGGGGCAGCTCACCTGCCAGCACTTGCCGGGTGGTGTCATCCAGCGCGCGCTTCACTTGGGGATGGGCGCGAAAGCGCTGCTTAAGGCCGGCGTCGATGCGCTCCCACATCCACGCGCGACTCTGCTGCTGGCGACGCTGGATGAGCTGGTGGTTGGAAGTCTGCAAGGACCGGAACTGAGACACCGCGGCCCAGAAGCGGTCCACGCCCTCACCCTTTAGCGCACTGAGCTGGATGACTTGCGGGTGCCAGATCTGCTCATCGTGATGGGCATGGTCGGGATGCCCATGCTGGCCCAGCAATCGCAGGGACGAGGTGATCTGAGCCCGCGCGCGGGTGGCGGCGTCGGGGTCGATATCGGCCTTGTTGATCACCACCAGATCGGCCAGTTCCATCACGCCCTTCTTGATCGCCTGCAGGTCGTCGCCGGCGTTGGGCAACTGCATGAGCACAAACATGTCGGTCATGTTGGCCACCGCGGTCTCGCTCTGACCCACACCCACCGTTTCGACGATCACCACGTCGTAGCCGGCGGCTTCGCAGACCAGCATGGCCTCGCGCGTTTTTTCTGCCACGCCGCCCAGCGTGCCGCTGCTTGGGCTGGGGCGGATGTAGGCCTGCTCGTGAACGCTCAAGTGCTCCATGCGCGTCTTGTCGCCCAGGATGGAGCCGCCCGAGACGCTGCTCGACGGATCGATGGTCAGCACGGCCACGCGGTGGCCTTGCGCGATCAGGTACAGGCCCAGCGCTTCAATGAAAGTGCTCTTGCCCACGCCGGGCACACCGCTGATGCCGAGCCGAAAGCTTTTTCCCGTGTGCGGCAACAAGGCCGTCAGCAGCTCGTCGCCCTGCACGCGGTGATCGGTGCGGGTGGATTCGAGCAGCGTGATGGCCTTGGCCATGGCGCGCCGCTGCACCAGCGCCGCCCCCTGAACGATGCCCTCCAACAAGTCCACAGAGGTCACCCCTGGGCTTTCTTGATCTGCTCCAGCACGTCTTTCGCGCTGGCGGGAATCGGCGTGCCCGGGCCGTAAATGCCCTTCACGCCCGCCTCGTACAGCATCTCGTAGTCCTGGCGCGGAATCACGCCGCCCACGAACACGATGATGTCGTCGGCGCCCTGCTTCTTCAGCTCGGCAATGATGGCCGGCACCAGCGTTTTATGGCCAGCCGCGAGCGTGGACACGCCAACCGCGTGCACGTCGTTTTCGATCGCCTGGCGCGCGCACTCTTCGGGCGTCTGGAACAGCGGCCCCATGTCCACGTCGAAACCCAGGTCGGCAAAAGCCGTGGCCACCACTTTGGCGCCGCGGTCGTGGCCGTCCTGGCCCAGTTTGCTGATCATCACGCGTGGGCGACGGCCCTGCGCTTCGGCAAACGCGTTGATCTCGTGTTTGAGCTGGTCCCAGCCCTCAGCGGAATCGTAGGCAGCAGCGTACACACCGGTCACCTTTTGCGTGTCGGCGCGGTGGCGCCCGTAAATCTTCTCCAGCGCGTCGGACACCTCGCCGCCGGTGGCGCGAAGGCGCATGGCCTGAATGCTCAGGTCGAGCAGGTTGCCCTGGCCGCTTTCGGCGGAAGCGGTCAGAGCTTGCAGCGCCGCCTGCACTTTGGCCTCATCGCGGCTGGCGCGAATCGCCTTCAGTCGGGTGATCTGGCCTTCGCGCACCTTGACGTTGTCGATGTCACGCGCCTCGATCGGGTCTTCGTTCTTCAGCTTGTACTTGTTGACGCCGACGATCACGTCCTTGCCGGAATCGATGCGCGCCTGCTTCTCGGCCGCAGCCGCTTCGATCTTGAGCTTGGCCCAGCCGCTGTCCACGGCCTTGGTCATGCCGCCCATGGCCTCCACCTCTTCGATGATGGCCCACGCCTTGTCAGCCATTTCCTGCGTCAGGCTTTCCATCATGTAGCTGCCGGCCCAGGGGTCAACCACGT
>NZ_JAABRQ010000068.1 GCF_011390835.1 Hydrogenophaga sp. | reverse complement strand
CATTATCTGCGGCGCTGCCCGCAACGGCGAAGCACGCGCCGCCCCGGGAAACCCGGAGTGGCCCGGCGCCGCCCCGGCTAGCCCAAGTTTGTCATCTACCCCTACCGCGTCCAATGGAATCAATGACTTAGAGGGGCATTTCCGCGCGTATGGCACTACGTCTTTGCAGTGGCCCGCCGGTTGTCGAGCCGGCATGCGCGGGGCGTCAGACCAGCACGCGATGAGTCCGCCCGGGGTTGGGGTCGAGCTCCAGGATGTTGACCAGCGTCTGATGCCGTGGCTTGGGGCGCGTGGCCTTGCGCACGTGCACGACGCGGCCATCGCGGCGCTGCAGGGTGACGGTGACCCGGCGCTGTGTGGCCATCGTCTGGCGCAGGGTGTTCCAGCTGTCGTTGATGCCCTGGGCCTTGAGCTGCAGGCGCAGCGTGTGCACGAAGTGATAGGCCAGCACGCTGATGAACAGATGCCCTTCGACACGTCGATCCACTTGGTGGAACACCGGGCGCAGACCCAGGTCGGTCTTCAGGGACCGGAACACCGACTCCAGCTCGGTGAGCATGATGTAGGTGCGCCACAGCGTGGCGTTGTCCTGCTCCACCAGAGTGGTGCGCAGGCAGTACACGCCCGGATGCGCCGCCGCGCTGCCGGGCTTGATGTGTTTGACCCAGCTGATGGCGGTGACGAGTTTGCCCTCGGGGTCGGTGGCCACCGTGATCTCGTAGTGCTGCGCGGCACGCGCGAAGCGCTGCTTGGCGCGGCCCAAGCGCTGCATGACGGTGGCCAGGTCCTGGCTGCCTTTGGGGGCCTTGGGCTTGCTCAGCCCGGCCTGCAGCTTGGTCAACGCAGCCTCCAGGCCGCTGGCCTTGGCGGTGTCGATGGCGCGGTCCTTTTCCTCGCGCGCCGGTGAGTGGCAGTACAGCAGCACTTCACCGTGCGCGCCCTGCACGCGCTGCAGCTTGATCGTCACGTCGCCGGCGGACTGCACCTCAGTGGCCTGGCTCGGATCGAATTGACGCTCGCGCAGCTTGGACACCACCACGTAGTGATAGCCCTGCTCGCGCAGCCAGGTCAGATTGGCCTGCGCGGCAATGCCCGCATCCATCACCACCGTGGCACCCGGGGCGGCGTGCAGCCCCGTGAGCATGCCCTCGAGCGTGGCGGGCTCGCTGGCGTTGCCGGCGAAGAACTGCACGCGCTGCACGAAGCCGCTGGCGTCCAGCGCCATGGCCAGCGTCACCAGCGGGCAGTCGCTGCGACACTCCTTGCTGTGGCCCCGCTTGGCCTTGCTCACCCCGGCGGCCACACCCTCGAAGTAGGTGTTGGTCAGGTCGTACAGGGTGATGGTCTGGCCCAAACCGAACATCGAGCAGGCCTTGCCGAACAGGTGCTCCTGCAGGGCCTGACGGTGCTTGTACAACGCGTCCGAGGCACGGTACAGGCGGTTCAGGTCCATCGCCTCGAAGTCGAAGTCGATGAGCTCGCCCAGAGCCGAGGTGTCACCCAGCCAGGCGTGCGTGGCCAACTCACTGCCCGGCTGGGCCATGCGCGCGACGACGTTGCCCACGGCAGCAGCGATCTGCGGGCGATTCAGTCCCAACTCGCTGAGCTTGTCCTCCAAGCCGCATTGGCGCATCGCGCTCAGCGCAGCCTGCTCCACGCCCACGCTGCGCGGGTCGACCAGCTCCAGCGAGTCCAGATCGACCTCCTGGTAGCGGGCGACCCGGTCCGCTTCACTGGTTGGGCTGTCGGGGCTGTCGGCCGCACGGTTGGGCGGGGTGCCGGGTGCGCTGCTGGGTGCGCTGCTGGGTGGCTTGGCAGCAGGATTGGCAGACGCGGCAGATGCCACTGTGCGCGCCGTGGGCGCCGCGCCCAGGCTCGGCACGGCCGGCTTGCGCGCAATGATCTGGGCTGCAAAGCGTTGCGCGAAGGCTCGCACCTCCTCTGGCAACGTCGACTCCAGCATCGAGCGCTGCCCGCGCACCAACTCGTCGATGCGCTGGGCCAGCGCGGGCCAGTGAGCCTGGGGCAGATCGAAGTGGCTGCCCAGGTTGAGCACCGTGGCTTGCTTGACGGCCTTGCCCACGCGGGTGGCCTGCACGAGGCGGTAAGTGACGTAGGGCTCGCCCGAGATGCGACTGCGGGTCTGGGTGCGGCGGATGAACATGCACGCGATGGTGCACGAAAAGCAAGCCTTTGGGTCGAGACCAGAAAACTATTATGGCACTACATTTCGTCGCTGAAGCGAAATCCAATGCTGGCAAGGGGTTGCCGAGGGGGACGGCCTGAAATGGGCGGAAAAGTGACAAAGATGGGCTAGCCGAAGCCCTCGAAATTCCCGCGCCGACTTGCCTCCGAGTGGCCGGTTTCCGGCGACGAGTCTGAGGCTCTCGTTGGCTCG
>NZ_JAABRQ010000067.1 GCF_011390835.1 Hydrogenophaga sp. | reverse complement strand
CCGGGAGGGACGACGGACGCCGGCAGGAGCCCATCTTTGAGCCGGTCGCACAGCTGCTGGGGCGACCAGTCCTGAGTAAGCGTCCGGCCAAGTCACCTTGACGCCCAGCCCGAGCGGACGTCGGATCTCAGGAGGCGGGCGCCCAGCGGTGAGGCAGCAGCTCGTCGACCCGGCTGGCCGGATGCGTCGGCAGCCGCTCGAGCACGTCCTTGAGGTACGCGTAGGGCTCGTGCCCGTTGATGCGCGCCGAGTGCAGCAGGCTCATGATCGCCGCGGCGCGCTTGCCCGCGCGCAGGCTGCCGGCGAACAGCCAGTTCTGCCGCCCCAGCGCAATCGGCCGGATGTGGTTCTCGACCCAGTTGTTCGAGATCGGCACGTCAGCGTCGTCGACGAAGCGCGTGAGCTCCTTCCAGCGCTTCAAGCTGTAGTCGATGGCCTTCATCGTCGCCGAGCCGGTTGGGACCAGCTGCCGCTGCGCCAGCAGCCAGCGGTGGAACACCGCGAGCACCCGGCGTGACTTGCGCTGCCGGATCCGTCTTCGCTCGTCGGCGGGCAGTTCATCGATCTCGCGCTCGATCCTGAACAGGCACTGGTGGTAGCGCAGCGCCTTGCGGCCGACTTCGCTGCCGTGGTGGGCCCACAGGTCGTTGAACTTCCTTCTGGCGTGCGCCATGCACTGCGCCGAGGTCACGCCCAGGGTCGTCGTGGCGTGGTAGCCGCTGAAGCCGTCGGTGACGAGCGTGCCCTGCCAGGCCTGTGGCGTGTCCAGGCGCAGGAACTCGCGCACGTTCTCGCCGCTGCGGCTCTCGCAGAACTCGAACACCACGGCCTTGGTCGGGTTGGCGCTCGTGGTGCAGTACGACCAGACGTAGGCCCGGTGCGTCTTGCCATCGCGCAGGTGCGCCGGCTTGAGCATCGCCACCGGCGTCTCGTCGGCGTGCAGCACGACATGGCGCCGCAGCTCGTCGGCCAGCGCCTGCACCAGCGGCTGCAGCTGCGCGCCGCACTCGCCCACCCACTGCGCCAGGGTCGAGCGGGCGATCAGGTGGCCGGCGCGCTCGTAGATGCGCTCCTGGCGGTACAGCGGCAGGTGATCCAGGAACTTGGCCACCAGCACATGGGCCAGCAGTCCCGCGGTGGGCAGCCCCTTGTCGATGACGTGCGCCGGCACCGGGGCCTGCACCAGCCGACCTTCCCCACGTTGGCTGCAGCAGCGGCACGCCCACTTGCCGCGCACATGGCGCTCCACGGTGAACACGCCGGGCTGGTAGTCCAGCTTCTCGGCCACGTCCTGGCCGATGCGCTGCATGGGCTGGCCGCAACCCAGGGTTTGGCAGGTGGTGTCCACCGGCTCGTGGGCCACGTCGCGGCGCGGCAGGTCCGGTGGCAGCGCCGTGCGCTTGGGTTGCCTCTTCTCGGTCTTGTCCTTGTCGTCAGCGTTGCCGCGCTCGCGCTCGATCTCCTGGCTGAGCTCGGCCAGGTCGGTGTCCAGCGTCTCCTCCAGCAGGCTGCGCTGCTCCGGCGCCAGGGTGCTGGCGAAGCGCTCGCTGCTGGCGGCGAACTTCAGCCGCTTGAGCACCGCCATCTCGTGCGTGAGCTTGTCGATCAGCGCCTGCTTGAACGCGATCTCGGCATCGCGCTGCTGCACCTGTGCCAACAGCGACTGCACCAACTGCCGCATCTGCGGGTCCAGGGCGTCGAGCTGCTGCGCGGCGATCATGGAACGGTATCGTGCCATGTCGCGGCGAGTGACGCATCGGCACATCCGGCAATTGCATTCCTGCCAATTGCATCCCTGCCAATTGCAGACCTGGCCATTGCAGACCTGGCTACTGCAACGGCGCCAATTGCCGTGCCAGGATGTGCAGCGCTGGCATCTGCAGCGCTTGCGTTTACAGCGCTGGCATTTGCAGCGCTGACCGCCGCGATCAGATCACGCGGATGATGCCGGCCTCGCCCAGGCGCTGCCATGGCAGGCCCAGCACCAGCGCGTCGAACTGGGCGCGTGTGAGCTGCAGCGTGCTGCCGGCCTCCGAGGGCCAGACGAACTTGCCGGCGTTGAGTCGGCGTGCGGCCAGCCACACGCCGATGCCGTCGTGCACCAGCACCTTCATGCGGTTGGCGCGCCGGTTGGCGAAGAGGTAGGCATGGTTCGGGTGCGCGGCACCGAAGACACCGACCACCCGGGCCAGGGCCGCCTCGGTGCCCAGTCGCATGTCCAGCGGCTGCACCGCCAGCCAGATGGCATCAACCCGTATCACTTCATGACCTCGCGCACGAAGCCGGCCAGGTCGGCCAGCGCTTGTTGCGGCCAGGTGATCCCGACCGTCACGCCGCCCCGACGGATGTCCAGGCGGACCCCGGTCGTCAACTCCGACGCCACGGGCGCCGGCAGCGCCAACGGGACGAACGCCGCAGCCTGCTCAGGTTTCCTTGGCGCCTCGACCGTGGTCACCGCTGCGGCCTGCTGCTGGCGCGCCAGTTGCCGCCAGCGGTGCACGACGTTGTCGTTGATGCCGTGCGACATCGCCACCTTGGCCACTGACATGCCCGGCTCGTCGCACTGCGCCAGCACCATCGCCTTGAACTGCGACCCGTACCGCCGCCTCGTCTTCCCGCTCTCGCTTGCCATCGTGTCCACCTATTCCAGCGTGGACACGATCCTTCAGGCCTCAGGGCCGGGGTTCAAGATGAGTTGGCCGGACGGATACGTTGAGGCTGCGATCGGCCATCGGTCTATCGGAACCCCGGCGATTGGGGAACATGTAGATGCTCTCCTCCTCCGCGATCGTGCGGAGTTCCTGGATCAGTTTCACAGCCTGGCGCGAGAG
>NZ_JAABRQ010000066.1 GCF_011390835.1 Hydrogenophaga sp. | reverse complement strand
CTGGTCTTTCAGGCTCTCGGCCGCTGCCGCGCTCTCTTCGACCAGCGCGGCGTTCTGCTGCGTCATCTGGTCCAGCTGTGTCACCGCCACATTGACCTGGCCGATGCCGTCGCTCTGCTCGCCCGAGGCCGCCGTGATCTCGCCAATGATGTCGGAGACACGCTGCACCGAGCCCACGATCTCGCTCATCGTCTGGCCCGCATCGGCCACCAGCCTGGAGCCGGCCTCGACCTTGTCCACGCTCGCGCCGATCAGGCCCTTGATCTCCTTGGCCGCCTCGGCACTGCGCTGCGCCAGGTTGCGCACCTCACCGGCCACCACCGCAAAGCCCCGGCCCTGCTCACCGGCCCGCGCGGCTTCCACCGCAGCGTTCAGGGCCAGGATATTGGTCTGGAAGGCAATGCCGTCGATCACGCCGATGATGTCGCTGATCTTCTTGCTGCTGTGGTTGATCTCGTCCATGGTGGTGACCACCTGGCCCACCACCTGGCCACCGCGTGCGGCGATCTCGGCTGCGCTCGATGCGAGCTGGTTGGCCTGGCGCGCCGCATCGGCGCTCTGGCGCACGGTGCTGGTGAGCTGCTCCATGCTGGCTGCGGTTTCTTCCAGGTTGCTCGCCGCCTGCTCGGTGCGCGCAGACAGGTCCTGATTGCCCGAGGCAATCTCTTGCGAGGCGGCCTCGATGCCGATGCTGGAGGCCTGCACTTGCCCCACCAGGGTGCGCATGGAAGTCTGCATCGCGGCCAAAGCACCCATCAGGCTGTTGGCATCGCTGACCGCAGGCGTGTCACCGCTCAGGTCGCCGTCAGCGATCCGGCGCAGCGCGCTGCGCGCCGCGGCGGGGTCTCCGCCGATTTCCTTCTTGAGCGTGCGCCGCACCAATACACCCAGCACCGCTGACACCGCCACTGCCAGGAGCGCCAGCGCCAGCGCCACCGTGCGGGCACGATCGGCTTCGGCATTGACAGACGCATGTGTCCGGGCCGAGAGTTCCCTGGAACTCTTGCCCAGCGCCAGCAATTCGCCGCGCAGCTTGCGCCAGGCGGGTGTTTCTTCCGCATTGAGCATCTGCACCGCGTCGGGCACGCTGGTCTTGACCAGAGCGAGCACCTTGTCCTGAGCCTGCGCCTGCTCGGCCCGCAAGGCCCCGAGTGGAGCCAGTGCGGCTGCGGTCGGGCTGCCTGCCGCTGCAGACTGTGTGGCCTGGTAAGCAACATCAAATCCGGCGCGGGCACTTTCCAGGTTCTTGTAAGCCTGGGGGTTTTCGGGGTCCAGCAGAATGTTGCGCAGGGCCTGGCCCATCTGAAGACCCTGCGCGTACATGTCCTGCAGACCACTGGCTGTGGCCTGCTCGGTGTTGATGTAGTGGTCGAACTTCGACTGCGTCTGGGCGAGCGACCAGATGCTGGCGGCCAGTCCAGCAACGAACAGGACGGCCGGTGCGACAAAGGCGGTGACGAGCCGTTGATTGAAGTTCATGTGTATCAATCCAGGCGAAAGGCGGGTCAGGCCACAAGGCCTGAGGTGGACGGTTGCAAGCGGAAAACCCGCACCACGTCTGCCAGGCGGCTGGCCTGTTCCTTCAGGCTTTGGGCAGCGGCTGCGCTCTGCTCGACCAGTGCCGCGTTCTGCTGGGTCATCTGGTCCAGGTGACCCACAGCCGTATTGACCTGGCCAATGCCATCGGACTGTTCATTGGCAGCGGTGGTGATGTCGCTGATGAACACCGACACCTTGTCGGCATTGGCCACGATTTCGCCAATGGTGCTGCCTGCCTCGGCAACGAGGCGCGAGCCGGCATCGACCTTGTCCACGCTGCTGGCAATGAGGCCCTTGATTTCCTTGGCCGCTTCTGCGCTGCGCTGTGCCAGGTTGCGCACTTCGGCGGCCACCACCGCGAAACCACGACCCTGTTCGCCTGCCCTTGCCGCTTCCACCGCTGCGTTCAGGGCCAGAATGTTGGTCTGGAAGGCGATGCCATCGATCACGCCGATGATGTCGCCGATCTTCTTGCTGCTCTGGTTGATCTCTTCCATGGTGGACACGACCTGGCCCACCACCTTGCCGCCACGGGCGGCCACTTCTGCGTTGGCCACCGCCATCTGGCTGGCCTGGCGCGCAGCGTCGGCGCTCTGGCGCACCGTGCTGTTGATTTGCTCGATGCTGCTGGCGGTTTGTTGCAGGCTGCTGGCGGCCTGCTCGGTTCGGGAAGACAGATCCTGATTGCCCGACGCGATCTCGGCGCTGGCAGTGCCAATGTTGTCTGTGGTGGCCCGGACCTCACCCACAATGCGCGCCAGCGACGACTGCATGCCCCCCAGCGCGTTCATCAGCGCAGTCAGTTCGTCCTTTCCCTGGGCAGAAACGCCCTGGGTCAAGTCGCCCTGGGTGATGCCCTCGGCGAGCCGCTGCGCCCGGTCCAGCGGCTGGCAGATGCTTTGCATGTTTGCCAGCGTGGTGGGTACCACCACCAGTGCCGCCAGGGCCACGGCAACACCAAACCACAACAAAGTTCGGTCGCTGGTGGAAACCAGTTCCGTCTGCACACCTTCCGCCTCGGTCGCGATGATGGTTTCGACCTGCTGCACCAGCGTGAGGATCGCGGCATAGCGCTCGTGTGCACGACCCAGCATGCGGTTGGCCACGGTGGCTGAGTCGTAGGCTTCATCCTGAATCTGGGCCACCACAGGCTCCACAGCCGCCACATAGTCCTTGAGCTGTTGCTGCAGGTCTTGCAGCACGATGTTGTCCTCGTCCGCTTCGCCCTGCAGCATGCTCGCGAGCTGCTCGTTGGCCTGTTTCACCGCTGTTTCCCAGCGCAGGTTGGACAG
>NZ_JAABRQ010000065.1 GCF_011390835.1 Hydrogenophaga sp. | reverse complement strand
CGTCGACATGGTGAAACAGCTTTCTCGTAAATGCGTCCAAAATTCGGGCCGGGTATAGCAGACTGACCCAGACCCACACAGAGAAAATCATCACATCTTGGTCAGAATGGGGCCGTTTCGGGAACACGGGCAAGCTCTGCGGGACCATTGTCGCGGGTGACAGGAAAATCCATGTCTCGACATCGGGTTTTGGTCATCGTCGCCGGATTTCCCTCGGGATATTGCCCTGCGTGCCCTGACCCCCGGCCCTCATCCAGTTGAAGCCAGAACCGGCGGTCGATAACTGCGCGGCTGCGCGGAGCCTGTCGCCAATTTCGACAAGTTGGGCGTCGAACGCTACCCGGGTCTGGCTGGCGCATGGCCGAGAGAGAATGCCTCATGGCTTTGGGAGATGACCGGGACGTCATTGAGGGCCCAGTGGACAGGTGGGGTTCTTGATTTCTTTCGTGCCGTAAACGGATCGTTTCCTTTCTTTGATGTAGTGCTATTGGAAAGCCGCGGCGCGACAGGCTCGGGTACGAGTGGCTCCCCCACCCTCTGTACCTGCCGAACACAGGATGAATAGGTCTGAGTATGGCACGAACGGATCAGACAGGCGTGGATGAGCTGCGCAAAGCGCGAAACCGCGGGCGCACTCTTCTCGGCTGGGCCTTCATCTTTTCGATTTTCGTCAATTTTCTGATGCTGACGGGCCCGCTCTACATGCTGCAGGTGTACGATCGAGTCCTGTCCTCACGATCCATCGAGACGCTGGTCGCGCTGACAGTGCTGGTCGCGGCTCTTTACGCCGTGATGGGGGTGCTCGATTACGCGCGGGGCCGGGTCATGGCGCGGGTCGGGGCGCGGTTCCAGAGCACGCTTGATAGCCGCGTCTTTGAGGCGACGCTGCGCCGCTCGGTCGATCCAAAGGAACGGTTGGTTGCGACTGGCGCACAGCACGACCTCGATGCCGTGCGAGATCTCTTCACCTCTCCGGTGCTGCTGTCGCTCATGGATATTCCGTGGACGCCAATTTTTATAGCAGCGATCTTCTTGTTCCACCCGATGCTCGGCTGGCTGGCTGTGGCCGGAGGCGCTGTGATCGTGCTGACGGCGTTCCTCAATCAGATTCTGACGGCGCGCCGGGTGCGCGACGCTCAGATTGGCAGCCAAGCCGCCCAAAGCTTTGCCGAAGAGGCGCGTAATGGCCGCGAGGTGGTGCTGAGCCAAGGTCTGCGCGGCACCATGCAAAGCCGTTATCTAGAACTGCGGGACCAGGCGCTGGAGGCCAACATCTCGGCCAGTGACTGGACTGGAAGCTTTTCAGCCTTCACCAAGGCCTTCCGATTATTTTTGCAATCCGCCATGCTGGGAGCCGGGGCATATCTTGTCCTGCTCGGCCAGATGACGCCAGGAGCAATGATTGCCGGATCCATCTTGCTGGGCCGGGCGCTGGCACCGATTGAGCAGGCGATGGGACGCTGGCCGGTCCTGCAGCGCGGCCGAGCCGGCTGGCAGGCGCTTGGAAAATATCTGCAGGCTGTCCCGGTCATGGCGCCGCGTACCGCTTTGCCAACGCCGGTGCCGCGGCTCAAGGTGACGGGTCTGACGGTGGTCCCGCCAGGAGAACGCGTGCCAGTCCTGCGCAACATTTCCTTTGCGCTGGAACCGGGTCACGCACTTGGGGTGATCGGGCACAGCGGATCTGGCAAGTCCACCTTGGCGCGGGCGCTTGCTGGCTTCTGGCCGATTGCTGCGGGCGAGGCGCGCCTCGGAGGGGCAACGCTCGACCAGTACGACTCTGATAGCCTTGGCCGCCACATTGGGTATCTGCCACAGACCGTCACGCTGTTTTCCGGCACGGTTGCTCAAAATATTGCCCGCATGGCGGATCGGCCTGACGATCCGATGGTGATCTCAGCTGCGCGTAGTGCCAACGCCCATGACATGATCATGCAACTGCCCAATGGCTACGACACACGACTCGATGGTACGGAGAACCAGCTTTCTGGCGGTCAGCGCCAACGCATCGCTTTGGCGCGGGCGCTTTATGGCAATCCGGTGCTGCTCATCCTCGATGAGCCGAACTCAATGCTCGATGCAGATGGCTCAGCTTCTCTCAACGAGGCGATGCGCCAGCTGAAGGCCCAGAACAAGATTCTGATGGTCCTGACCCACCGGCCGCAGGCTATTGCCGAATGTGATCAACTGATGGTGCTGAACAAGGGCACAATCGTGGCGCTTGGCCCACGCGACGAAGTGCTGGTGCGGACGGGATCCAATGTGCAGCCCCTGCGTGAAGCGCTTGGCCAGAAAGTGAACCCATGAGCCGAAAGGAAAACCCCGGGGGGGAAAGAACAGACAGGCAGACAGCTGGCGATCTCGCGGCGCGCTGGCCGGGGGCTGTTCCGCTGTGGTTGGGAATTATTGCGTTGATCGTGCTGGTAGGTGGGCTGGGTCTCTGGTCGGTCAGCACGACACTGGCCGGTGCGGTGATCGCCCAAGGCGTCGTACAGGTCGAAAACAACCGCCAGATCGTGCAACATCCCGATGGCGGGGTGGTGGGCGAAATACTTGTCAAGGAGAGTGATGTCGTCGCCCGGGGTGATGTGTTGATCCGGCTGGACGGGCGCCGACTACAATCGGAGTTGAGCATCGTCGAAAGCCAGCTTCTGGAAATCGGCGCCCGCAAGGCTCGGCTGATCGCCGAGCGTGACAACGCTCCTGATATCGATTTCTCCATGCTGTTGCAGATGCTGCCTGCGGGGGCACCCGAGGCTGAGCATGTCATTCAGGGCGAGGCCACCCTGTTTCACGCGCGTCGCGAAGCGATCGCTCAGGAGCGCAGCCTCCTGATGGAACAAAACGAGCAAATCGAAAATCGTACCCTCGGGGTGGAGACCCAGCTTTCTGCCTTGCAGCTGCAGACCGATTTGGTGCTGGTCGAGCAGG
>NZ_JAABRQ010000064.1 GCF_011390835.1 Hydrogenophaga sp. | reverse complement strand
CGCTGGACCGGCTGGGAGCCCGATGACGACTGGCTGCTCTTGCTCGTGCAGGTGCAGGTGGCACTGCATGTCGCGGCGACACCGCAGGCCGCTGCACATGGCATCGCCTGTGGGCACTGGGTCGCTGACGCCCTGCCCTCCGCGCCGCCCCACGCCTGGCTGACGGGAGCCGCCTAGTGCAGTGCGCGTGAATTAGTAGAACTTAACTGCGCCGACATACTCAAACGTTCCAGGAGGCTGGAACAGTGCGAGTTGCCAAGACGATTGAACTGGATGAGCACACCGAGCGGGAGCTTCGTATGCTTGCCAAACGCCGTACGGTGGAGGCCCGGTTGCAGCAGCGAGCGCTCGTGGTGCTGCTGGCGGCCCAGGGGCTGCAGAACAAGGACATCGCTGTCGAGGCTGGCCTGGATCGGCGCCAGGTTGCGCTGTGGCGCCAGCGATTCCTCGCCGGTGGCGTCGACGCGCTGCGCAAGGATGCCCCGCGCAGTGGCAGACCAGCCACGATCACGGCGGAGATGGAGTCGCGCATCGTGCAGGCCACCCTGCATGACAAGCCGGTCAACGCCACGCACTGGAGCACGCGCACGCTGGCCGAGCACCTGGGCGTTGGCGCGACGACCATCCGTCGCGTCTGGCAGAGCAATGGCCTGAAGCCGCACCTGGCCAAGACCTTCAAGCTCTCGCGCGATCCGCGCTTCGAGGACAAGCTGCTGGACGTGGTGGGCCTGTACATGAACCCGCCCGAGCACGCTCTGGTGCTCAGCTGCGACGAGAAGAGCCAGATCCAGGCGCTGAACCGCACGCAGCCGGGCCTGCCGATGAAACGCGGTCGTGCCGGCACCGTCACGCACGACTACAAGCGTCATGGCACGACCACGCTGTTCGCTGCGCTCAACACCCTGGACGGCAGCGTCATCTCGATGTGCCAGCCGCGGCACCGCCACAGCGAGTGGCTGAAGTTCCTGCGGCTGATCAACCGCAGCACGCCCAAGCACCTGAGCCTGCATCTGGTCGTGGACAACTACGCCACGCACCGCCACCCCGAGGTGCAGAAGTGGTTGGCCCGCAACCCGCGCTTCGTCATGCACTTCACTCCCACCAGCGCCTCGTGGCTGAACATGGTCGAACGCTTCTTCCGCGACATCACCGACAAGCGCCTGCGACGCGATAGCTTCACCAGCGTGGCCGAGTTGGAGTTGGCCATCGACCTGTACGTCGCCCATCACAACATCGACCCCAAGCCGTTCATCTGGACCGCCAGCGCCAAGGACATCCTGGCCAAGGTGACGCGGGCCAAGGCAGCCTTGGCAACCGCCGCGGGATAAGTACAGAACAGAGCGGCGCACTGCACTACGTGTATTCAATTGGCGGGCTCAGCTTGAGCGTGGGCTTAGGCCACTCACGAGGTTAGAACCAGAGGTCCTCGATGCACTTGCCGTCCGACGGCAAGTCCTCCCACCTCTCTAGCCCATCAAAGTGGTCGATGCGAACGTGAGCTATAGGATCAGGCGCGGTCATGCGCAGGTTCACGGCGATTCGTCTGCGCCCGTCGGCATTTGGCCTCAGTGCTCGCCAGTGCGTGACGCCACCGCACTTTGGACAGAAGTTGAAACTGAGCGAATCGCCGCGGACGTACGCGGTGGTCTGCCCTTCGACCTTGACGTTCTCGCCTTCGTAGCCGTAAGCCCAGAGTACACCGTACCTGCGACAAGCCGTGCAGTTGCAAGCCGTCGCTGACTCGGGCAGTTCGTCCAGTTGCCAGCGGGCTGATCCGCAGTGACATGAGCCTTCAAGCATGTGTGTGTTCCTGCAAATTGAAGATGGCCAGCGTTCCCGGCTGGCGTGCCGTTTCGGGCTCGGCTGAGCCAAGGGTCATGCGCAGCCTTGCCGAAGGCACGGTGGGCCAGGGCAGACCAGGCAACTTGAACGAGAGGCCGCGTAAAGGCCGAAAGGGAGGCGGCGGCCCGGTTCGCCAATACGGGTTGACCGGCCACGCTGGCGGGGTGGGCGAACCCAAGAAGACGCGTTCCACGGGCGCACCGAGTTGCAGACCGGCCAGCCAGAGCGCCTGTGTGCCCACCGCCACGCAGAGCGAGCGCGTACGCGCAAGCTGACAATGCCAGGGCGGGAAATGCGCGGCTCAAAGGCTGTACGGGCCCAGACGGCATTTCACAAGGCCCTCGAGGCGGTAGAGCGGAAACACCGCCTCGTGAGCCTGGTGACATGCCGTTGGGGCTCAGCTCGAGCTAGGAACTGGGCAGCAACGCCAGGCTACCTAGAGCCCGGGCCCAATGGCCCGATAAACGACCAGAAGTATCGCCAGCCCGAAGCAGCAGATAATGATCGCTTCTGACTTTCTTTCTCGAGGAGGCGGGGTCAGTGCAGACATGAAGCATGCAATAAAAAGAAGCGCGCTGGTAGCGATTTTGAGAGGCAGGCCGTCATTTATGTCAATGGCTAGCCCAACGCCAAGCAGGACTGTAATTACCCACCACAGCCATTGAATTCGCGGTTTTGCTGTAGGTCGATCTTGTTCCATGGTATTCCCCTCTTCGAAAAGGTCCTGCGCCATACCCTCGAAACTCTGAGGCAACTGCTGTAAAAAGGCCGATGTTGAACACATGCGCCTTGCGCGAATAGTCGCAGCAGGCTGGAACTCGTGCCCTTCGGCATTGGAAATCGTTTTGGGAATCAGGACTAGTTGACGGATCGGAGTGAATAGGCTGTGTTGCCAAGCGTTCGGGCTGAATGGGCGTCAATGGCCGGCCGCCAGACCCCAGCTGATGAGATCTACTGTAGCGATCCTCAGGCCGGGCCGTGGTGGCCTGCCTATGGTGCGCCCCTTGAACCAGGGGTTATGCGTCGCCATGCTCACCGGATGGGCGGTCTGGCGCCATTTCTTGCGAAGAAAGCAATCGAGAAATAACTGGTTTGGCGGATTCG
>NZ_JAABRQ010000063.1 GCF_011390835.1 Hydrogenophaga sp. | reverse complement strand
AGTAGACCGACCGCCGGCGGCGCTCATCTGCGGCCGGCGCTGAACGATATCGGTGCGCGCTGTGACCTTCTCGCTGCCGAAGTGGCCCGCTTCGGGGCGTCTTGCAGGCCCACTGCCCGCACATCCCCCGTCACGGACGCACTCCCGCACCGAGAAGGTTCCTGGCCATGTACAGGTTGGCCAGTCCCAGCGCCACGAACGAGCGCGTGGCGTTCTTCGCCAGGCCCCGGTAGCGCACCTTGCTGAAACCCCACTGCCGCTTGACGACGGCGAAGACGTGCTCCACCCGCGAACGCACCCTCGACTTGCTGCGGTTGACCAGGCGTCTGGTTGACGACAATTACCTTGGCCGGCCGACGACAACTATCTTGGCCGGTTGAGGCCGACGCCGGGGAGGTCCGGGGTGCGGGGATAGCGTGTGGGGATCGAACGGATCGGACCCACACGGATGCCCGGCAAGAAGATCACGGACCACCAAGTGCACAAGTACAAGGACCACCGCAAGACGCTCACGCAGGTGGCGGCTGCCGCCAAGACAGGGCTGAGCGAGCGCAGCGCCAGACGCATCGAGCGCAGCCAGACGCTGCCCTCACAGAAGCCGCCACGCAGTTGGCGCACCCGCAGCGACCCGCTGGCCGACGTCTGGGACGTCGAAGTCGTGCCGCTGTTGCAGACCGACCCGCTGCTCAATGCGGTGACGCTGCTCGAAGAGTTGCAGCGCCGCCATCCCGGCCAGTACGGCCAGAGCCTGCTGCGCACGCTGCAGCGCCGCGTGCGCCAGTGGCGCGCGCTGCATGGCGCGGAGCGTGAGGTCTTCTTCGCGCAAGAGCATCCACCGGCTCGCCTGGGCCTGTCGGACTTCACCGTCGCTGACGACCTGGGCGTGCTGATCGACGGCCAGGCCTTCGACCACCGCCTGTACCAGTTCACCCTGGCGCACTCCGGCTGGCGCCATGCACTGGTCGTCACCGGCGGGGAGAGCTTCCTAGCGCTGGCTACGGGGCTGCAGGCCGCGCTGTGGCGACTGGGCGGCGTGCCCGAGGAGCACCGCACCGACAGCCTGTCGGCTGCCTTCAACAACCTGGCCGAGCAGGAGGAGCTCACCCGCCGGTACAGCGACCTGTGCCGCCATTACGGCATGCGCGCCAGCCGCTGCAACCCCGGGCAGTCGCACGAGAACGGCTCGGTGGAGTCGCGGCACGACTCGTTGAAGACGGCGCTGGACCAGGCACTGCGGCTGCGCGGCTCGCGCCGCTTCGACGACCTGGCCGGCTACGAGGCCCTCGTCGATCAGATCGTGCAGCGCTTCAATGGCCGCGTGGCCCAGCGGCTGGCTGCCGAACGCGAGATGCTCAAGCCCTTGCCGCCACGGCGCACTGCCGAGTACGAGGAGTTGGCGGCGCGGGTAAGCAAGTACGCCATCTTCACCGTCAGGGGCGCCCAGTACAGCGCCCCCAGCCAGCTCATCGGCCACCGGCTCATGGTGCGCCTGTACGCGCAGCACATCGAGTGCTGGCTGGGTGGCCAGCGCGTGCTGCAGCGCCCGCGCGCCACCCCGCACAGCGGCCAGCGCCACGCCCGCGACATCGACTACCGGCACCTGGTGGCCGCGCTCAAGCGCAAGCCCGGTGCCTTCGCGCGCTGGGTGCTGCGCGATGCGGTCTTCCCGCGGGCGGTCTACCGCCAGACCTGGGAGCGGCTGGCCGCTGCGGTGCCCGAGCGCCAAGCCTGCAAGACCATCGTCGGGCTGCTCGCGCTGGCCGCAGACGGTCACGAGGCGCAGCTGGCCAGCGAGCTCGAGCAGCTCATCGAGCTCGACCAGCTGCCCGACCTGGCCGCCCTGAGCGCGTTGCTGGCGCCGCCCAGCGGCGAGGTCCCCGCCGTGGCGGTGCAACTGCCCGACCTGGCCGAGTACGACCGGCTGCTGGCGCCTGAGCAGGCCCGCGTCCAGGAGGTGACACCATGAGCGGCGCAACCATGGCCGCGGGGCGGCTGGACCTGATGCTCACCGAGCTGCGACTGCCCACGGTGCGGCGACTGGCCGAGGACGTGTGTGCGCAGTCCGACCGCGAGGGATGGCCAGCCCGGCGGTTGCTGGAAGCGCTGCTGGAGCACGAGCTGGCCGAGCGCGAGACCCGTCGCATCGACCGCCACCGTGCCGAGTCCTGCCTGAGCCCAGATAAGCGCCTGTCCAGCTTCGACTTCGCGGCGGTGCCCAACGTCTCCAAGGCGCAGGTCATGGCGCTGGCCGATGCCCAGGAGTGGCTTGATCGCGGGGCCAACGTGCTGCTGTTCGGACCACCCGGGGTGGGCAAGAGCCATCTGGTGTGCGCCCTGGGTCATGCCCTCATCGACGCTGGGCGTAGGGTGCTGTTCACGCGGTGCAGCGATCTCGTGCAACGGCTGCAGGCCGCCAGGCGGGATCTGCGGCTGCCGCAGGAGCTGGCCAAGCTCGACCGCTTCGACCTGCTCATCCTGGACGACCTGAGTTACGTGCGCCGCGATCAGGCCGAGACCTCGGTGCTGTTCGAGCTCATCGCCGAACGCTACGAGCGCAAGAGCCTGGCCATCACGGCCAACACGCCGTTCTCGGAGTGGGGGCAGGTGTTCGTGGAGCCCGCGATGACGCTGGCGGCCGTGGACCGGCTGGTGCACCACTCGACCATCTTGGAAATGAACGTGGAGAGCTACCGGCGCCGATCTGCACAGGCCGCCCAGCCTGCTCAGCCCGCCACCCGGCGCGGACGCGGCCACGACAGCAACGCCCCGACCGAACAACGCTGAGCGCGAGGGGCAGCGGTGGACAAGTCACCTGCCCACAGGACAAGCCTGTGGACAGCCCCTGCGGGGTCCGTGACTTGACCACCGCTTCACGAGAAAAGGGAGGAAGACGAAGACCGAACAGCCACATCCAGATCAACGACAACTACGCCCGCCCCCACCGGCCAGGATAGTTGTCGTCGAGCGGCCAAGATAGTTGACGCCGGCCAGTGGGACGAAGTCCGCCACCCCGAGCATGACCAGTTCAGCGTGGCCGAGATGCTCGAGCACGAGAGGCCGCACCTGATGCCCATGCCCGAGCCCTTCGACGGGTACGTGGAGAACCCGGCGCGGGTGAGCAGCACCTGCCTGGTGACGGTGGCGCGCAACCGCTACTCGGTGCCCTGCGAGCTGGCCGGTCAGAT
>NZ_JAABRQ010000062.1 GCF_011390835.1 Hydrogenophaga sp. | reverse complement strand
CCCTTCGATCGCCAGCAGCCAAGTCCACCACCACCGCTGCTGCGGGCGGTGACGACGGCGACTGGGAAAGCTTCTGATTCGTTTGATATTTGTTTCTCCTGGAGCCTGTAATGCCTGCGAACCCGCACACCTCAACCTCAAAATCCCAAGCCGTTCAGGGCGACCAGATGATCCTGGCCGCTGTGGTGCTGTCGGCGTTGGCGGCCGGCGTCATCGGTCATTTCTACTTTGAACTCGCAGCGGGTCTGATCGGCGGTGCTGCATTGGCCGCGCTGGGTGCGGCGGCCTATGTCATGGGTCGGGGCACGCTGTTCTCTCGGCTTGTGCTGTCGTTTGCCCTGGTGAGCCTGGTTGCCCTGCACATCCAGTTGGCCAAGGGCGAGCTGGAGTACCACTTCGGCGTTTTTGTCACGCTGGCGCTGCTGTTGGTGTACCTGGACTGGCGGCCCATCGTGTTCGCCGCCGGGCTTTTCGCGGTGCACCATGTGCTGTTCGATCGCCTGCAAGCGGCCGGCTTTGGTTTCTACTGCCTGACCGAGCCCAGCTTTTGGCGCGTGATGCTGCACGCCGCCTACGTGGTGATCCAGACCGGCCTGGAGGTGGTTCTTGCTGTCAGTATGGGGCGCACGGCCCGTGAAGGGGTTGAACTGGCCGGTATGGTGGCCACGGTGGACCAGCCGCACGGCATTTCGCTCGACATGACGGGCGTTGAGGTGAGCACGCCGCGGGCGCAGGCTTTGCGCAACGCCTTCCAGCGCATGCACGCGGTGGTGTCTTCGGTGCAGACCTCGGCGGTCAACATCGAGACCGCCAGCTCAGAAATCGCCAGCGGCAACCAAGACCTTTCGACCCGCACCGAGCAGGCAGCTAGCAATTTGCAGCAAACCGCAGCCAGTATGGAGCAGCTCAACGGTACGGTGCGCCAAAGTGCCGAATCGTCGCGCCAGGCCAGCCAGATCGCAGCAGCCAACGCCGAGGTGGCCGCGCGAGGCGGTCAGGTGGTGGGCCAGGTGGTCACGACCATGGACGAGATCAACCAAAGCAGCAAGAAGATCAGCGACATCATCAGCGTGATTGACGGCATCGCCTTCCAGACCAACATCCTGGCCTTGAACGCGGCGGTGGAAGCCGCCCGTGCTGGTGAGCAGGGCCGGGGCTTTGCGGTGGTCGCTGGGGAGGTGAGAAACCTGGCCCAGCGCAGCGCCGAGGCGGCCAAAGAGATCAAGACCCTGATCGGCAACAGCGTGGACCGGGTGGAGAACGGCTCGCGCCTGGTGGCTGAGGCGGGCACGACCATTCAGGAGGTGGTAGCCAACGCAAGGCGCATCGCCGATATCGTTGGCGAAATCACCGCCGCCGCCGGCGAGCAGAGCGATGGCATCAGCCAGGTCAACGTGGCGGTGAACCAGCTTGACCAGATGACGCAACAGAACGCTGCGCTGGTCGAAGAAAGCAGCGCAGCCGCGCAAAGCCTGAAGGATCAGGCCCTTAGTCTTGCCCAGGCCATTCTGGTGTTCAACCCGAACCGGGGGCCCAGAACAGCGTGAGGTTGGCCCACAGATCGAACCCCAGACGGCCCTGGCCGGTCGCCGCCAGCGGCGACGCAGGCGACTGGGAAAGCTTCTGAACCTGCATTGCAAGCATGAACTTCGCGAACTTTCTCACGTTGGATTTCGGTGCACCTGCTGATTTGCAAATGGCGGACCCAAATCCCACTCAACTTTGAAGGCTTTGACGTCGATAACCCTTTCATGGATGCCCTGGAAATCTCCCGGATCACCCATGACCAGCCCATTCCCCAACCCCAAAAAGGAGTTTCTATGACATCCCCACTGCTTCGAATTTTGGTTGCCAGCTCGCTGAGTCTGGGTCTGCTGGCCCCCGCGATCGCCGCTCCGCAAACACCAGACAAGCTTGATGGCGTGACCCTGATCAGCGCGGACCAGGCGCGCGACCTGGCCGCCAAGGGCGTACCGCTTGTGGATACGCGCGTGGCCAACGAATATGCCGAGAAAACGGCTAAGGGAGCGATCAGCGTGCCTTACAAGGAAAAGAGCGCGAAGGATGCCGGGTTCGACAAGAGCCAGGACAACTTCAACCTCGCCAAGCTTCCCGCCGACAAGAACGCGCCTGTGATCTTCTTTTGCAACTCTGGCGAGTGCTGGAAGAGCTACAAGGCCTCGGTCGTCGCCCGTGACGCTGGTTATACGAAAGTGAACTGGTTCCGCGGCGGCATGCCCGAGTGGACCGCGAAGGGCCTCCCCACGCAGTGAGCGCTTGGCCTGGCCTGAGCCGGGCCTGGCACTGGAAAGCCGCAAACCCAAGGGCATTGCACCATGAAGAACCTAAGCATCCGGAGTCGACTGTGGCTCGCCACCTTGGCCGCCGTGCTGGGGCTTGCGCTCCTCGCTTCACTGACCCTGCTGGCTGGCAAGCGCGGCGACCAGGCGCTGACCACGGTGGTCGACCAGAACCTGAAGCCTTTGCTGGCGGTGCAGCGTATCGACTCCACGCTCGGTGCGATCCGAAATAGGGCCGCAGGCCTGTTGCTCGACCACTACCCACTGCCCGGCACCATCAACCACCTGCAGGAAGCCCGCGAGGCCTTCCTGGCTGACTGGGCCGTGGTGTCGGCCAGCACACCAGCCTCGGAAGAGGAAGCGGAGTTGCTGAAGGCGCTCGTTGATGGGCAGCCCAAGGTCCTCGCCCTGATGGACGACCTCGCCAAGGTTTACGCCAGTGGCCAGACCGACGAGGTCGACGAGCTGCTGCAGCTTCCTTGGGCGATGGTGCACAAGTTCTTTATCAAACCGCTGACGGAGCTCGCCACCAGGCAGCAATCGGGTGCTGAGGCCGTCACGGCGGCTGCCCGCAAGAGCAGTCAGCAGCAGCTGTTCGTTGCGCTGGCACTTGCTTTGGTGGCAGCCGTTGCGGTCGGTGGGCTGATGTTCACGACGACGCGCCGCATTGTCAGCGCGCTGGACGAGTCGGTCGAACACGCGACTGCTATTGCCCAGGGCAACCTCGGTCGATCAATTGCCACCGGTTCACGCGACGAGCTTGGCGCCTTGTCTTCTGCGTTAGAGGCAATGCGGCTGTCGCTGGCCAAGGTCGTGGATGACATTCGCAACAGTGCCGACGGCATCAACACCGCCTCGGCTGAGATTGCCTCGGGCAACCAGGACCTGAGTTCGCGCACCGAGCAGGCCGCGAG
>NZ_JAABRQ010000061.1 GCF_011390835.1 Hydrogenophaga sp. | reverse complement strand
GCAACGAAACGCCAACAACGTAGCCGGAGCGTCTACCGCGCGAGCGGTTTAGTCCATCTGTTGGCGCCGACCGAAAACTGAGCCACTTTTGCGGGTAGTGCCGACCCAAAACTGAGCCAGGTGAACAACCTACTCTGCTGTTTTTTTGTGCAGCAGAGGACAAGGAGTGATCACCATGGACATGATTGGCAGGATCCGGCATTTGCATGCCCGGAAGAACAAATCAGAGCGCGAGATATCGCGCATGACAGGGCTCTCGCGCAACACGGTTGCGAAGTGGTTGCACGGGGAGGTGGACGGTCCACCGAAGTACCGGCGCAGCGAACAGCCCAACAAACTCACGGCGTTCCACGACGCGCTCAGGCAGGCCTTGAAGGCCGATGCACGTCGGCCCAAACACGAGCGGCGCACGGCCAAGGCGCTGTACGCCGAGATCAGGCGCGCGGGCTACGAGGGTGGCTACACGCGGGTGACCGACTTCATCCGGGCATGGCGACAGGGCGAAGGCCAGGGGTCTGCGGGCAACGCGTTCGTGCCGCTGGCCTTTGAGCTGGGCGAGGCCTTCCAGTTCGACTGGAGCGAGGAAGGCATGGTGATCGGTGGCATCTACTACCGGGTGCAGGTCTCGCACATGAAGCTGTGCGCCAGTCGGGCCTTCTGGCTGGTGGCCTACCCCAGCCAGGGCCACGAGATGCTGTTCGATGCCCACACGCGGTCGTTCGCAGCGCTGGGCGGCGTGGCGCGACGTGGCATCTACGACAACATGAAGACGGCGGTGGACAAGGTCAAGAAGGGCAAGGGGCGCGTCGTCAACGAGCGCTTTGCCACCATGTGCGCGCACTACCTGTACGACCCGGACTTCTGCAACGTGGCCAGCGGCTGGGAGAAAGGGGTGGTGGAGAAGAACGTGCAGGACAGCCGCCGGCGCATCTGGATCGACGCGGCCAAGATCAAGTTCGGCAGCTTCACCGAACTCAACGCCTGGCTGGGTCAGCGCTGCCGCGCGCTGTGGGACGAGGTGCGCCACCCCGAGCACACCCAGTTCAGCGTGGCCGAGATGCTCGATCACGAGCGCGCGCACCTCATGCCCATGCCGGTACCGTTCGATGGCTACGTCGAGAAACCTGCGCGGGTCTCCAGCACCTGCCTGGTGTCGGTGGCGCGCAACCGCTATTCGGTGCCGTGCGAACGGGTGGGCCAGATGGTCAGCACACGGCTGTACCCGGGCAACGTGGCCATCGTGGCCGACGACACTATCGTGGCCCGCCACGAACGGCTGAGCAACGCGGGCGAGACCCGGTACGACTGGCAGCACTACATCCCGCTGCTGCAGAGGAAGCCCGGCGCGTTGAGGAACGGCGCGCCCTTTGCCGACATGCCCGAGCCGCTGCAGCGGCTGCGCCGAGGGCTGCTGCGCAACCCGGGCGGCGACCGGGTGATGGCGCAGGTGCTGGCCGTTGTGCTCAGCGCCGGTCTGGACGCGGTGCTGGTGGCCATCGAGCTGGCGCTGGAGAGTGGGCCACCGGGCAAGGTCAGTGTGGAGCACGTGGTCAATGTGCTGAACCGGCTCAACGCGCAGCCGGTGCCGCCCACGGCGGACACGCAGCTGAGAGTGACCACGCCGCCGCTGGCGAACACGGCGCGCTACGACAGCCTGCGCTCGGACACAGTGGGTGTCACCATCGAAGGAGCCGGCCATGAAGACTGACGTGCTGATCGAACTCAAGGCATTGCGCCTGCACGGCATGGCCGGGGCGTGGGCCGATCTGGTCGAGCAAGGCGGTGGTGGGGGAGGCAGTGTGGGCATCGAGTCCTCACGCTGGCTGATCGAGCACCTGCTGCAGGCCGAGGGCACGGACCGCTCGATGCGCTCGATCAGCCACCAGATGCACGCAGCGAAGTTCCCGGTGCACCGGGACATGGCGGGCTTTGACTTCGAGGTCTCGCCGGTGGACCGCAAGCTGGTGGAGACCCTGGCCACCACGGCCTTCACCGACGCGGCGCACAACGTGGTGCTGGTGGGCGGGCCGGGCACAGGCAAGACCCATCTGGCCACGGCCATGGGTGTCTCTGGCATCACCCGGCACGGCAAGCGGGTGCGGTTCTACTCCACGGTAGATCTGGTCAACGCACTGGAGCAGGAGAAGGCCCAAGGCAAGGCCGGTCGCATCGCTACCAGCCTGCTGCGCATGGATCTGGTGATCCTCGATGAGCTGGGCTATCTGCCGTTCAGCCAGGCTGGTGGGGCGCTGCTGTTCCACTTGCTGAGCAAGCTGTACGAACACACCAGCGTGCTGATCACCACCAACCTGGACTTCGCAGAATGGTCCAGCGTCTTCGGCGACGCGAAGATGACCACCGCGCTGCTGGACCGGCTCACGCACCATTGCCACATCGTGGAGACGGGCAACGAGTCGATCCGGTTCAGTCGCAGCACGGCTGCGGCCAAGAAACGGATCAAGGCCCGCGAGCACGCGCGCAAAGGCGTCTCGACGCAGGCTGAGCCCGACCCATTCTGAGCACGCTCCGCGCTGGGCAAGCCGCTACGGGCTACGCCCTGCGCGTCTTGCCCAGCGCCTTCAACACAACAGCAAGGAGGTCCCCGAACCAGCACAGCACCTACACTTATCCACAGCCGACCCTCAAATAGTCGGCTTCCACCCCTGGCTCAATATTCAGTCGGCCCGGTGGCTCAAATTTGGATCGGCGCGGACAGTGATCGGCAATGTGTGGGGGTTTTTTCAGGCGCGCAGCGGCAAGAAGCACCTAGTCCCCACTGGCCTGCTGGTCGGTGTGGCTTCGGCGCTGTTGTTCTTCGGCTTGGTCTTGCTGGTGTTCATGCTGACACGAACGCTCAATCTGAACCTGCCGTGGCACGCCGATATCCTGATCTTTGGCGTGGCCGCCCTGGTACTGTTTTTCATCGGCTGGATTCCGGAGGCCAACTACGTTTCACTGCACCGCTTTTACCGTGACCGGCTGCTGGAGCTTTTTCTGCCCGATCTGAAGATCATTCAGGAGCGCATGCTCAAGAGCACCCAGTACCAGCCGCTGCACATCTTTCTCCGCAATGCCATCGCTGATCCGTTCAAGGCCGCCTACACCCGCGTGACCTCCTCGTGCCCTGGTGACACCACCATGCTGGGTGACTTGTGCCGACCGCCCCGCGGGGAAGCGGCCACCTCGCTCGAAGCGATGCTGCTGCGCGGGCCGTACCACATCATCAACTCAAACATCGTACTGATGGCCTCGCAGCACCCGCGTTACCGGCCACGAGGTGGCGACAACTTCATCCTCAGCCCACTGTTTTGTGGCAGCCGGGCAACCGGATGGAAGCAGACGGACCGCTCGCCCGGTAACGGATTCACGCTCGCCACGGCGATGGCGATTTCGGGTGCGGCCGTCAATCCGAACGCTGGACCGGGCGGTGAAGGTGTCACGCGCCAGCCGGTGCTGTCGGTGTTGATGGGGCTGCTCAACTTGCGGCTGGGGTACTGGGCCGGAAACCCCAAG
>NZ_JAABRQ010000060.1 GCF_011390835.1 Hydrogenophaga sp. | reverse complement strand
ATGAAGGCATTCGCGACGTGCTGGTGCCTGGCGGACGTCTCGAGGACATCATCCGAACGTCGGCCATGCGGAAATTTCAGGTCCTGGGTGCGTGTGAAATCGAAGACTGGATAGCAGAGCGCATGGAGGCGCACCGATCCGGAGATTCGTACTTCGTGCAGCGCCTGGTCACCGGCAAGGTCGTGCGCGTGATTGAACGCCGGCTCCCCGACGGTCACATCGTGGGCTTCCGCATCGACATCACCGACCTGGTGCGTGCCACCGAAGCAGCCGAAGCCGCCTCACAGGCCAAGGGGGAGTTCCTGGCCAATATGAGCCACGAGATCCGCACCCCTCTGCACGCGGTCATCGGTCTGACCCATCTGCTCGCCGATACGCCGATGAGCGCACACCAGCAGCGGTTACTGGACAAGTCGCTCATGGCGAGCCGCTCGCTGCTGGGCATCGTCAACGATGTGCTCGATCTCGCCAAGATCGAGGCCGGCGAGCTGACGCTGCTGCCAGAACCTTTCCCGCTCGATGGCCTGGTCAACGACCTCGACAACCTTTTCCGCGAACAGTCGAATACCAAAGGCATCAGCTTCGCGGTGGAGCGCAGCGAAGCCCTGCCTGCCGTGCTGGTGGGCGACGAGATGCGGGTGCGCCAGATACTCAACAACCTCACCAGCAACGCGTTCAAGTTCACGCAACGCGGCAGTGTGCGCGTGAAGCTGTGCGCCGTGCCGGCCAAGCCCGACGATCCGCCGCTCAGCGTGCGGCTGCGCGGCGAGGTGCAGGATTCAGGCCTGGGTATTTCACCGGAGGTGCAGGCCCGGCTGTTCACCCCGTTCACCCAGGCTGACGCGTCCACCACGCGCCAGTTCGGCGGCACCGGCCTGGGACTCTCCATCGTGCGACAGATGGCCGAGGCCATGGGTGGCAGTGTGGGACTGCACAGCGTGGTCGGCGAGGGCAGCACGTTCTGGTTCGAGTTGCCACTGGGCTTGCCCGATGCCGACGGTACTCCCACTGACGAACGCCATTCGACGACCCTGGAGGTGCTGGTGGTGGATGATGCCGAAGACGACCGGCGCGCCCTGGTGGACATGGCCAGGGCCTTTGGCTGGCGCACCGAAGTGTGCGATTCAGGCGAAGCACTGGTGCAGTGCATGACACAGCGGGTGGCCTCTGGTCTGCCCCTGCCCGACGCCATGCTGGTGGACTGGCAAATGGGCGGCATCGACGGCCTGCAGGCGCTGACCGAGCTCACCGAGCGCATCGGAATCAAGCGTCTGCCAGCCGCACTGATGGTGTCGGCATCGGAGCGCGATCGCCTGATTCAGCTCGACACCCGGCAACTGGCCAGCGACGTTCTGACCAAACCGGTGAACGCCTCGGTGCTTTTCAACGCCGTGAACCACGGCGTGGTGGCACGTCAAGGCAGCAGCGACCGTGTGATGCCGCTGCGCACCATGCCAGGCCAGCACACGCTGTGGCTGCCGGATGTGCGGGTGCTGCTGGTGGACGACAGCGACATCAACCTGGAAATCGCCTCCCACCTGCTGGCCCGCGAAGGCGCGGTCGTGGTGACGGCCGGTTCAGGACGTCAGGCAGTGCAACGGCTGGAAGCCACGCCAGACGCCTTTGACGTGGTGCTGATGGATGTTCAGATGCCCGACATGGACGGGCTGGAAGCCACGCGTCACTTGCGGCGGCAACCTTCGCTGTTGCAATTGCCCGTGATCGCCCTGACGGCGGGCGCATTGGCCGAGGAGCGACGCCGTGCCATCGACGCCGGCATGAACGCGTTCCTGACCAAGCCGCTGGAGCCGCAACTGCTGGTGCGCACCGTACGCGAAGTGATCGAAGCCGCCACCGGCCAGGCCCTGGCAGTGCGGCAGGCCGAGCCAAACGCACCTCGCACCGAGGTGACCGACTGGCCTGAAATCGAAGGCATCGACAGTGCGCGCGCCGTTCAGCGTCTCAGTGGCGACCCCAAGCTGCTGCATTCTTCACTGCGCCGCCTTTTCAACGAGTTCGGCGACTGGCCAAAAGCCGAGTTGCCCGATCCGCTCACGCCCGAGCACCGCACGGCATTGGCTGCCAAAGCCCACAAGTTGCGCGGTGCGGCCGGCCTGATGGCTGTGACGGTGCTGCACCAGTCGGCGGCTGATCTGGAGAACGGTCTGCGGGACGGCGAGTCCGTGGCCACGCTTCAGCCCCACTGGCAGGCGATCGGGCGCGCTTTGCAAAACCTCTCGGTGGCGTCGGCCGCGTTCTTGAAACAAAGCGCTGCCCTGCCCTCCCTCGAACAGGCCACCGACCATCCACCGCTTCCCGGCGAGGCCCTGATTCAACTGGCAGCGCTGCTCGAACAACAGGACTTGGATGCGCTGGAGTGGGTGCAGCGCCACGCGCCAGCATTGCGTTCACGACTGGGCGAAGACTTGTACGAGCGACTGAGCCGACAATTGGAGGAACTGGACTTTGCCGCTGCCGCTGCGCTGCTGGCTGACGAGATCGACAAATGACCACCGCATCCGACACCGCCTTCCCCGAATCAACGGGTTCCGCCGTGCCAATGGGAGGCCAACCTTTGCCGGGTGAACGTGACCACGCTACCCTGCCCGGCATCCTGATCGTCGACGACGACCCGGGGATGATCCAGGCGTTGGCCAAGACATTGCAAGGGTTGGGTCGACTGCGCTTTGCCACACGCGGCGCCGACGCGTTGCGGTTGATGAAAGAGTCGACGCCGGACCTGGTGCTGCTCGACGCACAGATGCCCGGCCTTTCCGGCTTCGAGGTGCTCGATGCGATGCGCATCGAGCCGCTGCTGGTCGGCCTGCCGGTGATCATGATCACCAGCCACGCTGAAGAAGACTTTGAACAGGCCGGGCTGGAAAAAGGCGCTGCCGACTTTCTCGCCAAGCCGCTGCGCCCCGCCATCGTGCAGGCGCGGGTGCGCACCCAGCTGCGTTTGAAGGTCGCCAACGACGAGTTGCGCCAACTGTCAGCCGAAGACCGTCGAAAGCTGGCGACCGCCATGAACGAACTGCGCACCAGCCACACGCAATTGAAGCAGACCGCCGACGATCTCGCCCTGGCCAACGAGGGATTGCTGCAATTCGTGCGCATGGCTTCGCACGACATGCGCGAACCACTCAACACCATGGTCCAGTTCACCGGCCTGGTGGTGGAAGACCATGCACAGGCCCTGCCGGAGGATGCCCAGCGCTACCTGCAACTGGTGCTCAAGGCCGGTCATCGCATGCGCACGCTGCTCGACGACGTGGTGCGTTACGCGCGGCTGCAGCAGGCCGGCGAAGCCGAGCCACACACACCGGTGGCGCTCGACACCATCCTGAGCGACCTGCGCGATGCACTCGCTGCCCGACTGCAGAACAGTGGCGGGACGCTGCACATTGAACCCCTGCCCCCGGTCATGGGGCACGCCAGCCTGCTCTCGCTGCTGTTCCAGAACCTGCTGGCCAATGCCTTCAAGTTCGTGCCACCGGGGCGCGCACCCGAGGTTCGTGTGTCGGTGGAACAGGACGGCCAAATGGCCTGCGTATCCGTGTGCGACAACGGCATCGGCATCGCCCCTGAACATCTCTCGCTGTTGTTCCAGCCCTTCCAGCGCCTGCATCTGCGCAAGGACTACGAAGGCACCGGGCTGGGTCTGTCCATCAGTCGACAGATCGCCGAGCTGCACGGCGGC
>NZ_JAABRQ010000005.1 GCF_011390835.1 Hydrogenophaga sp. | reverse complement strand
TATGCAACACCTGCCCGATAGCGTTGAGGGTCCTCGACCGCCTGTGCGGCTGGGCAGGTGTCACACAAGCCTTAACTACAGCCGTCGGTCGCGACCGGGGGCTAGGTTCACGGTGCATGGCATGAAGCCGTCATCGGCTTACCAGGCAGCACGGCAGCATTAACGACCGTTATCGAAGGAGCTGCAGTCGTCCAGCGTGGCAGGCCGCAGGTTACTCCGTCAAGTCGCGGTCGAACTTCGGCTGCTCGTAGGTCTGAACTCAAGCTATCGACCCACAGCCGCCGATCCGCTGGAGAGGTTTCGCCAAGGATGACAGTGGCAATTTTCTATCAGGGCTTTTCCGTTGCCTGTTCTGAAGGGAGAAGAACTAACCGCTGCTCCAGCTTGGGCTTGATCCGCACTTCGAAGTCGTCGATCAGCCCGTGGACCAAAGGGGCCAGCGACAGCACGCTTGAGGTGATCAGGCCATCGGTAGCGGCCGATGAGCTGTCACGGACGATCCAACAGAGCAACCGCCGTCCGCTGCGCAGAGCAGCACCCCTGTTTGTGGAAATGAAGGCGGCGGCGCAGACGTTGATGCACGTCAGGGTCGTCCGCCACCAATTCACTAAAGTAAAAGGGAGCTGAGGTATCAACTTCACACAGGAGAACGAAACGTGCGATCAGAGTCGAAGAATCAAGCACCTTGCCTATGGCACACGCTGGCTTCTGATGCTGCCTTGGATCTGGCACGCACGTCGGCGAGTGGGCTCACCCAAGGTGAGGCGGACACTCGCCTCCAGGCACACGGCCCCAACCGGCTGCCCGAGCCGCCACAGCGCAGTGCGTGGAAGCGATTCCTGCTGCACTTTCACAACATCCTGATCTACGTTCTGCTGGGATCGGCGGTGGTCACTGCAGCGCTGGGGCATTTCGTCGACACCCTGGTCATCCTGGCGGTGGTGCTCGGGAATGCGGTGATCGGTTTTGTTCAGGAGGGCAAAGCGGAAAAGGCCATGGCCGCGATCCGTCGCATGCTAGCGCCTCGCGCGGCTGTGCTGCGCGACGGCGATCGCCGCACGGTCGATGGCGAGGCGCTAGTGCCTGGCGACGTGGTTCTGCTGGAGGCGGGCGACAAGGTGCCGGCCGACCTGCGGCTGATCCAGGCGCTCAACCTGCAGATCCAGGAAGCGTTGCTGACGGGCGAATCGGTTCCGGTTGAAAAGCAGACGCGACCCGTCTCCGCCGAGGCCGCCATCGGAGACCGGGTGTGTATGGCTTACAGCGGCACGCTGATCACGAGCGGCGCAGGTCGCGGCGTGGTGGTGGCCACAGGCGGCGAAACCGAGATCGGGCGCATCAGCGGCATGCTCTCCCGCGTCGAAGTGCTCACGACGCCCCTGGTCAACCAGATGAATGTCTTTGCGCGCTGGTTGACCGTGCTCATTCTGCTGGTCGCCGCCTTGCTGCTGGCATTCGGCTATTTCGTGGGTCACTTCGCGTTCGGTGACATGTTCATGGCGGTGGTGGGCCTGTCGGTCGCTGCCATTCCAGAGGGCTTGCCCGCTGTGTTGACGATCACGCTCGCGGTGGGCGTGCAGGCCATGGCGCGCCGCAACGCCATCGTTCGCCGCCTCCCGGCCATCGAGACCCTGGGCTCGGTTTCGGTGATCTGCACTGACAAGACCGGCACGCTGACGCGCAACGAAATGATGGTGGCCTCCGTGGCCACCAGTGCCCATGCTTTTTCCATCGATGGCACCGGCTATGAGCCCAGAGGCGCGATCCATCTGCAAGAGCACCCGACCAGCCCACAGGAACACCCCATCCTTCAGGAGTTGGCGCGCGCAGCGACCCTGTGCAACGACGCCTCGCTGCTGGAGCGCGATGGCGTCTGGACGGTCGAAGGTGACCCGATGGAAGGCGCCCTGCTGGCCCTCTCAGGCAAATGCGGCCTGGAGGCGCGCCAGGAGCTCGCCGCCTGGCGGCGCACCGACGCGATCCCGTTCGACGCCCGGCACCGCTTCATGGCGAGCCTGAACCACGACCACGAAGGCCATGCCACGATTTCGGTGAAGGGCGCGCCAGAGCAGATCCTGGCCATGTGCGCCCTTCAGCGTGGCGCCGAGCAAGCCACCGAGCCGCTGGACCTGGCCCACTGGCAGGCGCACGCCGATCGCATCGCGGGTCAAGGTCAGCGGGTCTTGGCGTTGGCGGTGAGGCCGGTGGCACCGGAACACACCGTGCTGGAGCTGAGCGACGTGGGCGGCCCGCTGGTGTTGCTCGGGCTGGTGGGACTGATCGATCCGCCCCGTGCGGAGGCGGCCGAAGCGGTAGCCGAATGCCGCGGCGCGGGCATCCGCGTCAAGATGATCACCGGCGACCACAAAGGCACGGCGGTCGCCATCGGGCGGCAGATCGGTTTGCAGAACCCGGACAGCGTGCTCACCGGAGCCGACCTCGATGCCATGGACGAGATGGCGCTCGCCGCTGCCGTGGTCGACACCGACATCTTTGCCCGCACCAGTCCAGAACACAAACTGCGGCTGGTGATGGCCCTACAGTCGCACGGCATGACGGTGGCCATGACCGGCGACGGCGTGAACGACGCACCCGCGCTCAAGCGGGCCGACGCGGGCATTGCGATGGGGCAGAAGGGCAGCGAGGCCGCCAAGGAAGCCGCCGAGCTGGTGCTCGCGGACGACAACTTCGCGTCCATCGTCGCCGCGGTTCGCGAAGGGCGAACGGTGTACGACAACATCAAGAAGGTCATCAGCTGGACGCTGCCGACCAACGCGGGCGAGGCCATGACGATCGTGGTGGCGCTGCTGTTTGGCCTGTCGTTGCCGATCACACCGGTGCAGATTCTCTGGGTCAACCTGATCACCGCGATCACGCTGGGCATGGCGCTGGCCTTTGAGCCCACCGAAGCCGGCACCATGCGCCGCACACCAAGGCGCAGAAACGAGCCACTGCTCTCGGGTGAACTCGTCTGGCACATCGTGCTGGTGTCGCTGCTGTTCCTCGGCGGGGTGTACGGCATGTACGCCTACGCGGTGGACCGCGGCTATTCGCTGGACCTGGCGCGCACCATCGCGCTCAACACCCTGGTGGTGCTGGAGATCTTCCACCTTTTCTTCATCCGCAACATCTACGGCACCTCGCTCACCTGGCAGGCCGTTCGCGGCACACCCATGGTCTGGGCCACGGTGCTGGCCGTGGTGGTAGCACAGTTCGCCATCACCTACCTGCCGTTGCTGCAGGGCATCTTTGCCACCGCACCGGTGCCGCTGTGGGACGGCGTGCTGATCGTGGGGATTGGTGTGGTGCTGTTTGCGCTGCTGGAATCCGAAAAGCAAATCCGCCTGGCGCTGGTCGCCCCTTCAGTACGCCGAGGGTCAGGCGCATGACGCACCGCGCGTCATTGCGTCACAGCGCTGGGGAGACGATGTCCGTCTCTGGCTCCTGTGTAGGCTTTCCATGACGACCGGCCCCTTCGCCGAGATCGCCTTGCTGCTGCTGATCGCCGCCCTGGTCGGCGCCGTGTTCGTGCGGCTGCGCCAGCCGGTTCTGATCGCCTACATCGTGGTCGGCATTGCGGTCGGACCTGCGGTGCTGGGTCTGGTCAGCGCACACGACCAGATCGACCTGCTGGCGCAGATCGGGGTCACGGTGCTGCTGTTTGTGGTCGGTCTCAAGCTCGATCTGCACCATGTGCGCCACATCGGTCCGGTGGCGCTGGCCACGGGTCTGGGCCAGCTGGCCTTCACCATCTGCTTTGGTTTCCTGCTGGTGCTCGCACTGGGCAAGGGCGTGATGGAAGCCATTTACATCGCGGTGGCGCTCACGTTTTCGAGCACCATCATCATCGTCAAGCTGCTGTCGGACAAACGCGAACTCGACTCGCTGCACGGCCGCATCGCCGTGGGTTTTCTGATCGTGCAGGACATCGCCGTGGTGCTGGCCATGATGGCCATGAGCGCCATGCGCGACTCTGGGGATGCTGGCGGCGGAGGTTCCCTGCTGGGGGTGCTGCAGTCGCTGGGCCTGCGGCTGGCGGTGGCCGCCGTGTTCATGTTCGTCTTCATGCGCTACATCCTGCCCCGCCTGGTGACGCTGATGGCGCGCTCGCAGGAGCTACTGCTGGTGTTTGCCATTGCCTGGGGCGTGGCGCTGGCCGCACTGGGTGAATGGGCCGGTTTCAGCAAGGAGGCCGGCGCCTTCATGGCGGGGTTTTCGCTAGCATCCACACCCTACCGCGAAGCCGTGAACGCACGCCTGACAGGCATTCGCGACTTTCTCCTGCTGTTCTTCTTCGTCGACCTGGGCGCCAAGATGGACTTGTCCATGCTGGGCGCCGAGCTGGGCTCGGCGGTGGTGCTGTCCCTGTTCGTGCTGATCGGCAATCCGCTGATCGTCATGGCCATCATGGGCTGGATGGGCTACCGCAAGCGCACCGGTTTTCTGGCGGGCCTGACGGTGGCGCAGATCAGCGAGTTTTCCATCATCTTTGTGGCCATGGGCATCACGCTGGGGCATGTGGGCGTCACCACGCTGGGCCTGACCACCCTGGTCGGGCTGATCACCATCACCTTGTCCACCTACATGATCCTGTACTCACAGCCTTTGTTCGAGCGGCTCGCGCCCTGGCTGGGGATCTTCGAGCGCCAGAGCCCGCGGCGCGAACTGGCGATCGAAACCCAGGACGACAGCACGACGCAGGTCGACGTGATCGTCATCGGGCTGGGCCGCTACGGCCGGCGCCTGTTGACCCAGCTGCGCGAGGCGGGGATCGAGGTGCTGGGTGTGGACTTTGACCCGGAGGTGGTCAGCTCCCTGCGAGAAGCCGGGCTGTCGGCCCGCTTCGGCGACGGTGAAGACCTTGCATTTCTGGAGTCGCTGCCGCTGGACGCGGCGCGCTGGGTCGTCAGCAGCCTACCCGCCTGGGATTCCAACCGGGCGTTGCTCGATGCGCTGAAGTCCACCGGTTTCACTGGCCAGGTGGCTGCGGTCGCGCGCGATGCCGAGCACCACCAGCAGCTCGAACGCGCGGGCGTGAAGCGGGTGCTGAACCCGTTTGACGACGCGGCCGACGAAGCGGCGCGAAGCCTGCGCCAAGACATCCAGACCCAGGAGACCACCCCATGACACCCATCAAAAGCCTGTTGGCCGCCACCGACTTTTCAGAGCTGTCGCGGCTGGCTGCCGACCGCGCCGCCAGACTGGCTGGCGCAGCAGGCGCGCGCCTGCGCCTGGTGCATGCGGTCAGCGGCAGCGCGCTGGCCCAACTGGAGCAGTTGTTGGGGCTGGACACTGCGGTGGAAGCGAGGCTGATCGAGCAGGCTCGTCAGGCCCTGGAAAGCCTGGCTGCCGAGCTGCGGGCCGTACATGGTGTTGCCGTCGACACCACCTTGCTGCAAGGAGCGGTGCTGGAGCAGATCACGCAGGAAGCCAACCGGGTCGAGGCCGACATCGTGGTGGTGGGCGCACGCGGCACCGGCTTTGTGCGGCATTTCCTGCTCGGTTCGACGGCCGAGCGGCTGCTGCGCAAGTCGGTACACCCGATGCTGGTGGTCAAAAAGGCACCTCGTGAAACCTATCGGCGGGTGCTGGTCCCGGTGGATTTTTCGGCCTGGTCGGCGCCCTTGATCGACCTCGCGCGGGCGGTTGCGCCGGGCGCGCACCTGGTGCTGTTGAATGCCTACGAGGTGCCTTTTGAAGGCAAACTGAGGTTTGCGAGCGTTTCCGATGCCACCATCGAGAGCTACCGGGCGAAGTCGCACCGGGCAGCATCGCTCCAGCTGCAGGCGCTGGCGGCGGATGCCGGTCTACAGCCGGCCGACTGGACGCCCTGCATCCCCCACGCGGATCCCTCGCAAGCCATCGTTGAGCACGAGCAGGCATGCGGCTGCGATCTGATCGTCATCGGCAAACAAGGGCAAACCATGACAGAAGAACTGCTACTGGGCAGCGTGACCAAACACGTGCTGGTCGAGTCCGTTGGCGATGTGCTGGTGGCGACGTTGAAGCCCACTTAATGTTTCTGGTGCCGTGGTCGGCGACTGGGGCCCGCATGGTTCGGCGTTGAACAATCCGCAGCAGCCGGGCACCCATCAGGCGCCCTGACAGCTAAAGTGGTCAGCAATTCAATTGCCCGCACATCTCAAGCCCCTCTTGCTGTGACCACTCTTCAATCCGGCGCCCTCATCGGCGGCATTGGCCTGTTTCTGCTCGGTATGTGGCTGATGACCGAAGGCCTTCGCCTGGCCGCCGGTGCGGCCTTGCGCGAGGTGCTGGCCAGCTCCACTCGCACGCGCTGGCGAGCGCTGGGCAGCGGCATATTGCTAACGGCGGTGGTGCAGTCATCGAGCGCCGTGACGGTCGCGGCCATCGGGTTTGTCAACGCCGGGCTGCTCAGCCTGGGCCAAGTGCTTTGGGTGCTGTTCGGCTCCAATGTCGGCACCAGCATGACCGGCTGGCTGGTGGCCCTGCTGGGTCTGAAGATCAAGATCGACCTGCTCGCACTGCCACTCATCGGCGTGGGCATGCTGCTTCGCCTGACCGGAGGCGCCTCGCGCCGCGGCAGCATCGGTTTGGCGCTTGCGGGGTTTGGTGTGCTGTTCCTCGGCATCGACGTGTTGCGCAACGCCTTCACCGACCTGGCCGCAGGCATGAGCTTCCCCGAGGTTGACGGCTTCTGGGGCGTGGCCGCCCATGTGCTGATCGGTGCGATCCTCACGATGCTGATGCAGTCGTCCAGCGCCGCCACAGCACTCATCCTCACTGCGGCGCAAGGGGGCCTGCTGGGCCTGGAGTCTGCAGCGGCGGTGGTGATCGGCTCCAACATCGGCACCACTGGCACGGCGCTCATCGCCGCCATCGGCGCAACCGCCAACGCAAAGCGCGCGGCCGCAGCCCATGTGCTGTTCAACCTGCTGACCGGCTGCGTCGCCTTGCTGGCGCTGCCGTGGCTGCTGAGCTTGACACAATGGCTCGGCGGCTGGGTCGGTGCGCCCGCAGGCGTGGCCACCGTGCTGGCGCTTTTTCACACCGTCTTCAATTTGCTTGGCGTGCTGCTGATGTGGCCTTTGAGCGACCGCCTGGCAGCTTTCCTGGAGGGGCGTTTCCGTTCAGCCGAAGAGGACGAAGGTCGCGCGCGCTACCTAGACGCCGCCACCGCGGTGCTGCCCGCCCTGGCGATCGATGCCCTGAACCGGGAGGTGGCGCGATACGGAAGCATTGCCCTGCGCGCAGCGCACAGCTTGACGCCGCTGGACACTGACCCGACCCAGGAACTGGCTCGCGTCCAGCGCACACTCGCCGCGCTGAGCACCGCCATAGATGACTTCGTGGTCCGCCTGAACCGCGCCGCGATGACGCAGGATACCGCGATGCGACTGGCCAAGGTGCTGCGACGATCCGCCTATTACGCCAACATGGCAGAGCAGTTGCCAGCCATTGCGGCAGCGGCTCAGGGGCTGCCCGCCGGCACCCTGGCGCTGGAGAGTCAACTCGCCGCCGGTATCGGCCGGCTGCGCACGGCGGCGGCAGCGCTTTTGCTGCAACTAGACAGGGAAGCCAAGGAGTCCCCTGCCGAGAAACTGGACGGCCAGGCCTCGGCGTGGGAGGCTGAGTACCAGCGGATCAAGGCGGCCCTGCTCGAAGCTGGCGCCCTCGGCATACTCACCCCAAGCGCCATGGATTTGCTGTTGAGGTCACACAGCGCGCTGCGTCGGGCGCTTCAGCAGGCGCTCAAGGCCAGCAAAGTGGCGCAGAGCATCGGCGAACCTGCACCCCGTTGAAATATGGCCTGTCAGGACCTGCAACAAGCCCCCAACCGTGGGCTGAAGCGCTCGAATGCAGCCCTACGCACCAGCCGCACGCACCGCCCGAACTTGAACCCGGCGCATCGCAAGCGCATGCTACTGGCCCCTCAACTCGATGGGAGACCATCATGGAAACCTCAAGCATTGCCGTTCATCACGAGCCTTGGAACAAGGGAAAGATTGTTGGACAGAAGGCACCCTTCAAAGTGAAAGACATCTGGGCGTTGCGCGTGCGCCTTCAGATGGAAGGGCGAGTCCGCGAACTGGCGCTCTTCAACCTCGGCATCGACAGCAAGCTGCGCGGATGCGACCTCGTAGCCCTCAAGGTCCGCGACGTGAGCCATGGCGATCAGGTCGCCACTCGCGCGATCATCATGCAGCACAAGACCCAACGCCCAGTTCAATTCGAGATTACGGCTGCTACCCGAGACGCTCTGCAAGCTTGGATCAAGCAGGCTGCGCTGAATTCAGAAGATTTCCTCTTTCCCAGCCGACTCCATGAATCGCCCCATTTAGGAACGCGGCAATACGCTCGAATTCTTGGGCACTGGGTGGATGAACTGGGACTGGACCGTACCGACTATGGGACGCATTCGATGCGAAGGACCAAGGCGACGCTGATCTACCGACGTACCAAGAACCTCCGTGCAGTACAGCTGTTGCTCGGGCACTCCAAGCTGGAGTCGACCGTGAGATACCTGGGCATCGAGGTTGATGACGCCCTCGAAATCTCCGAGCAGACGGAAATCTGAGGCGCATATCGGCAGCCACCCCTTCAGCGACGCAGGGGCGGCTGCCTTCAATGGCGGCCATGTGGCGTCGGTCAGAACGGGTGTTCTCGGCCAAAAGCACCAGTTCGTCCGTAACGTGAGCGGCCATTCCCGAGTCTTGCACCTGTCGCCCCTGCCGAACGACCGGTCCAGGTGGTGAAGCGCTCGTTTTAGACCCTGACCGGTGAACGACCGGTTGCGGTGCCGCCTTTAGACTCTGCCGTCGAAACTGAGCGACAGCAACCAGCCTTCAAGCGACCTTCGATTTTTCAAGTTCGGCTGTGCAGCGACAGCCGTGGGTAGACGCGGGCAGGGAGGTTCACTGCGACAGGACCACCAGCCTATGGCGAGAAGGCCAGCGCCAGACGAATAGCCTCGAAGGTGTAGCCCTGGGCACGCAGCGCTCGCATCTCGGGCGCAAAGCGCCGCTCTTTGCGTGAGTTTCGGCCGGGCGGTTCGCTCGGGACCAGTTTTATCGCGTCATTTCTATTCATTTTTTGTGCAGCAGTTGATCGGTTGCTGTTCAGTTTGTGCAGTGCCTGTGCGCTGGCTGTTCAACTTGTGCAGTTGCTGCGCACTTTCTGTTCAGTCGTGTGATGTGTGCCTTGCGTTGACACCCATCTTCGACCCTCCAACAGCCCTTTCACGCGCTGGATTTGAACCCAAATCCAGCAGCTCAAGAGCCTTGGTTCGAGCCAATACTGTGTTCAAGGTGAGTGCAGAGATAGGCGGCACGCCGCCGTTTTCACAAACGACTCGTTTTGCTCACGTTTGACTTTTTGGGGACCCATGAACACCCGCAACCCTGACTTCATCACGGTCGATCTGCGCGGCCTCAAGGCCGCGCTGGTGAGCTGCGCTCAGGCCCGCCGGGAGAGCGTGTCGGTGCTGGTTCGTCGGGCTGTGGCCCGTGAACTCGGACTGTCCGAGTCCGTCCCTCAGTGGGTCGTCGATACCGGGTGCCTTGGTGCGCCGCATGTGCCCCGGGTCAAGTTGTCAATCAGATTGACAACCCCCGAGGCCAGGCGACTGGCTGTCGGTGCGCACACCGCGCAGATGTCGCGCGATGCCTATCTTGCAGGCTTGATCGCGGGTGTTCCAGCCTTGACCACAGGCGCAAGCCGCACCGCGGAAATCGTTGAACTCATCAAGTCCAACGCGAAGCTCTCCAGCCTCAGCCGGAACATCCACACCCTCTCGCGTCTGCTGGCCCAGAGCAACCTTCAAAAAGCAGTGGCCTACCGCGACATGCTCGACACGCTGGACGGAGACGTCCGGCGTCACCTCGCCCAGACGGCGGCCCTGATGGCCGATCTGCGCCCGCGTGGGTCATTCACCGAGACCACCCACCGGTCCAACCGGTGACTTCAAGGAGAACGCCATGAGCCAAACGCCGGACATCGATGGGGTACTCGTGCAGTGGGGTGATCGCCTGTTTTACCCGGGCAACCGGGTGGTCAAGGACAGGCCGCAACCCAGGCTGGGTGATGGAGGCATGCATCAGCGCGCGGACGCCATCCGCAAGCGCATCGAATCCACCGTGGTGAAGCGGGCGCCTCAGGTCATGGTCAAGGTCACCGGGGGAGGGCGGGGCATGCTGGCCATCGCGGCCCACTTCCGGTACATCAGCAAGAACGGCCGTCTCGGCATGGAGAACGAGCAGGGCGAGGTCCTGCAAGGACGGTCGGCTGTCTACGAGCTGAGCGAAGAGTGGCGCTATGGCGGCAGCCTGATCGGAGACCAAGGACACCGGCGCGAGGCCTTCAACATCATGCTGTCCATGCCACGCGGCACGGACCCGCTGATCGTCCAACGGGCGGCGAGCGAGTTTGCAAAGACCGAGCTGGCCAACCACAAGTATGTGATGGTGCTGCACGACCACCAGGCGAACCCGCACGTGCACCTCAGCGTGCGGGCAGAGTCGATCTGCGGTAAACGACTCAATCCGCGCAAGGCCGACCTGCAACGATGGCGCGAGACCTTTGCCGAGAAACTGCGTGGCTACGGGGTGGAGGCCGAGGCCACCCGGCAGGCCACCCGGTTTCAGACCAGGAACTCGGAACATCTTTGGCGACTGAAGGCCAGGGAGGACGGGCGGTTGAGGAAAGCCAGACCAGAGGACAAGAGCAGTACGAGATCGCGGACCACCCGTACAGAGGCGTTGCGTGCCTGGTTGCACATTGGCCAGGCTCTAGCCAAGTCACCGGATGCCAGAGACGTGAAGCTGGCTACCGCAATCGCAGCATTCATTCAGGATGCTTCGGCGGCCTGGGCACCAACCAGAGCTGGCCAGGTAGTGGGTCGAAGGGCTGTGCGCTCAGCGCCGATTGTTGCAAGGTTGATTGACGACATTGTTGGGCAAGCATCTGCTCCACCGGAGCGTTCGAAGTCCGTACCCGATGTCGGCAGGGAAACATGGCGCGCAGGTTCTTCAACCGGTCCGGAATTTCATCGTTGAGGTGTTCTCACATCAATGCAAAGTGGTCGCCTCAGATGAAACCAGCGATGCTCTGGGATGGCCACTTGTCCATCGCTTGTGGAGTCTCGTCGACTGACCTAAAATGCATGAAAGTTCAATGAAAATATAGTTGTTATGAGCACCGTTTCGCATTCTCCCGAAGCCCTTCGTGGTGCCGCCGCCCAGCTTGCGGGCGAGCTGCATGCTGGCCGGGTTTATCGGCGGGAGGATCTTGCCCACCTGTCCACCGCGGTGGACAGGCATCTGCGAAAGTTGGTGGCCAGCGGAGCACTCAAAAAGCTGGCGCAGGGGCTGTATCACGCACCCAAGGCTTCGAGCTTTGGACCGATCCCGCCGGCCGATGAGCAGGTTGTGGGCGGATTTCTGCGCGACAAGGATTTTCTGGTTTTTTCGCCATCGGCCTACAACACCGTGGGATTGGGCACCACGCAGCTTTACAACCGCACCCTCGTTTACAACCACAAGCGCCACGGCGTTTTCAGACTGGGGAATCGCCAGTTCGACTTCCGTGTGAAGCCACGGTTTCCCAAGAAGTTGACGCCGGAGTTCCTGTTCGTGGACTTGTTGAACAACCTGGACGAACTGGCTGAAGACCGCGATGCGGTGCTGCAGCAGGCGCGCAGCAAGCTGCCGTCTTACGACATGGCACGTCTGCAACGTGCCGTGGACAGTTTTGGCAGCATGGCCACACGCAAGCGCGTCAGGGAGTGGAAGGGTGCCTGAGTTTCTGCACGAGCGGCGGGACTTTGACCAGCTTCTTGCTGTGGTGGCTGAGGCACGCGGACTCGACCCTTCGCTGGTGGAGAAGGACTACTGGATCATGCATGTGCTCTGGGGGCTGCAAGCGCAGGGCTTTCAGTTCGAGCTGAAGGGTGGCACCTCCTTGTCCAAAGGCTTCGGCGTCATTCACCGTTTTTCCGAGGACATCGATATTCGAATCGAGCCACCCGCAGACATGGCCGTGAAGACGGGCCGCAATCAGGACAAGCCGGCTCATGTGGCATCGCGCCGCGACTACTACGAGGCGCTGGCCGAAAGGATCCGTATTCCGGGCATCGACAGCGTGCAGCGCGACACGCTGTTTGACGATGAGAAGCTGCGCAGCGCTGGCATCCGTGTGGTCTATGTGCCGCGCACTGCCGCGCTGGCCGGGGTCAAAGACGGTATTTTGTTGGAGCTGGGATTCGATGACACGGCGCCCAATCGACCGGTCACTATCTCCTCATGGGCCTGGGATACCGCAAGAGATCGAGGGGTGTCTGTGTTCGACAACCGGGCGGCCGGCGTGCTTTGTTATGCGCCCACACACACCTTCGTCGAAAAACTCCAGACCATTTCGACCAAGTACCGCCGGCTGGGCGAGTCACAAGCCTTCCCGGGCAACTTCCTACGCCACTACTACGATGTCTATTGCCTTCTGGGTCTGGAGGAGGTGCAGGACTTCATGCGGGAGCCTGCCTATCGCGTGCGCAAGGGGCAACGCTTTCGTGCCGGTGACGAGCAAGTGATTGCCCGCAACCCCGCCTTTGTTCTCGCAGATCCTGCCCAGCGACAGCGCTTTGCCCAGGAGTACCGCAAGACCGCGGCCCTGTATTTCCAGGGTCAACCGCCTTTCGAATCGCTACTGGAAAGGATTCAGCAGAACATTGACGCTATGTGACGCTGCCACAGGATCAAGCACGCTCACCCGGAGCTGCAAGTAGTGGTGCAACCGGGACACAAGCCAAGCATGCCGAGCAATTTCGGACACGGGTCGGGACACGGAGTCCGAACTGGCGCCAAGCGGGTAAGTGGTCAGAGCGCCAGTCGCGCCAAAGCTGCTGCTGCGTGGTCGGCACGCAAGTGCCCGTAGTGGCGTTCAATCATGGCGACGCTGGTCCCACTAAGCTGAGCGACGGTGAGCAAGTCAAGGCCGTCTGTGACGAGGTCCGTGATAACGCTGTGGCGGATGGTGTAGGCGGTCACGTTGGCCGATAGATCGGCCGCAGCTGCTGCCTCCTTGATCGGCCCCTTCCATGAGTCCTTGTTCCACGCTTTGCTGTCCGCGCGGCAGAAGATCGGTGACAGTGCGGGCCGATCTCTGCACAAGTCGGCGAACTCGCCAGCGGTGGTCTCGGGCAGCTTGATCTTCCGATCTCTCCCGGCCTTGTCCTTTCCAATCGTGAGAACCGATAGGCGCAGATCGAAGTTTTCGACGGTCAGTGCCGCCAGGGCTCCAGGCCGCAAGGGGACTGCCGACAGGCCTCGCAAGAGAGTGGCTACGTCTTGGACAGCGTGTTTGATCAACGACCTGCGTTGGTCCCGGTCCAGAAAAACATCACGTCGTCCATCTGCGTTTTTGCTAGGTCGGAGTGCAACCCGCCACGCTATGTCGGTGGTAACGCTGCCTGCATCGTGAGCGAAGTTCAACGCAGCGCGTAGCGCCGCAATGTCGCGGTTAACGCTGGCAGCGGACCTGGGACGTGTGATTGGGGTCTCGCGCTTGTCACGGTTGACGACGACGGGGGTCTTCGCCATCTCATTGCGCCAAGTCTCAATACGGGTTTTGTTCAGTTTTTCCAGATCAAGCGCAGCCAGATTCTTGTTGCAGAAGACCCACCGTTTGAAGCGCATGCCGAGGTCGTCGGCGGGCTTGTCGCCGCGGGTGGAGCGAACGTGCTTCACGTATCGCTCACAAGCCGTTCGGACGGTCACGGACTCAGCAGTTCCGCCCTTGCCGAGATGCGCAAACCACTGCTCGGCCGCTCGCTTTGCTGCGTCATAGCGCTGCGAAGGTGGCATCTCGGCGTACTCGCCGAAGCTGCGCTTCTGCTGCTTGCCCTTGTCGTCCCGAAAACGAGCCAACCAAGTTCCGGTCGATGTCGGAGTCATCTTGCGAAAACCAAGGTAGCAGCCATTGCTGAGCTTCAACCAGTGCGGCTCGTGCTGAGGCTTCAGCTTGTCTCTTGCCTGAACGACGCCAAGTGCCGGCATCCTGGGTCTCCATTCAAGTGAGATCAAGTCTCACGACAACAGCGCAATGGACGAGATCTGGTGGGGAAAAAGTGGGAAAAACTTCGCTGGAATTATAGAGACAGTTTGGGACGGTTTACCTATGAAAGCGATGTCCCGTAACGTCCCAGAAAGTCCTATTTCCCGTCATTCACACGGCAGGGGTCGCAGGTTCGAACCCTGCACCGCCCACCAAACAAGACAACGGCGCCCGCGGGTGCCGTTTGTCTTTGCCCCTCACTGTTTGGGGATTTGCGCTGAAAATCGTTTCAGTCAGCGTGTGTCCCTCGCGCCAGCGGCTGCCAGCGGAAAAACATCGGGTACACGCGCTCCACTACGGGACCGTTGAAATCCCAGGCCAGGCATTGGCCCAGGTGCATGGGTGGGCTGCCGTCCTCCGGTGGGGCGAATGAAGCCGAGCGGCTCTGAAAAGCGGCGGTGGCCATGGCGAACAGCAACTCGCGCAGGTGGGTGCAGCCCTGAACGCCGGCCAGGTGGCGCATCACAGTCTGGCGCCAGCCGCGTCCCAAACTCTCGCCAATCAGCCGTTGCATCGGCGCCTGTGCCTGCGGGCAAGGGGCGTGGGGAAAACTGTCCATTGCCACCGCCACGTCGCGAATCACCATTCCCTCATCGAGCGTGAGGCGCACATGCATGTGGTGAATCGCCTGCTCGGGCTCCCAGCGGCCTTCACCTTCGATCTCGAACGTGTGGGGCTTTGTGTCTATGAGTTCACCCTCGATATCCCAGCAGCCGTCGTCGCGCGCATATCCGCGAAACGTGGTGCGGCGGGTGTGCATGGGGGTGCGGGGAGAAGGGCTGGGCAGGGGCATTGTCGTGAGGCCTTGGGGAAAGGCGATGGCGTGAACGGTCAGGCGTCTGGAAGCGGTCGATTGGTCAGCGCCGCGGCCGCGCGCAGCTTGTCTTTTTTGCTTGGCCGCTTGCCTTTGATACCGCCGGTGCCCTGCAGATCCTGATCGTTGGTCGGCGCCGACTCAGTGGGCTCAAACCCGGGCAGCACCTCGATTGGCAGGCCTGTCAAATCCTGCCGTCTGGCGATCAGCCGCCAGTGGGCTTCGGTCTCTGGGCTGACCAGGCTGATGGCCAGGCCCGGTGCGCCGGCGCGTCCGGTGCGGCCGATGCGGTGGGTGTGGTCGGTTGCAGAGCGTGGCAGGTCGAAGTTGATGACCACCGGCAATTGCTCCACATCCAGACCGCGCGCGGCGAGGTCGGTGGTGACCAGCACATCCCAGCGTTGCTGCTTGAACTCGCCCAGGGCCTGGCGGCGCGCGCCCTGGCTCAGGCCGCCGTGGAATGAGGTGGCGTACAGCTCGCCCTGGTGCAGCTTTCGCGCCAGGTGGTCGGCGGCGTACTGGCTGGCCACAAACACCAGCACCCGTTCCCAGCCATGCTCGCGAATGAGCTTGCGCACCAGTTGAGCGCGCCGGGAAGCATCCACCAGAATCACGCGCTGCTCGATAGTGGCAGGCCCTGGGCTGGGACCTGCGATGGCAATGCGTTTCGGCTCGATCAGCCAGCGGCTGGCGAGCTGCTCGACCACGGCCGGGAACGTGGCCGAAAACAGCAAGGTTTGCCGATGCTTGGGCAACAAGGCCAGCACCCGGTCCAGCTCGTTGGCAAAGCCCAGGTCGAGCAGGCGGTCGGCTTCGTCGAGCACCAGGTGCTGAACCTCTGAAAGTGAGAGGGCGTTGTGATCGACCAGATCGAGCAGTCGGCCGGGCGTGGCGACGACCACATCGGCGCCCCCGCGCAAGTCCATCATCTGGGGATTGATCGACACGCCGCCGACAGCGGTGACGACCTTGGGTCGCGACTCCAGGCTCTGCGTCAGCTGCTGGATCACATCAAAAATCTGGGCGGCCAGCTCGCGCGTGGGAACCAGCACCAGGAGGGTGGTCGCCCGAAGTCGCTCCGCGTTCGTCCGGCTCAGACAAAGTTGCAGCAAGGGCAGCACAAACGCCGCGGTCTTGCCCGAGCCGGTGGGTGCGGTGGCGAGCAGATCCGCACCCGACAGCACCACCGGCAGCGTGGACGACTGGATGGCGGTGGGGGTGGTCCAGCCGAGCTGGGCAGCGGCCTGGGCGAGGGTGGGCGCGAGGCCGAGGGCGGTGAAGGGCATGGCGGTGTGAGGCATTCAGTTTAACGGCCCTGTGCGGGTAGGCCGCGCTACCATGCTGGTCATGAATCAACGAGTGAAGTCGGACAGAAAAATGGGCGGGCTGGTGTACTCCACCGAAGCAGGCCGCATGTGCCCGGTCTGTCGCCAGTCACAAGCCACTTGCCGGTGCCAATCGCTGGCGCGCGCGGCGCCGGTGGGCGATGGTCGGGTGCGGGTGTCCCGGGAAACGCAAGGTCGCGGTGGCAAGGCGGTGACCGTGGTCAAGGGCGTGGCGCTGGATGCGGCCGGCCTGCTGGCGCTGAGCAAGTCGCTCAAGGCGCTGTGCGGCAGCGGTGGCACGGTGAAAGACGGTGTGATCGAGATCCAGGGCGATCACGTGGACCGGGTGATTTCATCGCTGCAGGCACAGGGGCATCAGGTCAAGCGCGCTGGCGGCTGATCAAAAGGTCTGCGCCCACCACAGCCGCACCCGCATGCCGAGCTCGGTGGTGTAGCCCACGGTGGGTGTGCGCAGCTGCCCTCCGGCATCCACCACCACAAATGCGGGCACCGCCCGAAAGCCCAGCGCGCTCGCGATCTCGCCCCGCGCATCGACAGCGGTGGCCCAAGGCAACTGGCGCTGCGCCAGCACGCGCGCCACCGCGTCGGGCGGGCCTGACTGCATGGCGATGCTCAGCACAGGGTGGTCTTCAGAGAGCGACGTCACGCTGCCTTCTTCGGTCTGGCAGATCGGACACCACTCGGCCCACACATGCAGGGCGACCGCCTGGCCGGGGTGTTGCGCACGCCACTCGGCCAGGGTGGTGGTGCGGCGTTGGCCATCGGGCTCGATCAAGGTGAAGGCGGCAGCATCGGGCAGTGTGCCGCTCGGCACGCCGCGCGTCTGCCAGGCTTGCACACCGAAGAAGACAAGCAGCACCAGCCCGACGGTACCGAGGTGCGATCGCAGCCTTTGCGGCCAGCTGGCTGGTGGGGGGGGAGGTGGGGGTGTTGCGGACACGCTGGCGGGCGGGGTCAGCGAAGCACTTCAAGCAGGCGGTCCAGCCCACCTTCGTTGATCGCCACCATCGCCTGCTCGCGCACCCTGGGTTTGGCGTGGTAAGCCACCGACAAACCAGCGGCGTCCATCATGGGCAGGTCGTTGGCGCCGTCGCCCATGGCGATGCACTGTGCGGGCGCGATGCCCAGCAGCGAGGCCACCTCCAGCAACGTTCGGCGCTTCTCTGCGCCGTCGCAGATGTCGCCCCAGGCCTGGTCCACCATGCGGCCGGTGAGCTGGCCGCAGTTCGGACCACTTTCAGTTTCCAACACGTTGGATCGGGTGAAGTCGATACCCAGCCGGTCGCGCACGCGGTCGGTGAAGTAGGTGAAGCCGCCCGAGACCAGCAGCACCTTGAGCCCGGCCGCCTTGCAGGCTTTCACCAGCGCCTCAGCGCCCGGGTTGAGCTGCAGGCGCTCAGCCAGGACCTGCTCCATGTGCGCCACCGTCACGCCACGCAGCAGCGCCACGCGCTGGCGCAAGCTCTCCTTGTAGTCGGTGATCTCGCCGCGCATGGCCGCTTCGGTGATGGCCGCCACCTCGGGCTTGCGACCGGCGGCGTCGGCGATCTCGTCCACGCACTCGATGTTGATGAGCGTGGAATCCATGTCGAACGCGATGAGCTTGAAGTCCGAAAGCTTCAACGGCGGGTCAAAGCCCTGGACGGTCAGGCCAGGGGCGAATTCGGTGGCAGTGGTCATTTTGATTTCAAGCAGGTTCGGGGGTTGCGGTTGGCTGGCCGAGCGAGCGCAGCACATCGCGCACCAGCAGCACGCGGTCTTTCACCTCGGGCAGCTCGCGCTCGATGCGCAGCTTTTCATTGCCAGCCAGTTTGATGTGCTTGTTCTTCTGGATCAGCTGGATGATCTTCATCGGCTCGATCGGCGGGTTGGGCTTGAAGGTGATGAGGGTCACGCCGGGCGTCGCATCGACCTTGATCACGCCGAACGGGGCACTCAGCACGCGCAGCCGGTGGACATCGACCAGGGTCTGGGCCTGCACCGGAAGCTTGCCGAAGCGGTCGACGATCTCTTCCAGCAGCGCGTCGACCTGGTCGGGCGTCTTGGCCGTAGCGAGCTTTTTGTAGAACGACAGTCTCAGGTGCACGTCGCCGCAGTAGTCGCTCGGCAACAGGGCTGGCGCGTGCAGGTTGATGTCGGTGGTGACCGACAGCGGCGAGAGCAGATCAGGCTCGCGCCCAGCCTTCAAGGAGCGCACGGCCTCGCTCAGCATCTCGTTGTACAGCTGGAAACCCACTTCCAGCATGTTGCCGCTCTGGTTCTCGCCCAGCACCTCGCCAGCACCACGGATTTCAAGATCGTGCATGGCGAGGTAAAAGCCCGAGCCCAGCTCTTCCATTTGCTGAATGGCGTCCAGCCGTTGCCCAGCCTGTTTGGTCAGGCCTTCGATGTCGGGCACCATGAGGTAGGCGTAGGCTTGGTGGTGGCTTCGGCCCACGCGGCCGCGCAGCTGGTGCAGCTGTGCCAGACCAAACTTGTCGGCCCGTGCCATGACGATGGTGTTGGCGGTAGGCACGTCAATGCCGGTTTCGATGATGGTGGAGCACAGCAGCAGGTTGTAGCGCTGCGCCACAAAATCGCGCATCACCCGCTCCAGCTCGCGCTCGGGCATCTGGCCATGGGCAATTGCAATGCGCGCCTCGGGCAAGATCTCTTCTAGCTTTTGCCGGCGGTTCTCGATCGTGTCGACCTCGTTGTGCAGGAAGTAGACCTGGCCACCGCGCTTGAGTTCGCGCAACACCGCTTCGCGGATCACGCCATTGCTCTCGCTGCGCACAAAAGTCTTGATGGCGAGACGCCGCTGCGGCGCGGTGGCGATCACGCTCAGGTCGCGCAGCCCTTCGAGCGCCATGCCCAGCGTGCGCGGAATCGGTGTGGCGGTGAGCGTGAGCACGTCCACCTCGGCGCGCAGCTGCTTCATCTGCTCTTTGTGGCGCACGCCGAAGCGGTGCTCTTCGTCGATGATGAGAAGGCCCAGGTCTTTGAACTTGGTCTTCTCGCTCAGCAGTTTGTGGGTGCCGACCACGATATCGACCGAGCCGTCGGCCACACCCTTGAGCGCAGCGGTGATTTCTTTTTGCGAGCGAAAGCGGCTCATTTCGGCGATCTTGATCGGCCATTTGCCGAAGCGGTCGACCAGTGTCTGGAAATGCTGCTCGGCCAGGAGGGTGGTTGGCGCGAGAAAGGCCACCTGACGCCCGCCGGTGACCGCCACGAAGGCGGCGCGCAGCGCGACCTCGGTCTTGCCGAAGCCCACGTCGCCGCAGACCAGCCGGTCCATCGGACGCGGGCTGATCATGTCCTGGATCACGGCATGGATGGCGGCGCGCTGGTCGGCGGTTTCTTCAAAGCCGAAGTCGTTGGCGAACACCTCGTAGTCCTGCGCCGAGTAGCGGAACGCATGACCCTGGCGTGCGGCGCGGCGGGCATAGATGTTGAGCAGCTCGGCGGCGGCATCACGCACCTGCTCTGCGGCCTTGCGCTTGGCCTTCTCCCACTGGCCGCTGCCCAGCTTGTGCAGCGGCGCTTCGTCGGCGCTCACCCCGGTGTAGCGACCGATCAGCTGGAGCTGGCTCACCGGCACGTACAGCACTGCCTTGTCGGCGTACTCCAGATGCAGGAACTCCATCAGCGCGGGTGTGCCGTCGGGGTTCTTGTCGCCCATGTCCATGTTCACCAGGCCGCGGTAGCGACCGATGCCGTGGGCGTTGTGCACCACCGGATCGCCCAGGTTGAGTTCGGAGAGGTCCTTGATCAGCGCATCGACATCGCTGACCTGTTCCTGCTTTCGGCGTTTGCGCGTGGTGGGACCAGCAGCGAACAGCTCGGTTTCGGTGACGAAGTCGATGCCGTCTTCAATCGACGAAAAACCCACTGTGAGCGCAGCGGTGGCGATGCCCACGCGCTCGTCGCTGGTCTGGAACTCGGCCAGCGTGTCGAAGGCTGGCGGGTTCACGCCACTGGCGCGCAGGAAATCAAGCAGGCTCTCGCGCCGGCCATCGCTCTCGGCCAACACCAGCACGCGGTGCGGCGTGTTGCGGATGTGGGCTTGCAGGCGGGCGAGCGGGTCTTCGGCACCCCGCACCACCGACAGATCGCCCAGCGCCTGGGCAAATGCATTGTCGGCCGCATCGTCCAGCGTGGGGCGAATCGCGAGCTGGGCGTGTGCGTTGGCCTCGGTGTAAAACTGCTCGGGCTTGAGAAACAACGATTCCGGCGGCAGGGCCGGGCGGTCGGGGTCGGTGCGCACGATGCGGTAGCGCTCTTGGGTATCCTGCCAGAAACGCTGGAAGGCGGGCTCGAGGTCGCCATGCAGCACGACAGTCGATGCGTCGCCCAGGTAATCAAAGACGGTGGCAGTCTCTTCAAAGAACAGCGGCAGGTAGTACTCGATGCCGGCGGTGGCCACACCGTTGCCCACGTCCTTGTAGATGCGACTCTTGGTTGGGTCGCCTTCGAGCAGCTCGCGCCAGCGGCTGCGGAATTTGGCCCGCGCCGCATCGTCCATCGGAAACTCGCGTCCAGGCAGCAGCCGCACCTCGGGCACCGGGTAGAGGCTGCGCTGGGTGTCGGGATCGAAGGTTCGGATGGTGTCGATCTCGTCGTCGAACAGATCCACTCGGTAGGGCACCAGAGAACCCATGGGGAAGAGGTCGATCAGGCCGCCGCGCACCGCGTACTCACCGGGGCTCACCACCTGCGTCACATGCTGGTAGCCCGCCAGCGTGAGCTGGGCCTTGAGCTGCGCTTCGTCGAGCTGTTGCTTGACCTTGAAGTGAAAGGTGTAGCCGGCCAGGAAAGCAGGCGGCGCGAGGCGGTAGAGCGCGGTGGTGGCGGGCACCAGCACCACGTCGGCACTCCCTTCGGCGTGTTGTGCCTGGCCGCGGGTGTGGATGCGCCAGAGCGTGGCCAGACGCTCGGAGATCAGATCCTGATGCGGTGAAAAGCTGTCGTAGGGCAGGGTTTCCCAGTCGGGAAACAGGGCGCAGCGGATCTCGGGCGCGAAGAAGGCGATTTCCTCGATCAGGCGCTGCGCGTCGGTGGCATCGGCGGTGACGATGGCCGTCAACCGGCCTTGCGCCTTGTCGCGTCGCGCGAGCTGGGCGAGCAACAAGGCATCGGCCGCCCCAGTGGGACGGGGCAGGGTGAAGCGCTTGCCGGGGGAGAGTTTGGGGAGGTCCATGGTGTCGCGGTGAACGCATGGCGCAGGTGGCCATGACGAACACCCCCCGGCTGGTACGACGGGGGGTGGATGCACTGATTCTAGAATGCAGCTTCTCACCGAACCCTGACCAGGCTCACTTGACCCCACCCGACGCCCCCCGCTTCTTTGTGCTCATGCCTTGCGCGGGACAGGGTGCGCGCTCCGGTAGCGCCACCCCCAAGCAATACCAGCTGCTCGCCGGTGTGCCCATGGTGCTGCACACTCTGGCGGCGTTTCAAGCGGTGGCGCGGGTGCGGCAGGTCTGGATCGTGGTGGCGCCGGCGGACCGGTTCCTCTCTCTTGACCATCCAGACGTGCACCTCGCACGATGCGGCGGCAGCAGCCGCGCGGAGACCGTGTTCAACGGTTTGCAGGCTTTGCGCGATGGCGGTGCTACCGACATGGACTGGGTGCTGGTGCACGACGCAGCGCGTTGCCTGATCACGCCGCAGCAAATCGAGGTGTTGATCGACGCCGGCGAGCACGATCCCGTGGGTGGACTGCTCGCGCTCAAGCTGCCCGACACGCTCAAGGTTGAAACAGAGGGTCGGGTGGCTGCCACGCTGGACCGGGAAGACAAATGGCTGGCGCAGACGCCCCAGATGTTTCGCCTGGGCGCTTTGCTGGATGCTCTGCAAGCTCAGGCCGGCAGCCGTTTCGCCGGCGTGACCGACGAGTCCAGCGCCATGGAGTTGGCCGGCCACGCGCCGCGCCTGGTGCCTGGCAGTGCACAGAACTTCAAGGTGACCTACCCGGAAGACTTTGGCTTGGCCGAAACCATCCTGAGGAGCCGCGCATGAAATCGCCTTTGTTTTCCCTGCGCATTGGCGAAGGGTGGGACGTTCACGCACTGGTGCCGGGGAGGCCGCTCATCATTGGTGGCGTGCAGATTGCGCACCGGCTGGGCCTGCTCGGTCACTCCGATGCCGATGTGCTGCTGCACGCGATCACCGATGCCTTGCTGGGTGCGGCCGGGCTGGGTGACATCGGTCGCCACTTTCCTGACACCGATGCGCAGTTTCTCGGCGCCGACTCCAGCGTCTTACTGGCGGAAGCGGCGCGGCGCGTGCGCGCCGCCGGCTTTGAAATCGTGAACCTCGACAGCACAGTGATCGCCCAGGCCCCCAGACTCGCACTCCACATCGAGGCCATGGTGGCGCGCGTGGCGCAGACCCTGGGCGTCGCGCCTGCGCAGGTGAACGTGAAGGCGAAGACGGCTGAAAAGCTCGGCCCGGTGGGTCAGGAGCTTTCCATCGAGGCGCGCGCGGTGGTGTTGCTGGCGAGCACATCGGCGGGTTCGGAGGGCGCAGCTGGCTTGGCTTGAGCCTGCGCCTTGGGCGCTGAGGCCTTGCCTGCGGCTGGTGCCTTGTTGAGCTTCATGTGGGCAGACAGCCCACCGGTGCTGCTGTTGGCCAGTGCAAACCGGCCTCCCATGCGCGTGATGGCGCGTTCCACGATGGCCAGGCCCAGCCCAGTGCCCGTGGCCGAGGTGCGCGACTCGTCACCTCGAAAAAAGGGCTGAGTCAGCTGGGTCAGCATCTCCGGGCTCACGCCTTGGCCGTGGTCGCGCAGCTTGATCAACACAGAGTCGTCTTTTTCCCGGGCCGCGATATCGATCTTGACCGTGCCGGTGACGGCATCCCGCCCATAGCGCTGCGCGTTTTCCAGCAAGTTCGATAGCACCCGCTGCAGCTCCACTGCATCGCCTAGAACCATGGTGTCAGGCGGGATGCTGGTGGTGATCTGTACCGACGGGTCCGAGCCTAGCGCAAAGGTAGCGGCGTCGACGCTTTGGTTGAGGTTGACGCGCTCAAGTTGGATGTTATCCGGGCGCGCGTAGTCAAGGAACTTGTCGATGATGGCGTTGACCTGCTCGATGTCTGCCGCCATGTGTTCGCGCGCTTGCTCGTCGCTCACGCTCATCTCGGTTTCCAGCCGCAGGCGTGAGAGCGGCGTGCGCAGATCGTGCGAGATCCCTGCCAGCATCAGGGCGCGGTCCTGCTCGATCTTGGACAGGCGCTGCGCCATGCGGTTGAAGCCGATGTTCACCTCGCGGATCTCGCTGGTGGCCACCGCTTCGTTGAGCTGGCTGGAATCAAAATCGCCTTCCCGCACGCGACTCGCGGCGAACGACAGTTTTTTGAGCGGGTGGTTGATCAGCCGGGCGATCACCGCCGCGCCCGTGAGTGAGAGCAGGGCGGCTGTGCCGAGCCAGATCAGCCAGGTGGTACCCGCGACAGGCCCGATTCGCGAAGGATCCGTGAGCAGCCAGTAGGGGTCGCCATCGATGGAAAAGCCAATCCACAGACCCGCAGTGCCATTGACCTCACGGGCCACCACCGTGTCGGGGCCGAGCCGTGCGCTCAGGCGCGCACTCACATTGCGGCTAAGCGAATCCCCGTTGTAGAACTTGAAGGTGTCGGCGGGCTCTCGGGGCGCGATGCGCAGGCCCTCTTCGTCGGCCAGGGTCTTGATCAGCGAGACTCGCGCGATCGAGTCCGAGTGCACCAGGGCGGCTCGACTCAGGTTCACCAACGAGGCCAGCTGCTGGGCACTTTGCAGGGCACGTGGCTCGTATTCCAGCGCACGAAAGGTTTGCAGCCAGGCGATGATGCAGCCGACCAGCAGAACCGAAAGAAAGAAAAACGTGCGCCAGAACAGGCTCACGCCGCGCCCCGGCCGCATCTCCAGCGGCGCGGGCGCCGTTTCCAGCTCGGCTGGCTGGGTTTCGAACGGGACGCGCGACTCCAGGCCGGACATCAGGCGCTTCCGTCGGGAACAAATACGTAGCCCACTCCCCAGACCGTCTGTAGGTAGCGCGGCGACGCCGCGTCTTCCTCGATCAGCTTGCGCAGGCGCGAGACCTGTACATCCAGGCTGCGGTCAAATGGCTCAAATTCACGACCGCGCGCCAGCTGGGCCAGCTTCTCGCGCGAGAGAGGCTGCCGCGGATGCCGCACCAAGGCCTTGAGCATCGCGAACTCGCCGGTGGTCAGTGGCAGGTCGGCACCTTCTTTGCGCAGGGTGCGCAGGCTGAGGTCGAATTCGAACGGGCCGAACTTGACCACCTCCTGGTCTTGTGACGGCGCGCCCGGTACCTCGGTGGGTGGGCGGCGGCGCAGCACCGCGTGGATGCGCGCCAGCAGCTCGCGTGGGTTGAATGGCTTGCCGAGGTAATCGTCGGCACCCACCTCCAACCCGACGATGCGGTCCACGTCTTCGCTTTTGGCGGTCAGCATGATGATGGGGGTGCGGTCTCCGTTGGCGCGCAGACGGCGGCAGATAGAGAGACCGTCTTCGCCGGGCATCATCAGATCCAGGACGATCAGGTCGACCGAATCGCGCTGCAGCACCCGGTTCAGCGCTTTGCCGTCTTCGGCCAGCATGACCTCGAAGCCTTCCTGCATCAGGTACCGCCGCAGCAGATCACGGATGCGGACATCGTCGTCTACGACTAGGACTTTGTTGGGGCGGGCGTTGGTTTGTGGCATGGCAGCAACTTCCGATAAATGTAACAACGGCCATTGTGGCAGCGCCAAGTGCTTGTCACGTCACGTTTTTCGGTATTTTGACAAGGTGTTACAGATGTTGCGCCCAGCCTGCCCTTCTCAAGGTCGATCCTGCTCGCACAATGCCCTCATCGTGACTCATACAAAGCCAATGAAAACGTACTGGGTGGGTTCTCTTCTTGTGTGCTGCCTGGGATCCGCGATGGCGGAGCCCGGTGGCGTTCTTGTGCTGACCAATGGCGCGTCGGCTCCGCTGGTGGTCCTGCCAGTTTCCGTGCAAGAGGAGGAGCCTCGGACTGCTGCCCGGCTGCGGGACGTGCTGCGTCATCCCTTTGACGAGCAGCAAGATCTGAGCAACAAGCCATATCGCCTCTCGTCTGAAGAGCGGCACCGGTTGCGGGAGCAACTGCGCAGCCACGCAGACGCTGGCAACACCAAAGACAAGCCATGAGTGCCGCCAGTGGACGAGCCAGGCAGAGCGCCCTGCTGCTGGCGATCTGGACGGCGGCTTTCGCATGGCTCGGCCTTGCACACGCTCAACCTATGGCGATGCCGGCTCCCGCCAACGTGGTGCAGATCGATGCCAGTGGCTTCAAGGAAGTGACACAGGACTGGCTCACTATGCGCCTGACCACCACCGAATCGGGCGCCGATGCTGGCACGGTGCAAAACCAGCTCAAGATGGCGATTGAATCCGCGCTGGTTGTGGCGCGTGCTCAGGCGCAACCCGGTTTGCTGGAGGTGCGCACCGGGCAGTTCAGCCTGTACCCCCGCTATGGCAGCGGCGGCAAGATCAATGGCTGGCAAGGTTCGACCGAGCTGGTGCTGGAAGGCCGCGACTTCGCCCGCATCAGCAGCACGGCGGGGAAGATCTCGACCCTCACCATGGGGGGCGTTGCATTCAGTCTCTCGCGCGAGGCGCGGCAGCAACTGGAGTCCGAAGTGCAGGCCCAGGCCATCGGGCGATTCAAGGCACGCGCTGCGGAAGTGGCCAAGGTCTTCGGGTTCAACGGCTACACCTTGCGCGAGATCGCGATCAGTTCGGCCGACTCGGGTGGCGAGGTCGTGGTCCGTCCTCGCGTGATGGCGATGGAAGCCAAGGCGGCCATGAGCGATGCACCGGTGCCGGTCGAAGCGGGCAAGAGCATGGTCAACGTGACCGTTTCGGGCAGTATTCAACTCCGCTGACATCGAACGGTGCAAAAAAGCCCGCTTTGCGGGCTTTTTGGTGGACGGGCGCTGAGCAGTCTCTGCAGCGCGGGTGGCGCTTATTGCGCGACCCAGCCACCGTCCATGTTCCAGGCTACGCCGCGCACGTTGCTGCTGGCTGGCGAGCAGAAAAACACCGCCAGCTCGCCCAGCTCCTCGGGCGTGGTGAACTGCATGGACGGCTCTTTTTCGCCCAGCAAAACCTTCTTCGCGTCTTCATTGGAAACCCCCAGGGCAGCGGCCTTGGCGTCCACCTGCTTCTGTACCAGCGGGGTCAGCACCCAGCCCGGGCAGATCGCGTTGCAGGTCACGCCGGTCGTAGCGTTCTCCAGCGCGGTCACCTTGGTCAGCCCAACCACACCGTGCTTGGCCGCCACGTAGGCCGACTTCTCGGCGGACGCCACCAGACCGTGCACCGAGGCCACGTTGATGATGCGGCCCCAGTTGGCCTTGCGCATAGCCGGCAAGGCGAGCCTTGTCGCATGGAAGGCGCTGCTGAGGTTGATCGCCAGGATGGCGTCCCACTTGTCGATAGGGAAGTCCTCGATGCGCGCCACATGCTGAATGCCGGCGTTGTTGACCAGGATGTCAACCTGGCCGAACGAGTGGGCCGCGAATTTCATCATGGACTCGATTTCGGTGGGCTTGCTCATGTCGGCGCCGTGGTAGGCCACCTTCGCGCCCAGTGCGCGAATCTCGGCCTGTGGGCCGTCGGCATCACCAAAGCCGTTGAGCACGATGTTGGCGCCCTGGCGTGCCAGCGCTTTGGCGATACCGAGGCCGATGCCGCTTGTGGATCCGGTGACGAGGGCGGTTTTGTTGGCAAGCATGGGGAAACTCCAGTTCCATTACGATTGGTCGAAAGGTTTGCGATCCATTATCGCGGACCCGTTCTTCTTGAAGATGCACGCCACATGATCGAACCCGCGCTCGAATTCCTCACCGTCGAAGGCCCTCGCGCACGCGGCGGTCAGCCACGTCGCCTGGCCTACTGGGACTGGCGGCCCGAGGCAGGTGCTTTGCCGGATCACATCGTGGTCTGCGTGCATGGACTGTCGCGTCAGGGGCGCGATTTTGATGCGCTGGCGCAGCAGCTCGTGCGTCGGTGCCGGGTGATCGCCGTCGACGTGGCTGGCCGCGGCCACAGCGACTGGCTGGCCGATCCCCTGGCCTATCAGGTGCCGACCTACGCAGCCGACCTCGTGTCGCTGATGTCCCGGTTGCGCGCCGACCAGCCGGACGCCTTCATAGACTGGGTGGGCACCAGCATGGGCGGGCTGATCGGCATGGCGGTGGCCTCTCAGCCCGCGCTTGCGCCACGCCGCCTGGTGCTCAACGATGTGGGTCCGGTGCTGCAGTGGGAGGCGCTGAGCCGAATCGGCACCTACCTGGGCCAGAACCCTTCGTTCGGCAGCGCGCAGGAAGCCACCGACTACCTCGCCTCCATTTCCACCGGCTTCGGACCACACACGCCCGAGCAGTGGCTGGCCTTGTCCCGCCCCATGCTGCGGCAGCGGGATGGGCGCTGGTGGCTGCACTACGACCCGGCGATTGCCGAGCCGTTCAAGGCCTTGATGGCGGGCGATGTGGAGACCTCTCGCCAGGCTGTGCTGGATGGCGAGGCGGCACTCTGGGGTCTGTACGACAGCATCCAGGCCCCCACCTTGCTGCTGCGCGGTGCCCAGTCCGACCTGCTCACGGCGGACACGGCCGCCCGCATGTGTGATCGAGGCCCTCGGGCGCGCTGTGTGTCGTTCGCCGGTATCGGCCATGCGCCCACGCTGGTGGCGGCAGACCAGCGACAGGCTGTGAGTGATTTCCTTTTGACTCCCTAACCACCCCACCGCATGGGCAGCAAGCGCAAGGTGGCCACCGCCACGCCTCAGGAGACACCCGTCGAAGAGCGGGCCATTCAGGCCGTGAGCATGTCACCCGATACGCCAGCGGCCATCATGGCGGTCACGGCGGCCAGCCTACCCCACCAGGCGCAGGCTCTATCGAGAGCGCGCGCCTTCGCCGAGCCCCTGCTGGTCAGCGAACGACTGGATACCGGCGAGAACATTCTCGACCACGCCGACGCGGTGGCCGAGATCCTGCGCCAGATCGGCGGCTCCGAGGCAATGCAGGCCGCGGCCTATCTGGTGTATGCCTGCGAGCACCTGAATCGGCCGCAGGAGGTGATCGCCAAGGCGTTTGGCGACAACTTCGCAGCGCTGGCGGTCGAGACAACCAAGCTGGTGCAGCTGCAGCGGCAGGCTCGCCTGAAGGCGGCCGAGGTGTTGGCCAAAAAAGAGGTTGAACGCATGGCTGCCCGGGAGCAGGCCTTGCCCATGCCATCTCCCAGCAAGCAGCCCGCCTCGGAGCTGGCGGCCAGCCAGACCGAAAACGTGCGAAAGATGCTGCTGGCGTTTTCCCGCGACTTGCGCGTCGTGATGCTGCGGCTGGCCTCTCGCTTACAGACCTTGCGCTTTTATGCGGCCAGCAAGGGCGATCCAGGGCAGGCCCTGGCGAGTGAGGCTTTGCATGTGTTCGCGCCGCTGGCCAACCGGCTCGGCATCTGGCAGATCAAATGGGAAATGGAAGACCTGGCTTTTCGTTTCCTGGAGCCGCGCACCTACAAGAAGGTCGCCAAGCAGCTGGACGAAAAGCGGGCAGAGCGCGAAACCCATGTCGAGCAGGTGCGCCAGACGCTGGAGCAGGATCTGTTGCGAGCGGGCGTCGAGGCCGCGGTGCAAGGACGGCCTAAGCACATCTACAGCATCGTGAAAAAGATGCGTGGCAAGGCGTTGGACTTCACCCAGGTGTTTGACATACGCGCTTTGCGGGTGATCGTGCCCCATGTGGACGCATGCTACGCGGCGCTGGCTCAGGTGCACGCGCAGTTCTCGCCCGTGACCGAGGAGTTTGACGACTACATCGCCAAGCCCAAGCCCAATGGCTACCAGTCGCTGCACACGGTGGTGCGCGACGAAGAGGGCCGGGCATTCGAGATTCAAATCCGCACCCAGGCCATGCACGACCATGCCGAGCACGGAGTCGCCGCGCACTGGGCTTACAAGGAGGCAGGCGCCAAAGGCTACGCTGGTGTGTCGGCGAGTTCGGCGTACGATGCGAAGATCGCCGTGCTGCGGCAGCTGCTGGCCTGGGAGCGCGATCTCAGCGGCTCGGGCGCAGCTCTGTTCGATGACCGTATCTACGTGCTCACGCCGGATGCCGCCATCGTGGAGTTGCCGCAGGGTGCTACTGCGGTCGACTTCGCCTACAGCGTGCACACCGACCTGGGCCACCGTTGCCGCGGGGCCAAGCTCGACGGCGTGATGGTCCCGCTCAACACCCCGTTGCAGAACGGGCAGACGGTGGAGATCAACGCGGCGAAAGAGGGGGGGCCCTCCCGCGATTGGCTCAATGCCGAGCTCGGCTATCTGGTCAGCCACCGTGCTAAGAGCAAGGTGCGCGCGTGGTTCAACGCGCAGGCCATGGAAGAGACGGTGGCCAGAGGTCGTGAAGCGGTGGAAAAACTGCTGCAGCGCGAAGGCCGCACCGCGCTCAAACTGGAGGAGCTGGCCACTGGCATGGGGCTGGACTCGGCGCAGGCCTTGTTTGAGCAGGTGGGCAAGGACGAGTTGTCGCTGCGAGCCATCGAGACCCACCTGCGTCCACCGGAGCCTGCCGCGCCGGCCGCCGATCCTGCGCCTTGGCTCAAAAAGGCACGCCGCGCTGACGCCCCGGCCAGCGCAGGCGTGCTGGTGGTGGGTGTAGGCTCGCTGCTGACCCAGCTGGCCAAGTGCTGCAAACCGGCGCCACCCGACGAGATCGGCGGCTTCATCACCCGCGGCAAGGGCGTGAGCGTGCACCGCGTTGACTGTCCCGACTTTGCGCACTTGCAGGGCAAGTGCCCAGACCGCCTGATCGAGGTGCAGTGGACGGGGGGTGCGCAGGGAGATGGTCAGGCGTCGTTCTATCCAGTGGATGTGGCGGTGGAGGCGCAGGACCGCCATGGGCTGTTGCGCGACATCTCCGACGTGTTCGCGCGCGAAAAGATGAACGTGGTCGGGGTGCAGACGCAGACCGTGCGTGGCGTGGCCTGGATGACCTTCACCATTGAGGTGACCGACGCGCGGCAGGTGGCGCGCGCTATGTCGGTTGTGGGGGATGTGCCGGGCGTGCGCGAGGTTCGTCGCAAGTAGCCTTGCCGCCGCCGGGGAAGCCCGCCATTGCTGATATACTGCCCAGCTTCGAACGGTTTGTAGGCGCGTAGCTCAGCTGGTTAGAGCACCACCTTGACATGGTGGGGGTCGTTGGTTCGAGTCCAATCGCGCCTACCAAAAAGATCGAAACAACGCCCAAGGCCTCCGGACTCGCGAGGCCTTTTTTTTGGTCTGCACTGCTGACTCGGCTGTGCCCCACAGGGTATTCCCATGCTGGCGCAAGCAGGCGGCCATTCTTAGAATCGGGCGTACCCTGAGGGTTTCTTTGCCCTTTCAAGAGAAAGTCACGACGTGCAAAAAAGCAAGGCTGATGCCGGCAGCGCCTCCCCCGGCGCCCTGCGGGTGATCAAAAAGTACCCGAACCGCCGTCTTTACGACACCGATACCTCGTCCTACATCACGCTGGCCGAGGTCAAGACACTGGTGATGGACAACGAGCCCTTCGTGGTGCGCGACGCCAAGACCAACGACGATCTCACCCGCAGCATCCTGCTCCAGATCATCCTGGAGGAAGAAACCGCAGGCGTGCCGATATTCACTGAACAGGTGCTGGCCAATCTGATCCGTTTTTACGGTCATGCGATGCAGGATTTCATGGGTGCATATCTGGAGAAGAACGTGCAGATCTTCATGGATCTGCAGCAGAAGATGACCCAGCAAACGCCTGGCATCAACCCCGATATGTGGAAGCAGTTCATGACCGTTCAGTCGCCCATGCTGAACGGCATGATGGGGACCTATCTGGAGCAGTCGCGCGACGCCTTCACCCAGATGCAGGAACAGATGCAGAAAAACAGCGAGCAAATGCTGGCTGCGCTGGGGCTCAAGCGCTGAGCGCCTCGCTGCTGCCCATCGGGCAGCCAACAGTCCTCGGTGGCGCCCGCGGCTCTGAGACAATCGCAGGATGAATGATTCCCCTGTCTCTCCGGGTATGTCCGCGCCCAAGGTCGGTTTCGTGAGCCTGGGCTGTCCCAAGGCGCTCACAGACTCTGAGCTCATCCTGACCCAGCTCAGCGCCGAGGGTTACGAGACCGTTAAGACCTTCGCCGGCGCAGATCTGGTGATCGTGAACACCTGCGGCTTCATCGATGACGCGGTGAAGGAAAGCCTGGATACGATCGGCGAGGCGCTGGCAGAAAACGGCAAGGTGATCGTTACCGGCTGCCTGGGTGCGCGCGAAGGCGAGGGCGGAGGCAATCTGGTGCGCAACATGCACCCCAGCGTGCTTGCGGTGACAGGGCCGCATGCCACCCACGAAGTGATGACCGCAGTACACCGGCACCTGCCCAAGCCGCACGACCCATTTGTGGACCTGGTGCCCGCGCAGGGCATCAAGCTGACCCCGCGGCACTACGCTTACCTGAAGATCAGCGAAGGCTGCAACCACCGCTGCACCTTCTGCATCATCCCATCCATGCGCGGGGATCTGGTGAGCCGTCCGATCGGTGACGTGCTGACCGAAGCCCGAAAGCTGTTCGACGCCGGGGTGAAGGAGTTGCTGGTGGTGAGCCAGGACACGTCCGCCTATGGCGTGGATGTGCAATACCGCACCGGCTTTTGGGACGGCAAACCAGTCAAGACCCGGATGCTCGATCTGGTGCGCTCGCTGGGTGAACTGGCCAAAGGCTACGGCGCCTGGGTTCGCCTGCACTACGTCTACCCGTATCCGCACGTGGACGAGATCGTCCCGCTGATGGCAGATGGGCTGTGCCTGCCTTATCTGGATGTTCCCCTGCAACACAGCCACCCCGCTGTGCTCAAGCGCATGAAGCGGCCTGCCAGCGGCGAAAAGAACCTGGAGCGCATCGCGCGTTGGCGCGAGCTGTGCCCGGAGATCGTGGTGCGCAGCACCTTCATCGCCGGCTTTCCCGGGGAGACCGAGGGCGAGTTTGAGCACCTGCTGAACTTCGTGCAGGAGGCTCGCATCGATCGTGCCGGCTGTTTTGCCTATTCGCCGGTGAAAGGGGCTGCTGCCAATGGATTGCCCGATGCGGTACCCAGCGAGCTGCGCGAAGAGCGCCGCGCGCGCTTCATGGCCGCGGCTGAGGCCGTGTCGGCAGACAAATTGCGTGAGCGGGTGGGGGCTACCATGCAGGTGCTGGTGGACTCGGCCCCCGGCACGGGCAAAAAGGGTGGCGTGGGTCGCAGCTACGCCGATGCCCCCGAGATCGACGGCGTGGTGCGCCTGTTGCCGCCCGAAAAAATCAGCAAGACCCTCAAGGTCGGGACCTTCACCCAGGCGCGCATCGTGGCGGCCGAGGGGCACGACCTGCTGGCGGTGCCATTTTGAAGTCTCCGCAGCGCAGCGCCTGCGCGCTGAGCCAACAAAAAAGGCTTGCAAACATGATGTTTGCAAGCCTTTATGATCGTGGTGCCCAAGAGAGGACTCGAACCTCCACGCCTCTCGGCGCTAGTACCTGAAACTAGTGCGTCTACCAATTCCGCCACCTGGGCATCTCAGGAAAACCAGAATTCTATCAGAGAAATTGTGAACGAAAAAAACAGCCTGTTGGCCGAATTTGAAGGTGTTGTATCCGGCCATCGCGATGGTCATGGCTTTGTAATCCGAGACGACGGACAAGCCGATATTTACCTGCCTTCCAATGAAATGCGCGCGGTCCTGCACCGGGATCGGGTCAAAGCGCGCATCGTGCGCACGGACCGCAAAGGCCGTCCCGAAGGCCGCGTGACTGAGATTGTGGAGCGCGCAGACGCCCCCATCATTGGCCGCCTGCTGCACGAAAGCGGCGTCTGGCTGGTGGCACCTGAGGACAAGCGCTATGGGCAGGACGTGCTCATCCCCAAAGGGGCCACGGGCTCGGCCAAGACGGGCCAGGTGGTGGTGGTCGAACTCACCGAACCGCCAGCGCTCTATGGGCAGCCGGTTGGCCGCGTCAAGGAAGTGCTGGGTGAAATCGACGACCCGGGCATGGAGATCGAGATCGCGGTGCGCAAATACAGCGTGCCGCACGAGTTTTCCGACGCGGCGCTGGCGCAGGCCCGCTCCCTGCCTGACCATGTGCGAGCGGCGGACCACAAGCACCGGGTGGATTTGCGCGACGTGCCGCTGGTCACCATCGATGGCGAAGACGCGCGTGACTTCGACGATGCGGTGTATTGCGAACCCACGAAAGTGGGGCGCGGCAAGGGCTGGCGATTGCTGGTGGCAATTGCCGATGTGAGCCATTATGTTGAGACCGGCTCGGCGATCGATGTCGACGCTTACGACCGCGCTACCTCGGTCTATTTCCCGCGCCGCGTGATCCCCATGCTGCCCGAGAAGCTCTCCAACGGCCTGTGTTCGCTCAACCCTGGTGTGGAGCGCCTGTGCATGGTGTGCGACATGCTGATCACCGCCAAGGGCGACATCCACGCCTACCAGTTCTACCCGGCGGTCATGTTCAGCCACGCACGCTTTACCTACACCGAGGTGGCGGCCATTCTGCAGAACACCCGTGGGCCAGAAGCTGCGCAGCGCAAGGGCCTGGTGCCTTACCTGATCAACCTGCACGACGTGTACGGCGCCTTATTGACGGCGCGCGGCGTGCGCGGCGCGGTCGACTTCGAAACCGTGGAGACGCAGATCGTCTGCGACGAGTCGGGGCGCATTGAGAAAATCGTGCCGCGCACCCGCAATGATGCGCACAAGCTGATCGAAGAAGCCATGCTGGCGGCCAACGTGTGCTCGGCCGACTTTATCGGCGAAGGCAAACACACCGGTCTGTTCCGGGTGCACGAAGGCCCCACACCCGAGAAGCAAGACGTCTTGCGCAACTACCTCAAGGCTATGGGCGTGTCGCAAACCCTGAGCGACAGACCGCATCCTTCGGAGTACCAGCGCATCGCGGCCGCCACCAAGGAGCGCCCGGAGTCGCAGCAGATCCACTCCATGCTGTTGCGTTCGATGTCGCAGGCCATCTACACGCCCAACAACGAGGGTCACTTTGGCCTGGCTTTTGAGGCCTACACCCACTTCACCAGCCCGATCCGGCGCTACCCGGACCTGCTGGTGCATCGCGTGATCAAGGCGATTCTGGCCGGCAAACGTTACCAGCTGCCGGTCTTGCCCACGCCAGGTGAGGCCCATGCCAAGTTGAGCAAACGCCTGGCCAGCCGAGCCAAGCCGGCGTCGGATGCGCCGGCCAAGAAGCCGTCGGCCGACACCCTGGCGTGGCAGGCGGCCGGCCTGCATTGCAGTGCCAACGAGCGGCGCGCCGACGAGGCGAGCCGTGATGTGGAAGCCTGGCTCAAGTGCAAGTACATGCGTGAGCACCTGGGTGAGGAGTTCAGCGGCGTGGTGAGTTCGGTCACCAGTTTTGGTCTGTTCGTCACGCTCGACAGCATGTATGTCGAAGGCCTGGTGCACATCACCGAGCTAGGTGGCGAATACTTCCGCTTCGACGAAGCGCGCCAGGAACTGCGCGGCGAGCGCACCGGCATCCGGTATGCGTTGGGCAGCAGGGTGCAGGTGCAGGTGAGCCGGGTGGACTTGGATGGGCGTCGTATCGATTTCCGCCTGGTGACGGGTGACGAAGATCTGACCTTGCGGGCCTTGCGCGACAAGAATGGTGTGGAGTCGACTGCAGGTGCCCCGGCAGGCAAGTCGCGTCGAAGTCGGTCAGGCGATGCTGCACCGCGCGATCGGACCAAAGGGAGCGCCGCAGGGGACCCAGCGGGGGCGCTGGCCAAGCCGAGCGGCCGCCGCTCGGAGGCCAAGCGCACCGACCGGGGCGGCGCGCGCAGCGCCACGGGCAAAGCCCGGAAAACCCGGCGCTGAGGCAATATGGTGCCCCTATCCCCGCGTGACCTTTCCCGATCCTGAGCCTGCCCTATGCGCGTCGTCTTCTTCCTGCTAGATACCCTGTTCTTTTTCCTGGTGGCCGCGACCTTGGTGCGTGCCTGGATGAACCAGCTGCGGATCCACATGTCGGCCCAGCCGGGGCAATTCGTCATCGCCATCACCGACTGGCTGGTCCAGCCGGTGCGTCGGGTGTTGCCTCGAGGCCTGGCACAAAGCCGAGTCGACTGGGGCAGTCTGATGGCCGCCTTGCTGCTGGCCATTGCCTATGGTGGCCTGTGGCTCACGCTGGCGACCATGGGCTCATCGGCCGATGTGTCGACCGCCGCCATGATCCTGGCCATTCCCACGCTTGCGTTCAAATTGCTGGTGCGCACCGTGCTGCAAGGTTTGATGGTGCTGCTGCTGGTTTATGCCATCCTCTCTTGGCTGCAGCCCCACGCGCCAGTGCTGGGCACGCTGGACCGCCTGTGTTCGCCGCTCCTGCGGCCAGTGCGCCGCATCGTCCCCACCGTGGGCGGTATCGACCTGTCGGTGCTGGTTCTCATCATCCTGCTGCAGGTGGCGCTGATGGTGCTGGGTTAGCGCAAGGTCATGACCCGCTCGGCGAGGCGGCTTGCGCTCAGTGCACCGCTGTCGGGCGGCCAGTGGTCGGCAAGCCAGCCGTGCTGGTACACCGCGGCGGCCACGCGCTGGCAGGCCTGCTGCGGGGTAAGTCTCGGAGTGGCCAGAGCCGCACCCACGAGGCCCGCGAGCACGTCGCCGGTGCCCGCAGTGGCCAGCGCTGCACTCCCGGTCGGATTGATCAGCGGCACAGCGCCCGGCGCTGCGATCACTGTCCCCGAGCCCTTGAGCACACAAATTGCCTGAAAACGCTCGGCAATTTCATTCGCTGCCTGCAGTCGGTCGGCCATCACCCGAGCGGTGTTGGTGCCGAGCAGGCGAGCCGCTTCCAGCGGGTGCGGCGTCAGCACTGTAATCCATGCGCGAGCAGTCCGTTGAGTCAGCTGTTGCTGCAGGGCTTCGTCGGCCGCGATGACGTTCAGCGCGTCGGCGTCCAACACCAGGCGCGGCGAGCGGGACAACACCGCGGTCAACGGACCGGCGACCGCCTGGCCGCCACCACAGCCACAGACCGTGGTTGAGTTGCTCAGGGCGCCGGCTTGCAGCAGCAAGTCGAGGTGCCGGAACATGAGTTCGGGTGCCAATGGGTCCCAAGCGGTGTGCGACTCGACGCCATCGAGCAGACCCACCAGCACCCGGCCAGCGCCGGCGTGCACGGCAGCGCGGGCCGCCAGCACCGCAGCGCCTGTCATGCCCGCGCCGCTCAGGCCGATGTCTTGTCCACCGATCACCACCACGTCGCCCCGACTGCCCTTGTGGCTGCTGTGAGGACCTGCGCTGCGGGACATGCCGCCATCCGTGCGGCCGGCCAGCCAGGCCGTTACCCCCAATTCGGGGGGTGGCGAGCACTGCAAGTCGTCGAACCAGACATCTCCAGCCAGATCGCGGCCGCGGTGGGTGAACAGGCCGGGTTTTAGAGTCAGCAAGGTCAGCGTGTGCTGCGCACCTGTGGGTGCACGGTCGGGTGACTTGCCTGCTGGTGGCAGCCAGTGACCAGTGTCCGCTGCAAGCCCTGATGGCACATCCACGCACAGGCAAGGGGCCTCTGACTGGTGCAGCCGGGACAACCAATCGCCCATCACGCCGTCGGGTGGGCGCGTCACACCAATGCCCAGCAATGCGTCGATGGAGAAGTCCCAGTGCTCAGGGGGGTGCTCGCAGATCTGCACACCCGCTGCCTGCGCTTTCGCCAGGGCCCACAAGGCATCGGCAGGTCGCTGTGCCGCAGGAAGCAGGGTGACCACCACCTGCAGGCCCTGGCCTGAAGCCAGCGCCCCTTGGTGCAGGTGCGTGGCGGCGATCAGGCCATCGCCGCCGTTGTTGCCGGGGCCGCAGGCAACCCAGATGCAGCTTGCGTGTGGTGCCAAAGCTTGCGCCAGCTGGGCCACAGCCAAGCCCGCTCGGCCCATCAACGCATGATCGGGAAGCCTGGCCGCAGCCGCCTGCTCCAGGGCGCGGGTTTGCGCCACGCCATGGAGCGGTTCAGTCGACTGCTGGGTGATCCGCCGTGGCGGCATGGGCTCAGGCTGCCGGAATGCGCAGCACCTGGCCGGGGTAGATCTTGTCGGGGTGGGTCAGCATGGGCTTGTTGGCCTCGAAGATCTGCGGGTACTTGTTGGGCGTGCCGTAGAAATGCTTGCTGATCTTGGAGAGGTTGTCTCCCTTGACTACGGTGTACATCTGTGATTCGGGCTCTGGCGTGGAGACTGTCATCAGGTCGTTGACTTTGGTGACGTTGGCCACGTTGCCGCAACACAGCACCACCTTTTCCCGCGTGTTCTGGTCGGGTGCGACGCCCGAGACGGTCACGGTTTCGGTGGCTGCATCAAAGCCCACGTCCAGCGCTTCAACCTTCAGACCCATCCTGTTGATGTAGGTGGCAATCGCGTTGCCGGCGGTCTTGCTCAGTTCGGCAGCCTGTTCCGGGCTGGGTGCCGCAGGTGCCGAGGGGGTGGCGGCCTGGGCCTTGCCAATGCCAAACAACTTTTCGCCGGCTTCCTTGATGAAACTGAACATGCCCATGACTATCTCCTGGTTTGGTAAGTGAAAAGAATCAACAACTATCGTGCGATGCTTGGCGCCCTGCGTCAAGACCTCGAATCGGTGCACGTCCATTTCCTCACATGCCTTGGCCGTCCTAGCAACACCCTAGCCTGGGACGGGCCAGGGATGTCGAGCCAGGCCGGGTGGGTGCGGTGGTGCCTCGGCGGGCGCCTGCTATAATTGATTGGCTTTGCAGGTGGTGAGCGATCTCGGGTTTCGGGGCGGCATTGATCGGCGAAGTCAATCGCAAACCAGCCCATCCGGGTGTTGGGGCGTGGGTTTGGATACCTCGGTGTCTGCCTGTGCCGCAATCGGGGCTGGATTTCAGAACCAACCTTTGGAAACTTAACTCATGTCTATCTCCATGCGCGAAATGCTGGAAGCCGGTGTCCATTTTGGCCACCAGACCCGCTTCTGGAACCCCAAGATGGCGCCGTACATCTTTGGCCATCGCAACAAAATTCACATCGTCAACCTCGAGAAGACGCTGCCGTTGTTTGAAGAAGCAGCGAAGTTCGTGCGTCAGCTCTCGGCCAATCGTGGCACCATCTTGATGGTGGGCACCAAGCGGCAGTCGCGCGACATCGTGGCTCAGGAAGCCCGCCGTGCTGGCGTGCCGTTTGTCGACCAACGCTGGCTGGGCGGCATGCTGACCAATTTCAAGACGGTCAAGACCTCGATCAAGCGCCTGAAAGAGATGCAGGCCCAACAAGAAGCTGGCTTGGACGCGATGAGCAAGAAAGAGCAGCTCATGTTTGCCCGCGAAATGGAGAAGCTGGAAAAAGACATCGGCGGCATCCAGGACATGGCTGCACTGCCGGACGCCATCTTCGTGATCGACGTCGGCTTCCACAAGATTGCGGTGCTCGAAGCGCAAAAGCTGGGCATTCCTCTGGTGGGCGTGGTTGATACCAACCACTCGCCGGTCGGCATCGACTACGTGATCCCCGGTAACGACGACTCGGCTCGTGCCATCGCTCTGTACGCCCGCGGCATCGCCGACGCCATCCTGGAAGGCCGCAACAACGCGGCGAACCACGTGGTCAAGGCCGTGTCGGCCGAAGGCGGCGACGAATTTGTCGAAGTCAAGGAAGACACAGCCGCCTGAGCTCAGGCACTGCGCGAAAGAGGGGCTCGCGTGGCCCCTTTTTCACAACCCGATTTGTTTAACGAACCGCCCGCTGCCCGATCCCGGCGGCGTGGCTCATGGAGAACCCCGATGGCAATTACCGCAAGCATGGTGGGCGAACTGCGCGCCAAGACCGATGCACCCATGATGGAATGCAAGAAGGCTCTGACCGAGGCCGATGGCGACATGGCCAAGGCAGAAGAGCTGCTGCGCGTGAAGCTGGGCACCAAGGCTGGCAAGGCCGCCAGCCGCGTGACCGCTGAAGGCGTGGTCACCAGCGCCATCAACGGCAGCACCGGCGCCATGATAGAAGTCAACTGCGAAACCGACTTCGTGACCAAGAACGACAGCTTCCTGGCCCTGGCCAATGCTGCCGCCTCCCTGGTGGCCGAGCACAACCCGGCCGACGTGGCGGCGCTAGGTGCGCTGTCCTACAGCCAGGATGGCTTTGGTCCGACCCTCGAAGACGTGCGCAAGGGCCTGATTGGAAAGATTGGCGAGAACATGAGTTTCCGCCGTTTCAAGCGCTACAGCAACGGTGGCAAGCTCGCCAGCTACCTGCACGGCACGCGCATTGGCGTGATGGTGGAGTTTGACGGTGAAGAAGCGCCGGCCAAGGATACCGCCATGCACATCGCGGCCATGAAACCCGTGGCGCTGACCAGCGCCGACGTACCGGCCGACCTGATCGAAAAAGAGCGTTCGGTTGCCACCGCGAAGGCAGCGGAATCCGGAAAGCCAGCCGATATCGCGGCCAAGATGATCGAGGGCTCGGTGCAGAAGTACCTCAAAGAGGTGTCGCTGTTCAACCAGCCTTTCGTCAAGAACGATAAGCAGACCGTCGAGCAGATGCTCAAGGCCAGCGGCACTACCGTCAAGGGTTTCACCCTTTATGTGGTGGGCGAGGGTATCGAAAAGAAGGTCGACGACTTTGCCGCCGAAGTGGCTGCCCAGGTGGCCGCTGCCAAAGGCGCCTGACGCGCCCGGCTGCTCGCAGCCGATTCGCCATATGACGACGGGCCGAAGGGCCCGTTGTCACGTCTGCGGCGGCTTGACGCCTCCGATCTGCACCGACCGCTCGGTACACTAAAGGGGTCGCCTGTTTGCGACCCGGATGACCTGAAAGTGATTTATGCCAGCCTACAAACGGATTCTGCTCAAGCTCTCGGGTGAGGCCCTGATGGGTGACGATGCTTTTGGCATCAACCGAGCCACCATCGTGCGTATGGTGGAGGAGATTGCCGAAGTGACGCGCCTGGGCGTCGAGGTGGCCATCGTGATTGGTGGCGGCAACATTTTTCGCGGCGTGGCCGGTGGGTCAGTCGGCATGGACCGTGCCACTGCAGATTACATGGGCATGCTGGCCACGGTGATGAACTCGCTGGCGCTGGCCGATACCATGGAAAAGGCGGGCGTGGTGGCGCGCGTGATGTCGGCCATCGCCATCGAGCAGGTCGTTGAGCCCTACGTGCGCCCTAAGGCGCTGCAATACCTCGAGGAAGGCAAGGTGGTGGTCTTTGCTGCGGGCACCGGTAACCCATTTTTCACCACCGACACCGCAGCGGCTCTGCGCGGCGCCGAAATTGGGGCCGAGATCGTGCTCAAGGCGACCAAGGTCGATGGCGTGTACAGCGCCGACCCCAACAAGGATCCCAAGGCCACGCGTTACGCCACCATTTCGTTTGACGAAGCCATGGCGAAGAACCTTCAGGTCATGGATGCAACCGCGTTTGCGCTGTGCCGCGACCAGAGGCTGCCGGTCAAGGTGTTCTCGATTTTCAAGCCGGGAGCGCTGCGCAAGGTGGTGCTGGGCGGCGACGAAGGCACGCTGGTCCACGTCTGAGCCCGCTGTCTCTGAGCGCAGAGGCTGGCTACACTGACCCTACTGAGGAGTATTCATGAGCATTCCCGAGATTCACGAACAGGCCGAGCACAAGATGCTTCAGTCGCTGGAGTCTTTCAAGCATGGTCTCACCAAGATCCGCACCGGCCGCCCCAGCCCCCAGCTGCTGGACACGGTGCATGTGGAGTACTACGGAGCCATGTTGCCGCTGTCGCAGGTGGCGAACCTGTCGCTGCTGGATGCGCGCACCATTGGCGTGGCGCCTTGGGAAAAGGGCATGGGAGCCAAGATCGAGAAGGCGATTCGCGAGTCCGATCTGGGCCTCAATCCTTCCAGCCAGGGTGACCTGATCCGGGTGCCCATGCCGGCCATGACCGAAGAGCGCCGTAAGGAGCTGACCAAGGTGGTGCGCAACGATGGTGAGGCTGCCAAGATCGCCATCCGCAACCTGCGTCGCGACGCCAACGACGCTGTCAAGAGGCTGGTCAAGGACAAGCTGGCGTCTGAGGACGACGAGCGCCGTGCACAAGACGACGTCCAGAAGCTCACCGACCGCATGATCAATGAAGTGGACCGGCTGGTGGCTTCCAAAGAGCAGGACATCATGGCGGTGTGAGGCGCCAGTGTGCTTGCTGCCGCTGTCCCTTGTCTACCTGATCGGAAGAGCCCCGTTTTGACCCAAGCCCTCCAGGTGCCGACCTGTTTACCGCGCCACGTGGCCATCGTCATGGATGGCAACGGGCGCTGGGCCAGCCAGCGCCATCTGCCGCGACTGGCCGGGCACAAGAAGGGCGTCGATGCGCTGCGCCGAGCGGTGCAGGCCAGCATCGACCAGGGTGTGTCGGTGCTCACCGTGTTTGCCTTTTCCTCGGAAAACTGGAGCCGGCCCGCCGCCGAGGTCGCTGGCTTGATGGATCTGCTCTCGCTGGTGTTGAACCGCGAGGTGGACGCCCTCGACAGCAATGGCGTGCGGCTGCACTTTCCTGGTGATCGCGCCGGTTTGTCCGAGCGGGTGGTGCAAGGACTGGCGGCGGCCGAAGCGCGCACCGCCCACAACCAGCGCCTGGTACTTAATGTCTGCTTCAACTACGGCGGCCGTTGGGACATCGCCAACGCAGCCCGCCGCCTGGTCGCCGAGGGCCGCGAGATCACCGAGCAAAGCCTCTCTGAAGCCACGGCCCTGTCCCATGTCGGCGACCCCGATCTGCTGATCCGCACCGGTGGAGAAATGCGCATCAGCAACTTCCTGCTTTGGCAGACGGCCTACACCGAGCTGTTTTTTTCCCCTTGCCTTTGGCCTGACTTCGACGCTAGCGAAATGGCGTGTGCCCTGAAGGCCTACGCCGAGCGAGAGCGGCGTTTTGGGCAGATCGGCGAACAGGTGCAGCAGCCGGTCGGGCCGCAATATGCTTAAGCAGCGCATCATCACGGCCGTGCTGTTGCTGGCCGTGCTGCTGCCAGCGCTCTTCTACCCTCGGATTGAGCCGTTTGGATTGCTGACGCTGGTGCTGATCGCCGCTGCCGGTTGGGAGTGGGCCCGCCTCAACGGATCTGGCCCGCAGACTTCGCTGCTGTTGGGCATCGGTCTGGGCGGCGCGCTGGCGGTTTTCTGGTGGCTGGGTGGCCTAGCTCAGGATTGGCGCTTGCTGTGGCGGATGCTGGGGGCCATCTGGGTGGTGCTTGCCTTCGTGATGCTGTCACGGGGCGTTCCGGGCTGGGTCAAGTGGCCTGCTGGGCTGCGCTTGTGGATCGGTCTGCTGTTGATCGCCTCCGCCTGGCTGGCCCTGGTGCAGGCGCGCCAGTTGGGCCTGGGCTTTTTGCTGTCGGCGCTGCTGCTAGTCTGGATGGCCGATATTGCCGCCTACTTTGGTGGCAAGACGCTGGGGCGTCGCAAGCTGGCGCCCACGGTGAGCCCAGGCAAAACCTGGGAGGGCGCCATCAGCGGCGCAGTTGGTGTCTTTTTACTGGCTAGCGCCTGGATCTGGGCCGACGTGCGCGGCTGGGGCGATCACAACAGCCTATACGTGCACCTCTGGTCGCTGGGCCCGCTGCTGGCGGTGCTCGGCTTGGTGTTTCTGGTCGCGATGAGCGTGGTGGGTGACCTGGTGGAATCGCTGGTCAAGCGCAGCGCCGGTGCCAAGGATTCAAGCCGCCTGCTGCCCGGCCACGGCGGCGTGCTCGACCGGGTCGACGCCTTGTTGCCAGTTCTGCCTCTGACCATGATGCTGGTCACCTTGTGAACCCATGACTACGCCGCAATTCGTCACCATCCTCGGCTCAACCGGATCAGTCGGCACCAACACGCTTGACGTGCTGGCCCGCCACCCCGATCGTTTCCGCCTGTTCGCACTCACGGCCTCGACGCAGGTCGACGCCATGTTGTCGCAATGCGTGCGATTTCAACCGCGCTTCGCGGTGATGGCCGACGCCACCGCCGCCCAGGATCTGGCGCAGCGCATCCGGCAGCAAGGGCTAACGGTGGAGGTACTCGCCGGCGCGCAGGCTCTCTGCGACGTGGCGCAGGCACCCGAGGTGCATGCGGTGATGGCGGCCATCGTCGGTGCCGCGGGGCTGGCGCCCTCGCTGGCCGCGGCACGCACAGGCAAAAAATTGCTGCTGGCCAACAAGGAGGCGCTGGTGGTGGGGGGTGAGCTGTTCATGTCGGCGGTGCGCGAGGGCGGTGCGACCTTGTTGCCCATCGATAGCGAACATTCGGCCATCTTCCAGTGCCTGCCACCAGACGCATCCACGTGGCGCCGCAGCATCCAGCACATCATGCTCACATCATCCGGCGGACCATTTCGGGATGCGCCGCTGAGCCAGATGGCGAGCATCACCCCGGACCAGGCCTGTGCCCATCCCAACTTTGTCATGGGGCGCAAGATTTCGGTCGATTCGGCCACCATGATGAATAAGGCGCTGGAGGTGATTGAGGCGCGCTGGCTGTTCGATCTCGCGCCCGAGCAGATCCAAGTCCTGATTCACCCGCAGCAGATCATCCACTCGATGGTGCAGTTTCACGACGCCTCCGTGCTGGCCCAGCTGGGTACGCCCGACATGCGGGTGCCGATTGCCTACGGCCTGTCCTGGCCGGAGCGTTTCGAAAGCGGTGCCGACCCACTGGATTTTCGTCAGCTCGCCGCGCTCACGTTTCGCGAACCCGACTTGCAGCGTTACCCAAGTCTGGGCCTGGCCTGGGATACCTTGCGTGCGCCTGAGGGCACCTCGGCGGTGCTCAACGCCGCCAACGAAGTGGCGGTGGCGGCCTTTCTTGATCGTCGCCTGTCTTTTGACCACATTCATGCGGTCAACCATGCAACTTTGTCGGCGCTCAGCCCCTCCAAACCGGGCTCTTTGACCGACCTGCTGGCCATCGACCGGGAGGCCAGGCAACTGGCCCAGGATCAGGTGCGGCGCCTGGCCGACTGACCCGGCGATCGATCTCGACACCGCGACGGAACCTTTTCTATGCTCACCCTGTTTGCTTTCATCCTGGCCCTGGGCCTGCTGATAGCCGTGCACGAATACGGTCACTACCGCATGGCCGTAGCCTGTGGGGTGAAGGTCCTGCGGTTTTCGGTCGGGTTTGGCAAGCCGCTGCTGAGCTGGAAACGCCCGGGCAATCCGACCGAGTTCGTGTTGGGCGCCTTGCCGCTGGGTGGTTACGTGCGCATGCTCGACGAGCGCGAGGCGCCGGTGGATGCGGCCGAGCGGCACCTGGCCTTCAACACCCAGCCGCTGCGATCGCGCGCGGCCATTGTGGCCGCTGGCCCCGCGGCCAACCTGTTGCTGGCGGTGCTGATCTATGCCCTGGTGAATTGGACCGGTGTCGAAGAGCCCAAGCCCGTTCTGGGCAGCCCTGCGCCAGCATCGCTGGCCGAGCGCGTTGGCATCCAAGGCGGCGAATGGGTGGCCCAGACCGCGGGTTCCGACGAGGCTCCGAGCGATGTGGGTTCATTTGAAAGTCTGCGCTGGCGCCTGACCCAGGCCGCTTTGTCCAACGAAGACGTGACGCTCTGGCTAGCTGATGCAGAGGGGGGTACCACACGCGCAGTGATCCTGCCGCTGGCCGAGCTTGACGTGCGCGAGGCCGACGCCAGCTTGTTCCAGCGTATCGGCATCGTCGGTCCCTGGACCGAGCCGGTGGTCGGTGAGGTGATGGCGGGTGGTGCCGCAGAAGCGGCTGGCCTGCGCGATGGCGATCGCGTGATCAGCATCGATGGACAGCCAGTGGGTGACGGCCAGCGGCTGCGCGCCCTGATCCGCGCCGGTGTGGGGCCAGCCGGCCAGGAAGTGGAACAGCAATGGGCGATCCGCCGTGCGTCCCAGCCACTGGAACTGGTGGTCAAGCCGGCGCCCGAGCCACGGGGTGAAGCCTGGGTAGGGCGCGTTGGCGCCTACATCGGTGCCGCGCCCGAGATGATGACGGTGCGGTTCGGCCCGCTGGACGGCTTGTGGCAAGGCGCGGTGCGCACGGTGGAGGTTTCCTGGCTTACGCTCAAGATGATGGGGCGCATGCTGATCGGCGAGGCCTCGATCAAGAACCTCAGCGGACCACTCACGATTGCTGACTACGCGGGCAAATCCGCCAGCCTGGGCCTTACCCAGTACCTGTTGTTTCTCGCGCTCATCAGCGTGAGTCTGGGCGTGTTGAACCTGCTGCCGCTGCCCGTGCTCGATGGCGGGCACCTGATGTATTATCTTTGGGAGGGTGTGACCGGGCGCAGTGTGAGCGATGCTTGGATGGAGCGCCTGCAGCGCGGAGGTGTAGCGATTCTGTTTGCACTCATGGCCGTTGCTTTGTTCAATGATGTAGCCCGCTTGGCTGGCTGACCGCTTCCTTCTCATGAAAAAATCCAAGATGGGTCTGCGTGGCCTGACGCTGTCGGTGCTCGCGTCCTCCCTGCTGGCGGCCTTGCCTGCCTGGGCAGTTGACCCCTTCACCGTGCGCGACATCCGTGTCGAAGGCCTGCAGCGCGTAGAGCCTGGCACGGTGTTCGCTTCGCTGCCGTTTCGCATCGGCGACCAGTACAACGACGACAAGGGCTCCACCGCCATCCGGGCGCTGTTTGGCCTGGGCTTGTTTAGCGATGTGAGGCTGCAGGTCAACGGAGACGTGCTGGTGGTGATCTTGGAGGAGCGGCCCACAGTGGCTGACCTCACATTTTCCGGCATCAAAGAGTTTGATGCCGAAGTGCTGAAAAAGTCGCTGCGCGACATTGGCCTGACCGAGGGACGCCCTTACGACAAGGCGCTGGCCGATAGGGCCGAGCAGGAGCTCAAGCGCCAGTACATCAACCGCAGCCTCTACGCCGCGCAGGTGGTGACTACGGTCACGCCCGCCGAGCGCAACCGGGTGAGCCTGAATTTCAGCGTGACCGAAGGCGATGTGGCCAAGATCCGTGATATCCGCATCGTGGGCAACGAGGTTTTTTCGGACTCGACGCTGCGCAGTCTGTTCGACCTCAGCACCGGCGGCTGGTTGACCTGGTACACCAAGTCAGACCGTTATTCCCGGGCCAAGCTCAACGCCGATCTGGAGAGCCTGCGGTCTTATTACCTCACGCGCGGCTACCTTGAATTCCGCATCGATTCGACCCAGGTTGCGATCGATCCGGGCAAAGAGGATATGACCATCACCATCAACATCAGCGAGGGCAATCGGTACGTTGTGTCCTCGGTGGAGCTGCAGGGTGAGTACCTCGGCAAAGAGGCCGAGTTCAAGTCCCTGGTGGCGCTGCGCGCGGGCGAGCCCTACAACGCCGAGGACGTGTCGACCACGGTCAAGGCCTTCACCGACTATTTCGGCGCTTTCGGCTATGCCTTCGCCCAAGTCGAAGCCACGCCGGAAATCGACCGGGTGAACAACCGCGTGGCATTTGTGCTGCGCGCCCAGCCCTCGCGCCGCGTCTACGTGCGCCGCATCAACGTCGAAGGCAACGACCGCACCCGAGACGAGGTGATTCGCCGGGAATTTCGCCAACTCGAATCGGCCTGGTACGACAGCGACCGCATCCGCCTTTCGCGCGATCGCGTCGACCGCCTCGGCTTTTTCACTCAGGTCGGCGTCGAAACCCAGCCTGTGCCGGGCTCGCCCGATCAGGTAGATCTGACGCTGTCGGTGGTTGAGAAGCCTACCGGTAACCTGTCACTGGGCGCGGGCTACTCGCAGGCAGAGAAGTTGTCCATCATTGCCGGTATCAAGCAGGAAAACGTGTTCGGTTCAGGCAACTACCTGGGTCTGGACGTCAACACCAGCAAGTTCAACCGCCAGTTTGTACTCAGCACCACCGATCCGTATTACACGGCCGATGGCATCTCACGCACCTTTGACCTCTACTACCGCACCACCACGCCATTCACCGAACAGGGCGGCGACTACCGCCTGATCACGCCTGGCATCAGCGTGCGCTTCGGCGTACCGTTCACCGAGCAGGACACGGTGTTTTTTGGCATTGGCGCAGAGCAGACCGAGATTGAACCCGGCACCAATATCCCCGCGGCCTACCTCAAGTACGCCACCGATTTCGGCTTCAAGAGCACCTCGGTGCCGCTCACCATCGGCTGGAGCCGCGACAACCGGGACAGTTCGCTGGTGCCCACCACCGGCCGGCTGCAGCGCGTCAACGGCGAGCTGGGTATTGCTGGGGATACCCGCTACGTGAAACTCAATTACCAAGTTCAGCAGTACATCCCTCTGAACAAGCAGTACACGCTGGCTTTCAACGCAGAGGCCGGCTGGGGCAAGGGTGTGGGTGGCCGCCCCTTTCCGGTGTTCAAAAACTTCTTTGGTGGTGGTCTGGGCTCGGTGCGTGGTTTCGACCAGGGCACGCTGGGTCCGCGGGACATCACCGGCTCCTTCATCGGTGGCTCTCGCAAGCTCGGCCTGAACGCCGAATTCATCGCTCCGTTCCCAGGTGCCGGCAACGACCGGACCTTGCGCGTGTTCGGATTCATGGACGTGGGCAACGTCTACGGCGAGAACGACAAAATTGACTTCGCCGAAATGCGGGCTTCGGTTGGCGTGGGCCTGAGCTGGATCTCGCCGATCGGCCCGCTGCGATTCGCCTATGCCAACCCAGTGCGCAAGTTCGCTGGCGATAGAATCCAGAAATTCCAGTTCCAGATTGGTACGTCGTTTTGATGAAGACTTATTTCCGCTCCCTCGTTCGTCCCCTGCTTGCCCTGGCCGCTTGCGGCTTGCTGGCCAGTGCGGCACTGGCGCAGGATTTCCGCATCGGTTTTGTCAACACCGAGCGCATCTTCCGCGAGGCCAATCTGGCCAAGGCCGCGCAGACCAAGCTGGAGCAGGAGTTTTCGCGCCGCGAAAAAGAGGTCGCTGGCTTGGCATCGCAACTGAAGTCGGCTTCCGAAAAGTTCGAGCGTGAAGCGCCTACCTTGCCCGAGTCGCAGCGCGTGACCCGTCAGCGCCAACTGGTCGAGCTCGACCGGGACTTCCAGCGCAAGCAGCGCGAGTTCCAGGAAGACCTGAACCTGCGCAAGAACGAGGAGCTTCAGCAGGTGCTGGAGCGCGCCAACCGCGTGATCAAGCAGGTCGCTGAAAACGAGAAATACGACCTCGTGATCCAGGAAGCGGTCTACATCAACCCCAAGCACGACATCACCGACAAGGTGCTCAGCGGCTTGAACAGTCTCAAATAAGAGGCGTCCAGGTGTCCAAATCCCTGGGCTCCCTGGTCGAGGCCCTGGGTGGTGAGTTGCTCGGAGACCCGGCCACGCCGATCGATCGGCTCTCGCCGCTGTCGAGCGCCCAAACCGGTGCATTGGCCTTTGTGGCGCAGGACCGGTACGCCCATCAGATCCAGACCACCGGGGCATCAGCCCTGATCGTCACGCCCGCACTGGCGGCAGCCGCTGCAGCGCGCGGCGCCTGCATCGCCACGTCCGATCCTTATCTGTATTTCGCACGCCTGACGCAGTGGTGGCGCGCCGAACATGCGCCGGTGGACGCGCCCGCCGTGCACCCATCGGCCAGCATCCATCCCGACGCCACGGTGGACCCTTTGGCCAGTATTGGACCGTTTGCGGTGATCGGCGCGCAAGCGACGGTTGCCAAAGGTGCGCGCATCGGCGCCCACTCCGTCGTGGGAGCTCGGGCGCAGGTGGGCGAGGGCTCGCTGCTGTACCCCCGAGTGACGATCGGGGACGACTGCTGCCTGGGCGATCGCTGCATCCTGCATTCCGGCGTGGTGGTGGGGGCCGATGGTTTTGGTTTTGCGCCTGAGGCGGGTCGGTGGGTCAAGATCGAGCAGCTGGGTGCGGTGCGCATCGGCAACGACGTGGAAATCGGCGCCAACACTTGTATCGATCGCGGAGCGCTGGACGACACCGTCATCGAAGACGGGGTGAAGCTCGACAACCTGATCCAGATCGGCCACAACGTGCACATCGGTGCGCACACGGCGATGGCCGGTTGTGTGGGCGTGGCGGGCAGCGCCACCATTGGAGCGCACTGTACCGTCGGCGGTGGCGCCGTGGTACTGGGTCACCTGAGACTTGCCGATGGGGTGCACATCTCTGCGGCATCGGTGGTGACCCGCTCGATCAGGCAGCCGGGCCACTACACCGGCATGTTTCCCATCGACGACAATGCAGCCTGGGAAAAAAATGCGGCTTCCCTTAAGCAACTCCATCGGCTGCGTGATCGCCTCAGAGCGATCGAACAGGCGATGGCACACGCCACACCCGAGACACCTGAATCACCATGATGGACATCCACGAAATCCTCAAGCAGCTTCCGCATCGTTACCCGTTCCTGCTGGTGGATCGCGTGATCGAGCTGGAAAAAGGCAAGCGCATCCAGGCGCTGAAAAACGTCACCATCAACGAGCCGTTTTTTGGTGGTCATTTTCCACACCGTCCCGTGATGCCGGGTGTGCTGATGCTCGAAGCCATGGCCCAGGCCGCTGCCTTGCTGGCCTTCGACGCGCTGGACAAGACGCCGGACGACAACACGGTCTACTATTTTGCTGGTATCGACGGTGCGCGGTTCAAGCGTCCAGTAGAGCCCGGTGACCAGCTCATCATGGATGTGACGCTCGACCGCATGAAGTCCGGCATCTTCAAGTTCACCGGGGTTACGCGGGTCGCGGGCGATGTGGTGTGCGAGGCGCAGCTGATGTGCACCATGCGTACTATCGCCTGAAGCAGCCGGACCCGTTGACGTGACGCAGGTTCATCCCACCGCCCTGGTTGATCCGGGCGCCGAGCTCGACAGCTCGGTGAGTGTCGGCCCCTACACCGTGATTGGTCCGCACGTGAAGGTGGGGGCAGGCACCAACATCGGTGCGCACTGCGTGATCGAGGGTCACACCACGATCGGGCGCGACAACCGCATCTTCCAGTTCAACTCGCTTGGCGCCATTCCGCAAGACAAGAAATACGCAGGCGAACCGTGTGAGCTCGTCATCGGTGATCGCAACACGGTGCGCGAGTTCTGCACTTTCAACATCGGCTCGCCCACTGGGGGCGCCATCACTTCGGTGGGGAACGACAACTGGATCATGGCCTATGTGCACCTGGCGCACGATTGCCGGGTGGGCAACCACACCATCTTCGCCAACAACTCGCAGCTGGCCGGTCATGTGCGGGTCGACGACTGGGTGATCCTGGGTGGCTTTACTGTGGCGCACCAGTTTGTTCGCATCGGTGCCCATGCGATGACCGCCATGTGCTCCCTGCTGTTTGCCGATCTGCCGCCTTTCGTGATGTGCCAGGGGCAGCCCGCCGGTGCGCGCTCCATGAACTACGAAGGCCTGCGCCGACGGGGCTTCAGTGCGCCTCGCATCGCGGCGGTGAAGGGCATGCACAAGGCCTTGTACCGCGGCGATTTGACGCTGGAGCGCGCCATGCAAGACATTGCAGCGCTGGGAGAGCAGACGCCCGAGGCGGCACCCGATGTGGCCATGATGCTGGACTTCTTGAAGCAGAGCTCCCCCCAGCGCGGTATCGTGCGCTGACGGTATGAATGGCAGCCCGCGTTTTGCCTTGGTGGCTGGCGAAACGTCGGGCGACCTGCTCGCGGGGCTGCTGCTGGGTGGCATGCGCGAACGCTGGCCCGACCAACAGAGCTACGGCATCGGTGGCCCGCGCATGGCGGAGCAGGGCTTCGAGGCCTGGTGGCCGAGCGAGCGCCTCGCGGTGCGAGGCTACATTGAGGTGCTGCGTCACTACCGGGGCATCATCGCAATCCGCAACCAGCTGCGCCAACGCCTGCTGACCCGCGACCGGCCAGACCTTTTCATCGGCGTCGATGCGCCCGATTTCAACCTCGATCTCGAAGCTGCGCTCAAGGCACAAGGCGTTCCCACGGTGCACTTTGTCTGCCCGTCGATCTGGGCCTGGCGGGCTGACCGGGTCGAGAAGATTCGCCGCAGCGTCAACCATGTGCTGTGCATTTTTCCGTTTGAGCCCGAGCTCCTGGCGCGACACGGCATTGCCGCGACCTACGTCGGCCATCCGCTGGCCAACGTGATCCCGCTGCAGCCCGACCGGGCCGCAGCGAGGACATCCTTGGGGTTGTCTCTGGATGTTCCGGTGGTCGCCATCCTGCCCGGCAGCCGGGCGTCGGAACTCCAATACCTCGGTCCCCGATTTCTGCAGGCGGCGGTGCGCATCCGCCAGGCTCGTCCGGGTGTGCGCTTCGTGATCCCGGCGGTGCCCGCGCTGCGTGAGCGGATCGAACAACTGGTGCGCGACAGCGGCCTGACCGATGCCGCCCAGGTTCTGGACGGGCAGTCGCACATGGCGCTGGCCGCCTGCGACGTGACCCTGATCGCCAGCGGCACCGCAACCCTGGAGGCGGCGCTGTTCAAGCGGCCCATGGTGATCGCCTACAACATGCACTGGCTGTCTTGGCAAATCATGCGACGCAAGCAGCTGCAGCCCTGGGTGGGCCTGCCCAACATCCTGTGTGAAAACGCGGTGGTGCCTGAGCTCTTGCAGGACGCGGCCACGCCCGCTTCCATGGCCCAGGGTGTGCTCGACTGGCTCGACGATGCTGCGAGAATCGAAGCTCTGCAGCAGCGTTTTCAGGCGCTGCACCTCACTTTAAAGCGCGATACCGCCCAACTCGCCACCAATGCGATCGAACAAGTTCTTGAAGGCTGAACAGGCCTCTTTAGTCTGGGACCTGCCTGGCCTCATGGCTGGGGTCGATGAGGCCGGGCGCGGCCCGCTGGCCGGCCCGGTGGTCGCAGCCGCGGTCATTCTGGACGACCGCGCGCCCATCAAAGGCCTGGCCGATTCGAAGCAGCTCAGTGAGCGGCGTCGCGAACAGCTGTACGACGAGATCCGGGCCAAGGCGCTGTGCTGCAGCGTGGCCCAGGCGTCGGTCGAAGAAATTGACCGCCTCAACATCCTGCAGGCCACGTTGCTGGCGATGCAGCGCGCTGTCCTGGGTCTGCGCCTGAAGCCGGCCAAGGTGCTGGTTGATGGCAACCGCCTGCCGGCTCTGGATGTGCTGGCCGAGGCTGTGGTGTCTGGCGATGCGCTGGTGCCCGCCATTTCGGCTGCATCCATCCTCGCCAAGGTCACGCGGGACCGGCTGCTGCTCACCCTGCACGAACAGTTTCCCGCCTACGGCTTTGATCGCCACAAGGGTTACGGCACTGCACAACACCTGCTGGCCCTGCGCACCCTGGGCCCGCTGGAAGCGCACCGGCGCTCGTTCGCGCCAGTGGCCCGGGTCATGCAACAACAGCAGCTGGCGCGGTGAGCACGCCACAGGACATCGCCTCGCGCGACAACCCGCTGATCAAGCGCCTGCGCCAACTGTCTCAGGACAGCACGGCCTACCGCAAGCAAGGCCAAGTGTGGCTCGAAGGTGAACACCTCTGCCTGGCACTGCTGGCGCGGGGCCTACGGCCAGCGGTTGCGGTGTTCACCGAATCCTTCTGGCCACAGGCCGAGCCCGTGCTGCGCGAAGCGGCACCGCAAGTGAATCGCATCCCGGACAGCCTGATGGCGAGCCTGAGTGGCCTGGAATCGCCGGCACGCGTGGGTTTTCTCTGGACGCTGCCGGCCCAGGCTCTGGTGGATCCTGACTTGCCCACGGTGGTACTTGATCGCTTGCAGGACGCGGGCAACGTGGGCTCCATCCTGCGCAGCGCCGCCGCGCTGGGCTTTGCCCAGGTGCTGGCGATCAAGGGCACGGCGGCCTTGTGGTCACCCAAGGTGGTTCGCGCGGGCATGGGCGCGCACTTTGGCCTGAACCTGTTGGAAGGGCTGTCGCACGATGACATAAAGGCGCTTGCCGTGCCCTTGTTGGTGACCAGCTCGCATGCTGGTGATTGGCTGCACAAAACCACGCTGCCCTGGCCCTGTGCCTGGGTGCTGGGCCATGAGGGGCAGGGCGTGGACCCGGCGCTGGTGGCGCTGGCCCGGCAGTCGGTGCGCATCGCCCAGCCGGGGGGCGAAGAGTCGCTCAACGTGGCAGCAGCAGCGGCCATTTGCCTGCATGCGAGCGCGGCTGCTCGCTGACCCTGGCGAACGCGCTCGCGGGTCGGTTGCTCAGCGGGCAGAGGCTATAATCCCGGGGTTTACCCGCAACCGACGCACTACACTGCGTCACCCGGCTCCCTGCCCAGGTTGCCGGCCCGTTCATCTCGGGGCTCGGCCGGCCCGAAGCCCGACAAGAACGGCCCGATTCCTCCCCGGTTGTGTCCCTTGACGGGGCGGGTGCGCTCGAAAAAAACCTCTGGAGAAGAACTTGCTGCCCGTCCACCCGAAAGCCCTCCTTGCGCTCGCCGACGGCACCGTGTTCACCGGCATTTCGATTGGCGCCACCGGGCAGACCGTGGGCGAGGTGGTCTTCAACACCTCGCTCACCGGGTACCAGGAAATCCTGACCGATCCAAGCTATTGCCAGCAGATCGTCACGCTGACCTATCCGCACATTGGCAACACCGGCATCAACGCCGAAGACACGGAAGCCAGCCGCATCCATGCTGCCGGTCTGATCATCAAAGATTTGCCTCTGCTCGCATCGAACTTCCGCAGCGAGCTCACCCTGTCGGACTACCTCCAGCGTGAACACACGGTGGCCATCGCCGAACTCGACACCCGCGCGCTCACCCGGCGCCTGCGCACCCACGGTGCGCAAAACGGTTGCATCCTGGCCCTTGCCGCGGGGGTCGCCCTCACCGATGCGCATCGCGACCAGGCTGTTGCTGCGGCGCAGGCGGCGCCAAACATGGCAGGCCAGGATCTGGCCCGCGCCGTCACCACCAGTGAACCGTATGCCTGGACCCAGACCGAGTGGCAGCTGGGCTTTGGCTATGGCGAGCAGATCTCGCCGAAATTCCATGTGGTTGCGTACGACTTTGGCGTGAAGCGCAACATCCTGCGCATGCTGGCGGCCCGGGGCTGCAAGGTCACGGTGGTGCCCGCGCAGACCTCGGCGGCCGATGTCGCCAAGCTCAAGCCCAATGGCGTGTTCCTCTCCAACGGCCCGGGTGACCCCGAGCCTTGCGACTACGCCATCACCGCCGCGCGCGACATCATCGACAGCGGGGTGCCCACTTTCGGCATCTGCCTGGGCCACCAGATCATGGCCCTGGCCAGCGGCGCCAAGACCTTCAAGATGAAGTTTGGCCACCACGGCGCCAATCACCCTGTGAAAGACCTGGACAGTGGGCGCGTGAGCATCACCAGCCAGAACCACGGCTTTGCGGTCGACGAAAAAAATCTACCCGCCAACCTGCGCGCTACCCACGTGAGCCTGTTCGACGGCACCCTGCAAGGCCTGGCCCGCACCGACCGCCCCGCGTTCTGTTTCCAGGGCCATCCGGAAGCGTCGCCCGGCCCGCACGACATCGGTTACCTGTTTGACCGCTTCGTGGCGCTGATGCAGGAGAGGGCCCCCGCATGAAGCTGTTTGCTTTCCCGGCCTTTGCGGTGGAAAAGGCGATCGCCAAGCGCATGCTCACACTGGAGCCCCCCCACCGGGAGTGGTTCACCCAGCGCTGGGTGCAAAAGCCTTACCGCAAATCCTTTGTTGAACACAAGGCGATGCCGCTGGTGACCTTGCTCGCCAAGGGCAAGACATGGGATGACGAGACCTTCAACACGGAACTCGCCGCCTGGGACGCCAGTTTCTACCCCGCCGAGGTCGAGGTGCTGCGACCCATGATCGAAGGCGATGGCCTGCTGCAGCTGATGCAGAAAAACATCCCGGTCGGGCGCGTGCAGGCGCTGCTGGCCCAGCTCGAGTCGCGACCCGTCGCCTGAGATCCGCACATACCGTTTTCGCCACCGGACCGCCATGCCCAAAAGAACCGATATCCAGACCGTCCTCATCATTGGCGCCGGCCCCATCATCATTGGCCAGGCCTGCGAGTTCGATTACTCGGGCGTGCAGGCCTGCAAGGCCTTGCGAGAAGAAGGCTACCGCGTGGTGCTGATCAACAGCAACCCCGCCACAATCATGACCGATCCGGCCACGGCCGACGTCACTTACATCGAGCCCATCACCTGGCAGACGGTGGAAAAAATCATTGCCAAGGAGCGTCCGCTGTGTGAAGGTGGCTTTGCGATTTTGCCCACTATGGGTGGGCAAACGGCGCTGAACTGCGCGCTTGATCTGTGGCACAACGGCGTGCTGGAAAAACACCAGGTCGAACTCATCGGAGCCACGCCTGAAGCCATCGACAAGGCCGAAGACCGCCTGAAGTTCAAGGACGCCATGACCAAGATCGGTCTGGGTTCGGCGCGCTCTGGCATTGCCCACAGCCTGGACGAAGCCTGGGGCGTGCAGAAGACGGTGGGCTTTCCGGTGGTGATCCGGCCGAGCTTTACGCTGGGCGGCACGGGCGGTGGCATCGCCTACAACCCGGAAGAGTTCGAAACCATCTGCAAGCGAGGCCTGGAGGCTTCGCCCACCAACGAACTGCTGATCGAAGAATCGCTGCTCGGCTGGAAAGAGTACGAGATGGAGGTGGTGCGCGACAAGGCGGACAACTGCATCATCGTTTGCTCGATTGAAAACCTCGATCCGATGGGCGTGCACACAGGTGACTCCATCACCGTGGCGCCCGCTCAGACGCTGACCGACAAGGAATACCAGATCCTGCGCAATGCCTCGCTGGCCGTGCTGCGCGAGATCGGGGTGGACACCGGTGGCTCCAACGTGCAGTTTTCGATCAACCCCAAAGACGGGCGCATGGTCGTGATCGAGATGAATCCGCGTGTCTCGCGCTCGTCGGCCTTGGCCTCCAAGGCTACCGGCTTTCCGATCGCCAAGGTCGCTGCCAAGCTGGCTGTGGGCTACACGCTGGACGAGCTGCGCAACGAGATCACCGGCGGTGCCACGCCAGCATCTTTCGAGCCTTCGATCGACTACGTGGTCACCAAGATCCCGCGCTTTGCATTCGAGAAGTTTCCTGCCGCCGACAGTCGCCTGACCACGCAGATGAAAAGCGTGGGCGAAGTGATGGCCATGGGCCGCACCTTTCAGGAGTCGTTCCAGAAAGCCCTGCGTGGCCTGGAAGTGGGCGTGGACGGCATGAACGAAAAAACCCAGGACCGCGAGACGCTGGAGCGCGAGCTCGGCACTCCCGGCCCGGACCGCATCTGGTACGTGGGCGACGCGTTTGCCGCTGGCTGGACGCTCGACGAAGTGCATCACTTCACCAAGATCGATCCGTGGTTCCTGGTGCAGATTGAAGAAATCGTCAAGATCGAGTTGCAGCTGGAGCAGACCAGCCTGGACGCCATTGATGCATTAACGTTGCGTGGTCTGAAGAAAAAGGGCTTCTCTGACCGCCGCTTGGCCAAGCTGCTCAAGACCACCGACAAGGCCGTGCGCGAGCGCCGCATTGCCGAGAATATCCGACCGGTTTACAAGCGGGTCGATACCTGCGCGGCTGAGTTCGCCACCGATACCGCCTATCTGTACTCCACCTACGAAGGTCATGGTGACGGTGAGTGCGAAGCCGAGCCAACCAACAACAAGAAAATCATGGTGCTGGGTGGTGGTCCCAACCGCATCGGCCAGGGCATCGAGTTCGACTACTGCTGTGTGCACGCTGCGCTCGCCATGCGAGAAGACGGGTATGAGACCATCATGGTCAACTGCAATCCCGAAACCGTGTCCACCGACTACGACACCAGCGACCGCCTGTACTTCGAACCACTCACCCTCGAAGACGTGCTGGAAATCGTGGACAAGGAGAAGCCACTGGGCGTGATCGTGCAGTACGGGGGGCAGACCCCTTTGAAACTGGCGCTGGGCCTGGAGGCCGCGGGCGTGCCCATCATCGGCACCAGCCCCGACATGATCGACGCTGCCGAAGACAGGGAGCGCTTCCAGAAGTTGCTCAATGACCTCGGCTTGCGCCAGCCACCGAATGCTACCGCTCGCACCGAGCCCGATGCGCTGGAGAAGGCCGCGGCACTGGGCTACCCGCTGGTGGTGCGACCCAGCTATGTGCTGGGGGGCCGCGCCATGGAGATCGTGCACGAGCAGCGCGACCTGGAGCGATACATGCGCGAGGCGGTCAAGGTGAGCAACGACTCGCCAGTGCTGCTCGACCGCTTTCTGAACGATGCCATTGAATGCGATGTAGATGCGATCCGCGACGCGTCCGGGCGTGTTTTCATCGGCGGCGTGATGGAACACATCGAGCAGGCGGGCGTGCACAGTGGTGACTCGGCATGTTCTTTGCCTCCGTACTACCTGTCCAAGGAAACGGTTGAAGAACTGAAACGACAGACCGCTGCGATGGCTGAGGGCCTGAACGTGGTGGGCCTGATGAACGTGCAGTTCGCGATCCAGGAAACCGACGGCAGCGGTGCCAAGAAGGATGTGATCTTTGTGCTGGAGGTGAACCCACGGGCGTCACGCACCGTGCCCTTCGTCTCCAAGGCCACGGGCATTCAGCTTGCCAAGGTGGCGGCGCGATGCATGGCCGGCCAGACGCTAGACCAGCAAGGCATTGGCGCCGAGGTCAACCCGCCTTATTTCAGCGTCAAGGAAGCTGTGTTCCCGTTTGTGAAGTTTCCGGGTGTGGACACCATACTTGGCCCTGAGATGAAGTCCACAGGTGAAGTGATGGGTGTGGGCAAGACCTTTGGGGAGGCTTTTGTGAAGAGCCAGCTCGGCGCCGGTACGCATTTGCCGCGGGCCAAAAAGGCCGATGGCACACCGTCGGGCAAAGTCTTCCTCACCGTCAAGAACAGCGATAAGCCTCGCGCAGTCGAGATCGCGCGCCAGCTGGCGGTCATGGGCTTCGAGCTAGTCGCCACGCGCGGTACGGCCGCAGCCATCTCGGCCGCCGGCATCGCGGTGGACACGGTGAACAAGGTCACCGAAGGCCGACCGCATATCGTCGACATGATCAAGAGCGACGGTATAGTGCTGGTGATCAACACCGTAGAAGAGCGGCGAAACGCCATTGCCGACTCGGGTGCCATCCGCACCTCGGCCTTGCTTGCCCGGGTGACTACCTACACCACCATCGCGGGCGCTGAAGCCGCGGTCGAGGGCATGGCTTACTTGGACAGCCTGGGCGTGATCTCGGTGCAGGAAATGCACGCACAGCTCGCGGCCTGAGTCGCCGCTGGGAAACGACTGCGCCCATCCCTGGCGGAGTGGTGTGCTGCATAATGTTGCGAAACCACCGCCGACCGGTAACGCTCGGCGGTTTCCTTTTGTGCTGGGGCCGCTTGCAAATGGCGACGCCCAGCTTGCTGGAGAGAAGCCATGCCCACGATTCCCATCACCCTGCGCGGTGCTGAAAAACTCAAGACGGAACTGCATCGCCTGAAGACGGTGGAGCGCCCCGCCGTAATTAACGCGATTGCCGAGGCGCGCGCCCAGGGCGACCTGAGCGAAAACGCCGAGTACGAAGCCGCCAAGGATCGCCAGGGCTTCATCGAAGGCCGCATCGCCGAAGTCGAAAGCAAACTTTCGGCCGCGCAGATCATCGATCCGACTACAGTGGATGCCTCTGGCAGAGTGGTGTTTGGCGCCACGGTGGATTTGGAGGACGAAAACAACGGTGCGAAGCTGACTTACCAGATCGTGGGCGAGGACGAGGCCGACCTGAAGCTCGGTCTGGTGAACATCAGCAGCCCGATCGCGCGCGCGCTCATTGGCAAGGAAGTTGGTGATGTGGCCGTGGTGGAGGCGCCCGGTGGCACGCGGCGGTATGAGGTCGTGGCGGTGCGCTACGTCTGACGGCCGCCGTGTCCGTGCTGCTTGCCCGCCTGCCGGTGCTGTTGGCCGCCCTGTGGTGGGGTGGCATCAGCGCATTGAGCTTTCTCGCGGTACCCACCCTGTTCGCCACCTTGGGCAGCCCCGCTGTGGCGGGACCGATCGCGGCCAAGCTCTTCTCGTTGCAATGCTGGGCGGGGCTGCTGCTTGGCCTGGCCTTGCTGATGTTGCTTCGCCGTGAACGCTCGCAGATGGTTGGCCCTGCGCCTTCGCCCGAGCAGCTGGTTCTCCTGCAGCGCACGCTGGCGACCATGGGCGTTGTCATTCTCGGGATGATGCTCGCGCTGTTGCAGGAGTTTGGCGTGGCCCAGCGCATCGTGACGGCTCGCGCCAGCGGTGGCAATTTGAAGCTCTGGCACGCCGTGGGCAGTGCCATGGTGCTCGGGCAGTGGCTGTGCAGCGGAGCGGTGCTCTGGCGATTGGGTAAATGACTCCCCGCGCCGCTCCTGCGGTGCGTCACTCCCCGGGGGCGGCACTTGCCGCCGGGCCAGTTCGTGCAAGTTCGAGGGGGAGTCGTTCCAGGGCACTGCGGAACCGGCTTTGCCAGACCGCCAGTGCTGCCCCCTGAGAGGTGTCAGCGAAGCCAGCGCGGGGGGTCAAGCCCTTTCAGCCGATTCCAGTGTGTTGACCATCAACATGGTGATGGTCATGGGGCCGACGCCACCGGGTACAGGAGTGATGTGGCCAGCGACTTCCTTGACGCCATCAAAATCGACGTCGCCACACAGCTTGCCTTCGTCATTGCGGTTCATGCCGACGTCGATCACGACCGCGCCGGGTTTGACCATGTCGGCGGTGAGCACGTTGCGCCGGCCCACCGCGGCCACCACCACATCGGCCTGACGGGTGAAGGCGCCGATGTCGGGCGTGCCGCTGTGGCAGATGGTGACGGTGGCGTTGGCCTGCAGCAGCAACAAAGCCATCGGCTTGCCGACCGTGTTGCTGCGTCCTATCACGACCGCGTGTTTGCCCTTGAGGTCGATACCCGTCGTTTCGATCAGCTTCATGCAGCCATAAGGTGTGCACGGGCGAAAGCCGGCCAGGCCCGCCATTAGGTCACCCGCGCTTTGCACCGAGTAGCCATCGACATCTTTGGCGGTGGAGATGGTCTCGATCACGCGCTGCGGGTGGATGTGTTTGGGCAGCGGCATCTGCACCAGGATGCCGTGGATGCTGGGGTCGGCGTTGAGCGCTTCGATGCGCGCCAGCAGATCCGCCTCGCTCAGCGCGACGTCGTATTTTTCGAACACCGAGTGGATGCCGGTCTCGCCGCAAGCTCTGACTTTGTTGCGCACATAAACCGCCGAGGCGGGATCCTCGCCAACCAGGATCACCGCCAGGCCCGGCGTTACACCGCGGGCTTTGAGCGCCGCGGTGCGGGCGGCGACATCGGTTCGGAGCTGGCGGGAGAGTGCGTTGCCGTCGATGATTTGAGCTGTCATGGTGATGGACGTGTACGGTGTTGAAACAGAAACGCCCGCCGGAACATGTCGGCGGGCGTGTGTGTGAGGAGCCGGAGCGTCAGACCTTGACGGCGGTGGGTCCGAGCGCGATCTTGAGCAGGTCGGCCACGGTGTTGGCGCCGAGTTTTTCCATGATGTTGGCGCGGTGCGCCTCCACCGTCTTGATGCTGATACCCAGGTCGTCGGCAATCTGCTTGTTGAGCCGGCCGGCGACGATACGCTCAAGCACCTGGGCTTCGCGGCTGGTCAGTTTGGAGAGCAGGGCGTCGCGGCTGGCCGCCTGCTGATGGGTGGCAAATGCCTCCTTTGCGGTGTCGAGCATGCGCTCGACCAGGGCTACCAGCTGGTCCTCTTTGAACGGCTTCTGGATGAAGTCCAGCGCGCCCTTCTTCATCGACTCCACCGCCATCGGCACGTCGCCGTGGCCTGTGATGAAGACGATGGGCAGCGGCGACTGCCGCTCCATCAGCTTTTCCTGCAGCTCCATGCCGGTCATGCCACCCATGCGGATATCCGCGATCATGCAGGCTACTTCGCGCGCGTCGTACCGGCTTAGGAACGCTTCAGCAGACTCGAAGCAGCGAACGCGGTAGTCCTTACCCTCCAGTAGCCACTGGAGAGAATCGCGCACGGCTTCGTCGTCATCAACGACATAGACCGTGCCTTTTTTGGGAATCAAACTCATCTCGCTCTTTCTGGTTCCGGCAACGACGCCGAGGTTGCATCAGGTTGCGACGCCTCAGGCCGCAGTCGCGAGACCACGGGAATCCAGAAACTGAAAGCACAACCCACCACCTCGGGGCCATTGTAGATGTTCTCCATGTGCATCCGACCGTGGTGCGACTCCACGATGCTGCGACACAGCTTGAGGCCGATGCCCATGCCTTCGCTCTTGGTACTGTAGAAGGCTTCGTAGATGCGCTCGACCATTTCCTCGGGCACGCCGTTGCCGGAGTCGCGCACCGAGAACTCCACCACCTCGATGCCATCGCGCTGGCTCGGCCCCACCCGCAACTCAATGAACCGCGCGCCAGGCAACCGTCCGGCTTGTGCGATCGCGTCGCCCGCGTTGCGCAGCAGGTTGATCAGCACCTGCTCGATCAGGATCGGGTCGACCATGAGCGGAGGCAGGCGCGCGGCCACATACGGCGTGAGGCGAACCTGCTGCCTGCGCAGCTCGATGTCGGCCAGCTCAATCGCGTTGCTGATCATGGGCGCAACTTCGGACAGGGTCGGGTTGGGCTCGCTGCGCTTCACGAATGAGCGGATGCGCTGGATGATCTGGCCGGCGCGCTGGGCCTGGCGCGCGGTTTTTTCCAGAGCACCGAGCAGCTCCTCAGTGCCAATGCGATCTTCCCGAACGCGGGAGATCATGCCGGTGCAATAGTTGCTGATGGCAGTCAGCGGCTGGTTGAGCTCATGTGCCACGCTCGAGGCCATCTCGCCCATGGTGATCAGGCGACTTGCGGTCTGGGCACGCTCGGCCTGGTGTGCGGCCAAGGTCTCAGCATTCCGGCGGGCGGTGATATCGCTGGCGATCACCATTTGCGCCAGGCGCCCGTCGACCCAGGTCAGGTAGCGCGTGCGCACCTCCAGCCAGTGGTCGAGTTCTTCGACGAAGACCTCGGCGTTTTCGGAGCCTGCATCGGTCAGCGAGTCGGTCGGCATGCCGGCGAACGCATCCACCGCGTCGCCGTCATCCGGGCTGGGGCTGGGCTGCTTGCCTGCCAGTTCGACCAAGCGCCGGTGACCCTGGCCGCGGGTGCCAAACCAGAGCCGGTACATTTTGTTGGCAAACAGCATCTCGTCACTGCCCAGCGGCGCCACCGACACCGCGGAGTCCAGGCTCTCCAGGACGGTAGTGAAACGCTCGTAGGAGGCCGACAGCTCTTCTCGAATCCGCTTTGGCTCTGTGATGTCGGTCATCGAGGTCATCCAGCCGCTCTGGTGTCCTTTGGGATCGATCAGTGGCGACACGTACATGCGGGCATCGAAGATAGAGCCATCGCGCCGCTGCACGCGCACCTCGAAACCGCCCGGCGTGGAGCGGCCCTTGAGCTCATCTTCCAGGCGTGCGGCCAGCAGCTCGTGATCGGCGTCTGGCCAGTAAGGGAACGGCGCGGTGCGACCGACCAGTTCGGCCTCGGTCCAGCCGGTCATGGAGCAGAACGCCGGGTTCACGTAGGTGATGCGGCCCTGCAGGTCCAGCGCCCGCATGCCGGTGAGCATGGAGTTCTCCATGGCGCGGCGGAAGTTGGTCTCCGATACCAGCGCCTGCTGAGCCTGCACGCGTCGGCGCGTGTGGCGCCAGGTGCCGAGCAGCATCCAGACGGTGAGCGCGCTTAACGCGCCGATGACCCAGAAAAAGCCGCTGCCCACGATGTCCTGAGAAGTCCGATAGCCCTGGGCCTTGATGATCAGGCCATTGCCCACCGGCGACACCGGCGCCTCGTGCTCCATCGGCTGCGCCGACCAGGGCAGCACGCGCAACACCTCGCTGCCGCTTTGCAGGCTGCCGGCGAGCACACGCTGCCGGTCGTCGAGCAAGGCCACAGCGTAGCGGGCCATGATTTCGGGTGGCATGCCGAAGCGCATCAACCCGTCGATCGAGTACTCGCCCATCACCGTCCCGGCAAATCGCCCTTGTTCGGACAATGGCACCTGCAGCATCAGGGTGGCGCTGCGCGGGTCCTCGCCCAGCGGGCGGGAGTAGATCGGCTGCCGAAGCTCACGCGCAAGATCGAACGAGCCGTCGGTTTCATCCGCTCCCAGGGCGCTGCCGACTTGGCGGATCAGGGCTGGCGGCGTGCTCGGTGAGGCGTAGGTCGCCAGCACGTTGCGCCGCGCATCGACCCAGCTGATGGCGAGCAACTCTGGGAATTGGCTGATCAGGGACTCAACCTGGAACTCAAATTCCTCGGTCGCAATTTCCTTGTTGTCGATTTCGCGAGCCAGTCGCATCAGCTGCTCCTGGCGCTCGAGCAGGCGCAGTCGCAGTCGCTGCTGCGCGTATTCCACGTCACGAGTCACCGCCTCCTGCTCGCGGTCCAGCTCCTCGTAGCGCAGGTAGGTGATGGCCACTACGATGGCCGCGAGAAACAGCAGCACCGCCAGCAGTGGGACCAGAGTGGCGACGCGGTCCTGCCGGGACGGGGGCAGCCGGCGCCACCAGCGATTCCACCAAGGCGCGGCTGACCGCTTGATGTCTGCAGCGGTGTTCGGGGCGGGGCGCGGCGTCATGAAGCTTCGAGTCTACGTGAGCGCCGGGTTTGTGGCGGTGCTGCCGGGCGGCGGCGCGTTACCGATTGATCGCCGTGGTTTGTGTTTAATTTCATAATACAAAATACAAACGCACATATTGAAATGCCGTGAGGATGGTGGCAAAATCCGTGACAGGCTGCAAAAGCCGCCTTAAGCTCGATTTCAAATCAACAGGAGACAAACATGTCAGCGTCAGACGCTCTCAAGGGTCGCGGTGCAGGCGACCTGGATGCCCAGGAAACCCGCGAATGGATGGAGGCGCTGGTCGCCGTAATCGAGCGCGAGGGACCCGAGCGCGCGCACTTTTTGCTGGAGCAGCTGCTGGAAGAGGCTCGGCAAAACAGCATCGATCTGCCGTTTTCGGCCAATACTGGTTACGTGAACACGATCGAGCCAGGCCAGGAAGCCCGCTCGCCCGGCAACCTGGAAATCGAGCAGCGTCTTCGCGCCTACATGCGCTGGAACGCCATGGCCATGGTGGTCAAGGCCAATCGGGCCAATCCAGCCGACGGCGGTGACCTGGGCGGTCACATCGGCTCGTTTGCCTCGTTGGCCAGCCTGTTTGGCGCTGGCTTCAACCATTTCTGGCATGCCGAGAACGAAAACCACGGAGGCGACTGCCTGTTCATTCAGGGCCACGTCTCGCCCGGCGTCTACGCCCGGGCCTACATGGAAGGTCGCCTGACGGAAGAACAGTTGCTGAATTTCCGCCAGGAAGTGGATGGCAAAGGCCTGTCCAGCTACCCACACCCCAAGTTGATGCCCAATTTCTGGCAGTTTCCGACAGTGTCGATGGGACTGGGCCCACTCATGGCGATCTACCAGGCGCGCTTCCTGAAATACCTGCATGCCCGCGGCATCGCCAACACCGAAAACCGCAAGGTCTGGGTGTTTTGCGGCGACGGTGAGATGGACGAGGTCGAGTCGCTGGGCGCCATCGGCTTGGCCGCGCGCGAAAAGCTGGACAACCTGATCTTCGTGATCAACTGCAATCTGCAACGCTTGGACGGCCCGGTGCGCGGCAATGGCAAGATCATCCAAGAACTTGAAGGCGAATTCCGTGGCTCGGGCTGGAACGTGATCAAGCTGATCTGGGGCAGTCAATGGGATCCGCTGCTGGCCGCCGACAAGGACGGTGCGCTTCGCAAGATCATGATGGAGTGCAACGATGGCGACTATCAGGCCTTCAAGGCCAACGACGGCGCCTATGTGCGCAAACACTTCTTTGGTCGCGATCCCCGCACCCTGGAAATGGTCGCCCACATGAGTGATGAAGAGATCGGCGACCTTCGCCGCGGGGGTCACGACTCCAAAAAGGTCTATGCCGCGTTCGACGCTGCCGTGAAAACCTCCGGCCAGCCGACCGTGTTGCTGATCAAAACCGTCAAAGGTTTCGGCATGGGCAAAGTGGGCGAGGGCAAGAACACGGTTCACCAGACCAAGAAGCTCGGCGAAGAAGACATCAAGTTCTTCCGCGACCGATTCAACATTCCGATTCCCGACAGCCAGCTGGCCGAATTGCCGTTCTACAAGCCGGCCGATGACACCCCGGAGATGAAGTACCTGCACGAGCGCCGCAAAGCGCTTGGCGGCTACCTGCCGCACCGCCGCACCAAGGCCGACGAAAAATTCACCGTGCCGCCCATCGAGACCTTCAAGGCCGTGATCGAGCCGACCGCCGAAGGCCGCGAGATTTCCACCACGCAGGCTTACGTGCGTTTCCTGACACAGCTGCTGCGCGAAAAGGAAATCGGCCCACGCGTGGTGCCGATTCTGGTCGATGAAGCCCGCACCTTCGGTATGGAGGGTCTGTTCCGCCAGATCGGGATCTACAACCCGGCGGGCCAACAGTACACCCCGGTCGACAAAGACCAGGTCATGTACTACAAGGAAGACAAAGCGGGTCAGATCCTTCAGGAAGGCATCAACGAGGCAGGCGGCATGAGCAGCTGGATCGCTGCGGCCACCAGCTACAGCACGAGCAACCGGATCATGATCCCGTTTTACGTGTACTACTCCATGTTCGGCTTCCAGCGCATCGGCGATCTGGCCTGGGCTGCGGGTGACATGCAGGCGCGTGGCTTCCTCCTCGGCGGCACGTCGGGCCGTACCACGCTCAACGGCGAAGGCTTGCAGCACGAAGACGGTCACAGCCATATCCTGGCCGGCACCATCCCCAACTGCATTTCCTACGACCCGACCTTTGCCCACGAAGTGGGAGTGATCCTGCACCACGGCTTGAAGCGCATGGTGGAAATGCAAGACAACGTCTTCTACTACCTGACGCTGCTAAACGAAAACTACGCTATGCCAGGCCTCACGCCCGGTACCGAAGACCAGATCATCAAAGGCATGTACCTTTGCAAGCCGGGTGCCACACTCAAGCAGCGCGTGCAGCTGCTGGGCTCGGGCACGATTCTGCGCGAGTCGATTGCTGCGCAGGAGTTGCTGGAGAAAGACTGGGGCATCGCGGCCGACGTGTGGAGCTGCCCAAGCTTCAACGAACTGACACGCGATGGTCAGGACGCGGAACGCTGGAACCTGCTGCATCCCCTGGAGAAGCCACGCGTATCGTTCGTGAGCCAGCAGCTGGACAAGCACACCGGCCCGGTCGTCGCGTCAACCGACTACATGAAAGCCTACGCCGAGCAGATTCGTCCGTTCATTCCCAAGGGCCGCACCTACAAGGTGTTGGGTACCGATGGTTTCGGCCGCTCCGACTTCCGCGTCAAGCTGCGTGAGCACTTCGAGATCAATCGCCACTACATCGTGGTGGCTGCGCTCAAGGCGCTGAGCGAAGATGGTGCGGTGCCAGTGGCCAAAGTGGCCGAGGCGATCAAGAAGTACGACATCAAAGTGGACAAGATCAACCCGCTGCACGCATGACACACCCGTAGCGCCTTCGGCGCTTTCCCCGCGAGGGGTCGAGACCCTGCCGTCTGGCCAAGCCAGATCGGCGGTCTCCTGGTTTGAAGAGATAGCGCGCAGCGTTGAGAACATCTGATTGGAGACAGACATGGCATTGGTAGAAGTGAAAGTCCCGGACATCGGTGACTTTGATGAGGTGGCGGTGATTGAGCTGCTGGTGAAGGTGGGCGATACGGTCGCGGCCGAACAGTCGCTGATCACGGTCGAGTCGGACAAGGCATCCATGGAGATTCCATCGAGCACGGCGGGCGTGGTGAAGGAACTGCGAGTGGCCCTGGGCGACAAGGTGAAAGAGGGCTCGGTAGTGCTGGTGGTCGAGGCCGCTGGCGAAGCAACTTCCTCGGCCCCCGTGGTCCCTGCGCCTGCTCAGGCACCTGCGCCCGCGCCTGCAGCCACCGCGGCCCCGGTTGCCGCCACTGGTGGCGGCAGGGTCGAGGTCATGGTGCCAGACATCGGTGACTTCAAGGACGTGGCGGTGATAGAGGTGTTCGTCAAACCAGGCGACACCATCAAGGTCGAGCAAAGCCTGATCACGGTCGAGTCCGACAAGGCTTCCATGGAGATTCCGTCCAGCCATGCTGGTGTGTTGAAAGAGCTCAAGGTCAAGGTGGGCGACACGGTCAACATCGGGGACCTGCTGGCGGTGCTCGAAGGCGTGGCCGGCGCGGCCACCCCTGCTGCCACCCCTGCTGCCACCCCTGCTGCTTCATCGGCGCCCGCCGCTGCGCCAACGCCTGCCCCGGCGGCGGCCGCTGCGGCCAGCGTTGCTGTGCCTGCACACAACCCTACGACAACTCCTGCCGTTGGCCTACCTCACGCCTCGCCTTCGGTGCGCAAGTTCGCGCGTGAATTGGGCGTGCCGCTGGGCGAAGTCAAAGGCTCCGGTCTCAAGGGCCGCATCACGGCGCAGGACATCCAGGAATTCACCAAGTCCGTCATGAGCGGTGCGGCGCAAACGGCGGCGCAGGCCGCCAAGGCGCCTGCTGGCGGTGGCGGTTCCGAACTGGGCCTGATCCCATGGCCCAAGGTGGACTTCACCAAGTTCGGCCCCATCGAACGCAAGGAGATGGGCCGCATCAAGAAGATCAGCGGTGCCAACCTGCTGCGCAACGCGATCATGATTCCGGCCGTCACCAACCACGACGATGCCGACATCACCGACCTCGAAGCCTTCCGCGTGTCCACCAACAAGGAAAACGAGAAGAGCGGCACCAAGGTGACCATGCTCGCTTTCCTGATCAAGGCCTGCGTGTCCGCGCTCAAGAAATTCCCCGAGTTCAACAGCTCGCTGGATGGTGATGCCCTGATCTACAAGCAGTACTACCACATCGGTTTCGCCGCCGACACGCCGAACGGCCTGGTTGTGCCTGTGATCAAGGACGCCGACAAAAAAGGCGTGATGCAGATCAGCCAGGAAATGGGCGAACTCGCCAAAAAAGCGCGCGATGGCAAGCTCGGCCCGGCCGACATGTCTGGGGCTTGCTTCACGATTTCGTCGCTCGGCGGTATCGGTGGCCGGTATTTCACGCCCATCATCAACGCCCCCGAAGTGGCCATCCTCGGCGTTTGTCGCAGCAACATGGAACCGGTATGGGACGGCAAACAGTTCGTGCCGCGCTTGATGTTGCCGCTGTCGCTGACCTGGGATCACCGCGTGATCGACGGCGCTGCCGCTGCCCGCTTCAACGCCTATCTCGGCCAGATCCTCAGCGACTTCCGTCGTGTCTTGCTGTAAAGGAGCGGAACGATGGCAATCCTAGACATTCAAGTTCCTGACATTGGCGATTTCGACGAGGTCGCGGTGATCGAGCTGCTGGTCAGCGTGGGCGACACGGTGAAGGTTGAACAAAGCCTGATCACCGTGGAGAGCGACAAAGCTTCGATGGAGATTCCTTCATCGCACGAAGGCGTGGTCAAAGCGATCAATGTCAAAGTGGGCGACAAGGTCAAACAAGGCTCGGTGGTGTTGTCGCTGGAAGCGGCGGGTGAGGGCGCTGCTGCGCCAGCGCCTGCCCCGGCAGCCGCACCGGCTGCGGCCCCGGCGGCAGCCGCTGCTCCTGTGGTGGCGCCTGCCGCATCGAGCTTTGGCGGCAGCGCTGATGTGGAGTGCGACCTGATGGTGCTTGGAGGCGGCCCCGGTGGTTACTCCGCTGCGTTCCGTGCCGCTGATCTGGGTCTCAAGGTGGTGCTGGTGGAGCGCTACGCGACCATCGGTGGCGTGTGCCTGAACGTGGGTTGCATCCCGTCCAAAGCGCTGCTGCACGTGGCCGCGGTGATGGACGAAGTGAGCCATATGGCTGATCTGGGTGTGGACTTCGGCGTACCAAAGGTCGACATCAACAAGCTGCGCACCCACAAAGAAAAGGTCATCGGCAAGCTGACTGGCGGCCTGGCCGCCATGGCCAAGATGCGCAAGGTCACCATCGTGCGCGGTGTCGGCTCATTCGTGGGCGCGAACCACATGGAGGTTGAAGAGACGGCCGGCACGGCTCAGAAAAAGACCGGCAAGAAGCAGGTTGTGGCTTTCAAGAAGGCCATCATCGCGGCCGGTTCGCAGGCCGTGCGCCTGCCCTTCATGCCCGACGATCCGCGCGTGGTGGATTCCACCGGCGCCCTGGCGCTGAAGGATGTGCCCAAGCGCATGCTGATTCTGGGCGGCGGCATCATCGGCCTGGAAATGGGCACCGTTTACAGCACGCTGGGCGCCCGCCTGGACGTGGTGGAAATGATGGACGGCCTCATGCAGGGCGCTGACCGCGATCTGGTCAAGGTCTGGCAGAAGATGAATGCCAAGCGCTTCGACAACATCATGCTCAAGACCAAGACGGTGGGGGCCAAAGCCACGCCAGCAGGCATTGAAGTGTCGTTCGAAAGCGCAGAGCCGGGCGGCAAAGCGCCTGAGCCGCAGGTTTATGACCTGGTTTTGCAAGCCGTGGGCCGCACGCCCAATGGCAAGAAGATTGCGGCTGAGAAAGCCGGTGTGGCCGTGACCGATCGCGGTTTCATCGACGTCGACATCCAGATGCGCACCAACGTGCCCCACATCTTCGCCATCGGCGACATCGTGGGCCAGCCCATGCTGGCGCACAAGGCGGTGCATGAGGCACATGTGGCGGCTGAGGTGATCGCAGGCGAACTGCAGGGCAACAAGGAACTGGCAGCGGCGGCGTTCAATGCACGGGTGATTCCCTCGGTGGCCTACACCGACCCCGAAGTGGCCTGGGTTGGGCTCACCGAAGACCAGGCGAAGGCGCAAGGCATCAAGGTCAAGAAGGGCCTGTTCCCGTGGACGGCCTCGGGCCGCGCCATTGCCAATGGGCGCGACGAAGGCGTGACCAAGCTGCTGTTCGATGATTCACCCGAGGCCCACGGCCACGGCAAGATCCTGGGCGGCGGTATGGTGGGCACCCACGCCGGCGACATGATCGGCGAAGTGTCGCTGGCCATCGAGATGGGCGCCGACGCGGTCGACATTGGCAAAACCATCCACCCACACCCCACGTTGGGTGAAAGCATCGGCATGGCGGCCGAAGTGGCGCACGGGTCTTGTACCGATCTGCCACCGAGCAAGAAGTAGTCCGCTTCAGCGCTCACAACAGTAAAAGCCCTGGCTGGCAACAGTTCGGGCTTTTTTCTTGCTGAAACGGTACGGTGACCATGCTCCTTGAGCACCCGCGCGTGCAGCTTTGACCCGCCATTCAGCTGATCAAAGCCGAAGTGAGAGAAATCCTGGAGGTACGGGCTACACGTCCAGGTGGTCGTCTTGTCTCGCTCAGCCTATGCCGTCTTCAGAAAGATGTGAAAAATCTCACCTGAGCTGAGCGAAACATTTACTAACGAGTGAGGAGATAAGTTAACATATTTTCTCTGGGTCGATGTTCTCGGCAAATTTTTAGACGTTTCGTCCCGCATTTTCCATAGGAAAAAAAGATGATTTATAAGGCTCCTCTCGCACTGCTCGTAGGGTTGCTCCTCGCTAGCAACGCTATGGCTTTTGGTAACTCCAGCGGCATCAAGCGTGACTTTGCAATCAATAGCTTGAAAGAAAAAACAGAAAAACCTGACAACAAGGGAAGCAAGAACAACGCGACAGCGCCCAAACCGACGTCGGTACCGGAGCTGGACGGCAGCATGGCGGTGATGGCACTTGGGTTGACCCTCGCAGTGGGCGGCCTGATTCGAGAAAAGCGTCGCTCGCGCTGATTCTGTCTCAATCTGCCAACCGGCCGCTTCCCTTGGCAGGTTGAGCGGCCATTCACAATCCAGCACCTGGTCTGCATCGGGTGATGCTGGGTTGTCTGCTCGCCGATGCGAACCACCACCGCCCGCCTTTTCTTGCTGGTTCTGCTGATTGTTGGCGAGGCAATGGCAATCTCTGTTGCGTTTGATGCGCAGACCCTGCCGCAACAGCACGCCGCTGGCAACTATTGGTGGCTGGCCCACGCGGGGGCCGCATCAAAAATTCTGTTCATCTGGGTCGTTGCGCTGCTTGTGGCGCTGGGTCCCAGGCTGAAGCAATGGAGCCGGCAGCTGCAAGTGGCTGCCGATGGGCATCGCTACCATTTGTGGCTCTCGCTGCAGCTCAGCGCCTATCTGCTGTTTTTCGCCCTGACCTACCTAGTCTTTTCGACGACAACAAATCGTTGGGATGGGCGCGGAATCCCTCTGCCTCTTTTCTGGTTGGCCGCGCTGGCGTTTGTCGTAGTGCTTTGGCTGAACACAATCGCACCCATCAGATTCTGGTTCCGGTTTGTGCGGGAAGAGGTGATCACCATCGGATTTGCCAGCGTCATCGCCACGCTCACCTGGGGATTCACGCTGGTTACCCAGGGTCTGTGGGATCCATTAAGCGGTGCCACTTTTGACGCGGCGACCTCAGTGCTTCATCTGTTTTACGCCGATATCGTTGTCGACCCGCAGCAACGAATTCTTGGGGTCGGCGACTTCGTCGTTGAGATTGCAGCAGTGTGCTCCGGCTACGAAGGTATCGGCCTCGTGCTGATATTCACTGGGTTTTATCTGATCATCTTCCGCCAGGATTTTCGCTTCCCCCAAGCTTTGTTGCTGCTGCCGCTGGGCGTGGCCACGATCTGGCTGTTCAATATCTTTCGCATCGCGGCGTTGATTGGCATCGGTGCCGAGATTTCGCCAGAGCTGGCGCTTGGCGGGTTTCACAGCATGGCCGGCTGGATCAGTTTCGTCCTTGTCACCGCCTGCATCTTGCTCCTGGCTCACAACAGCGCCCTGTTCAGCCGTTCACCTCAACGATTAAGCGCACAACCGATCAATTTCAGGATGGCGCTGCTGATCCCGCTGGTTGTGCTGCTGTCGACGACACTTATTACTTCGGCCATGACGATCACGGTCGACTGGTGGTATCCACTGCGAGTCGTTCTCACCGCTTGCGCGTTGGCGCTTCTATGGCGGCACTATCGCCATATTCCGTTTCGGATCACATGGTTTGCAGTTGCAACCGGTGTGCTGGTGTTTCTGCTTTGGTTGCTGCTAGTGCCAGATGATCCCGTGGCGAGCACGATTACCGACCAGTATCTGCACGAAATACCTTCTGGTCTGTTGTTCGCCTGGTTGCTGTTTCGGACGCTGGGAGCTGTCATCACCGTGCCGCTCGCAGAAGAACTCGCTTTCAGAGGTTATCTTTTTGAGCTGCTGGGAACTGACCGCCAATCCAGCCGCCGGTCCCAGTATCCGTGGCTCGCCTTGATCGTGTCTTCTGTCCTTTTTGGCCTGCTTCACAGCGCCTGGTTGGCTGGTCTGCTCGCAGGGGTGGCTTACGGCCTGGTTCGCTGCTACCGCAACAATGTCGCCGACGCGTTTGTCGCCCATGCGATCACTAATGGTCTGCTGTCGGTTTACGTTGTAACCACGGGAAGTTGGTCACTTTGGTAGGTTTGACTTTTGTATGGGCATCGTGTGGGTCTTTGAGTGATTGCCTCTTGATCTGCGCGGGGGCCCAGCCCTATGGTCGCCGCCGCCCCTGCTATTTGAGATTCGGTGTATGGACTGGCGGGTGAGTGTGTTGGAGTCGCGCCGAACTCGGATCTGTCAGTGCAGGCCAGCCCCATCGGTGACATTGGTCGGCGCTTCGCTTCACAGATGACCTGCTCAGGATCGCCGACTGGCCGCAGAAAGATGCAGCGAGCCTCGCAGCCGATCACGGGCTCAGTTGTGCTGATGAATCAACACATTTGTGCCGGGTGAGAACGCCGACAACTACGACTTCACCAGTGGACTGCCGGTGCAGTTGCTCAAAATCCTGGCGCTCAAGCTCATGCCCTTGCTGGATGCCGAGGGAAACAGCTCGCCTTACGTGCTGGCCTGTCGCGGCTGAGTGCGGGGGGAGCACGGCAGCACCCGCGGAAACAGAGGCCCATGAAAAAACCGGTCATTTGACCGGTTTTTCAGAATTGCCTGAGGCGCTTAGCCAAGCTTGGCCAGCGAGCCAGTGGCCTCGGCCAGCAGGTAGTAGAAGGTGACGCGACTCTTGCGGTTCACACCTTTCATCTTCTCCGCCACGCGCGCAATGCCGGCGTCAGCGGCTTCGGCCGACAGGCCCAGCTTCTTGGCGGCGAAACCGTCGCGCACCGTGGCCAGTTCTTTCGGGTCGGTGCCCGAGACCAGCGATGAATCGGCATTGCGCAGGGCGATCCCGCAGTACTTGACGATGGCATTGACAGCGGTTTCGCTGGCCTGGGGGGCGTACTTGCGGACATCGGCGAGGTAGTCAGACATTTTTTCTCCTGATGATGGACGGATCGACTGGGTCGAACGGGACAGCGGGCCGGTATTCACCCCTGTGGTTCAAGTGTGCCGCACTCGGCCTGGCAATGGAAGCTGAAAGTAGTATTTTGTGCAGCAATCGGTGGTCAGGACTTGCCTACCACGGCGAGCGCCGGTGCCTTGCCCTGCCACTCGCCTACGATGCGCCAGCGGTCATCGGGTCCACGCACGAGTTCGAGCGTCTTGGGCTGCGCGGTCTCGCGGTAATGGCCCGAGACGTAGTCCTGCAAAAAGCGCACCCGCACCCGGTCGTCCTCCAGGGGAAGGACCTGCAGATCCTTGATCTGCACCTCGATGGACGTGCGCCCGCCCACGTTGCGGTAGCGGCTGGCGATCCAGTCCCGGCGAGACGCGCCGTCTGCAGGGGTGAACGCCTCGCCGTAGTGATCCAGGTAGGCCATCATGTTGCGGGCGGCCCAGTCCTGGCGCCAGGACTCCACCGCGCGGGTGACCTGATCCTCCAGCGGGACCTCCGGCGCCTTGATCGGCTCTGGAGCGCTGACGGCGGCTTGCACGGGGCTGGGGGCGGGCGCTTGTACCAGTGTGTCGGCCTCAAGCGGCGCTGCGGGGACTGGCTGAGCGTTTGGGCTGGGTGCGGGGGCCACGGCCGGCGACGCGGCGCTCGCCAAAGAGGTGGCGGGCGCTGGTGCAGCCTGCTGGGTTGACCACAATGCCCATCCAGCGATCATCGCGCCCAAGCCCAGCAAGAGCATGGTGGGCCAGCTCCGTCGTTGGCCGGGGCCATCTGGCGCCAGCGCTTCCGGTCCGGACGAGGCTTTTGGCGTCATCGCAGCCGCCCAGGGCGCCGCGTCTTCCGTTTCGCTGGGCGCTTGCCCCAGCCGGCGCTGAGTGGCGGCCTCCCTGGCCTTTTCAATTGCGTACCTGATGCGTTCCATCTGACAGATTTCTTTCTATTCCGGAGGGGAGCCCTGCGGTCACTCCACGACCCAATGGCATGCCCTCAACGAGCACACCCGGCCAGCAAACCGGTCCCAGGCTGGCGGTTAGCCCTTGACACCACATCGGGAGTGGTTGGCACTCGGTTGCGGTGGCGACCACCCGGGTCGTTGGCAGCGGGCTCGTGTGGCCCGGAGGTGGTAGAAAAATTGTGTTGCAACTGGGGTCGTTTGGCCTACTTTTCCCAACCCGTGAAAGGCCGTTTGTGTGGAAAGAGGCACAAACAGGGGACTTCTTGAGCGTTTCTGAAAGCTCGGACCAGCCGGTGTGAGGCTGCGATACTGGCCGCTGCTGCATTCGCCCGGTGGCGAAACAGTCCACCGGAGATCCGCTTGAACACCCTGGAAACCGATTACCTGGTCGTCGGCAGCGGCGCTGTCGGTCTGGCGTTTGCCGACACCTTGCTGCAGGAAACCGACGCCCGCATCACCATCGTCGACCGCCACGGCAAGCCCGGTGGCCACTGGAACGATGCCTACGCCTTTGTGGCTTTGCACCAGCCCTCGGCGTTTTACGGCGTGAACTCGCTGCCGCTGGGCAGCAACCGCAAGGACGCCGTCGGCGTCAACCAGGGGCTGTACGAGCTGGCCTCTGGCCCCGAGGTCAGCGGCTATTTCGACGCGGTCATGCGCCAGCGCCTGCTGCCCAGCGGCCGGGTGAGCTACCACCCCATGAGTGACTACCTGGGCGGGGGCCGTTTTGTGTCGATGCTGTCGGGCGAAGAAACCCAGGTGCGCGTGGCCCGCAAGACGGTGGACGCCACCTTCTTCGGCACCTCGGTGCCCGCCACCCACACCCCGCGCTTCGCGGTGGCCGACGGCGTGGACCTGGTGCCGCCCAATGCCTTGCCTCAGCTGTGGATGAAGCCGGCTGCACAGCGCCCCCAACAATTCGTGATTGTGGGCGCGGGCAAGACGGCGATGGACGTGGGCGTGTGGCTGCTGGGCAGCGGTGCCAGACCCGAGAGCATCCACTGGGTAGTGCCTCGAGACTCCTGGTTACTCAATCGGCTGCACGTCCAGCCCGGGCTGGAGTTCTTCCAGGAGACCCTGGGCGGCCAGGCCGCACAGATGGAAGCGTTTGCCGCAGCGAGCTCGCTGGACGATCTGTTTGAACGGCTGGAAGCCGCCGGCATCATGATGCGCATTGACCGCTCGGTGCACCCCAGCATGTTCCACTTCGCCACCATGTCCACCGGCGAGATCGAGACTTTGCGCCGCATCACCCAGGTGATCCGCATGGGCCGTGTCCAGGCCATCGATGGCCAGGGTCTCGCGCTGGACCAGGGCAGGGTCGACATGCCGCCTCGCACGCTCTACATCGACTGCACCGCCTCGGCGGTAGAGCCCCGACCGGGCAGCCCGATCTTTCAGGGCGACCGCATTGTGCCGCAGCTGGTGCGTGCGCCGCAGCCGGCATTCAGTGCCGCGCTGATCGCCTACGTGGAAGCGCACTACCCGGACGACGCGACCAAGAATGCGCTGTGCGCCACGGTGCCGTTCCCCCACAAGCTGCAGCAGTACCTCCACTGCAACATGGCCAACATGGCCAACCAGTTTCGCTGGGGTCAGGACAAGGCGCTCAGTCGCTGGATCCGCGACTGCCGGCTTGACGGCTTCGGCAAGGTGATCGCGGCGACCTCGCCAGACGACACCGAAAAGCTGGCGGTGCTCGGTCGGATCCGCGCTGCCGCCATGCCGGCCATGGCCAACTTGCAGAAGCTGGCGGCTCAGGGTGTCTGATCAGCGAGGCGCCAGGCGGATCGCGCCGTCCAGGCGAATCACCTCACCATTGAGCATGTCGTTTTCGATGATGTGCTGGGCGAGTTTGGCGTAGTCGGTTGGCGTGCCCAGGCGGCTGGGGAAGGGCACGCTGGCGGCGAGCGCGTCCTGCACCTCTTGCGGCATGCCAAAAAGCATGGGCGTGCCGAAGATGCCGGGGGCGATCGTCATGTTGCGGATGCCGTTGCGCGAGAGGTCGCGCGCGATCGGCAGCGTCATGCCGACGATGCCGCCCTTGCTGGCTGCATAGGCTGCCTGGCCAATCTGGCCGTCGTAGGCCGCCACGCTGGCAGTGGAGATCATCACGCCGCGCTCGCCAGTGGCCTCGGGCTCGTTCTTGCACATGGCGTCGGCCGCTAGGCGGATCATGTTGAAGCTGCCGACCAGGTTGACCATGATGGTCTTGGTGTAGACCGACAGCGAATGCGCGCCGTTCTTGCCCACGGTTTTCTCGGCCGGAGCGATGCCGGCGCAGTTGATCAGGCCCATGAGCTTGCCCATGGCGACGGCTTTGGCCACCACCGCCTGTCCATCGGCCTCCTGACTGACATCGCATTTCACGAAAGCACCGCCAATTTCCTTGGCCACCGCTTCGCCCTTGTCGGCCTGCATGTCGGCGATGACCACCTTCGCCCCGTTGGCTGCGAGCATGCGCGCCGTGCCTTCGCCCAGACCCGATGCGCCGCCGGTGACGATGAATACCTTGCCTTGAATGTCCATGGGATGCTCCTTCGGGGAATGTGTCGGAATTGACGTTGACGTAAACGTCAATTATCACCGACGCGCTTGTCGAACTCAGGCGGCTGGCAGCGCCAGCGTCACCACCGTGCCCGTGCCCGGCGTGCTGCTTACTGACAGCTGGCCGCCATGCAGTTCAGCAATGCGCTTCACGATGGCCAGGCCCAGGCCCTTGCCGCCCTCGCCAGTGGCGGGCGCAACTTGGCGGCGGCACTGGTAGAAGCGGTCGAAGAGGTGGGGCAGGTCGTCGGCTGCAATGCCTGGCCCGCGGTCGCTCACCGTGACCAGAGCCTGCGCACCGTCGGGGCCATCGACCCGCTGCGCACGCAGTGCGATCGCGCCGCCCGCGCCTCCGTACTTGAGCGCGTTGTCGATCAGGTTGGCCACCGCTCGCTCGATCAGCTGCACATCCACCCGCGCCAGGGCGGCGCTGTGGGACTGCCCCGTTGGGTTGCTGGTGGACAGCGTCACGCCCAGCTGACGCGCCCGCTCGGCAAAGCGGATCATCACGTCGTCGAGCAGCTCGCCCAGGTCCAGTACCTCGGTTTTCAGCTCAAACGCCGGCTCGTCTAGCCGCGCCAGATCGCCCATGCTTTGCACCAGGCGCGCTGCGTTGTGCGTGTTGCGCAGCGCCACCGCCACCAGTTCGCGGTCGGCGTCGCGGGCTGGATCGCCCTGCCACCGGTTGTCCAGTGTTTCCAGGCAGGCGCTGGTGGCAGTGAGCGGTGAGCGCAGGTCGTGCGACAGGTTGCTCACGCCTTCGCGGCGGAAGTGGTCGAGGCGGCGCAGCGTGCTCCATTGCTGACGCAGGGTCTGCAACATGGCGCCGATGCCACGCGAGAGCTGGCCAAACTCGTTGTGCTGGTCGCGTGCATCGGGCAGGTTCCAGGGAGCGTCGGCGTCGTTGGCGGCGAGGGGTACCTTGTCTTGCAAACCTTCGTCGCGGATGCGGCTGACCGAGGCGGTGAGGCGGGTCAGCGGGCGCGTGACGGTGGCGGTGATCCAGGCTGCCAGCCCGGTGGACAAGGCCACCACCGCCAGCATCAGCAGCACAAACGGTTGCGACAGCGCACTGTGCAGCGCAGCGCTGCGGCTTGCAGTGAAACCGCGCGGGCGGCTCACCAGGTAGAGGTAGCCGGCCACCGGCGGGTCGGGGGCGATCGACATCGGTTTGAGCGCGCGCGCCGCCACCACCACCCGTGCGTCCATGCGCTCGGGGTTGTCGCCCAGCACGTAGGGCATGGGTTCCTTGCCCGAGGCCAGCATCACCGGTCCCATGTTGACCCGGAAATCGGCCGCCAGTGGCGTCTGGCCGGTGGAGCTGAGCACCCGGCCTTGCGGGTCCAGAAGGTAGAGCTGGGTGTCGGGCTCGTAGAGCACCAGATTGGCCAGGAAGCTGTCAAAGTCCTCGCCGAAGCGCGCCTTCATGCCCAGCAGGTCGCTGTGCTGTTCGGTCACCCGTTTGAGGAAGGCGTCGGCCCGGTAGTAGCTCGACTCGTGCTCAAACCGCTCGTAAGCGAGCACCAACGCCAGCACCACGCCGAGCGCGGTCAGCAGACCGGTGAACAGGATCGTGAGGGCGATCTTGGCGCGGACCGTCATGTGCCGGCGCCCGGGCGCTCGCGCATCTTGTAGCCCGCGCCGCGCACCGTGAGGATGAACTCCGGCCTGAGCGGGTCGTCTTCCAGCTTGGCGCGCAGGCGGTTGATGTGGGTGGTTACGGTGTGCTCATAGCCGTCGTGGCTGTAGCCCCAGACCGCGCTCAGCAGCTGGCTGCGCGAATACACATGACCCGGGTGCTGCGCGAAGTGCATCAGCAGATCGAATTCCAGCGCGGTGAAGTCGAGCGCCCGGCCGCGCACCCGGGCCTGGCGCTTGATGGGCTGGATCTCCAGCTCGCCGTTGACCAGCGCCGCGCCCGCGTCGCTGGGCGCGGCCTGTGCTGCCAGCGCAGCACGCAGCTGATCGGCACGGCGCAGCAGGACCTTGATGCGCGCCATCAGCTCGGCGAGCGAAAACGGCTTGGTGAGGTAGTCGTCTGCGCCCAGCTCCAGACCCAGGACGCGATCGAGCTCGGTGGATTTGGCGGTGAGCATGAGGATGGGCGTGGTGTCGCCGCGCCCACGCAGCGTCTTGCACAGCTCCAACCCGTCCAGGCCCGGCATCATGAGGTCGAGCACCAGCACATCGCAGGGCGCCTCGGTCTGCAAGGCCAGTGCCGACAGACCATCGCGGGTCTCGCTCACCGCATAACCGGCCGCGCGCAGGTTGAGCACCAGCAGGTCCCGGATGTCGGTCTGGTCTTCGGCCACCAGGATGCGTTTGGGCTCGGTCATGGGCTTAGGTCGGGGTTCACGCTCCATTCTTACGCCGAACCCGGGCGCGATGTGATGCAAATGTGAGGTTATGCGAGGTGGCTGTGATGCCCGGCCTGCACAGTGGACCCATCGCCACCCGACACGGACCCCGCCATGACCTCAGCCGCACTGCTTTCTCCTTCCCCGACCTGCGGCCTGTGCTGGCACGAGGTGCTGGAGCACCGCGATTACCTGGTGCGCTTTGCACGGCGCAAGCTGCACGACCCGGCACTGGCCGAAGACGTGGTGCACGACGTGTTTGAAGTCGTGCTCGGCGGCCGTGCCCGGTTTGGCGGGCGCAGCGCGCTGCGAAGCTGGCTGGTCGGCATCCTCAAGAACAAGCTGGTCGACCTGATCCGCGACCGCGTGCGCTACAGCGCCCTTGACAGTGATGAAGACGAAAGTGGCGAATCCAACAACCAGCAGGTTTGCGGCGCGCCAAGGCCTGATGACCTGGCCGAGCAGCGCGAACGGCTGGCCCTGGTGATGGCCCGCATTCAACAGTTGCCCGATGGGTTGCGTGAAGTGATGGAATGGCGCGTGCTCAACGACGAACCAACTGATGTGGTGTGCGAGCGCCTGGGTATCAGCCAGGACAGCCTGTTTGTGCGCCTGCACCGGGCGCGCAAGCGGCTGGACGCCTGACCCATCCCCGCGCCGGCCCGTTGCTCGGGCCGTCCCACCCTCAAGGAGGCAATGCAAGTGGCCCGGCAAAGCCGGTTCCACCGCATCCTGAGAACAGGCACGCCACGCCGGAAGGGAAGTTGGCTCAGGGAACCGCGGAACCGGCTCTGCCGGGCCGCCAGTGCCGCCCCCCCTGGAGGGGGTGACGCCGCAGGCGGCGCGGGGGTGGGCTCTCGTGCCCCGGCGCAGGGGGGGTCACCTGTACCCGACGCGGTCCAGCATCTGCTGCACCTTGGTCATGTTCTTGGCCACCACACTCAGGGGGATGGTCTCGGCCTTGAAGCCGTCGCCGCCCATGGCGCGCAGCGCCGGGTTGTCAATCTTCACGCCCTTGGCCGCCGGAAACTCGTTGTTGCCGTTCGCGAAGTAGTCCTGCGCAAACGGGCTGGCCAGGAACTCCATGAAGGTGATGGCGTTGTCTCGATGCTTGGCGTGTTTGGCCACGGCCGCGCCAGCGATGTTGACGTGGGTGCCGCTGGTGCCCTGGTTGGGGAACACCACCCGCACCTTGCCCATCACGGCCTGGTCTTCGGCCTTGTCCGACTTGAGCAGGCGGGCGGCGTAGTAGGTGTTGGTGATGGCCACGCCGCATTCGCCCGACGCCACCGCCTTGATCTGGTCGGTGTCACCGCCCTTGGGAGCGCGCGCCATGTTGTTCACCAGGCCCTGCAACCAGGCTTCGCCTTTGACGTCACCCAGGCGCTCGATCACGGTGGAGAACAGCGACAGGTTGTAGGGGTGTGAGCCGGAACGCGTGCACAGCAATCCTTTGAGCTTGGGGTCGGCCAGCTGTTCGTAGGTCGCCACGTCTTCGGCTTTGACCCGCTTGGGGTCGTAGACGATGACCCGGGCGCGGGTGGAAAAGCCGGTCCAGGTCACGCCGTCTGCAGAGGCATTGGCGCGCAGGTTGGCCGGGATGGCCGCGTCCAGCTTGGCCGACTTGATGGGCTGGAACAGGCCGAGCGCGTCTGCCGAGGCAATGCGCGCTGCGTCCACCATCAGGATCACATCGGCTGGGGAGGCCGCACCTTCGGCACGCAAGCGGGCCACAATGCCGGCGTCGTCGGCATCCACTCGGTTGATCTTGATGCCGGTGGTTTTTGTGAAGGTGTCGTACATCACCTCGTCGGTCTGGTAGTGCCGGGCCGAGTACAGGTTGAGAACCTTGTCCTGGGCCAGAGCGGGCAGGGCACTGCACAGGACCAGCGCGGCCATGATTGGGAGGCGGGCGATGGACGGGGCCTGGGAATCGAAAAAGGATGGCATGGTGACTTTCGGGTTGAAAAGACCGTGTTGCCTCAGCCACCAAGGCTTAGACAACGCCGCGTTGAACTCGGAATGGATGCTAACATAAATGCGAATAGTTCTCAATAAACAAATTTGGATCTGGATCCACATCGCGTTGCTGGTTCTGCTCTCGGGCTGCTCCCTGCTGCCCACCCAGACCGAACCACCCCCGGTCATTCCGCCCGTGGTCACGCCGCCGGCCGTGATCGAGCCGGTGCGCAGGGCACCCCGTCTGGGTCTGGTGTTGGGTGGTGGCGCAGCGCGCGCTTTTGCCCATGTTGGGGTGATCCAGGAACTGGAGCGAAATGGGATTCGCCCCGACTTGGTGGTGGGTACCTCGGCTGGCAGCCTGGTGGCGGCCCTGTACGCCAGTGGCATGGACGCCGCCGCGCTGGAGCGTGCCGCGCTCAGCATGGACGAAGCGACGCTGACGGACTGGATGCTCCCCATCCTCAGCCGCGGCATGTTGCGGGGCGACGCACTGGCTCGCTACGTGCGTCAGGCTGTGGGCGGACGCTTGCTGCAGGACATGAGGTTGCCGCTGGGCGTGCTGGCTACCGACCTGGGTAACGGGCAAGGTGTGCTGTTTCGCCGCGGTGACGCCGCCCAAGCGGTGCGCGCCTCCAGCGCTGTGCCTGGCGTGTTCGCGCCGGTGCAGATTGCTGGCCGCGAGTATGTCGATGGTGGGCTGGTGGCCCCGGTGCCGGTGGGCCAGGCGCGGGCCATGGGGGCGGAGGTGGTGCTGGCGGTCGACATTTCGGCTGATCCGCAGGGCAACGATGCCAGCGGCATGCTGGGCCTGCTGCTGCAAACCACCGCCATCATGGGCCAGAGCATCAACCGCTTCGAGCTGGCGGGTGCCGAGGTGGTGGTGCGACCGGCGCTCAGCGGCGTGGGCAGTGCCGACTTTGCCTCGCGCCAGCGCTCCATCGAGGCCGGTCGCGTGGCCATGCAGGCGGCCATGCCGCGCCTCAAGGCAGAGCTGGCCAAACTGCGCCAGCCATGAGCCCGGAGCAACGCGCACAAATCATGGGCACAAAAAAAGCCCCCACTTTGCGGTGAGGGCTTAAGGGATCCGATGACATCCAATGTCGAAAAGGACCCGAGGAGACAACCAGAAAAACCGGTTGGGGTCATCGACGGCTCTGTGGCTGGTCGATGCCCGATATTTGCAGTGTGACCGTGTCACCGGGAGGCAAAGCGGTCATGAGCGGGGCGTTCCCGCCGCAATTCAACGCTTCTTGGAAGAGGCCTTGACAGCGCTGGTGGCCTGGGTGGTCACGGTGTTGAAGTTGGACTCGGCCATTTCGGTGGCTTGCTTGACAGCCTTCTGCACCGATTCCATGGCGTTGTTGGCAGCCGATACGGCGCTCTTCATCATGGTCACAGCGGTCTCGGAGCCCGCGGGCGCATTCTTGGCGGCGTTGTCGACCACAGCCATGAATTTCTTCTGGGCATCAGCCGACTGGGCTTCAGCGGCCTTGGTGAACTCGGCGCCGGTGCCCGAGGCGATGTCGTACAGGTGACGGCTGTAGGCCACGGTCTTTTCGGCCAGGGGCTGCATCAGGGCGGCTTGCAGGGTCAGCAATTCCTGAGCATCTTTCACGCTCAGCATGGCTTGGGCGTTGTTGGCGGACTCGGACATGGCGGCCTTGGTGGCTTGCACGTTGAGTTCAACCAGCTTTTCGACGCCTTCGAAAGCCTTCTGGGTCAGGCCGAAGATGGTTTCGATGTTGGCTTTCTGGGCGGCGACGATTTGTTCAGCGGTCAGCATGGTGGTACTCCAAATATTGAATGTTCAGACGAGGTAAAAAGAACCTAGTTGAGAGCTGCTCCCGAACCCGCGCTGTCTCGACGCTGTTGTTCTCGTTCGCTTTGCTGCGCTGCAACATATCTCAAATTATAGGGATTACCCGCGGGTTTGCAAGGCCTTTTTTGCTGCAACGCAACATATTAGACGGTCGCTCCTAAATCCTGGGGATACCGGCTGGCTTTCATGCCGCCGCCACAATCGGGTCAGCCCGTTTCTGCTCTCTGCTGTGCACGCTTACTACGCCGACCATTTCATCCTGCCCTTGCCCACGGGGCACCGCTTTCCGATGGCCAAGTACGGCCGTTTGCGCCAGCGCCTGGCGGCCGAGCTGCCCGGCGTGACCTTGCAAGAAGCCCTGCCGGCCACCAATGGCGAGCTGGCGCTGGTGCACACGCCTGACTACATCCGCGCCGTTGCCGAAGGCACGCTGAGCCCTGCCGCCCAGCGCGAAATCGGTTTTCCCTGGAGCCCGGCCATGGCCGAGCGGGCGCGCCGCTCGGTTGGCGCCACGTTGCTGGCGGGTCGCCGCGCCCTGGGCGGTGATGGGCTGGCCGCCAACCTGGCTGGTGGCACCCACCACGCCTACGCCGACAAGGGCAGCGGCTTCTGTGTGTTCAACGACGCGGCGGTGACGACCCGCCTGTTGCAGGCCGAGCACGCGCGCCAACACCGCGCGGCCGGCCTTCTCCGGGTGGCCATCATCGACCTCGATGTGCACCAGGGCAACGGCACGGCACGCATCTTTGCCAGCGACGAGTCCGTGTTCACGCTGTCGCTGCATGGCGCGCGCAATTTCCCGTTTCGCAAGGAGCCTAGCGATCTGGATGTGGAGCTACCCGATGGGTGTGGTGATGTCGAGTACCTGGACGCGCTGGAGCGCGCTCTTGAAGAGCTGGAGCAGCGCTTTGATCCCGGGCTGGTGATCTACCTCGCCGGGGCCGATCCGCATGAAGGCGACCGGCTGGGGCGCCTGAAGATCAGCTTCGACGGCCTGGAGGCGCGCGACCGGCGCGTGATGGATTGGGCCTGGCAGCGGCGCGTGCCGCTGGTGTTTTGCATGGCTGGCGGCTACGGCACCGACCTGGAAGCTACGGTACAGGTGCAGGTGAACACCTACGCCGTGGCGCTGGAGTACCACGCGCGCTGGCAGCGATGGCAGGCGGCTCCGCGACAGGTGCCCACTGAGGCCGCTGGCACAATGACCGGCCATGAGTGAAGTTTCCTCCGCGGGGCGCCCGCAAGCCCGGCCTCGCAGCCACTACCGCGTGTTTCGCGACATCGGCACTCGCTGGATGGACAACGATGTTTACGGCCACGTCAACAACGTCGTCTATTACAGCTGGTTCGACACGGCGGTCAACGCCCACCTGATCGAGCAGGGCGCATTGGACATTCACCAGGGCGCGGTGATTGGCCTGGTGGTGGAAACCCAGTGCAACTACTTCGCGCCGGTGGCCTTTCCCCAGACCGTGCAGGCTGGCCTGCGGGTCACCCAGCTGGGCCGCTCCAGCGTGCGCTACGAGGTGGGTCTTTTCGCCGAAGGCAGCGCCACCACAGCCGCCTGCGGCCACTTTGTGCATGTGTATGTCGACCGCGCGACCCAACGCCCGGTGCCTCTGCCCGAATCCTTGAAGAACACCCTGGAGACCTTGCTTTGAGCCAGAACCTGACCCCACTGCCCGTGATCGACGCCGCCAGCGTGGACGCCGCCATCAACACCCGCATGTCGGCGCGCGCCTTCCTGCCCAAGCCCGTGCCGCGCTCCACCGTCGAGCACCTGCTGACCCTGGCCAGCCGCGCGCCTTCGGGCACCAACACCCAGCCGTGGAAGGTGTACGTGCTGCAAGGTGCCAGCCGCGACGGCCTGGCGGACAAGGTTTGCGCCGCGCACGATGCGCTGCGAGCCGACCCGTCGCTCGCCGGCGAATACCGCGAGGCCTACGACTACTACCCTGAGCAGTGGGTCAGCCCCTACATCGACCGCCGGCGCGAAAACGGCTGGAGCCTGTACGGCCTGCTGGGCATCACCAAGGGCGACAAGGACAAGATGCACGCCCAGCACCAGCGCAACTTCCGCTTCTTCGATGCGCCGGTGGGGATGATGTTCACGCTCGACAAGGTCATGGGCCGAGGCTCGCTGGTGGACTACGGCATGTTCCTCGAAAACCTCATGGTCGCGGCGCGCGGCCACGGTCTGCACACCTGCCCGCAGGCCGCCTGGAACGGTTTTGCCAAGATCATCCTGCCGCACATCGGTGCCGGCGACAGCGAGATGCTGGTCTGCGGCATGGCGTTGGGCTTTGCCGACCCTGACGACAAGGTCAACGGTTTTCACACGCCGCGCGAGCCCTTGGCCAGCTTCACCCAGTGGCTGGAATAATCCATCCTTTCTTTCAACGACTCAACACGAGGACACCACCATGATCACCACCCCCAGCGGCCTGCAATACGAAGACACCACGGTGGGCAACGGCGAGGTCGCCCAGGCCGGCCGGCCGGTGCAGGTGCACTACACCGGCTGGCTGTTCAACGACGGCGTGCAGGGCGCCAAGTTCGATTCCAGCAAAGACCGCGGCCAGCCGTTTGAATTCCCGCTGGGCGCCGGTCACGTCATCAAGGGCTGGGACGAGGGCGTGCAAGGCATGGCCGTGGGCGGCACCCGCCGCCTGGTCATTCCGGCCGCGTTGGGTTACGGCGCGCGCGGCGCCGGCGGCGTGATTCCGCCCAATGCCACGCTGCTGTTCGAAGTCGACCTGTTGGCGGTCTGAGCGCCATGGCAGCCACCGCCAAGCCCGCGATCCTCGTCGCCCGCGCCGTCTTCCCCGAGGTGATCGACGCACTGCGCCAGCACTTCGAAGTCGATACCAATGACGATGACGTGGCACTCACCCCCGACGAGCTGACGCAGCGCCTGCAAGGCAAGGTGGGTGTGCTCACCACCGGCAGCGAGCGGGTCGACGCGGCCCTGCTGGCGGCCTGCCCGCAGTTGCGGATCGCGGCCAACATCGCGGTCGGTTTCAACAACTTCGACGTGCCCGCCATGACGGCCGCCGGTGTGCTCGGCACCAACACGCCCGACGTGCTCACCGAGACCACCGCCGACTTCGGTTTTGCGCTCATCATGGCCACCGCCCGTCGGCTGACCGAGAGCGAGCATTTTTTGCGCGCGGGTCAATGGAACAAGTGGGCGCTGGACATGTTTGCCGGCGCCGATGTGCATGGCAGCACGCTCGGGATCCTGGGCATGGGTCGCATCGGCCAGGCGATTGCGCGCCGCGGCGCGCTGGGCTTTGGCATGAAGGTGATCTATCACAACCGCTCGCGGCTGGATGCAGGCATCGAAACCGAGCTGCGCGCGCGCTATGTGAGCAGGGACCAGCTGCTGCAGCAGGCCGACCACCTGATCCTGGTGCTGCCCTACAGCGCCGAATCGCACCACGCCATTGGTGCAGCCGAGATCGCGCGCATGAAACCCACGGCCACGCTGGTCAACATCGCACGCGGCGGCATCGTGGATGACGCCGCACTGGCCGCTGCCTTGCGCGATCGCCGCATCGCGGCCGCGGGTCTGGATGTGTTCGAGGGCGAGCCCAAGGTGCATCCTGACCTGCTCACCGTGCCCAACGTGGTGCTCACGCCCCACATCGCCAGCGCCACCCTGGCCACGCGCCGGGCCATGGCCCAGCTGGCGGCCGACAACGTGATCGCTTACCTGACCGAGGGCCGTGCGCTCACGCCGCTCAACCCCGACGTGATCCGGGCATGACCACCGAGACGCTGATCTGGGCCCTGCTGGTCGGCGTCGCGCTCAACCTCGTGCTGTTGCTGTGGCTGCTGCTGCGCCCGCGTGCCGCTGGCGCTGATGAGCTGGCGCACCGCCAGTTGTTGCAAAGCCAGAACCAGCAGATCGCACAGCGCGTGGAGCATGTCGAGGCCGAGCTGCGGCGCGAGATCGGTGACAACGCGCGCGGTGGCCGGCAGGAAATCCAGCAGACGCTCAGCGGGTTTCAGGAAGCGGTTTCGCGCCAGAGCGCCGAAGCCGCGCGCACGCAGAACACCCAGCTGGATGCTTTTTCTCAGCAGCTGATGCAGCTGCGCGGCACGCTGGGCGACACCCTGACCCAGCAGCTGCAGGCCATCAGCCTGGGCATGGGGCAGCAGGCCGCTGAGGCCACGCGCACGCAGAACGCACAGATCGATGCCTTTGCCCAACAACTGGTGCAATTGCGCACCTCCTTGTCCGACACCCTGATTCGGCAGCTGCAGGACATGAGCGAGAGCAACGCGCGCCGTCTGGCCGAGGTTCGCACCACGCTCGACGGGCAGCTGGCACAGCTTCAGCAGAGCAATGCCGCCAAGCTCGACGAGATGCGCGCGACGGTGGATGAAAAGCTCCAGAGCACGCTGCAGGCGCGCCTTGGCGAAAGCTTCAAGCAGGTGGCGGACCGGCTGGAGCAGGTTCACAAGGGACTGGGCGAGATGCAGACCCTGGCGCAGGGTGTGGGTGATTTGAAGCACCTGCTGACCAATGTCAAAACGCGCGGCATGTTTGGCGAGGCCCAGCTCGGTGCCTTGCTCGAACAGGTGTTTGCGCCCGACCAATATGCAACCCAGGTCGCCACCCGGCCCGGCGGCCGCAACGTGGTCGACTTCGCGATCCGCCTACCGGGGCGGGGCGATGACGGCGCGCCGTGCTGGCTGCCGATCGACGCCAAGTTTCCCAACGAGGACTACGAGCGCCTGCTCGATGCCCAGCAGCGCGCCGATGCCGAAGGTGCCGAGGCCGCTGCGCGCGGCCTGGAGCAGCGCATCCGACTGGAAGCCAAGTCGATGGCCGAGAAGTACCTCGAGCCGCCGCACACCACCGACTTCGCCATCCTCTTCCTGCCTACCGAGGGCTTGTACGCCGAGGTACTGCGCCGCCCGGGCCTGATGGAGGTGTTGCAGCGCGAGCACCGTGTGACCCTGGCCGGGCCAACCACGCTCATGGCCATGCTGAACTCGCTGCAGATGGGCTTTCGCACGCTGGCGCTGGAGAAGCGCAGCAGCGAGGTCTGGCAGGTGCTGGGCGCGGTGAAGACCGAGTTCGGCAAGTTTGGTGATGTGCTGGCCCGGGTGAAGAACCAGACCCAGACGGTGCTCAATACCATCGACGCGGCCGAGACCCGCAGCCGCGCCATGGGGCGTGCGCTCAAGACGGTCGAAGCTTTGCCGCAAGACCAGGCCAGCGCCTTGCTGCCGCTGGACCCGAGCGATCGCGATCCTGCCGCCGGTGAGGTTTGAGTCCACTGCCGCGCACTGAGCTGGCGCGGCTGATTGCTGCGCAAGTCTGTCTGCACGCCTGCATGACGGGCTTTCGCATGGCCGCGCCGCTGATGGCGCTGCGCGAAGGCCACAGCGCCGCCGCGGTGGGCATGCTGCTGGCGCTCTTCGCGCTGGCGCAGGTGATCCTGGCGCTGCCTGCGGGGCGGCTGGCCGACCGCCACGGCATCCGTCGCCCGCTGCAGCTGGCGATCGGGGTCGCGACGTTCGGCGCTTTGCTGTCGCTGGCCTGGCCGTTGTTTGGCGTGCTGTGTGTGACCGCGCTCACCAGCGGCGCGGCCACCTGCCTGACCATGACGGCCGTCCAGCGCCACGCCGGCAAGCTCGCCCATGACGGCACCCAGCTCAAGCAGGTGTTCAGCTGGCTGGCGATCGGCCCGTCGATCTCCAATTTTGTCGGCCCTTTTCTTGCGGGTCTGCTGATCGACGCCTCGGGCTTTCGCGCGGCCTATCTGCTGCTGGCCTTGCTGCCGTCGCTGGCCTGGTTATGGGCGCGCCAGCTGACCGAGATACCTGCGCAGCACAGCGAGGCGCCGGGCAGCAGCGGATCGGCCTGGAACCTGTTGCGGCAGCCCGATCTGCGCCGACTGATGATCATCAACTGGATGCTGTCGTCGTGCTGGGATGTGCACACCTTCCTGGTGCCGGTGCTGGGTCACGAGCGCAGCCTGAGCGCCTCGGCCATCGGCGCCATCCTCGGCGGCTTTGCGCTGGCGGCCACCGCGATCCGCCTGCTCATGCCCTGGCTGGCCATGCACCTGCGTGAGTCGGTGGTGATCGCGTCGGCCATGGTGGCCACGGCCTTGCTGTTTGCTGTCTACCCGCTGGTGCAGGCCGCCTGGGCGATGGGTGTGCTGTCCATCCTGCTCGGCGTGGCGCTGGGTTCGGTGCAGCCCATGATCATGAGCACGCTGCACCAGATCACGCCCAAGCACCGTCACGGCGAGGCACTGGGCCTGCGCGCGCTGGCCATCAACGGCTCCAGTGTGGTGATGCCGCTACTGTTCGGCTCGGCTGGCGTGGTGATCGGCGTGGCCGGCGTGTTCTGGGCGGTGGGAGCGATGGTGGGAGCGGGCTCGCAGCTCGCGCGCCGCATGCCCTCCACCGCGACATCGCCGCGACCCTGAGGCCCTCGCGGGCTCGAACAGCCCGATTGAGCGAAAGCCTTTGATCGGACCACTATGATGATGGCCTTTGCGCTTTCGGACCACAGCGATTCACCCTGAGGCCATTGGCCAGGCTTTCATCCACCCATCATTTCATGGCTCAAGCCCTTTCACTCGATGCATCCGCGACCAGCCTTGGCTGGCCGGGCCGCTCCGCATTCATCGCGGTGCCGGTGACGGCGTTGTTCGGGCTGATCTGGCTGCTGTGGCGTTTTGATCTGCCACTGCAGTGGAGCATGGCCTGGGTGCCGGCGCTGGGCGTGGAGTTTTCGTTTTATGTCGATGGCCTGTCAGCGCTCATGTTGCTCATGATCACCGGCGTGGGCAGCGCGGTGTTCGTGTACGCCGGTGGCTACTTGGCCGGTCATCCCCAGCAACACCGGCTCTACATCCTGCTGTCCCTGTTCATGGTGGCCATGATCGGCTGCGTCACGGCCGACAACCTGATCGTGCTGTTCCTGTTCTGGGAAATGACCAGCCTGACCTCGTTCATGCTGGTGGGCTTCAACCACGAGCAACCCGACAGCCGCAAGTCGGCCCAGCAGGCTTTGCTGGTCACAGGCACCGGCGGTCTTGTGTTGTTGGCGGGTTTCATCGTGCTGGGTCAGGCCATGGGCAGCTGGTCGATGAGCGAGATCGTCCTGCGCCTGCCCGAGATGGAGCAGACGCCTCAGCTCACCACCGCGTTGGTGCTGATCCTGGTCGGGGCCTTCACCAAGAGTGCGCAGTTCCCGTTCCATTTCTGGCTGCCCAACGCCATGTCGGCGCCGACACCGGTGTCGGCTTACCTGCATTCAGCCACCATGGTCAAGCTCGGCGTGTTCCTGCTCGCGCGGCTGGACCCGGGGTTTGGCGAATGGGCGCTGTGGGAGTGGGCGCTCAAAGGCGCGGGTTCGATCACCGCGGCCTGGGGCATGGCGCTGGCGCTGCGCGAGCGCGACCTCAAGCGCATCCTGGCCTGGTCGACCGTGGCCACGCTGGGCACGCTGGTGATGCTGGTCGGCCTGCGCGGCGAGGGCGCCACGGTGGCGGTGGGGGCCTTGTTGCTGGCACACGCTCTGTACAAGGCGCCTCTGTTTTTTGTGGCCGGCAACGTGGATCATGGCACCGGCACCCGCGTGATCGACAAGCTCGGCAGCCTGCGTCACGCCATGCCGTGGACGGCGGCGGTCGCCTTGCTGGCGGGCGCATCGATGGCGGGCATGCCGCTGTCGTTTGGTTACATTGCCAAAGACCTGATCCTGGAGGCCAAGGCCTCGGGCGATGTGTTTGCTTTTGCCACGGCCGCCTACACCGTGTTCGGTGCAATCGCGGTGGCAGTGGCCGGTGTGGCGGCGATCCGCATTTTCTGGCGACCGCGCAGCGAAAACCTACCGCCGCCCGATGCCCACGAAGGTGGGCCCTCGCTGGTGGGTCCACCTCTGGCGCTGGCCCTGATCGGCATGGCTTTGGGGGTGTTCCCTTTTCTGATTCAGGGCCTGATCTCAGACGCCTCACTTGCCATGACCCCCGACACCCAGGTGGCCGCGCTCAGCCTGGCTCTGGATCTGGGCCCGGCCTTGAGTTCGCTGGCCGTCACGCTGGCGATCGGCGGCCTGATCTACGTTTTCTGGGACCCGCTGCATCGGCTCTTCGAGCGCCTGTCTGCGCTCACCGGCCACTTCGGCATGATCTCGGTCTACGAGCGCTCGCTCAAAGGCATTCCGCAACTGGCGGCCGGCGCCACACGCTGGATTCAGGGCGGCAGTCTGCCGAGCTACACGCTGCTGACCGTGAGCAGCCTCTCGCTGGCCTTGCTGACTTTGCTGCTGGCGGGCTGGGGGCAGTGGGTCTGGCCTGCTTGGGAAGCGCCGTCGGTGGGCTTCGTGGGCGCGTGTCTGTTGATCATGGCCGGCGCCGTGCTGGCCTGTGGCGTTCGCAACCGGTTGGTCCTGTTGCTGGCCACCGGCCTGGTGGGCTTTGGCTGCGGCGTGCTGTTCCTTTTCACCGGCGCGCCCGATGTGGCCTACACCCAGTTCGTGGTGGAGACGGTGTTTGTGATCGTGGTGGCGTCGGTGCTGATCCGGCTCAAACGCCAGGGTCGCGGCAACAGCCTGCCCGAGCCGTCGCTGCGCCCGCTGGCGCTGGCGGTGGCGCTTCTCGCCGGCACGGTGCTCACTGCCTTGCTGTTGCTGGCCACGGCCGGCGCCTTCGACACCAGCCTGACCGATTTTTTTGCCACCCGCAGCGTGCCCGAGGCGTTTGGCCGCAACGTGGTCAACGTGATCCTGGTGGATTTCCGCGCGCTCGATACCTTGGGTGAGATCACCGTAGTGATGCTGTCCTTCCTGGCGGCCTGGCCGCTGCTGCAGGCCCTGCGCACCCGGCGCACCTCGACACCGAAAGGCGGGGTGTGATGCGCGATCGCCTGGTCATTCTGGAGGTAGTGGCGCGGCCGCTGTACTGGATCATCCTGGCCGCTTCGGTCTGGGTGCTGTTCACCGGCCACAACGAGCCAGGTGGCGGGTTCATCGGCGGGCTGGTGGCAGTGAGCGCGACCGTGTTGTGGGCGGTGGCGCATGGCTCGCAAGCGGCCGAGCGGCGCCTGCCGCTGGGCGACTCGGTCCGGCTGGCGGCCGTGGGCGTGGCGTTGGCGGCGGTGTCCGGTGTGCACGCTTTTTGGGACGGTCAAGACTTTCTCACCCACGCCTGGGGCAGCCTGCCGCTGGGCTTCACCTCGCTCAAGGTCTCGACCGTGATGATCTTTGATCTGGGCGTCTACCTTTGCGTCTGGGGCGGTCTGGCGGGTTATTCGCTGGGTTTGCTGGGTCTGGATGAACGGAAGGATGGCGGCGCGTGATCTGGTTGCTGGCCCTGACTGTGTTTGTCTGCATCACCGCAGGCGTGTACCTGGCGCTGTCGCGCGACGTGTTCCGTTGCGTGCTCGGCCTGGGCGTGCTGGGCGCGGCGGCCAATCTGGTGCTGTTTGCCGCGGGCCGTCTTGGCTCGGCGCGGCCGGCCATCGTGCCGCTGGGCGAGCAGGTGCTGGGTGAAGCGGGCAATGCGCTGCCGCAGGCGTTGGTGCTGACCGCGATCGTGATCGGCTTTGCGCTGATCTGCTTTGCGCTGGTGCTGGTGTTGCGGTTGATCCAGGTGGCCGACACTGACGACGCCGAGCAGCTGCGCCACGCCGAGCCGCGCCCCGACGATCCTGTGAAACCCCCTTACACCCCCGCGGCGCTTGAGCCGGTGCACCCGTCGATAGCGCGGGGAGAGCGCACATGAGCGGGGCGATGAACGCGCTCGTGATCTCGCCGGTGCTGGTGCCGCTGACCACCGCGGTGTTGGCCACGCTGGCGCGCGAACGCGCTGGCCTGCAGCGCACCATCAGCTACGCCGGTGTGCTGCTGTTCCTGGGCTGCGCAATCTGGCTGGTGCAGATCGCTGCCACGGGTGCGGTGCCGAGCGCGGCCTTTGGTGGCTGGGCGGCGCCATACGGCATCGAGTTCCGCATCGACCGCACCGGCGCCTCGCTGGTGCTGATCACCGCCCTCATGGGCTTGGCCAGCCTGCTGTTTCTGGCCAGCGATGCCGACACCGGCGAGCACCACGGCCTGTTGCTGCCGTTGTTGCACGGCCTGCTGGCCGGAGTCGGGGGTGCGTTTGTCACCGCCGATTTGTTCAACCTATACGTCTGGTTCGAGGTGATGCTGATCTGCGCAGTGGGCCTGTTTGCCATCGGTGGGCGGCTGGATCAGCTCGACGGCAGCTTCAAATACCTGGTGCTGAATCTGGTTGGCACGCTGTTGCTGCTGATGGCGGTCGGCATGGTGTACGCCGTCACTGGCCACCTGAATTTCGGCGCGCTGGCCGAGGCCGCACCCGGCATGCCGGGCGCCTTGTCGGTGCTGGTGCTGGGCACGTTGCTGCTGGCCTTTCTGGTCAAGGCGGGCGCTTTCCCGCTGTTTGCTTGGCTGCCCGCCTCGTACCACACGCTCCCTGCGCCGGTGCTGGCGCTGTTTGCCGGCCTGCTGACCAAGGTCGGGGTCTACGCGGTGCTGCGCACGGCGGGAGATGTGTTTTCGCCAGCGCCGGCGGTGCTGATGGAGGCCCTGGGCTGGATCGCGGCGGCCACCATGCTGTTTGGCGTGTTCGGCGCCGCTTACCACTGGGACATGCGGCGTATCCTCGCTTTCCACATCATCAGTCAGATCGGTTACATCCTGCTGGGCATCGCGCTGGCCAGCGAGGCCGGTAACGCGGCCACGCTATTTTACACCCTGCACCACATCGTGGTGAAAGCCAACCTGTTCCTGATTGCCGCGCTCATCTGGCGCTACACCGGCAGCTACGACCTGCGGCGCATCGGCGGTCTGTACGCGGCCAAGCCGCTGCTGGCGCTGCTTTTCCTGGTGCCTGCGCTTTCGCTGGTGGGCATTCCGCCTCTCTCGGGTTTCTGGGCCAAGCTGATGATCCTGCAGGAGGCCATTGGCCAGGGCCGCATCGTGTGGACAGCGGTGGCGCTGGCGGTCAGCGTGCTTACGCTGTATTCGATGATGAAAATCTGGATGGAAGCGTTCTGGAAGCCGCATCCCGATGCCAGCTGGACGCTGCCGACCCATGCCCGCGTGGCACCCGCCTGGATCGCCACGCTGGGTCTGGCGGCGGTGACACTGGCGATCAGCCTCAACCCGCAGGCCCTGGTGGCCTACGCGCAGGCGGCTGCCGCCACCTTGGGAGGGCAGTGAACATGCTGGGCAAACTCGGAGCGCTGTTCGTGCTTCTGTTGCGTTTCCTGAAAGCGGTGGTGCTCTCGGGCCTGCAGACGGTGCAGGTGATCCTGGCGACTGCGCCCGGTGGCGCGCCGGCGCGCACTGGCACCTTTGTGCGGGTGCGGTTTGCGCCGATGAGTGCCACAGGTGCAGCCATCCTCGGTTGCATGGTGTCGCTGACGCCGGGCACGACCACGCTGGACATCGACATGGACCACCACGAGCTGCTGCTGCACGTGCTGGATGAGACCGCGGTGCAGGAGATGCTCGACGGCATTCGCACCGACTTCGAGCCGGGACTGGTGGCGGTGTTTGGAGAGCCCGAATGATCGCCTGGGCAACAACCGCGCTGGTGGTTGCATCGCTGCTGGCGCTGGCGCTGGCCAGCGTGCGCATCGTGGTCGGCCCCACCCACGCCGACCGCATTGTGGCGCTCGACATCTTTCTGGCCGCCGGGGTGGCACTGGCGGTGGCGGCCTCGCTGCTGACCGCGCGCACCGTGTTTCTTGATGTGGCGATCGGTCTGGCGCTGGTGGGCTTTGTCGGCACCATCGGCTGGGCTCGCCTGGTGCAGAAGGCCGATCCCGACGATGCGCAGGAGGACCGCCCATGACTGTCCTGGCCACGGTGCTGATCCTCGCCGCTGCGGTGTTGCTGCTGATCGCCGCTTGGGGGGTCATCAAGCTGCCCGATGCGCTGGCGCGCCAGCACGCAGCGACCAAGGCGGGCACGCTCGCGCTGGCGTTGTTGTGTGTGGGCGCCATGCTTGTCATGCCCGAGTGGGAGTGGGTGCGCCGACTGCTGCTGATCGTTGTGTTCCTGCTGGTCACCTTGCCGGTGGCCTCGCACCTGCTGGCGCGCGCGGCGGTGCGCGAGTCGGTGGCGCACCAGCGCGGCATCGACGAGGCGCCCGTGCTCAGCACCCGCCATCCGCCGCCCTGAGCGACGGCGCACCTTCCGACTGGGCGCAGCAAGTTGTGCGCCAGGCGCTCGTTTAACATCCAGACTTCCGCGAGCAGACCCTGTCTGCTGTTGATCCCGCTGATTTAGACCGCGGCCCCTGCATGGGGGCCGACTGGCTCACCCCGAAAGTTCGAAAAACGTGCTGTTGTTGATCGTTCTGCTTCCCCTGCTGGTGGGCACCCTGAGCACCATGTGGCTCGGCAACCGTTCCCGGCTGGGTTCGGCGGTTTTGGCCTTCGCGATCACCTCGGCCAGTCTGGCGCTGCTGGTGGGGCAGGGTGCTGCGGTGATGGCCGGCGAAACGGTGATGAACAGCTGGCCCTGGGTGCCCTCACTGGGCCTGAACCTGGGCTTCCGGCTCGACGGCCTGTCGATGATGTTTGCTGGACTGATCCTGTTCATCGGCCTGCTCATCATCGTTTACGCGCACTTCTACCTGAGCGCAAAAGACTCCGCGGCCAAGTTCTACAGCCTGATGATGCTGTTCATGTCGGCCATGCTGGGCGTGGTGCTGTCGGACAACCTGCTGCTGCTGGTGGTGTTCTGGGAGCTGACCAGCCTGTCGTCATTCCTGTTGATTGGTTTCTGGAACCACCGCCCGGACGCGCGCGCCGGCTCTCGCCAAGCGCTGGCCGTCACTGGCGGCGGCGGCCTGGCCATGCTCGGGGGTTTTGTGTTGCTGGGCCAGATTGCCGGCACCTACGAGCTCAGCGCCATGGCGGCCAACGCGGCGGCCATCCAGGCCGATCCCATGTTCCTGCCGGCGCTTTTGCTCATTCTGGTGGGCGCGTTCACCAAGAGCGCGCAGTTCCCTTTCCACTTCTGGTTACCCGACGCCATGGCGGCGCCCACGCCGGTGTCGGCCTACCTGCACTCGGCCACCATGGTCAAGGCAGGCATCTTCCTGCTCATGCGCATGTACCCGGTGCTGGCGGGCTCGGGTTACTTTGAGGTGATCGTGACCACCGTTGGCCTGATTACGGTGGTGTTCGCGGCATTCGTGGCGATCTTCAAGCACGATCTCAAAGGCCTGCTCGCGTATTCCACCGTGAGCCACCTGGGCCTGATCGTGTTCCTGATCGGCCTCGGTTCGCCGCTGGCTGGTGTCGCGGCGGTGTTCCATGTGCTCAACCACGCCACCTTCAAGTGTTCGCTGTTCATGATCGCCGGCATTGTGGACCACGAAACCCACTCGCGCGACATGCGCCAGCTCGGTGGCCTCTACAAACTCATGCCGTGGACCGCCACGTTGTCGATGGTGGCGGCCGCCTCAATGGCTGGTGTGCCGTTGACCAACGGCTTTTTGTCCAAGGAAATGTTTTTCACCGAGGCGGTGGTGGGCACGGCTGGCGTCTGGGCCTGGTTGGTGCCTGCGTTCGTGACGCTGGCCGGTGTGTTCAGCGTGGCCTACTCGGTGCGCTTCGTGCACGACACCTATTTCAATGGCCCGATCGGCGACGTCCCCAATCCGCACCCGCACGAGCCGCCGCTGGGCATGAAACTGCCCGCAATCTTGCTGGTCGTGATGTGCATCGTGGTGGGCCTGCTGCCCGCGATCACCTTCGGCCCGCTGGTCCACGTGGCCGCCACGGCGCTGGCTGGACAAGCCCTGCCCGAGTACCACCTGGCGCTGTGGCATGGCTTCAACCTGCCGCTGCTCATGAGCGCGATCGCGCTGGCGGTGGGCGTGTCGCTTTACCTCTGGCTGGCGCGTGCGCGTTGGTTGCACCGCATCAGCAGCGAGGCGTGGTTTGGTCGCTTCACGGGCCGTTCAGTCTTTGAAGGCGCCAGCGACGCGCTGTTTTCCCTTTCCGGGCGTCTGTCGATCCGCTTGGAGAACGGATCGTTGCAGCGCTACCTGGCCTGGCTGGTGGGCGCAGCGGTGGTGGTAGGCGCTGCACCGCTGCTCAGCGGCGGCGGCATAGGCGCAGGTTCACGCGAGCTGTTGCCCGCCAACGCGCTGGCGGTGGCGATCTGGCTGCTGCTGGGTGCGACCTGCCTGGCGATCGTGCTCACCCACCACCGGCGTTTCCAGTCGGTGGTGCTGCTGGGTGTGGTGGGTCTGGCCGTGTCGCTCACCTTTGTGAGCCTGTCGGCGCCGGACCTGGCCTTGACCCAGCTGTCCGTGGAGCTGGTGTCGACCGTGCTACTGCTCATGGGCCTGGCGCTGTTGCCTTCGCAGTCACCGCGCGAGTCGACTGCTGGTCGCCGCACGCGCGATGCGGTGCTGGCGCTGGCCGGGGGTGCGGGTGTGGCTTGGCTGGCCTGGGTGCTGCTCACGCGAGGTCACGAGTCCATCGCCTGGTTCTTCCTGGAAAATTCGTTGCCGCTGGGTGGCGGCAGCAACGTGGTCAACGTGATCCTGGTGGACTTCCGCGGCTACGACACCTACGGCGAAATCACGGTGCTGGGCATTGCGGCCATCGGTGTGCTGGCGCTGATGGAAGGCATGACGGCACGCCGGCCGCTGGCCGATCCGGGCGGGCGGCGCTGGACCTTTGTGGATCAGCCGCTGCTGCTGCGGGTGGCGGCGTCGGTGGTGTTGCCCGTGGCGCTGGTGTTCAGCATCTACATCTTCATGCGCGGTCACAACATGCCTGGCGGCGGCTTTATCGCTGGCCTCATTACCTCGGTGGCGCTGGTGCTGCAGCTCATGTCGCTGGGGCAGGCGCGCGCCGAAGCGGTGCTGCGGGCCCATGGTGGACGGCGTTTTGTGCGCTGGATAGGCACCGGCCTGGGCATTGCCGGGCTCACGGGCGCAGGTGCGTTCCTTTTTGGCAAACCCTTCCTCACCAGTGCGCATGGCCACCCGCAGGTGGGATGGCTGGGTGAGTTGCCGCTGGCCAGCGCTGCGCTGTTTGACCTCGGTGTGTATTTCACGGTGGTGGGCGCGACCCTGCTGACGATCTCGGTGCTGGGAACTGCCAGTCGCGAGGGCATTCCGAGCCGGGACGCCGGGCCGGTGCACGACAGCGGGCCTGGCACCAATACGCTGGGAGCACGCCCATGATGCTGAGCATGGAATTTCTGCTGGCCTCGGGCATTGGCCTGGTGACCGCTGCCGGCATCTACCTGCTGCTGCGCGGGCGCACCTTTCCGGTGGTGATCGGCCTGTCCCTGATCGGCTACGCGGTCAATGTGTTCATCTTCGTGATGGGCCGCCTGTGGTTCGATGCCAACCCCATCCTGGGTTCGGGCGACCAGCTGGCCGACCCGCTGCCGCAGGCGCTGGTGCTGACCGCGATCGTGATCGGCTTTGCCACCACCGGCTTCGTCATCGAGCTCGCCCTGCGCAGCCACCATGAGAGCGGTAACGACCACGTCGATGGCCACGAGCCTCACCCAACAGGCGCTCGGAGCCTGGCTGAGACCACGACCGGATCGAAGAAGGGGGCCAGCTGATGTTCGACACCATCGCTTCCTTCTGGCTGCAGCACGCACCGGTGCTCTCGGTGCTGTTGCCAGCCTTCTCTGCCTGCGTCTTGCTGCTGCTGGGCGACACTTCGAGCCTCACCACAGTGGGCCACGCCGAAGGCCGTGTGCGCTGGCGCCGTCGCTTGAGCCTCGGTTCGGCGCTGCTGGGGCTTTGGATGGCAATCCGGCTGGTGAGGCTGGCCGATGGCGGCGCGCTCACCGTCTACCCGCTGGGCGACTGGCCAGCGCCGTTTGGCATCGTCATGGTAGTGGACCGGCTCTCGGCGCTGATGGTGCTGCTGACCTACGCGGTGGCTGTGCCCGCGCTTTACTACGCCACAGGCGGCTGGGACAACCGCGGGCGCTATTTCCACGCGCTGTTCCAGTTCCAGCTCATGGGGCTGTGCGGCGCCTTCCTGACCGGTGATCTGTTCAACCTGTTCGTGTTCTTCGAGGTGCTGCTGATCGCCTCGTATGTGCTGCTGCTCCATGGGCTGGGTCGCGAGCGGTTCCGGGTCGGAGTGCACTACGTGGTCATCAACCTGACTGCGTCGGCCCTTTTCCTGATCGGGCTGGCCCTGATCTATTCGGTGTCTGGCACGCTCAATATGGCCGACTTGGCCCATCGTGTGCCTCTGATCACTGGCGACATGGCCTTGCTGGCGCGTTCGGCGGCGCTGATCCTGCTGCTGGTGTTCGGGGTGAAGGCCGCGCTGGTGCCGCTGTACTTCTGGCTGCCGTCGACCTACGCAGCGGCCAGTGCGCCAGTGGCTGCGCTGTTTGCCATCATGACCAAGGTGGGGGTGTACAGCATCATCCGGGTGCACTGGGGCATCTTTGGCGCCAGCGGTGGCGAGGCCTCGCTTGCGGTGGTCGACTGGCTGCTGCCGCTGGCGCTGACCACCAGCGTGCTCGGCGTGCTCGGCGCGCTGGCGTCCCACAGCATGGGTCGTCTGATCGCCTATCTCACCGTGTCCTCGGTGGGCACCATCCTGGCCGCGGTCGGGCTGTTCACCACCGCCAGCCTGTCAGCTGCGCTGTACTACACGCTGCACAGCACGATCGTGATCGCTGCGCTGTTCCTGCTGGTCGAACTCATGGCTGCGCAGCGTGGCGAGTTTGGCGACCGGCTGCAGCCGGCGATGGCGGTGCGCGAGCCGGTGCTGCTGGGCCTGATGCTGATCTTCGGCGCCGCCTCGGCCGCCGGCCTGCCGCCGCTGCCCGGTTTCCTGGGCAAGATCATGGTGCTGCAAAGCAGTGCCGGGCTGGAGGCGCAGGCCTGGGTCTGGTCGGTGGTGCTGCTGGTGGGCTTCTTCTCGCTGGTGGGTCTGGCGCGCGCCGGCGTGGTCGTGTTCTGGCACATCGAGCCCGAGGCTGGCCGCGCCGAGTTGGTGGCGGGCAGCAGCCCCAAGTTGCTGGCGGCCACGCTCTCGCTGATGGTGGTGACGGTGGGGATGGCGGTGCTGGCCTCGCCCATCAAGACATACACCGATGCCGCCGCGCTACAGCTGGCCGACCGGGCGGGTTACGCCGAGGCGGTGTTGCGCGCACAGGGTGGCGCTGACGCGAGCACCACCCGGCCGTACGACGGCGTCCCGCCCGCCGCGCACATGCCGCCCAAGCCGCCGGTGAAAGAGGAGACCCGATGATGTCCACCGACCGTGCTCCCGCCAGCACCACGCCAGGCCCAGGCCTGCTCACGCGCATCTTTCCGCACCCTGCGCTGTCGATTCAACTGGCATTGAGCTGGCTGGTGCTCTCGCACAGCCTGGCGCTTGTTCATCTGCTGTCTGCGGCCCTCATGGGCTGGCTGCTGCCCCACCTGTTGCGCGGTTTTCTGGCTGACGCCAGCGCCTTGCACTGGCCCACGGTGTTTCGCCTCACCGGCGTGGTGCTGTGGGACATCGTGCTGTCCAACATCACGGTCGCGCGCATCACCCTGGGCAGCCTGAAAGGGATCCAGCCGGCCTGGGTGCCGGTGTCGCTGCAGAGCGACCACCCGCGGGTGAACACGCTGCTGGCCAGCATCATCACCATGACCCCGGGCACCGTGTCGGCGGTGCTGTACGCCCAGCGTCGCGAGATTCTGGTGCACGCGCTCAATTGCGATGATCCGGCTGCGCTGGCGCGCGACATCCAGCTGCGCTACGAAGCACCGCTGCTGCGCATTTTTGGTAGCGAGTGTGCGCCGTCATCCACCACCTAGGAGGCACTGCCATGACTCTGCTCACCATCGCCCTAGATCTGGGCACCGCCGCCGTCACGGTGGCCGTGGCCTTGTGCGCCTGGCGACTGCTCAAGGGCCCCGAGATCAGCGACCGCGTGTTGGCGCTGGACACGCTTTACATGAACGTGGTGGCGCTGATCATCCTGCTCGACATCCGCTGGGACACCGAGCTGCTTTTTGAAGCCGCGCTGCTGGTGGCGATGATGGGCTTTGTGTCCACCGTGGCGCTGGCGCGCTACATCACACGCGGCGACGTGATCGAATAAGGAGGCACTGACATGGACAACTCTCCGCTCGAACTGGTGGCTGCGCTGATGATCGTGATCGCCGCCTTCTTTTTGCTGGTGGGCGCCATCGGTCTGGCGCGCTTTCCGGACTTTTACATGCGCCTGCACGCGCCTACCAAGGCCTCCACGCTGGGCGTGGGTGGTGTGCTGATCGCGTCCATGCTGGTCACCGCCGACCACGGCCGCCCCGGACTGGCCGAGCTGCTGATCACGCTGTTCGTGTTCGTGACAGCGCCGGTCTCGGCCAACCTGCTGGCGCAGGCGGCGCTTCACCTGCGTCACCGTTCGCTGGCCCCGGTACCCGATACCGCGGTGCCAGAGCGCCGGCCTGGCTGAGTCCGGGCCTGCTCACGCGCGGCGCGGCCGGGTGTTCAGCCGCCCCGTGAAGGCAAGTCTGTCCCGCCTTGACCCTCGCGCTGCAGCCGGACGGCGTCATCGCTACACTGCCTCTTTGCTTTTTGCGCAAGCGGTGCCACGCGCCGCCGCTACTGCGGTCGCCCTTTGAAGGCCCCGCCAGGCGAGCGCTTCGTTGCCGAGGTTTCCATGTTTGGTTCATTCCCCCTCCTGAAGATGGGTTCTGCTGCCCCCAGGCCGCCAGGCGCTCGCCTGGGCCTGTGGACTCTGCTGTTGGCGGCGGGCGTTGGTCTTGCGGCTTGTGACAAGGCCCCGAGCCCCGGAGCGGCGCCAGGTTCGCCCGGCGCGGGCGGTCCGCCGCCGGCTGAAGTTGGCGTGGTCACGGTGGCACCGGGTGATGTGGGTCTGATCACGGAGCTGCCAGGTCGCCTGGAGGCGTCGCGCGTGGCCGAGGTGCGGGCGCGGGCGGCCGGCATTCTGCAGCAGCGCGTGTTCCGCGAAGGCAGTGACGTGAAGGCAGGTCAACTCTTGTTCCGCATCGATGCTGCGCCCTACGCGGCTGCGTTGCAAAGCGCTGAAGCTTCGCTGGCGCGCGCCCAGGCCAATCGCACGCAAGCCACGGCGCTGGCCAATCGCTACAAGCCGCTGCTGGCCGAAAATGCCATTAGCCAGCAGGAATTCGCCAATGCGCTGGCCGCCCAGCAGTCGGCCGAAGCCGACGTGGCCGTGGCCCAGGCGGCGGTTCAGACCGCACGCATCAACCTGGGCTACGCCAGCGTCACCGCGCCGATTGCCGGTCGCATCGGTCGTGCGCTCGTCACCGAAGGCGCGCTGGTGGGCCAGGGCCAGGCCACCGAGCTGGCGGTGATCCAGCAGGTCAACCCGCTGTTTGTGAACTTCACCCAGTCGGCAGCCGAGGTGCTGCGGTTGCGGCGCTCGCTGGAGGCTGGCCAGCTCAAGGGGGCTGGTGCCGGCGCGGCGAGCGTGCGCGTGGTGCTGGAAGATGGCAGCGAATACGGCCGCTCCGGCAAGTTGCTGTTCTCGGACCTCACGGTCGATCCCGCCACCAGCCAGATCACGCTGCGCGCCGAGGTGCCCAATCCGGACGGCGCGCTGCTGCCCGGGCTTTATGTGCGGGTGCGGCTGGAGCAGGCCACTGCGCGCGATGCCATCACCCTGCCGCAGCAGGCGGTGACGCGCTCGGCACAGGGCGACACGGTGATGGTGGTGGACGCAGAGGGCAAGGTCGCGCCACGACCTGTCAAAGTGGGTGGTCAGCAAAACGGACAGTGGGTGGTGCTCGACGGCCTGAAGGCCGGCGAGCAGGTCATGGTCGACGGTTTCCAGAAGCTGCGCGGTGGTGCGCCGGTGAAGCCGGTGCCCTGGGTTCCGCCCGGCTCGCGCGAGGCCGCCAAGCCCGCAGCACCCAAGACCGAAGCCAAGTAAGGGCCGCACAGCATGGCCCAGTTTTTCATCAACCGACCCATCTTCGCGTGGGTGATCGCGCTGTTCGTGATGGTGCTCGGCGTGGTCTCCATCACCCAGTTGCCGGTGTCGCAATACCCGCCGGTGGCGCCGCCGTCCATCGTGGTCTCGGCCGCCTACCCGGGCGCGTCGGCCTCAACGCTGGAAGACAGCGTGTTGTCGGTGATCGAGCAGGAAATGAACGGCTCGCCGGGCCTGATCTACATGGAAGCGGTGGCCCAGGCCAACGGCACCGGTAACCTCACACTGAGCTTCGAGCCCGGCACCGATCCCGATCTGGCGCAGGTGGATGTGCAGAACCGGCTGGCGCGGGCTACGCCCCGCCTGCCGCAGGCGGTGATCCAGCAGGGTGTGCGGGTCGACAAGTCACGTGGCAACTTCCTGATGTTTGTCATGTTGTCGTCCACCGACGGCCGGCTGGAGCCGGTGGCGCTGGGTGACTACGCTTCGCGCAGCATCGTGCCCGAGTTGCAGCGTGTGCCCGGCGTGGGCCAGGTGCAGCTGTTTGGCACCGAGCGCGCCATGCGGATCTGGGTCGATCCGGCCAAGCTGATCGGCTTCAACCTGAGTTCGGCCGACGTGACCGCGGCCATCCGCGCACAGAACGCTCAGGTATCGGCTGGCGAAATTGGTGCATTGCCCAACGTGGCTGGCCAGGGCATCGCAGCCACGGTCATCGTCAACGGCCAGCTCTCCACCGTCGAGCAATTTGGCAATGTGGTGCTGCGCGCCCGCGCCGACGGAGGTACGGTGCGCCTGAAAGATGTGGCGCGCATCGAGCTGGGCGCCCAAGCCTATGCGACCTCGGCGCGGCTCAATGGCCAGCCCGCCACCGGTATCGGCATCCAGCTCTCGCCCAGCGGCAACGCACTGGCCACCGCCAAGGCCGTGCGCGACAAAATGGCCGAGCTGGAGCGCTTCTTTCCTCAGGGTGTGGGCTACGCGGTGCCTTTCGACAGCTCGCGCTTCATCAGCATCTCCATCCAGCAGGTGGCGATTACCTTGCTCGAAGCGGTGGGCCTGGTGTTTCTTGTGATGTTCCTGTTCCTGCAGAACATACGCTACACCTTCATTCCGACCATCGTGGTGCCGATCGCGTTGCTGGGCACCTTCGCGACGTTGCTGGCCATGGGTTTCTCCATCAACGTGCTCACCATGTTCGGCATGGTGCTGGTGATCGGCATCGTGGTGGACGACGCGATCGTGGTGGTGGAGAACGTCGAGCGCATCATGAGCGAGGAAGGCCTCTCGCCGCTGGAGGCAACGAAAAAGGCGATGAGCCAGATCTCCAGCGCCATCATCGGCATGACGCTGGTGCTGATCGCGGTGTTCGTGCCGCTGGCCTTTTTCAGTGGATCGATCGGCAACATCTACCGCCAGTTCGCTGCGGTGATGGGCGTGTCCATCACCTTCTCCGCGTTTTTTGCACTGTCGCTCACGCCAGCGCTGTGTGCCACCCTGCTCAAGCCGGTGCAGGCGGGACACCACCTTGAGAAGAAAGGCTTCTTCGGCTGGTTCAACCGCGGCTTCAAGCGCACCGCCGGTGGCTACGAACGCGGTGTGGCTGCGCTGCTGCCGCGCGCAGGGCGCACCATGGTTGTGTACCTCGCCATCGTCGGTGCGGCGGTGCTGGTCTACAACCGACTGCCGACCTCGTTCCTGCCCAATGAGGACCAGGGCAACCTGCTGATCAACGTACAGCTGCCGCCGGGAGCCACGCAAGAACGCACGCGCGCCGTGATGGAGCAGGTGGAAGACTTCATGCTGAAGCAGCCTGAGGTGCAAAGCATGGTGGGTGTGCTGGGTTTCAGTTTTTCGGGGCAGGGTCAGAACGCGGCGCTGGTGTTCGTCACGCTGAAAGACTGGGCCGAGCGCACCGCGCCAGGCAGTTCGGCCGAAGCGGTGGCCGGTCGGGCTTTTGGTGCGTTGTCGCGCATCCGCGATGCCTTCATCCTGCCGCTGAGCCCGCCACCCATCCGTGAACTCGGTAACTCCTCGGGTTTCAGCTTCCGGCTGCAGGACCGCGCCGGTCTAGGGCGAGACGCCCTGCTGGCCGCGCGTGGCCAGCTGCTTGGCATGGCGTCGCAGAGCAAGATCATCACCGGCGTGCGGCCCGACGGTCTGGAGGATGCACCGCAACTGCAGGTGGACATTGATCGCGACCGCGCCAGTGCGCTGGGGGTCGGTTTTGATGCCATCAACAGTGCCGTGGCGACCGCACTCGGGTCGAGCTACGTCAACGACTTTCCCAACAACGGCCGCCTGCAGCGCGTGGTCGTGCAGGCCGACGCGGCCTCGCGCATGCAACCCGACGACTTGCTGCGACTGAACGTGCTCAACAACCAGGGTCAAGCAGTGCCGCTGTCGGCCTTTGCCAGCACCCGCTGGGCCAACGGCGCGATGCAGACGGTGCGCTACAACGGGTATCCGGCGATGCGCCTGAGCGGCAGCGCTGCCCCGGGCTACAGCACGGGCGACGCATTGGCCGAGATGGAGAAGTTCGCGTCGCAGCTGCCACGCGGCTTCGGTTTTGAGTGGTCGGGCCAGTCGCGCGAAGAAAAACTGGCTGGCTCGCAGGCCATGGTGCTCTACGCGTTTGCCATCCTGGCGGTGTTCCTGTGTCTCGCCGCCCTGTACGAAAGCTGGACCGTGCCGCTGGCGGTGGTGCTGGTTGTGCCGCTGGGGGTGCTGGGCGTGTTGCTCGCCACGCTGCTGCGCTCCTATTCCAACGATGTGTACTTCCAGGTGGGACTGGTCACCATCATCGGCCTGTCGGCCAAGAACGCCATTCTGATTATCGAATTTGCGAAAGACCTGCAGGCGCAGGGCAAGACCGCGATCGAGGCGGCGCTGGCCGCCGCGCATCTGCGCTTTCGCCCGATCATCATGACGTCGATGGCGTTCACCCTGGGCGTGCTGCCGCTGGCCATCGCCACCGGCGCGGGCTCAGCCAGCCAGCGGGCGATCGGCACCGGCGTGATGGGCGGCATGGTCACCGGCACCGTGTTCGCCGTCATCTTCGTGCCCGTGTTTTTTGTGGTGGTGCGAACGCTCTTCAAGGGCAGCGAGCGCCAGCAGCGGCGCGATGCTGAGGCGGCTGCACAGCATGGGGTCACGCATGACTAACCCCCCTGCGTCGCTTTGCGCCTTCCCCCCCAAAGGCGGGCCATGCCAGCAGCCCGGCGAGGCCGGTTCTTCGGCATGCGCTGGTGGGCATACCTTCACTCGTGTCGCAGCGCCCTGCGCTAAGCAAGTTGGAATTCAGGACATGACTTTCCGCCGAAACCTGATCCCTGTCACCCTGAGCCTGTTGAGCTTGGCGCTCGCTGGCTGCTCTTTCATCCCGACCTACGAGCCGCCACCCTTGCCGGTGGCCGCGAGCTTCCCTGAACAAGGCGCGATCCAGGCGGCGGAGGACATTCGCTGGCAGGACTTCGTGACCGATGCGCGGCTGCGCGAGCTGATCACGCTGGCGCTGACCAACAACCGCGATCTGCGGGTGGCCACGCTCAACATCGAGCAGGTGCGCGCGCAGTACCAGATCCGGCGTGCCGACCAGCTGCCAACGCTCAACCTGGCGGCCAGTGGCAGCCGCCAGCCCAATGCGAGTGGCGGCACCAACACCAGCTACAGCGTGGGCTTGGCCATGAGCAGCTGGGAACTGGACTTCTTCGGGCGTGTCGCCAGCCTGAAGGAGGCCGCCCTGGCCCAGTACCTGGCCAGCGAAGAGGCGCGCCGCGCCGCGCAGACCAGCCTGGTCGCCGCGGTGGCCAGCACCTGGCTCAGTCTGCAGGCCAATGATGACCTGCTGGCGCTGACCCAGCGCACCCTCGCTACCCGCAACGACTCTCTGCGCCTGACCCGTCTGCGTTTCGACAACGGCGCTTCCTCGGCACTTGACCTGCGCCAGGCCGAATCGCTGACCGCCGCGGCCGAATCGGCGCTGGCTCAGCAGCAGCGCCAACGCGCGCTGGACCGCAATGCGCTGACCCTGCTCGTGGGGCAGTCGGTGCCAGACGTCCTCTTGTTGAACCCGGGGAGCGCGGGCCAAGCCCCGCTCATGGCGACCGTGCCCGCCGGCCTGCCTTCGGACCTGCTCAACCGCCGCGCCGACATCCGCCAGGCCGAGCAGCAACTCATCGCCGCCAATGCCAACATCGGTGCGGCGCGCGCCGCGTTTTTCCCCCGCATTTCGCTCACCGCCGGACTGGGCACAGTGAGCAACGAGCTGGCCGACCTGTTTAAGAGCGGTTCCTGGGGCTTGAGTATGGCGCCGCAGGCGGTGCTACCCATCTTTGACGCCGGGCGCAATCAAGCCAATCTGGACGCAGCGAAGGCCGCGCGCGAGATTGCCGTGGCGCAGTACGAAAAGGCCATCCAGACCGCGTTTCGCGAAGTCGCCGATGCGCTGGCGGGTCGCGCCACGCTGGGCGAGCAGGTGAGGGCGCAACAGGCGCAGGCGACCGCGGAAGCCGATCGTTTTCGGCTGGCCGAGCTGCGCTACCGCAATGGCGTGGCCAGTTTCCTCGACGTGCTGGACGCCCAGCGCTCGCTGTTTGGTACGCAGCAGAGTCTGGCGCTCAGCCAGCTGGCGTTGCAGCAGAATCAGGTCGCCTTGTACAAGGCGCTGGGTGGCGGCTGGGCGGAGTAGAGCTGCCCGCGCCCCGCCGCTGCGGGGAGCGCTGCCTCCCGGAGGGGGCTGTTTCACCTTGGGGCGGCCCAACGGCGAAACCGTGTTCTCTTGCCAGCTGCATCCAGCGGGTGCGACTTGCGGCTCCGCAGCCGCCGCTGTTTAGCCTACACCGCTGGCAGGTTGTAGAAGCGCACGATGCAGTCCCAGGCGGCCTGCGGATCGTCGACGTACTGGAACAGCTGCAGGTCGTCGGCCGAGATGGTGCCTTCCTCGACCAGCAGGTCTAGGTTGATCAGGCGCTTCCAGTAGTCGCTGCCGAACAGCACGATGGGCACCGGCTTGGCCTTTTTGCATTGCACTAGGGTTATGACCTCAAACAGCTCATCCAGCGTGCCAAAACCGCCGGGAAAAGCCACCAGTGCCTTGGCCCGCATCATGAAGTGCATCTTTCGCAGCGCGAAGTAGTGGAACTTGAAGCACAGCTCGGGTGAGATGAAGCGGTTGCCTTCCTGTTCGTGGGGCAAGGCGATGTTGAGGCCGACGTTCAGGGCGCCTTCGTCGTGTGCGCCGCGGTTGGCCGCCTCCATGATGCCCGGGCCACCCCCGGTGCAGATGTAGAGCTGATCGTCCTTGGGGCAACGCTGGCTGTAGCGCGCCACGGTGCTGGCAAAGCTGCGGGCTTGGTCGTAGTAGGGGGCGTTGCGCACCAGCGCCTGCGCGCGTGCGATGGCCGCTGCGTCTCCGTCGGCTTCGGCCTGTGCCAGCAGGGCCTGGGCCTCGCTGGTTTCCTTGAATCGTGCGCTGCCAAACACCACCACGGTGTTTTCAATACCCAGGTCTTGCTGCGCCAGATCGGGCTTGAGCATCTCCAGCTGAAAGCGGATGCCCCGCGTCTCGCGGCGCAGCAGGAACTCCGGGTCGGCAAAGGCCAGGCGGTAGGCGTCGGCTTCCAGCGCGTTGCCGTTGGTGGCATGAGCTTGAAGCTCGGCCCAGGCGTCGGCCAGGCGCCGCTCGGTGATGTCTTCGCTCAGGTGTTCGGTGCTTTGCACAGAGTTCTCCAATAGGATGAGGGTCGGTCGCGGGGCCACCTCAAAGGCCGATGGCCAGTGCCAGCGGCACGAATAGCACCGCCATCGCGTTGCCCAGCATGATCATGGCACCCACCTTGTCCGGCTCCTGCTGGTAACGCTCGGCCAGCATGAACTGGATTACGGCCGGCGGCAGCGCGGCAAACAGCAGCAGCTGACCGCGCGCTGCGCCTTCCAGGCCCAACGCCCAAGCCAGAGGGATGCCGATGGCTAGGCCGATCAGCGGGCGCGCCAGCGCACCCAGGAAACCCAGCGCCAGACCCTGGCGCGTGAGTGCGGTCAGGCGCACACCCAGCGCAAACAGCATCATGGGCAGCAGCGCGTCGCCCAGCAACTTCATGCCCGAGAGCAATACGTCGGGCGGACGCAGCTCGGTCATGGCGCTGCCAAAGCCGAGCAGGGTGGCGATCATCAGCGGGCTGGTGAGCAGATCGCGCGAACGCGCGGCCGCGCTGGTGATGCGCGCGCCGAGCGAAAAATGCAGCAGGTTGCTGATCGAGAACAGGGCCACCGCGGCGCCGAAATGTTCGCTGCCGAATGCCAGCAAGGCCAGCGGCAGGCCCATGTTGCCGCAGTTGTTGAACATCACCACCGGCACGAGGGTGCGCGGCTGGGCGCCAAATGCGCGCGCCAGCGGCCAGGCCAGCAGCCCGCTGCCCAGGATGAGGATGGCGCCGCCGACCAGCAGCGCGACGTGATCGCCCAGGCGGAAGTCCTTGGCCGCCAGCGCCGAATACACCAGCAAGGGCGCCAGCACATCGAGTGCGATGCGGTTGAATGCGGACAGGTCGGGCGCACGGCGGCGTGCGTAGCCATAGCCGATCGCTACGATCAGGAAGACCGGGATGATGACGTCGGCGATGCGGGCAATGAGTTCCATGGCAGCAGGTTCGGATTTCGAATGCAAGAAGGCTCCCGCAGGAGCCTTCTGGTCAGATCAGCTGAGGCCAGCAGATTCAGACACGCTTGCGGTACTCACCGGTGCGGGTGTCGATTTCGATCTTGTCGTCCTGGGCCACAAACAGCGGCACCGACACTTCAAACCCGGTGGCGATCTTGGCCGGCTTGAGCACCTTGCCCGAGGTGTCGCCCTTGACAGCGGGTTCGGTCCAGGTGATCACGCGCTCCACGCTGGTGGGTAGTTCGACCGAGATGGCCTTGCCCTCGTAGAACACCACTTCGACGGTCATGCCGTCTTCCAGGTAGTTCAGCGCATCACCCATGTTCTCGGCTTCGACTTCATACTGGTTGAAGTCGCTGTCCATGCATACGTACATCGGGTCGGCGAAGTAGGAGTAGGTGCACTCCTTCTTGTCCAGAATGATCTGGTCCATCTTGTCGTCGGCCCGGCAGACCACTTCGGTGGCCATATTGTTGAGCAAGGCCTTGAGCTTGAGCCGCACGGTGGCCGCACCGCGGCCGCCACGGGCGTATTCGGTCTTGAGGACGATCATCGGGTCTTTGCCGTGCATGATGACATTGCCGGCGCGCAATTCCTGGGCGATTTTCATAGGGGTTCCAACGGTTGGGCCGCGGGTTCCGGCGGGGAGGGAAGTCCCGGGAACGCTGCTGATGGCAACACTCTGTGCGGCGAGGCAGAAGGCTGGCGGTCCGGGATGCAGGCGCTGGGCCGGCAACCGGTTTTCCGCAAAGCCTTGAATTTTATCGCTTTTTGGCCACGAAACCGAGCAACTGGCTGCTCAGGTCGTCCTGAGCCAGCAGCCGGGCACGCGCCGCCTGCACGCAGGTGCGCCAGCCATCGACCACTCCCCACCCCGGCCAAACGGGTCCGGCTGCTGGGACCATGCCGTTCCACTGGTGGTGAAAATGGCGCAGCGAAGCGGGCGCGTCCAACCAGTCGAGGAACGCATCGAGCTTGGCGTGATGGGCGTTGTCGTGTTGTGGGTAGATGTGCCACACGAAGGGCTGGCCAGCCCAAAGCGCGCGCACCAGCGAGTCTTCACCACGCACACAATTCAGGTCGCTTGCCCAGAGCAAGTGGTCGAAGTCGTGCTGGGTCAGTGCTGGCAGCGGGTGCAGCGAAGCCGGGTGCTTGGAAAGCGCGGCTACCGCCTGAGCCGCGCGGCCAGGCGTCACCAGCCAGTGGCAGCCTGGACCTTCTTGGGCCGCCGCTTGCATCACCTTGCCCAGGACCGGCGGCTCATAGCAAAAGAGGCTGATGTGCCGCGCTGTACCCAAGGGCAGTTGCTGCGACTGAAGCCAGGCTGGGCGATGGAAAGCAGCCTGGCGCGCGAGCAGGTCGGGTTCGCGCAGCAAACCGCCGGTAGAGCCCGTGAAGCCGGGGTAAAAAAACCATTTGGTCAGACCCCGGAGCGGGTCCTGGTTCACCAGTGAAGGCAGGCGGTGGCAACGCTCCACATAGCCCTCGGCGCTCAGGTACTCTAGGTTGATCCACACCGGTGTTGGGCCACCCTGGGTGAGTTGCTCAGCCAGTCGTGCCATGCACTCGGCGGCCGGGTCGCAGCCGAACGTTTCGACCCACACATCTCCTGGCACCCAGTCTGCCAATGCGTGGGCCGACAACGGATCGTGCCAGTGCTGCACTTGTACGCCAGGCACCTGACCTTCCAGCGCGCCGGGGGCCATCCAGCGCAGCGGCCCGGGCTGGTCGATCCAGAGCCGAACCTGCTGGCCGCGCGCTGCCAAGTCGGCGCTCAGGCGCCAGCACACACCGATGTCGCCGAGGTTGTCGACCACCCGACAAAAGAGATCCCAGCGCAAAGCGGGCAGGGAAGAGTAAGGGGCGCTGACCATGGGCGAATCATGCCGCAGCCAGCGCCGCCACAATACAGACCATGGAACCCGCGTTCTCTGACCAACTGCTGAGTGAAGTGGCTGCCTTGCCCGGTCTGCCGGGCGTGTACCGCTATTTTGATGCGCAGAACCAGCTGCTCTATGTGGGCAAGGCGCGCAACTTGAAAAAGCGGGTGACCAGCTATTTCCAGAAAAGCCATGACGGCACGCGCATCGGCCACATGGTCAGCCGCATCCACCGCATGGAAACCACGGTGGTGCGCTCCGAGGCCGAGGCCTTGCTGCTCGAAAACAACCTGATCAAAACGCTGGCGCCGAAGTTCAACATCCTGTTCCGAGACGACAAGAGCTACCCTTATCTCAAGATCACCGGTACGCGCGAGGCTTTTCGCGTCACAGCCGCCAAGCCCGTGCCCTCGCTGGCCTTCCCACGCATGGCCTACTACCGCGGCGTGGTGGACCGGCGCCATAGCTACTACGGGCCTTACCCTAGCGCCTGGGCGGTGAAAGAGTCGATCACGCTGCTGCAAAAGGTGTTTCGCCTGCGCACCTGCGAAGACACGGTGTTCACCAATCGCACGCGGCCTTGCCTGCTGTACCAGATCAAACGCTGCAGCGGCCCCTGCGTGGACCTGATCGATCAGGCGGTTTACGCGCGCGACGTGGCCGATGCCGAGGCTTTTTTGCGCGGCGAGACTCGGGCGGTGCTGGCCACGCTGGAGCAGCGCATGATGGCCCACGCCGACCGACTGGAGTTCGAGCAGGCGGCAGAAATCCGCAACCAGATGGCTGCACTTTCGCGCGTGCTGCACCAGCAGGCGATGGACAACGTGTCCGACAAGGACGTGGATGTGCTGGCGGTCAAGGTGCATGGCGGCCGCGCCTGCGTGAACCTGGCCATGCTGCGCGGCGGTCGCCACCTTGGCGACCGACCCTATTTTCCCGCGCACGTGGAAGACGCGACTCAGATCCATCAGGCCTTGAGCCCTGAGACCGCTGGCGCAGCGCCTGCGGTCGATCCAGCTGAGCGCGTGGCGGTGCAGGTGCTCGAAGCGTTCATCGCCCAGCACTACCTGGGCGTGGCCATGCCGCACACGCTGGTGACCAGCCACCCGGTGAGCAAGGCGCTGCTGGACGCCCTGAGCGAACAGACTGGCGTCAAGGTCAACGCGGTGCACCAGCCTCGCGAACACCGCCGCATCTGGCTGGAGATGGCGCAGAAAAACGCCGAGATCGCGCTCGCGCGGCTGCTGGCCGAAGAAGGCTCTCAGCAGGCGCGCACCCGAGCACTGGCCGACGCCCTGCAACTGCCCGACGACCAGCTCGAAACCTTGCGCGTCGAGTGCTTCGATATTTCACACACGGCCGGCGAATCCACCCAGGCTTCTTGCGTGGTGTTTGAAGACCACAAGATGCAGAACAGCCAGTACCGGCGCTACAAGATCGAAGGCATCACGCCGGGCGACGATTACGCGGCGATGCGGCAGGTGCTGATGCGGCGCTATGGGCGCGTGGCCGAGGCACTGGCCGCGGAGGCGGCCGAGCCCGCCACCGCCCTGGCTGAAGGCGAGCCTGTCGCCGAAGCTGCCGCCAATTCAGCAGACGCCGCGGAGCGACCGCCCGCGGAGCCTGCCACCGACGCCACCAGCGGCCTGCCGAGCGGCCCGCGCATGCCCGATCTGGTGCTGGTCGACGGCGGCAAAGGCCAGGTGAGCATGGCTCGCGATGTGTTTCAGCAGCTCGGGCTCGATGTGTCGCTGATCGTGGGCGTGGAGAAGGGCGAGGGTCGCAAGGTGGGGCTGGAAGAGCTGGTCTTTGCCGATGGCCGCGAGAAGGTCTATCTGGGGCACGATTCGGCGGCGCTGATGCTGGTGGCGCAGATCCGCGACGAGGCGCACCGCTTCGCCATCACCGGCATGCGCGCCCAGCGCGCCAAGGTGCGCACCGGCGCCAGCAAACTGGAAGACATCCCGGGCGTGGGGCCGAGGAGGCGGGCGCGGCTGCTGCAGCGTTTCGGCGGTGTGCGCGGCGTGACCAGCGCCAGCGTGGAAGATCTCTGCACCGTAGAAGGCATCTCGGCCGATCTGGCCGATGCGATTTACCGCGCGCTTCACTGAGGGCCCCATCCCGCTCCCTGCGGGTGCGGCCTGCGGCTCCACCTCGTTGCGGGTCGGGGCCCTCAAAGGGGCTGATCCGGCTTGGGAGGCGCCGGCGCCGGGTCGTTCGCCGGCGCGCTTCATCACTCCCCCATAATCGGCGCATGTTCTTCAACCTTCCCACCTTGCTGACCTGGGCGCGCATCGTCGCGATTCCCTTGATCGTCGGGGTGTTCTACCTGGAAGGGGTGAGCCCGGCGCAGCAGAACCTGATCGCCACGGTGATGTTCATCGTGTTCGCGCTCACCGACTGGGCCGACGGGTATCTCGCGCGCAAGCTCAACCAAACCTCGGCCTTCGGCGCCTTTCTGGATCCGGTGGCCGACAAGTTCCTCGTCTGTGCCAGTTTGCTGGTGCTGGTCCACCTGGACCGGGCCGATGTGTTTGTGGCGCTGATCATCATCGGTCGCGAGATCGCGATCTCTTCGCTGCGCGAATGGATGGCCATCATCGGCGCAACCAAGAGCGTGGCGGTGCACATGGTGGGCAAGGCCAAGACCATGGTGCAGATGATTGCGATTCCGTTTCTGCTGTTCAACGGCACGGTGCTGGGTGTGGTCGACACCCGCGTCTGGGGCACCTGGCTGATCTGGATCTCCGCGGTGCTGACCATCTGGTCGATGGTGTACTACCTGAAAAAAGCCTTGCCGGAAATCCGCGCGCGATCGCGCTGAGCACAGATGTCCGCCGAGGTACGTGACAACGGCTGGCTGCGCGCCATGCCCTGGGTATTTGTGCTGATCTGGAGCACCGGCTTCATCGTGGCGCGCTTCGGCATGCCCCATGCGCCGCCGATGTCTTTCCTGGCGGTGCGCTACGCCTTGTCCATCCTGTGTTTCCTGCCCTGGATCTGGGTCGCTGGTGTGAAGTGGCCGGTGAACCGTACGCAATGGCTGCACTTGTCGGTGACCGGGGTGTTGATGCACGCGGGTTACCTGGGCGGGGTGTGGGCGGCGGTCAAGGCCGGCATGGGCTCGGGCTTGTCGGCATTGATCGTGGGCATCCAGCCGGTGCTCACCGCCATCTGGCTGAGCGCCATGGGCGGCGCCGAGGGCCATGTCTCGCGCCGGCAGTGGGCCGGGCTGCTGCTTGGCTTTGCGGGCTTGGTGCTAGTGGTCTCGCGCAAGTTTGAACACGGCGGCGCAGGAGACCATGCCGACTGGCTGAACCTGTCGTTGGCCGTGCTGGCGCTGTTTTCGATCACGGTTGGCACGCTGTACCAGAAGCGCTACGTGAAGGCCTGCGACGTGCGCAGCGCCAACACGGTGCAGCTGCTGGCCGCGCTGGTGGTGACGCTGCCGCTGGCGCTGCTGGAGGTCGAGAGCATGCGCTGGAACGGCGAGTTGGTGGGCGCCATGGCCTGGTCGGTGCTGGGGCTCACGCTGGGCGGCAGCTCCCTGCTGTACCTGCTGATCCAGCGTGGCGCCGCGGCCAAGGTGACCAGCCTGATGTACCTCGTGCCACCGTGCACCGCACTGATCGCGTGGCTGCTGTTTGATGAACCCGTCACCGTGTTCACCGTGGCGGGCATCGCGCTCACAGCGCTGGGCGTGAGCCTCGTGATTCGCCCGCCGAAGACGGTCTGATGCGCCAGGGCTCTTCGCGAAAGCGATGGGCCAGGAAATCGACCAGCAGGCGAATGCGTCGCGGGATTTGCGCGCGGTAGGGCGCCAGCCAGTGGATGTCGGCCTCGGGCATGGTGTATTCGGGCAGGACCTGCACCAGCTCGCCGTTGGCCAGGCGCGGCGCGATGTCCCAGCGGCTGCGCAGCATGATGCCGTGGCCGGCCAGGCACCAGTCGCGCACCATCTCGCCCGAGTTGCTCGACAGGGGCCCGCGCACCGCCACGTGGTGCGTCTGCCCATCGCGCGCAGAGTGCAGGCGCCAGTGGTCGAAGCGCTGGCTGACGCCGCCGCCGTTTTCCCGGACCACCAGACAGCGATGCAGCGACAAATCCGCCAGGCAGGTGGGCACGTCGCGCGAGGCCAGGTAGGCTGGTGCTGCCACCAGCACGCGCTGGTTAGGTGCCAGGCTGCGCGCCATCCACTCGGCGCTGCGTTCGCCCGGCGCGCTCCACAGCCAGATTGCGCCATCAAAGCCCTCGACCGCTAGATCCGGCAGCTGTTCGGTGAGCTGCAGCTGCACGCTCACCCGCGTGTGTCGGGCCTGAAAATCGGCCAGGGCGGGGCCCAGCCATCGGCGGCCAAAACCGAAAGTGGCCGCCAGCCGGATCGGCCCGGCTGGCTCCTGGTGGTGCTCACGCAGCTCGGACTCCATGGCTTCAAACCCCTGCAGCAACTCAGCCGCCCGCGCGCACAGGGTCTCGCCCTCGGCCGTTGGGCTCACGCGGCGCGTGGTGCGCTGGAACAGGCGCAGGCCGAGTTGCGCTTCCAGCGACGCGAGGCGTTTGGTGACGCCAGATGGGGCTAGCTGCAGCACACGGGCAGCCTGCGCCAGGCTGCCGTGCTGGCGCACTGCCAGCACCAGTTCCAAGTCGGCACGGTCCAATTGTTTCTCCCAGAGCATGAATCAATTGCCGGATTATTGCCTTTGTTCGACGTAAGCTGGAGCGCATGCTTGACGCCTTCGCTCCCCGCACCGTGGTCCACGACGGGCTGGCCCTGCACACCCGGTCGGGTGGCGACGGGCCGCCGCTGCTGCTGTTGCACGGGCATCCGCAGAGCATGGCCATGTGGCACCGCGTCGCGCCCCGGCTAGCCGAGCACTTCCATCTGGTGATGATGGACTTGCGCGGTTATGGCGACTCCGGGCGGCCCGCCGCCGATGCCGAGCACCAGGCGCACAGCAAGCGGGTGATGGCCCAGGACGCGGTGGCCGTCATGCAGGCGCACGGGTTTGATCAATTCGCGGTGCTGGCGCACGACCGCGGCGCGCGCGTGGCGCACCGGCTCGCGGTCGACCATCCGCAGGCGGTGAGCCGCCTGATGCTGCTCGACATCGCGCCCACGCTGGCGATGTACGGGCAAACCACCGAAGCGTTTGCTCGCGCCTACTGGCACTGGTTTTTCCTGATCCAGCCACCGCCTCTGCCCGAGGCGCTGATCGCATCCGATCCGGTGCGCTACCTAAAGAGCGTCATGGGCAGCCGCCATGCGGGCCTGTCTGCGTTTGACCCGGCGGCACTGGCGGAATACGCCCGCTGCATCACTCTGCAGGGCAGCGCAGAATCGATGTGTGAGGATTACCGCGCCAGCGCCGGCATCGACCTGGAGCATGACCGCTCCGATGTGGCCGCCGGGCAGAAAGTGACGCAGCCGCTGCGCGTGCTGTGGGGCGAGCATGGCACGGTGGCGCGGTGTTTTGATGTGCTGGCGCTATGGCGCGAGCGCGCCCTTTACGTCAGCGGGCAGGCCTTGCCCAGCGGGCACTACCTCGCCGAAGAAGTGCCCGACGCCTTGCTGGCCCAAGCCATTCCTTTTTTCAAACTCACCCCACCCAGGAGCACACCGTGAACAAAACCCATCGCATCGCCGTCATCGCTGGTGACGGCATCGGCACCGAAGTCATGCCCGAAGGCTTGCGCGTGATGGAGGCTGCTGCCTCGAAATTCAATATCCCGCTGCAGTTCGATCACTTCGGTTTTTCGAGTTGCGCCTACTTCGAGAAGCATGGCCAGATGCTGCCCGATGACTGGAAAGACCAGATCGGCGGCCACGACGCGATCTACTTCGGCGCCGTCGGCTGGCCCGACAAGGTGCCGGATCACATTTCTCTCTGGGGTTCGTTGCTGATGTTCCGTCGCGAGTTTGACCAGTACGTGAACATCCGCCCGGCCAAGCTGATGCCGGGCGTGACCGCGCCGGTGGTGCGGCGCGACGGCACGCCCAGGCAGGCGGGCGAAATCGACATGGTGATCGTGCGCGAAAACACCGAGGGCGAATACTCCAGCATCGGCGGGCGCATGTACGCCGGTACCGATCGCGAGATCGTGGTGCAGGAAACCGTGATGTCGCGCATCGGCGTAGACCGCGTGTTGCGGCATGCTTTCGAAGTGGCGCGTTCGCGACCGAAGAAGCACCTGACCAGCGCCACCAAAAGCAACGGCATCGCCATCACCATGCCCTACTGGGACGAGCGCGTGGCCGAAATGGCCAAGCAGTACCCGGACGTGACGGTCGATAAGTTCCATATCGACATCCTCACCGCACACTTTGTGCAGCGCCCCGACTTCTTCGACGTGGTGGTGGGCAGCAATTTGTTCGGCGACATCCTGAGCGATCTCGGCCCGGCCTGCACCGGCACCATCGGCATCGCGCCCAGCGCCAACCTCAACCCCACACGTGCCCACCCTTCGTTGTTCGAACCAGTGCACGGCTCGGCGCCTGACATCGCCGGCAAAGGCATTGCAAACCCCATTGGTCAGATCTGGTGCGGCGCCATGATGCTCGACCACCTGGGCTACCGCAACGCGCATGATGCCGTGATGAACGCCATCGAGGCCGTGTTGCAACCCGGCAGCGGCGCACCCCGCACCGCCGATCTGGGTGGCCAGGCCAGCACTGCCGATGTGGGGCGCGCGATCGCGAAGGCGCTGGTCGGCTGAGGCTCGAGCCTGCGCAAAAAGTCACGGCGCGCGCGGGCTGCCGTGGGGAAAAGGTCTAGAATCGCGCCTCTTGCCAGCCTGTGTGGCGGCCTTCGCGGATGTGCTTATTGACATCGACTGGGCGCCATGGGTCTAATCAAGCCGCATCTGTTGAAGCTTTCGGGCAACAGCACAGCAAGCAGGGCGGGCCTGTGTTGACGGCAACATCACCGTTTTTTGCATCGGGTCCGTTCGCACGGATTCTTCTAATCAATTCAAGAGGGGCTATTTGTGAACAAAACCGAACTCGTCGAACACATCGCCAAGCACGCCGATATTTCCAAGGCGGCTGCTACGCGCGCGCTCGATTCGACCATCACCGCCATCCGCACCACGCTGAAGAAGGGTGGCACCGTTTCCCTCGTGGGTTTCGGCTCGTTTGCTGTGACCAAGCGGCCTGCTCGCAAGGGTCGTAACCCCCGCACCGGCGCTGAGATTAAAATCAAAGCAGCCAAGGTGCCCAAGTTCCGCCCGGGCAAGGCACTTAAGGATGCGCTGAACTGAGGCGCACCACGGGTTTTCCGGTGGGGTGCTTAGCTCAGTCGGTAGAGCGGCGCCCTTACAAGGCGTAGGTCGGCGGTTCGACCCCGTCAGCACCCACCACCACCGAAAAGGCGAACACGGGTTCGCCTTTTTTGTTGTTAGGACCCCAGACCGGTCTGCAGTTCGTTTCAAGGTTTTTACGCATGTTCGAATCCATTCGCAATCACAAGAAGTACCTCATGGGGTTCTTGATGATCCTGATCATTCCCTCGTTCGTGCTGTTTGGCGTGCAGGGGTTTTCCGACGGCAGTGGTCGCGGCAAGACGGTGGCCACGGTCAACGGCGAAGACATTACGCAGCAAGAGTGGGATCAGGCGCACCAGGTCGAGTCGCAACGCCTGCGCGAGTCCATGCCGACGCTGGACGCGAAATTTCTCGATACGGATGAAGCTCGCTACGCCACGCTGGAGCGGCTGGTGCGCGAGCGCGTGCTCGCGGTGGCGGCGCAGAAGCTCAACTTGTACACCAGCGACCAGCGTCTAGCGCGCGACCTGCAGCAGAACGAAGCCATCGCCTCGCTGCGCCGGCCTGACGGTACGCTCGACACTGAGGCCTACCGCCAGCTGGTCGGCCGCCAGGGCATGACGCCCGAGATGTTCGAGGCCCGCGTGCGGGCCGACATTTCGGTTCGCCAAGTGTCTCAGGGCATAGTGGGCTCGGGCTTCGCATCGCCAGCGATCGCCAAGCCTTCGCTCAATGCTTTCTTTGAGCAGCGAGAGGTCCGTGTGGTGCGGTTCGCCGCCGCCGATTTTGCGGCCCGCGTGAAACCCAGCGACGCCGAGATCGAAACCTTCTACAACGACAACCCTCAGCTGTTCCAGGCGCCCGAGCAGGTCGACATCGAGTACCTGGTGCTCGACACCGAAGAGCTGCAGAAAACGGTGAGCCTGAACGAGGCCGATGTGCGCGCTTTCTACGATCAGAACGCCTCGCGCCTGTCGGGCAACGAGGAGCGTCGCGCCAGCCATATCCTGCTCACCGTGCCACCCGGCGCTTCGGCCAGCGACAAAGCCGCGGTCAGGGATCGTGCCGCGGCGCTGCTGGCGCAGGTGCGTCAGGCCCCCGACACCTTTGCGGCCGTGGCCACGGCCAATTCGCAAGACCCCGGTTCCGCAGCCAATGGTGGCGACCTGGATTTCTTCGCCCGCGGCGCCATGGTCAAGCCGTTCGAAGACACGGTGTTTGCGCTGAAGAAAGGAGACATCTCCGACCTGGTGGAAACTGAATTTGGTTTTCATATCATCCGCGTGACCGACATCAAGGCGCCTGAGGTCAAGAGCTTTGAATCCATGCGCGCGCAAATCGAGACCGACCTGAAAAAGCAGCAGGCGCAAAAGCTGTTTGCCGAAAATGCGGAGGCGTTTAGCAACCTGGTGTACGAACAAGGTGACAGCCTGGCGCCGACCGCCGAGCGCCTGAAGCTCACGGTGCAGACTGCCCAGGGCGTGACCCGGCAAGGCCAGCCCGGCTCGGCCGTGTTGTCCAGCGACCGCCTGCTGTCAGAAATTTTTTCGGCCGAATCGGTGGAGAAGAAACGCAATGTGGCAGCAGTCGAGGTGCGTTCGGGCCAACTTGCCTCGGCGCGTGTGCTGCAGTACCTGCCCGCCCGCACCCGACCGCTGGCTGAAGTGCGTGACGCCGTGCGTTCCCAGCTGGTGGCGCAGCGTTCGGCGCAGCTGGCCCAGGAAGAGGGCGCGCAGAAGCTCGCCGCCTGGCAGGCTGCACCAGCCTCGGCCAACCTGCCGGCGGCGCTGACGGTGTCGCGCGAAAAGGCCCAGGACCTGCCCGGTGCGGTGCTCAATGCCGCGCTCAGTGCCGACCCGGCCAAGCTGCCCGTTTGGAAAGGCGTGAACCTGGGCAACCAAGGTTACGCGGTGATCCAGGTCGAAAAGGTGCTGCCGCGCGAAGCACGCGATGCTCAGGCCCAACAGCAGGAAGTGCAGCAATACGGCCAGTGGTGGAGCGCCGCCGAAGGCCAAGCCTACTATGAAACGCTGAAGGAGCGCTTCAAGGTTCGCATCGAGGTGCCGGCACCTCAGTCCATGAGCACAGCAGCTCGCTGAGTCCTGTAGACACGCAGTCCGCAGCCCGGTAAGGGCGCGGATGACGCTATAATTTAAAGCTCGCGGTGGCTGTAGCTCAGTTGGTAGAGTCCAGGATTGTGATTCCTGTTGTCGTGGGTTCGAGCCCCATCAGCCACCCCACCCCTTTCAAGAACCCAGCAAACTTGCGGGTTCCGCGCAGCTAGGGGCTTCCAGAAGATTGCACTGTTCCACAAACCTGTTCCACAACAGGTACATTTCGGAAGTGCAAGACATGAAGAAGCCCCCCCGTACTGAGAGGCGCGGAGGACAGTGGCAGTACCGCCGCAGAGTCCCCACCAAGCTGGTTTCCATCCTCGGATTCTCCGAGTACCGCGAATCCCTCCACACCCCCGACATGGACGTCGCCCGCATCCGGGCCGCTATCCGTGATGCCGAGGTCACCGTGGAGCTGAAGGCCGCATCCGAGCAGCTCAAGAAGCAGCAAGCGGACTGCACCAAGACCCCCATCAAGCTGACCCCCGAGGCCCTGGCCTACATCCGCGATGCCGTGAAGGCGCACGTCCTCCAAGTGGACGAGGACTTCCGCCGCTCCGGACCCGACGAGGACAGCCTCTTTGAGTACGAGCACACCCTCGGGGAGGACTTCCGAAGCATGGACGCCGCCCTGGTGCAGTACCGAGTCCCGAGCAGCCCCGAGGAGCTGGGCAGGGTGGGTGAGGCGCTGCAGGCGGTGGGTGTCCCGATGCTCCCCGAGGCCCCTGAATGGCCCGACGCTGTCCACAAGGCCGCAGAGGGCTACAACGAGGCGCTAGACGCCATCATGAGCCGCGCCCAAGGTCAGTACGTGCCGACCCCCTCAGCGCCCTCCAAGCCCTCTCAGATCGACCCTGAAGCAGCCCCTGCCGGTGGCCTGCTGTTGGGTGGTTGTTGATTTCCACGTAAATCTCACCCCTCGGGTCAGGATTGCGCGGAAATCAACAACCTGCCACCTTCGACCACGCGTTGCTGACAAAGGCACAACAAGCGAGTTGCGATGCATGCCACAAGGCACCCACTGACAATTTGCATCAGCAGCTGAAGGGTAATTGCGCGCAGTGCCACACGGAGGACCGCTGGAAGCCTGCGACCTTCGATCATGCCAAGCTGTTCGTGCTGGATCGTGACCACGACACGGAGTGCGAGACCTGCCACGTCAACAGCGACTACAGCCGCTACACCTGTTACGGGTGCCACGAACACACGCCGGCCAATGTGCGCGCGGAACACGAGGAAGAAGGCATCAGGAACTTTGAGGATTGCGTCGAGTGCCATCGTGACCCACGTGCCGATCCTGAGAACCGAGGTGGCTCCAGAGATACGGGCGACCGAGAGAAAGACTAGCCGTCTGGAATTCGGCTATTGACCCATATGGGGGGTGTGAATCGCACGCAGTTTTGAAGCAAGCCGGTCAACTTTGTTGAACTCGTCTGCCGCGCCAGGCGAAGCCCAGGCGGGTTGGCGTGGCAAGTTCGACGTTATCTCAACGGCCGTTGCCCGATCCTGGCGAGCCAGACTTTCCTGAGTTGCCAGCGCCAGCGCTGCCGTTGTTGCCTCTGCTCCCATTGGTGGCTCCAGCATCGGGGCTGCTGGTTGACGCGCCGCCGCTAGGTGGGACTGCTGCCGTCGGCAATTGATTTGCCTGCAGCCACCACTGCTGCCGTTGCTTGTACCCGGCCCCATAGGGAGGCGGGTCTGACCGCTCGACCGTGACATTCCTGGCGCCGTCAATGTGGACTTCGTTTGCGATCGATCGGGCGCGCTCAGAGGCAACCGCCTGGGGGCTTCCGGTTTTCGGTGGGGTGGTTGGGGAAGTCTCAGCCCAGGCGGGCAAAGCCAGTCCCGCCAGCATGGCGCCGGTCAACCCTATTCCACAGATTCGAAAGTTCATGACGGCACAACTCCTTTTCAGTTTAACGCTTGCCCGAGCCGCTCCGACCTGAGTAGCTGGAGCCGCTCGTTTGCGAACTCATGCTTTGGGTACGGGTCTGGGTGCGGACATGGTCATGCGTGTTGGTCTGCTCACGGGTTTGGATTCGATTTTGGACCATGGCCTGAAGTTGCAGTGGTTCACTTGCGTGTTTTCCACTCAATGTCGACAGCGTCTTGATGCGCTCGCGCTCCTGCAGTTGGCGTTGCATCTGACGTTGCCACTCGATTTGTCGTGTAGCGAACTCATGGACGCTCAGGCGCAATCGGGATTGCTCTTGCACGGTCAGGAGCCGGGCATCCTCCACTCTGGGGACATCGGTCGCCGCCGATGCCACGGCGGCGCTTAAGCTCAGGGCGGCGGCCAAGGCTGCGAAAAGTGTCTGCGAGCGAATCATGGTGATTTCTTTGAAAGAAGGTTGAATTGCACAAAGGACTAAAGATCGCCCTCAGTCGGGCTTCACTGCGACCACCGGGCCAATCCCGATGACTGAATGGTGCGCGGGCTGCGTCACTGGCCTATGTCAACGAGCCCTGGCTCTGTGCTGCTGCGTGTCGCTCTGTGTCGGTGCGTGTCAGCAAGGTGCCTGACCACGCGCTGCCGACCCAGCGGGCCTAAACTGATGTCCATGAATGCACTGAACCCCTCTCGCGTCTTGGTTGTAGACGACGATCCTGCTTTGTGCGCCCTGCTGTCGGATTACCTGAGTGCCAACGGCTTCCAGGTGCAAAGCGTGAGCGACGGTCCTGCACTGCGCGAGGCGCTTGTTGCAGGCCTGCCGGACATCATCGTGATGGATTTGATGCTGCCGGGCGAAGATGGCCTGGCCCTGACCCGCAGCATCAAGGCGCAATCGGATATCCCTGTGCTGATGCTTTCGGCACGGGGGGAAGAAATGGACCGCGTCATTGGGCTCGAGGTCGGGGCCGACGACTATCTCTCCAAACCTTTTGGTCCGCGTGAACTGCTGGCTCGCCTGCGCGCACTTCTGCGCCGTGCTCAGCCGCCCGCCTTGCCTACCAAGTCGCCCGACGCCAAGGCACAAGCGAGTGCAGCCATGTCCAGCGAGCGTCCCCACTTTGGGCCTTATGAGCTCGACGAGGCAGGCCGACGGCTATTGCTCGATGCTCAAGAGGTACCGCTGACCAGCGCCGAGTATGCGTTACTGGCGGTCTTCGTCAAAAACCCCGGGCGCGTGTTGTCGCGCGACACGCTGATCGACATGCTTAAGGGCTATGACCGCGATCCATTTGACCGCAGCGTGGACAGTCGCGTGACCCGCCTGCGCCGCAAGATCGAAACCGACTCCGCAGCCCCGGTTTACATACGCACTGTGCGCGGCGAGGGCTATCTGTTCAACCCGAATGGAGGCGATGTGTGAAGCGGTCTTCGGGTCTGGTCCGCCAGCATGCGATCCTGATAGCGAGTGCCTTCATCGCCATTGAATTGCTCACCCTGCTGGCTTTCGCCGGCCTGGTCATGCTGCCGCTGGCACGCCGGTCTGCCGATGATCTGGCAGGGCTCATGGTTCTCTCGGCACAGACCTGGGCCGAGCTGCCACCACAGACGCGTCCAGCCTTCGAGCACGAACTGCAAGCCAATCACACGCTGTTGATCCAACCTACGCTGGAGGGCAAGTCTGTGGCCGAGTGGCACGCCCCCTTCTTTTACCTGCTCGAATCGGCCCTCGCGAAGCGGGTGGGATCCACCCAGCACTTGATCCGGCGCCCTGACGCGCAAGGCGAGGACTGGTATTGGGCCGCTCTTCCGGCGGGCACCGATACGCTAGCGGTAGGGCTTTCGAGCCAACGCATCAACAGCCGACCGGTGATGGCTCTCCTCATCGCGCTGTTTGGCGGGCTGGTGCTGGCCGCCTGGCTCGCGGTGTTGTTGGCGCGCCGTGTGGTCGCGCCGCTGGCCAAGCTGGAGGAAGCCACGGCCCGACTGGGGCAGGGCGAAGCGCCCGATCTGCTGCCTGAGGCTGGGCCGACGGAAATCGTGGCGCTGAGCCGGCGCTTCAACACCATGGTGGTTCAGGTTCGCGAGCTGTTGGCAGCCCGGACCACCTTGTTGGCGGGGATCTCCCACGATTTGCGAACGCCATTGGCCCGCATGCGACTCGCGCTTGAACTGCTCAGAATCAAACCTGAACCTGCGCTGATTGAGCGCCTGGAAAACGATATCGAGCAAATGGATGAGCTCATTGGAAATGTGCTCTCTCTTTCCCGAGGTCTCGTTCGGGAAGTTCCCGTCTCGACAGCAATGGAGCCCTTGCTACAAGCACTCGCCAAGGAGTATTCAACGCCAGACCGACGCATTGAAGTGCATTGCGCCCCCGGCGTTCGCCTGCTGCCCGAACTGGCTTTACGACGGGTCTTGGGCAACCTCCTTCAAAACGCGCTGCGCTACGCACCCGAAGGTGTGATCGAACTGGTGTACGAGCAAGATGAATTGCAGGGCCGTGTCGGCGTTTTGGACCGTGGCCCGGGCATCCCGATAAGCCAGATCGAAGCTATGTTCCAGCCGTTTCATCGGCTGGAACCTTCACGCAGCCCCATGACCGGAGGCCAGGGTTTGGGCTTGACCATCGTGCGACAGCTGGCTCAGGCCAACGGCTGGCGCGTTTCACTAAGCCCACGTTCCGGTGGTGGCATGCAGGCCTGGATCGATTTGCCGAACTGAAGCTGACCAGGCGTCCGTCGGCATTGAGACCAAAAGCGATCGGGCTTCGGACAAACTCATTTATCCGAAGCCCGCTTCCATTTTATTGAGTGTCCCCTTGGGCAAGAGAGCTGTCCTCTCCCAAACAGTCACTGCACCTGGATCAGCTACCCATGCTGGTGAAGTCAAGGTCGGCATGCGGCGTGTCGGACACGTTCTCGTCAATCATCTGATAAATCAACTCGTCGACGATGTCCTCTGCCGGGTGATGGGCAAAAGCCGAGGCAGAAGCCAGGGCCAGAAACGATGCCAGAACGATGGGTTTTGCGAAGATTTTCATGATGAGTTCCTTGAATTGAAAGGGATCTTCCTAAGGTTTCACCAGCTTGAGGGCCTTGTCCTGGTGGACTGCACCCATACCACTGATGAGTTTCATCGTAGGCAGGCACAGTGTCTGACATGTGGCCGTTTCTTGTTTGCTTGTGGCAATGTGTGGCAGTTCAGCTTGCCTAGCAACGAGACTGGCGGATGTTGGAGCTGGTTCGAATAAATCCGAATCACGCTGATGCGCCAGCACCCGCCTTTGTCACCACTGACCTTCTAAGCCGCAGAGGCGAAGGTCAAGTCCCAGACTAGGGCGTGTTAACACTAATAGCAATCATGGTGATTGCTTTGGATAATCTCGGGCATGGAGATCACACCCGCACA
>NZ_JAABRQ010000059.1 GCF_011390835.1 Hydrogenophaga sp. | reverse complement strand
CAGGCCAGTGACTTGGTGGGGCATGAAGGGATAGGGCAGGGCGATGTGATCGTACCGCGACCCGTCCATGCCAATGTCTCGAAAGACTTGACCAAGTGGAAATTTGGGCATATTGTTTGCTCCAGTAGGTTTCATGTCACGCACCGCTTTACCTCGTTGTCCTCTCTGATCGGCGGCAACCCCAGCCGCCTTAGCCCCTCTCCCCGGTGCCCGCTCCAGCGCCGGGGGAGGGGCTTTTTTAATGGCTACAGGTTCTAGTCGTAGCGATGCAACTCGTGGAGCTGGGTTGCGAACAGGCGCTCAATCGTGAAGTGGTCGACGAGCACGACGCAGTTGGGATGCGCGCCAATCAAGGTGAACGAATTCCAGTCGAGTCCAACCGATGATGGGGTCTCTACTTTGATTCCGTGGCAGAGCTGATCGTCCGTCAGCTCCCACAGCAGCCGCTGCAGCCGCCCTTGCTCCTGCCTGTTCGCTGCAATGACATAAACTGCTTTGCCCTCTCTGGCGCAACTCACCGCATCGATCAGCATGCGGGTGGTGCGGCCTGTTCTGCGTAGATCTTTCATCGTGTTCTCCAGTTTAGTGGCGGATGCGCCAGATCAGCACCGCGAAGACGCCGATGGCAATCAGCAGGCCGATGTTCCAGCCGATAAGAAAAGGAAGGAAGTCGCAGTCGTTCATCTGTTATTCTCCCTGAGCACAGCAATGACGCTGCGGACGACTTGATCGGACACCTTTTTCCAGTCTATCTTTGATAGCACAATCCGGTATTTCCGTAGCGCGGCCTCCTCATTGACGCGCTCGATGTCTTCTGGAGTTGCCGGATAGATTCGGTAGGTTCCGCCCATCGAATACCCATCGGACTTCCTGAAGCGGCCATTTGGTGCGACGAAGATAGATGCGTTCGTGACCCTGTCGACGGTCTTTATCTCCCGGCGTAGGCTGCCATAGTCGCCGTATTCAAAGATTACGGCATCGCCGGCCTTCAGTTCAGCGAGTTGCTCTTGAAAGTTGCTCATGTCGTTCTCCAGTTTAACGTCTAATACGCCAGATCAACCCCATTGCTGTGCCATCGCGTCAGCAATCCCGGTATAGGTTCGGCTGCGCTCTTTCCAGCGATCCGGTCCAGGTGCCATCTTATGAACGCGCGCCTCTCTGCCCTCTACAATGTTGGTTGGGATGAGCTTCGGCAGATTCTTCAGCCACAGGCAGGTTGCCTTAGTCTCGCCGTGGCCAAACCACCAAGGCTGCAAAATTTGATCGGGCTTCCTGATTCGGCTTGAGATGATGCTGATCGGATTTTCCAGCGCGATCTTCTCGATTGGCGCATCAAGCAGGGCACGAACAAACTCCAGCGCCTGCGCTTGCTCGACCTGCTTTTCCTTGAACCAGCGCGCCCCGCTCACTGCCAAGTGGGTGCATGGCGGGTGCAGAATGGCAAGATCCCAGCGCTCGTCAAGGATGCCAAGCACATCGCCAACGATGTGGTTCTGGCTGTTGTCCTCGGACTCCAGCAGATCGCATGACCAAGCGTTGTGCCCTTGCCGACGAAAGGCTTCTCTGACGGTGCCAGAGAATTCACAGCCGATGAGGACGTTCACTCTGGTTCTCCCTTGCACTTGGCCTTCTTCCCCTCCAACAAGCCGCTGTGATAGCCCTCGCTGACGCCCTGCACGAACGCATCCCTCGGGTCTATCGGCACCGGCTTGTAGCCATAGCGAAGCCAGAGCCAGAACGCCCGACCCGTGGCCACGATCACGTTGATGGGGACCGGGTAGCAGACGGCAGTTCTGGAGTCGAAGTTCTGCCAAGCAATGCCGTACCACGCCGGGATCATTTGCCCCGGCTTGATCGTCTTTTTCATTTCGATTTCCCCTCTCTGTGAATGCACCAAACCCAGGTGAGGTAAGCGCCGACCAGCAGTCCGGCGCCCAGGCCGGTAAAATAAACCGCCAACGTGTAGCCGCTCATTTCGATTTCCCCAGCCGCTTATTCTTCGCCACCTGAGCCGCCGCTTGAATGATGCCAAGCGCTTGGGAAGCCGGCGTCGCGGTCAGCACATTGCCTTCGGCTTCCTGCTTGGCTTTGACCTTGAGGATCGCATCGTATTGGATCTGGCAGATGTCGTTGCACCAGTGTATAAAACCATCGACGCCTTTGCCGAGGTTGCGGTAGGTGCAGGGTTCATACTCGTACTTGCTTTTACGCGCGCTCATGTTGTCTTCTCTCCAGTTGTTGTCGTCAGTGCTAGGTGAACAGCCAGTACATAAAGCTGCCGGTCCAGTAAATAACGGTGCCAAGCCCGATCGCCGGCAAAACAATGGACCAGAGATGTGTCTTTACCAAGCCTGCGCTGTCTTGGACCATACGGTCTCCCCTGTTGTTGGCTGCGCCAGTTTTTGAATGTATTGCTGATGACAGGGGTGCATCACCAGCACCTTCTCATATAAGACCAGGTATGGCATTTTGCCAAACCGCTCAGCAAGCCATTCATTGGCTCGTTCTCTGTCTTCCTCTGTCATCCAAGCTGCTGCCTTCCACTCGATCTTGCCAGTAAACGCTGGCATATTTGCCGAATAAATCACTCGCATCGGAAAGGCACTCACCGGCACCGTAATCATCGCCCCTCCTACCAGTTACACGTCGTCCGATCCCGTTTGGTCGCCAGATGATAGGACTTGATCGCCCCATCGAGCAGCTTCTGGCACTTGAACACTTCCTCATCCAGCTCCATCGCCGCCCAGGTCGCCGTGGGCAGCCCGTGCCGACCCGCTGTGCGCTTGGTGGCATGTGAATTAAACACGGTCTGCTGGATCCGCATGGTGCGATCGAGCTTCCATTGCGCGCTCACCACGTTGCCCACCAAGTACAGCTCGAACACGTTGGTCGGCTGCAGCGTCATCACCGCCCCGCGCGCCAAGTAGCCGAGCCTCACCAGCTCTGAGGTCTGCTCATCGCCCCACAAGCAGTGGGCGATCATGGACATGAACTGATTGCGGTGGGCTAGACGCAGCGCCGCATTCACCCGCGTGTCGAGCACGAGGGTCTCGCCCACGGCGATGGGCCGGTTGCGATCGGGCAGGTCCTCTTCTTTGAAGAGCCACTCACTGGGCAGCAGCGCAATGGCCTGCTCCTCGATCGGTCGCTGCGGTTTCAGGGCCTGCTCCTGTTGCGCGCTTTCGGTTCGCACCGGCTGCGGAGCGGGTCGAGGACCAAGTGGTGCGCTCGCCACGCCCTGCGTCGGTTGCGGCGGGGTCGGCGGCCCGGTGGATGCGCCGGGATCAGGGCCGGCTCCTCGCATATAGACCACGTTGCTCATCTCGGAGTCCTCGAATGGATGCGGCTATCTTAACAAATCCCAGTCGAAATCGGGGTTGCCGACTTTCTTAGAAAAGGAGGTTCGCAGCGCCTCAATGGAGGGAAACACCACGCAGCGAATGCCGGCTGAATCGGTTAATCGCACGCTGTCGCCAAAGTAGTCATGCAAGATGTTCATCACGTTGGCAATCTGCGACCGGTTCTCGGCGTGCCGCCCTAAGTAGGACTTGCTCGAATCCTCTAAGACATCAAAGTCGACCACAGTTTCTCTTGGAAAATGCTCCAGCACCGTGCGCTGGCCCACGCCCGCCACATATCCCCGGCTCAAAAAGTCAAACACCCAGGCCCGATGGCCGGTCAATGAGAGCAGTTTCTGCTTTTGCAGCCCGCTGCCGGCGGGGGCGCGCCGCACCGCGCTGGTATTGATTTGGCGTTTCGATACTTGGGTCAAGAACGCATCCATCCCCGCGCCGGAAAACTGCAG
>NZ_JAABRQ010000058.1 GCF_011390835.1 Hydrogenophaga sp. | reverse complement strand
CTACTTCATCACCAGCTTTGTGGATGATCATCTGCGGCATCACGCCAAAGCTCTGTCGGCGGGCTGATGCGGCGGCGATGCCTGTGGTGCGGGTGGGGTGTTGATGCAGGCGGGTGGTTCGCGCGCCGATAATTCGGGGTGTCCCATCTCTTTCCAACCATGCGCCCACGCCAATTCGACCTCATCGCCTTCGACTGGGATGGCACCCTGTTCGACTCCACCGCGCTCATCGCCCGCTGCATCCAGGCTGCGGTGCGCGACGTGGGCGGCACCGTGCCGAATGACCAAGACGCCAGCTATGTGATCGGCATGGGCTTGATGCAGGCCCTGGCCTATGCGGCGCCCGATGTGCCTCAAGACAAATACCCCAAGCTCGGCAAGCGTTACAAGTACCACTACGCCAAGCATCAGCACGACCTGGTCTTGTTTGACGGCGTGTTGCCGCTGCTGGCCGATCTGAAACAGCGTCATCACTGGTTGACCGTGGCCACCGGCAAGAGCCGAGCTGGGTTGAACGAGGCGCTGCAGTCGGTGGAGCTGAAGCACGTGTTCGATGGCTCGCGCACCGCTGACGAGACCGCCGGCAAGCCCAGCCCGCTGATGCTGCACCAGCTCATGCACGAGTTCGGCGTAGAACCCGAGCGCACGCTCATGATCGGCGACACCACGCACGACCTGCAGATGGCGCTCAACGCCGGCTGCGCCAGCCTGGGCGTGAGCTACGGCGCTCACGAGCCCGATGCGTTTCATGCGCTCAAGCCGCGCTTTGTTGCGCACTCGGTGCGCGAGCTGCACGACTGGCTCAACACCCACGCCTGAGCGCCCCGAACCCAGTTCAACACCATGTCCGACCCTGGCGAAGACAGCCTGCACCCCCTGTGCAACAGCGGGGACCTGCTGAACGGCGGCCGGGCGGTGTCTTTCGATGTGGTTTACGGTGGCCAGACCTGCCGCGCCTTTGCGGTGCGCTACCGGGGCCAGGCGCATGCCTACCTGAACCGCTGTGCCCATGTGGCCATGGAAATGGACTGGCAGCCCGACCGGTTTTTCGACGACACCGGCCGCTGGCTGCTGTGTGCCACCCACGGCGCCACCTACGCGCCCGACACCGGCGCCTGCTCGGGTGGCCCATGCCGGGGTGGGCTGGTCAAGATCGACCTGGTGGAGCAGGGCGGCGTGGTGCACTGGCGGTCACAATACAACCTACAGCCGCTGGCGTTCTGATCACCAGCCCCGATTCCTGACGAGCAACCACCATGACCGAACCCACCTTTGGCCCCTCCACCAGCAGCTCCCCAGATCGGGTTGGCGGCGTCACCTGGGAGCGAGCCACCATTGAAAAGCTGGTGTTTGCCCAGCTCAAGGAGCAGCGCGCCGCGCGGCGCTGGAAGCTGTTCATGCGCCTGCTGTGGCTGGCGATCTTTGCTGCCGTGATCTGGTTCGTCTACAAGGCCGACTCCATGAGCACACCGATCACCACGCCGCACACGGCGGTGATCGAGATCCGGGGTGAGATCGCATCCGGTGCCGAAGCCAGTGCCGAAAACGTGTTGGCTTCCCTGACCTCTGCCTTCGAAGACAAAGGCGCGCAGGCGGTGGTGTTGCTGATCGACTCGCCCGGCGGCAGCCCGGTGCAGGCCGGCATCATCAACGACGAAATCACCCGCCTCAAGGCGCTGCACAACAAGAAGGTATACGCGGTGGTTGAAGAGACCTGCGCCTCGGCCGCGTACTACATCGCCGCCGCCGCCGATAACATTTACGTGGACAAGGCCAGCCTGGTGGGCAGCATCGGCGTGCTCATGGATGGCTTTGGGTTCACCGGCCTGATGGAAAAACTCGGTATCGAGCGCCGGCTGATGACGGCAGGCGAGAACAAAGCCATGCTGGATCCGTTCAGCCCGCAGGACGAAGCCCAGCGCGCCTACATCCAGGCCATGCTGTCGGAGATTCACACCCAGTTCATCGCGGTGGTGAAGAAAGGCCGAGGCGATCGCCTGAAAGAAACGCCCGACACCTTCAGCGGCCTGGTCTGGAGCGGTCAGCAAGCGGTGAACCTGGGCCTGGCCGACGGCCTGGGCAGCCTGGACTACGTGGCCCGCGAAGTGGTCAAAGCCGAAGAGATCGTGGACTACACCCAGCGGGAAAATCTCGGCCTGCGGCTGGCCAAGCGCTTTGGCGCCAGCATCGGTGAGGGTGTGTTCCTGGCGGCCCGCTCCGCTGGAGTGCAGCTGAAATAGCGGTCTGATCCGGTGTGGGGGCGCAGGGCTTGAGGGAGTCGATCCCAGGCAAGACCCGAATCATCTGCATTCAAGGCCCGAGCACAGGCAAAGACACTGGGCCTGACGGACAGGCGAGGGCAGTCGTTAACCTCGGGGGATGTCCCGCCACCGCTGGATTTCCTCTTGCGGGCAGTCGTCATCGGCCAGGTCTCGCTCGGTGTTGGCGATCGGTCGGTAAAGATTCGGGTCGAACTGCCAGGCAATCCCCTTCTCCTCGAAGACCCTGGAAAACTGGTTGCAGACTTCTGGGGTGAAGGTCTTCAGAAGCCGGCGGTTGATAGAGCGAATGATGCGGTTGCGCTTGCGGCGTTTCTCCGATCCCGGGCCCCTGCCTTCCGCAATGGTTGGAATCTCCAGACGACCCAGCACCGCGTGTGACCGGTGATCAACGCGTGATGCAAGCTGGCACTCAGCGAGCGCCTCGTTGATGAACTCGCACCATACCTCTCGGATCTTTCGGATCTCTTTGGGGCCAAGGAAAATGTCATCGAATTCTCTACATTTTCCTGTGAAGCCGTCTGGCCCGTAGCGACGGGTTGATGTCAGCATGTGAGAGTGGAAGTTGCGGTGGTCGTTGCTCTCTGTTGGCGTATGAATGGCCAGATCCACCACGCAGCCGTAGGTGTCAACAATCCACCTGGCCATCCTCGCACTGAGCATGTATTGCTGAAACCGGGGAAGTTCATGAGGCAGGGAGACGAGGACTTCTCGGGCGACGGTGGAGTCCTTGCGGCGCTCGGCTGCCTCCGCGAGGTTCCAGCAGGCCTCTCGCGACAACTCAGGGGTGCCAGTCGGAAAGAACAATTGCTTCAGCGCGACGCCATCGCGGTCGCTGAAGTCGTGAACACATCCTGTGCGGACATCGACGATGCGCTCCCCCGCGCGGTACGCGGCACACGCGGTCGCAGACTCGCCTTTTCTGCGGCTGAAACACTTGGCGCCAAGGTGATAAGTGGCCATCTTGAATACTCCTGTAGACGGGCGTTGGTGACAGTTGCTTGGATCAAGGTCGGTGGGAACATGAGTGGTCTGTGGTGTGCTGATGTTGCTACCGTCGCTTGTGAGAAAGTCTCTCTGATCTGCAAAGCAAAATCAAATCACTACGGCCAGGGCATGTCGGCTAACACCTTCTTGCGGTGGGCGTGACTGCATCAGCTGCCCGCAACCAGCCTGCAGCGGACCACGTTTGTGAGGCAGCAAGTTGGCCGATTTTGGTCAATGCCTAACTGCACTATTGACGCGCTGAGAGCACGTTCTTCGTGGGCAAGTCGCTGCCCCTTCAGTCTTAGCCTCACCTCAGAACAAGGTCCGGGTAGGCAGGGCTCGCTAGTGGCCGGGCAAGATTTGCAATTGAGTTTCGGTTCCGGGAAGATCGCTCCATTCATCCACTTCTTCCACGAGCAAGCCATGCAGAACGATCCCTCCCCCGCAGAAGACCCATACAAGCGAGCCCACCAGCTGCTTGCCTGGCGAGAGGCGCTGGTGCCCAGATGTGGCATTCGAAAGAAGAGGCGCCCCGACGGAGCACCGCAGAAGGTTGGGTATTGGATACAGGGCCGCTATCCCCAGCAGTACGCAAAGATTCTGAAAATCATCGAGGAAGAAGAGCGCGCCGAACGATCCAGAAAGCCAGCTGCTTGAAAGCGTGGGGCGTTCGAAGGGATGGGCATATTGCGGTCTGGAGCATGCGCACAGGGCCTTCGCTCCCTGCGCGCAGCGCGCGGCGCGATCGGGATTCTTAAGCGATCAGCCAACCCAGCTTGGCCAGCGCCTAAAGGCGCAGTTTGCGCATGGCGGCATTCACGGCATTGAGGTCGAAGGATGCATTTTCAAAAGTGGTGCGTGAAGTCGATTCGTACTGCACCCGGTCTAGCACCAGACCCATATGGTTGAAGAAGCGGCGGGCCAGCTTGGCCTCGGCGACGCA
>NZ_JAABRQ010000057.1 GCF_011390835.1 Hydrogenophaga sp. | reverse complement strand
GGCGGGTTTTTTGTGCCATGGCGGGCATGGCCAGCAAGGCGGCCATTGCGCCAACCAGCGCGGTTTTCAGCAGGGTGTTCAGCTTCATGGGGTGCTCCGTGGAAAGACGTCGGAAGATCGGGTTGTCATGCGGCGTCTCACTCACAACGAGTCCTCACCCCTCACGACAACTCTCAGCTTATTCACGTTATGTGTCAGATTGTTGACAATCGACATTTTCGCAATCCGTCCTAGAATCTCGTTGATAAAAGCACAGACACAACGTGAACGAACTCCTACCCACCCATCCGGAAAAAGCACTGGCCCAGTTGCAGAGCACCTCGCTCACGCGCCTGGTGGCCGAGGCCATCGAAGACCTGGTGCTGAACGGCGCTCTGGCCCCTGGCAGCAAGCTCAACGAGATGGCACTGGCCCAGCGGTTTGGCATCTCGCGCGGCCCGCTGCGCGAGGCGCTGCGTACCCTCGAAGAGTCCGGCCTGATCCGGCAGGAAAAGAACCGGGGCGCCCATGTGCGCAAGATCGCGCTGAGCGAGGCGGCAGACCTGTACGACGTGCGTGCCGGGCTGGACGCCACCGCCGGTCGGCTGCTGGCCACACGCGTCACACCCGAGCAGTTGCACACCTTGCGCCACATGACCGATGCGATGAGCGAGGTGCAGGCCCACGATGTGGACCGGTTCCACGAGCTAAACCTGAGCTTTCACGACTGCATCGTGGCCATGACCGGCAACCCGGTGCTGGTGGAGCAGTACCGCAGACTGTGCAAGCTGCTGGCCCTGTTTCGCCGCCGCAATCTGCTGGCACCCATGGCCATTCCGCGCTTTGCCGAGGAACACAGCGCCATCGTGGACCGCCTGGCGGCGGGCGATGCCGCCGGCGCGGCGCAGGCCCTGTTTGACCATGCGCAGGGCGGCAAGGCCCGCATGCTTCGCGACGGCGAGATACAGGGCGCGAGCGATGCCAGCTGAGATCGACCGCAGCGAAGGCGACATCAACCTGGGTGACCGCCGCGCGGCCTGGCAGGCGCAGCATCTGGACGCCGCCACCCGCGAGCTGCTCGACGAAGACGCGCGCTGGTTCCTGCACCAGTCCATGTCCACCCCCTGCCTGAATGCCTTGCAGGGCGCACAAGGCGCCTGGCTGCTGGACACCGCCGGGCGGCGCATCCTCGACTTTCATGGCAACAGCCTGCACCAGGTGGGCTACGGCCATCCCACGGTGCTGGCCGCGATGCGGGAAACACTGGAGACGCTGCCTTTTTCGCCCCGCCGCTACACCAACCGCCCCGCCGTGGACCTGGCCCGGCGCCTGTGTCAGGCCGCCCCCATGACCGGCGCGCGCCTGCTCTTTGCCCCGGGTGGCACGGCCGCCATCGGCATGGCGCTGAAGCTGGCGCGCCTGGCCACAGGTCGTTTCAAGACCCTCTCCATGTGGGATGCGTTTCATGGGGCTTCACTGGACGCCATTTCCATTGGGGGCGAAGCGGTCTTCCGCCGCGGCATCGGGCCGCTGATGCCCGGCAGCGAACATGTGCCGCCCTGCGATCCGGGCGCCTGCGTGTTCGGTTGTGGCGGCCAGTGCGCGCTGCGCTGCGTGGACTACATCGACTACTGCCTGCGCAAGGAGGGCGATGTGGCTGCCGTCGTCGTCGAGACGGTGCGCTGCACCGATGTGCAGGCACCACCGTTGGACTACTACCGCAGGCTGCGCCAGATCTGCGACCGCCACGGCGTTCTGCTGATCCTGGACGAGATCCCGATCGCGCTGGGCCGCACCGGTCACCTGTTTGCCATTGAGCGGTACGGCATCGAGCCCGACATGATCGTTATTGGCAAGGGCCTGGGCGGCGCAAGCATGCCGCTGGCAGCGCTGATCGCCCGCGAGGGCCTGAACCTGGGCCAGCACATTTCTCTGGGCCACTACACCCATGAAAAGAACCCGCTGGCCTGCGCCGCCGGGCTGGCGGTGCTGGACGTGATCGAGCAGGAGGGTCTGATAGAGCGCAGCCGGCGCCTGGGCAATGCAGCCGTACAGCGCCTGCTCGCGCTGACCGCCGACCTGCCGGTGGTCAAAGAAGTGCGTGGCGTAGGCCTGCTGATCGGCATCGAACTGCACGACGCCGACCTGGCCGAAACGGTGCTGTACCGCTGCCTGAGCGATGGCCTGTCTTTCAAGGTGGGGCAGGGAACGGTGCTGGTGCTGGCGCCGCCCTTGAACGTGGATGAAGCCGACCTGTGGTGGGCGCTGGAGGTGATTGCTCAGGCACTGCGCCAAGGCACAGGTGGTTGAACCCGGCATGAGCACGGGTGTGCTGCTGGCCGTTCTGGCCGCTGCACTCATGCACGCAAGCTGGAACGCGATAATCCGTGGTGCACCCGACAAGCGCCAATACACCATATTGCTCCACGCCTGCGCCGCCCTGCTGGCAGCCGTCGGCCTGTGTTTCACCGGCTTGCCCAGCCTGGCCAGCGCACCCTACATCGCCACCTCGGCGGTCATTCACTGGGTGTACATCGCGCTGTTGATGCGGATTTACGAGGGTGGCCAGTTGGCTGTCGGTTATGTGGCCATGCGAGGCCTGGCGCCTTTGCTGGTTTTTCTGTTTTCTGTTGGCGTGCTGCATGAGGCCTTGCCCCTGACGGCATGGCTGGGCGTGGCAAGCATCCTGGGCGGTGTGCTCACCATCGCGCTGTTCAGCGGGCAACCGCTGGCCTTGCTGCTGCGCCACCCCTCGGGACGCGCCGCCCTGCTCAATGCGGGCCTGATCGCAAGCTACACCCTGGTGGACGGCCAGGGCGTGCGCCTGTCGGGCAACCCGCTTGGCTATGTGTTTACCCTGGTGCTGCTGGACCCGCTGCTGGCACTCACGCAGCAATGGCGCCGCGACCCGCAAGTCCTGATGCGGTATGCCCGCGAACACTGGAAGCTGGGTTTTATAGGGGCCGGCATTTCGACAGCGGGCTATGGCATCGTGCTGTGGGCCATGACACAGGCACCGGTCGCGCTGGTGGCTGCCTTACGCGAGAGTTCGGTGGTGTTTGCGGTGCTCATCGGTGGTCTTTGGTTCAAGGAAGGGCGCCTGCGGCCGGGTCTGCTGGCAGCGGGCATGGTGCTGGGCGGCGTTGCGTTGATCCGGCTCTGAAACGGTGCTCGCACCGGCCCTCCCGCACGCGGGAGTGAAGACAAAACCGAGCCGGCGCTATTGTCACTCGCAGCGGCTGAGACGCACCCGCACTCACCAGGGAATGGACTCGCCCCGGTGGTCCAGGAAATCCCTGCGTCCATGACTACGTTGCCCACAAAGGGCGGGCTCAGGGTCATCCACGCGCGGCCTCGCTGGGAGCGCGGCTGAGGTCGTTGTTTTGCGTCACCAGCAACTGCAACAAGCGCATGAACTCGGCGCGCTGGCGCAGCGTGAGCGGAGCCAGAATCTGATCTTGTGCGCGCAACATGGCCGGAATGGCGTCGGACAGCCCTTGCGCGCCATCGGGTGTGAGAAAGAGCTGGCGCGCGCGCCGGTCTTCCGGCGACTGCCGGCGCTCTATCCAGCCTCGGACTTCGAGCCGGTCCACCACGCCTCCTGTGGTGGATGCGTCCAGCGCAATGGCGCGGGAGAGTGTGCGTTGGTCGATGCCCGGTTGTTTAGACACCGTCTGCAGGGCCGCGTACTGCACGGGTGTGACGCCCTGTTCCCCGCTTTCCTGCAGAAAGACGCCCACCGCAATCTGGTGCAGACGACGGATCAGGTGTCCGGGTTGCCGATCAATATCGATGAGGTCGGGGTTTTCCATAAGAGGTGTCTGAAAGCGTTGACGCATCTTAATCGGGCTATTATGATAAGTATACTTATGATTAGTATGCGTTAATTGACGCAGACGTTATCCCGCTGGAGGCACAAGATGAGTGAAGTAAATTCGCCACTGCCGGTTTTGGTCGCCGGTGGCGGCATCGGCGGCCTGGCCGCCGCGCTGGCCCTGGTTCGACAGGGCTTTAACGTGCAGGTGTTCGAGCAGGCGCCGGAGATCGGTGAAATCGGCGCCGGCATCCAGCTCGGCCCCAACGCCTTCCATGCGTTTGACGCGCTGGGCGTGGGCGACAAGGCGCGCAGCCGCGCGGTTTACACCGACCACATGGTCATGCACGACGCCCTCGACGAAACCCTGGTAGGCAAGATCGAGACCGGCGAAGCCTTCCGCCAGCGTTTTGGCAACCCTTACGCGGTGATTCACCGCGTGGACATCCACAAGTCTTTGCTGGAAGGCGCGGTGGACACCGGACGGGTTGAGTTCTTCACCAACACCCGCATTGAAAAGATTGAGCAGGAC
>NZ_JAABRQ010000056.1 GCF_011390835.1 Hydrogenophaga sp. | reverse complement strand
CGGGCCTCGTGCGCCTCGTAGTCGTCAGCTTGCAGGAACTGCACCGGGTGCGTGGCCACCACCGGCAGCCGCAACCGGGACGCCAGCTGCACCGCGGCGACCACATGGCGCTCGTCGTCCACGCGGCCGGCGCGCTGAAGCTCGAGGTAAAAGCGGTGGGTGAACAGGCTGGAGAGCTGCAGGGCGATATCGGCCGCGCGCGCCTCGTCACCCTGCATCAGCGCCTGCCCCACCGGGCCGGCCTGTGCGCCCGCCAGCAGGATCAGCCCGGCGTTGAGCTCCACCAGCCATTCGCGCTGCACCACGGCCTGCCCGCGGCCATCGTTGCGCGTCCAGGCCCTGGCCAGCAGTTCGCACAGATTGAGGTAACCCTGCCGGTCCTGCACCAGCAGCACCATCCGCGGCGCGGGCGGCTGGTGGCTGCCGGGCATGGCGCCCGGCGTCTCCACGCTGAAGCCCTGCAGCATGACCTCGGCCCCCAGCAAGGGTTTGATCCCGGTGCCTCGCGCGGCCTTATAGAACTTGACCGCGCCAAACAGATTGCTCAGGTCGGTGATGGCCAGCGCGGGCTGGGCATTGGCCGCAGCCGCGGCCACGACCTCGTCGATGCGGTTGGTGCCGTCGACGACGGAAAACTCGGAATGCAGGCGGAGGTGAACAAACATGGGTTCATTTTAGAAGCCCCGGCCCAGGCCATCAGGGTGGTGCGCTGCCGTCGTCGCGAAGAATTTTCAGCACCTCCGAGCGGAATTCCCGCGTGTACAGGATCGCGGCGACCAGGCCGGTGGCCATCACCATGGCCAGCGGCGAGAAAAACCAGGCGATGGCAGCAAACGAAAAATAATAGGCACGCAAACCGTCGTTGAAGGTCTCGGCCGCCGCGCCCACCATGGCCGCTGCGCGTTCGGCGTACTGACGCTGGTCAAATTTGCCCGAAGAGAAGTCCTGTGGCGGCGGCATGGCGCCGATCACCAGCGCCACAAAGGTGTACTGGCGCATGCACCAGGAAAAGCGGAAAAACGCGTAAACAAAAATGCCCACCAGCACCAGCACCTTGAACTCGAACACCACCAGCGTGGTGGTCTGAGCAAACGGGATCTCGCTCATGAGCTCAGCCGCCTTGTCGGTGGTGCCGAGCAGGGCAAACAGGCCACCGATCACCAGGATGGAGGTTGAGGAAAAAAACGCCGGCGTGTTCGACAGCGTCTGGGTGATGAGCCCGTCGAGCATGCGCGGATCGCGCATCGCCGCCTGACGCATCCAGTAGCCGCGGTACCGGTTGGTGGTGTGGATCAGCGAGCCCTTCTTGGCCCCCCACACCCGGGCAAACCAGGCGTAACCTGTCCACAAGGCGATGAAGCAGACCAGCGCGAGCCAGTCTGCCCAGGGAAGCATGCGGATGATTGTCATGCAGCGATGGTACTGGCCCCCTCGCGATTTGCATCTTGCAGATGCAAATCGCGGCTCCGCCGCTGCGCGGGTCGCTGCCCCAAAGGTGCGAGGACTGCCTTGGGGCAGCCCGGCGGATGGCCCTGGTGCCCACGCTCCGCTGGGGGGCGGACCGCTACAGACCGAGGCTGCTGGGCCTAGCTGTGCGTGCGATCAGCCTTTGAACTTGGTCGTCACCTCGGCCACGCGGGCGCCGAACAGGCGGGCGGTTTCCAAGTCGCCTGGCAGCATTTCGTTCGCGCCAGCGTCCGACGGGCTTTGTGCCATGGCGCCGCTGAAGGAGCCGACGTAGTTGACATCGTTGCGCTGTGCGGCTTTGCTGTTGCTAGGCATCAGACCGGTGCCGACCCATATGCCGCTGTGCTGCATGGCCAGGGTGAACAGGTAATGCAAGGTCGAGTGCTTGTCGCCGTTCATGGTGGCGCTGTTGGTGAAGCCGGCAAACACCTTGTCTTTCCACTGCTGACTGAACCAGGGCTTGCTGGACGCGTCGGCGAATTTCTTGAACTGCCAGCTCACGGTGCCCATGTAGGTCGGGCTGCCCATGATGATGGCGTCAGCGGCGGCGAGCGTCTCCCAGCCACCTTCGGGTAAGTTGCCTTCCGCATCAATCGCCAGCAGTTCTGCGCCGGCGCCATCGGCCACCGATTGCGCCATGCGCTGGGTGTGACCGTAACCCGAGTGATATACGACGACGATGTGTGCCATGTTGATGCTGTCCTAAAGAGAGGCGCTCGCGCGCGGGGTTGAAGACGACGAGGAAGAAACAAGGAAAGGGTAATCAGGCCGCGCGGCGCGCGTCCAGGCTGAAGGCGCCGGCACCAAAGGCCGTCAAAGCCAGCAGCCCCCCGACGATGCCTATGTTTTTCATGAACATCAGTTGCTGCATGAACTGCTGATCGGCCGGCATCGCCCAGAAATTGTGGAAGAACACCGAAGCCACGAGGGTGAACAGGGCCAAAACCAGCGCTACCCATCGGGTGCCCAGGCCCACGATCAGCGCCAGACCACCGAGCACCTCAACCAGGATCGCGATCGCTGCTCCCAGCGCGGGCAACGGCAGCCCGACAGAAGCGATGTAGCTAGCCGTGCCTTCGAATCCCCCGATCTTGCTGATGCCAGCGGGCAGGAACACCGCTGCGAACAGCAGACGGGACAAGAAGACGAGGGGATTTTGAAGGGCTTGCATGGTGGATCCAAACAAAAAGTTTGGAATCGAGGAACGGGGTTGAAAAGCGTTGGGGCTGATGCGTCAGGCTGCAAGATCAAAGACCAGCACCTCGGCATCAACACCTTGGCTCAGCACCAGGCGCGACTCCTGGGCGAGGGCCACGGCGTCGCCAGTGTGCAGGGTTTCCCCGTTCACATTCAGCTGGCCGCGCACCAGGTGCACATAGGCCTTGCGCGCGGGGTCGATGGTCAGCTCGGCTTGCTCGGCTCCGTCGAGCAGGCCTGCGTAGATCGCGGCATCGGCATGCAGCGTCACCGATGCTTCACGGCCATCGGGCGAGGCCACCAGCTTGAGCTGGCCGCGCTTGTCGGCCTCAGCAAACGTTTTCTGCTCGTAGCCCGGCGCGATGCCGCGCACGTTGGGCTCGATCCAGATCTGCAGAAAATGCGTGGTCTGTTGCGGCGCGTGGTTGAACTCACTGTGCTGAACGCCGCTGCCGGCGCTCATGCGCTGCACATCGCCCGGCGGAATGCCCTTGACGTTGCCCATGCTGTCCTTGTGGGCCAGATTGCCCTGCAGCACGTAGCTCACAATTTCCATGTCGCGGTGACCGTGGGTGCCAAAACCGGTACCGGGCGCGATGCGATCTTCGTTGATCACGCGCAGATTGCCCCAGCCCATCCAGCTCGGATCGTGATACTCGGCAAAAGAGAAAGAATGCTGACTCTTGAGCCAGCCGTGATCGGCATAGCCGCGGGCTTCAGAACGGCGAACTTGCATCATGGTGAGGGGTCCTTCTCCGGAGGTGGGAGTGCTGTCGTGCAGCGGCTCTCGGGCCTTAAACATGACCTGATTGTGAGTGGGCCGGGTGGTTCCAACGCTGCAGGCCTTTGATGGCATCATTCAATTTTTTTGAATTAATTTCTGCCACAAACCATGACTCATCAGAATCCCCGGAGCGCGCTGTCACCCGATAACCTGGGCCTGATCGAAGCCGTGGCCCGACTGGGCAGCATGGCGGCAGCGGCGCGCGAACTGGGCATGGTGCCCAGCGCGCTGACCTACCGGGTGCGTCAGGTGGAAGACGCTCTGGACGTGCTGCTGTTCGACCGCAGCTCGCGCCGTGCTCAGCTAACTCTAGCCGGCGCTGAGCTGCTGCGCTCGGGCCAGCACCTGCTCGACGAACTCGACGCCGTGGCACAGCGCGTCAAGCGGGTGGCCACGGGCTGGGAACCGTTGCTCACCATCGCAGCCGACGCCATCATCGCGCGCACCACCCTGTTCGAGCTGTGCGAGGCCTTCTACGCTGAAGGTGTGCCCACGCGCATCAAGCTGCGCGCCGAAACCCTCTCGGGCACCCTGGAGTCGCTGCAGCGCGGGCAGGCCGATCTGGCGCTGGGCGTTGTGCTGAAGCCAACCCAGGGCGAGTTGCAGCACGCACCTCTGGGCGAGGTGGCATTTGTGTTCGCGGTCGCGCCACACCATCCGCTGGCCGCCACCACCCACAAACTCAGCGAGAGCGAGCGCGCTCAGCACCGGGCAGTGGCGGTGTCGGACTCGACCCAGCGCGGTCAAGGGCTGTCGCACAATCTCGCGCCAGGCCAGGACTTGCTCACCGTTCCCACCATGCAGCACAAGCTCGAAGCCCAGCTGCGCGGCCTGGGCGTCGGCTTTCTGCCGCTGCCGCTGGCGCAACCCTTCATCGACGCGGGTCGGCTGGTGGTCAAGCCGGTGCAAAACCCGGATCGCGTGGTGCGTGTGCACTACGCTTGGCGCCAGAC
>NZ_JAABRQ010000055.1 GCF_011390835.1 Hydrogenophaga sp. | reverse complement strand
CAAGAACGGCGTGCTGATCTCCATGGACGACGGTGAAATCTTCACCTACGCCCTGGGCAAGCTGGACGACCGTGGCCGCATGTTTGTGCGCGCCAACGACCCGGTGTATGAAGGCATGATCGTCGGCATCCACAACCGCGACAACGACCTCGTGGTCAACGCCACCCGCACCAAGCAGCTGACCAACTTCCGCGTCAGCGGCAAGGAGGACGCGATCAAGATCACGCCGCCGATCGATCTCACACTCGAGTACGGCGTCGAATTTATCGAAGACGATGAGCTGGTCGAGATCACGCCCAAGAGCGTGCGCCTGCGCAAGCGCTTCCTGAAAGAGCACGAGCGCAAGCGCGCTTCGCGCGAGTAAGTCCCGGGCGTCGGGCCACGCGTCCGCGTCCCGCTGCACCGCCATGCCCAGCACTCGTTCGCTCAGCCACAGCCAGGCCGTCGTGATGATGGTGGTGGCTGCACTGCTGTGGTCGATCGCCGGTGTGGTCACGCGCCAGCTGGAGTCGGCGGTGCGCTTCGAGGTCACGTTCTGGCGCAGCGCCTTCAACGCGCTGTCGCTTCTGCTGATCCTGCCGCTGTGGCGGGCGTCCAACCGTTCGGCACATCGGGTGATGAGCCAGCCAGCGCCGGTGGCTAGGCGCTCCGCTCTGGCAGGTTGGCTGCACCGCCATTGGGGCCTGCTGCCCGAGGCGCCGGCTTTCTGGGTGTCCGGCCTGTGCTGGAGCGTGATGTTCACGGCCTTCATGGTGGGCCTGACCTTCACCAGCGTGGCCAATGTGCTCATCATCATGGCCATCGGTCCTTTGCTGACCGCGCTGCTGTCGCGGGTGGTCAGTGGCCAGACGCTGGCGTGGCGGGTCTGGATCACCATCGTGGTTGCTGGTCTGGGCATGGCTTACATGTACGGTGGGCAGATGCTGGCCCTGATGGCCAGCGACGAGGCCCAGGCGCACAACCTGATCGTGGGATCGCTGATCGCGCTGGGCGTGCCGGTTGCGGCTGCCATCAACTGGACGGTGGTGCAGCGCAGCCAGAACCAGGGCGAGCGCATCGACCTTGTGCCCTCGGTTTTGCTGGGTGCGGTGATCTCGTCGCTGGCGACGCTGCCTCTGGCCTTCCCATTTGCCGCCACCGGTAGCGATATCGCCTGGCTGGCGCTACTGGGCTTGTGCCAGCTCGCCATCCCGTGCATGTTGGCTGTGACCGCCGCGCGCGTGCTCAAGGCGCCTGAGGTGTCGCTGCTGGCATTGCTCGAGGTGGTTTTTGGCATCCTGTGGCCCTGGCTCTGGGCCAACGAGGCCCCGGGCAGTGAGGTACTCACCGGCGGCAGCGTCGTGCTGAGCGCGCTCGTGATCAACGAACTGCTGGGTTGGCGCTCGCGCGCCGAGATACCCCGCATCCAGGTGCTGGAGGCCGAAGCGGCCCGACCCACCAATCCCCCCCCATCCTCGGAGAAACCTGCATGACGACCGCTCCCACACCCTCGGCCCCTCAGGTGATCGCCGAGCTGCGCGGTCGGGTCGGCTGCATCACGCTCAACCGCCCCCAGGCGCTGAATGCCTTGTCATTGGCCATGATCCGCGAGCTCACGACCACGCTGATCGCCTGGCGAGACGACCCGATGGTGCTGGCGGTGGTGGTGCGCGGCATGGGCAAGGAGGGGCCGTTCGGCGCTTTCTGCGCCGGGGGCGACATCCGCTTTTTCCACCGCGCCGCGTTGGCTGGCGACCACGACCTCGAAGCCTTCTTCACCGAGGAGTACGCGCTCAACCACCTGATCCACACGTACGCCAAACCCTACATCGCCTTCATGGACGGCATCGTCATGGGCGGCGGCATGGGCATCAGCCAGGGCGCGAGCCTGCGGGTGGTGACCGAGCGCAGCAAGCTGGCCATGCCCGAGACCGGTATCGGCCTGTTCCCGGACGTGGGCGGCGGCTATTTCCTGAGCCGATTGCCGGGCCGCCTGGGCGAATACCTGGCCTTGACCGGTCGCGTGCTCAGCGGCGCCGAGGCCGTTGCGGTGGGTCTGGCCGATGCGCACATGGACAGTGGGCGGCTCGCAGGGCTTTGGCAGAGTCTGGGACAAACCCCGTACGAAAGCGGTGAGGCGGTTCAGCGCTGGTGCGAAAACCACACCCAGAAAACGCCTCCGCGGGCCGATGCGCTGGCGGCCGGCCCGCGTGCGCAGATCGATGCGGTGTTTGGGCTGGACAGCGTGGCCGCCATCGTGGCTGCGCTGGAAGCTGCGCCCGATGACTGGTCGCGCGAGACTGCGGCGACTCTGCGCCAGCGCTCGCCGCTCATGTTGCATGTGGTGCTGGAGCAGATTCGTCGTGCGCGCACCCTGGGCCTGGCCGACAACCTGCGTCTGGAGCGGGGTCTGGTCCACCATTGTTTCCACCTGCGCCCAGGCGCCGCAAGCGAAACCGTGGAAGGCATCCGTGCGCTGGCGATCGACAAGGATCACGCGCCGCGCTGGCATCCGGCGTCGATCGATCAGGTTAATCCAACGCAGGTCGCTGCGTTTTTTGACAGCCCCTGGGCTGGGGCTGATCACCCGCTCAGCGCGCTGAACTGAGCGGCTGCGCAGGCGCTTGGCTGCCACTTGAATTCGCATGCCGTTATATGAAAAGCAATAGAAGATTCACAGTTTATAGATAAAAGCTTATAATGCGAGGCTAAGTTCAACCCAACCTCCTGTTGGTTGAGCGGCTGGTCACTTGTTTGCAGCAGCGTTCGTTTTCCCCAGGTCGTTGGATGTGCTTCCGCATTCACCGACCCCGCGCGTCGGTGAAGTCCCCGACACGAAGGAGAAAACACATGAAGCCCACCCACTATTTCGCGCTCGCCACCCTCAGCGCCGCTGTCCTGCTGGCCGCTTGTGGCAAGAAGGAAGAAGCCCCTGTAGCGGCCGCCCCAGCGGCTGAAGCCGTGGCCCAGGCCTGCGGCAAAGTCACCGTAGCCAACATGAACTGGCAGTCGGCCGAAGTGCTGGCCAATATCGATGAGATCATCCTGAGCAGCGGCTACGGCTGTGAAGTCGAGCTGGTCCCGGGCGACACCATGCCCACCCTGACTGCCATGATGGAAAAGGGCCAGCCCGATGTGGCTCCCGAGGCTTGGGTGAACGCGGTTCGCCAGCCGCTGGACGCGGCCGTGAAAGAAGGCAAGTTGCACTATGGTGCGCTGGCGCTCAAAGATTACGGTATCGAAGGCTGGTGGATTCCGAAGTACGTGGCCGACGCCAACCCGGAAATCAAGACCATCGACGATGCGCTCAAGCACCCGGAATTGTTCCCTTCTGTTGAAAACAAGGGCAAGGGCGCGGTGCACAACTGCCCCTCCGGCTGGAACTGCCAGATCACCACGGGCAACGCCTTCAAGGCCTGGGACGCGGCCAAGAAGGGCTTTGTGCTGCTGGACACCGGATCAGCGGCTGGCCTGGACGGCTCGATCGCCAAGGCCTATGAGCGCAAGGAAGGCTGGCTGGGCTATTACTGGGCACCGACCTCCATCCTGGGCAAGTACGAGATGGTGAAGCTCGATGCCGGCGTGCCGCACGACAAGGAAGCCTGGGAAACCTGCAACTCCAAGACCGAATGCGACAACCCGATCAAGAGTGACTGGGCCCGCGCCGAGGTTTACACCGTCATCACCGATCGCTTCCAGAAGGTGGGTGGCCCGGCGGTGGATTACCTCAACACCCGGTCCTGGGGCAACGACACGGTCAACGGCCTGCTGGCCTGGATGAGCGACAACCAGGCCACCGGCGTCGATGGTGCCAAGCACTTCCTCAAGACCCAGCCCGAGATCTGGACCACCTGGGTGAGCCCGGAAGCCGCCGAGAAGATCAAGGCCTCGCTGCTTTGAACATTTCCTACTGAAGCGCTCCGGCTAAGCCGGGCTTGCCCATGGCGGCCGGGATTTCGAACCAATGGGTTCATGATCTCCGCGCCGCTTTTTTTCATCCATCAAGGAGTGCTATGTCCTGGTTGCAAGAATTTCCCTCCCTCGGGTCAGACACGCTGAGCGCCATGCGTCGCGCGATCGATGGTACTTTTCGCGATTTCACCCGCGCCTATGGCGAACCACTGGAGCGGCTGTTTGACCCGCTGCGCGACTTTCTCCTGTTTTCCGAGCGTCTGCTCACCCAGTCGCCATGGCCCATTGTCGTGGGCGTGATCGCTGCCATCGCCTGGTTCGCCTCGCGCTCAATCAAGATCGTGATCGGCACGGTGCTCACCCTGCTGGCCATCGGCTATTTTGGTATGTGGGACGACACCATGAAGACGATCTCGATGATCTTCGTGTGCACCGTTGTCGCACTTGCCCTTGGACTGCCCCTCGGCATCCTGATGAGTCGCTGGGACCGCTTGCAGAGGATCGTCAACCCGTCTCTGGATGTGATGCAGACCATGCCCAGCTTCGTCTACCTGATCCCGGTCGTGATGCTGCTGGGCATCGGCCGTGTACCCGGTCTGATCGCGGTGGTGATCTACGCGATTCCCCCGGTGATTCGCTTCACCAACCTGGGCATCCGCCTGGTGGACAAGGACCTTTTGGAGGCGGCCGATGCGTTTGGCTCCTCGGTCTGGCAAAAAATGAGCAAGGTGCAGCTGCCGCTGGCGCTGCCCACCATCATGGCGGGTGTGAACCAGACCATCAT
>NZ_JAABRQ010000054.1 GCF_011390835.1 Hydrogenophaga sp. | reverse complement strand
ACCGGCTCCCGATCTCGCGCGACGTCGATCTCCAGCTGGCGACCAGCCGCAAGTTCGGCAACGCCGATGGGGGCCAACAAGCCTGGCAGGTCACTGCTGCCCTGCAGGTCGCATTGGGTGGCGCAGCCACCCGGACGCCGGAATCGCAGGACCGGTTCAACAGCGCTCTGGCCATGCAGCAGCTGCCAGCGAACGCAGCGCCGTCGGCCGAGAGCCTCGCGCAGGCGCTGGAAGCCGGTGGCTTTGCCCATGTGACCGTCCAGCGAAGGTCGGCAAGTGAGCAGCAGCCTGCCCTCTGGCAGGTGCGCGCGGAGGCCCGCCAGTGGCGCAAGAGCCAGGTCGATGCCGTGGCCGCCGCGCTTGCCGTCTGGGTCAAGAGTCAGGGCCAAGACGGTGCTGACGACCTGCTGCTGACGCTCACCTACCAGCGCCAGCCGGTCCTGAATGCGTTTGCCAGCGCCGGGTGTTTGCGTGAGTGGCTGCAGGGCCCGGAGTGGCGCTGCGCCGCCGATCGAACGGGTTTGCAGGGCAGGGGTTTCATGTACCTCAATGCCGACTTGGAGCTACCCGCGGTTTTACAGGCGAAGCTGCAAGCCCCGGTTAGCGAGACGGCACAGGCGGGTGACGCTCGCGCGTGGATGCCACAACTGGCGCTCTCGCCGAAGCTGGCCACACGCGTCGGCACCGAGTTTGGTCTGTTCGACTACTCGCTGGCCGCGGTGGTCGGCGCCGAAGTAGCCTTGGCGCCCGGTCTGTTCTGGCATGGCACGTTCACAGTGCCGGTGTCGAACTCCAGTCGCTTCGACGATGGAGAGATTTTTGGCGATGACCGGCTTGACACGGTGGGCTTTGACGAGGCCATGCTCAGTTACTGGAAGCCGCTGCCGAACAGGGTGGCGGTCCAGGCCAGCGCCGGCTTCCTCGATCGGCGCTACCTGGGTGGACAGGTTGATGCCCGCTGGAGCAATGCAGATGGGCGGCTGCGTGCCTCGGGTACGGCTGGTGTGTACCGGACCGAAGACACCGGCGATCGGCGCACACCGGTGCTGGGCGCTTTGCGCTACACCGTGTTGCCGGCGCGCTGGCAGGTGGAGGCCACGGCAGGGCAGTTCCTGGGTGGGGACCGCGGCGTGCAACTGGCCTCGTTGCACTGGTGGGGCGATACCCAGATGAAGCTCTACTATTCCAACAGCCAGGGCAAAGCGACTTCAGCGCTGAGCGTCCGGCGCCAGCTGCTGGGTTTTGTAATCAGCTTCCCGTTGGGCCCACGGGCAGCGACCTCCGTTGGCCCGGTCACAGTCCGCGGGGCTGATCGCTGGGGCTGGGGGCTGAAGACCAAGGTGGGCGAAAAAGACAACGTTCTGACCAGTGGCTACGCCGAGGCTCCCACGCTGCGGCATGGCCTGGCCAGCGATGTGAGCGATTTCGATCGCAATGGCATTGCCGATCTGGCGGCCCGAGCGCGATTCATGCGCGAGGCTGTGCTGGACGGGTTGGCGGCAGGGCGCTAATGGGGGCATTGATACAAAGTCGATCCAGCGACCTGCTGTCGGCATGGGCCTGCTTGAAGCTGGTTAGGGACACCTGCTCAGGCCGAGAGTAGTCAAGAAAAAACCCGCCGAGGCGGGTTTTCTCTTTTATGCCAGAGCGATCAGTTGCTGCCGGTCGCGCCCGTGGGCGCTGCCACAGGGACGGTACCCAACAGGATTGAAGTGCCAGCGGTGGTGACATACGTCACGTTGCCCGATGCATCGATACGCAGGCCTTCATAAGTGGAGAAGAACGAATTCGATTGGAAGGTTGCAACCAACCATACATAGAAGGCACTGAATGGTGTGTTGACGGTCAGCGTCTTATCTTTGAGGGCCACATTGACGGAACAGTTGTTGATCTCATATGTGCCAGCACGAGGATTGCCCGGTGGAACTTCCAGGATGCATGAGCCGAAATTGAAGGCGCCAGACGTGCTCCCCATCCCGCTCCCGAATGTCATGGTGAACGTCATGGTGTCAGGGCTGGAACCGCCGACGGTAATCTTTACGTCTTTCGAGAATGTTTCAGTAGTAGGCGGCACGGTGGTGTTATCGACCAGTGTCAGATCATCGGTGAACGTAAATCCATCTTTTGCGGCGGTCAGCAGCTCGAAAGCCGCCTGCTTGTTGGCCGTGTTGATGGGCAGGTTCAGGTCCGACAGCGCGACCACTTTGGCAGCGGCAGTTGTACTGGAATCGCTACCGCCGCCGCAGGCGACAAGGGTTGCGGCCGCCAAGGCCATTGCGGCCAGCAGGCCAGCGCGTTGAAACAGGGACTTGGACATGGTTCTCCATTCAGAGTGGGTTGATCAACTTACGTCACATCGCGGGGGACACCGCGAAAGTGATCACTGTACGCAATGCATTGACGAGAAACTGGGCTAAAACACCACCAAAATCTGGCCAGATTGCGTCGGGAGGACCGCAACGACAGGACCGCTCCCAGGCCTGTGAGACCTTCCTGGCGTTTCCGTGAAGGGTCGCTCCTCCCGATCGGACCGTATCGTATCGGAGTTGACTGGGGGCCCTGCGCGCAAGGGCTGATCTGCTCTACTTTTTGGGTGAAATACAACGTTGGGCTAGGTGCAGTGGGCACTCCAGCGCCTACGCCCTCCAGCCACCGAGACCCGCTTGACGCGGCCATCAAGGCCATGACCCTCACCCGCCCTTGCCACTGCTTGGCCGCAGCTAGCTGAAAGGGGTCAATGCCGGCTGACTGGCAAGATCGGATCGACGGCGTTCTGGTCTGGCCCCTTTCGCCCAGCCTCCCCCCTGCCGCTAGGTTTTTGCGCCATTTTTCAGGTGGTTATTTGAGGTTTGACGGGAAGGCCTGCGGATACATTCGACTTATGTACCAGTTGCTGCCCGAGGACGCACTCGTCCTGAACCAGCCCGTCCCGGTCAATCTTTGGGACCCCAAGGGCGTCCTTTTGCTGCGCAAAGGGGAAACGGTCGCCACTCAGAAGCAGCGCGAGCAGATCATGTTGCGCTCGCCCGGCGTACTCGCTGGCGAATGGCAGGCCGTGACTTATGGGTACACGGCGAAGCTCGACCGGATGGTGCGCAACAATGAGTCACTTAGTGACATCGCCAAGCTCAGTGCACTGACGGTGGACGTTAAAGCCCAATCGAAAGCGGATGTGTCGTCACCCCAGGAAGCCTGGGCTGAGCTTCACGCCACCCTGAGCAGCTTGTTGCATCAGGGAGCGGGCGCCAGTGACTTCCTCAGCCGCTTGCTGCGTGTGCAGCAAGAGGCGGATCACCTTTGGCAGCTGCAACCGGACACCAGCATGCTGGTGCTGGTGCAGTACCTGTTCGCCCCCCGCCTGTCCTACAGCACCACACACGCTTTGCTGTGTGCTGGCCTGTGCCAGATGGTGGCCGCGTCCGCCGACCTAGCCGCTGACACACGTCGGCGCCTGAGTCAGGCCGCACTGACCATGAACCTCGGCATGACGCGGGCGCACGACGAGCTCGCGCGACAGGGTGCCGAGCCCACCGCGGTGCAACGCCGCATGATTCGCGAGCATCCTCTCAGCAGTGCAGCTGCCCTTCGCGAACTGGGAGTGATCGATCTGGCCTGGCTGCGGCTGGTCGAGGAGCACCATGAACGGAGTGATGGCACCGGCTATCCTGCTGGACGCCGGGTCGACAGCGTAGAGCATCGGCTGCTGCAGTTGGCCGACAGCTTTGTCTCCTGCGTCAGCCCGAGAGCAGGTCGCGGTTCTTTGCCGTCGCAGGATCTGGCGCGGCAGCTGTACCTCGGATTCGGACATACGCCAGACCGCTGGGGTGCCCTGTTCGTGAAGGTGATCGGCTTTTTTCCACCGGGCAGCTACGTGCGGCTGGCTAACGGTGAGACGGGTGTCGTGGTGCGCCGTGGCCAGAAGGCGAATACACCTAAGGTGATGTCCTTGATCAGCCGTATGGGCACGCCGCTGGGAGAGCCTGTACTAAGGGATACCGCGCAGGCTGCTTGCGCCGTTCAAGCCAGTTTGCCGCCCGGTGAAGTGAAGGTGGCGATCAACGTGGCACAGCTGCTGGCACGTTGCTGAAGGGCCTGACATCTGCAGGGAGCGCAGCGCCCTGGGCCTAGCTGGCGCTGGCTGACCCGTCCCCAGCCTAGACAAGGCCGAGGCGCGCCAGCCTCTGACGCGCTATTCAGGCCAACTTCGGTCGGCGAGGAAGGCGCGCAACGGTTCAAGCGCCTGATCGGGTGCTTCCTCCTGTGGCAGGTGGCGGTGCCAGGCAGGCTGACGAGCTTGCTGGCAGCGATCGCCTTGAGGTAGTCCTGCGCATTGCTCGCGGGAATCATCGCGTCCAGTTCGCCCCACAGAAGCAGAGTGGGCGCCTGTATGGTCCTCAAGCGGGGCAAAGGGTCGGTGAGCACCATCTGGCCCATGCGTTGCAGCATCGCTTTGCGTGCCCCGGGCGCGAGCATCAGTTCGTGGTAGCGCTCCGTGATTTCGTCGGTGAGGGCCTTTGGGTCGGCATAGGCGGGCGCCAGGTTCATGCGCAGCATGGCGCGAGGGAGCACCACGCGCATCATCTGCAGCAACCCAGGCACTTCGAGTGCCTTGCCGTAATGAAATCTCCCGCCGCTAAGCTTGCGCTGTAGCGGGGGTTTCTTGGGTCAACGACCAGAGCGCAGACGCATTGCTGCGCCCACGACTTACCTCAGTCTCACCAAGCGTAGGGTGCATTGCTGCACCCGGTTCGGAGCAT
>NZ_JAABRQ010000053.1 GCF_011390835.1 Hydrogenophaga sp. | reverse complement strand
CCGGTGTTGCCCGAGGTGGCCTCGATCAGCGTATCGCCCGGCTTGATCTCACCGCGCTCCTCGGCGCGCCGGATCATCGAAACCGCAGGCCGGTCTTTCACCGAGCCGGCGGGGTTGTTGCCTTCGAGCTTGCCCAGCAACACATTGCCTCGCGCGCGGTTCTCGGCCACACCAATGCGCTGCAGCGCCACCAGCGGTGTCTGGCCAATCGCGTCTTCAATCGTGGGGTAGTTCATGGGTCGCACTGTGCCATAATTTCCTGCTCAAAGTTTTGCGCCCGGGTGGTGAAATTGGTAGACGCAGGGGACTCAAAATCCCCCGCCGCAAGGCGTGCCGGTTCGATTCCGGCCCCGGGCACCACCTCTGAAGCCGCACAGCGTGTCAACGCTGTGCGGCTTTTTCGTCGCCGCTCGGCGGCGTCTCGCCGCTGGCGGCACGCGCCAGCTCGTCCTTCAGCAAGCGCTGGTACAGCCCCGGCAGCTCGCGGCTCATGCTGTTGTTTTCGATGCCATAGCCCAGGCTGGTCCAGGTGCCTGAAAGCCGGCGCAGCACCGGCTTCACGCGGCCCTGTCGCAGTTGCGCTGCCAGATCGCTGCGCCAGCTGGCCGCATCGGCCAGCCAGGCGTGCACCACCAGGTCCTGGTACGCGGGCCCAAAGCTCAACCCCGAGGCGTCGCTCAGGCCCGGTCGGGTGTGGGGGTGGTAGCGCAAGGCCAGCTCGCTCCAGGTGGCGTTGAGCAGTTGATAGCGGCCCGCAGCGGTGGAGCAATTGCCCCGATTGGGGCCCTGGCCGATGGCTTCGCAGCGGTTGGGGTGGCGATCGAGCGTGCCCACGGCGTCGCCGCCGTGCAGCACGTGATAAGGGCGCATCACATTGGATTCCGCCGCCGAGATCGTGCGCATGAGCGCGCGCAGGTGCGGGTCACCCCCGGTCATCACCAGTTGCTGCGTGCCCGGCATCAGCATCAGCGGGCGCCACCACCAGAGCAGCACCAGCATCAGCGCTGCAGCGAAAGTCACCAGGAGCAGCCGTGAATGCAGAAGGCGCACCCCCCACCCGATGGCCTGCCCGGCGGGCGGGCGTTCCTGAAAGGTGTCGGGGTTGGGCGAACTCATGGCGGCAAGACAGACGGGACGTCGGATGGAACGAGAGCGCCTGCGCAGAGGTAACAAGGTGGTGCTGAGACAATGGGGATTGTCAACCACCGCTGCTGGCGGCCTCCAAGCTTCTCCCCATGCTCATGCCTTCTCTCGCCATGCTCACAGGCCTTGTCCTGCTGGTGTGGAGCGCCGACCGTTTTGTGGATGGCGCCTCGGCCACCGCGCATCACTTCACCATGCCGCCGCTGCTGGTGGGCATGTTGATCGTCGGTTTCGGCACCTCGGCACCAGAAATGGTGGTTTCGGTGCTGGCTGCCTCAGCGGGCAGCCCGGGGCTGGCGCTGGGCAATGCGTGGGGCTCCAACATCCTCAACATGGCGCTGATTCTGGGCATCACTGCGCTGATCACGCCCATCGCGGTGCGGTCGGTGATCCTGCGCAAGGAGCTGCCCATCCTGATAGCGGTGACCGCGCTGTCGGCCTTTCTGGTGTGGGACGGTCTGATCACGCGCTGGGATGCACTGCTCCTGCTGACGGTGTTCGGTGGGCTGATCGCATGGTCGATCGTGGCCGCCCGCGGTCAACACCGAGACACGCTCGCAGTGGAGACCGCAACCGCGCTCCACGCTGCCGCTATGCCGCTGCGCCGCGCACTGCTCTGGCTGGGTCTGGGCCTGCTGGTGCTGGTGGGCAGCTCGCGCTTGCTGGTCTGGGGCGCGGTGTCGATCGCCCAGACCCTGGGCGTGAGCGATGTGGTGATTGGACTGACCGTGGTCGCCATCGGCACCTCGTTGCCCGAACTCGCGTCCTGCGTGGTCGCCGCGCGCAAGGGCGAAGACGATATTGCGCTGGGCAATGTACTGGGATCGTGCCTGTTCAACACCCTGGCGGTGGTAGGGCTCGCGGGAACGATCGCGCCGATGGACATCGAGCCGAGTCTGCTGATGCGCGACCTGCCGATGATGGCCGGCCTGACCATCTTGCTATTCGTCATGGGCTGGGGCTTTCGCGGCCCCGGGCGCATCAACCGGGTCGAGGGTTCGCTGCTGGTGCTGGCCTACCTGGGCTACACCGTATGGCTGCTGCGCACCCTGGCGCCCGTGGCCTGAGGACCTCGCCCCTCACTCTTGCAGGCCTTCGCGCACGGTCGGGTAGCGCAGGCGCAGGCCCAGCTCATGCTTCATGCGCTGATTGCGCAAGCGGCGCGATTCGCTCATGAAACTGAGCAGCACCAGCGGCAGCTGGTCGCTCGCTGCATCGCGCGCCACGCGCGGCGGCCGCGGCAACCCGTACAAATCGGCGGCGAGGTCAAAATAGTCGCCCATCTTCAGCTCTGTGTCATCGCTCACATTTACATTGCGTTGGGACCGTGCGCGCCACAAGGCCAGCGCACAGGCGCGCGCCAGATCATCTGCCTGGATGTGGTTGGTGAACACGTCATCCTCAGCCCGCAGCACCGGCGTGCCACGCGTCAGGCGCGCGCGCGGTGTGCCGCCTTCGCGGTCGTTGGCGTAGATGCCGGGAATACGCAGCGCGGTGGTGCGCACGCCAGTGACGCGGCCCAGCCAGTGCACCGCCGACTCCGCGTCCACGCGGCGCCAGGCCCGGGGGGTGAGCGGTTGCGCGGGTGTGGCTTCCGACACCCAGCGCCCTTGCTGGTCGCCGTACACGCCGCTGGTGGATCCATAGACGAGGGTGCTCGGCAGCGAGCGCCGGATCAGCGCACGCACCAGGACTCGCGTGCGCGGATCGAGGCGCCAGTCGACCGGTTCGCCCGAGGGCGGCGGCGCCAGGTGCAGCACGCGCGTGGCCAGACCGGCCAGGCGCGCCACGCTGCGCGCATCGTCGAGGTTGCCTTGCAGCGGCGTGATGCTCAACGCGCGAAGCTCGGCGCGGCGATCGGGCGACGAGGTGAGTGCGCGCAGGGTCATGCGCCGGCCCGCGCCAAGCACGGCCGCCGCCCGCTGCCCCACATCACCACAACCCACGATCAACACCCGCTCGCGCCGAAAGCGCGCGGGCAATGCGCCCATCAAGCCCATGCCAGTCCCCAAGCCATTGCCGCCTCGCGGCCTTTTTCGAATTTGCGAGAATGGCGGTTTGCCATTGCCACACCGCAGGTTACCGGTGTGTGCGCTCTTGACACTTCAGTATGACATTCACCATCACCATCGAGCCCAGCGGACGCAGCTTCAGCGCCGGTCCGGATGAAGCGATCTTGGCCGCTGGCATCCGCCAGGGCATTGGCCTGCCCTACGGCTGCAAGGACGGAGCCTGTGGGTCTTGCAAATGCAAAAAGCTCAGCGGCAGCGTGACCCATGGGCCCCACCAGTCCAAGGCGCTGAGCGCCGAGGAAGAAGATGCCGGTTTTGTGCTGACCTGCTGCGGTGTGGCGCAAAGTGACGTGGTGCTCGAATCACGCCAAGTCGCCGAAGCTGGTGCCTACGCAATCAAGAAAATGCCGGTGCGCGTGAGCGCGCTGGAGCGCGCTTCGCCCGACGTGATGGTTCTGCGCCTGCAGCTGCCGGCCAGCGACACGTTTCAGTATCACGCGGGTCAATATGTGGAGTTCCTGCTGCGCGATGGCGAGCGCCGCAGCTATTCCATGGCAAATGCACCGCACACGCAGACCGCCGCGCCCCAGATGGAGCTGCACCTGCGGCACATGCCAGGCGGCAAGTTCACCGACCACGTGTTCAGTACGATGAAGGAAAAAGACATCCTGCGCATCGAAGGGCCTTACGGCAGTTTTTACCTGCGAGAGGACAGCCCCAAGCCCATGGTGCTGCTGGCGTCGGGTACTGGTTTTGCGCCCATCAAGGCACTGATCGAACACATGCAGTTCAAGGGCATCACCCGATCGGCCACGCTGTACTGGGGTGCTCGCCGCCCGGCCGACCTGTATCAGCAGGCCTGGGTCGAAGCGCGCCTGGCCGAAATGCCGAACCTGCGCTACGTGCCGGTGGTGTCCGACGCCCTGCCCGAAGACAGCTGGGGCGGGCGCACGGGCTTTGTGCACCGCGCGGTGCTGGAGGACTTCCCCGACCTCTCGGAGCACCAGGTCTACGCCTGCGGCGCGCCCATCGTGATTGAGTCGGCACGCAGCGACTTCAGCGCGCTGGCTGGGCTGCCAGCCGAAGAATTCTTCGCCGACTCGTTCACGAGCGCGGCGGACAAAATTTGACCCATCCCCGTCGCTGCGCTCCGCCCCTCAAGGGGCAACACCTGCGGCCCGGCAAAGCCGGTTCCGCGGTGTTTGCTGGGGCAGACACGTCGTTGGCGCAGTTCTCCTAAACTCAAGGTATCAGCCACGCCAGACGGTCATTTCATGATCGCAAAACTTTGAAAGAGACAAACCCATGATCCACCGCCGTATCCTCAACACCGCACTCGCGGCTGCCCTGGTCTGGCCTGCCATCGGCATGGCGCAAACCACCACGCGCATCATCGTGCCGTTCGGTGCCGGCGGTCCCATTGATGTGACCACGCGCGTGCTGGCCGAAGCCGTCAAGGGCTCGCTGGGGACGGTGATCATCGAAAACCGGGCCGGCGCGGGCGGCAACATCGGCGTGGCCGCTGCGGCCAAGGCCGCCCCCGACGGCCTCACCATCGGCGTGGCCACCACCGCTTCGCACGGCATCAATCCCTGGCTGTTCAAGAATCTGCCGTACGACCCGGTGAAAGACACAGCACCCATTACCCAGATGCTGCGCGTGCCCAACGTGCTGGTCATCAACGCCGAAGCGGCCAAGCGGCTCAATATCAACTCGGTGGCCGACCTGATCGCGTACGCCAAGGTCAATCCAGGCAAGCTCAACTACGGCTCGGGCGGCAACGGCAGCGCGGGTCACCTCGCTGGCGAGCTGTTCAAGAACCAGGCCGGATTCTTCGCGGTGCACATCCCCTTCAACGGCGGCAACCCTGCGCAGACCGCGCTGCTCGGCGGCCAGGTCGACTTCAACATCGACAACCTCGCCACTGCAGCCGCCAACATCCGCGCCGGCCGCATCAAGGCTCTGGCGGTCACCACAGCCCAGCGCAGCGCGGTGATGCCCGACGTGCCGACCCTGGCCGAAACCCTGCCCGGCTTCGAGATCGACACCTGGTGGGGCCTTTTTGCACCGGCTGGCACGCCGCCAGAGACCGTGCGCAAGCTCAACGCCGCTTTCACCGAGGCGCTGCGCACGCCTGAAGTCAAGGCCCGTTTTGCCACCCTCATGGCCGAACCTGCACCCAGCACGCCAGAAGCCTTCGACGCCTTCATGAAGAGCGAGCGCACCAAGTACGAGCGCGTGGTCAAGATCAGCGGCGCGCGCGTCGACTGATTCGCCAGCACCGAAAAAAATGGCACCCGAGGGTCAAGCCCCTCGCTTAATCTGTTGAAGGATTGAGCTGATTCTGACAAGATGCCTCGTAGGTTCACGGACTTACGAGGC
>NZ_JAABRQ010000052.1 GCF_011390835.1 Hydrogenophaga sp. | reverse complement strand
CAGGCTGGGAGATCGTGGCGGTGCCCGGGCTCATTCCCGAGCGGCCGTTTTTTGAACTGCTGGCCAACCGGCGGTTTCCGGTCACCGACTGGATCCGCAAGCCAGAGGAGTTCGAGTACATCGTCGAACCCGACGTGTTCCATGACTTGTTTGGCCATGTGCCGCTGCTTTTCGACCCGGTGTTTGCCGACTATGTGCAGCGCTACGGTACAGGTGGGCTGAAGGCCGACGATCTGGGCGCCGGCGAACTCTTATCACGCCTGTACTGGTACACCATCGAGTTTGGGCTGATCCAGCAAACCGACGGCCTTCGAGCCTATGGGGCGGGCATCTTGAGCTCCAGTGGCGAGCTGCGCCACAGCGTCACCAGCGACGCGCCACAGCGCATCGCGCTGGATCTTCACCGCTGCATGCGCACCCGCTACAAGATCGACGACTACCAGGGCACCTACTTCGTGATCGACAGCTTTCAGCAGCTTTTTGATCTCACCGCCCCCGACTTCACCGCGCACTACGCGGCCGTGCGCTCTGCCGGCGACTTGGCGGCAGACGCCAGCATCGCCAGCGACTCGCGCATCACCCTGGGGTGAAAGCCCAACGCCACGTGCGCAACACCGGGCACGTGACGGTTGTCAGCGCCAGCCAGCAGGGCGGTGGAGGCCGGAAAGACGATGTTGTCGGCATTCGAATACCAGCAAGTGAACCGCTCATAAGGCGCATCGCTGCCAGCCTGCTCCCGCTCGGCCAAGGTCTCGAGCCAGGCGTGATTGCGGCGCATCTGCTGGCCGTTCGGCACGTGGCTGAACTGGCCCAGCCAGGTCCCATGGTGCGGAGTGCCGATGGTGATCACGCGCTGCACGCGCTGGGCAGCATCCGGCATGGCCGACCACCAAGCCCGCGCGGCCAATCCGCCCATGCTGTGGCAGATCAGCACCGGCGGCTGGCCCGACAGCGCTTCGGCGCGGCGCACCGCCTCCTCGATCAGCGGCACATAGGCTGGGATCGAGCCAAACACTGGCTCCAGATTGACCGAGGTGTACGGAATGCCCAGAGCGCGCAAGGCCTGCATCCAGGGCAGCCAGAATCCCCGATTGCAAACAAAGCCGTGCACAAAGACCACCGCAGGCGGCTGTGCTGGATCCGCGTTGGGAACGCTCACGTCGGGCAATGCTTGCCAGCGAAACGGCTGGCGCCAGGCAAACACCACTGGCGCGACCCGGACCTCTCCCCACCAGGCACGCAGCAGGGTTGCCGCATTCGCCGCCGGCACCGAGTCGCCCCGATTCACCCGCGCCACCGCCACAAACTCCAGTCCGAGCACCAGCGCGTAGCCCACCAGCAGCAGCGCCGCACCGCCCACCGCCAGCAATGGCGAGTCGTTCCAAAAGATCAGGCTCCAGGCTATGGCCAGACCGAGAGCGCTCAACACCAAAATTTGTTGCAGGCGGGCCAAGGTAGAGCGGTCTTGCGGCGCGCGCAGGCGCGCATTGGAAGGGTCGGATTCAGCAACCATGCGCGCACTATCGCATGGGTCCATACCCCTGGCATGCCTCGGACTAGGGTCACTCGCCTAGGTAATGCGCTGCAGACAGGTCTAGACTGATCCCACATGACGACCGATAGCCGAGCCGCCGACCAGATCCGCCTGCACCTGCAGCGCGTCAGCCACCTGCGTGATCAGTCCCACAGCGCGGGCCTGGCCGGCGCTGTGCACGAGGTCAAGCAACTCCAGGCCCGGCGTTTTCGAGCTACCTACAGCGATTTTCTGCAGACCCCGCGCCATGCTGCCGCGACGCGGTTCTTTCTGGAGGAGTTGTACGGCGAGCACAACTTCACAGAGCGGGATGCGCAGTTTGGCCGCATAGCTGGGGCGATTGAGCGCCTGTTCCCGGCGGCGGTGGGTCAGCTCGCGGTCGACCTGGCTGAAACCCATGCGCTCACCGAGACGCTGGACCACGAAATGGCGAGGCATTGGCTGGTCATGGGCAGTGAATACGCTTACGCGGAGCGCTATGTGCGCTGCTGGCGGTTGACCGGCAAGCCCGAGCAGCGTTCGCGGCAGCTGGCGGTGGTGCAACACATGGGGCGCGATTTGCAGCGGCTCACCCGCAGCCGGTCGTTGCTGATCGCCCTGAAGATGATGCGGCAGCCTGCGCAGGTGGCTGGATTGTCTTCGTTGCAACACTTTCTGGAGCGAGGGTTTTCTGCCTTCGCTGGCATGGGCGACGCCAGCGAATTCCTGGCTGCCATCCAGGCCCGGGAATCGCACTGGATTGCGTCGATGTTCGACGATGAACTCCAGCAATGCCAGGCGGCGCTGACTCAGGAACTCACCAAGGCCTGAAGCCTGTGCTTTGGGTGACATTGGCCTAGGGCAGGCCCTGAGCCGACGCCTTCGTCGAAGCGCGAGAATCGGAGCATGCAGACGACCACCACCTCAGCCCCCTTGAACCACCCCTGGCTCGCCCACTATCCGGCGGGTGTTCCGCACAGCGTCGAACCCGAGCAGTACCGCTCGCTGGCCGAATTGATCGAAGAGTCGCTGCGCCGGCACTCCAAGCGACCTGTTTCGGTTTGCATGGAGCAGTGGATGAGCTACGGCGAACTCAACGAACACAGCAGCAGTGTGGGGGCATGGCTGCAGGCTCGTGGCCTGGCGCCTGGTGCGCGCGTGGCCATCATGCTGCCCAACGTTCCACAGTTCCTGGTGGCCATGGCTGCGGTGGTGCGCGCGGGCTTCACCGTAGTCAACGTCAATCCTCTGTACACCGCGCGCGAACTGGAACACCAGCTCAAGGACTCGGGTGCCGAGGCGATCATCATTCTCGAAAACTTCGTGACCACCCTGCAGGAGGTGATCGACCACACCGCAGTGCAACACGTGGTGGTGGCGAGCATGGGCGACCTGCTTGGCTTCTGGTACGGGCGCTGGATCAGCTTTGCGGTTCGTCACTTGGCCAAAATGGTGCCAGCCTACAAGTTGCCTGTGGAGGGTCCACGCGGCGCCCGCACCATCGCAAGTTTTCGTCAGGTATTGGACGACGGTAGTCGTTTGGCCCTCAAGCCAAGCGGGAGCAACCTGGACAGCACTGCCTTTCTGCAATACACGGGCGGTACCACCGGCCTGTCCAAAGGCGCGGTCTTGACGCATCGAAACATCGTCGCCGCCATCCTGCAGGCGGAGGCCTGGTTTAGGCCTGCCCTGGCCAAGGTGGGTGACCCTCGCGAAACCAACTCAGTAGCCGCGTTGCCGCTGTATCACATCTTCGCGCTCACGCTCAGCCTTCTTTCGATCCGCTGGGGTGCTTACATGACGCTCATTCCCAATCCGCGCGACGTTCCCAAGCTGGTCGAGACGCTCAAGCGCCGCCCCTTCCACATCCTGCCGGCGGTGAACACCTTGTTCAATGCCCTGCTCCAGAACCCCGCGTTCCGTCAGCTCGACTTTTCCCCGCTGGCCCTTTCTCAGGCCGGCGGCATGGCGGCATCCGAGGGGACGGCCCGCCAGTGGCTGGCGGTGACCGGTTGCCCCATGATTGAGGGATGGGGCATGAGCGAGACCTGCGCCATTGGCACCAACAACCCGGTGATCAACCGGGAGTTCAGCGGCACCATCGGCCTGCCTCTTCCGGGCATCCGCATCGCGATCAAGGACGACGAAGGTCAGGATGTCCCGATCGGCTCCGCGGGAGAAATCTGCATCGCCGGGCCCAACGTCATGACCGGCTATTACAAGCAGCCCGACGAGACGCGAGCCGCTTTCACGGCAGATGGTTTCATGCGAACCGGGGACATTGGCGTGATGGACGAGCGCGGCTACACCCGGATCGTCGATCGCAAGAAAGACATGATTCTGGTGTCCGGTTTCAATGTGTTCCCGAATGAGCTGGAGAATGTGATTTCGCTTTGCCCAGGGGTGCTCGAATGCGCTGCCGTAGGCGTACGGGATGACAAACAGGGCGAAGCGATCAAGGCCTTTGTGGTGCGCAGTGACGCCTCTCTGACCGAAGAAGATGTGGCACGCTACTGCCACGACAACCTCACGGGTTACAAACGCCCTAAGTACATCGAGTTTCGCGACGAGCTGCCCAAGACCAACGTCGGCAAGATCTTGCGTCGAGCGCTGCGCGATTCGTGATGAGTGTTGTGCATGAGCCGCTGGAGCGAGCGGGGGTCACCGTGCTCGAACGGGGCTGGCTATCGGCCAACAACGTGATTGTTCGCGGCTCAGGGCCTACAACATTGATCGACAGTGGTTACAGCAGCCATGCTGCGCAGACCCTGGCCTTGGTGCAGCAGGCATTAGACGGCCAACCGCTGGATTTGCTACTCAATACGCACTTGCACAGCGACCATTGCGGCGGCAACGCAACGCTGCAAAGTCACTACACAGCCTGTCAGATCTGGATTCCGCCAGGCCTGGCAGGCGCTGTCACGGCTTGGGATGAGGATGCGTTGACCTACCGGCCGACAGGGCAATTGTGCCCCCCTTTCGGCTTTCATGGCCTGCTGCATCCCGGCGAGGATATGCAGCTTGGTAGCCGCCGATGGGAGATTCATGGGGCAAAGGGTCACGACCCACATTCGGTCGTGCTTTTTGAGCCTAGCAGCCGTGTGCTGATCTCAGCAGATGCGTTGTGGCACAACGGCTTTGGCGTGGTGTTTCCTGAACTGGAAGGCATCGAGGCGTTTGCCGAAGTAGGGCAGACACTCGATGCAATTGAATCTTTGAATCCCTTGGTCGTGATTCCGGGGCATGGCCCGCTGTTTGCGGACGTGGTACCAGCCTTGTCCCGAGCTCGGAGCCGTCTGGAGATGTTCACTCGCTCGCCAGAAAAGCACCTTCGCCATGCCTTGAAGGTGCTGATCAAGTTCCGCTTGTTGGAGTGGCAGCACATCGATCGCAGTGCATTGCTCGCCTGGGCACAACACACGCCCTATCTGGCCCGGCACATGCCAGCGGCGCAAGACGATCAATCGAAGTGGTTGGACGAACTCTTGTCTGAATTGGCGACAAGCAAAGCGTTGGCGCTGAAAGGAGATCTCGTGCTGAACGTCTGAGCGACCTATCAGTTCATTGGAGGGCTCAACGACAGATGTGACTCTTGCGCGCGTCAATACATCTCGGCCACAAAAACCAAAGCCCCGTTTGCAGTGAGCAAACGGGGCTTTGGAGGCTGTAATAGTCTGACGATGACCTACTTTCACACGGGAACCCGCACTATCATCGGCGCAAAAGCGTTTCACGGTCCTGTTCGGGATGGGAAGGAGTGGTACCACCTTGCTATGGTCGTCAGACATAAAGGGTTGTTCAAACAGACTGGTCTGTTCAAACGAATTCATAGAGTTTCGAATCAGCTTCTTTGATTGCGGCCAACGATTGGACAGTTCATATTCGACTGTCATCTGGCATAACTGACATTTGAACCTGATGACTGCTCATCAAAGTTATAGGGTCAAGCCTCACGAGCAATTAGTATCAGTTAGCTTAACGCATTACTGCGCTTCCACACCTGACCTATCAACGTCCTGGTCTTGAACGACTCTTTAGGGGGCTCAAGGCCCCGGCAGATCTCATCTTGGAACGAGTTTCCCGCTTAGATGCTTTCAGCGGTTATCTCTTCCGCACTTAGCTACCCGGCAATGCCACTGGCGTGACAACCGGTACACCAGAGGTGCGTCCACTCCGGTCCTCTCGTACTAGGAGCAGGCTTCCTCAAATCTGCAGCGCCCACGGAAGATAGGGACCAAACTGTCTCACGACGTTTTAAACCCAGCTCACGTACCTCTTTAAATGGCGAACAGCCATACCCTTGGGACCGGCTACAGCCCCAGGATGAGATGAGCCGACATCGAGGTGCCAAACACCGCCGTCGATATGAACTCTTGGGCGGTATCAGCCTGTTATCCCCAGAGTACCTTTTATCCGTTGAGCGATGGCCCTTCCATACAGAACCACCGGATCACTATGTCCTGCTTTCGCATCTGCTCGACTTGTCAGTCTCGCAGTTAAGCACGCTTATGCCATTGCACTATTAGCACGATGTCCGACCGTACCTAGCGTACCTTCGAACTCCTCCGTTACACTTTGGGAGGAGACCGCCCCAGTCAAACTGCCTACCATGCACTGTCCCCG
>NZ_JAABRQ010000051.1 GCF_011390835.1 Hydrogenophaga sp. | reverse complement strand
GGGTGCGCAGCATCAGGCTCTTGGGCTTCTTGGCATTGAAGCCTTTCATGATGCGCGTCCAAAGGAGACGGGCCGCGCGCATCTTGGCGATCTCCAGGTAGAAATTCATGCCGATGGCCCAGAAGAAGCTCAGGCGCCCGGCAAAGTCGTCCACGTCCATGCCCTTGGCGATCGCAGTCTTCACGTACTCCTTGCCGTCGGCCAGGGTGAAGGCGAGCTCCAGCGCCTGGTTGGCACCCGCCTCCTGCATGTGATAACCGCTGATGCTGATCGAGTTGAACTTCGGCATGTGCTTCGCCGTGTACTCGATGATGTCGCCGATGATCTTCATCGACGGCTCGGGCGGGTAGATGTAGGTGTTGCGCACCATGAACTCTTTCAGAATGTCGTTCTGAATCGTTCCGCTCAGCTTGTCTTGCGACACGCCCTGCTCTTCTGCCGCCACCACGTAGCCGGCCAGCACCGGCAGCACCGCGCCGTTCATGGTCATCGACACGCTCACCTTGTCGAGCGGGATCTGGTCGAACAGGATCTTCATGTCCTCGACCGAATCGATCGCCACACCGGCCTTGCCCACGTCGCCGGTCACGCGCGGGTGGTCGCTGTCGTATCCCCGGTGGGTGGCCAAGTCAAAGGCAACCGACACACCCTGCCCGCCAGCGGCCAGCGCTTTGCGGTAGAAGGCATTGGACTCTTCGGCGGTGGAGAAGCCGGCGTACTGGCGGATGGTCCAGGGGCGAACGGCGTACATCGTGGCCTGCGGGCCGCGGATGAAGGGTTCGAAGCCCGGCAGCGTGTTGGCGTGAGCCAAGTGGGCCGTGTCCGCCGCCGTGTACAGCGGCTTGACCGCGATGCCGTCGGGCGTGATCCAGTTGAGCGCGTCCACATCGCCGCCGGGCGCTGACTTGGCGGCCGCTCGCGCCCAGTCTTCCAGGCTGGCGACAGTGAATTCGGAGGGGGTGCGGGGCGGTTGGGAAGACATGGTGACTCGGCCGTTGAAGCGTGGTGAAAGGGTGATTGCAGGCGGGCGAACAACGCACATGGTGCGCCAAAACACGCGTGCAATTTTATATCATTCATAATTATTGATGCAAAATATTCCAGCCGACTTACAATGGTCGCCGGCCTTTCGCCCTGTTTAGACACCTGCCCAGCTCCATGTCCGCCCTCTCGCTTGCCCCGCGCGCCCTGTATGAAGAAGTGGCCGAGCTGCTGCGCCAGCGCATCTTCAGCCGCGAGCTCGAACCCGGCAGCTGGATCGACGAACTCAAACTCGCCGAGGAATACGGGATCAGCCGCACACCCCTGAGAGAAGCGCTCAAGGTGCTGGCCGCCGAGGGCCTGGTGACCATGAAGGTGCGCCGCGGTGCCTACGTGACCGAGGTGTCCGACAAAGACCTGGCCGACGTGTACCACCTGCTGGCCTTGCTGGAATCCGACGGCGCCAGCGTGGTGGCCGAGCGCGCCACCGACGCCCAGCGCAGCGAGCTGCAGGCGCTGCACGCCGAGCTGGAAGCGGCGGTGAAAGACCGGGAGCGCTTCTTTGCCATCAACGAGCGATTCCACATACGGCTGCTGGAGATTGCCGATAACCGCTGGCGCCAGCAAATGGTGAGCGACCTGCGCAAGGTGATGAAACTCAACCGCCACAACTCGCTGCTCAAGACCGGGCGCATCAGCGAATCGCTGGCCGAGCACCGCGCGGTGATGGAGGCGCTGCTATCGCGCGACGCGGCGCTGACCCGTGAGCGCATGCACCAGCATTTTCAGAACGGGCTGGAAGCGGCGACCTGACGTATCGGTCAGGAATCGGATGGCGACGTGCCAGCTGCAGGTGGTGGTGGGCATGGGCGCTCTTCTGGTCCGGGTCCTGTGTGCAGATGTCGCTGGTCTCAAGTCGTTCGCCGGCATCTCCGGTGCGCGCATCAGGCTGCCAGCAGACCTCTGGATCTGCCTGAGCGGCAGCGACGGCAGTGAACTGTTGATGCAAAGCGGCCACCTGGAAACCCTGCTCGCGCCGGCCTTCACCATTCGTTTGGCGCATTCGAGGCGTTGTTGGCTGGCTTGTCGGGCACCGAAGAAGGCCAGACCGACGCCGTGTTCACCTTCAACAAGTCCAACGCCCGGGCCTATTCCTGGGGTCAGCCGATACGCGACGGCAGCATCGACCTGAGCAACATCGAGCTCTGAATCGCGGCGCCTGTCGGCAGCTCGCGCTCGCCATCGCCTGCTCATCCAGGTACACCCCCGGGTATTCACCAACAATTGACAAATGTCAAAACGCCCGGGGCTGGCGCGTCTCATGATGGCTGGCAAACCACCACAGGAGATAAGGCATGGCACACATCGTGATTCTGGGCGCGGGCCTCGGCGGCATGCCCATGGCGTATGAGATGAAGGCGCTGGCACGCGCGGGAGATACCGTCACGGTGATCAGCGAATCGCCCAAATTCCACTTCGTGCCGTCCAACCCCTGGGTGGCGGTGAACTGGCGCAAGCGCGGTGACATCGAGGTCGACATCACCAAGGCGCTGGGCAACAAAGGTATCAAAGCCATCATCCAGGCTGCCAAACGCGTGCATCCAGAAGCCAACCAGGTCGAACTGGCCGATGGCACGCGTGTTGACTACGACTACTTGGTGATCGCCACCGGCCCCAAGCTGGCGTTCGACGAGGTCGAAGGCCTGGGTCCCCATGGCGGCCATACCCAGTCGATTTGCCACGTGAGCCATGCCGAAACCACCGAACAGGCCTGGTCGCGCTTCGTGCAGGACCCTGGACCAATCGTGGTGGGCGCGGTGCAAGGCGCATCGTGTTTCGGCCCAGCCTACGAGTTCGCCATGATCATGGACACCGACCTGCGCAAGCGCAAGATCCGCGACCGCGTACCCATGACCTACGTGACACCTGAGCCCTACATCGGCCACCTGGGCCTGGGCGGCGTGGGCGACTCCAAGGGCATGCTGGAAGCGGCCATGCGCCAGCGCCACATCAAGTGGATCTGCAATGCCAAGACCACCAAGATCGAAGCGGGCCAGATGTTCGTCACCGAGCATAACGACCAAGGCCAGCCGATCAAGGAACACGTGCTGCCGTTCAAGCACAGCATGATGCTGCCGGCCTTCAAGGGTGTAGACGCGGTGTTTGGCATCGAGGGGTTGACCAACCCGCGCGGCTTCATCACCGTCGACGAGCACCAGCGCAACAAGCAATTCACCAACATCTTCAGCGTGGGCGTGTGCATCGCCATTCCGCCGGTCGAGACCACGCCCATCCCGTGCGGCACGCCGAAGACTGGTTACATGATCGAGTCCATGGTCACCGCCACCGCGCACAACATCCGTGAGCTGATGGACGGCCAACAACCCTCCCACAAGGCGACCTGGAACACGGTGTGCCTCGCCGACTTCGGCGACACCGGTGCCGCCTTCGTCGCCCTGCCCCAGATTCCTCCGCGCAACGTGAGTTGGTTCAGCGAGGGCAAGTGGGTGCACCTAGCCAAGGTCGCGTTCGAGAAGTACTTCATGCGCAAGATGCAGAAGGGCACCTCAGAGCCGATCTACGAGAAGCTCATCATGGATTTCATCGGCATCACCAAACTGAAAGCCAAGTCTGGCAAGTGAGGCCGAGCCAATGCGCCCGGGCAGGACTCAGGCGTCGGCCAGCCAGAACGAGTCGAGCCGGGCCATGAAAGCGGACAGGTCTTCGAAGTAAGGCAAGGCGCCGCCTTCAACCAGGTGGAACTGCCAGTTGGCGTGATCGGCCAAGGTGGTTCGGCCTTGGTAGTCGGTGAAATCGCCACGCGAGGCCATGCTGACCCAGACCGGGCAATCCACCGCCTCAAAAAGCGTGTTGATGTCACCACTGAACAGCGCGGCCGAGACAAAGTGCAGCGGCGCGTGCCGCGCACCGGGCTGGCGGGTGGTGGCCACCGCATAGGCCCAGAGCGCTTCGTCCACGCTGGGTGCTCCAAAGGTGCGCTTGAGGAAATAGCGGATCACGCCGGGACGCGTGAGGTTGCGAAAAATGCGCTCCCCCCAGCCGGGTCGCTGCAACAGTCGCAACAGCCAGGGCACCATCAAGGTTGAGCCGGGTGGTCCGTGGCGGCGCTTGGCGCGCGAGAAGCCGGTGGGACTGACGAGCGCCAGGCGGCGAAAGCGCTCGGGTCGCTCCCGCTGCGCGCGCACCACAAACTCTGCCGACAGCGATAGACCCAGAGCATCCACCTGCTCTGACCCAGCGTGTTCGGCCAGCCATTCAGCGGCCGCGAGCACCGCGTCTGTCATGAGGCGCGGCGTGTACAGCCGATCGCTGCGATCGGAATGGCCATAGCCTGGCAAATCGATGGCGATCACGGTGCGACGCTGCCGTTCAAACTCAAACAGCGGCGCCACCTCAGCCACCGAAGCGGCTGCGTTGACGCTGTGCACCAGCAGCAGCGGCGGCAGGCCGGCCACCGGATGCTGGGGGCTGGCGTGGTACACGGCTACCCGGCCCGCAACCGTCTCCAAATGGATCAGATCGGCGGCCACGGCCAGTGGCAGCGCTGCGGTGCGAGCACCTGCGGCAGCGCCGGCGTCGGTCATGCCTCTGCCGCTTCGGGCTCGTTCACCACATGCACCTGTGCCATGGCCCAGACCTCCCGCGGCGGCAAGGGCTTCAAGCGGTGGTCGCTCCAGACCTGGCGCCACTTGCGCGCGCCCCGAAGCCCGTGGCGCAGGCCGAGCATGTGACGGGCAATGGCGTACCAAGGGCAGCCGTCCTCCGCGAATGCTCGCTCCATGTAGCGAACCATCTGGTCTTCCACCTCATCGCGACTGAGCGCATGGGCAGACGCACCGAAAAAGCGTTCATCCCAGCCGGTCAGCAACCAGGGGTGGTGGTAGGCCTCGCGACCGAGCATCACCCCGTCAACCATTTGCAGGTGCTCGGCGATCTGCTCATCGCTGGTGATGCCGCCGTTGAGGGCAATGGTGAGGTGCGGGAAGTCGCGCTTGAGCCGGTGCACGAGTTCGTACCGAAGCGGTGGCACCTCGCGGTTTTCTTTCGGACTCAGGCCCTGCAGCCAGGCGTTGCGCGCATGCACGATGAACACCTCACAACCGGCCTCGGCCACCGTGCCCACGAAATCGCGCACGAAGTCGTAGCTTTCGGTCTTGTCGATACCAATACGGTGCTTCACCGTGACCGGAATGGCCACCGCATCGCGCATCGCCTTCACGCCATCGGCCACCGTCTTCGGCTCGGCCATGAGGCAGGCGCCGAACGCACCGCGCTGCACCCGGTCGCTGGGGCAGCCACAGTTCAGGTTGATCTCGTCGTAACCCCACTGCTCGCCCAGGCGTGCAGCCCGAGCCAACTCATCAGGCTCGCTGCCCCCCAGCTGCAGCGCCACTGGATGCTCCTCAGCGCTGAAGCGCAGGTGCCGCTGCACGCTGCCGTGCATCAGCGCACCCGTGGTTACCATCTCCGTGTAGAGCAGCGTGTGCTTCGTCAGAAGCCGGTGCAGGTAGCGGCAATGGCGATCCGTCCAGTCCATCATCGGCGCAACGGAAAGGCGCCAGGGCGACAGGGGCAAGGCGGGAGCAGACATTGAGCGATTATCCCAGCGTAAGCGAGTCGAACACGCTCTCAGCAGAATTCATCATGCGCTCCTGCCGACGATCGCATTGAGGAGAACGCACCTTGAAATCACGATGGCTTGCCCTCCTCGGTCTGCTGCTGGTGTTGACGGCAGGGTGGCTCTGGACCCAGACCGCAGCATGGGCTACCTCGCCGAACGCTATCTGCGTTCGCCACAGGACCTGATCCTCGTGAGCGGCGTGCGCATGCATGTTCGCGACGACGGTCCCAAGGATGCACCTGCCATCGTCTTCCTGCATGGTTTCGGCGCCAGCCTGCACACCTGGGAGGTCTGGGCACAGGCGCTGAAAGGGAACTACCGTGTGATCCGCTACGACGCGCCGGGCTCCGGTCTCAGCGAGCCCGACCCGACAGGCGACTACAGCGATGTACGCAGCCTGCAACTGCTCGGCGAACTCATGACGCAGCTGGGCGTACAACGCGCAACGCTCATCGGTAACTCCATGGGTGGTCGGATTGCCTGGTCGTTTGCAGCAGCCCAGCCACAGCGTGTGGACAAGCTGGTGTTGGTGGCTCCTGACGGCTTTGCCAGCCCCGGCTTTGAACAGATGTGAGCGCATTCCCCAGCCTGGGCGCGAGTCAGGGTGGGGTCTAGCGAACGGCGCTTGCTAAAGCGC
>NZ_JAABRQ010000050.1 GCF_011390835.1 Hydrogenophaga sp. | reverse complement strand
CCGCGTCGTCTTTCCAGGTCGACGACAGGTTCTCGGACTTGATCTCTTTCTTGCCAGCCACCGTGCCGACGGCAGGCCTGGCACCCGGCGTGCCCGCCGGCTTGTGCAGTGTGCCCTTGATGCCAGCCTTGGCATCTGGCTCGGGTTTCTTGGCCACCAGGGTCTTGGCGGGCGCGGCCATCATGGCGCGGATGTTGGCGGCTTCCTTTTCGGCCTTCTTGCGGCGGTCCTGCAAATCGTTGGCGCGCAGATCGTCCGCCTTTTTCGCCTCGGCCTTCTTCTCAGCGCTGGCCAAAGCATTCGATTCACGCTCCAGGCTCTCTTCTTTGGCCTTGGCGTGTTTCTCGGCCAGCGACATCGGCTCGCTGTCGGCCTCGACGGCAGCCGCTGCTGCGTTGGCGGCATCCGCATCTGCAGTCGCCTTGTCCTGAGCGGCTTGCTCCGCGGCCTGCTCGGCCTGGGCCTGGCGGGCCTCTTCGGCTTCACGCGCAGCGCGCTTGGCGACAAACTCTTCTTCCTGGCGGCGCAGCAGTTCGGCCTGGCGGCGTGCATCTTCTTCGCGGCGAGCCAGTTCCTCGGTGTCGACCACCGGCAGCACCTCCGGCGGAGCTTCGGGCACGGCCACGGGCTCGTCATCGCGCTTGATGAATGTGCGCTTCTTGCGCACTTCAACCTGGATGGTGCGGGCGCGGCCCGTCGCATCCGCCTGCTTGATCTCGCTGGTGGACTTCTTGACGAGCGTGATTTTCTTGCGCTCGCCGCCGGCCGTTCCATGGCTGGCCTTGAGGTGGCCGAGCAGCTTCTGCTTGTCAGACTCCGAGACCGGGTCGGTGCCGACGGTCTTGGGCACGCCAGCAGCGGTCAGTTGCTCCAGCAACAGGGAAGTTGGCTTGTTCAGCTCTGCAGCCAATTCGGCGACGGTGGTACTTGTCATAGGGTCTTTTCTCCGCTGGGGCCTCCGCTGTTCAGGTGGTGGGTTGCGCTTCGTCACCGGTGAACCAGTGAGCGCGGGCCAGCATGATCAGTTTCACGGCGTCTTCGTCCGTCTGTCCGGTGATGTCGGTCAATTCGTCGGTGGCGAGATCGGCCAGATCATCGCGCGTGTGCACGCCGGCATCGGCCAGCTTGGCCACCAGCTCGGGCGTCACGCCTTCGAGGTCGCGCAACTCCTGGGATACCTCTTCCACGCTCTCTTCACGGGCGATTTCCATCGTCAGCAGCGCATCCTTGGCGCGCGTGCGCAGCTCGTTGATCGTGTCTTCATCGAACGACTCGATTTCCTGCATTTCCTGCAGTGGCACATAGGCCACTTCTTCCAGGCTGGTGAAACCTTCTTCGATCAGGATATCGGCGATCTCCTGGTCGACGTCGAGTTTGGCCATGAATACCGCACGGATGCCTTCGGCCTCTTCGGCCTGCTTTTGTGCAGACTCGTCGGCCGTCATGATGTTGATGCGCCAGCCGGTGAGCTCGGACGCCAGGCGCACGTTCTGCCCGCCTCGGCCGATGGCGATCGCGAGGTTTTCCTCGTCAACCACCACATCCATGGCGTGACGCTCTTCGTCCACCACGATCGACACCACATTGGCTGGCGCCAGCGCGCCGATCACGAACTGGGCCGGATCGTCGCTCCAGAGCACGATGTCCACCCGCTCGCCCGCCAGCTCGTTGGTCACGCCGGTCACGCGAGAGCCGCGCACACCGACGCAGGTGCCAATGGGGTCGATGCGCTTGTCGTGCGACTGCACGGCGATCTTGGCGCGCGAGCCAGCATCGCGGGCGCAGGCCTTGATGTCCAGCAGGCCCTGCTCGATCTCGGGCACTTCCTGGCGGAACAGCTCGATCATGAACTCGGGGGCCGAGCGCGACAGCAGGATGGGCGCACCCCGCAGCGTCAGGTCCACTTCCATGATCATGGCGCGCACGCGGTCGCCGGTGCGGAAGTTTTCCTTCGGGATCATCTCGCCACGGCGCAGACGACCTTCGACGCGCCCGCTCTCGACGATGAGATCGCCCTTGTCCAGGCGCTTGACTGTGCCAACGAAGATCTTGTCGCCGCGCGACATGAAATCGTTGAGCAGCATTTCGCGCTCGGCATCGCGGATCTTCTGCAGGATCACCTGCTTGGCGGCCATGGCGCCAATGCGGCCAATGGGCACGCTATCGACCGGCTTTTCGATGAAGTCGCCTTCTTCGATGTCGGCGAGCTCATCGCGCGCATCGGTCAGCAGCTCCTCGGCATCCGGGTTCTGCAGGCCTGCCTCATCGGGCACGACCAGCCAGCGGCGGAAGGTTTCGTAGGCACCGGTGTCGGGGTCAACCGCCACGCGGATGTCCACCTCGCCCTTGTAGAGTTTTTTGGTGGCCGAGGCCAGTGCCAGCTCCACCGCACCGAGCACCACGTCGCGCTCGACGTTTTTCTCGCGGGAGATGGCATCAATCAGCATCAACATTTCGCGGTTCATTTCACTCGCCCACCTTTCCGGATGTCTTCTTGGAAATCAAAACAAAGCTGTTCTCGAATGCGCCGTTGGGTCATCATCCGTTCGGCCCCTCGCCAGTGGCTTGGCGGCCCTTGAAATTCACGATCGGCGCCAATCGCGCCTGCTGCACGTCGTCCAGCGAAAAATTCATCGCCTGCAACGGCACCGGCGGACGCTTTTTGCTGACGCGCTGGCCCGGCTTGGGCTCAGGCGCGTCGCTCCAGACGATCCGCCAATCGACGCCGTCCTCGGCGCGCTCCAGCGTGCCGCGAAACTTCTTGCGGTTGGCCGACACCTCGGTGCCGGTCACGCCGATCGGCGCCTTGAGCGTGATGTCCACCATCTGCCCCTCAAAGCGCATGTAATCCTGTTCACGACGCAGCGGCCGGTCAATGCCCGGTGAGCCCACCTCCAGCCGCCGGTACTCCAGCCCCTCCACCTCCAGCAGGTATTGCAGCTGGCGGGTGATCTTTTCGCAGTCCTCCACCGTCACGAACCGCTCCACCACCGCTTGATCGGTCGCTGGTGGTTGCCAGGGCCAGTCGATCGTGACCCGCAACAAACCACCGGCGGACCGATCCAGGTCCACCAGATCAAAGCCCATGCCGGTGACGGTTTGCTCGACGGTTTGCTGCCAGGTCATTCGCTTGTGTTCTGTGGTCCTGATGGCGTGAAATGAATCGCTCGGGTTGAAAAACGTTCGGCCAAAAAAAATGGGCCGGTAGTAACCCGCCCAATTGGTCGTGAAGCCAGCATTATAGCCCGCTAATTGACGCCTTTGCAATCCGGCGCACCGTCATTTGCTGGCTCAGGCATCACAGCTCCAGCACCCACTGAATGATGTTCTTGGCCAGAAATCCCAGCATGCCAAAGGACAGCACCAGAAACAGGATGAAGGTGCCGAACTTGCCCGCCTTGGACTCGCGCGCCAGGTTGAACACGATGAACAGCATGTACAGAATGAAGGCGCCAACGCCAAAGGTCAGGCCGAACTGGGCGATCTGGGCTTCGGTGTAACCGAACAGGGTGGCTTCCATGGCTGTGGGAGATGAACCGTTCAGGGTTGCCCGAAGCCCTGGATCAGCCCGTGGGAGTCTCGCTGGGTCAGATCGCAGTAGGCGTGCCAGCTGGCATGGGCGACCAGCGGCAGGATCACAATCAGGCCAATCAGCGCGGTGAGCATGGCCACGCCCACCAGCACGGCAATCACCACCGCCCAGACCACCATGGGGCCGGGATGGTTGGCCACCGCTCGCCAGCTGGCCCCGACAGCGGTGAAGACCGGCGCCGCCGTGTCCACCAGCATGGGCAGCGCCACCACGGTGGAGGCGAATACCGGCGCCGCCAGCAAGGCCCCCAGCAACAACCAGACCTCAAACAGGCCCAGCTCCCGGACCAGCACCACATGGCGCAGGAAATCAGCAGGCTTCAGGATCGGCGCTGGCGACCACAACGTGATCAGCCCGGCCGACGTCAGAACCCAGCCCGTGCCAGCCAAGCCGAGCAGCAGGCCAAACGCCACCAACCGCCGGTCGCCCGAGCGCCAGAGCGACACCACCTCGCCCATGCCCACGCAGGCGCCGCTGCTGCACGTGCGGCTGACGTGGTACAGACCAGTGGCCAAAATGGGCGCGACGATCAGAAAACCGGAAAAAGCACCGGCCAGCAACCAGAACTTGTCTCGAGCAGCCCAGACCAGGAGCCAGCCGAAACAGGCCAGCAACAGACCGTGCAGCAGGCCAGGGACCGGATTGCGGCGCAGATCAGCCCAGCCCAGCGCCAGCCAGCGCGCGGGCGAGGTGAGCGTCACGGGCACAGCGTGCGGAGTGGGCGTGGTGGGGTGGGCGTTCATGGGCAGTCAGGCAAAAATGCCGGGTACGGACCGGGTTATAGCGGTGCGCCCGTCAGGTCCCCATGACAAATGTCAAACAGTGGGGTGATGGCCCGAGTGTGCCAGCGCGAAGGCGCTGGATTTCCCCGCCCAACCGAACATGGGCCGGCCATCAGGCGGATGCCTGTACCAGCATGCGCGTGTATGGGTGCTCCGGTGCGATCAGCACCCGTTCCACGGGACCGTGCTCGACCACGGCGCCGTCTTTCATCACCAGCACCTCGTGGGCCATGGCGCGGATCACGTCCACATCGTGGGTGATGAACAGATAGCTCAAGGCGCGCTCCCGCTGCAGGCGCTGCAGCAGGGCCAGCACCTGCTTCTGCACCGTGACGTCGAGCGCGCTGGTGGGCTCATCGAGCACCAGCAGCAGCGGCTCGACGATCAGTGCCCGGGCGATGGCCAGTCGCTGGCGCTGGCCACCTGAAAATTCGTGCGGATAACGCTGCAGCCAGTCGCTGCCGTGCCGGGCGTCGTCCACCAGGCCCACATCCGCCAGCGCGTTCACCACCTTCGTGCGGCGCTCATCAGCCGTCAGCAAGGGCTGGTGCACCAACAGGCCCTCGCCCACGATCTGCTCCACCGTCATGCGCGGGGAGAGAGAAGAAAACGGGTCCTGAAACACCACCTGAATGCGCTGGCGCAAGGATCGCGACTGGCCGCTTTTTGCTGCCACCAGCCAGTCGGTGCCGGTGACCAGCAGGCGGCCCTGGTGCGGCAGCAGGCCCAGCGCGGCCAGCGCAAGGGTGGACTTGCCCGAGCCGGACTCACCGATCACGCCCAGGGTGTGCCCCGCAGCGATGCGCAAGTCGGCCCCCTGCACCGCCACAAACTCACCTTTGTGAAACCAGCCGCGCAGGCCCGGCAGGGGCACGGGGTAACTCACCCGAAGGCCCTGCGCCTCCAGCACTGGCGCGTCTGTGCCCGCCGCCGGCTCCGGCTCGACCACATCGCGCTCGGGCCGGCTGGCCAGCAGCATGCGGGTGTAGGCGTGTCGGGGCGCGGCAAACACCGCCTCCACCCCACCCTGCTCCACCAGATGACCGCGCTCCATCACCGCCACTCGGCTGGCAAAGCGGCGCACCAGATTGAGGTCGTGGGTGATCAGCAGCAAGGCCATGCCGTGCTGGCGCTGCAGATCACCCAGCAAGTTCAGGATTTGCCCGCGCAGGCTGACATCGAGCGCGGTGGTGGGCTCATCTGCCAGCAGCAGCTTGGGACTGCTGGCCAGGGCCATGGCGATCATGGCGCGCTGGCGCTGGCCACCGCTGAGCTGGTGCGGGTAGGCCTGAGCGCGCCTGGCCGGCTCGGGAATCCCGGTGGAAGCCAGCAACTCCACCACCGCGGCCTCGGCCTGGCGCGGCGTCAGGCCCTTCTTGAGCTGCAACACCTCGCCAATTTGCGCGCCCACCGTGGCAAGCGGGTTGAGCGCCGTCATCGGCTCCTGAAAAATGATGGCAACCTCGTCGCCACGCACACCGCGCAGCTCACGCTCGCTCATCTGAAGCAAATCTCGCCCCTCCAGCTTGGCCGAACCCGAGACCTCCGCGTTTTGCACCAGGCGCAGCAGCGACAGGGCCGACACCGACTTGCCCGAACCCGACTCTCCTACCAGCGCCAGCCGTTCGCCGGGCGCGATGTCGAAATCGATGCCATGCACCACGTCCTGGCCCCCGAAGCCCACGCGCAGGTTGCGCACGGACAGAAGGGCGGGGACAACGGGGAGCGTAGGGGCCACGGCCTCGCCGCCGGGCCGCCCCAAGGCGGGGCCAGCCCCCTCGGGGGGCAGCGAACCTCGCGCAGCGGGGAGCGTGGGGGCCATCTTATTTGTCCTGCTTTCTGGGATCCAGCGCATCGCGCAAGGCGTCACCCATGAAGGTCAGCAGCAGCAGCGTGATCACCAGCACCGCAAAGGTGGACATCGAGATCCACCAGGCGTCGATGTTGTTCTTGCCCTGGCTCAGCAACTCGCCCAGCGACGGCGTGCCAGGCGGCACGCCCAGACCCAGAAAGTCCAGCGAGGTCAGTGCGAGGATGGCCGCACTCATGCGAAACGGCAAAAAGGTGACCACTGGCGTCAGGCTGTTGGGCAGCACGTGCCGCCAGATGATCTGCCCGTTGGACAAGCCCATGGCCCTGGCCGCGCGCACGTAGTCCAGCTGGCGGTTGCGCAGGAACTCGGCGCGCACATAGTCCGACAGGCCCATCCAGCCAAACAGGCTCAGCAACACCAGCAGCAAACCGAGGCTGGGCGCAAAGACCGCCGAGAAGATGATCAGCAGGTACAGCTCTGGCATGGCCCCCCAGACCTCGATGAAGCGTTGAAACGCCAGATCGGTCTTGCCGCCAAAGAAGCCCTGGATGGCACCAGCGATCACTCCCAGCAGCACGCCAATGAACGTGAGCGCCAGCGCGAACAGCACGCTGATGCGAAAACCATAGATCAGCTGCGCCAGCAGGTCACGCCCGCGGTCGTCGGTACCGAGCCAGTTGTCGGCAGTCGGCGCCGAGGGATTGGGTTCTTTCGCGAAGTAGTTGAGGGTCTTGGGCCCATAAGGGTTGGGTGCGTAGACCACC
>NZ_JAABRQ010000004.1 GCF_011390835.1 Hydrogenophaga sp. | reverse complement strand
ATGGAAGAAGGCCTGCGCTTTGCCATCCGCGAGGGCGGTCGCACCGTCGGCGCCGGCGTCGTGGCCAAGATCATTGCTTAAGGAGAAACCACATGTCTTCCAAGCAAAAGATCCGCATCCGCCTCAAGGCCTTTGACTACAAACTGATCGATACCTCGGCTGCCGAGATCGTCGAGACCGCCAAGCGCACCGGCGCGATCGTCAAGGGACCCGTGCCCCTGCCGACACGCATGAAGCGTTTTGACATCCTGCGCTCGCCGCACGTCAACAAGACCAGCCGCGACCAGCTCGAAATCCGCACGCACCAGCGCCTGATGGACATCGTGGATCCAACCGACAAGACGGTCGATGCCCTGATGAAGCTCGACCTGCCCGCGGGCGTGGACGTGGAAATCAAGCTGCAGTAAACCGCTGTGGCCCGGGTATCTCGCCCATTCAGGCGAGATGCTTGCAGAAAATCTGCCTGCTGGTTATACTGGCAGGCTTTTCTGGCTTCGGTCAGAAGGTTCGGCAATGCCGATGCGGCTCGCGAAAGCGGTGACCGTACCCCTAAACGCAGCGAACAAGCCTGGGCTTTCCAGGGAGAAGCGCTGCACCATCAGCCCCGGCCAATTGAAGTCGGGAACGGAGAAAACAATGAGTCTTAGCAACTCCCTCGGGTTGTTGGGTCGCAAGGTTGGCATGATGCGCTTGTTCACCGAAGATGGGGACGCAGTTCCTGTCACGGTGGTCGACGTGTCCAACAACCGTGTGACGCAAGTCAAAACTCAAGCCAACGATGGCTATGACGCGCTGCAGGTCACCTTCGGTGCCCGTCGCGCTTCCCGCGTCACCAAGCCCCAAGCGGGCCACCTGGCCAAGGCCGGTGTTGAAGCGGGTGAGATCATCCAAGAATTCCGCGTCGCCTCTGACGTTGCTGCCCAGTACCAGCCCGGTGCGATGGTGGCTGCCACTGCCGTGTTTGCAGCTGGCCAGAAGGTGGATGTGCAAGGTACCTCGATCGGTAAAGGCTTCGCCGGCACGATCAAGCGCCATAACTTTAAGTCCCAGCGCGCGTCTCACGGCAACAGCCGTTCGCACAACGTGCCGGGCTCGATCTCCATGGCCCAGGATCCGGGTCGCGTGTTTCCGGGCAAAAAAATGACCGGCCACATGGGCGATCAGACCAAGACCATCCAGAACCTGGACGTCTTCCGTATCGATGAAACCCGTCAGCTGCTGATGATCCGCGGTGCGGTGCCAGGCGCCAACGGCGGTTTCCTGACCGTGCGTCCCGCCGTCAAGGCCAAGTCTGCCGATGCAGCCACCCAGGGAGCAAACTGATGCAAGTTGAACTCCTGAATGACCAGGGCCAGGCAGCGTCCAATGTGGATGTGCCCGAGACCGTGTTTGGTCGCGACTACAACGAAGCGCTGATCCACCAGCTGGTGGTGGCCTACCAGGCCAATGCGCGCCAGGGTACGCGTGCTCAAAAAGACCGTCAGATGGTCAAGCACTCGACCAAGAAGCCCTTCAAGCAAAAAGGCACGGGCCGCGCCCGCGCCGGTATGACGTCTTCCCCCATCTGGCGTGGAGGCGGTCGCGCCTTCCCCAACAGCCCGGACGAAAACTTCACCCAGAAGATCAACAAGAAGATGTACCGCGCCGGCATGGCGTCGATCTTCTCGCAGCTGGTGCGTGAAGGCCGCTTGGCCGTGGTTGATTCGATCAAGGTCGATTCGCCGAAGACCAAGCAGTTGGCTGACAAGTTCAAGGCCATGAACCTGCAGTCCGTGCTGGTGATCGCCGAGGAAGTTGACGAGAACCTGTACCTGGCTTCGCGCAACCTGCCCAATGTGCTGGTGGTCGAGCCGCGTTACGCCGATCCGCTGTCGCTGGTGCACTACAAGAAGGTGATCGTCACCAAGGCGGCCATCGACCAGTTGAAGGAGATGTTCGCATGAGCGTCACAAAATACGACGAAGGTCGCCTGATGCAGGTCCTCGTGGCACCCATCGTGTCCGAGAAGGCCACACAGGCTGCCGAGCAGAGCAACGCTGTGCTGTTCAAGGTGCTGCGCGATGCGTCCAAGCCGGAGATCAAGGCCGCTGTTGAGCTGATGTTCAAGGTCCAGGTCAAAGGCGTGTCTGTGCTCAATCAGAAGGGCAAAGCCAAGCGCTTTGGCAAGACCATGGGTCGCCGTGACCACGTGCGCAAAGCGTACGTGACGCTGATGCCCGGTCAAGAACTGAACTTTGGCGGGGAGGCGTAATCATGGCAGTCATCAAGATGAAACCGACTTCACCAGGCCGTCGCGGCATGGTGAAGGTCACGCGTGATCACCTGCACAAGGGTGAGGGCTATGCACCGCTGCTGGAGCCCCAGTTCCAGAAAGCCGGCCGCAACAACAATGGCCACATCACCACCCGTCACAAGGGCGGTGGTCACAAGCATCACTACCGCGTGGTCGACTTCCTTCGCAACAAGGACAACATTCCGGCCAAAGTCGAGCGCATCGAGTACGACCCGAACCGCACGGCGCACATCGCGCTGCTGTGCTACGCCGACGGCGAGCGCCGCTACATCATTGCCCCGCGTGGCGTTGAAGCGGGTGCCACCCTGTTGTCTGGTTCGGAGTCGCCGATTCGCGTCGGCAATACCCTGCCGATCCGCAACATTCCGGTTGGTTCGACCATCCACTGTATCGAGCTGCAGGTCGGCAAAGGCGCACAAATCGCTCGCTCCGCCGGTGCCTCGGCTGTGCTGCTGGCCCGCGAAGGCATTTACGCCCAGGTCCGCATGCGCTCTGGCGAAGTGCGCAAGGTGCACGTGGATTGCCGCGCCACCATCGGCGAAGTGTCCAACCAGGAACACAGCCTGCGCCAGCTCGGCAAGGCCGGTGTCAAGCGCCACATGGGTATTCGCCCAACGGTTCGCGGTACCGCGATGAACCCGATCGACCACCCGCACGGTGGTGGTGAAGGCAAGACCGGCGAAGGCCGCGCTCCGGTGGATCCGTGGGGCAACCTGACCAAAGGCTACCGCACCCGCAACAACCGCCGCACGCAGTCGATGATCGTCTCGCGTCGCAAGAAGTAAAGGGTTGACAACATGACTCGTTCACTCAAAAAAGGCCCTTTCATTGACCATCACCTGATGGCCAAGGTGGAGAAGGCGCAGGCCAACAAGGACAAGAAGCCGGTCAAGACCTGGTCTCGCCGCTCCATGATCCTGCCCGAATTCATCGGACTGACGATCGCCGTGCACAACGGCAAGCAGCACGTGCCTGTCTACATCACCGATCAGATGGTGGGACACAAGCTCGGCGAGTTTTCGCTGACGCGCACGTTCAAAGGCCACCCGGCCGACAAAAAAGCGAAGAAGTAAGGACCCACCATGAGTACAGAAACCCGTGCTGTCGTCCGTGGCGTGCGCCTGTCGGTCGACAAGGGCCGCCTTGTGGCAGACCTGATTCGCGGCAAGAAGGTCGACCAGGCACTCAACATCCTGGCGTTTACCCAGAAAAAAGCCGCCGGTATCGTCAAGAAATGCCTGGAGTCGGCCATTGCCAACGCCGAGCACAACGACGGCGCCGACATCGACGAGCTGAAGGTCAAGACCATTTACGTCGAACAAGGCACCACGCTGAAGCGTTTCGCCGCCCGCGCCAAAGGGCGTGGCAACCGCATCAGCAAACCCACCTGTCACATCTACGTGACGGTTGGCAACTGAAGAAGGCTAGGACTATGGGACAAAAAATCAACCCCACCGGGTTCCGCCTTGCCATTTCGCGCAACTGGGCCAGCCGTTGGTACGCCAGCAACCGCGATTTCGCGGGCATGCTCGCCGAAGACATCAAGGTGCGTGAGTACCTCAAGGGCAAGCTGAAGAACGCCGCCGTATCGCGCGTTGTGATCGAGCGCCCCGCCAAGAACGCACGCATCACCATCTACTCGGCACGTCCGGGCGTGGTGATCGGCAAGAAGGGTGAGGACATCGAGCGCCTCAAGCGCGAATTGGCTACCAAGCTGGGCGTGCCGGTCGCAGTCAACATCGAAGAAGTGCGCAAGCCAGAAATCGATGCCAAGCTGATCGCCGACAGCATCACGCAGCAGCTCGAGAAGCGCATCATGTTCCGCCGTGCGATGAAGCGCGCCATGCAGAACGCCATGCGCTTGGGTGCCCAGGGCATCAAGATCATGTCGTCAGGCCGTCTGAACGGTATCGAGATCGCTCGTTGCGAGTGGTACCGCGAAGGTCGCGTGCCGCTTCACACCTTGCGCGCTGACATCGACTACGGCACGTCCGAAGCCAAGACCACCTACGGCGTTATCGGCGTCAAGGTCTGGGTCTACAAGGGCGACACGCTGGGCCGCAACGATGCACCCGTCGCCGAGACACCGCGCCCAGAAGAAGAGCGCCGTCCCCGCGGTCCGCGCCGTGAGCGTCCCGCTGGCCCGCCAGCGCGCGCCGCTGTACGCCGTCCTGGCGCCAACGCCGCACCGGCCGATGGCAGCGACAAGCCTGCTGAAGCCACCGCTGCAGCGACCGAACCCAAACCCGCCGTTAAGCGCGTTCGCAAAGACGCACCCGCAGGGGCACCTGCGGACGGCAAAGGAGAATAAACATGCTGCAACCTGCACGCCGCAAGTACCGTAAGGAGCAAAAAGGCCGCAACACGGGGGTCGCCACCAGTGGCGCTACCGTGGCCTTTGGCGACTTCGGTCTCAAGTCCACCGATCGCGGTCGCCTGACCGCACGCCAGATCGAGGCCGCACGCCGTGCGATCTCCCGCCACGTCAAGCGTGGCGGTCGTATCTGGATCCGCGTGTTCCCCGACAAGCCAATTTCCCAGAAGCCTGCCGAGGTCCGCATGGGCAACGGCAAAGGCTCGGTGGAGTACTACGTGGCTGAAATCCAGCCCGGCAAGGTGCTGTACGAAATCGTGGGTGTGCCTGAACAGCTCGCTCGCGAGGCGTTCACCCTGGCCGCCGCCAAACTTCCCCTGCGCACCACGTTCGTGACGCGCATGCTGGGTCAGTGATTCAGGAGAACACACAATGAAAACAACTGAATTGCGCCAGAAGGATGTTGCTGGTCTCGAAACCGAGGTGAAAGCGCTGCAGAAGGCCCATTTCGGCCTGCGCATGCAAAAAGCCACGCAACAACTCAACAACAACGCCACGCTGGGTGACACCCGTCGCGCCATTGCCCGCGCCAAGACCATCCTGGCCGAGAAGCAGCGCGCTGCGTCTGCGGCCAAATAAGGAGCGACCCCATGACGGAAGCCAAAACATCCCTCAAGCGCACCCTGGTCGGCAAGGTCGTCAGCGACAAGCGCACGAAAACCGTGACCGTGTTGGTCGAGCGCCGTGTCAAGCACGAGCTCTACGACAAGATCGTGGCCAAGTCAAGCAAGTACCACGCACATGACGAAAAGGGCGAATACAAGACGGGCGACGTGATCGAGATCACCGAAAGCCGTCCGCTGTCCAAGACCAAGAACTGGGTCGCTACGCGCCTGGTGCAAAAGGCCGCGCTGGTCTGATGCCATCAAAGGCCGCACTGGCCTGAGTTCTATGTGCGTGGTTTGCTGCGCGCCATCAGAAAGCGACCGACAATTCGGTCGCTTTTTTGTTTTTTCTTCCCCGGTGACGCCGGGGCCCATCCAAGGCCTGCGGGCCAATTCACGCGAGGAGCAAAACCCATGATCCAGATCGGCGACAAGATTCCGGCCACGACACTGATGGAGTACAGCGAGGTAGAAGGCAATGGCTGCAGCATCGGTCCCAACCCGGTTGATACCCACAAGGCCACCGCTGGCAAGACGGTTGTGATCTTCGCACTACCCGGCGCGTTCACCCCGACCTGCTCGGCCAAGCATGTTCCCGGCTTTGTGGAGCATGCCGAGGCCTTCAAGGCGGCCGGTGTCGATGAGATCTGGTGCCTCAGCGTGAACGACGCATTTGTCATGGGCGCCTGGGCGCGCGACCAGAAAACTGGCAACAAGGTACGAATGCTGGCCGACGGCGACGCCGCCTTTGCCAAGGCCACCGGCCTCACCCTGGATCTGAATGGCAAAGGCATGGGCCTGCGCAGCGCCCGCTATTCGATGCTGGTCCAGGACGGTGTGGTCAAGACGCTGAACATAGAAGGCCCCGGCAAGTTCGAAGTCAGCGACGCCGCCACCATCCTGGCGCAGGCCCAGAAAGCCGCCTAAGGCTGCCGGGGCGCTTGGCCCCAGCTCAAGGCCGCTGTGTGTTGGCACCGCGGCTTTTTCACGCCTGTTGCGGTCCTGATGGACCGCTGTTCAGAGTTGAGCCTTGAGGTAGTGCGCCCCCGGGATGGGATTGAGGTAATACGGCGCTACCTCGGAGAAACCCACCTCCTGATACAAGGCGCGTGCCGTTTCCATGTCGCTCAAGGTGTCGAGCAGCATGGTCGAGTAGCCCGCCATGCGCGCGCCGCTCATGAGGTGTTCGACCATTAGGCGCCCCAGGCCCATGCCTCGATAGGCCGGGCGCACAAAAAGCCGCTTCATCTCGCAGGCGTTGAGGTGATCACTGTGCGGCAGAGCCCGGAAAGCGCCGCAACCGGCCGGCGCACCATCCACCAGCGCGAGCAGTAGGTCACCACCCGGCTCGGTGTAGTCCCCTGGCAGCTCGGCCAGCTCGTCTGCAAAGCCCTGAAAGCAAAGATCAACCGTCAGGCTGGCCTGGTAGTCCAGAAACAAGCTGCGCACCAGCGTCAGAGCTTCGGCCTCGCTCGCTCGAAGCAGCTGGATCTGGGGCGGTGCAATGTGGCTCATGGCCAGCGGCGCAGGACCCTAATAGCCCGCAAAGGCGCCTAGGCTCACCACCCAGCGAACCACACCGGCGCAGATTCCCAACACGACCAGCGCCAGCAGACGCGAGCCTGTGCCGTCGCGCGCGCTCGGCGCCGCCACGCTCAGCTGCTTGTCGCCGACCACCATGGGCCGCACCAGGCTCTGCTTGCGCACCAGCTTGTAAAACAGGATGGCCAGCAGGTGCAGCACCACCAGCCCGATCACGATGAACTTGCCGACGTTCTTGTGGTAGGCGGTGGCGGACGAAATAGTGTCGCCGGAGACGAAGCGCACCAGCGGGCCCGTGAAGGCAATCTCATCGTCGCTGATCAGGCCGGTGCCCACCTGCAGCAGCATCACCGCCAGCAACGCAAACACCGACAAAGCACCCAATGGGTTGTGGCCCACGCCATGGGCGGCGTCACCCCGGCCCTTCAGGTACCGCCAGACCGTGCCCGGCGCATACAGAAAGCTGCCGAAGCGCGACCAGTGGCCGCCCACTAAGCCCCAGACCAGGCGGAACAGAAGCAGCGTCAGCACCGCGTAGCCCAAGCGCAGGTGCCAGTTCATCCAGTTGCCACCGATGTTGCCGGTAATGACAAGGCCGACGATGCAGGCGGCGAGTGTCCAGTGAAACAGACGGGTGGGCAGGTCCCAGACGCGGACGATGTGCATGGCTTGGGTGCGCAGGCGGTGAACAGGACAAAAATGTATCAGTCTTTGCCTGCGGCGTGGCCAGCGGAACCTCGCGACCGAAGATACACTGATCTCCAAGCGGCTGCGAGGTCGCTGGAAACGTTCCAAGTCTGTCCCAACCCGCTACCGTTCTGAGGAGTCCCCATGAAGTTGATCGCATCACTCGCTTTGGCCACCGCCTTCACCGCCGTCTCGGTTCCCGCCTTGGCCCAGTTCCAGAAACCGGAAGACGCGGTCAAGTACCGCAAGGCGGCGTTTTCCGTGATGGGCACACACTTTGGTCGCATCGGCGCCATGGCCAACGGCCGCGTGCCGTTTGACGCCAAGATGGTGGCGGAGAACGCCGCCATTGTCGAAACCATGAGCAAACTGCCCTGGGCCGGCTTTGGCGAAGGCACCGACAAGGGTGACACGCGCGCCAAGCCTGAAATCTGGACCGAGCAGGCCAAGTTCAAGGAAGGTTCCGACAAGATGCAGGCCGAGGTGGTCAAGCTCGCCGCCGCCGCCAAGACGGGCAATCTGGATAACGTAAAGGCCGCTTTTGGCGCCGTGGGCCAGACCTGCAAGGCCTGCCACGACGCTTACCGCAAAGAGTGAGTCATGGCCACCGGGCAGCGCGCGCTGGCTCTGAAACAAGCGACAGGGCTGTCCGGTTTGAGCCGCCAGCCCTGAGTCGTTTGGCCCAGCGGCCGGCGCCGAGCCTTGTCAGGCCTGGGCGAGTAGCTCTTCGATCAACTTGTGCAGAGCCGCCATGTCAGGCTCACCCACGTACCGTTTGACGATACGCCCCTGTTTGTCCACCAGGTAGGTGGTGGGCGTGAGCTTCACGTCGCCCCAGGCTTTGGCGATTTCGCCGGTGTTGTCGAGCGCAACCTTGAACGGCAACTGGCGCGTCTGCGCAAAATTCAGCACCCAGGCTGGCGGGTCGTACTCCATCGCCACTGCCAGGGTTTCGAAGCCTTGGGGTTGGTACTTCTTGTAGGTCGCCACGAGTGCCGGCATTTCCTTCACGCACGACACGCAGGTCGTTGCCCAGAAATTCACCAGCGTAACTTTGCCCTTGAGGTCGGCGGTGGTCGCCTTACTGCCATCAATGAGCACGAACGTGGACTGCGGCGCCGCTTCCCGCGCGCCACAGCCAGCCAGGGTGAGCGTGAACGCGACGCCCAGTGCGGCCATCGTGGAAAAGAGCACACGCCGGGCTGGCGAAGCGGGGGGGGCGGAGGGTGTCATTGTGCTTTCTCGGGGTCGGCCCTACAGTGGGCGATGCGGGTCAAAGGTTTCCGACCCATCGACTGCCCAGGAGTTCACCATGCAACGACGCCAGTTTAATCAATCCCTGACCAGCGCAGTGGCCTTGCTGGTTCTCGCCGCCCATCAGCAAGCGCTGGCCCTGTCGCTCGCCGACCTGACCGACCAGGACGCCAGCAGAGGGCTCAAAACCGCGCTGGAGAAGGGCGCGCTCGCTGCGGTGGCGCTCCTGGGCAGGCCCGATGGGTTTCTGGGCAATCCCAAGGTGCGCATCCCGCTGCCCGGTTTTCTGGAAGATGCCTCCCAGCTGCTGAAGCTGACCGGTCAGGGCAAGCGGGTCGACGAACTCATTACCAGCATGAACCGCGCGGCTGAAACCGCGGTGCCCATGGGCAAGGACTTGCTGGTGGGCGCGGTCAAAAGCATGTCGGTGACCGACGCCAAGAACATCCTCAGCGGCGGCGACAACTCGGTGACCCAGTTTTTTGCCGAAAAGACCCGTGCGCCGCTGGGGGAAAAGTTTTTGCCGGTGGTGACCAAGGCCACAGAAAAAGTGGGTCTGGCCGACAAGTACAACAGGGTCGCTGGAAAAATCGCCAACTTCGGACTGGTGAAAAAGGAAGAGGCCAACATCCAGCAGTACGTGACAGGCAAGTCGCTCGATGGCCTCTACACCATCATCGGTGAAGAAGAGCGCAAGATCCGACAGGACCCGGTGGGTACCGGCAGCGCCATCCTCAAAAAGGTGTTTGGTGCTCTGAAGTGAGTGATCGCCAACGCTGGTTGCGTTGGCTTCAGAGGCACTTACTTCAGCTTGGCACGCGACTGCACGAGCCGGGCTTCAAGGTATTCACCGTAGAAGTCGGGCACGGCCATGCCCACCAGGCGTTCGGCGAGCTCTTGCCCCTGCGGGCCAAAGAACAGCACCGTGGGAGCAAAGCGGGCCTTCCACAAGGCCACCTGATCGGCCGGGGTGGTGTTTTCGCCGGCAAACCCCTGCAGGTTGCTGCGGCGATCGCGGATGTCGAGCTCCACCGCGTGCACCAGACCATCGCGCAGCATGGGCAGGAGGTGATGGTCGCGCACCAGATCGCAGTACGGGCAACCAACCAGCGTGGTCATGACCACCAGCGGTTCACCGCGCGCCGCAGCGGCCTGCGCCGCACCTCTCAAAGAAGTCGGGCTGGGCAGGTGGCCTGCGGCAGGGGCTTTGGCGGCGTTCATGGGTGGGAATAGGACAGCAATTCGTTCAGACGATACCCCGCTCGCGCAGTTCGGACAAGCGCTCGGCGGGCATGGCCAACCAGTCGCTCAGCACGGCGGCGGTGTGTTCGCCCAGCAGGGGCGGGGGCAGGTCGTTGCGCACCGGCGTGGCGCTGAGTTTGAGCGGGCTGGCGACCAGATCGACCGCATCGGCCAGTGGATGTTGCCAGCGCTGCACCATGCCGCGCTGCTTCACGTGGGGGTCGGCGAACACCTCGGCGAGGTTGTTGATCGGGCCTCCCGGGACCTTGGCGGCTTCCAGGCTGGCCAGCCAGTCGGCCTTGCCGCGGGTCTTGAAGATGGCTTCCAGCATCGGCACCAGGGTGGCGCGGTGGCGCACGCGGTTCTGGTTGCGCGCAAAACGCTCGTCGGCTGCGATCTCCGGTCGGCCCGCCACCTCGCAGAACTTGGCGAACTGGCTGTCGTTGCCCACCGCGAGGATGATGTGTTGCGGCTGGCCGCTGGCGTCGGGCGCGACCTCGAACACCTGGTAGGGCACGATGTTCACATGGGCATTGCCGGCGCGGCCGGGGATCTTGTCTTCTTCGCGGCCGCGCACCAGGTAGTTGGCACCGAGATTGGCCAGCATGGCCACCTGGGTGTCGAGCAGCGCCATGTCGATGTGCTGGCCAAGGCCGGTGCGCTCGGCGTGGCGCAGCGCGGCCTGAATCGCCACCGTGGCGTACAGGCCGGTGAACAGGTCGGCCACGGCCACCCCCACCTTTTGCGGACCGCCGCCTGGCAGGTCGTCTCGCTCGCCGGTCACGCTCATCAGACCGCCCATGCCCTGGATGGCGTAGTCGTAGCCCGCCCGGTCCTTGTAGGGACCGGTCTGGCCAAAACCGGTGATGGAGCAATAGACCAGCTTGGGATTCAGGGCGTGCAGGCTGGCGAAATCCAGGCCGTAGCGCGCCATGTCGCCGACCTTGTAGTTCTCAACGAACACGTCTGCCTTGAGCGCCAGCTCGCGGATCAGCGCCTGCCCCTCGGGCTTGGCGATGTCGCAGGTCATGGAGCGCTTGTTGCGGTTGGCGCCCAGGTAGTAGGCGGCTTCAGCGGTGTCGGCGCCGTCGCGCCCGCGCAAAAACGGCGGGCCCCAGCCGCGGGTGTCGTCCCCGCCCGGGTGCTGAGGTCCGAGCGGCCGCTCCACCTTCACCACCTCGGCACCCAGATCGGCCAAGGTCTGGGTGCACCAAGGGCCGGCGAGTACGCGCGACAAATCGAGTATGCGGATACCATCCAGAGCGTTCATGCCGCGATTGTGCGCGACGCCCAGCCCGGCGCCTGTCGCCAGTTCATTTCGATTTCGCTTGGAGCCTTTTGTGCCGGTTTTTTTTCGCTGCGCCGGCGCTGCCTGGTTGCTGATGGCGCTGGGCTTGACCGCCTGCAGCCCCACCTTCAATTGGCGCGAAACGCGTGTCGAGGGCACGCCGCTGCAGGCACTCATGCCCTGCAAGCCCGATGCAGCGCAGCGCAGCGTGCCGCTGCTCGGCAACCCCACCGAACTGCATCTGCTCAGCTGCGAAGCTGGCGGCCTGCGTTTCGCGCTGGCCTGGGCCGAAGTGCGCCATGCCGACCAACTGCGGCCCGCCACGTTGGCGTGGCGCAGCGCGAGCCTGATGGCGATTCGCGTGAGCTCACCGCCTGACGACGAGGCTTCCACCGCCTGGCCGGTGAACGTTTCGGGCGCGGCGCAGGTGCTCGGGGTGAGCGCCCAGGGGCGGGGCCCGAGCGGTGATGCGGTGCAGACCCGCGCCGCCTATTTCGCCCAAGGCCAGCAGGTGTTTCAAGCCGCGGTCTACGGAGAACGCCTGCCGGCCGAAGCACTGGACACGTTTTTCGGCGGCCTGAGGCTACCGACTCCATGAGCGCCGGTGGCAGCGCCACGCCCCACCCCGACTGGCTGAGCCCGCGCACTGCGGTCTGGGTGTTTCTTGCGTTTGCGCTGGCGTACTTTCTCTCGGCCCTGGTGCGGGCGGTCACCGCCACTCTGGCGCCCACGCTGAGCGCCGAGCTGAGCCTCAGCGCCAGCGACCTGGGCCTGCTGGCGGGTGGCTATTTCCTGGGCTTTGCAACCACCCAGTTGCCGCTGGGCAACTGGCTGGACCGCTACGGCCCGCGGCGCGTCATCGTGGGCTTTCTGACGTTGGCGGTGCTGGGCTGTGCGGCGTTTGCGCTGGCCACCAGTTTTTCCGGCCTGCTGGCCGCCCGCGTGCTCACAGGCATGGGCGTGAGCGCCTGCCTGATGGCGCCTCTCACCGGGTTTCGCCGCTGGCTCTCGCCCGCTACGCTGCTCCGGGTGAACTCGTGGATGCTAATGACCGGCTCGCTGGGCATGGTGGCCGCGACCTTGCCGGTGCAGTGGCTGCTGCCGCTGACGGGCTGGCGCGGCCTGTTCTGGTCGCTGGCGGTGCTGCTGATCTTGTCCATGGTGGTGCTCTGGCGGCTGGTGCCTGGCTGGCCGAGCGCGAGCGCTGCGGATGCGGCGACGCCCACCATCGGCTATGGCCAGATCGTGCGCCACCCGTTCTTTCGCCAGATGGCACCGATCGGTTTCATCAACTACGGCGGCATGGTGGCGGTGCAGACGCTGTGGGCGGGGCCGTGGATGGTACGGGTGGCGGGCTACAGCGCAGAGCAGTCGGCATTTGGCCTTTTCGCGATCAATCTGTGCATGCTCACCACCTTCTGGTTGTGGGGCTTGTTGAACCCGCACCTGGTGCACCGCGACCTGATGCCCGAGCGGCTGATCGCCTGGGGGCTACCAGTCAGCCTGCTGGTATTGCTGAGCATCGTGTGGCTGGGCCCGCAAGCGGGCTGGGGGATGTGGGCGCTGTTTTGCGTCTGCAGCACCTTTGTCTCGCTGTCGCAACCAGCGGTGGCGCAGGCACTGCCGCCGCAGGCCGCCGGGCGCGCGCTGTCGGCCTACAACCTGGTGATTTTTGCGGGCGTGTTCTGCGTGCAGTGGGCGATCGGCCTCGCGGTCGATGGCTTCGGGCTGCTGGGCTGGAACACCGAAGCGAGCTTCCGCGGCGCGGTGGGGGTGTTTGGTCTGTGCTGTTTGTGGGCCTATGGAGCTTTTTTGCGGCGCTACCGTCAGCCTTCACACAGGGCGCAGGACTAAACTCCGAGCATGAACGGCATCTTCATCATTGCCCATGCCCCGCTGGCCTCGGCTTTGCGGCAGTGCGTGCTGCACGTGTTTCCTGACAGTGCGGCGGCGGTGACAGCGCTGGATGTGCAGCCCAATATGCCGCCCGAAGAAACGCTGGCCCAGGCCAGCGCCATCCTGCGCCAGGCTGGTTTGCCCAACACCCTGGTGCTCACCGATGTGTTTGGTGCCACGCCGTGCAACGTGGCGCAAAAGCTGGTGAACGATGGCAATGCCAAGCTCATCACCGGGGTCAACCTGCCCATGCTGTTGCGCACCGTGTCCTACCGGCATGAATCGCTCGACGCCCTGGTCTCGCGCGCCATGATCGGTGGCACCCAGGGCGTGATCCAGGTGGCGATCACCGCTCCTCAGAACCAGGCCAAACGAGCCCTCCATGATCAAGACCTCCGTGACCATCAGCAATAAGCTGGGTCTTCATGCACGCGCCTCGGCCAAGCTCACCAAGATCGCAGGAAACCACAGCTGCGAGGTCTGGATGTCGCGCGGCGAGCGCCGCATCAATGCCAAAAGCATCATGGGGGTGATGATGCTCGCCGCCGGCCTGGGCAGCGAGGTCGAGATCGAGACCAGTGGCGCCGATGAACAGCAGGCGATGGATGCCATCTTGGCGTTGATCCATGACAAGTTTGGTGAAGGTGAGTAAGGTGTCGCCTCCGAGCTCTGCCGCTGCACGGGTCGCTACCCCCCAAGGGGACTGGGCCTGCGTTGGGAGCGACCCGTCGGCTGGCCCGGTGCCTCCACACCCCACCGCCTTGAAAATCGCCTCATGACTTTTACCGTTCACGGTCTTGCTGTGTCCCGGGGCATTGCCATCGGGCGGGCGGTGATCGTGGCGTCCAGCCGCATCGACGTGGCGCACTACTTCGTCAAGCCGGAGCAGGTCGAAGCCGAGATCATGCGGCTGCGCGACGCGCGCAAGGCGGTGGTGGAGGAGGTTCACAAGGTGCAAAAAAACCTGCACGAGCTCGATCCTGCCGATGCCCACCCCGAGCTCAGCGCGCTGCTCGACGTGCACCTCATGCTGTTGCAGGACGAGCAGCTGCGCAGTGGCGTCAAGACCTGGATTGTTGACCGGCACTACAACGCCGAGTGGGCACTCACCACGCAGCTGGAGGTGATCGCGCGGCAGTTCGACGAGATGGAAGACCCCTACTTGCGCGAGCGCAAGGCCGACCTGGAGCAGGTGGTGGAGCGCATGCTGCGGGTGATGCGCGGCGCGGGCTCTCCGGTGGTCGAGCCCAGGGCCAACCCGACCAGGGGGGCGAGCGAAGCGCTGCTCGACCCGACGGTCGATGTCCCTCTGGTCCTGATCGCACACGACCTCTCGCCGGCCGACATGCTGCAGTTCAAGCAAAGTGTGTTTGCTGGCTTCGTGACCGACGTCGGCGGCAAGACCAGCCACACTGCCATCGTGGCGCGCAGCATGGACATCCCTGCGGTGGTTGGCGCGCGCACGGCCAGCCACCTCATCAACCAGGACGACTGGGTCATCATCGACGGCGATCAGGGCGTGGTGGTGATCGATCCTTCGCCGGTGCTGCTGGCCGAATACGGCGCCAAGCAGCGCCAGGGCGAGGTGGAGCGAGAACGCCTGTCGCGGCTGAAGAACACGCCAGCCGTGACACTGGACGGCCAGCGCATCGAGCTGCTGGCCAACATCGAGCAGCCTCAGGACACGGCCGCTGCGCTCAACGCTGGCGCCGTCGGCGTAGGCCTGTTTCGTACTGAGTTTCTGTTCATGGGGCGCAGCGGCAAGCTGCCCGACGAAGAAGAACAGTTCCAGGCCTACCGGCGCGCCGTCGAGGGCATGCAGGGCCTGCCGGTGACCATCCGCACGGTCGACGTGGGTGCCGACAAGCCGCTGGACCGCGCGGCGGTGCGCTCGGGTGAGGATCACCTCAACCCCTCGCTGGGCCTGCGCGCGATCCGCTGGAGCCTCTCGGAGCCGGCCATGTTTCTGGTGCAGCTGCGCGCCATCCTGCGTGCCGCGGCTTTTGGCCCTATCCACCTGCTGATCCCCATGCTGGCGCACGCCAGTGAAATTCGCCAGACGCTCGCCCTGATCGATCGGGCGCGCGAGCAGCTGAGCGCCAGTGGCACCGAGTATGGTCCGGTGCGCCTGGGCGCCATGATCGAGGTCCCAGCGGCTGCGCTCACCATCCCGATGTTTTTGCGCCATTTCGACTTTCTGTCCATCGGCACCAACGACCTGATCCAGTACACGCTGGCGATCGACCGCGCCGACGAGGCCGTGGCCCACCTCTACAACCCGGTGCACCCCGCTGTACTGCATCTTTTGGCCAGCACCATCGCGCAATGCCGCGCGCAAGGCAAAGGTGTGAGCGTGTGTGGGGAAATGGCCGGCGACGTAGCCATGACGCGCCTGCTCATCGGCTTGGGCCTGCGCAGCTTTTCCATGCACCCGGCACAAATCCTTGCGATCAAGCAGCAAATCCTGCGCTGCGACACGAGCAAGCTCGGCGCCTGGGCGCAAAGCGTGCTGGCCGCCGAGGACCCGGCGGCCTTGATGGCGGACTGATCAAGGGCGTGCCCGCGCCTCACTGTGGTGCGGATTCTTAACTCTGCTTGCGGGTCGCGATCACCGCCGCGCCCACGATCATCGTGGCGGCCAGGCCCACCGACAGGCTGGGCACTTCGCGCTGCATCGTCAGCAGCACCAGCGTGGACAGCAGAGGCGTGAGGAAGCTCAGCACGCCGATCTGGCGGGCGTCGCCGCGCTTGAGCGCGGCGTCCCACAAAAAGAAGGAGCCGCCCAGCGGCCCGATGCCCAGCAGCGCGATCAGCGCAAGGTCTTTCGCCGTCAACGAGACTGACGGCTCCAGCCAGGCGTGGCACAGCAGGGCGAGGGTGCCGGAGACCAGCGCAAACGTGCCGATGGCGGCGGTGGGAAAGGCACGCACGCGTTTGGTCAGCAAGGAGTAGCTGGCCCACATGAAGGCGGAAGCCAGCGCGGGCAGATAGCCCCAGGCCCACAGCGAGGCGCCGGGCTCCATCGGTCGGCCGCCGACAATGGCCAGCGCCGCGCCGCCAAAGCCGAGCAGGGCGGCAAAGACGTGCCGCGAGGTCAGCGACACGCCGGGCAGAAACAGCGGCGCCATCACCACAATGCCCAGCGGCCAGAGGTAGTTCACCAGGTTGGCCTGCACTGGCGGCGCATTCTGCAGCGCCATGAAGAGCAGGAAGTGGTAGCCGAACAGACCGTACACCCCCACCGCCAGCGTCATCGGCGGCACGCGCCACTGACGGAAATCAAAGCGCGACAGCGGCAATGCGATCAAACTGCCGACCAGCAGAGCCAACCCGGTCAACAGCAGGGGAGGCACATGCGTCAGAGCCACGCCCAGCGCCGCGAGCGAGGCCCATAGCACGATCGCGCCCAGGGCGAGCAGGTTGGCGCTCATGTCGGCGTGGCCTCGCGTGGAGCCCGGGCAGCGAGCGTGTTTCGGTTTTTAGTCATACAGGACAAGATGCAATGGCAACGTTTGATCACAGTGGTTTGATGCAGGACATCAACGACAGTCTGGCCCCGTTTCGCAAGGCCCAGCCCGAGGCTATGGCGGGCTTCGGCGCGCTGGCGAAAGCGGCGATCACCGATGGTGTGCTCAGCGCCAAGCAAAAAGAACTGATCGCGCTGGCGATCGGGGTCACGCAGCGCTGCTCAGGCTGCATCGGCTTTCACATCAAGGCCCTGCACCGCCTTCAGTGCACCCGTGCCGAGCTGGAGGAAATGCTCGCGGTGTGCGTCTACATGGGCGGCGGGCCGGCCCTGATGTACGCGGCCGAGGCGATCACGGCGTGGGAGAAGCTGCACCCTGTGGCGCAGGCGTGAATGTACATGGGAACACGTGGCAGCAAGACACGGTTTCGCCACCCAGTTGACGTTGGCTCACTCAGGAGGTGTGGATGTTCACGGCTCATCGAATGTGTCTCGCGGCGCTGCTGCTTTGCACCCTGGCGGGGGTGCAGGCTGGTGACATCTACCGCTGGGTAGATGACCAGGGCCGCACCCATTGGTCGGACGTGGTGCCTGAGAAGTACCGAAACAATGCTACCCGCGTCGATACCCGCCAGTATGAGCTGACCCCTGAGCAGCAGCGCGAAGCCGCAGAGCGAGCGGCACGCGAGAGGGCGCACGCACCCGAATTGCCCGAGCCGCCAGCGATGGCAGCGCCAACGCCCGCTGCGCCCCAAGCGCCAGCACCGTCTGTGGTCAAGCGCCCCGTCGAGCAGGTGACAGAGTCAACCGATTGCGCCACCTGGTGGCGCCTGTATCGCGAGAGTCAGGAATGCTTTGGTCCGTTTCATACCGTGGGCGGCGGGCTCAAGCCAGAGGCCTTTGATCACTGCAACGAGATTCCCAGCCCTGAACTCAAGTGCGGGCCCTACCGAGACTGAACGGCAGCGGACAGCTCAGGGTTTCGCGCCTGCGCTGAGCACGCCGCTGGCCTGCTCGTCAGCGTGGTAGCTGGAGCGCACCATGGCGCCCACGGCGGCGTGGGTGAAACCCATCTTGTAGGCCTCGGCTTCAAACATTTTGAAGGTGTCCGGGTGCACGTAGCGGCGTACCGGCAGGTGGTGACCGCTGGGTGCGAGGTACTGGCCGATGGTCAGCATGTTGATGTCGTGCGCGCGCATGTCGCGCATGACTTGCAGGATTTCCTCGTCGGTTTCGCCCAGGCCCACCATCAGGCCGCTCTTGGTCGGTACGTCGGGGAACAGCGCCTTGAATTTCTTGAGCAGGTTGAGGCTGAACGCATAATCCGAGCCCGGACGCGCCTCCTTGTACAGCCGCGGCGCGGTCTCCAGGTTGTGGTTCATCACGTCGGGAGGCGCGGCCTTCAGGATCTCCAGCGCGCGGTCGTCACGGCCGCGGAAGTCGGGCACCAGCACCTCGATCTGTGTGCCCGGCGACAGCGCGCGAACCTGGCGGATGCACTCCACAAAATGCCCGGCGCCGCCATCGCGCAGGTCGTCGCGGTCCACGCTGGTGATCACCACGTATTTCAGCTTCAGCTGGGCGATGGTCTTGGCCAGGTTGAGCGGCTCTTCGGTGTCCAGCGGATCGGGGCGGCCGTGGCCGACGTCGCAAAACGGGCAGCGGCGGGTGCACTTGTCGCCCATGATCATGAAGGTGGCTGTGCCTTTGCCGAAGCACTCGCCGATGTTGGGGCAGCTGGCCTCTTCACACACGGTGACCAGCTTGTTGGCACGCAACACGTCTTTGATCTCATAGAAGCGCGTGGTGGGAGAGCCCGCCTTCACACGAATCCAGTCGGGCTTTTTCAGTACTTCGGCCGGCACGATCTTGATCGGGATGCGAGCCGTCTTGGCCTGGCTCTTCTGTTTCGCGGTGGCGTCGTATCGATCGGCAGGCTGAGCTTCGCGGACGGTGTTGTCGACCGGTGCGGGGGAGGTGTCTGTGCGGGGCATGGCGTGGGCGAGCGTGGCGCGAAGGGTTCAGGGGGCAAGGGTGGCCGAGAGCTGGTGACCCAGGAATTGGGCCGCTTCATCGAATGACACGACCACTCCAATTGTAGAAAGGTCCACCGTTTGCAAACCCTGGTAGCCGCAGGGGTTGATGCGCTCAAAGGGTTGAAGGTCCATGGCCACGTTGAGTGCCACGCCGTGGTACGTGCAGTGCCGACTGACCTTGATGCCCAGCGCGGCGATCTTGCCCAGCCCGGTGAAGTCGGGCTCCGGGCTGGTGTGCCCGGCTTGTGTTTTTTGCGGCCGCTGCGGCAGCAGGGCATGACTGCCCGGATCGTCGAGCCGCACATAAATGCCTGGTGCACCGGCGACGCGGTGGCCCGTGACGCCGACGTGGGCGAGCGTGCGGATCACCGCTTCCTCGATGCGGTACACGTATTCCTTGACGTAATAGCCTGCGCGCTGCAAGTCGATCAGCGGATAGGCCACCACCTGGCCAGGTCCATGGTAGGTCACCTGCCCGCCCCGATTCGTCTGCACGACCGGGATCTCGCCCGTCGCCAGCAAATGGCCTCCCCGCCCGGCCAGACCCTGCGTGAACACGGGAGGGTGCTCACAGATCCAGAGTTCATCCGGCATGTCAGTACCGCGCTCGGCGGTGAAGGCCTGCATGGCGTCGTAGGTGGGCACGTAGTCCACGAGGCCCAGGGCGCGCAAGGTCAGCATGGGTGTTCGAGCCACGATCTCCGCTCAGCGATGCCGGAGAAATGGCTTCGCCGAGCGCGTGACGGCCGAGCAACGAAGGGTCGCCGTTCTAAAGATGCCGTGGAGCCGACTCCGCGAGGCCGCAGGCATCGACTCGCCCAGGCGGGTAGCGCGAAGCGACGCGGGGGGGTCAAAGAACGACTTTCACCATCGGATGCGTGGTCAGCGTGCGGTAAAGCTCGTCAAGCTGTTCGCGGCTGGTCACGTAGACCGAAAGCGTGAGGCCAAGGTAGTTGCCGGCCTTGCTTTGGCGCTGCTCGATGGTGCCCTCGTCAAAGCTCGAGTCGAACGAGCGCGCGATGTGCACCATGGCGGCCAGGAAGCCGTCCACCTGCGCCCCCATCACCTTGATCGGGAAATGGCAGGGGTACTCGATCAGCGAGCGCTCGGGCGGGATGTCGGGTGGCGTGAGCACGGGGGTGTCCTCAGATCGATTGCGAGGCCTTCGCCTGCTGATAGCCGGCGTACAGGCGTGCATACACCGGGCCGGGCCGGCCGCGGCCTTCGCCATGGCCCACCGGCTGGCCGTCGAGCTGGGTGATGGGCAGCACCTCCTTGGTCGCGGACGACAGCAGCAGCTCGTCGGCGTCCAGCACCTCGGCGCGGGTGATGCGCCGCAGCTCATAAGGAATGCCCTGTTCGCGGCAGATGTCTTCCAGCAGGCTGAACCGGATGCCTTCGAGCACCAGGTGGTCTTTGGGCGGACCCATGAGTCGGCCGTTCTTCACCACCCAGACGTTGCTGGCCGCGCCCTCGCTCAGCAGGCCGTCTCGGAACATCACCGTCTCCATTGCGCCGGCGTCGGCGCTGATCTGGCGCGAGAACACCGCGCCCAGCAGGCTGGTGCTCTTGATGTGGGCTTTCTGCCAGCGGAAGTCGTCGGCGGTGACGCAGGCCACGCCCTGCTCGCGCAGCGCGGGCGCGGGCAGCTTCATGTCGCTGACCATGACGAACACGGTGGGCGTCAGCCCGCGGGGCATGACGTGGTCGCGCACCGCCACGCCGCGCGTGATCTGGATGTAGACCAGCTGGTTGACCGAGCCACCGCCGTCGATCTGCGACTGGATCAGTCGCCGGGCAATCGCCAGCCACTCGGCACTGGCCAGCGGGTTGTCGATGCGCAGCTCGCCCAGCGAGCGTTGCAGCCGCGCCATGTGCTGCTCGAAACGGAAGATCTTGCCGTCGTAAACCGGCAGCACCTCGTACACCCCGTCTCCAAAGATGAAACCGCGGTCCAGCACGCTGACTTTGGCGTCGCGCACCGGGCCGTACTGGCCATTGAGGTAACAAGGGGTGCCCGGCAGGTGGGCCAGCGCTGTGTCCAGAGGGGTATTCATGACAGGATTATCCGACTGAGAGCGGCAAAGTCCTTTCCGGACGGAGCGCCTTGACGGCGGGCTGGGGTTTCTACGTATAATCGTTGGCTGTGCTTAGGCTCATGCGTCTGTAACCCGTCTGTAATTTCTCATGTCGACAATGCCCCCGGTCCAGTCGACAAAGCAAGCCTCAGGCACCTGGGAAGGTGAGGCAATCGAGTCCGAATTCAAGCCGCTGACGCCCGAAGAGGCAGCCCAGTGGCGAGCACGTCAGCCGGTGTTGTCGGTCTGGCGTCTGGTCGGGGCGCAGTTGCTGGTCGGTTTGTTGCTGGGTGGTTTGAGTTGGCTGCTGACGCAGCGCGTTCAAGTGGCTTGGTCTGTGCTTTACGGATCGGCTGCGGTGGTGGTTCCCTCTGCGCTGATGGCGTATGGGCTCACTGCCAGCGCTTGGTCGCGCTTGATGTCAGGCGTGGCGCAAGCTGCTTTTGTGGGCCTCCTCTTTTGGGAGGGGGTGAAGGTTTTGCTGGCTGTGGCGATGCTGTGGCTGGCGCCCCAAGTGGTGCCCGAGCTGAGTTGGCTGGGGCTTTTGTTGGGGCTGGTGGTCACGCTCAAGGTGTACTGGGCTGGGTTCTGGATCCAGTCCCGGCGCTCGGTAAAAAACGTTTGATTGGTGCGAACAAACATGTCTGCTGAAGGTCAAGGACCCACCCCCGGTGAGTACATCCGCCACCACCTCGTTCACCTGACGAACAAGAAGCAGGAGTCCATCGTGGACTTCTCGGTCATCAACGTCGACTCGGTGGTGGTGACCGTGGTGCTCGGCATCCTGATCAGCTTCGTGCTGTGGCGCGCGGCCAGCAAAGCGCATGCCGGCGTGCCTGGGCGTTTCCAGGCGGCCGTGGAGATGCTGGTCGAGATGGTCGACAACCAGGCCAAGGCCTTGATTCACAACGCGGCCAGCCGCAAGGTGATCGCGCCGATGGCGTTGACGGTGTTCCTCTGGATTTTCATGATGAACTTCATGGACCTACTCCCGGTCGACCTGTTGCCGGCGACCTGGCACGCGGTCGGTCCTGCCATGGGTTTCAAAGACTATCTGCGTGTGGTGCCCACCGCCGATCTGTCGACCACGCTGGGTCTGTCAGTGTCCGTGCTTCTGATGTGCCTGTTCTACAACGTGAAGATCAAAGGCCTGGGCGGCTGGGCGCACGAACTGGTGAGCGCACCGTTCGGCACCAGCAAGAACCCGCTGTGGGCGGTGTTGCTCGGCATCATCAACTTCGCCATGCAGATGATTGAGTTCGTCGCTAAAACCGTCTCGCACGGCATGCGGCTGTTTGGCAACATGTTTGCGGGCGAGCTGGTGTTCATGCTGATCGCATTGCTCGGTGGCTACGCGGCGCTGTCTTTCAGCGGCAGTCTGTTTTTTGTCGGCCATCTGATTGCCGGCACGGTGTGGGCCATTTTCCACATCCTCATCATTACGCTGCAAGCGTTCATCTTCATGATGTTGGCCCTGATTTATCTGGGGCAGGCGCATGACGCTCACTGAGTGAGCTGGAGTTTCTCCAGCCCTGAGTTTTCGGTTCTCGTTCTCACTGTTTCTTTCTCAACCTTGACCAATTAAGGAGTCATCATGGAAAACGTTCTGGGTCTTGTCGCACTGGCTTGCGGTCTTATCGTGGGTTTGGGCGCCATCGGCGCCTCGATTGGCATTGCTTTGATGGGCGGCAAGTTCCTCGAAGCGTCGGCTCGTCAGCCTGAGCTGATGAACGATCTGCAGACCAAGATGTTCGTCTTGGCCGGTCTGATCGACGCTGCCTTCCTGATCGGCGTGGCGATCGCGCTGCTGTTCGCCTTCGCCAACCCCTTCACGCTGTAATCGGGTCTGCTGTCGTGCTGGCTTGTTCGCTTGCCCGTTTCCCGGGGTCTCATGACCTTGGCGACACGGCGAGCGGGTCGCTCGCCGCAGCAGGTGCGTCTCCAGTCTTGTCAACACACAGAAAGGCGTTGCGATGAACATCAATGCAACCCTCTTCGCGCAGGCCATCGTCTTTGCGATCCTGGTGTGGTTCACGATGAAATTCGTGTGGCCACCCATTGCACAGGCGCTTGATGAGCGGGCGCTGAAGATTTCCGAAGGCCTGGCGTCAGCCGAGAAGGCCAAGTCCGAGCTGGCCGTGGCCAACAAGCGGGTGGAAGAAGAGTTGAGCAAATCGCGCAACGAATCCGCCACCCGGCTGGCCGATGCGGAGCGCCGTGCGCAAACCGTGATCGAAGAGGCCAAGGCCCGCGCCACCGAAGAGGCGGCCAAGATCATGGCCAACGCACGCCAGGATGCGGAGCAACAGATCGTCAAGGCGCGCGAGTCGCTGCGAGAAGAAGTGGCTGCGTTGGCGGTCAAGGGTGCGGAGCAAATCCTCAAGCGCGAAATCAACGCGGGCGTGCACGCCGAGTTGCTGGGTCGTCTGAAGACCGAGCTCTGATTCAACCTTGTTCTGATTGAACCTTCCAGGCATTCACAGGTAGACCATGGCCGAAATTGCAACCATTGCCCGACCGTACGCTGAAGCGCTGTACCAGGCCGTCCATGCTGACGTCGCCGCTGCTTCTTCCTGGCTGGACGAGCTGGCCGCTGTGGCGTCCAACGAGCAGCTGCGCCTGTTCGCCGACAACCCGAAGTCCACGCCCGAGCAGGTGATGGGCGTGATGGGCGGCGTGCTGAAAAGCAAGCTGCCGCCCATGGCGGAGAACTTCCTGCGCACGGTGATCGACAACGGTCGCCTGGCGGCGCTGCCTGAGATTGCTCAGCAGTTCCGCGCGCTCAAGAACGCGCAGCTGGGCGCCTCTGACGCCACTGTGTACAGTGCGTTCGAGATGGACGGCGAAGCACTGGCAGGTCTCTCGGGCGTGTTGGAAAAACGGTTTGGCCGCAAGCTCAACCTGCAGGTCAAGCTGCAGCCAGAGCTGATCGGTGGAATCCGCGTGGTGGTGGGCGACGAGGTGCTCGACACCTCGGTCAAGGCCCGCCTGGATCAAATGAAAGTGGCCCTCACGGCCTGACGGCCGGTCTGCCAATCACGGGCGCGCCCTCATCCCATTTAACGAAAGAAGGAAAGAGTCATGCAACTCAATCCCGCCGAAATCTCTGAATTGATCAAGTCCCGCATCGAGGGGCTGGGTGCATCGAGCGATGTGCGCAACCAGGGCACCGTGGTGTCGGTGACCGACGGTATCGTCCGCGTGCACGGCCTGTCCGATGTGATGCAGGGCGAAATGCTGGAATTCCCCGCCAACAAGGATGGGGTGCCTTCCTTCGGCCTGGCGCTGAACCTCGAGCGCGACTCGGTGGGGTCGGTGATTCTGGGTGAGTACGAACACATCTCTGAAGGCGATACCGTCAAGTGCACGGGCCGCATTCTGGAAGTGCCGGTCGGCCCCGAGCTGATCGGTCGTGTCGTCAACGCCCTGGGTCAGCCCATCGATGGCAAAGGCCCGGTCAATGCCAAGATGACGGACGTGATCGAAAAGGTCGCACCGGGCGTGATCGCCCGCAAATCGGTGGACCAGCCAGTCCAGACCGGTCTGAAGTCAATCGACTCGATGGTGCCCGTCGGCCGTGGCCAGCGCGAGCTGATCATCGGTGACCGCCAGACCGGCAAGACCGCCGTGGCGATTGACGCCATCATCAACCAGAAGGGTCAGAGCATGACCTGCGTGTACGTCGCCATCGGCCAGAAGGCGTCGTCGATCAAGAACGTGGTGCGCGCGCTGGAGCAGGCTGGCGCCATGGAGTACACCATTGTCGTGGCCGCCTCGGCTTCCGAATCTGCCGCCATGCAGTACCTGTCGGCTTACTCCGGCTGCACCATGGGCGAGTACTTCCGCGACCGCGGCCAGGACGCCCTGATCGTGTACGACGACCTGTCCAAGCAGGCCGTGGCCTACCGCCAGGTGTCGCTGCTGCTGCGCCGCCCACCAGGCCGCGAAGCCTATCCCGGTGACGTGTTCTATCTCCACAGCCGCCTGCTGGAGCGCGCAGCCCGCGTGAACGCCGACTACGTCGAAGCCTTCACCAAGGGTGAAGTCAAGGGCCAGACCGGCTCGCTGACCGCGCTGCCCATCATTGAAACGCAGGCCGGTGACGTGTCCGCTTTCGTGCCCACCAACGTGATCTCGATCACCGACGGCCAGATCTTCCTGGAAACCAGCCTGTTCAACGCCGGTATCCGTCCTGCCATCAACGCTGGTATCTCGGTGTCGCGCGTCGGCAGTTCGGCGCAGACGAAGCTGATCAAGAACCTGTCCGGTGGTATCCGTACCGACCTGGCGCAGTACCGGGAACTGGCCGCCTTCGCCCAGTTCGCCTCCGATCTGGACGAAGCCACCCGCAAGCAGCTCGACCGTGGTGCCCGCGTGACCGAACTGCTCAAGCAGGCCCAGTACAGCCCGCAGTCGATCGCACTGATGGCCTCCACGCTGTTCGCCGTCAACAAGGGTTACCTGGACGACATCGAAATCAAGCAGGTGCTGCCTTTCGAAGCCGGTATGCACGCCCACCTGAAAGACAAGCACGCAGCCTTGTTGACCAAGCTGGAAAAGGATCGTGCCATGGACAAGGACGCGGAAGCCCAGCTGGCCGCCGCGATTGCCGAATTCAAGAAAACCGGCACGTACTGAGCCACTGACCTTCACAAGGAGCAGCTATGGCAGCAGGCAAGGAAATACGCGGCAAGATCAAATCGGTGGAGAACACCAAGAAGATCACCAAAGCCATGGAGATGGTCGCCGCCTCCAAAATGCGCAAGGCGCAGGACCGCATGCGTGCGGCCCGACCTTATGCGGAGAAGGTGCGCCAGATCACCGGCAACCTGAGCCGTGCGAACCCGGAGTACACGCACCCGTTCATGCTGAAGAACGACGCCAAGGCCGCTGGCTTTGTGGTGGTGACGACCGACAAGGGCCTGTGTGGTGGCATGAACACCAACGTGTTGCGCGCGCTGACCACCCAGTTGAAGGACCTGCAGGCCAAAGGGCAGAGCGCCGAAGCCGTGGCCATTGGCAACAAGGGTCTGGGTTTCCTCAACCGCATCGGTGCCAAGGTGCTCTCCAGCGCCACGGGTCTGGGCGACACACCGCACCTCGACAAGCTGATCGGCCCGGTGAAAACCCTGCTCGACGCCTATACCGAAGGTCGTGTCAACGCTGTCTACGTCTGCTACACGCGTTTCATCAACACGATGAAGCAGGAAGCCGTCATTGAACAGCTGCTTCCGCTCAACGCCGGCGAATTGCAGGACGACGCAGGTGGTCGCGACTGGGACTATATCTACGAACCCGACGCCGCCGCGGTCATCGACGAACTGCTGCTGCGCTACGTCGAGGCCCAGGTCTATCAGGCTGTGGCAGAAAACATGGCGTCCGAGCAGTCGGCGCGCATGGTGGCCATGAAGGCTGCCACCGACAACGCCGGCAGCGTCATCAGTGAACTCAAGCTGGTCTACAACAAGACCCGTCAGGCCGCGATCACGAAAGAACTTTCGGAAATCGTGGCGGGCGCCGCAGCCGTTTGACGTTGTCGATCAACCGTATTTAGAGAAAAGAGAAGGTTTCAATCATGGCTCAGATTCAAGGCAAGATTGTTCAGTGCATTGGCGCTGTGGTGGACGTGGAGTTTCCGCGTGACAACATGCCCCACATTTACGATGCGCTGAAAATGGAAGGTTCCGCGTTGACGCTGGAAGTGCAGCAGCAGCTCGGCGACGGCGTGGTGCGCACGATTGCGCTGGGCTCGTCCGACGGTCTGCGCCGCGGCATGGTGGTCTCCAACACCAACAACCCCATCATGGTGCCCGTGGGCAAGGCCACACTGGGTCGGATCATGGACGTGCTGGGCACGCCGATCGACGAACGTGGCCCGGTCGACCAGGCGCTGACCGCGTCCATTCACCGCAAGGCCCCGGCCTACGACGAGCTGAGCCCTTCGCAGGAGCTGCTGGAAACCGGCATCAAGGTGATTGACTTGGTGTGCCCGTTCGCCAAAGGCGGCAAGGTGGGCCTGTTCGGTGGTGCCGGTGTGGGCAAGACCGTGAACATGATGGAGCTCATCAACAACATCGCCAAGGCGCACTCGGGTTTGTCCGTGTTCGCCGGTGTGGGTGAGCGAACCCGTGAAGGCAATGACTTCTATCACGAGATGGCCGATTCCGGCGTCGTGAACCTGGAGAAGCTCGAAGAGTCCAAAGTGGCCATGGTCTATGGCCAGATGAACGAGCCTCCGGGCAACCGTCTGCGCGTGGCGTTGACTGGCCTGACCATCGCTGAGTCGTTCCGTGACGAAGGCAAGGACGTGCTGTTCTTCGTGGACAACATCTACCGTTTCACGCTGGCCGGTACCGAAGTGTCCGCACTGCTGGGCCGCATGCCATCCGCTGTGGGTTACCAGCCCACGCTGGCCGAAGAAATGGGCCGCCTGCAGGAACGGATCACGTCCACCAAGGTGGGCTCGATCACCTCGATCCAGGCCGTGTACGTGCCAGCCGATGACCTGACCGACCCGTCGCCTGCCACTACCTTCGCCCACCTGGACTCCACCGTGGTGCTGTCGCGCGACATCGCCTCGCTGGGTATCTACCCGGCCGTGGACCCGCTGGACTCCACCAGCCGCCAGCTCGATCCGTTGGTCGTGGGCCAGGAGCACTACGAAACCGCCCGCACCGTGCAGAACACGCTGCAGCGCTACAAGGAACTGCGCGACATCATCGCCATCCTGGGCATGGACGAACTGGCGCCTGAAGACAAGCTGGCCGTGGCCCGCGCGCGCAAGATCCAGCGTTTCCTGAGCCAGCCGTTCCACGTGGCCGAGGTCTTCACCGGCTCGCCTGGTAAGTACGTGCCATTGTCCGAAACCATCCGTGGCTTCAAGATGATCACCAGTGGCGAGTGCGATCACCTGCCCGAGCAGGCGTTCTACATGGTCGGCACGATCGACGAAGCCTTCGAAAAGGCCAAAAAAGTCGCCTAAAGCGGCGTACTCGGGCGCCTGGCGTTGTTGTTGTGCTCCATGTGCAAGAGCACATTTCCGTGCACCGCCTAGCCAGTCTCCCGATTACTTGCTTTCCTTCGACTTTTTACAGGAGTACTTATGAGCACCATCCGCGTCGATGTGGTCAGCGCCGAAGCATCCATCTTCTCCGGCGATGCCAAGTTTGTTGCACTGCCGGGTGAGGCGGGCGAGCTGGGCATTCTGCCGGGCCACATTCCGTTGATCACCCGCATCAAGCCGGGTGCCGTGCGCATCGAAAAGGCCGATGGCGGCGAAGAGTTCGTGTTTGTGGCCGGTGGTATTCTGGAAGTACAGCCCAACCACATCACTGTGTTGTCCGACACCGCCATCCGCGGCCACGACCTCGACGAAGCCAAGGCCACCGAAGCCCGCCGTCAGGCAGAAGAAGCGGTGAAGAACGCCGCCAGCGACATCGACCTGGCCAAGGCCACTTCGGAGCTGGCCGTGATGGCGGCGCAGATCGCAGCCTTGCGCAAGTACCGTCAGAAAAAATGACTGGCTGGCGCGCCGCCAGGAGAAAGTCCGGCCTTGTGCCGGCTTTTTTCGTTGTGGTGGAACAAACGCTGCGCGCACAATGTCTTGCAACGCTCGAACGTTCTTGCTGACCCGCCGCCATGTCCTCCATCTTTGAAAGTCCCGATCTGGCGCCTGAAGAGGTGGCCGCCCGCCTGCTGGTCACGCCCAGCGCACTCGATGACCTCACCCTGGCCGATGCCTTCAAGGTTGTGGCCTACATGCGCCCCAAGCGCATCGCGGCCGGCACTGTCTTCATTCAGGAGGGTGAGGTCAGGCAGAACGACTACATGCTGCTGGTGCTCGAAGGCGACATCGCGGTGGAGAACGAGCTGCACGGCTACCAGGAAAGCATGGTGGTCAACATCATCGGGCCAGGCCACTTGATCGGTGAAATGGGTGTGCTCGACGGGTCACCGCGGTCTGCCACCTGCACCGCCACCACCCAGATCTACGCCGCCGTGCTTTCGCGCACCGCGCTGATGCGCCTGCTCAAAGACGAGCCGCGCGTCGGCTCGCGCCTGCTGCTGGCGATATCCAAGCGCATGGCCGACCGCCTGCGCGATACCACCCGCAAGCTCAGGAGCTTCGCCCAGATGAACAAGGCGCTTCAAGAGGAGCTGCAGGTGGTCATGAACAACCGCACCCCACCGCCCAAAAACGCGCGCAAATCGGGCTGACCCGGTCCAGGTTGATCCGCCGCGAACGGCCCCGGTTTTGTGCGGTGGCGCAGCGCCGTGTCAGGCCCGAACTACGCAGTCAGGCAGCTCGTTCCTTCTCACGGCGCCTGGCTCGGCCGGGAAGTGCTGCACCAGCAGGGCCGAGACCTCTTCCAGCGCCTGGGTCAAACCGTCTTCAAACGCACCCGCCCGCAGCTGCTCCCCGAGGCGGTTCACGATGGCCTGCCATTGCGCAGGTGGCACGCGTTCGGCGAGCGCCCGGTCGGCCACGAACTCGATCGCGTGCTCGGCCAGCAGCAGGTAAATGAGCACGCCGTTGTTGTGCTCGGTGTCCCACACACCCAGCCGGCCAAACCAGCCCAGCGCGCGGTCCCGAACCACCTGAGCCAGCGGGCGCTCTGCGCCCACCCCCCAAAGCTCGCCCGGCGGCAGGCTCGCTTCCACACACAGTCGCACTTCACCAGTATGGCGCCCTTCGCTGGCGGCGACGCGCTGAGTGAGGCGTTCGGCCAAGTCGTCGGGCACCGCCCGGCGGGTGTCGCCCAGATCGAGCCACAGGTGGCGAAGCCAGCGGGAGAGGTTTAACATGCTGCGTGTCTCCTCACCATCCACCCGAGGCGCCGCCGCCGCCGAAATTCCCGCCACCGCCCGAGCTGAAGCCGCCGCCACCGCCGAAACCACCTCCACGACCGCCAAAGCCGCCACTGCCGCCCCAGTGACCGCCGCCGCGCCCGGTGCCCGACTGCACCGGCATGTGTTGCATGAACAGTGCGGCGAGCATGCCCAGCAGCCCTGCACCGATCGCAATCCACAGCACGGCGGTGAGCGCAAACGCCAGCCCGCCCGCGCCCACACCGGTTAGCACCGTGCCCAGCTTGCTGCCGAAGATGCTGCGCAGCACCGCGGCGATCATGGGCACAGCAAAGGCCAGAAAAATCAGCAGATCGACCCAGCCCAGATCACCTGCCACCTTCTGAGAGCTGTCCCCGGGCAAGGGCAGTTCTTCGCCGCGGATGCGGGCCAGGATCTGGTCCACGCCGGCCTCGATGCCGCCGGCGTAATCGCCTTGACGAAAAGCCGGTGTCACTGCTTGGTCGAGGATGCGGCGCGCGAGCAGGTCGGGAATCGCGCCCTCAAGTGTTTTGGCCGTCGCGATGCGCAGACGCCGGTCATCCTTGGCGATCACGAACAGCACGCCGTCGCCGACCTCCTTTCGACCGATCTTCCAGGCGTCACCGAGGCGCTGGGTGTAGTCGGCAATGTCTTCTGGCGCCGTGGTGGCCACCATCAACACCACCACCTGAGCGCCGCGCTCCTGCTCGAATGCCGCAAGCTTCGCTTCCAGCGAGGCGACGGAGCTGGCGTCCAGCGTGCCCGTCTGATCCATCACCCGAGCGCGCAGCTCGGGCATGGGCTGCAAGCCCTGCTGAGCAAAGGCCGCGCCACCGAGACTGAGCAGCAGCGCCAGCGCGCCGAGCGCGCACCGGCGCCAGAGCGCGCACCAGTTCATTGTTTGTTGAAGTCCACCGCAGGCGGTGCAGAAATGGCAGCCTCGTTCTCGACCTGGAAACTGGCCTTGGCCGGATAGCTGAACACCATGGCCGTCAGGTTGGTCGGGAAGCTGCGTTGTAGCACGTTGTATTCCTGGATGGTCTGGATGTAGCGGTTGCGCGCCACGGTGATTCGGTTCTCCGTGCCTTCGAGCTGTACCCGCAGATCACTGAAGCCCTGGTTGGCCTTCAGATTGGGGTACTGCTCCACCACCACCATCAGGCGGCTGAGCGCGCTGCTCACCTCGCCCTGCGCGGCCTGAAACTTCTGCATCGCGGCCGGGTCGTTGACCATCTCGGGCGTCATCTGGATTGAGGTCGCCTTGGAGCGCGCCTCGATCACCTTGGTGAGCGTCTCCTGCTCAAAATTGGCTTCGCCCTTGACGGTGGCGACGATGTTGGGGATCAGGTCAGCGCGTCGCTGGTACTGGTTGAGCACTTCGGCCCACGCCGACTTGCTCTGCTCGTCAAGACGCTGGAAATCGTTGTAGCCGCATCCGCTGATGCTGGTGGCCAGCAACACAGCGCCGGCCCAGGCGAGCAAGCGGGGAAGGGGGTTGCGCATGGGGGGTCCTCCGTGGCCTTGGCGGCCGGTCTATCGGTTCAAACCGGTTGAGAAAGCAATCCTTTGGCACTATACCCGTCTGCGTTGGCACCAGGCCGGGAGCATCGCGCGGCAAAATAGCAGGCATGCACAAACCCAAGCTCCCACCGGGCACACCCGACGACACCGAAGCCGCGTTTTACGATGCCTTGCAACACGCCGACATCGACCGACTCATGTCCTGCTGGGCCGACGAAGACGATGTGCTCTGCGTTCATCCGGGCGGGCCGCGCCTGCTGGGCCACGCGGCCATCCGCTCCGCCTTCGAGGCCATGTTCGCCAATGGCAGCGTGCAGGCAGTCCCGGAAAAGGTGCGCCGGCTCGATGCCGGCGCCAGCAGCGTGCACAGCGTGGTTGAGCGGGTTGAGGTGCTGGGGGACGACGGCATGCAGCACGCCTGGGTGGTGGCGACCAACGTCTACGCCAAGACGCCGCAAGGCTGGCGCATGGTGGCGCACCACGCCAGCCCCGGCCTGCCCAGCGAACCGGCCGACGCGCCCTCGTCGCGTCCTGTGCTGCATTGATGGCCGGCTCGGCGGTGTTGTCCGTGCCGGACGGGGTGTCGCCTGGCATCGACTACCGGGCGCCGCGCTGGCTGCCCGGGGGCAACGCCCAGACCATCTGGGCCGCGCTGGCCGCCCGCCGCCACTTCGGTGCGCCGCCGAGGTGGCAGCGCAGCCGCTGGTCCACGCCCGATGGCGACTTCATCGATGTGGATCAGGCCCAGCATCCGAGCGATGCGAAGGCACCGCTGCTGGTGCTGTTTCACGGCCTGGAAGGCTCGTCGGGCAGCCACTACGCCATGGCCTTTGCTGACTTTGCCGCAGCCCATGGCCTGGCGTTTGCCGTGCCGCATTTTCGCGGCTGCTCGGGCGAGCTCAACCACGCGCCGCGCGCCTATCACTCAGGCGATTTTCACGAGATCGACTGGGTGCTGCGCCGCTTTGCCGCCGAGCACGCGGGCCGCCCGCTGATCGCGGTAGGCGTTTCGCTGGGTGGCAATGCGCTGCTGCGCTGGGCGGGCGAAATGGGGACCACGGCCGCCGACACCGTGCGCGCGGTGGCCGCCGTGTGTTCGCCGCTGGACCTTGCGGCCGGCGGTCACGCCATCGGGCGCGGCTTCAACCGGCTGGTGTATACGCGCATGTTTCTCGCCACCATGGTGCCCAAGGCGCTGCGAAAACTGGATCAGCACCCCGGCCTGTTCGACCGCGAAGCGCTGCTCGCCGCACGCGATCTCTATGCTTTTGACAACCTGTTCACCGCACCCCTGCACGGCTTTCGCGACACCGACGACTACTGGGCGCGCGCCTCCGCCAAGCCGGTGATGGGCGACATCCGTGTGCCGGCGTTGGCCCTCAATGCCCTCAATGATCCGTTTGTGCCCGCAGCGTCTCTGCCCACGGCGCGCGAGGTCAGTGCCAACGTCACCCTCTGGCACCCGGCGCAGGGTGGCCACGTGGGCTTTCCCACCGCCAGTCGAGGTGTGCTGGGTTTGCCCGGGCATGTGCGCACCATGCCTGAAGCCGTAGGGCAATGGCTGCTGGCGCATGCGTGATACAAGAGTCCATGGACGATCTGGTCAAAGCCGCTCTCGCCAAATGGCCCAACGTGCCGCACTGCTTCGGCTGGCTGGGGCTCGATGCCCGCGGTAACTGGTACATGCGCGATGACAGCACCCAGGCGGCCGGCCCCTTTGCGCTGGAGCCAGGCGAAACCGGCCAGGCCAGCAAAGGCTCGCTGCTGCGACACGACAAGCTGATCGATTTCATCCACCGCAATTGCGCCGCCGACGAGCAAGGCCAATGGTTTTTCCAGAACGGACCCCAGCGGGTGTACCTGGAGCTGGAAGCCACGCCTTTTGTCTGGCGCCTGCAGCCCGATGGGCGGGTGCTCGCCCACACCGGCGCGGACGCGGGCCCGGTGCAGCGCTGCCTGCTCGACGAACTGGGGCGGCTGTACCTGGTGACCGCGCTCGGCCTGGGTCTGGTGCACACCAGCGACATGGCGCTCGCCGCCGATGCGGTGGAGCGCGGCAACTGGGCGCCGCAAGACGTGTGGTCGAAGCAGCTGCCTGCCGAGTTCGGCTTTGTGCGCAGCCCGCAGCGCCTGCACACGGCGCGGCAGCCCAGTCCGTCGGCGAAGCCTCACTGATCGCCCCTGTTTCAAGCGGGCAGATAAAAAAGCCGGTCATTGACCGGCTTGTTCGTGCGCGAGGCGCCTGGCTTACTTGAGCTGGGCCAGCATGTATTCCACGGCGGCCCTGATCTCGGCGTCCGAGGCGGCCGAGCCACCGCGGGGAGGCATCGCACCCTTGCCTTTGAGCACGCTGGCGGTCAGCGCTTCCACGCCATTGCCCACGCGCGGTCCCCAGGCAGCTTTGTCCCCCGACTTCGGTGCCCCAGCGATCCCGGCAGCGTGGCACACGGTACAGGCTTGCTTGTACAGCGCTTCACCAGCGCCAGCGGCCACGGTCATGGGGGCTGCAGCCGGTGCAGCGGCTGCAGCAGGCGCAGCGGCCACCACCTCGGCAGCAACCGTCGGAGCAGGTGCAGGTGCTGCCGCCACTTCAGCGGCAGGTGCTGGCGCGGCGGCGCCTTCGGCTGCGGGTGCAGCCGGCACTTCGAACTTGGCACCGGCGGCATTGGCCATGTGCACCACCGCACGACCGATCTCCACGTCGCTGTAGGCGCCACCACCCTGAGCACCCATGGCGCCCTTGCCCTTGAGGGCAGAGTTCAGGAGGGCTTCGTATCCGGTAGCGATGCGAGGCGCCCAGGCGGCGGCGTCACCCGACTTGGGCGCACCCACCAGTCCGGCAGCGTGGCAGGCCGTGCATTGAGCGGCGTAGACGGCTTCGCCAGAGGCCAGCGGCCGGTTGGCGTCGCGCAACTCCACGGTGCCGATGCGCTGGATGCGCTGCGCCGTGGCCAGCTCGACATCCACCGCGCCAGCGGCGGGCTTGTTGCCGGAGGTCACGAAATACACCAAGCCGATGATGATGAAAATCGGCGCCACGAAGAAAAAGAACGACGTCCAGAGCAACTGGGCAGGCGTCTTGATGGGGCCGGTGTGGTCTTCGTGCGCGTGGTCGCTCATGGTTTCCTCAAAGATAGCGGAATAGGGCCCTCAGGGCCACAGTGGCCGGCCGCGAATTCACACACGCGGCGGGCAGCCGCTGATTATACCGAGCGCCCTCTTGCAGGCGGCTTGCAAGACCCCTGACTGTTAGAATTCGGCCGTTCGCGCCCACGCTCGGTGGGCAGCGCAGAAGTCTCCAAGGGCTATAGTCGCCCGGGGCACATCGCCACTTTTTGACGATGGGTCTTCTTACAGCATGCGGCTGTAGCTCAGTGGATAGAGTATTGGCCTCCGAAGGTTGTCGTCATTGGCCAGGCGACCTCCAGATAGACTATTGGTCTCCAGACAGCATGCGGCTGTAGCTCAGTGGATAGAGTATCGGCCTCCGAAGCCGAGGGTCGTGGGTTCGATCCCCGCCAGCCGCACCAACATCAACGACTTGCGTGGGTTTCCCGTGGCCCGCACCACAGTCCAGTCCTTTCCCCAGCAGCCACATCAGTGTGACGTTTGGGCCGCACCAGGTCCAAGACCAATGATCCGTGGAGAGGCTGACCGTCTGGCGCACGCGTGGCCCATCTGATCTCCTTGCCTGTTGCTGGACGGCGCTCGCCAGGTGTCAGGGCTGGTAGCCTTGACGCATGACGCAGTTCAGTTTGGAATTCGATTCCCCCCAGCCGGTAGAGCCGCCGACCCCAGCGAAAGAAGAGGCCGCTCCCCAAGCGCCGAACTGGGATCAAATGGCGCGCCTGCTGGCGCAACACGCCGACTACCGGGTCCTTCGACGACTGGTGCCTTGTCTGGACTACGGCCCTAAGTCGCACATTCCGGAAACAGGCGAGGATGACAGCCGTGTGCAGCATGTGCTGGTCCTTGACACCGAAACCACCGGGCTCTCGCACCAGGCAGACAAGATCATCGAGCTGGCGATGCTGCTGGTGGCGGTGGACTCGGCAACCGGGCTGCCCTTCGGGCCGGTCGACATCTTTGAAGGATTCGAAGACCCTGGTATGCCCATTCCGCCCGTGGCGCAGGAGATCACAGGCATCAGCGATGAGATGGTCCGAGGTCAGCGCCTAGATGACGCCACGGTGGCAGCCATGGTGGCGAGAGCCAATCTGATCGTCGCGCACAACGCCGGGTTTGACCGGCCCTTTGTGGAGGCGCGCTTTCCCGGCTTTGCGGCCAAACCATGGGCTTGCTCATTTGCGGATATCGACTGGAAGGCCGCCGGCGCAGGCTCGTCCAAGCTGAGTGCGCTGGCCAACGATCAAGGCTGGTTTTACGACGCGCACCGCGCACAGGTGGATTGCCACGCCTTGCTGCAGGTCTTGACGCAGCCTGTGGGTGACAGCGGCACCACCGGCCTGAGCCAGTTGATCCATGCCGCAGCCCAGCCCAGCTACCAGGTTCGCGCGACCGGTTCACCGTTTGAGACCAAAGACAAGCTCAAGGCCCGGGGCTACCGCTGGGATGCCGACGCCAAGGTCTGGTCTTGCCGCGTGGTCAGCGAGCCCTTGCTGGATGAAGAACTCGCCTGGCTCAAGGAAGCGGTTTATGGGAATCGTCGAGCGCAAGCCGAGGTGGAGGCACTCGATGGCCTCACACGCTATTCCCTCAGGGGCGGCACCGCACGGGTCGCAAACGCTTAGTGTCGATCCTCGTTCCGCAAGAATCCGCTACGGCCTGCTCGCCAGCTCGTAGCGCAGCGAGGTGATCATGCCGCGCCAGTAGGGCTTGCGCCCTCCCAGCTCGGCTGGCAGCAGCCAGGCCACCTCCCCGCGCATGGGCACGCGCATGCCGCCCGATTCCTGAAAGTCGAACCAGCGTCCTTCCCAGGGTCGCATGACGATCTGGCCGCTTTCGGTGCGGCCCCGTGCCTCGGCGCGCACCGACTCCATCAGGCCGTCCTCGGTGAAGGCAAAGCTCAGCGTCAACGTCAGCGGGCCGTCGCTCATCGTGGCCTTGGCCGAGCGGTCATCGACCGCTGTCCATTGAACGCCCTGGCTGGGCAGCAGGGCGGTGGGGTACCAGGCGGCTTCAGCGAAGAAGCGCATGAGCTCGCCTTGCGCCACGTCGCCACCTCCGCGCAACTCCATGAGGGTGAACGCGCCGAGTAGGGATGGGCGCAGCAGGCCTTCGCCGGCCACATAGGCATCGTGCACCCGCATGCTCAGGCCGGGCAGCAGGCGCATGTCGCCATCCCACACGAAGCCAGGTCGCTGCGTCACCACGCGCTGGCGCGAGGTGAAGGGAATCCAGCGGTCGGTGGTCTCGCCCATGTTGAAGTGACCCGCGTGGTCGACCGACACCGCGGCAACGATGGGCGCGCCGTCGCGCAGCACGGTGCGGAAGTAGCGCTGCACCACCGGCGGCAGGCCATCGAGCTCGCGCGCATCAAAGGTGATGGTCTTGTGTTCAGCGCGCGCGGCCTCCAGGCGCGCGAACACGTCTTGCGTCAGACCGTCCCAGCGCCAGCGCCCGAAGGCGACCAGCGCGGCCAGTGCCAGCGCGAGCAGCAGCACGATCACCAGGGCCGTCTTCATCAGCGTCATGGGTCGACCTCCTTGGGATGATTCGCAGCGCTATTCCGAACAAGCACGGCACCGCGCAGCCTTTGCGGAAAACCGTGTGCGAAGGGAAAGTCAGTTGGTGTCACGCGAAAGTTCGCCGTTCAACAGGTCCAAGATGGCGGTGCGCACCGTCTCTTCTTGCCCCACCAGCAGGTGGCCACCTTGATCGAAGCCGAGAAAGCGCGCGCCGTTGATGTGCCGGGCGGTGTATTCGGCGGCGGCGTAGGTACCGAAGCCATCGTCGCTCGCACTCACCACCAGCGTGGGCGCCTGGATGGCGGCGAGCTCATAGGGTCCCAGGCTTTTGCCCAGGCGGGTATCGTCGCGCAACCCTGCGGCGCGAAGCGACACCGGAAGAATGCGGTCGGCCAGGTCGTTGACCCGCGCCTGCTCCTTGGGGCTGGCTGCGGCAATCAGTTCGGGTGGCGTGGCCAGGACATGCCGAAACAGCTGATCGCGGGCCAGTTGCAGCCCGGTCCAGAACAGGAAGTCCGAACCCAGCAGCCGCAGCAGCCATGCGTCCTTCGCGTCTGACACTGGCGGCGCGGAGTCGGTCACCGTGCCGGGCTTCCAGGCGATGGGCACCACCAGCACCAGCCCGCTGATCCGGTCCGGGTGTCGGATGGCGGTTTGCATCGCCGACGGACCGCCGGCCGAGACGCCCATCACCGCCGCGCGCGCGATGCCCAGCGCGTCCATCAGGCAGACGTGTGCATCGGCCTGTGCCTCGGGCGAGGCATCGGCAGGCCGGGGCGTGCGGAGATAGCCGAAGCGCGACATCGCAATCACCCGCACACCCTCTTGTGCCAGCGGCCGCGCCCACGCCATGCCCTGGTCATGTCCACCGCCGCTGCCATGGATGATCAGCAAAGGAACGCCTTGCCCCGCAGCCTGAAACTCGATCGGCCCGCAGTCGGTGTCCACCACCTGGCCTCCAACCGAAGAATACGCGGTGGCGCGTTTGATGTCTTGCTGGAAATGCCAGCCTATCCACCGGCAAGCAACCAGCAGGCCCAAAGCAACGGAGGCCCAAGCGGGCGTTTTCATTGAATGGTTCCCCGCGCGACGATGCGGTCATCCCGCAACTTGAAGCAGCCGTTCAGGCGCACGGTGCTGCTCACCTCCACGCGCACCAACCCCTGTCGAAAGAGAGCCAGTGCAATGTCGGCGCCGGGTGCGGAAGTGGGCTGCGCGACAACGTGTTCATGAGTGGCCTTTCGTGTGGTTCTGGCCGGTCAGCCAGTGGCCGCGCGTCTCGACACGCTTTGTAGGCCTGACGCGCGGCACTGCAGACAGCGCAGAACTATTGTTGACGCTCGCCTGCGTTCATCGCTTGATCCGTGTCAAACCGACCCGGAGCCGAGGTTAAAGGGCGCGCGTCTGAGGCTGTACCAGTCGGCCGTATGGCGCAGACAACGGGGCTTTGACCCGCAGGCCTTCCCAGATCGCCGATCCGGGGCAACATGCGAAGACCGAGCATCAGGGCGTGTCCGCACAGCCCGCATGTGCCACCAGGACGAACACCACCATGAACCCTTCAGCGCAAGACATTGCCCGCGCCCGTAGCCAGTGGGTCTGGCGCGGCCAGGCGCGGCCACCGTTTGCCGTGGTGCCTGCACCGGGACAAACCTCCGTGTGGGACTTCCCGCGCCCGCCAGCCCTGGAGGCCGATGCGCGCGAAGTGGTGGTGCACTGGAACGGCGTGCTGCTGGCGCGCACGTGCGGCGCGATCCGCCTGCTCGAAACGGCGCACCCGCCGTGTTTTTACTTGCCCTGGACCGATGTGGACCGCTCGCTGCTGCAACCCGCCGGCGGTGGCTCGTTCTGCGAATGGAAGGGACCCGCTTGCTACTGGTCGCTGGTGCGCGGCGAGCATCGCCTGGAGCGCATTGGCTGGAGCTACCCTGAACCTCTGACCGGGGCGCAGGCCATCGCCGACTGCGTGGCGTTCTACGCCCAGGGGCTGGACTGCACCGTGGGCGGCGAGCCCGTCACGCCGCAGCCCGGCGGCTTCTATGGCGGCTGGGTCACGCCCGAACTGGTCGGGCCGTTCAAGGGCGGCCCTGGCAGCTCAGGCTGGTGAGGCGGAGGACGCAGGTTCAGGCTGGCCACCCGGCTCTGCGCTGGCTTCTTCCCACGCGGTCTGCAGCGCCTCGGCTTCGGTCCGGTACAGCCGCAGCCGCGGGTCTTCTGCCAGGTGCCCGGCCGCCTTGAGCAGGCGCTCAACCGGCAGCTTCAGGCCCACCAGGTGCAGCGTGATGTCTTGCGCCAGCAGCTGGGCGCGAAGCGTGCCGAAGACTTCGACGCCGGTGGCGTCGATCCAGTTGATGGGGTGGGCGATCAGCAGCACGTGACGGGTGTCGGGGTGGCGAACAATGTGCAGCGTGATGGTGCGCTCCAGGTCGTTGGCGGTGGCGAAGTCGAGGGCGGCATCCATGCGCACGGCGTAGGTGTGAGGCCCAAGCAACGGCAGGTTCCACAGGTGGCGGTCGCGCAGGCTGCCGTCCGGGTGCAGGCCCACTTCGATGATGCGCGGGTGCAGTCGCATGAACAAAAAGTGGCTGAGTGCCATGACGACGCCGGTGAGCACGCCCCAGTACAGGCGCGGCGCCGACAGCACTGTCACCGCCAGCGTGACCACGGCGATGCCGGCCTCCACCCGCGAGACCTTCCACACCCGAACAAAGTCGCGCGGCGCGATCAGGCCCTGCACGGCCACCACCACGATTGCCGCCAGCACCGCCATGGGCACATGGTGCAGCGCGGGCGTGAACATCAGCGCCAGGCCTACCAGGGCGACCGAGAACACCACCGACCAGCCGGTGCGCGCACCGGCGAAGCGGTTGAGCGCCGAGCGGGAAAACGAGGTGCTGGTGGGAAAGGCGCCACTGAGGCCGGCGGCGATTTTGCCCAGGCCGTGGCCGATCAGATCTTGTTCGCGGTCCCAGCGCTGGCCTTGCTCGCGGGTGTCGATCCGCGCGCTGGACGCGGTTTCCAGAAAACTTACCAGGGTGATGACCAGCGTGGGCAGGATCAGCTGGCCCAGCGTGTCCCAGCCGGGCCAGGCGGGCAGTGCCAGCCCGGGCAGGCCCTGGGGCAGGTCACCAATGACGGCGCCGCCGCCAGCCTCGAAACCGATCACGGCACTGAGTGCCGAACTCGCCACCACCAGCACCAGCACCATCGGAAAGCCCTTGGGCAGCAGGCGCGCCAGCAGCAGCGCGGCGGTGGCGCCCAGACCAAACGCCAGCGTCGGCGCGTGGATGCTGGGTTGCGCGATGAAGCCGGCCCAGCCGTCCGGCAGGCCAAGCAGCGCGGGCAGCTGTGAGCCGATGATGAGCAGCGCAGCACCCTGGGTGAAGGCCATGAGCACCGGCGCGTTCACCAGGCTGAGCAGCCAGCCTGAGCGCAGGTAGCCCAGCGCGATCTGCAGCAGCCCGGACAGCAGCGCCAGCCACATCGCCAGCTCGATCCAGCGCGCGCTCCCCGGCTCGGCCAGCCCGGTGAGCGAGGCACTCACCAGCAGGCAGGTCAGCGCAGTGGGGCCGACCGACAGGCGCGGCGAGGCGCTGAACAGCACCGCGATCAGTGCCGGCAGCATGGACGCGTAGATGCCGGTGATCAGCGGCATGCCGGCCAGGCTGGCGTAGGCAATGCCTTGCGGCACCACCATCAGGCCGACCGTCACGCCGGCCATGGCCTCGCTGCGCAGCAGCGGCAGGTCGGGCCGTGGCCAGCTCAGGAACGGCAACCAGCGCTGCAGGCGATCAGATCGGGACATGGCGCGATGCTAACCCTGCGGCTTCACGCCTTGCTCACCGGCGCCTTGACCGCGTGCGCCAGCGCGGGCCCTATGGCCTGCATCACCACCTTGATGCGCATGGTCTGGCTCAGCTCCTTGTGGGTGATGACCCACAGCGGCGTGCGCAGCTCGGGAATGGCGGCAGACAACGGCTGCAGCTCAGGGCAGCTGTGTTCCAGAAAGGCGGGCAAGAGTGCAATGCCCAGCCCGGCGCGCAGCATCGCCAGCGCGTGCTCGAAGCTGTCGACCCGCAAGGTCACCGAGCTGTCGGGCACGTGGTCGAGCAGCCATCGGTCGAACTTGAGCTCGCGCGCGTCGCTCTCGAAGGCGATCCAGCGCTTCTGTCTGGCCAGCGCCTGGTGGGTCTGCAGTCTCGGCTTGAGGCCATCGCGCCGGAGGCCGTAGACCTTGAAGTCGAGCTGGGCTAGCTGGCGGCCGACCAGCCAGTCGGGCACGCGGTCGCTGATGCGAAACGCCACGTCGGCCTCGCGCCGCGTCAGGCTGACCAGGTTGCGGGTGGATAGCAGCTCCAGCGTGACCTCGGGAAACGCGGTCGAAAACTGACCCAGTACCGGCGGCAGCGCATGCCCCACCAGCACGCCCGCGGCGGTGATGCGCACATGGCCGCTGGGCCGCAGGTCCTGGCCGATCACCTTCATCTCGGCCTGGCGCGCCAGCGGCGCCATGCTGCGCGCCGCGCCAATGAGCTCGTCGCCAGCCGCGGTGGGCGTGTAGTGGCCGCGAGCTCGGTCAAACAGGCGCGCCTTGAGGCGCGATTCGATGGCCGCCAGCTTGCGCAGCAGGGTCACATGGGACATCGCCAGCGCTTCGGCTGCGCGCGACAGCTGGCCCACCTGTGCCACCACCATCACGACCTCAAAGTCGCTCCAGCCCAGCAGGCTTCGTGCACCGGTCGCCGTGTCGCGCGAGCCGGGGGGGTGGTCAGGGGTTTTGGATTTCATTTCTGAAAATTTGATTTCGCGATAGTGTTATTGGATTATCAGAGATGAAGTTTTACCATGACCTGATTCATTCACCATTGAGGAGTTGCCATGGAACGCATCAGCCATTGGCTGGCTTGGGGTGCCGTCGCCGTTACGGTGCTGTTTGCCGGGCTGAACTGGTCGGCCTTGCTGGCCGACACCCGCATCAATCTGTTGGTGGCCGACATTCAGGCGCCCATGGGGCTGATCCTGCTCGGCCTAACCGGCATCTTCGTGGCCTTGTTTTTCATCGCCACGCTGTACAGCCGCATCACCGGCTTGATTGAAGCCCGCTGGCTGCACAAGGAGTTGCGGGACGCCAAGGCCCTGGCCGAGAAGGCCGAAGGCTCGCGCCTGGATGGACTGCAACACACCCTGCTGACGGAGTTCCGCCTGCTGCACGAGCGCCTCAACAAGATGGAGCAGGCGCGGGTGGACCAGGCGCCGCTGGTCAAGCTGGACCAGACCTGATGGCGGCATTCCAGCAGCGTCCTCGCACTCCCACACCGCCTCCCGGCGCTCGCAGCGGCCATCTGATGGTGTCCGAGACCGATACCCGCCACGAACGCGAGCTCGACAGCCGGGATCTGGACTTGCTAGACGAGATGGCCCGCCGCATCACCGAGATCGACAACAGCTACCGTGCCGTGGCCGAAAAAGTGGGGCAGCTCTACATGCGCGCCGATGAAGCGGGCCTGGAGCAGCTGACGGAGATGCTGGACAAGCCGATGCGCAATGCCTCGGACAACCAGCAGTCTTTCGCCGCACTGTTGCTTGAAGTCCGGCAGGCAGGCCAGGGCAGCCGCTGAGCGCGCGCACGCTCGCCTCTGGCCCCGCCCGTTTGTGGCAAGCTCCCGGGCACGCCCGCTTCGCCTTCGCGGCGCAACCCCCCACCGGTCTGATACGACCCCTTGCCTTGCGCACCTCATGCAGAACGATCAGCTCCTCATCCTGACCATCCTGGCCGTCACGGTCGGGATGTTCCTCTGGGGGCGCTGGCGGCACGACATGGTGGCGATTGGCGCTTTGCTGGCCTGCGTGGTCACGGGCCTGCTGCCGGCGAGCGAGGCGTTTCAGGGTTTGGGTCATCCCGCGGTGGTGTCGGTGGCCTGTGTGCTGGTGCTCAGCCGTGGGCTGCAGCTCTCGGGGGCGGTCGATGTGCTGGCGCGCCACGCGCTGCCCAAGAACGCCGGCACCACCTTCAGCCTGCTGGCGCTGGTGGGGTTGGGCGCGCTGCTCTCGGGCTTCATGAACAACGTGGGCGCCATGGCGCTCCTGATGCCGCTGGCGATCCAGCTTGCGCGCCGGCTGGACATCGCGCCCGGCCAGGTGCTGATGCCGCTGGCCTTCGGCACCATCCTGGGCGGCATGACGACGCTGATCGGCACCCCGCCCAACCTCATCGTCTCGGCTTTTCGGGCTCAGAGCGGGTCCGGTAGCTTTGCCATGTTCGACTTCACGCCGGTGGGTCTGGCCGTGGCCGTGGCCGGGGTCGCCTTCGTGGCGCTGATCGGCTGGCGGCTGGTGCCGGTGCGCAAGGAAGCGGGGCTGGAGGGTTTCGAGACCGGCGCCTACCTGACCGAAGCGCGGGTCGTCGCCGAGAGCAAGTCGCTGGGCAAGACCTTGCGCGAGCTCGACCCGGTGCTCGACGAGGTGGGGGCGCAGGTGGTGGGCATGGCGCGCGACCACATGCGTGTGATCGCGCCGAATCCGGGGCGGCGCTTGCGCGAGGGCGATATTCTGGTGTTGGAGGCCGAGGCGGAGTCGCTGTCCAAGCTGCTGTCCGAGCTCGGACTCAAGCTGGAAGAGGCGGTGCGCCCATCCGAGCCTGCTGACGAGGGGCAGGATGGCAAGGCCAACGAGACCGAGGGCGCCGCTCCGAAGGCGCAGCCGGCGCGAAAAGGCGGTGACGCCTTGCAGCAGATTCATATTGGCAAGAACGGCCAAGAGGCCACCGACAGCGAGAAAGACAAGGACAAGGACAAGGATGACGGCGCCTCGCGCGACATCGTGCTGATGGAGCTCGCCGTGCGCCCCGGCTCGATGCTGGAGGGCCGTTCTGCCACCGACATCCAGCTGCGCAGCCGCTTCGGCCTGAACCTGCTGGCGGTGTCGCGCCATGGCACGCGCTCGCTCAAGCGCCTGCGACTGATGACGCTCAGGCCTGGCGATCTGTTGTTGATGCAGGGTCCGCCCGATGCCATCAACGATTTCGCCGCCGACATGGGCTGTGTGCCACTGGCGCCCCGCGCCTTGCAGATCCCCAGCGTGCGCAAGGCTTGGATCGCCGGCGCCATCATGGTCGGCTCGGTCGGCGCGGCGGCGTTTGCGCTGCTGCCCACGGCGATCGCGTTTGCGCTCGGTGTGCTGGCCTCGATGGCGCTGCGCACTGTGCCGCTGCGCTCGGTGTACGACGCCATCGACTGGCCGGTGATCATGCTGCTGGGCGCGCTGATCCCGGTGGCCTCGGTGATGGAGACCACCGGCACCGCGGATCTGATCGCGCGCGCGTTGCTGGAGAGCGTGGCGCAGGGCAGCCCGGTGGGTGCGCTGGTGCTGGTGTTGCTGGTCACGATGTTCCTCTCAGACTTGATCAACAACGCCGCCACCGCCGCCGTGATGTGTCCGATCGCCATCGGCACCGCGGCTGCGCTCGGGGTGAGCGCCGACGCGTTCCTGATGGCGGTGGCCATCGGCGCGTCCTGCGCCTTCCTGACCCCGATTGGCCACCAGAACAACACGCTGATCCTCGGCCCCGGCGGTTTTCGGTTTGGTGACTACTGGCGCCTGGGCCTGGTGGTCGAGGTGATTGTGGTGGCCATCAGCGTGCCGCTGCTCTTATGGGTTTGGCCGCTATGAACAGCGAACACACCACCCACCAGCCGCGCGCTGTCACCGACAGCGAGCACATCATCCAGGCGCTGGCTGAGGGCAAGAACAAGCGCGTGCGCAAGCTGCTCGCCCGCCTGCACCCGGCCAAGATCGCGGCCCTGATCGAGCGGCTGGATGGAGAGCGGCGCGACGCCCTCTGGCAGCAGGTCGATGGCGCGCTGGAGCAGCGCATTCTGCCGCACCTGCGCGCCGAGCCACGCAAGCAGCTGCGCGAGCTCGACCTGGAAGACGCCGAGCCGGTCGGGCTGGTCGATGGCGATGCGCTGCCGGTCCAGCCGCACAACGTGCAAGGCCACCTGCAGGCGGTGCGCGAGGCGCTGGCCGAAGGGCGGCTCAAGCGGGTGGGCAAGCTGCTGCACCGCACCCACCCGGCCAAGGTGGCCGGTCTGCTCGAAGCCCTGCCGCCCGATGAGCGCCGCGCGGTCTGGAGCATGGTCGAGACCGAGCGCGCGGGCAAGGTGCTGACCTTTCTGCACGAAGAAATCTGCGCGGCGCTGGCGCAAGACCTTGACCCCGATGACCTCGCCGCCTCCGTGCAGACGCTGGCGCTCGACGACCTGGTCGACCTGATCCAGAGCCTGCCCAGTGAGATCGGCGCGCGCCTGATGGCCGCCACCGGCGGCAGCCGGCGCCAGCAGCTCGAAGCCCTGCTGTCTCACCCGGAAGATTCGGCTGGTGGCCTGATGAACGCCGACCCGATCGAGGTGCGTGCCGATGTGCGCGTGGGCACGGTACTGCGCTATCTGCGCCTGCTTGACGAGCTGCCGCCGCAGACCGACATGCTGATGGTGGTGAATCGCGAGGGCATTTACCAGGGGGGATTGCGCCTGAGCTCGCTGGTCACAGCCGACATCCACACGCGCGTGTCGGACCTGATGCACACTGATGTGACCGGTATTCCGGTGGACATGCCCGCGGCTGAGGTCGCGCAGCTCTTTGAGGACCTGGACCTGCTCTCGGCGCCAGTGGTCGATGCCGACCATCGCCTCGTAGGCCGCATCACGGTGGACGACGTGGTCGACCGCATCCGCGAAGAAGCCGACCGCTCGGTGATGCAGATGGCCGGCCTGAATCAGGAGGCCGACATGTTCGGCCCGGTGTGGGCCGGCTCGCGCAGCCGCGCGCTGTGGCTGGGCATCAACCTCCTGACCGCGTTGCTGGCCGCCGCCGTCATCAGCCGCTTCGAGGCCACGCTGGAGCAGCTGGTGGCGCTTGCTGTCCTCATGCCCATCGTGGCCAGCATGGGTGGCATCGCCGGCAGCCAGACGCTTACCCTGGTGATCCGTGGCCTGGCGCTGGGTCAGGTGCAGAAAGGCAACCTGCGGCTGCTGTTCTCGCGCGAGATGGGCATTTCGGCCATCAACGGCTTGCTCTGGGCGGTGGTGATCGGCGCGCTGGTGTTCGCCTGGTTCGGCAGTCCCATGCTGGGCGGCATCATCGGGGCGGCCATCCTGATCAACCTGCTGAGCGCTGCGCTGGCTGGCGTGGGCATTCCGCTACTGCTGCACCGCATGGGCATCGACCCGGCGCTGGCCGGTAGTGTCATCCTCACCACGGTCACCGATGTCATGGGCTTCTTCGCCTTCCTCGGCCTCGCCACGCTCTGGCTGCTCTGAGCAGCCGCCGAATCATTGGGAGAACAGACCATGGACATGCTCTCCGATACCTGGGCCTGGCTGCAAAACGCCATGGCCTGGCCCATCATCCAGACCACCGAATTCCGCATCAGTGCCGGCTCTCTGGCTGCGCTGGTGGTGCTGGTCCTGCTGCTGTTCTGGACCAGCAAGCGCCTGCAGCACTGGCTCAGCGAAGGCCCAGTGCTGCGCAAGCGCCTCGACCCTGGCGCGCGCCTGGCGGTGGCGGCGGTGGTGCGCTACACCGTGTTGCTGGTCGGCCTTCTGGCGATCGTGCAGACCGTGGGCATCGACCTCACCACCTTCAATGTCATGGCCGGCGCCATCGGGATCGGTGTCGGTTTTGGCCTGCAGAACGTGGTCAGCAACTTCATCGCCGGCCTCATCATCATGTTCGAGCGCCCGGTGAAGATCGGCGACCGCATCGTGGTCGGCGGCGTGGAGGGCAATGTGGTCGACATCGGCGCGCGCAGCACCACGGTGCTGGACAACGACAACATCGCCGTCATCGTTCCCAACTCCAAGTTCATCACCGAGGACGTGATCAACTGGAAGTACAACGACGACAGTGTGCGCTTCCATGTGCCGGTGAGCGTGGCCTACGGCACCGACGCGCAGCTGGTCAAGCGCGTGCTGCTGGAAGTGGCCCAGATCGATCCCGACGTGCTGGACACCCCTGAGCCCAACGTATGGCTCAAGGAATTCGGCGACAACGGCGTGGTCTTCGAGCTCATGGTCTGGTCGGCCAGTCTGGTTGACCGCAAGGGCCGGCTCATCAGCCAGCTCAACTACGCGATCTACGAGCGCTTCAACGCTGAAGGCATCGAGTTCCCGTTCCCGCAGCGCGACCTGCACATCAAGGGCGGGGTGCTCGGCATCCGGCAGGTACCAGCCGAATAGCGTCCTCAGCGCTGCGGCATGTCTTTCGCGCCGTAGCCTAAACTGATCGTCGCGTCCTCGGGAATCGGCGGCAGGCCGGCATCCCAGGCCAGCCAGCGCTCGCGCATGGCTGCCAGGCGCTCGGGCTCGCGCCGTGCGAGATTGGCGCGCTCGCGCTCGTCGGCCGGGATGTTGAACAGGTATTCAAAGCCGTCGACCATCAGGTACTTCCAGTCGCCCTCGCGCAGCGCGCGCTGGCCGCGGTGGTTCATGCGCCAGTACAGCGGGCGTTCGAAGTGGTGGGTCGGGTCGCGCAGCAAGGCACTGAGCGACACGCCGTCGAGCGGGTAGTCTGGGTGGGGCTGGCCAGCACCCTCGGCCAGCAGGGTGGTCGACCAGTCCATGGTCATGCAGTGCTGGGCGCTGACGCCACCGGGGGGGATGACTGCGGACCAGTGCGCAATCCATGGCACGCGGATGCCGCCCTCGGTCAGGTCCATCTTGCCGCCCACCAGTGGCCAGTTGTCGGAAAAACGCTCACCGCCGTTGTCGCTGGTGAAGACGATCAGCGTGTTTTCCAGCAGGCATTCGCTGCGCAGCGCGTCCACGATCCAGCCGATGCCTTCGTCCATGTGGTGGATCATCTTGCGGTAGCTGTGCAGGTTGCCGCCGTCGAGATGGAACAGGTTTTTCGCCACCTCGGGCGCAATGTGGGCGTCGTCACGCGTCTCCCACGGCCAGTGTGGCGCCGTGTAGTGCAGGCTGAGGAAAAAAGGCTGGCCCGCTCTCGCATCGGCCGCGCGTTGGTGCACATGGTCGACCGCTCGCTTCGAGAACACATCGGTCAGGTAGCCCACTTCCTTGTGCGTCTCTTCACCGATGTAGAGGTCGTGGTCGCCGGCGGAGGAGCAATGGGTGAAGTAGTCCACGCCGCCGGCCATGATGCCGAAGAACGTGTCGTAGCCCGAGCGCTGCGGACCGAAGTGTGGCGGATAGCCCAGATGCCACTTGCCGATCAGCGCGGTGTGGTAACCCGCGCCTTGCAGCAGGGACGGCAGCGTCGGGATCTCGGGCGGCAGGCCCAGCGTATCGCTGCCCTTGCTGCGGCTGTTGATGGGCTCTTCCAGCGCACCGCGCAAGCGGTACTGGTAGCGCATGGTCATGAGCGCAAAACGCGTGGGCGAACACACGGGCGAGTTGGCGTAGCCCTCGGTCAGCCGAAGACCGCCGGCGGCCAGCGCGTCGATGTGGGGCGACACCGGCCCTTCAGGCCGCGGCCGCGCACCGTAGCACCCCAGGTCGGCAAAGCCCAGGTCGTCGGAGACGATGAAGACGATGTTGGGGCGATGCATGGCCGCCGGCATGCTCAGGGCTTGAATCCTGACTTTTGCACCACCGGCGCCCACTGGGCGCGGTAGGCGGTGAGCATGGCGCGGGTCTGTGCGGCGGTGCTGGCCACCGGGTCGAGCTTGGCTTCGGTGAAGCGGCGTTGCGTTTCAGGGTCCTTCATCACCTCGGCAATGGCGGCCGACAACTGGGCCACGCTCGCGGCCGGCATGGCGGCCGGTGCAAAAAACGCGTTCCAGCCATCGGCGGCCAGTTTCAGGCCGGCTTCGTTGAAGGTGGGCGTGTTGGGTGCAAACGGCGAGCGCTGCTTGCCCGATGACGCCAGGATGCGCAGCTTGCCGCCGTCCTGCTGCGGCAGCAAGGTGTCCAGCGTGTCGAATGCGACGGGGATCTGGCCGCCGAGCAAATCGTTGAGCAGCGGGCCCGAGCCCCGGTATCCCACCACCTGGCCTTTCACGTTGGCCTGCTCGGACACCATCAGCGCAAAAAAGTGCGGCAGGCTGCCGGTGGCGGGCACGCCGAAATTGGCCTTCTCCGGGTTGGCCCGCAGCCACGCCAACAGGTGGTTGAGTTCGCGCACCGGCACCGCGCTGCTAACCGCCACCGCAAACTCGTACTGGCTCACATGCGAGACCGGCTGGTAGTCTTTTTCGGGGTCGTAGCCGACATCTTGGTAGATCAGCGGCGCCACCACCATGATGGCGGGGTTCGCCAGCATCAGCACGTTCTGGTCGGCCGGTGTGCTGCGCAGCTGTTGTGCAGCGAGCCGCCCGCCGGCGCCGGCCTTGTTCTCCACGATCACCGGCACGCCCAGTTTAGGCGTGAGCTTTTCGGCCACGATGCGGGCCACGCGATCGGACGAGCCGCCCGGCGCATAGGGCACGACCAGGCGCAGATTGCCTTGCAGGGGTTGGGCGGCGGCGGGCAGGCTCGCGATGGCGCTGAGGGAGGCCAGGGCGGCGGCGAGCAGGGTGCGGCGAATGATCATGATGGGTCTCCAGGTTGGGGCAAGTCCTAGGCAGGTGACCCATGCTAGGCACTCACAATCAATTGCGGAAATCAATTGATCTGGGTGTTTTCCCGAGCTCTTTCCACCAGCCTATGCCCCAAGCGACCGATGACCGCCTGAGCGACCCATTGCAGCTGGCCGATCTGCTGCTCTACCGCCTCTACCGCTTACAGGCGACGGCCAGTGGACGGGTGGTGCGCCTTTGCGAAGCCGAATATGGCCTCACCCGGCGAGAGTGGCGGGTGCTGTCATTCTTGTCGGCTCACGAGGGCGCGCTCTCCAGTGAGCTGGCCGACCACGCCATGCTGGATCGGACACGCACCTCTCGCACGCTGACCCGGCTGGACGAAAAAGGCCTGATCCGCCGCCAGCCCAGGCCGTCCGACCGGCGCGAAGTTCATGTCTCGTTGACTGAGGAGGGCCGCCGCATCGCCACCGAGCTCTTTCCCAGGGTGGTCGAGATCAACCGCGCGCTGATGGCCGGTCTGAGCGCCACCGAGCGCCGGCAGCTTGATGCGCTGCTCGTCCGCCTGCAGGCGCAGGCCGACTCAGCGACCTCGTCAACCTGAGTGACCGCAGGCCTCAGGCCTTGCCGGTGCTCCGCACCATGGCCACCACCATGGCGATCACGGTCAGCGGCAGCACGAAGCTGGTCATCGCGGTCGCATACAGCGGCAACGAAGCGCTTTGTTGCGCCAGCAGCACCAGGTAGCTCACATAGGCCACGTAATAGAACAGGAACACGCCGCCTTCCCAGCGCGCGATTTCGCGCCCGGTCATGAACACCGGCAGGCAGGCTAGGGCCACCGCCACCATGACCCACATGTCAAAAGCCATCACCGAAGCCGGAATCACCAGCCCCGCACTGCCCGCCGCCATGCCCGACAGGCCCACGCAGCCCAGGATGTTGAAGGTGCTGCTGCCCACCACGTTGCCCACCGCGATGTCGCGCTCGCCCTTGATGGCGGCCATCACCGAGGTGGCGACCTCGGGCATGGAGGTGCCGGCGGCCACGATGGTGAGTGCGATCACCACATCGCTCACGCCCAGCGCCTTGGCAAAGATCACCGACGCCGTCACCAGCCAGTTCGAACCCAGCACCAGAAAGGCCAGACCGATCACGATCAGGCCGATCTGCACCGGCAGGCGCTCGTCCCAGCCGCCTTTTTCCGCCGGCTTGAACTCCGCCGCGTACTCTTCGTTGGCTGCCCGAGTCTCGCCGCGCGACTGCACGATGAGGAACACGGTGTAGGCCAGCAGCAGGGCAAACAGCATGGCGCCGTCGAGCAGGCCGACGTTGCCGTCGAGGGCGAACACCAGCAGCAGCAGCGAAGCGCCCAGCATGATGGGCACTTCCTGGCGGATCAGCTGGATGTTGACCACCAGGGGCGTGATCAGTGCGGACAGGCCCAGGATGAACAGAACGTTGAAGATGTTGCTGCCCACCACGTTGCCAATGGCGATGTCGGTCTTGCCTTCAAGCACAGCGCCCACCGAGACCGCCATCTCCGGCGCGCTCGTGCCAAAGGCGACGATGGTCAGGCCCACCACCAGCGGCGAAATACCGAACGAAAGCGCCAGCTTGGACGCGCCGCGCACCAGCAGCTCGGCGCCACCCACCAGCGCCGCCAGGCCTCCGAGAAACATCAGAATGGTCATGAAAATCCCGGGAAAGAGCGAGCGCGTTACCGCGCCAAAAGATCTGGGAGATGTACCGGCCGGATCGGTTCAGGCCGGCTCGCCGCGGCGTGAATCGTAAATCAGAACCGCTGCTGCCAGATCTTCCAAGGCCGTGCCCACCGCCTTGAACACGGTGCGCTCGGCGGCGCTGCGCCGGCCGGTGGCCACGCCCTTGCACAGCGTGGTCAGCGTACCGCGCACATCGGTCTCGCTCAGCACGCCGTGGGCGATCGCCACCAGCAGCTCGCCGCTTTTCTTGAGCGCTTCGTCGGTGTCCACGAACACGCGCGCCTGCTCGAAACACGCATCGTCGGCCTCGCGCATGGCCGGCGTGAAGCTGCCGATCAGGTCCAGGTGCGAGCCTGGCGCCAGCCAGGCACCGCGCACCACCGGCTCCGTGGCGAGCGTGGCGCAGCTCACGACGTGGGCCTCGGCGCAGGCGGCCTGCAGGTCGGTCGCCGCTTCGGCCTGGAAGCCCTCGGTCTTCAACAGGCGGGCGAGCTTTTGCGCTTCTTCCGGGCGCCGCGCCCACACCGTCACCTGTTCGATCTTGCGCACCGTGCGCCAGGCCGCTGGCAGCAGCCGCGCCACCTGGCCTGCACCCACCAGCAGCAGGTGGCTGGCGTCTTCGCGTGCCAAGTAGGAGCCGCCCAGGGCGGACGCGGCGGCGGTGCGCCGCGCGGTGATCTGGTCGCCGTCCATGTGGGCCAGCGGCACGCCGGTGCGTGCGTCAAACAGCAGGTAGCTGCCGTGCAGGCCCGGCAGGCCACGCTTGGCGTTACCCGGCGCGATGTTGACGATCTTCACACCGTAATACCGCCCCGGGATCCAGGCCGGCATGATGAGCGAGGTCATGCGCCGGCTGGCGATGTCGCCGCCGGCATCGCTGAGCGGGCTGGTGATTTCATGCACATGACGCGCCGGCGTTTCCACGCCGCTGGCGAAGCGCTCCCGGATGGCGGGGATCAGGCGATCAAAGGGCAGGGCGGTCCGGGTGGCATCGGCGTCAAAAAAGTGCATGGGAGGATGGTAGCCGCCCGGCGTGACCGTTCCACTCAGGCAACCGGCTCCAAAGCCCGCCCTTCCCCGACTTCTTCCACGGTTTGCCCGTCTCGGATGTGGTAGATGCGCTTGAAAGTGGGGATGATTTTTTCGTCGTGCGTGACCACGATGATGGCCGTGTTCGCCTGGCGCGCCATCTGGTTGAGGATGCGCATCACGCCCAGCGCGCGTTCACTGTCCAGCGGCGCCGTGGGTTCGTCGGCCAGGATCACCGGCGGGCGGTTGGCGAGGGCACGTGCGATCGACACCCGCTGCTGCTCGCCGCCCGAGAGCTGCGAGGGTTCGGCCTTGGCGCGGTGCTGCACGTCGAGCGCGGTGAGCAGTTCCAGCGCCCGCGCGCGGGCTTTGGCGTTGGGCATCCCGGCCAGCATCGGCAGTAGCGCCACGTTGTCCGTGACGTCCAGGAACGGGATCAGGTAGGGCGCCTGGAACACGAAGCCAATGCGGTCGCGCCGCAGCTCGCGCAGGTCTTTCACCTTCCAGCCGTTGTCGTAGATCAGGTCTTGGCCCAGCGTCATGCGCCCGCTGGTGGGCTCGATGATGGCGCCCAGGCATTTGAGCAGCGTGCTCTTGCCCGAGCCGGACGGACCCACCAGGCCGACCACCTCGCCGGGGCCGACCCGCATGTTCACGTGTTTCAGCGCTTCCACCGCCGTGTCGCCGCTGCCGTAGACCTTGCGCAGGCCTTCGATCAGGATGCCGCCTGAGAGGGAGGTGCTCATACCGTCATCCGATCGCCGCACCGGGGTCGACCTTGAGCGCGACCCGGATCGCCAGCGTGCTGGCCAGGGCGCAGATCACCAGCGTGGCCACCAGCCCGGTGATGGCATCGCTTGGCATCAGCAGCACGTATTTGGGGAATGCCGGTCCCCAGGTCGTGGCCGCCACCTTGCCCACCGCAAAGCCGATCAGACCCAGGCCCAGCGCCTGCTGCAGGATCATGCCGGCGATGGTGCGGTCGCGCGTGCCGATGAGTTTCAACACCGCGATCTCGCGCAGCTTGCCCATGGTCATGGTGTAGATGATGAAGGCGACGATGGCCGCGCTCACGATGGCCAAGATCACCAGAAACATGCCGATCTGTTTCGCCGAGTTGGCGATCAGCTTGACCACCAGGATGTCTTCCATACCGGCGCGGGTGTAGACGCTCAAGTGCTTCCAGCGCCGGATCGGCTCGGCCACGCGCTCCGGCGCCATGCCCGGCTCGGTCTGCACCAGCACCGCGTTCACGCTGCGGCTGCTGGTCTGCAGACCCTGTACAGCCTCCAGCAGGCCGGGGCTGCCGGGTTTGTTGAACACAGGGTTGGCGGCGGTGCGCGCGCGGTCGTTTCGGATGGCGTCGTTGTCTTTCAGAAACTGCGTTTCCTGCGCGTCTTTCAGCGGCACGAACAGCATCGGATCGCCTCCGGAGGAGACCATGCGCCGCGTCAGTCCGACCACGGTGTAGTCGTGCCGGCGGATGCGCACCCGGTCGCCAAGTGCAAACCCGGTCTTGATGTCGGCCACCGCCTCGTAATGGCTGCGCGTGAGGTGGCGTCCGGCGAGCAGGTAGCCTGGCGCGCCCGGCTGGTCGGGCTCGATGCCGACCACCATCACGCGGCTCTCCACTCCACGGTGCTGCACCTGCATCGTCAGGTAGGTCACGTTCGCCGCCGCGGCCACGCCGGGCATGCCGCGCACGCTCTTCACCACGTCGTCCTTGATGCTGGAGGCCTCGGCGTACGGTCCCTGCGTGTCTTTCTGCACCACCCACAGGTCGGCACGGCTGTTGGCCAGCAACGCGTGGGCGTCGTCCACCATGCCGCGGTACACGCCGGCCATGGTCAGCGTGACGCCGATCAACAGCCCCAGCCCCAGCCCCGTCAGCACGTACTTGCTCCACCCATGCAGGATGTCGCGCCCGGCCAGGCTGATCACTTTGCCGCTCCCGTGGAGTGCAGCGTGTCCACCACCGTGATGCGCGTGTTCGCCTGGATCGCCTTTTCGCTGTACAGGACCACCTGGTCACCCGCCCGCAAGGCATCGGGTTCAACCGGCGCCACCAGCACCCGGCCGTCGGGGCTTGCCGCGCCCAGCCGCACCGCCACAAAACCCAGCGCGCCGTCCTGCAGCCGCCACACGCCGCTGCCGCCGGCCTGGCTGTGCAGGGCTGCGTTGGGCAGCACCAGGCCCTCGTTGCTGGCGGGCAACTGCAGGCTCACTTCCGCCATCTCGCCGACCGAGATGCCTGCCGGCACTTCGTCAAACGCCACCTGCGCCAGCCGCTCTTCGGTCACCGCATCGGCCACCGGTTCCACCCGTGCCACCCGTCCCGCGAAGGTTTCGCCAGGCCGTGAACGCAGCGCGATGCGCGCTACCAGCCCCGGTGCCAGGCCCGCCGAGCGCCCCTGATCCACCCGCAGCGCCACCCACAGGCTGGCCGGGTCGATCAGCCTGATCACCGCCTGCCCCGCCACCACCGTGCTGCCGGCTTCGGCATCGCGGCTGGACACCATTGCGACGGCGGGTGCCACCAGCTTCAGGCTGTTGCGTTGTTCGCCCAGCGCCGCGCGCTCGGCGCGCAGGCGGTTGAGGTCTTGGGCGGTGGCTTCCAGGTTGGCCTGCGCGCTCTGCAGGCCCGCATTGGCCGACGCCATTTCCTGTGTGCGTGCCTCCAGCGCACCGGCGCTGATGAAGTTTTGCCGCGCCAGATCCTGGTTGCGAGCCAGATTGGCCTGTGCCAGCGCGCGCCGCGCCTGGGAGTCTGCCAGCTGCGCCTGCGCCGCGGCCCGGTTGCTCTGGCCGCGGGCCAGCGAGGCGTCCAGCGCCGCCAACCGCTGATCCAGATCCACCGCGTCCATCTCCGCCAGCGCCTGGCCGGCCTGCACCTGTTCGCCCACATCCACCCGCACCGCCAGTACCCGCCCCGGCGTGGTCGGCCCCACCATCCAGCTGCGGCGCGCCTCGATCTGGCCGATGCCAAACACCTCGGGCGCGACCGTGCCCGTGGTCACCGCCACCGTCTGCACCTTCACCGGCGCCAGCGGCCCGGTGCGCAAGGCCACCCAGGCCAGCGCGGCGATCAATCCCAGCGCCAGGGTGCCCAGCAACAGGCGGCGGATGGTGTCGGCAGAGGTCTTCATGAGGGAGCTTTCTTCCGCACTCAGGCACTCAGCCCGGCGCGCAACACTTGAAACACCGGCGGCGCTTGCGCCCGCATCGCGGCCACATCGCCGCTCACCAGCGCCTGCATCACCAAGCCCTGAATCGCGCCCATGAACAGCACCGTGGCCGAAGCCAGATCGGTGCTCGGCGCGAGCCGCCCCTGCTCTTTCGTGCGCTTCAACAGGCCGAGCAGCAGCAGGCGGTAGTCGTGCATCAGCCGGCGCACATGCGACTTCAGCAGCGTGTCCTGCGGCCGCTGCAACTCCTGAAACACCAGGCGCGGCAGGCCCGGGTGTTCAATCACAAACGCCACATGCGCGGCAAACACCGCCTCCAGCGCTTTCAAGCCATCGACAGCGTGCGACTCTGCGGCTAGGGCCAGGCTCGCGAGCAAGCGCTCACTTGAATCGTCCAGCACCGCCAGCCAGATCGCCTCTTTGCTCTCGAAATGGCGAAACACTGCGCCCTGCGTCACGCCGATGGCCTGCGCCAATTGCGCCGTGGTCACCTCCGCCGGGCTGCGCTCGGCAGCCAGCGCCAGCGCCGCCGCGATCAGGCTAGCCTGTCGCAATTCGGTGGGCTGTTTGATGGTGGAGGGCGTGGACATAGTGATTAATGTAATTCAGTAATTACTGATATTCAAGTGATGCCATGCCACCTATTTGGGAGACAGCGCCCGCCGCCCGCCCAGCCGACAAGTCGAGCGCGGTCGAGGTCCGCCTTGACCAGCTGTGAGATTTCGCCGGCGCACCGCCACGGCCGGCCCTTCATGCCCGAAGCGCGGGCCGAGCGGACTGAGCTGGACGGCTCGGTGCGCGCGCCACTCAAGAGGCTGCTCGCCAAACGGCTGGACAATCCCGATGCGCCCGGCGGCGCTACCGCTGCCGGCGATCGAAGCCGCGCTCAAAGGCAAAGGCCCCAGAAAAAAAGGCCTGCCCCGCATCCTCGACACGCTGGAAACGCTGGTACGGGCGCGGCTTGAAGCCGAAGGCTGGCGGGACTGAGCGGGTTGGCAGCGCCATCCAGCTTGAAGCGAGGCTTCACGCCAGCCCTCCCGCGAACCGCCCCGCCAGCTGGGTGGCGATGCAGCGGCAAAGGCCGTGTCCCTGAGCACAAGTGACCGGCCGGTGAGTGACCGCCCGGTAACATCGAGCCCGTGTTCACACCGCCCCCTGTGGGGCAACCAAAGGAGATAGACCCTTGTTCAGCCATGTCATGGTCGGCGCAGCCGACCTCGAAAAATCCCGTCGGTTTTACGACGCCGTGTTAGGCACGCTGGGCATCGGCCCCGGGGTGGCCAACGCCAGCCGCTATTTCTACCGCAGCCCCACCGGCACCTTCGGCATCACCACGCCAATCAACGGCGAGAGCGCATGCCACGGCAATGGCAGCACGATCGGATTTCAGGTCGATTCACCCGAGCAGGCCGATGCCTTTCATGCTGCCGGCATGGCCCACGGCGGCACCACCTGCGAAGACCCGCCGGGCCTGCGCGGCACCCTCGGCGCGCAGATGTACCTGGCCTATCTGCGCGACCCCGATGGCAACAAGATCTGTGCGCTGCACCGCGTGCCGCGCTGACGTGCACCACCCAGGCATCCGTCCTTGAAATCGACCAGCGCGGCCACCTTCGACGAGGCGTATTACCAGCGTTTCTATTTCGACAAGAAGACCAGCGTGGTCGACCCCCAGCACATGGAGCGGCTGGGAGCTTTTGTCTGCAGCTACCTGCAGTACCTGCGCCTGCCGGTGCACCGGGTGCTCGATGTGGGTTGCGGCATCGGGCTTTGGAAAACCATCGTGGCGCGGCATTTCCCGCTGGCCACGTACCACGGCGTTGAGTTCAGCCCTTACCTGTGCGAGCGCTATGGCTGGGAACCCGGTTCGGTTGTCGATTACCGCGCCGAGGCACCGTTCGACCTGGTGATCTGCCAGGGTGTGCTGGCTTATCTGAACCCGGGTGATCTGAAGCGCGCTTTGCACAACCTGGGACAGCTCTCGCACGGCGCGCTGTACTTGGAGGCCTTGTCGCGGGAAGACTGGGAACAAGGCATTCTGGACGAAGACCTGACCGACCCAGGCCTGTTCCGGCACCGAGCCGCGCTCTACCGGCGCGGGCTGGACGAAGGCTTCACGCCTCAGGGTGGCGGCCTGTGGCTCAGCCGCCAGGCCGAAGTGCCGCTGTTTGCGCTGGAGACGCTGAGCCAGGGTTGAAGCCTCGCCCGCGCACGCCGTTTCTGCCTACCGGCCCGGTGCGCCAGCCCGGCTGGAAGTTCATCGGTCTGTTGGTGCCCGCCCCGATGAATTCGAGCTTGGCGAGGTGGTCGAAAATCGCGGCGACCTCTGCATTTTCCGCTGCGGTGAGCTGGAACAACCCATTTCAGCGCGTTTCTTGTACCCGTTGCGGTCCCTCCGCCAGCAGCAGCAGCGGCGAGCGGGGCAGCCAGCGAAACGCGGTGGAGCCCAGCGCCAGCAGCGCACCGATGGTGATCATGACCGCGCGGTAGGGCTCGATGCCCTGGCCCTGCGCCCAGTTCGCCACCTGGCCGGTGAGCCACTGCACCAGGCCGACGCCGAGAAACATCGCCATGGTGAACACGGATAGCGCGCGCCCGGTCAGGTCGGGCGGGTAGGACGAGCGCACGTCAGAGTACTGCAGCACCGCATAGCCCGAGAGCACCGAGACGCCCAGCACCAGCGCGATGTTGAGCGCGGCGTGGTGCACCAGCCCCACGCCGAGGTAGAGCGCGGCGACCAGCAGGGAGAAGTTCACGATCCAGGTGCGCCGGCGCGTTGGGCCGGGGTCGAAGCGGCCAAATATGGCCGGGGCAAACAGCGAGATGAGCGACATCACCAGCGCCATGTGGCCGCTCTCGACCAACGTGAACGCGTAACGGTCGATCAGCATGGGCGCGATCCATAGGCCGCGCAGCGCTAGGAACGAGGCGTAGGCGACCATGCCGAGCAACAGGATGCCCAGCGTGTGCGGCAGCAGAAACAGCGCGCCGAAGCGGCGCACCGCGACGCCCCAGCGCTCGCGTTCGGGCGCAGCACCCGCCATGGCGGGCTCGTGCACCCGGCGCCAGATCAGCAGCCACGCCAGCACAGACAAGCTGGCGAGCAGCGCAAAGCCGCTGCGCCAGCCCCAGCGCTCCACCAGCCAGGCCAGGGGGGTGCCGGTGAGCAGCAGACCCGTGCCCCCAATGCCCAGGCCAATGCCCGAGACAAATGCAAAACGCGAGCTCGGGAAGTGCCGGGAAATGAACACGGTGCAGGCCAGAAAGGCCGGCGCGCAGCCCACGCCAATCAGCAGCTGCCCTATCAGCAGCCAGCGGTAGCTGGGGGCCGCAGCCGACAGGGCCGCACCCGCGACGGCCAGCGGGAAGGCCGTGAGCACCGTGCGCCGCAGGCCATACAGGTCCATGCCGATGCCCATGAAAAACTGTGTGACGCCAAATGACAGGCCGAACAGCCCGGCAAACGCACCCAGCGAGGCAGGCGTCAACCCAAAGTCGCCCTGCAGGCTGGGCGCCATGATGGCGGTGACGGTGCGGTAGGCCTGGCTGAGTGCAAACGCCGACAACAGCGCCAGCAGCATGGCCCACAGGGTGGATTGGGATGGCGTTGGGGCGGGTGTGGCGCTGCCCAGGTGGGCGTTCGCGGGGGCGAACTCGGCGTTGGGAGTTGTCACGGGCGTGAGGCAATCGGGTGGGGAGCCGGCGTGGCAGACACTTGGCGAAGCGCTGAGCCTACATGTTGCCTGGCGCGAGGCTTGTCGCGCCAGCAGCTTGGACCGATTGTGTCGATGGCTTGCGCGCGGCCCGCGCTGATGCTGGTCATGGCAGTGCAGGGCACAGCGCACCAAGGCGTTGGCTCGGGCTGGCTAAACTTTGCAAATATGAGCATCTAAATGGGCATAAATAGACTTGGGTTGTCGAAGATGAAGTCGTAGAGTTGATTCACTCATCCAGTGGGGATGGCCAGCGAACTGCTGTGCCTCGCCTTGTGCCCGCCTCCGGCCTGCTCTGCTCGATGGTCCTTTCACCCACGGAGCCTTCGCAACATGACCCAGAACAACAACACCCCTTTCCGCCGCCGCGCCACCGCCGTGCTGGCATTGTCCAGCGCGCTGTTTCTCGGCGCCTGCGCCACCAACGCCGTGACGCCGACGGCCGAATTGTCGATGGCGCGCGCCTCCATTACCCGGGCCGAGGCGGCCGGTGCTGGTCAGCTGGCGCCGGTGGAGCTGCTGGCTGCGCGCGAAAAACTGGTGCGTGCCGAGGCTGCCATCCGGGCCGAGCAGTTCGGTGAGGCGCGCCGCCTCAGCGAGCAGGCCGCGGCCGACGCCGATCTGGCCGAGCGAAAGTCGCGTGCCGACAAGGCGCGTCGCATGGCTGCCGAGCTGGGCCGTTCCAACGATACGCTGCAGCAAGAAATCAAGAAGTGATGGCCGGAGGCTGCCCTCGGGTTGCCGTCCCGCCGTTCATTGCGGCTACCGCCATGTCGCCACAGCCCCTACGAATCTCCAGCGCGCGCCACGCCCGCGCCGGCCACCGTCTCCACAAGGAAATCCTCATGATCCGTAACCGTTTCACCTCCGTCGCCGCCCTGGCTGCACTCCCCCGTGTGCGCCTGGCTCTGGTGCCTTCCGCCGCCCTGCTGCTGTTCGCCTGCGCCTCGACGCCGCCACCCAACAACCCTACGCTCAATGAAGCGCGTGCGCTGTACAACCAGGCGGTGAACGACGAGAGCACGGCCCGATCGGCTCCGCTGGAGCTGCGTAAGGCCCAGCAGGCCTTGCAGCAAGCTGAAGCAGCGCTCAAGGCGGGTAAGGACCCCAGTGCGGTGGATCACTATGCTTACCTGGCCCGCCAGCGCGCCGCCACCGCCATGCAGTCCGGTGTGATCGCTCGCGCCGAGGCTTCGGCCACGGAGTCCACCGCCGACCGCGGACGCATCCTGATGGAAGCCCGGGCGCGGGAAGCCGAAGCGAGTACCGCTGCAGCGATCAAGGCGCGCGAGGAAGCCCAGCGCGCGCTGGCTCAGGCAGAACAGGCGCGCATGGACGCCGAGAAGCAGCTGGCCCTGACCGAGACTGCCCGCGCCCGGGCCGCCAAGCTTCAACAGGAACTGGCCGACCTGCAAGCCAAACAGACCGACCGCGGCATGGTGCTGACGCTGGGCGATGTGCTGTTCGACACCGGCCGCGCCGAGCTCAAGTCGGGGGCGTTCAGCACGGTGGATCGCCTGGCGAACTTCCTGCGCGAGAACCCGGAGCGCATGGTGGCGATCGAGGGCCATACCGACACGGTGGGCAGCGAAAGCTACAACCTCGCCCTGTCCGAGAAGCGAGCCGAGGCGGTGCGCACCGCGCTGTTGAGCCGCGGCATCGCAGGCATACGGGTCACTTCCAAAGGCATCGGTGAGTCGACGCCTGTGGCCAGCAACGCTACGGCCGAAGGCCGCCAGCGAAACCGCCGCGTGGAAATCATCATCGCTGACGCAAAGTAAGCGATCACTGGGTCTGAGAGGCCACGTCACCCGCTGAGGGTGACGTGGCCTTTTTCCTGCTGAGTCGGCTCAGGTGCAGGTCGTCCATGCGGTGAGGTCGCGCCGAGCAGGAATTCGAGCACCGCCTGCTCGGCCTGCGCCGGATCGGCAAAACCTTCGTGGGTGCCGGTGAGCTCGAGCAGGCTGGCTCGGGCCGGGCCTTTATGTTGCATCAGGGCGCGGGCGTCAGCCACTGGCACGGTGCTGTCTTGTCGCCCGTGCAGCAGCAGCACCGGGCAGCGCGCCTGAGGCAGCGTGGTCAGTGGCGCGATGAAGTCGAAACGGGTGCCGATCACGGCTTCCACATAACGGTTGATGCCCCAGCCCAGCGGCCAGTAGGGCACGCTCACGGCAGCTAGCCAGCGCCTCATCACCTGCTCCGGGTGGGCAAAGGCCGATACGCTCACCGCAGCGGCCAGCCCTGGCCGGCGCGAGGCCACCAGCAGCACCGCCGCCGCGCCGACCGAGTGGCCGATGGCGGCCAGGCGCTGTGCATCCACGCCGGGCTGCTGGCCCAGCCAGTCGAGCGCGGCGTCGAGGTCTTCGGCGAAAGCCGGCAGGGAACTGTGGCCGCCCCGGTCGCTGCGGCCGTGGTTGCGCGATTCGGGCAGTAACACGCCAAAACCCGTGCGGGTTATCGCCTGCGCGGCGGGCAGCAGTGTGCTGGCGTTGCCGCCCCAGCCGTGCAACAGCACCGCCGCGGGGGCGGGCGGCGAGGCGGCTTCGGGCGGCGGCAGGTACCAGGCAAAGAGATGCAGGCCGCCCTGCGTCGGGATGCGCACCGCCTGCGCGGTCAGCCCGAGGTCGGCGGGTTGCGTGCCTTCGATGCTGGCTCGCGGCGCCAGCCCGCGGTGCAGGGCGTAGCGCGCGCCCACCAGACCCACCCCCACCAGCCCCAGGCCGATCCACAGCGCCTGCATCAGAAACTGCCGAAGGCGCTGCCCAGCACCACGACCAACACCAGCGCCAGCACCGGGATGGCCACCGCGACCATGAAGATGTCGCCGTAGGACTGGCGGTGCGACAGGCCACAGATGCCCAGCAGGGTGATGACCGCGCCGTTGTGCGGCAGAGCGTCCAGGCCGCCGGTGGCGATGGCGGTGACGCGGTGCAGCAGATCGGGGGCAATCCCGGCGGCTTGCCCCATGGCGAGCCAGGTCTCGCCCAGGGTTTGCAGCGCGATGCTCATGCCGCCGGAGGCTGAGCCAGTGATGCCCGCCAGGATGTTGACCGCGATCGACAAGCTGACCAATGGGTTGTCGGGCGCTATGCCCAGTACCGCATCGCGGATGAGGGCGAAGCCCGCCAGCGACGCAATCACCGCGCCAAAGCCCACCTGCGATGCGGTGTTGAGCAGCGGCAGCACCGAGCCGGTGGCCCCGGCTTCCAGGGTGTGCCGCAACCGGGGTAGGCGCGCCCGCTGCAGCAGCACCAGCAGCACGATGGCGGCGGCCAGCGCGGTGATGACGGCCCAGATGCCGCGCAGGGTGTCGATGCGGGTGGCGCCAAAGCGCGCCTCGATCAGGTAGCCGGTGTCCAGTCGCGGCAACAGCCAGGTGGCCAGCAGGTAGTTCAGCACGATGACGAGAACAATCGGCGAGAGGGACAGCCCCAGGCTGGGAGGCTCTGGTGGCGCGGCGAATGGCGCGTTGGCGGCAGTCGCAGCGCCCTGGGGTGCGCGGCTGGCCGGGTCCTGCAAGACTGTTGTGCCGGCTGATTCATGCTGGCCATAGCCTTCGCCGCGCCCGCGGGCGCTGGCGGCCCGGCGCACTAGCCAAGCAGTGCCCAGTACCAGCATCACGGCACCCCCGATCAGACCCAGACCGGGCGCGGCAAAGGGCGTGGTGCCGAAAAAGGGCATCGGGATGGCGTTTTGAATCGCGGGCGTGCCCGGCAGTGCCGTCATGGTGAAGGTGAAGGCACCGAGCGCGATGGTGCCGGGGATCAGGCGCTTGGGGATGTCGGCCTGGTGAAACAGGGCGGCCGCAATCGGGTAGACCGCAAACGCCACGACGAACAGGGAGACGCCGCCGTAGGTGAGCACGGCGCAGGCCAGCACGATCGCCAGGATGGCGCGCTGCGGCCCGAGCGCGCGCGTGATGCCCTTGGCGATGGCCTGGGCAGCGCCGGAGTCTTCCATCAGCTTGCCGAATACCGCGCCCAGCAGGAACAGCGGAAAGAACGCGATCACGAAGCCGCCCAGTGCCGGCATGAACACCTGCGTGTAACTGGCCAGCAGCGGCGTGTCGGGGCTCAGGGCTGCGGCGAGCAAGGCCATCAGCGGCGCCAGTAGCAGCACGCCCACGCCCCGGTAAGCCAGCGCCATGAGCAGCACCAGCGCCAGCGCGATGCCCAGGATGCTGCTCATGGGCGCTTGGGTGTGAGCATGTGCTCGATTTCGTGGCTGGTGCGCACACCGATGTCGCGCCGGTGGCGGTGCCACCACTGGTCGGCAGCGGCGTAGCCCATGTCGTGCAGTTCGTTCAGGAAGCTGGCACTGGTCTGGGTCTTGCTACCAGCACCCAGCGGCGCGAGCAGGGTACCGCCGTCGATCAGGTGCAGGCGCAGCGCTTCCACGCGCCCGAACAGCGGGTTGCGGTAGTGATGAGCAGGCCGGTCTTCGTCGGCAATTAGCTGGCGCAGCAGGGCGATGGAGCGCAGCTCTTTGAGCAGGCTGGCGTTGAAGGTGATTTCGTTGATGCGCTCAAGGATGTCGGAGGCCTGGGTCGGCAGCTCGGTGCGCTCTCGCGGGTTGATCTGCACCAGCAGCAGATCGTCGGCATCGGTCTCGCCGATCAGCGGCATGAGCACCGGGTTACCGGCGTAGCCACCGTCCCAGTAGGCCTGTCCCTCGATTTCCACGGCCTGGAACAGCAGCGGCAGACTGGCCGAGGCGAGCACCATGTCAGCGGTGAGCTCACCCTGGCGGAAGATGCGCAGCTCGCCTGTGGCCACCTGCGTCGCGGCGATGAAGAGCTGGGTGCGGTCGCAGGCGCGCACCGCCTCAAAGTCCACCGTGTGGGCCAGGATGTCGCGCAGCGGGTTGAGGTTGAGCGGGTTGAGCTGGTAGGGCGAGAGCTGGCTGCCCAGGTACTGGCCGAACTGCTGCAGTGGCGCGATCCACGGTTTGATCCAAGGGTTGTTGGGGCCGAAGATCGCGCCCAGCGGCCCGTCGTCCAGCCGGTTGAACGGGGATGCATCGGCCACCCGGGTCCAGAAGCGGCGCAGTGCGACCCGCGCGCCCTCGCGCCCGCCCTCCATCAGGCCAGCGGCCAGTGCCACCGCGTTCATCGCGCCCGCGCTGGCGCCGCTGATGCCGGCAATCTCCAGCCGCTCGTCTTCCAGCAGCCGGTCGAGCACGCCCCAGGTGAAAGCGCCGTGGGAGCCGCCGCCCTGCAAGGCGAGGTCGATGCGCAGTCGGCCTTTTTTGGCGGGACGCGATGAGCGGGCGGGGCGGGAAGCGGGTGGGGTGGTGCGTGGCATGCAGGACTCCGGGGAACAGGACGTTGCCATTGTGCAGCGCAGCAGCGGCGCGGAGGCCAACACCCTGGCGGTCATACCCGGAACATCCGTCTGGGACAATGCTGGGTTGACCCGCCCGAACATGACCGACCCAACCGTTGTTTCCTCCGCCCACGACGCCGTGGCGCCCGCCAGCCCGCCACGTGGCCCGCTGGCGCGCGAGGCCCTGGCGCTGGCCGCGTTTGACCACCTGGTGGACAACTCGCCCGGCTTTCGTGCACGCGCTGGCCAGCGCGAGATGGCGGCGCACATCGCCGAGACCCTGAGTCTGGTCGACTGGCCCAGCGGGGAGGACAAGGCGTCGAACAACGCGGCGGATGCACAGCCGGGCGAGCGCGCCATTGCGGTGGTGCAGGCTGGCACCGGTGTGGGCAAGTCGGCGGCTTACGCGGCCACCGTCATCCCGCTGGCGCTGGCGCACCAGAAGCGCGTGATCCTGTCGACCGCCACGGTGGCGCTGCAGGAGCAGCTCATGGTCAAGGACTTGCCGGCGCTCTCGGCCGCCTTGCCGCAGCCCTTCAGTTATGCGCTGGCCAAAGGGCGCGGCCGCTATGTGTGCCGCCTCAAGCTGGACCAGCTGAGCGGCGGCGACGCCGCCAGCGCCGACCTGTTCGAAGGCGACGACGCGCCCGACAGCGCCAGCCAGACACCGGACGCATTGGCAGCCCACACCGTGGCCAGCGCCGCAGCCAGCGCACGCGCGGCCGAGCGCTGGACCGAGCGGGCACAGCAATACTCGCAGTGGACCGCGTCGCTGGACAGCGGCGCCTGGGACGGCGACCGCGATCAGCTGGCCGACCCACCCGAGGCCGAGCTCTGGAGCCCGGTGGCCGCCGAGCGCCACACCTGCACCGCGCGCCACTGCCCCAGCTACAACAGCTGCAGCTACTACCAGGCGCGGGCGCGTCTGGCGCAGGCGCAAGTGATCGTGGTCAATCACGACCTGCTGCTATCCACCCTGGGCCTGCACGCTTTGCCGGCGCCGGAAGACTGCTACATCGTGTTCGACGAAGCGCATCATCTGGGCGCCGTTGCGCAAGGCCAGTTCACCGAAAGCATGGATCTGATGCGCAGCCAGTGGCTGGACCGTCTGCCGCGCGCGGTGGAGGAAGTGGCCAGCGCTTTGCAGCACACGCCGGGTGTGGATGTGTCGGCCTTTGCCAGCGAACTCAAACGCGCCCAGGCCGAGCTGGCGCGCCTGGCCATGGCCCGCGTGGGCGCATTGCCTGCCTGGGACCAGCTGACCGGCCGCGCCTCCCGCGCCCCGGTTTCGCGCGGAGGATTTGACAGCGCCAGCGCGCCGGTGATCGAGCGCTTCGAAGGCGGTGCGCTACCGCCCGAATGGACCGAGACCGTGGCGCAGCTGCACACGCGATCCAGCGCCTTGCTCAAGGTGATGGAGGCGCTGGCCACGCAGCTCAAGGCGATGGCGCGCGAGAACCCGGGCGATGCGGCGCGCTGCGCCAAGCTCTACAGCCGCCTGGGCGTGCTCGCGCCGCGCCTGCAACACCTGCAGGCCACGGCCGAGCTCTGGCTGCAGGAGCCTCTGGCTGGCCAGCCGCCGCTGGCCAAGTGGTTGGAAGCGGGCATTCAGGGCGGTCTGGTCACGCTCACCGCCCACGCCTGCCCATTGCAGCCGGGTAGCCTGCTGCGCAACCACCTCTGGCGCCACGTGCGCGCGGCGGTGGCCACTTCCGCCTCGCTCACCACCTGCGGCAGCTTCGACCATTTCCTGCACGAGTCGGGTCTGGCGTTTGACGACGCGGCCAAAGCGCGCGAGGTGCAAAGTCCGTTTGACCACGCGCGCCAGGGTCGACTGGTGGTGGTGCAGACACGCGCCGACCCGAAAGATGTGGAGGCGTATTCGCGCGAAATGCTCGACGCGCTGATGGACGACCTGGGCCAGGTGCAGCGCGGCGCGCTGGTGCTGTTCACCTCGCGCGCGCTGATGCGCCGCGCGCAGGAGCTGCTGGAGCGCGGCCTGCACGGCGCGCTGCGAGATCGGGTGCTGGTGCAAGGCGAAGCCTCGCGCACGCTGCTCATCCGGCGCCACGCCGAACGCGTGGCCGAGGGCCGGGCGTCCATCCTATTCGGCCTGCAGTCGTTTGGCGAAGGGCTGGATTTGCCGGGCGAGCTGTGTGAATGGGTGTTCATCACCAAGCTGCCCTTTGCTTCGCCCAGCGACCCGGTAGGCCAGGCGCGCGCCGACTGGCTCAAGGAGCAGGGCCGCGACCCGTTCAGCGAGCTGGTGGTGCCGGCGACCGGCGCGCGGCTATTGCAGTGGACGGGTAGGGCCTTGCGCACCGAGGCCGACGAGGCGGTGGTCGTTTGCTACGATGCGCGGCTGCTGCGCCAATCCTATGGACGGCGCATGTTGCAGGGACTGCCGCCCTACCGGCTGCAGCGCCGGCAGGACGGTGTGCTGAGCGACGTCTGAGGTTGAAACCCGCGCACCTGCGCGGGTCGCCTCCCTTTCCCGGTGGGGCGGCTTCGGCTTGAGGCGCCCGGTGCCAAAACTTCTTCATCCAAGGAAACCCATGATCTACGCCGCCCTCAAGCTTGCCCACCTGCTCGCCATCATTGTCTGGATTGGCGGCATGGTGTTCGCCCATTTCTTTCTGCGACCGGCCACGCTCGCGCTGGAGCTACCGGTGCGGGTGCGACTGATGCACGATGCGCTCGGCCGCTTTTTCAAGGCGGTGCTGGTCGCCGCTGTGATCGTGCTGGCCAGTGGCCTTTGGATGATTGGCAGGGTGGCCAAGGAATCTGTGCAGGCCGGGCTGGGCTTCAACATGCCGCTGAACTGGACCATCATGGCCGCGCTGGGCATCCTCATGATCGCGATCTTCGGCCATATCCGCTTTTCGCTGTTCAAGCGCCTGGGCAAAGCGGTGGCGGCTAGCGACTGGGCCGCTGGCGGCACCGTGCTCGCCAGCATCCGCACCTGGGTGAGCATCAACCTTGCGATCGGGGTGGCCATTGTCGCGATCACACTGTTGATGTATTGAATCGATTAGGTCTGGGCCCGGCAATGGGTTCACCCGCCGTCCAGCACGTGGTCCACCTGGTCGGGCATCTCCGGCAGATCGATCCCCTGTTACCGGCTTCTCTAGATTCACAGAGGTAGAGTCAGTGAGCAAAACCGTCATCGTCATTGACGACAACGAAGACGATCTTCTCTTTGCCCAGATCAGCGTTCAGCGCTGCGGGCACCCGGCAGATATCAAACAGTTTTTTCGGGCGCAAGACGCGCTGGCGTTTCTGGCCTCTGGCGAGCTGGTCGAGCCGGCTCTGGTGTTGCTGGACATCAACATGCCCGTCATGAACGGCTTCGACTTTCTCGATGCTTACGAGCAACTGCCGATCGCCAGTCGGGCCAACGTGATGGTGGTGATGCTGACCTCATCCATCGACCAACGCGACCGTCAACGCGCATTTTTCTACGCTTCAGTCAAGGACTACTTGCGCAAACCGATCGAACGCAGCCAGGTGGCCAATCTGCTTCAAAGGCTGGATACCCTGGGGTCATGAAACCTCGCCTTTGTTCGCGCGGAGGCGCCTTTCCCAGCTCTCGGACCCCGCTTTCTTTTTGTATGAAGGATCGGTTGGATGACTGAAAAAGAGCTTCTCCCGGCAAACGCCGACGCTGTAATGGGAAGTCCTGACATCCTGGTCGTGGACGACGATGTGGTGGTGATCCAGGCGATGGCCAGTCATCTGAAGACCATCGGACGACTGCGCTTTGCAACCGATGGCTTGAATGCCTTGCGGCTCATGCGTGAGTCCGTGCCCGACCTGATTCTGCTCGACGCTCAGATGCCTGGCCTCACGGGTTTTCAGCTCCTGGACGAAAAGCGTGCCGATCCCCGGCTGGCCGATGTGCCCGTGATCATGATCACCAATCTCTCGGGCGAGGAGCATGAGCAAATGGGCCTGGAGAAAGGCGCGGCCGACTTCCTTGCCAAGCCCGTCAACCCGTCCATTCTGAGGGCCAGGGTCTTGACACAGTTGCGGCTTGCCCACGCAAACAGTGTGCTCAAGCGGCTCTCCGTGATGGACCGGCTCAATCTAGCCGCTGCCATGGAAGAGCTGCGTGCAAGCAACGCAAACTTGCAGAAAACCGTGGACGAACTCGCGGCCACGAACGGGCGGCTGTCTCAGTTTGTCCGGATCGCTTCTCACGACCTGCGCGAGCCGCTGAACACCGTCGATCAGTTCGCCGGCCTGATTGAGGAAGATGATGGCCCCAACCTGTCAGACAGCGGCAGGCAGTACCTTCGCCTGGTGCGAAAGGCCGGTGCGCGTATGCGTACCCTGCTCGATGATGTGGTGAACTACGCCCAGCTCGATGTGGACCTCGACGAGAGCATGACCACGGTGTCCTTGCAGACGCTGATGGAGGACTTGAGAGATGCCTTGGCCGCCCGGCTGGATCAAACGCGGGCGGTGCTGGTGGTGGAGCCGCTGCCAGAAGTCGTGGGGCATGGCAGCCTGCTCGCCGTGGTGTTCCAGAACTTGCTGACCAACGGCTTGAAGTTTGTGGGGAAGGATCAACCGCCCAGCATCCATGTGTCGTCGACGCAGTCCGATGAGGATGTGGTAATCGAGTTCCGGGACAACGGCATCGGCATCCATCCCGAGGATCAGGCCAGGATCTTCGAACCTTTTGTTCGCCTGAGCCGCAAGCAGGAGTTCGATGGGACCGGCCTGGGCCTGACTCAGGCCCGCAAGATCATCGAGGCGCACGGGGGCACGCTGAGTGTGTCGTCTCGTCCAGCCGTCGGACCGGGGACCACCTTCAAAGTGGTGTTGCCCAAGCGGCCCCTGAGCCGCTGAGCAAGGGCCGAGGCCGGGTCGCCGGCCATCAAGGCTGGGCCAGCACCTGCAGCAGCTTGAATGCCCGGGCAAAGTCCAGTGCCTGCATGGACCTCTCCAGTTCACCCGCGGCATCCGCACCCATGGCTGCGCCGAGCGACGCCTTCAGCTCGGTGTACAGGCTCAGCGCCGCCAGGTCCTGTGCGTTCAACAGGTGCGCCAAGCGCGCCACCGCGGCCTGTTCGACCGGTGCTGCTGAGCTGTCGGCAGACGCTGGCGCGCTGAAAGCCTGCTGTGTCGCCAGCATGTCTTGAATGCCCTGCACCAGGTGGCTGAGCGCTGCATTCAGTTCCAGCACGCGCTGCACCGCATCGTCGGTGCCATCCAGAAGCGCTCGCTCGGCCGCTGTCGCGCTGTTGAGCACCTCGCGCGCGCGCACCGAGCCCGCGCTGCCCCTGAGTTTGTGTATCCGTTCGGTGAGCGTCTTCCTGGCCTCGGGCGCTAACAGCCAGGGCCCCACATCGGCCGCCGTTCGCAGCTGAAGCAGATCGCCAAAATCGTTGGCGATCCACCCCAGCACCCGGATGAACAGGTCCAGGTCGTGGTTCAGCCGGACGGCCGTGCCCTCCGCCTCGATTCCCGCCACGCGAGGAAACCTCACAGGCGCAGGCTCAGCCTCGGTCTTCGAGCCCTTCGTGGCGCTGTCATGCGCTGCGGCAGGGGACTTTTGACCCCGGATCCACTGCAGCAGGGTGGCGACCAGGCGATCAAGATCGAAGGGCTTGCCCACGTGGTCGTTCATGCCAGCCTCCAGGCATGCTGCGCGGTCGCTGGTCATGGCGTTTGCGGTCATGGCGATGATGGGCAGCTCCGCCGCGCTCACCCGGCCCCGGATTTCGCGCGTCGCCATCAGGCCGTCCATCACCGGCATCTGCATGTCCATCAGCACCGCGTGGTACGGCTGGCCGGCGGTCATGGCGGCCTGCACCGCCTCCACCCCGAGCAGACCGTTGTCGGCAATGTCCACCGCGGCGCCCTGGGCGCTGAGCAGTGCCTCGGCCACCTCCTGGTTGATGGCGTTATCCTCCACCACCAGCAGGCGAATGCCGGCCAGTGGACGTGCCACCTCGGACGGCGAGGGTTTGCCATGCGCCACTTCGACCGTCCCGCTCGGCGGCCTGGCGTTTTGCATGGCATCGAACAGCATGGACGCGGTCACGGGCTTGACCAGGTAGCTGTCAATCAGGTTCTGGACCTCGGCGGTTTGCTGCGCCAGCATTTCGCGACCGTGGGCGGTGACCATCATGATCACTGGCGAGGTCGCAGCCGTTGACACATTGGCAGGCTGCGAGCGTATGCGCGCACTGGCCTGCCAGCCGTCCATGCCGGGCATCTGCCAGTCCATGAACACGGCCTGGTAGGGCTCGCCTCGCCGGGCGCGCTCGTCGACCAGCGCCAGCGCGGCCTCACCGCCGTCGGCCGTCTCCACCGTCCAGCCCAGCGACTGGCCCATGGTCAGCATCAGCTCACGGGCCACCGGGTTGTCGTCCACCACCAGCACGGGCATACCGGCTGTGTTTTGCGGCGCCAGAGCATCCGACTGCTCAGGCGCTGGCAGCCGCGCGACATGGCCCGGCTTGGCGTCGAGGACGGGTAGCAGCAAGGTGAACGAGAAGGTGCTGCCCTGGCCCAGGGCACTGTGCAGCTCCAGCTGGCCGCCCATCATCTCGACGAGCCGGCGGCAGATGGACAAGCCCAGCCCGCTGCCCCCAAAGCGCCGGGTGGTGGAGGCTTCGGCCTGGGAAAAGCCGGTGAAGATCTTCTGCTGGTTCTCCGGCGCGATGCCGATGCCACTGTCTTTCACGGCGAAATGCACCCGGGCGCGCTGCTCTGGTCCTTCGCCCTCGATGGCCTCCAGCCGCACACCCAGCACCACCTCACCGCGCGAGGTGAACTTGATGGCGTTGCCGCCCAGGTTGATCAGGATTTGCTGCAGCCGCAGGCTGTCGCCCAGGAGCTCGCGCGGCACGCGCGGGTCGATGTCGAACAGCACCTCCACTGGCTTGTTGCCCAGGCTGGCCGAGAAAATCACCGACAGGTCACGCAGCAGGCGGTCGAGACCGAAGGGCTGGACGTCCAGCGTCATCTTGCCGGCCTCGACCTTGGAGAAGTCCAGGATGTCGTTGAGCAGCCCGAGCAGCGACTTGGCCGCGCCCTCGGTCTTGCTCACATAGTCCATCTGGCGCGGCTGCAGCTCGGTGGTTTGCAGCAGCTTGAGCATGCCCAGGATGGCGTTCATGGGCGTTCGAATTTCGTGGCTCATGTTGGCCAGGAAGTCCCCTTTGGCGCGTGAAGCTTCCTGCGCCTGCTCCTTGGCCGTTACCAGGTCGGTGATGTCGATGCGAAAACCCACCGTGTGACCATCGGGCATGCGGCGTTCGACGATGCGCAGGGTGCGGCCGTTACGGTGCTTTTGCAGCATCTCGCTGTTACTGGCCCGGTGACGCTCCAGCCGCTCAGCCACCCAGGCGTCGACACGGCCGATTGCCTCCTCATAGTGCCCCAACTCGGCACCAGCGCGCACCAGCGACTCGAAGGGTACGCCTGGCTCCATCAGATGGGCCACGTCCGCGTACACCTCACGGTACCTCTCGTTGCAGAAGACCAGCCGGTCCTGCGGGTCGTACAGCACAAAGGCCTCGCCCACCGCACCGATGGCGCCGCGCAATAAAGCCTCGCTTTGGGCTACTTTTTCCTGCGCCTGTTTGCCAGCTGTGATGTCCACATAGGCTATGACCACGCCAAAGTCGTCGTGCGCTACCGGCATGGCGCTGACCGAAAGCCACACGCTGTGCCGGTCGGTGACGACTTGCATCACCTCGTCGTGCACCGCGGTACCTTGTGTCAGCGCGCGCACGCTGGGAAATTCTTCCACCGGCATGGGGCTGCCGTCTTCGCGGTTGATCTGCCATTCCTTGCCGTCGTAGTCGCGCGCCAGGTGCTCGGCTTTGCTGATGCCCAGCAGCCGCTCCGAGGCCGGGTTGCAGTCCACGATGTGCCCCTGGGGGTCGGTCAACGAGATGCCCACGGGCAGGATGTCGTAAATCGCTCGCAGGCGCACTTCTTCCGCAGCGATCCTGCGTTCTCGTTGGCGTTGCTCGGTGACGTCGAAATTGACACCGACCATGCGCAAAGCCTGGCCCTGGTTGTCGCGCTGCACCCTTGCGGTGCCATGCAGGTGGTGCACCGAGCCATCGGGCCAGACGGTGCGGAACTCGACGTCGAATTCCCGCTCTCCCGCCAAAGCGTCTTCCAACGCCTTGACCGAATCGGCCATGTCATCGGGGTGCAGGCTGCTGATCCACAGCTCGAATGGAACCAGTGCGTCGTTCGCCTGGCGACCGTAGAGCTGGTACATGCGATCGTCCCATTGCAGGGTGTTGTTGGGGACGTCAAAAATCCACACGCCAATGCCGCCCGACTGGGTGGCCAGTTCAATGCGGTCGCGCGCGGTTTGCAGCTCCAGTTGCTGGCGCATTTGCTCGGTGCTGTCGCGGGTGGTGCCACGATAGCCCTTGAAAACCCCGAAGGAGTCGATAACGGGAGAGCCGCTGATCGCGTAGTAGCGAACTTCGCCACTGGGCAGCACGCGCCGGTACTCGAAGTTGCGAAAGCTCTCGCGCCGTTCGTGCACCGCGATGTGGGCTTCCCAGTCCCCGCTTACGGGTGTGACACCCACCATTTCCCAGCGCCGTTTGCCCAAGTTGGATTGGCTGAGTGCGCGGTAATTTTCGGTGTCGCGGGTGGCCACGAAGTTGGAAAAGCGGTTGTGCTCGTCGGTTTCCCAATACCAGTCGGAGGCCACATTCAGCAGCTCCTTGAAAAGATTTTGACTCTCCATCAGGCTGTTTTCGGCTTCTTTGCGCTGGGTGATGTCGCTTTCAATGGTCATGAAGCCGGTGTGCTGTCCGGCGGTGTCGAACAAGGGCTGTACTTCCACCTCTAGCCAGTGAAACCGGCCCTGTTTGGAGCGGTTGAGAATTTCGACGTGACAGGACCTTGCGTCCGCCAGAGCGGCGTCGATCTCGGCCATCGTGGCCTGGTCCGTCTCGGGGCACCGGACTCTGCTGCCCAGCTTTTCGCCTGCGACGTCCGCCAAGGTGTAACCGGTCATGCGGGTGAAGCCTGCATTGACCCACTCGATGTGGCCCTGTGCATTGGTCACCACGACCGCGTTGCTGGTGGCGCGCACCACCCGGGCCAGCAAATCGAGCTCTTGCTGCTGCCGGTTGGATTCCAGCACCGCCTGCACCAGGCGCTCATTGGTCTCGCGCTCCTGGGTGATGTCCAGTGCAATCTCGATAAAGCCGGTGATTCGACCGGCCCCGTCGCGGATCGGCTGAACCTCGGTGTCGACCCAGTATTCCCGGCCGTCCTTGGCCCTGTTGAGGATTTCGACGCGGCAGCCCACGCCGCGCTCGGCACAGTCTCGCAGCGTATTCAGCGTCTGTGCGGCAGCCTTGCCGCTGCCGAGCAACTCGCTGGGGGTTTTTCCTTGTGCCTCTTCAGGGGTGTAGCCAGTCACTCGGGTGAAGCCGCCGTTGACCCAGGTGATGCGAAGCTGGGCGTCGGTCATCAGCACCGAGTTGGCGGTGCGCTGAGCTACAAGGGCCAGCTTCTCCAAGTCTGCCATCATGCCCTGGGCTCTCCCCTCGGCCCTGGCGCGGCCGGTCGCCTGCAGCCACAGAACCCAGGCCAGCAGGCTGCTGAGGACCAGGCCCGAGAGGCCTATTCCATAGACCAGCCCACGGTTGGCGGTGGCCTCGAAGGCGGGTGTGGTGTGCGCTTGCAGGACCAGCCCGGACGAACCGGTGACCAAGGGTCGTTCTGCGCGAAGCCAGGCGCTTTCGTTCGCCGTTCCGACGCTGAAGAGCGGCTCGCTGACTTTACCGGCGGTTTTGTCGACGATGCTGATATGCAAGTCGGTCCCGAGCAGTAGGGCCTCAGAGGGTTGCAGCAGCTCTTGCAGCACGATGGGCGAATAGGTCATGCCGCGCAGGGCGGCCAGGCGCTGCTCCGGGGTGTCCAGCGGCAGGCCGGTGCGGTACACCGGCATGTAGAGCAGGAAACCCGGGCGCGACAACTGGTCCTGAACCAGCTGAATCACGCCAGTGAGCGCCGGCTGGCCGTTGCGGGCGGCGCGCTCGGCGCCCTCGCGCCGCACGGCCTCGGAGCCGATGTCCAGTCCCAGCGCGCTGCGGTTGCGCTCCAGGGGCTCGATGTACTTGATGACGTACAGATCCGGTTGCTCGGCCTGGGCCAGGCTGCGTATCTGGAAGTCGGGCGCGTCATCGGAGCGCTCGCGTTCGACAAACGCGTCCAGCTCAGTGCGGGGCACGCGCTCAATGAAGCCCATGCCGCGCACACCCGGAAACTCACTCTCCATGTTGCGCGAGTCCACATACTGCCGGAACTCGGCGCGGCTGACTTCTTCGCTGGCGGCATACACGCCGCGTGCACCCATCAGCCCATGGACGGGCAGCTTGAAGCGCCGTTCGATGTCATCCGACACCCGAAGCACTTCGTTGTTGAAGCGGGCCTGCAGCCGTTCACTCTGGTAGTTGTGCACAGCCAGCGTCAGCAAGGCGGTGAGGATCAGGCCCAGCAGCCACAGCGCGAACACCCAGACTTGAGGCGGGCCGTTTTCTTCGCTTGCGGGGGTGAGCGTGCGGCTCTGATGGGGAAACGGCATGTGCTTCAGGTTTTTTGCCCAGGCGATGTCACTCTGAACCCTTGCCCTGATGCATGGAGGCTGGAGGGTCGGCGGCAGGCCATGGTCTTGGCCCGACTGATGAGATATCGACGCCAGTTTGCCTCAACTTGAGCGGACGGCATGTGGGCGATGGGGCCGGGCAGCCTGTGAGGCTTGTACCAAGACGCCTGTTGCTGCCTGTCCAGATCCCCACCGGGGACGAACGCCACCCTAGCATGGTCCGCAGGACGCAGGCGTCGCGCCGCGATCAGCTCGGCGCTTTTGCTACTGGCACGGGGGCGTCCACCCCCCAGATGCGATCCCAGAGCCAGGGGAGGCCGCGTCCGAGATCGGGGCGCATGGACAGCTGCACCGGTGCCTCGGCACCCACGGCATTGAGCGCACCGACGTCGAACCGGAACACATAGGCCGGCTCCTGACCCATGCGCAGGTCGGTCAGCATCAGCCGGCCGTCAACGGCCTGCAGGCTGAAAAAGCCATGGCTGAAGGCAGCGATGCGCGCCACCGAATCGTCTTCCCCATGCTCGGCGATCAGCTCGGCGCCGCGCGGGTAGGCGGTCCAGCGAACGGTGGGCTGGTTGTCGAGCAATGAGTAGTAGCCCTCGAAGTACTGCTCGGGCGTGGTGGCCACCAGGCGCCAGAGCACTGTGTTGAACGGTGCCGGCGTGACGAGCAGGCTTTGCGCATCGATACCCTCCGAGGCCAACGAAGCACGGGCGATGCGGTCGACGTGTTGCTGGGCCATGACGCTCCAGCCCAGGTAGAGCGTGGTGAGCACCAACGCAGCGGCGTTCCAGCGCAGGCCGCGCCCGTTGTTGAGGCGAATCGCCACGACCACGCCCACGATCAGTGGCAGGGTGTAGGCCGGGTCGATAATGAAAACGCTGCCCACGCCAAACGGGTGGTCGGAGAACGGCATGAGCAGCTGTGTGCCGTAGACCGTCATGGTGTCGAGCAGGGTGTGGGTGATCAGCACCAGCCACAGCGCCAGCCACCACTGTCTGAACAATTCGCGCTCGCCATGGATGCGCGACACGACCCAGGCGAGCAGCGGCGAGGCCAGCGTGAGGTAGAAAAACGAATGGCTCTCCGCGCGGTGGCGCACCATGTTGAGCACAGCGTCTCCGTAGTCCACCACCACATCGAGGTCGGGCAGGGTGCCGGCAATGCCACCCCAGAGCGCGGCCTTCCACACCGCGGTGCGCCGGCTCATCACGGCCACGCCTACGGCAGCACCCAAAGTGATTTGTGTCAATGAATCCATTCGCGGAGCTTAGAGGTTGACGGCCAACCGCCTGTCCTGAGGGGATTTGTCACGAGGTCAAAAGACGCGATGGACGTGCGCGCACGGGCCGTGAAGACACCAGAGGGGCCGCCTACTCGGAGCGCCGCCGATCTGGCTCCACCAGTCGGCCAGTGCCGCCCCCTGTGGGGTGACGCCGAAGGCGGCGCTGGCCGGTACAGTTCGCGCTGCGCGCGGAGCTCAGACCTGCACCACGATGGGGAAGTTCGCGCGCAGGCCTTCGATTCCGTTCACAAATGGCACGGTAATCGCTGCCTGGGCACGCTCATCAAGCCGGCGCCAGAGAAAGTCGCGCGCGTTGCCCGGGTCTCCCGCCACGTAAAGCTGGGTCGTGAGCAAATCGGCGCCGTCCAGTTTCAGCTTCACATGGATGTGCGGTGTGCGCCCGCCGTAGGGCGCGGGGCGCAGGGTGCGAAAGCGGTAGCGGCCGTCGCGGCCGACGGCCACACGGCCAAAACCTTGAAACGCCGGGTCGGCTCGCCCGCCGTCGCCGGGGTGGTGGTAGTGGCCGGCCTGGTCACACTGCCAGATCTCCACCACTGCACCGGCCACCGGTACGCCACGCGTGTCGGTCACTAGGCCTTCGACCCAGGCCGGCTGGCCAGCTCGGTAGTCGACGCGGCCGTTGCGCAGCAGATCGAAGTCGCTGTCGGCCGGCAAGGCGACCGGGTAGAACGGACCTTCGCTCTGGCTGGGCGTGGGGCGCAGTGACCCGCCTTGTGCCAAGGCGGGCGTGAGCCAGGCCGGGGCGGCGGTGGCGGCGAGCAGGCCAGTGCCGCGCAGCAGCAGCGAGCGGCGCAGGACGGAGGGGGCGTTGGTGTGGCGCATGGCGGGCTCCGGTGGGCGGGCGACGCGCCTGGAGTCAGGCGTCGCGTTGGAGGTCGAGCCGGACGAAGCGTGTGCCGCGGTCGTCCGGATCGCCGGGGTTGGCGCTCTCTTGGAAGCCCAGGCTCTGCGCGAGTTCCAGCATGCCCTGGTTTTCTCGCAACACGGTTCCCACCAGGCACTGGGTGCCGCGCGCGCGCAAGTGTTCGATCATCTTGCTCATCAGCCGGTGGCCCAGGCCGCTGCCTTTGAGGTCGGAGCGCACGATGACGCCAAACTCGGCGGTGTGGTTGTCCGGGTCGACCGCCGCGCGCACGGTACCCAGGGTTTCTTCACCGTCGTCTGGCAGGGGCCGGGTGGCAATGAAAGCCATTTCGCGCGCGTAGTCGATCTGCGTCAGGCGCGCGAGCTCGCTGTGTTCGATGCTGCGCCGGCTGTAGAACACGCGCAAGCGGATGTCTTCGGGATCGAGCTGCTCCAGAAAACGGCGATGCTGGGCCTCGTCTTCCGGGCGGATCGGGCGCAGCGTGATCGCCTCGCCCTGCCAGGCCCAGCTCTCCACCAGCGACTGAGGGTAGGGCTGGATGGCAAAGTGGGCAGCGCCAGCCGGCCTCTGGGCCGAGACACGCACCCGCGCATCGAGCGCCACCGCGCCCTCGTGGTTGACCAGCAGCGGGTTGATGTCGAGCTCGGCCAGCTCGGGCAGGTCGACCAGCAGCTGCGACACGCTCACCAGCACCTGCGCGATGGCGTCGAGGTCGGCCGCGGGTTCGTCGCGGTAGCCGTGCAGCAGTTTGGCGACCCGGGTGCGCCCGATCTGCGCCAGCGCCAGTGGCAAGTTGAGCGGCGGCAGGGCGAGCGCGCGGTCGGCCAGCACCTCGACCGCGGTGCCGCCCTGGCCAAACAGGATCACCGGTCCGAACACCCGGTCCACGCTGGCGCCGATGATGAGTTCGTGGGCATGCTTGAGCTTGACCATGCGCTGCACGGTGAAGCCTTGCACATCGGCGTCGGGCCGCAGCTCGCGCACCCGCGCCAGCATGGCGGTGCAAGCTTCGCCGAGCTCGGCGCCGCTGGCAATGTTCAGCCGAACCCCGCCCACATCGGACTTGTGGCTGATGGTGTGCGACAGGATCTTGAGCGCCACCGGGTAGCCCAGCTCGGCGGCCGCTGCCTGGGCTGCCGCAGGGTCGGGATCGACTACGCGGGTGGCCACCACCGGCAGGCCGGCGGCGTCCAGCAGATCTTTGGCCTCGGGCTCGGTCAGCAGATCACGCCCGCTGGCCAATACACCGTCGACGATGGCGCGGATGCGCGGCAGGTCCATGGCGCGCGTCGCGCTGCGCGCCGGTGGCGTCTGCAGCAGCTCTTCCTGGTGCTGGCGGTAGGTGCGCAGGAAGGAGAACGCGCGCACCGCATCTTCCGGCGTGTCGAAATCGGGCACGCCGGCATTGCGGAAGATCTGGCGCGCTTCCTTGACCGCGCCGTCGCCCAGCCAGCAGCCCAGCACTCGCCGCGGCGCTTTCGTCGCCTGGGGCAGCAGGGTTTGCGCGATCTCGGTGCTGGGCACGATGGCGGTGGGCGCCTGGATGAAGAGCACCGCACTGCTCTGCTCAGCCGACAGCGCTTGCAGCGCATCCACATAGCGCTGGCCGGGTGCGTCGCCAATGATGTCGACCGGGTTGGCGTGGGACCAGTTGGGCGGCAGCACCGCATTGAGGCGCGCCAGTATCTCGTCGCTGAGCGGCGTCAGTGGAACATTCTCGGCGGCAGCGGCGTCTGCCGCCATCACGCCGGCGCCACCGCCGTTGGTGAGCACGATCAGGCCGCCCGATGGACCATCGCGAAAGCGCGCCAGGGTCTCGGCCGCGAGGAACAGGTCTTGCAGCGAGTTCACGCGCAGCATGCCGGCGCGAGCGATGGCGGCATCGAACACCGCATCAGACCCAGCCAATGCGCCGGTGTGCGACGCCGCAGCGGCCTGCCCAGCCGCCGAGCGCCCGGCCTTGACTACGATTACCGGCTTGTTGCGCGCCGCCGCGCGCGCGGCCGACATGAACTTCGGGCTTTCTTCCACGCTTTCGATGTAGAGCAGGATAGCGCGCGTCTTGGCGTCGCTGCCGAGGAAATCGAGCATGTCACCAAAGTCGATGTCGGCGTGTTCGCCGAGCGAGACGAAATGCGAAAAGCCGATGCCGCGCGAGCCGGCCCAGTCGAGCATGGCAGTGACCAGCGCGCCCGATTGCGACACGAAGGCCAGCTCGCCCGGGATGGCGCCGATGTGGGAGAAGCTGGCGTTGAGTCCGAGATGTGGCGCCAGCATGCCGATGCAGTTGGGCCCCAGGATGCGCAGGGTGTTGACCCGCGCGGCGTCGAGCATGGCCTGCTTCTGCGCCTTGTCCAGCCCGGCGGTGACGACGATGGCCGCGCGCGTGCCCCGCGCGCCGAGATCGGCGATCAGCGGTGCCACGGTGGGCGCGGGCGTGCAGATCACGGCAAGATCGGGCGCCTCGGGCAGCGTGGCCACGTCGGCATAGGCCTTCACGCCGCCCAGCTCGGGATGTTTGGGGTTGACCGCATATAGCCGGCCGCCAAACACGCCGTTCAGGTTGCGCCAGACAGTGCCACCCACGCTCGCTGGCCGCAGCGATGCACCGAACACCGCTACCGATTCAGGGGCAAACAGGGCGTCAAGGTTGCGAATGCTCATGATCGGGATTCCACTTTGCTGGACGCCATGAAGGCGATCAGGGCCGAGCGCATGGCTTCTTCCACCGACATGTTGATCGGCGAGGTCCAGCTGCGCGGGACAAATACGGTGTAGCCGCCGATCATGTAGCCCATGGGCAGGTAAACGGCGACGCGGTCATCCAGGTCACCCAGGCCCTTGGGCAGGCCCCGCAGCGACTGGCGCGTGACCAGACCCACGATGGCTAGCTCGTGCCCGGGCATGCTGAGCAGAACCACCTGCTGCGCGTCTTTTTCGTGCGGCGAGAAGTAGTCGGCGAAGTTCTTGAGCGAGGAGTAGATGCTTTTGACCACCGGCAGGTTGGTGAATGGCAGCTCCACCCAGGAAAGAAGCCGCGCGGTGATGGGCAGCGAGATCAGGATGCCCAGGGCCAGGATCAGCGCGGCGCCCAGGGCGATGCCCAGGCCGGGCAGGTAGAAGTCGCCTAGGATGGGCCGGATCATGCCCATCGCGGTGCGCTCGACCCAGGCGACAAAGAGGAACAGCACGTAGACCGTGAGGGCCAGCGGCAGAAAGGTGATCAGGCCGCGGAAGAAGTATTGGGACAGGCGTTTCATGGCGGTGCAGCAACATGCCAAGGCGGCATCTTTTCAGCATAGCAGCCGACCGCGAGGTTGCCATGACGCCGCGCAAGAGATCTGTCCCTGGGTGCCGAGCCTAAGGAGGCCCGCGCTTCAGATCCACTGTGGCGCGCATGCGCCCAGCAAATACCAGGTCGAGGTCGGCACCGGTAGCGCTGGAGGCAATGCGTACCCCGGGCTGATTGCCCGGTAGGGTGGTCTTGAGCTCCAGAAGGCCCTCAGGCCAGCGGAAGGCCAGGTGGGCCTGCATCGGCAGGTAGCCGTCGAGGTAGCGGCGCATGAGCGGGCCGGCGTGCAGCCGCCAGGTGCCTTCGTCCACGCGGTCCAGGGCGCGCGAGCTCAGGTTGATGCAGACGCTGCCGCCACGTCTCACGTTGGCCAGCTCCACCAGGTGGCCTTGCACCTCGGAACGGCCCACACCTTCGGTCGAGACCACGGTGATGTCGCGCACCCGCTCGGGGTTGAAGGCGATCACGATTTTCTGGTTCGGATCGAGCGCGCGGTGGCATGTGCTGAGCTGCACCACGCCGGTCTGCAGGCTGGCTTCGCTGATCTGCACGCGTGACTCGTACCAGTAGGCGCCGGGGTCAGGGCGCACCGCCAGGAAACGCAACTCACCCTCAAGCGCCACATCGGCCAAGTCCAGCGCGTGCGCGCTCAGCGGAGCGCTGAGGAGCAGGCTGGTGAGCAGCCACGCGACCAGCTGCGTACGGGTTCGAGGGTTGGGATGCATCATGGGTCTCTCCTGCCGGGATTGCAAATGTGCACAATGGCCTCAAATGCCCCATAGGGCATCGTCGCTGAGCGACCTGTCATTGTGTCGCGCTTGGCCCGAAAGGGCTGGGCCGATGGGCTAAATAACCTGTGATTCCGCTTTCCTGGAACTCCCCGCCTTGACGGGCGCTCTCTCAACCATGCAGACCTTGACCGACCTCCTGGGCCGCCTGATCGCCGGCGCGATCAAGCTGGTGCTTGTGCTCGCGGCCACCGTGTTCGTGGTCAGCTTTCTGCTGGCCGCATTGGTGGTGGTGGTGCTGGTGTCGCTGTGGTCGCTGATTACCGGCCGCAAGCCCGCGCCGGTGGTGATGTTCACCCGCATGCGCGAGCAATCTCAGCGCTACACGCAGGGCGTGTGGCCAGGCACCGCGCGCGGTGAACCGCCGGGTGAGGTGGTGGATGTGCAGGCCACCGAGCTCAAGGACCGTCCGGACGGCGCAGTCGACGATGTGGTCGACGTCACCGCGACCCCTAGCCGTCCGCGCCATTGAGTCGCCCGACCTAGCAGTCCTCAGCTGGAGGTTCGCTGCCCGCGTCCTGTTCGTGGCGCAGCGCCAGTGCGGCGTCGTAAAGCGCGTTGCGGGCTTCGCCGGTGATGTCCGCGCACAGGCGCACCGCGCGCTTGAGCGGGAGCTCCGCCAGCAACAAGGATAGTGTGCGCAGCACGCTCGCGGAAAGCGTGTCGTCGCCAGCGGCCACTGCCTGGGGATGCAGCAGCAGCACAAACTCGCCACGCAGGCGGTGGCTGCCAGCCTTCAGCCAGGCGCCGAGCCCGTCTGCCGGCAGCTCGGCCACTTCTTCATACTGCTTGGTGAGCTCCCGACCCACCGTGATACGCCGCCCGCCCAGTGAGGCTAGGGCCTGCGCCAAGGCCTCCATGCGGTGCGGCGCTTCCAACAACAGGCAAGCCCTCGCGTCATCGGCCATGGCCTGCACTTCACGCTGGCGTTCTGTGGTCTTGGGCGACAGAAAGCCGGCGAATACAAAGCGCCCCGAAGCGCCGCCCAAGCCGGCCACGCTGAGCAGTGCAGTCAGGCTGCTTGCCCCGGGAATGGGCAGGCAACGCAAGCCCAACGCCTGGACCGCCGAGACCAGCCGAGCCCCAGGGTCGCTCACGCCTGGTGTGCCGGCATCGCTCACATACGCCACCCGCTGCCCGGCCCGCAGGCGCTGCACCACGGTTTGCGCTGCCTCGGCTTCGTTGTGCTCGTGCAGCGCGAGCAGCGGTTTGTGCAGGCCGTAGCCTTGTAGCAGGCCAGCGGTATGTCGGGTGTCTTCGCAGGCCACGGTGTCTGCCAGCGACAGCACCTGCAGCGCCCGCAGGGTGACGTCGGCCAGATTGCCGATTGGCGTGGCGACCATGTAGAGCGCACCCTGCGGATAATGCTGGTGCCCTGCGGCGTCTTGCGCGGCGGTCAACAGGGAGGGGGAGCTTGCAGACAATGGGATCCGGCCAGAAAGGTGGGTTTTTTCGCCCGCCGCCAGCAGCGCCCGCCCGCTCTGCCAAGAGCACCAAGCAGCGCGGCGATGCCGCCGAGGACGCGGCACTTGCGTTTCTGTAGCGACAAGGGCTGCGCCTGCTGGAGTGCAACTTCAGCACGCCTGGGTGTGCCGGTGGCGAAATCCATTCAATTATGCGCGAGGCCGACGGCACGCTGGTGTTTGTCGAGCTTCGCCAGCGCGCAGGCTCGGCGCAAGTCGGTGCCGCCGGTAGCGTCACCGCAATCAAGCAGCGCCGCATCCTGCTTGCGGCGCGGCACTTTTTGCAACGGCTGGGATCAGAGCAACCATGCCGTTTTGATGTGGGGTTGATCCAGGGTGGCGCTGCAGAGCCGCTCAACCACACGGGGGGCCTGCCCATTGAATGGCTGCGCGTAGGTTTCGACGCGCCAGCAACTTTTTTACACCTGGCCCAGGACTATGATCACGCCATGCTTGTGCAACGTATTCAGCAGCAATTCATCGACAGCGCCGACCTGAAGTACCAGTGCGCGCAAGCGCTGGCCCCGACGGTAGAGGCCGCGGTGACCGCGGTACTGGCCAGCGTGACCGGGGGTGGCAAGGTGTTGGCCTGCGGCAATGGGGCGTCGGCCGCTGGAGCACAACACTTTGCGGCGAGCTTCATGGGACGCTACGAACGCGAGCGCCCCGAGCTGGCGGCGATTTCGCTCTGTGCTGACGCCTCAGTCATCACCGGCATTGCCACCGACTTCGAAACTCGCGCCGTTTTTTCCCGCCAGGTGCGGGCCCTCGGTCAGGCCGGTGATGTGTTGCTGGTGTTGTCGACCACCGGCAACTCCGCCAACGTGGTCGCGGCGGTGGAAGCGGCCCATGATCGCGACATGGTGGTGCTGGCAATGACCGGCGCCAAAGGCGGCCAGTTGGCGCAGCGATTGCGCGACACCGACGTGCACGTGTGTGTGCCGCACGACCAAGCCGCCCGGATTCTGGAAGTGCACCATCTGGTGTTGCACTGCATTTGTGACGGTGTCGACGCTCAGTTGCTGGGTTTGCCCGACGCCTTGGAAAACGAACAGGAGAACATTACATGACGAAACCTTTTGCTCCCGCGTGGTCACGCTGGGCCGCCCTCTCCCTGGGTGCTGCCGTGCTCGGCGGGGCGCTCACCGCCTGCGCGCCCCTGGTCATCGGCGGTGCCCTGACCGGCGCGATGGTAGCGGTCGATCGCCGCACTTCTGGCATTCAGCTGGAAGACCAGGGTATTGAGTTGCGCGCGGCCAATCGCTTGCGAGATACCGTTGGCGACCGGGTCAACGTTTCGGTCACCAGCTATAACCGCCAGGTGCTGCTGACCGGCGAAGTGGGCAACGAGCGCGACAAGGCGCTGGTGGAGCAGACCGTGGCGGGCGTGGAGAACGTGCGCAGCATCGTGAATGAGCTCGCAGTGCTGGGCTCGCCCTCACTGACCCAGCGCTCGGCCGACACGATCATCACAGGCCGGGTCAAGGCTTCCATGCTGGACGCCAACGATGTCACTGGCACAGCCTTCAAGGTGATCACCAACCGCGGTACCGTGTACCTGATGGGCCGCGTGACCCAGCGGGAAGCCGACCGCGCGACCGAAATTTCCCGCAACACCTCGGGCGTTCAGCGCGTGGTACGGGTGCTGGAGATCATTTCAGAAGAGGAATTGGCGCGCTTGCAGCCGCAGCCTGGGACGGCCGCGCCGGCTGCGGCGCCTGCTGCCCCCGTGACAAGCCCACAGGCGCCAGCGGCGCCCACGCAATGATGGGTGGTCGGCGCCTCAGCGCAGGCGCTTGATCAGGCTGGAGGTGTCGAGGCGGTTGCCGCCCATGGCCTGCACGTCGGCGTAGAACTGATCGACCAGCGCGGTCACTGGTAGGCGGGCACCGTTGCGCTTGGCCTCGTCCAGCACCAGCCCCAGGTCCTTGCGCATCCAGTCCACGGCAAAGCCGAAGTTGAACTGGTCGGCCACCATGGTCTTGCCGCGGTTGTCGAGCTGCCAGCTTTGCGCCGCACCCTTGCCGATTACGTCCAGCACCTGGTTCACGTCCAGCCCCGCCTTCTGACCAAATGCGACCGCTTCCGACAAACCCTGGATAAGGCCGGCGATGCAGATCTGGTTGACCATCTTGGTCAATTGGCCCGCGCCGCTGGGGCCCATGAGCGTGAAGGCGCGCGAAAACGCCAGTGCCACGGGCCGCACGGCCTCGAATGCCGTCAGCTCACCGCCACACATCACCGTTAGTGAACCGTTTTGCGCGCCCGCCTGACCGCCTGACACAGGGGCGTCGACGAAACGCAGGCCCAGCGCTTTGGCCGCCTCGGCAAGCTCGCGCGCGACATCAGCCGACGCGGTGGTGTGATCGATCAGCACCGCCCCAGGCGCCATGCCCGCAAACGCGCCGTCTGCGCCCAGCGTCACCGCACGCAGGTCATCGTCGTTGCCGACGCAGACGAAGACCACGTCTGCGCCCTTGGCTGCTTGTCGGGGTGTGGGTTGGGCGGCACCGCCAAACTCATCTATCCAGGCTTGCGCCTTGGCTGCATTGCGGTTGTAGACCGTGACGGCATGCCCGGCGCGCGCCAGGTGTCCCGCCATGGGGGCGCCCATCACGCCCAGCCCGATGAAGGCGACACGTTGGGATTTGATGGGCTCGTAGCTTCGTTCAGCGATGGTGTTCATGCAACGGATTTTCCACCAGAACGCCGACAAGCATGAATGCCTTTGAACAAATTGCGCTGCATGGAGGCAAAGTGGGCAGCGCCGCGAGCGTGCCTGAAGCCCAGAATGCCGGGGAACCGGCTTCGCTGGACCAAAGGCATTGCCCCTCGAGGGGCGCGCGCGCAGCGCGGCGGGTGTGGGTCAAACGATCGTGAGGTGCTCGGTGCCCGCGGCCAGATCCTGCGTCTTGGCGCGCTGGCTGTTGAGCTTGATCTGCAGGCGCAGGTCATTGAGCGAGTCGGCATTGCGCAGGGCATCCTCAATCGAAATGATGTGCTCTTCGAAGGCATTGAAAAGTGCCTGGTCGAAGGTCTGCATGCCGATGTTGGTGCTCTTCTTCATGATCTCCTTGATCTCGGCGACGTCGCCCTTGAAGATCAGGTCGGAAATCAGCGGCGAGTTGAGCATGATCTCCACCGCCGCGAAGCGCCCTTTGTTGTCCTGTTTGGGGATCAAGCGCTGCGAGACGAGCGCGCGCAGGTTGAGCGAAAGGTCCATCAGCAGCTGGGCCCTACGTTCCTCTGGGAAGAAGTTGATGATGCGGTCCAGCGCCTGGTTGGCGCTGTTGGCGTGCAGCGTGGCCAGACAGAGGTGGCCAGTTTCGGAGAACTGGATAGCGTGCTCCATGGTTTCGCGGTCTCGGATCTCGCCCATCAGGATCACGTCGGGCGCCTGCCGCAGCGTATTTTTCAGGGCGGCCGCCCAGCTGTCGGTATCCAGGCCCACTTCGCGCTGCGTGATCACGCAATTCTTGTGCGGGTGCACAAACTCCACCGGGTCTTCGATGGTGATGATGTGGCCAAAGGTGTGCTCATTGCGCCAGTCGACCATGGCCGCCAGCGAGGTGGACTTGCCCGAGCCGGTGGCGCCGACCAGGATGCATAGGCCTCGCTTGGACAGCACCACGTCCTTGAGCACCTGGGGCAGCCCCAGCTTGTCAATCGTGGGCAAGACGGCGGGGATGGTCCGTAGCACCATGCCGACCTTGCCTTGCTGGATGAAAGCGCTGACGCGGAAGCGGCCGATGTTGGGCGGCGAGATCGCGAAGTTGCACTCTTTGGTGCGCTCAAACTCGGCGGCCTGCTTGTCGCTCATGATGGAGCGCGCGAGCGACAAAGTGTGGATGCCGTTGAGGGGCTGCGGCGATACCTTGGTCACCTTGCCGTCGACCTTGATGGCGGGCGGGAAATCGGCGGTCAGGAACAGGTCACTGCCCGAGCGGCTGATCATCAGCTTGAGCAGATCGTTGATGAACTTGGATGCCTGGTCGCGTTCCATGAAATCTCACTTTCTCAAATCAGTCGAATCACCCAGCAGCTTCCCAGCTCAGAACAACGCAGCCGGCCTTGCCGGGTTGCAGGTGTTGCCCCCTGGGGGGTGACAGGCCGCGAGGCAGACCTGGCGCGGGGCTGGGCACATCTAGCCCGGGAAGTTCTCAGGGATCTTGGCCTTGCTGCGCGCCTCGGCCGGGCTGATCACATTGCGCTTGACCAGCTCACTCAGGTTCTGGTCCAGCGTCTGCATGCCCACGCTGTTGCCGGTCTGGATGGCGGAATACATCTGCGCCACCTTGGCCTCGCGGATCAGGTTTCGGATCGCGCTGGTGCCGAGCATGATCTCGTGCGCCGCCACGCGACCGCTGCCGTCCTTGTTCTTGCACAGCGTCTGCGAAATGACGGCCACCAGCGATTCCGACAACATGGCGCGAACCATGTCTTTTTCTTCGGCCGGAAAGACGTCAATGATCCGGTCTATGGTCTTGGCGGCGCTGGATGTGTGCAACGTGCCGAACACAAGGTGACCGGTTTCGGCCGCCGTCATTGCCAGGCGGATGGTTTCCAGATCGCGCATCTCGCCGACCAGAATCGCGTCTGGGTCTTCGCGCAACGCCGAGCGCAGGGCGTTGGCAAAACTCAGCGTGTGCGGACCTACCTCGCGCTGGTTGACTAGGCATTTCTTGGACTCGTGCACGAACTCCACCGGGTCTTCCACGGTGAGGATGTGTCCGTATTCGGTTTCGTTGAGGTGGTTGACCATGCCGGCCAGCGTGGTCGACTTGCCCGAACCGGTCGGGCCAGTCACCAGCACCAGGCCGCGCGGACGCAGCGCGAGGTCACCGAAGATCTTGGGTGCGTTGAGCTGCTCCAGCGTGAGGATCTTGCTGGGAATGGTGCGGAACACCGCGCCGGCGCCGCGGTTGTGGTTGAACGCGTTGACGCGAAAGCGCGACAGGCCTTCGATCTCGAATGAGAAGTCGCATTCGAGGAACTCTTCGTATTGCTTGCGTTGGCTGTCGTTCATGATGTCGTACACCATGCCGTGGACCTGCTTGTGGTCCAACGGTTCGACGTTGATGCGCCTCACGTCGCCATGCACCCGTATCATCGGTGGAAGCCCCGCGGAGAGGTGCAGATCCGAGGCCTTGTTTTTGGCGCTGAAGGCCAGCAATTGGGTGATGTCCATCCCGGGTCCCGTGGGCTGTTGTTGGTATGACGACCGATTATGACGACCATTGAAGCCAATCTCCAAACCGTTCACCAGCGGATTGACCACGCCTGTAAGCTCGCTGGCCGCGATGTGACGCAGGTCACGCTGCTGGCCGTTTCCAAAACCTTTGGCCCTGAGTCGGTTTGGGCCGCTGTGTCCGCGGGACAGCGTGTGTTCGGCGAGAACTACGTGCAGGAGGCCGTGGAGAAGATCCTGGCGTTGCGCGAGCTCGCACCGGATGCGGCTTTGAGCTGGCATTGCATTGGCCCTCTGCAGAGCAACAAGACCCGGCTGGTGGCCGAGCATTTCGACTGGGTGCAATCGGTGGACCGGCTCAAGATTGCTCAGCGGCTGAGCGAGCAGCGGCCTGAGAGCCTGGGTCCGTTGCAGGTGTGTCTGCAGGTCAATGTAGACGGTGGGGCCAACAAATCGGGTGTGGCGCCCGCTGAATTGCCCGCGCTGGCCGCAGCGGTGGCGCAACTGCCCCGGCTGCGTTTGCGTGGCTTGATGTGCATTCCCGAGCCGGCAGAAGGCCTGCCGGCACAGCGCGTGGCCTTCGACCGGGCGCGGGACTTATACGATGCGCTCAATCGGTCTGGCCTGGCGGTGGACACCCTGTCCATGGGCATGAGCGATGACCTGGATGCGGCCATCGCTTCGGGCTCGACCTTGGTACGAGTGGGCCGGGCGATTTTCGGCAGCCGTCCACCGGCGCCCAGCTGAAGCCTTACTTTTTCGACGGTAACGGCAATGGCTTGACCTGGCCACAGTCGGTGCCGAGCCAGCGGCCCGAGCCTGCGATGGTCGTGCTCATCGGCTTGCCATCCTGTTGCGACTTGACGAGCATGGTCATGTCATACGCCGTGTCGCCTCGGAAGGTGTAGGTGCCCTCGCCGGTAGACGGCGGGTTGGTGCACACAAAGCTCATCTTCAGGGTGTTGGCAGAGCGGGACGTCACCTGGGTGGTGCAGTCGCCCTCAGTCTGAGTGGGCAAGGCCTGGCGCGCAGCCATTTCGGGGGTTATGCAGACCTTCACCACCATGGCGCCCCCCGAGCCGGGGCCCATGCTCACCCCCTGGCGCGCCATCATGTCTTCCATCATCTTGCGCTGCGCGGGAGACATGGCTGCCATTTGCTGCTGCATCTGCGCCATGGCCTGGTCTACCTGCGGGTTGCCCCCCATCTTGCTCTGTATTTCCCAGAGTCCGGGTTTGGCCGATTGCGCCTGAGCGCCGGTGGCCACCAGCAACATCGCCACACAGGCAGAAGGCAAGGTCATTCGCATGGTTTCGTCTCCCAATGGGTCATCACCACATTGTGCGTGCGGGCCGCTGCGTTGCCTATCCCTCGCCACGGGGACGCCGCGTGTCAGGCCTTGCCGCTCACAGCGGCAAGCGCGTGCTGCACTTCACTTCGTCAATGACGGCGTAGGTGCGGGTCTCGCGCACGCCGGGCAGCTGCCACAGCACGCTGCCAGCGAATTCCCGGTAGGCAACCATGTCGGCCATGCGGGTCTTGAGCAGGTAGTCAAAGCCGCCCGCCACCATGTGACATTCCAGGATTTCGTCGCGCACCTGCACCGCTGCCTTGAACTCCTCGAACATGTTGGTCGTGGTGCGGTCCAGGTAGACCTCCACGAACACAGTCATGCCGCGCCCGAGCTTGAGCGGGTTGAGCCGCGCTTCGTAGCCCAAGATGTAGCCCTCTCTCTGCAGCCGCTGGGTGCGCGCCAACACCGCCGTAGGCGAAAGGCCCACGGTGTCGGCGAGCTTGAGGTTGGACAGCCGACCATCCAGCTGCAAGGCCTGCAGAATGCGCACGTCGATCCGGTCGATCTCATGGGTGGAGTGGGTCATGGGTAGTGAATTATGTGGTCAATGCTCCAAACTTAGCGAAAAATTCTGGATCTGGCACCGCATCATGCCGCATCTGCATTTTTGCTGCCTCGGAGTTCACCATGTTGCTGCGCCAGACTGATCGCCTGCCCCATCCTTACCGCCCGGAGCCGGGCATGGTCCAGCAACGACTGGCCGCCCTGGAAGGTAAGCTGGACTGGGCGGCGGCGGCCCAGCTGGCCATGCCCTGGGTGCGCGCGGTTCGCGAAAACCCGCCGCCGTTCTGGGCCATGGAAAGCCTGCTCAAGGAGTACCCGATCTCCAGCGCCGAGGGCCTGGCCCTGATGCGTCTGGCCGAAGCCCTTCTGCGCGTGCCTGACGCCGAAACAGCCATCGCGTTGACCGCCGACCAGCTGGGGCGTGCCGACTTTGAAGGCGCTGCCGACTCGGCGTTGGCGCGCCTTTCGTCCTCGGCGATTGCCATGTCCAAGAAGTTTTTGCCGGAGTCCAGCGGCCAGTCGGGACTGATGACCAAGCTCGGCGCACGCACGGTGGTGGCGGCGACGCTGCGCGCGGTGCAGTTGCTGGGCCGGCAGTTTGTGCTGGGCCAGACGATTGAAGAGGGCATGAAAGAGGCGACGTCGGCGCGCAAGCGGCAGAACCAGCTGAGCTTCAGCTTCGACATGCTGGGCGAAGGCGCTCGCACCGATGCCGACGCGCGCCGCTACCTGGCGAGCTACCAGAACGCCATCGCCGCCATCGCGCGCACAGCCGATCCCGAGCGCTTACCGATGCAGAACGACGGCATTTCCATCAAGCTCAGCGCCTTGCACCCGCGGTACGAAGACCTGCAATACGGTCGCGTGATGGAGGAGCTGGTGCCGCGGGTCTGGAGCCTATGCGCGGCCGCCGCGGCGGCCAACCTCAACCTTACGATCGACGCCGAAGAAGTGGACCGGCTGGAGCTCTCGCTCGACGTGTTCGAGGAAATCGCCCAGCTGGTGGCCCAGCATTGCCCGAAATGGACTGGCCTGGGGCTGGCTTTGCAGTCTTACCAGACCCGCGCGGTGGAGCTGATCGAGCACGTGGCCGAGCTGGCGCGTCGCCACCAGTTGCGCTTCATGTGCCGTCTGGTCAAGGGCGCCTACTGGGATGCCGAGATCAAGCGCGCGCAGGAGCTGGGCCTGGAGGGTTATCCGGTGTTCACGCACAAGCATCACACCGATGTGAGTTACCTCGCCTGCGCTCAGGCGCTGCTCGCAGCGCCCGACGCCATCTTTCCGCAATTCGCCACGCACAACGCGGGCACGATTGCCGCCATTCTGCAAATGGCGGGAAAGACGGCCGCACCGTTTGAATTGCAGCGTCTGCATGGCATGGGCGAAGGCATCTTCCGCGAAGTGCTCAAGAACCCGGCGGTGAGCTGCCGCGTGTATGCCCCGGTGGGCGCGCACCGCGATCTGCTCGCCTATCTGGTGCGGCGTTTGCTGGAGAACGGCGCGAACTCTTCGTTTGTGAACCAGCTGGCCGACGAATCGGTGGGCATGGACGAGCTGCTGATATCGCCGCTGCGGCTGGAACCGCGGCAGGTCCTGCCGATGCCGGCTCAACTGTTAGGCGCCACGCGGCCCAACAGCACCGGCCTGGACCTGGCCGTGGTGGCACACCGCGCGCCGCTGATTGCTGCGCTGGCCATCGCGGGCGTGCCGACTGTGCCTGAGGCCAGCGCTGAGGCGGTACAAGCGGCCTGCGCAAGGTCGAAAAAGGCATTTGATGCCTGGAACCACCAGGCGGTGGATAAGCGAGCCGCCATGCTGAACCAGGCGGCCGACGCCTTGCAGGCGCAATTACCGAATTTCTGTGCGCTGCTGGTGAAGGAAGCGCACAAGACCTGGGGCGATGCGGTGTCCGAGGTTCGCGAGGCGATCGACTTTCTGCGCTACTACGCACTCGAAGCGCAGCGCATCCAGACCCCCACCGAGCTGCCAGGACCCACTGGCGAGACCAACACGTTGAGGCTCGAAGGGCGCGGCGCCTGGGTCTGCATCAGCCCTTGGAACTTTCCGCTCGCGATTTTTATGGGCCAGGTCGCCGCGGCGCTGGCCACCGGCAACACCGTGTTGGCCAAGCCGGCCGAGCAGACGCCGGGAGTGGCTTGGGCGGCGGTGCAACTCCTGCACAAATGCGGTGTGCCAGCCGACGCGCTGCAGTTGCTGCACGGTGCGGGTGAAACCGTGGGCGCGACCCTGGTAGCCCAACCAGGCATTGCCGGCGTGGTGTTCACCGGCTCGACCCAGGTGGCCAAGATCATCCAGCGCGCGCTGGCGGCCAAAGACGGCGCCATCGTGCCGCTGATTGCCGAAACCGGCGGCATCAACGCCATGCTGGTCGACAGCACCGCCTTGCCCGAACAGGTGGCCGACGCGGTGATGCAGAGCGCCTTTCGCAGCGCGGGCCAGCGCTGTTCGGCCTTGCGCCTGCTGTGTGTGCACGAAGGCATCGCCGATGGCGTGATCGAGATGATCGAAGGTGCGGCGCGCGAGCTCCAGGCGGGCCCAACCGTTGATTTCGCGACCGACCTGGGGCCGGTGATCGATGCGGAGGCGTTCGAAGGCATCGGACAGCATGTGAAGCGCCTATACCGCGAGGCGAAGGGGCTTTTGCCACCGGTCCAATCCGGCGCCATGCCCAACCTGATCCCGCCGCAGATGTTCGAGGTGGCTTCGATTGCGGGCGTGAAGCAGGAGATCTTTGGCCCGGTGCTGCAGGTCGTGCGCTGGGGTGGCGACCCGATGGCGGTGATGCGGCAGATCAACGCTCTCGGGTATGGCCTCACGCTGGGCATTCAGACCCGCATCGACAGCCGCGCCCGACAGCTGGCCGCGGCGGCGCGCGTGGGCAACGTCTACGTGAATCGCAACATGATCGGCGCCGTGGTCGGCGTGCAGCCGTTTGGCGGTGAGGGCTTGTCCGGCACCGGCCCTAAGGCCGGCGGCCCGCACTATCTGACACGTTTCTGTTCCGAGCAGACCGTCAGCATCAACACCACCGCGGCCGGCGGCAACGTCGCCCTGTTCACGTCATTGGGTTGATGCTGGCCAGCGCCTTGCGAAACGCAGCCCGGCGCGCGTGACCGAAGCCCAGAATACCGCGGAACCGGTTTTGCCGGGCCGCAGGTGTTGCCCCTTGAGGGGCGGAGCGAAGCGACGGGGGCGGGCCTAGACCAACACCATCATGCCTGACGAAGGGTTGCGAAGGTGCGCATCCAGCGTCTTGATCGGCAGCGGCGGTGCAAACAGGTAGCCCTGGAACTGGTCACAACCCTGGTAGGCCAGGAAGTCTCGCTGCTCCAGGGTTTCCACGCCCTCGGCCACCACCTGCAGGCTCAGGCTCTGCGCCAGCGCAATGATGGCGCGCGAAATCGCTGCGTCGTTGGGATCGGTGAGCACATCGGCCACGAACCCTTTGTCGATTTTGAGTTGGTCCAAGGGCAGGCGTTTGAGCACAGACAGCGATGAATAGCCGACCCCGAAGTCGTCCAGCGACAGGGTCACGCCGAGTGCCTTGAGCATGCCCATCTTCTCGATCGTCACTTCCATGCGATCGGCCAGCAGGCTTTCGGTGAGTTCGAGCTTGAGCCGTTGCGGTGATATGCCGGCGTGACGAATCGCACCAATCACCATGTCGACAAAATCAGGGTGCCGGAACTGGTGCACGCTCACGTTCACCGCCACGCTCAAGCCCGCGGTCTGGGGCCAGTCGGCCCACGCCGCGAGCTGGGCGCACGCGGTCTCCAGCACCCACTGACCCAGCTGCAGGATCATGCCGGAGTCCTCAGCCACGGGTATGAAGTCGCCTGGCAGGACCAGTCCCTGCGTGGGATGCTGCCAGCGCACCAGCGCCTCGACGCCGGTGATCACGCCCTGGCGGTCCACTTGGGGCTGGTAGTAGACGACGAACTGCTCTTCCCTCAAGGCCACCCGCAGGTCGGCACTGATGGCGGCATTGGCACCCATGCGTGACTGCAGCACCGGATCGAAAAAGCACACGTTGTTGCGGCCCAGCGATTTGGCCTGGTACATGGCCAGATCGGCCTGTTTGAGCAACTCACCCACATCGTCCCGCTGGCCGATGAAGGCGGTCACGCCGATGCTGGGCGTGGCGTAGTGCTGGTGACCGGCAATCTGGAACGGCTCGCGCAGCATGGAAAGCACTTTGTCGGCCAGGGTCTGCGCCTTTCGGGCCGCCGCTTCGACGTCGGTGCTCAGGTCGTCGACCATCACCACGAACTCGTCACCCCCCAGGCGCGCCACGGTGTCGGTCTTGCGCACGCTCTGGTTCAGGCGGATGGCCACCAGCTTGAGCAATTGGTCACCCACGTGGTGGCCCAGTGTGTCGTTGATGATCTTGAAGTTGTCCAGGTCGATGAACATCAGTGCGCCGTGCTGGCCTGATCGAGCGCTCTGGAACAGCGCTTTTTGCAGCCGCTCCATCAGCAGCTGGCGGTTGGGCAGGTCGGTCAGCGGGTCGTAGAGCGCGAGGTGCCGGATCATGTCTTCGGCGGTCTTGCGCTGGGTAATGTCGCGGCCCACCGCCACCCAGTGTGTCACGGCCTGGGCGTCTGCTTGCACCGTCACAACTTCCAGCTCGACCCAGAACGAGGTCTGATTCTTTCGCGTTACCTGGAGCTCGGTTCGCGCCTTGCGGGTCTGCTGCAGTGCCGAGGCCATTTCGCGAAGCTTGGCGATGGCCGGGTCCAGCCCGAGCAACAGCCTCGGCGTCTGCCCCATGACTTCATCGCGCGTATAGCCGGTTTGCTCTTCGAAGGCGTTGTTGGCGAAGACGATGCGTGCCTCATGTTCGGTGGCAGCACCAGTCTCGACAATGACCACGATGTCGTTGAGCTGTGCGACGCTGGTCTCCAGCAGCATGAGCTGCTCCTGCGATCGGCGCCGCTCGGTCACGTCGCGAAAGTAGACCGCGAGGCCCTCTGCAAACGGGTAGGCCCGGACCTCCAGCCACTTGCCCAACTGCGGAAAATACTCTTCTAACTCCACCCGTCGGTTGATGGTCAGGGCGCGCGTGAACTGCTCACGCAACCGCTCTGCCTGTGGTCCGGCAAAGTCCTGCCAGACCGCCTGGCCCAGCAGATCGGCGGTGGATTTCTGCAGCAGCCGCTCGCTTTCCTGGTTCAGGTAGGTGAAGCAGCACTGTCGGTCCAGTGTCACAAAGGCTTCGGTGATGCTGGCGAGGGTGGTGGTCAGGCGCATTGCCAGGCGCAGCGTTTCTTCCTGCGCCTGCTTCTGGGCCGAGATGTCCTGCACCGCACCCTGAATGCGCATGACCTGGCCCCTTGTATCGAGCACCGCCTCGCCCACGGTGCGCACCCATTTGAATCCCAGCGAGGGCAGCACGGCCTGGATCTCTTCGTCAAAGCCTTCGCCCAACGCAGCGCAGCGCTCCAGCCGCTGACGGATACCGCTGCGCCACTCGGGCGCGTAGCGAGAAACCATGACGTCCAGGTCGCAAACGGTGTCCAGTTCGCGCAGGCCCAGGATGTTGGCGCACTCGACCGAATAGTGCATGTGGTTTGTGGCCACATCGATGGACCAACTGCCCACGCCTGCAGTGCGCTCGGTAAGGGCCAGGCGGCTTTCGGACTCGGCGACAGAGGATCCTGGAAGGAGGTGCCCCGGCGCTGACGCCGTCGGCAGACGGGCGACCCTGTGCAGGAGGACTCGTTGTTCGGCGATTACATCGGCCAAGATGCGAAGCAGGGGGTTGGCAGTGGCGGACGGGCTGGCGAGTTGGGAGGCGATCCAGACCAAGGCCGCTGGGTGTGCAGCTTGCGCCTCAGGCAGACCCATGGTCTGCACCGTGCCGGTGCGCTCGGGCAGGGCGGGCCACTCGGGCCCCAAAGCGTCAAGCTCCTTCACCGCTCCGGGTGTCGGCGGCCCCGACTGCGCCCAGTGCTGCTCCAGGGCCAGGGCCATCGCCTTGGCCTCTTCGTCCGACAGGCCGCTCCAGCCCAAGGGCTTCCAGCCGGCGCCGTACCGCTCTAGCACCAGGGCGGCGGGGGACGCGGTCAGCTGGGCGGCCAAGGCCACTGTCCGGCCAAGGGGATTGGTGTCTTGACCTGGCGCTGAAATTGCACCGACCAAGGCCATCTGGGCAGGCGATAGGTCGTCGGGTGACGGGCGCATGGTTGGGGTGCTTCCAGTCAAAATGTCACAGCAGCATAACCAGTGGTCTCCATGATCGGGTCCGTGGGTGCGTTTCAGGTGTGACATTCGCCTCATCTGAGGGATGCAAGGCGCCTAGCTGGATGCAATTTGTAACAAATATGTGTTTTTGTGTTGCATCTGCCCTACCATTGTAAAAACGATCAGAGAATCATTTTCCACCACCAAGCCAAGCCGGGTTAGACCGATATATGGCCACACCCATTGGGAGCAGCAAAGAAGTGAGCGCATTGGCAGAATTGAGGCGACACGGCGATGTCGCCAGCCTAAAGTCTGCGTTGCACCAGTTGTGCAGCGAGTTCGGCTGTATCACGCGGCTGGACATTCTCACGGCCATGCACGAAGGTACCAAACAGGCGATCTGCTTTTTGCGCATGGAGCGCCCGGAACAGGAACAGCAGCTGATGAAGACGCTGGGTGTGGGCCGTTTCGGCGGTGAGGTGGTCTTTGTGCTCAATCTCAATGCACCGGTGACCACCGAAGACGCTGGTCCTTCGTCGCAATGGGCCGACTCCGATCTCTACTGACAGCTTGAGGCGAGCGGTCCGGCTGCTGTCGCTTGCTTGACCGCAGCGCCATGCGGCGTTACTCCAGAATGGAGCCATGAAATCCTTGGTTTCGCCCATGCAGGCGCAGGTCTTGCAGTGGTTGGTTGCGCCCGGCGAGTGGGTGAGAGAAGGTACGCCCCTGCTGCTGCTGGAAGCCATGAAGATGGAACATGAACTGCCAGCGCCATGCGATGGCCTTTTGCTCACGCGTCTGGCTGAGGCCGGTGCGCTGGTGCGGGCGGGTGAGCCACTGGGCGACATGGACGATGCCGCCAGCCAGCTGCCCGATGCGCCCAACCCCTCAGCCAAGGGAGCGGAAGTACCCGCGGCAGGTGAAGTCCGTGTTGATCTGGAGCGCGTGCGAGCGCGTCACACCCACACGCTGGATGAGGCCAGACCTGAGGCGGTCGCCAAACGACATGCCCGTGGCCAGCGCATGGCTCGCGAGAACATCGCCGACCTGTGTGACGAAGGCAGTTTCAATGAGTACGGCGCGCTCGCGGTGGCGGCGCAGCGCGGCCGGCGCAGCGATCAAGACCTGATCGCGAACACCCCGGCCGACGGCCTGGTCGCTGGCATCGGCTCGGTCAACCGTGGCTGGTTTCCGGTGGCGCCCGGGGAGCAGGATCGGTCCCGAACCGTCGTCATGGCTTACGACGCCACGGTGCTCGCGGGCACCCAGGGTGCGCGCAACCACGCCAAAACCGACCGACTGCTGGGCATTGCGCTGGCTCAGAGGCTGCCAGTGGTGCTGTTCGCTGAAGGCGGTGGCGGCCGACCGGGTGACACCGACATGCCGGTGGTTGCCGGTCTGCACATCGACACCTTCGCCGCCTACGCGCGCCTGTCGGGGCGGGTTCCACTGGTGGGCATTGTGAGCGGTCGTTGTTTTGCCGGGAACGCCGCCCTGCTAGGTTGCAGCGATGTGGTGATCGCAACCCGCAACAGTCAGATCGGCATGGGCGGCCCCGCCATGGTGGAGGGCGGCGGTCTTGGTATCTTCCAGCCAGAAGACATCGGCCCCAGCGACAGCCAGCATGCCAGCGGCGTCATCGACGTGTTGGTGGATGATGAAGCGCAAGCGGTCGCGTTCGCACGGCGCTACCTGGCGATGTTCCAGGGCGCGTTGCGCGACTGGATCGCGCCCGATGCGTTGGCCTTGCGCGAAGTGGTGCCGGAAAACAGGGTGAGAGCCTACGACAGCCTGCATGCGGTGCGCGGTCTGGTGGACAAAGACAGTTTGCTGCTGCTGCGCCCCGGATTTGGTGCCGGCGTGCACACCGCGCTGGCACGCATCGAGGGCCGCCCGGTTGGCCTCCTGGCCAACAATCCGTTGCACCTAGGGGGTGCGATCGATGCCGACGCGGCCGACAAGGCGGCGCGCTTCATGCAACTGTGTGACGCGCATGGCCTGCCGCTGGTGAGCCTGGTGGACACGCCGGGCTTCATGGTCGGTCCCGACATCGAGGCGAAAGCCCAGGTGCGCCATGCAAGCCGGCTGTTTGTGGTGGCGGCGCACTTGCGCGTGCCGGTGTTTGCCGTGGTGCTGCGCAAGGGCTACGGCTTGGGCGCCATGGGCATGACCGCGGGTGGCTTTCACGCGCCCATGTTCACGGTGGCCTGGCCCACCGCCGAGTTTGGAGCCATGGGGCTGGAAGGCGCGGTGCGCCTGGGCTTTCGCAAGGAGCTGTCGGCCCTGCCCGAAGGTGCAGAGCGCGATGCGCTGTTTCAGCGGCTGGTCGCCGAGCAATACGCCCGCGGTGCGGCCATCCCGATGGCAGAGGGGCTGGAGATTGATGCGGTGATCGACCCAGCAGACACGCGCCAGTGGCTGGCCCGGGGGCTGGCGTCGGCCAGTCATTCCAGCGGTGTTTGCGGGGACCGCTTCATCGATCCCTGGTGAGTGGGAAGGGCCGACGGCGTGATGGCGGTTAGTCTGCGTGCTCAGGTCAGTTCGCCGAAGCCTGACACCCTTGCGGCTGCGCTGGGCGACTGCGGAGCGGTCTGGTTGATGTTCAGCCAGAATTCGCACACATGCTTCATCGCGCTGAGAAATTGCGAGAACTCAGTTGGCTTGGCGATGTAGGCATTGGTGCCTGCCTCGTAAGCGCGAAGCAGGTCGCTGGGCTCGGTGGACGAGGTGAGCACCACGACCGGGATGTTGCGCAGCTGATCTGAGCCCTTGATTTCCTTGAGCACGCCGATGCCATCAAGCAGTGGCATCTTGAGATCGAGCAGGATCAGCGTGGGATTACCCCCGGCGCGGTTGGCAAAACCGTCGCGGCGATAGAGGTAGTCCAGCGCCTGCATGCCGTCGGACACGTGCGTCACGCGTCCGTCCAGGCCATGGCGGGCCAACGCGAGCCGGGTGAGCTCGGCGTCGTCAGGGTTGTCTTCAACCAGGAGAATGGTGTCGGCGTTCTTGTTCATCAGGTGAGCGCTCCATACCCCGATTCACGCACAAAATCGGCGGATTGGAAACTTTCAAAAGGTAGCGAAAAGTAGAAAACACTGCCCTCACCCGGTTGGCTTTCCGCCCAGATGCTGCCGCCGTGCCGCTCGACGATCCGGCGTGCAAGCGCCAAACCAATCCCAGTTCCTTCAAACTCGGTCGCACGGTGCAGGCGCTGGAAGACGCCAAACAACTTATGTGAGTATTTTGTATCAAAACCGACCCCGTTGTCACGCACGAAAAATGTGTAGCCCACGGCGGGATCCACGCTCCAGCCCACCTCGATGCGGGCCCGTTCGCGCGGTCGGCTGTACTTGAAGGCGTTGCCGAGCAGGTTGGCCCAGATTTCGCGCAGCAACAGCGCATCGCCCTGAACCACTGGCAGATCGGGCGCCACCACCCAGTCAACCACCCGGCCTTCGGTGTCGTGCGCCAACTGGGCCACCACCGTGCCTACGAGGAGATTGAAGTCCACCGGCGTGATGTTGACAGCAGCACGGCCGAGGCGCGAAAACGCCAGCAGGCCGTCGATCAGCTGGCTCATGTGGCGCGCCGAATTGCCGATTGTGCCGAGGTAGCGCGAGGTGACCTCGTCGCTTGCTTCGCCTAAATGCTCCTGGAGCAGGCTGACGAAGCTGGAAATGTGGCGCAAAGGCGAGCGCAGATCGTGGGAGACCGAGTAAGAAAAAGATTCTAGATCCTTGTTGGCGGCCAGAAGCTGCTCGGTGCGCTCGGCGACCCGGTTTTCCAGCTCGTCGTTGATGTTGCGCATGAGGTCGTCCAGCCGCTTGGTGTCGCTCATGTCGCGGTTGATCTTGGCAAAACCACGCAACTCACCGTCGTCATCGCGCAACGCGATCAGCAACGAATGGGCCCAATAGGTGGAGCCGTCTTTGCGCTGATGCCAAGTGTTGACTTCATGCTGGCCGCGTGAAGCGGCCAGGCGAAGCAGCTTCTCGGCTTGATCGCGTCCGCCACCGGGGTGCTCGATTTCAAACAGCACACCGTAGTGCTGCCCCAGCATTTCTGTGGGGGAGAAGCCGTCCATGCGCTGAGCGCTGTCGGTCCAGTCGGTGATCTGGCCCCCGGCATCGAGGAAAAACACCGAGTACTCGCGCAAGTTGTCGACCATTAGCCGGAAGCGCTGCTCGCTTTCGAGCAACTCGGCCGAGCGCTCGCGGATGCGCACCTCGAGCTCGGCATTGAGCTCGTTCACCCGTTCTTCGATGCGCTTGCGCTCGGTGATGTCGACAATTTGAACAAAGATGCCCTTGACTTGGTCCTCGAGCACATCGGGAATGTAGTTGGCGCTGATGAACATGGGCTGGCCATCTACCGTCTTGCGCCAAGCTTCGAAATGTTGTGGCTCACCCGCCAGGGCGGCCCGCAAGCGAGGTGCGACGTCTTGCCACATCTCGGCCGTCACACAGTTGCGCAGATGCTGACCCATGATCTTGGCCGGGTCCATGCCGTAGATCCTCAGGTGCTCAGCATTGGCAAAGCGGAACCTGAGCTCGGTGTCGAGGTAGGAGATCAGGCCGGGCACGTGGTCGGTGACGGCTTGCACGAAGCGCTCATTGGTCCGCAGGGCCCTCTCGGCAGCGACGCGGTCGGTGATATCGACCACCGTGGTGTTGCTGTGCAGGTAGTTGCCATTCGCGTCCCGCACAGCTGTGGAGGACACCAGCGCCGGGAAGACACTGCCGTCCCGACGGCGCATCTCGTATTCGGCTGGCTCGACCACGCCATGGCTCATCAGGCGCTGTAGGCGGCCTTTCAGCAACTCTGCGTTCTTCGGCGCCATGAGATCCTGGTAGGTCATCTTGCCGACCACTTCGTCCCGCTCATAGCCCAGCCAGGCCAGCTCCGTGTCGTTGATGGCCACATAGACGCCACTGGGATCCACGGAGTGGTAGCCGCACGGCGCCTGGTTGTAGAGCAATTGAGACTCTGCCAGTGCCGACTCCAGCGCCCGGTTGGCCCGAGACACTTGGTCTTCCGAGGCTTTACGGCCGCTGATGTCCAGCATCTGGATGAAGATGCCTTGCACGGCGCCGTCTTGCCAGTAGGGCGTGTACTCAATACTGGCGTAAAACGGCGGCCCGCCCGGGAAGGCGCGTTCGCCCTCGAAACGCTGTACCTCGCCGCCCAGCGCGGCCTTGAGATGAGGCAGGGCGCTGGCATAATTTTCTGGCCTGGCGATCTGGCTGAGGTGCAGACCGATCAGGCGTTGCGGATCTTGGTTGAGCCAGCGCCCGTAGCTGGCGTTGGCAAAACGGCAGATCAGGCCGCTGTCAAAAAACGCCAGCTGCACCGGCACACTGTTGGTGATGGTTTGCAGGAAACTGCGTTGTGCGGACAGCGCCGCCTCGGCGCTATGGCGAGCGGTGATGTCCACCAGGGTGTTGTTGGTGTGGAGAAACCGCCCCTGCGCATCGTGCACGGCGGTGCTGCTGAGCAGCGCAAAAAGGATGCCGCCACCGCGCCGGCGCAAGCGAACCTCGATCGGGTCGAGTGCTTCGCCCTGCTTTAGCTTGCTCAGGCGCTGCTTGACAGTCTCAACCTGGTCGGCCATGACCATATCTCGGAAACGCAGGCGCCCGAGGACCTCTTCGCGCTGGTAGCCCAGCCAGTCGAGTTCAGTCTGGTTGATGCGCACGAACAGGCCCTCGCCGTCCACCGAGTGGTAGCCGCAGGGCGCTTGGTTGTAGAGCGACTGCGCATCGTCCAGGGTTTCGCGAATGCGCTGGTTGGCCAGCGCCAGTTCTTGGGTGCGCTGCTGTACCCGTGCTTCCAGCCCCTCGTTGAGCGAGCGGATTTCTTCTTGTTGGCGGTGCCGCTCGCTGATGTCTCGTGATACCACCAGCAACATCACGGTCTGGCCATCCGCGTTGCGGATCGGGGTGATGGCGGTGTCCCACCACTTGGGCGTGCCCTTGAAGGTCGGACCGTAGGCGACAAAGCGGGTCATCTCGCCACGCGCCGCCGTCTGGAGTGCGGTGCGCGCCTGGGACGTGCCTTCGTCTGGCCACCACGCGGTCCAGTCGCTGTGGCGCACCGCTTCAAAATCGTCGACCTCCACCAGCTGGCAACCTTGTGCCGTCATCTGGAGCACGCGTCCCTGCAGGTCGAGCACCTTGGTGCAGTCGGGGCTGTTGGCGATGATCTGGCGGTTGAGTTCTTCCTTAAGCTTGGCATCGGCCTCAAGTGCACGCAACTCGCTGATATCCTGCACGAATCCGATCTGGCCGGTAAGCAGACCCGCCGGGTCATGGGTGGGCGTGTTGCGCACCAGCAAATTGGCCACCGCACCGTCGGCGCGCTGCAGACGGAACTCCAGGCTTTGTGACTCGTCGCGCAAGACCGCTTCTGCCCAGCGCTGCTGAACCATGGCCCGGTCGTCGGGGTGCACCGCCTTCAGCCAGCCGAAGTTCGCGAAGCCGGAGCGAGGCAACCCCATGATGCGCTGCAGGCCGTTGTCCACATGTGTGAGCAAGCCCGCTGAATCGGTGCGAAACACACCGATCGGAAACACCTTGCCGAGGGCGGCCAGCAGGCCGTCGTACTCCACCTTGGAGGTCGTGTGTTCGCCGCCGCTGTTCCCGAAGTCAAATTCGATCGGCAGCCCGCCAAAATTCGCTTCGGCCTCGGCGCCTGGGGATCTCGTGAGCTGCCTGGCCAGTGCTAGGCGCAGATGCTCGTTCTCGGCTCTCAGTTCTTCCAGCGCTTTGCGCAGATCCGGCTCGCGTGCAGAATCGCCCACCTCAGGCGGGTGGACAGCACGCAGGCTGGCGCTGAACGGGCGGGAAAAACTCATCGTTCCCCACTGTACCGCAGGGACCCGAAGGGTCTGCGTGAAATATGACCCTCAAAAGCGGGGCAGTTCCGGGTGTGCCAGACGACCGCCGCGCACCAGCATCTTGCCGTACTCAGCACATCGTTGCAGTGTCGGGATCACCTTGCCCGGGTTCAGTAGCTCTTTGGTATCAAAGGCCCGTTTCACGCCGAACATCAAGGCGTTTTCCGCTGCGGAAAACTGCACGCACATGCTGTTGAGCTTTTCCACGCCTACGCCATGTTCTCCGGTGACGGTACCCCCCATCGCCACGCTGGTCTCCAGGATGTCTGCACCAAACAGCTCGCAGCGGTGCAGTTGATCCGGGTCGTTGGCATCGAACAGGATCAGCGGGTGCAGATTGCCATCGCCCGCGTGGAAGACGTTGGCGCAACGCAGCTGGTATTTTTTCTCCATCTCGCCAATTGCGATCAGGATGTCTGCCAGGCGCTTGCGGGGAATGGTCGAGTCCATGCACATGTAGTCGGGGCTGATGCGGCCAGAGGCAGGAAAAGCGTTTTTGCGCCCGCTCCAGAAACGCAGGCGCTCCGCTTCATCCTTGCTCACCGCGATCGCGGTGGCTCCGCACGCGCGCAGCACATCGCTCATGCGACCAATCTCTTCTTCCACCTCCTCCGGCGTGCCGTCGCTCTCGCACAGCAGGATGGCGGCGGCGTTCAGATCGTAACCGGCGTGCACGAAGTCTTCCACCGCCGCGGTCATGGGCTTGTCCATCATCTCCAGTCCGGCCGGGATGATGCCGGCGGCGATGACCGAGGCCACCGCGTCTCCGGCTTTCTGGATGTCGTCGAAGCTGGCCATGATGCAGCGCGCCAGCAGCGGCTTGGGCACCAGCTTGACCGTGACCTCGGTCGTGACGGCCAGCATGCCTTCGCTGCCGATGACGAGTGAGAGCAGGTCCAGCCCTGCGGTGTCCAGCGCATCGCCACCCAAGGTGATGGCTTCGCCTTCGATGGTGTAGCCACGCACCTGCAGAACGTTGTGCACCGTAAGGCCATATTTCAGGCAGTGCACACCGCCGGAGTTCTCGGCCACGTTGCCACCAATGGTGCAGGCGATCTGGCTGCTGGGGTCGGGCGCGTAGTACAGGCCGTGCGGCGCGGCGGCCTCGGAGATCGCCAGGTTGCGCACGCCGCCTTGCACCACCGCCGTGCGGGAGCGCGGGTCGATCGACAGGATGCGGTTGAACTTGGCCAGCGACAAGGTCACCCCCATGGCGTGGGGCATGGCACCTCCCGACAGGCCGGTGCCCGCGCCGCGCGCAACCACCGGGACCGACATCGCGTGGCAGGTGCGCAGCACCGCCGCCACCTGGGCTTCGGTTTCCGGCAGGGCCACCACCAGCGGACGCTCGCGGTAGGCGGTCAGGCCGTCGCATTCGTAAGGCACGGTGTCCTCCGATTGCCACAACAGGGCGTGCGCAGGCAGCTCGGCTTGCAGAGCAGCGACCACCTCGGCCTGTCGCGTGGCGCGGCTCAGCTGGGCGGTCTGGATGGAGGTGGCGGGTGCGTTCATGGCGGGCGTCCGGAGGGTCGTCAGGGTCGATACGGGCAAGGCACCAGATCGACGATCCAGTGTAGGCCAACACGCCTGGCGCTGCATGAAGAAACTTGCAGCAAGCTGTGAGCTCACCTGCATGGAGCGACAAAGCTCTCTTGAAATTGAGGGCCATCACCTCCAACTTCTGGTCAGGGCGCAATGCTCGCCCCCATTCACATCATCCAAGGAGTATTGTCATGAACAATCTGATTGCCCGTTCCGGTTTGTTTGACGACTTTTTCAAGGACGTCGCCCCCGGCTTTTACGTCAAACCCCTGCACGGCGACCCGCTGCCCGCGCAGATCAAGGTCGACGTGAAAGAGACGCCCACGGCCTACACCGTGCTGGCGGAAGTGCCCGGCGTACCCAAGGAAGACATCCATGTGACCGTCGAAGGCAACGTGGTCACTTTGCGCGCCGAGATCAAGCAGGAAGACCGCCAGAGCGAAGGCGAAAAGTTGCTGCGCAGTGAGCGCTATTTCGGTACCGTTTCTCGCAGCTTCCAGATGCCGGTCGATATCGACGATGCCGCGGCCAAAGCCAAGTGCGAGAACGGGGTGTTGCACCTCACACTGCCCAAGAAGGCGGCCGTGGCAGGCCAGCGTTTGACCATCGAGTGATCGCCGCCTCCCTCCTGCGACGCTGAGGGCTGCGACCCGCGTAGCGGCGGAGCCGCGCGTCACATCGGCAAGATGTGCTCGCGAGGGGGCAGCGATCTGGCGCTGGGCCGTCCTAAGCCGGATCAGCCCCCCGGAGCAGCGACCCGCGCAGCGGCGGACCGTAGGGACGCAGTTTCCTCAGCCCACCGCCTTCTTGAGCCAGTCCGAAAACGCAGTGCATTCCCAGCGCTCCATGGTGCCGGTGCGCCAGCACAGATAGTGGGCGTGCGGACTGGGCACGTGGCGGTCGTACAGCGGCACCAGTCGTCCGCTCTCCAGCCAGGGCGCGGCCAGCTTCAGCCGCGCTAGCGCCACGCCCATGCCGCCTGCAGCGCCGTCGCTGAGCAACCCCATGTCGTTGAACTGCGACCCATCCACCGGCTCGGGCCAGTCCTGGCCGTGGGCGGCAAACCAGGTGCGCCACGGCTCCAGCGGGCTGCGCAGCAGTGGCACGCCTTCCAGGTCTTCGGGCGTCTCAAAGGGGCCGTGCTCGCGGGCGAAGCCGGGTGAGGCCATGGGCGTCACCTCGTCCTTCATCAGGCACAGGTGCTCCACATCGGCATAGCGCCCAGTCCCGAAGCGGATCATGAGGTCGGCGTCTTCGGCCACCACGTCCAGCAGCGGGATGCTGACTTGCAAGGTGATGTCGATTTCGGGGTAGGCCTCGTTGAACTGCTTCAAGCGAGGCAGCAGGATGGAGCGCGCAAATGTGGGCGTGACCGCCAGGCGCAACTTACGGCGCCCCGGCGCGGCATCGCTGCTAGGAAACTTCTGCAGTGTGGCCAAGCCTTCGCGCACATGGGCCAGGTACTCGCTGCCATCGGTGGTGAGGGAAAAATCCGCCCGGCCGAACAGCTTGGTGCCGAGAATCTGCTCGAGCTGCTTGATCCGGTGGCTAACCGCGCTGGGCGTGACACACAGCTCTTCGCTGGTCTGCGTGACGCTGCGAAGCCTCGCCAGTGCCTCGAAAGTCAGCAGGCACTGGATGGGGGGGATGCGCAAGGTCATGGGCAGAGAGTAGGGAGGATACGGCCGGCCGCCGGGCAGCCCCAAGGCAGGCCCAGCCCCCTCGGGGGGCAGCGATCCGCGCAGCGGCGGAGCGTGGGGGCCACATCCATCACTTAAAAACCACCGTCTTGTGCCCGTTGAGCAGCACGCGGTGCTCGCTGTGCCATTTAACCGCGCGCGCCAGCACCTGGCTTTCGGTGTCCCGTCCCCGTGCGGTCAGGTCCTCCACCGCATCGGTGTGGTCCACGCGGGCCACATCCTGCTCGATGATCGGGCCTTCGTCGAGGTCGGTCGTTACATAGTGCGCGGTGGCGCCGATCAGTTTGACGCCACGGTCGTGCGCCTGATGATAGGGCTTCGCGCCCTTGAAACTGGGCAGGAAGCTGTGGTGGATGTTGATGGCCTTGCCTGCGAGCTCGTGACAAAGGCCGTCGCTCAGGATCTGCATGTATCGAGCCAGCACCACCAGCTCGGCGCCTTCGCTGCGAATGACTTCGAGTTGCCGCGCCTCTGCCTGCGCCTTGGTGGCGGCGGTGATCGGAATGTGGTGAAACGGCACGTTGTAGCCAGCCGCGAGCTGGTAGAAGTCGCGGTGGTTACTGACGATGGCTCGGATGTCCAGCCGCAGCAAGCCGCTCTTCCAGCGGAACATCAGGTCGTTCAGGCAATGGCCGTCCTTGCTGACGAAGATCACTGTGGGCATGGGCTGGGCCAGTGGGTGCAGGCTCCACTGCATGGCCATCGGCTCGGCGAACAGACGCAGGTGGATGCGCAGATCGTCGGGCGTCAGCTGGCTGCAGGTGAACTGCACCCGCAGAAAAAACAGGCCGGTGCCGTGGTCGTTGTACTGGGCGGCTTCTTCGATGTTGCCGCCGCGTTCGAGCAGAAAGCCCGAGACGGCGTGCACGATGCCCGGGCGATCAGGGCAGCTCAGGGTGAGGACATAGCTGTGGTTCATAGCGAGGGCATTGTCGCAGGTGGGCCGGTGCGCGGCTGCTGCAGTGGCTCCTGCCCTCGGGCGGACGAAGTGACAAAATCCAGGGTCAGCCCTCTAGGAGACGCCGCATGGCCTACAACGACCTTCGCATGGACAACCAGTGGTTGCCCTTCACGCCCAATCGCACGTTCAAGGACGACCCGCGCATCTTTGTCGCCGCCGACGGCATGCACTTCACCACGCACGACGGGCGCCAGGTGATCGATGGCATTTCCAGCCTGTGGTGTGTGGGCGCAGGCCACAACCGACGCCCGATCAACGAAGCGATCAAGCAGCAGCTTGACACGCTGGACTACGCCACCGCTTTCAACGTCAGCAACGACCAGGCGTTTCGCGCTGCCGAGAAAATCGCGGCGCTGGCGCCGGGAGACCTGAACAAGGTGCTGTTTTGCAACTCGGGCTCGGAGGCGGCCGACACCTCGCTCAAGGTGGCGCTGGCCTACCATCGGGCGCGTGGTGAAGGGCACCGCAACGTCTTCATCGGCCGCGAGCGCGGCTACCACGGTGTTGGCTTCGGTGGCATGAGCGTGGGCGGCATTCCGGCCAACCGCAAGGTGTATGGCACGGCGCTGCTGCCGCGCGTCGATCACCTGCGGTTCATTCACGACCCGGTCCACCATGCCTACATCCACAACGCCGAGCCGGTCTGGACCGAAGACCTGTTGCTGGAGCTGGAAAACCGCATCCTGCCTCTGCATGACCCGAGCAACGTCGCGGCCGTCATCGTCGAACCCGTGGCCGGTAGCGCGGGCTGGTACATCCCGCCCCAAGGCTACCTAAAGCGTCTGCGCGAGATCTGCGACAAGCATGGCATCCTGCTGATCTTCGACGAGGTCATCACCGGCTTTGGCCGCCTGGGCACCCCGTTTGCATCCGATTTCTACGGCGTGCAGCCCGACATGCTGAACTTCGCCAAGGCGGTGACCAATGGCGTGATCCCGCTGGGTGGCGTGGTCTGCAGCGATCGCATTTACGACGCGATGATGGGCGCGCATGGCAGCGCGCCTGGCCACGCGATCGAGTTCTTCCACGGCTACACCTACTCTGGTCATCCGGTCGCCTGTGCGGCGGCCCTGGCCACGCTGGAGTTGTTCGAGCAGGAGCAGCTGTTTGAACGGGCCGGCCAAATGGGCACGGTGCTGGGCGACGCCATGCACAGCGCGCTCAAGGGTTTGCCCAACGTGGTGAGCATCCGCAGCCTGGGCCTGGCGGCAGCTGTCGAGCTGGCGCCGGTGGCGGGGCAGCCTGGCAAGCGCAGCTTCGACATCTTCATGGAGTGTTACCACCGCGGCGTGCTGGTGCGCAACGCAGGCGAGAACCTGGTGTTTGCGCCGCCCTTCATCGTCGAGGCCTCGCACATTAATCAGATGGTCAGCGTGCTGGCCGACGCGATCAAGAAACATGCCTGAGGCCTGGCGCGTGGCCAGCCGGCCTCAGCGCTTCATCTGCTGCTTGAACTCGGCGCAGTAATCGCGCGGCGCGCGCGGCGGGCTGATCCAGACCCGGTCGGCGGGACTGGCTGGCGTTGCGCTGGCATCGGCATCCGCCACCGCCATCAACACCCGCGTCTCCAGCCCGGAGCTCAGGTGCACCGGCACGCCCAGGTCGCGGCGCACATGCTGGTTGCCGGCGATCAGAACCGCGACCCGGCGCGGATGGGCCGCGTTGGCCAGGGTGCGCGCCATCGTGAGATCGCGAGCGATCTGCACGCGGGTCATGGGCGCCATCTGGCTTTCGGGCAGCAGACCACAGTGACCGTCCCGCATATTGTCTTGCTGTTGGCGCAGGGCTTCTGCGGGCAGCCGTGGGTCGAGCGACGCGTCCTGCATCGCGCTGCGCACTTGCGAAGCGGGCAGGTTGCCTCCCAGCACCGGCACGCCGCCGCGCACCGCTGCCATGATGCTTGGCCCGTAGGCCGACCAGGGCCATTGCTGCGGGTTCTGTTGCCACTGCAGGCGCGCCTGTACCTCGTCCTCGCTGGCCCCTACTGAGAGGCCCTGTGTGGTCTGGCCGGCGTCCGCCATTTCCAACACCAGAGCGCCCAACCGGCCGGCCTCTGCTAGCTGGCGCACCAGCTCGGTCTGCAAGGCCTGGTGCTCGGGCGCGTCGTGCTGCTCCCCCACCAGCAGCAGCGTGGCGGGCAAGAGCTGCTGCAGTGCCTGGCGGGCCTCATCGGCCACCGGTCTGGGCGTAGCCGGCACCGCGCAGCCGGCCAGCGCTGCGGCGCAGAGGGTCATGCTGGCGACAGAGCGCCTGAAAGCGGTTCGACAATTCATCGCAAGATACTAGGTCTTCTTCGGCGCTCCGCACTGTGGCGCTGCCCATACCTGACTGGTTCACCCCTTTGCCCACCGCTGACGCCTGGCGCCGGATCGCGCTGACTCTGCTGCTCTCGTTGGCCGCCGCTGGCCTGTGTGTCTGGCTGGGCACGCCCGTGCCCTGGATGATCGGGCCCTTGCTCGCCACCTCGCTGCTGTCGCTGGCAGGCGCGCCCGTGGAGAGCTGGGTACTGCTGCGAAACACCGGCCAATGGGTGATCGGGGCGGCGCTGGGCCTGTATTTCACGCCCGAGGTGGGTCACCTGGTGGTGGGCCTGTGGTGGGCAATTGCGCTGGCCATTGCCTGGGCCTTGCTGCTGGGCGTGGTTTTCGGCGCCTGGTTGCGGCGCGTGCACGTGGGGCGTATCGCGGGTCTGACGCCCGCCCAGGTGGGTAGCACCATGTTCTTCGCTGGCGCCATCGGCGCTGCGTCCGAGATGACGCTGATTTCGGAGCGCCATGGCGCGCGCACCGATCTCGTGGCTGCCGCGCACAGCCTGCGCCTGCTGCTCGTCACCTTGACGATTCCGTTTGCCTTGCAAGCCTGGGGCGTGCACAGGCTGGAACTGGGACTGGCGGGCGTGCAGACGGTGCAGCCCCTGGGCTTGGCGGCGCTCGCTGCGGCAACGCTGGCGGGCGTGGTCGTCATGCTGCGGCTGGAGCGGGCGAATCCGTGGTTCATCGGCTCGCTGGTGGTGGCCATGGTGCTGACGCTGTTGGGCCAGACCTGGTCGGCGATCCCCGGCTGGATGACGGCTGCTGCGCAGCTGGTGATCGGCGTGAGCTTGGGCGTGCGCTTCACACCCGCTTTTCTTCATACCGCGCCGCGATGGCTGATCTCGGTGGCGCTGGCCACCGTGTTCATGATGGCGGTGAGCGCGGTCTTTGGCTGGGGCATGGCCCAGCTCACCGGCCTTCACCTGGCCACGCTGGTGCTGGGCACGGCACCTGGCGGCATCGCCGAAATGGCGATCACCGCCAAGGTGCTGCAGCTCGGTGTGCCGGTGGTGACCGCGTTTCAGGTCTGTCGCCTGGTCGCGGTGCTGGTGCTGGTGGAGCCCCTCTACCGCTGGCGGCTGCGCCCGGCCCCTGCCTGAAGCGCGCACAAAAAAGCCTGGCGATTGCCAGGCTTTTGATCAGAGGGGAAGTGATCCAGAACGCCGCGGAACCGGCTTTGCCGGGCCGCCAGCACTGCCCTCTGGAGAGCGCGCCGAGAATGGCGGGGGAGCTGCCCTAATGCATGACCACTGGCATCTGGGCCAGCGACGCATAGCCTTCCAGCGTGTCTTCCACCTCCTCTTGCGACGGCATGTTTTGCTGCCAGGCGGTGATTTGCAGCTGGAACATCTCGGCCCAGGAGCCGTCGAGGTATACCTCTTTGCCCGAGCGCTTGTCGACGATTTCGAAACCGTGGCGGGGGATTTGTGGGCCTTGCGCCACTGGCACTTCGCCTTCGACTTGCGCGTTGGCGAGGATGTGGACGACAGCAAAGGCATCCGAGTCGTAAAGCATGTGCATGACTGAACTGTCCTTTAATGGCAGAAACCTGTGTTTCTGATGAACCTTATATCGGCAAAAGATGGCTGCACTGCAGCCCAACATGGCTTTTAGATGGGCCTCAGGGCGGAAGATTCAAGATGCGTGCCATTTTTGGCACACTTCTTCACTTCACGCGAGCCTCAGGGTAGGGTACTGAGGCGCTGGTCAACCACGTCACCGTTGTCCTGCGTGATGCGGATGCGCACCGGCAAGTGGCCCAGGCTGGGCGCCAGCCAGATGTCGACCCGGGTGTCGTGAGCCTGGCGCGGTTCGCGCACCAGGTGGCGGGCGATCAGCTCGCCAGCCGGCAGATTCAGTGATTCCAGTCCCTGCACCTCGAAACGCCACAGCTCGGACCCCCCTGTGCCAGCCACCGGCATGGCCACGCTCTGGCCCTCGGCGTAGGCCTCAGGGCGGGCATTGAGCAGGCCAGCAAGCTGGAAAAAGACGCTCAGGCGGTCTTGCGCGCCCGGCAGCAACTCGGCATCGGGCGCGTTGTTGCTGAAGCGCACGCGTCCCAGTGCCCTGTCGAAATGGGCGGCGCGCTCGCTGCGACTCTTGTCGCCAAAACGCTCGGGCTGCAGGCCGCTGGCAACCAGGGCACCCCGACTGGTCTGCACCCGGCTGCCGAGCAGAAAGACGCGGATCTCCATGCGCGCGGTGTAGGCCGTCGGGTTGGCGGCCCAGTCGAGCCGGCCGGTGGCGGAGTACTCGATGCTCTTGGCTTTGCCGGTGACGGCGTAGTTCAGCTGGGCGCTGGCTGGGGGCTGGGCGGGGGGCAGCTGTGCTTCGCCTGTGGCGGGGCGCGACGGGCGGGCCGCCGCGAGCTGAACGCTGTCTTCCGCGGTGCTGGCGGCCGGATCGGACGTGGGCAGATTGACTTGCGATACAAGTGGCTCAATCGGGCGGTTGGCTTCGCTGAGCGCTGCGCTGGCGACGGGTGGCTCGGACATGGGTTCGACGGAGGCGGTTGGTGTGCTGTTGTCGATGATCGCGGAGGCGTCGATCGGCGGCGCTTCCGGATTCGCTAGGGGGGTTTGCTCAGGGTCTGGTTGATCGGCCACAGGCTCCGAGGCGACTGGCCTGGTTTTGGGGGTGGGCTTGGCGGCCAAGCGGGACAGGGGCGCCTCGACCAGGGGTGCCAGCGGTGCAGTGGGGGGCGCCAGCCACCGCACCGTGCTCAGGCCCGACGGACCCTGCAGGGCGGTCGGGGCATCGGCGGGCAAGGCCAGCGTCTGCAAGGTGACCTCTTGGGCGGTCCCGGATCTTGCCGCATGAGGTGATTCGGTCAGGAAGCTGGGCAGACCGCCGGTGAGCAGCAGCGCATGCACTCCCAGCACCACCCCGCTCAGGGCAACGAGTGCCAGCCAGCTGGGGCGGGTGTGAGCGGGCGTGGCGGGGGTGGTCACGTCGGGGCTGGCTGGCCCAGATCGGCGCTGAGTCGCCGGGCACAGTGCAACAAGGCGAGGGCGGGCGGGCTGTCCCAGGCGGTGTCCAGGGTGGTCACCGAGCCCAGCACCACGAGGCCCAGGGCCAGGTGGCCTTGTGCATCGAACACCGGTGCGCAAAAGCCGCCAACGCCTGGCAGTAGGCTGTGCACAACACGAGCCAGGCCGTGTTGGCGGGTCTCGTCCAGCAGGATCTGCACGGCTTGCGGGGTTTGCGGCAGATCGGATGTGATCAGGTCGTGGCGCGGCAGTTTTTTCAGCTGCGAAAGTTCTTCGCGCACCATGGCGCTGAGGCGTTGGGCGTCTCGCCCTTCCTCGCCCATGAAGGCGGCGAAGCAGCGGCCGGTGGCCGAAGTGAGCAGTGGCATCACGTCGCCCAGCCGCAGGGTCACCGGCACGGTCTGGGGCGCTTCGGCCCAGTGCACCATAGTGGGTCCCTGGTTGCCCCACACCGCGATCGCCACCGTGTGGCCGGTCTGCGCCAGCAGCGCGGGTACCCGTTCGCGGGCCAGTTTTACCGCGTCCACCCGTGCGAGGCCGGCCAGGCCGATGCGCAGCGCGGCCGGCCCCAGGTCGTAGCGCGTGCTCACCGAGTCCTGCATCACCAGTCCCATACGCTGGAAACTCACCAGGTAGCGGTGGGCCTTGGCCGCGCTCATGTGGGCGGCGGCGGCCAGGTCGCGAAGCATCAGGGCGCCGGGCGCGCTGGCCAGCGCATCGAGCAGCTCAAAACCGACCTCGACCGACTGAATGCCCGCGCGCTGGTGGTCCGCCGTGTCGCCGGACGGAGCGCTGGTGGACGGGCGCGGGGTGGTGCTGGGGGTGCGGGTTGGGGAGACTGCAGGCATGGGCGTGAACGATTGGAGCGCGGTTTCGCGGGGCGGGTTCCTGGCTTGACCGCAGCACCCGGGGTCGGGCACCATGGCCTAGAATATAGCGTTTACGGATAGAGGAATCAATTTCACTATTCGTAACGATAAAATGCCGTCCCCTTGAGGGGCGCTCGCTGGGGGTGTTGCGCACCACGGGGGCGATGGCGCTACCTCTCCATTCACCCGCCCAGGGCGCGAGGCCCGAAGGAACCACCATGAAACTCGCCACTTACAAAGACGGATCTCGCGATGGTCAGCTGGTAGTGGTCTCGCGCGACCTGTCGACCGCGCATTATGCGACCGGTATTGCGCACCGCCTGCAGCAGGTGCTGGACGACTGGAACTTCTTGGCGCCGCAGCTTGAGGACCTTTACCTCACGCTCAATCAGGGCAAGGCGCGCCACGCCTTCCCGTTCGATCCCGCCTTGTGCATGGCGCCGCTGCCTCGCGCCTACCAGTGGGCCGACGGCTCGGCCTACATCAACCACGTGGAGCTGGTGCGCGCGGCGCGCAACAGCGAGGTGCCCGAGACCTTCTACACTGACCCGCTGATGTACCAGGGCGGCAGCGACGACTTCATCGGCCCGCGTGACGACGTGATCGTGCCCAGCGAAGACTTCGGCATCGACTTCGAGGCCGAGATTGCGGTGGTCACCGGAGACGTCGCCATGGGCTGCACTCCCGAGCAGGCGATCGACAGCATCCGCTTGCTGATGCTGGTCAACGACGTGTCGCTGCGCAACCTGATCCCCGCCGAACTGGCCAAGGGCTTCGGCTTTTTCCAGAGCAAGCCAGCCAGCGCCTTCGGCCCGGTGGCGGTCACGCCCGACGAGCTGGGCGACGCCTGGCAGGGCGGTCGGGTGCATTTGCCGGTCGCCAGCATCTGGAACGGTCGTCAGGTTGGCCTGTGCGATGCCGGTCCCGAAATGACGTTTCACTTCGGCCAGCTGATCGCGCACATTGGCAAGACGCGAAACGTGCGCGCCGGCTCGGTCATCGGCAGCGGCACGGTGAGCAACCGCGGCATCGAAGCCGATGGCAGGAAAACCTGGCCCAAGGGCTACAGCTGCATCGCCGAGAAGCGCTGCATCGAAACCATCGTCAATGGCCAGCCCAGTACCGAATTCATGAAGTTCGGCGACACCATCCGTATCGAGGTGAAAGGCAAAGATGGCCAGAGTGTCTTTGGCGCCATCGACCAGAAGATCGCGCCGCTAAAGCCGGTCTGAACCCGCGCCGGGCTCAGCTGCGGATCTTGCCGCCAGCGGTGATCATCGACAGCTCGGCGTAGCTCGACGCCACGTGGTTGCTCGGGCTGAACGACACGTTGAAGCCACCCATGGACCAGCCGCGGATGCTCTCCAGGCCGGCAATCAGGGTGTCGCGCGAGAGCCGCCCGCTGGCGCGTCGCGCGCCCTCTGCCATCAGTTTGGCCGCCATAAACCCTTCCATGCTGGAGAAGTTGGGCTGCACCTTGTTGCCCCCTTCGTTGATGGCGGCGAGGAACTCGCGTGTGATGGGGCGCGAGGCGCTGTAGGGCGTGGGCACGACCTGGCTGATGGCCACGCCGGCACCTTCAGGGCCCAGCGTATCGGCCAGTGCCTGCGTACCGACAAAGGACACGTTGTAAAAGGTGCCACCAAAACCCGCCTTGCGCGCTGCGCGGATGTAGGCCGCACACGACGCGTAGGCACTGATCTGCACCACCGCATCCGGCCTGGCGGCGTTGATGATGTCCACCGCTTGCGCCACGTCAACCGTGTTGCGCTCCACCGTGGCTGTGGCCACCGGCTTGAGCGAGCGCGCGGCTAGCGCCAGTGTCACGCCGTCCAGACCCGCCTTGCCATAGGCGTCGTTCTGGTGGAACACCGCGATCTTGTTCAGGCCCAGGTTGGTCAGCTGCCGCACGATCAGCGCCGTCTCGTCGTTGTACGAGGCGCGCATGTGGAAAGCAATGCGGTTGAACGGGTTGCGCAGGCCCATAGCGCCAGTGAAGGGCGCGAAAAAAATCGTTTCGGCCTTGGTCGCCAGCGGTAGCGCGGCCACGCTGGTGGGGGTACCGATGTAGCCGAACAGCGCAAATACATCGTCGGCCAGCAGCTTGCGGGTGTTTTCGGCGCAGCGGTCGGGCTCGTAGCCATCGTCGAGCTGGCGAATCTCGATGCTGGTGCCGTTCAGGCCACCCTTGCCGTTGAGCTGATCGAAATACAGCTTGGCCCCGGCGTGGAACTGGATACCGAGCTGGGCGGCTGGGCCGGAGAAAGCGGCCGACTGGCCCAGCACCAACCGGTTGCCCGACTGCGCGCGCAAGCTGGGCGCACCGAGCACCGCTGCGCCGGCGATCAGGGCTGTGAAGCGACGACGGGAAACCGGAACCTGGGGTGTTGAAACTGCGGGCATGGATCGATCGAATGGGCTGCAAACGCCTCTGGTCTCAGCCAACGCGGGATGCGTGGCAGACCCACCGGGCATGGAACTGCGATGCTATCGCCGTGACCCTTGATGTGCCGGCTCTCTGGCCGCTGAATGGCGCCGTTTGTCGAACCGCTGGTTCTCTGGTGCGGCTGGTTAAGACCTAGGTATTCGTTTGGCGCCGCTCGCTGCTCGCCTTTGTGCCGTAGGCACCGTGCTCAGTGCGCAAAGATGGCTTCGGTCGAGGCATAGCCCTTGATCTCGATCGGGTTGCCAAAGGGGTCGCAGAAGAACATGGTCCATTGCTCGCCCGGTTGCCCCTCGAAACGCACCTGGGGCGGCAGCACGAACTCGGTACCCGCTGCCTTCAGGCGTTCGGCGACGGCCTGCCAGGCGGGCAGCAACAGCACCAACCCAAAGTGGGGCATGGGCACCAGGTGTTCCCCGACACGACCGGTGCGCGTGGTCTTGAACGGTTCCCCCAAATGCAGCGAAATCTGATGGCTGAAAAAGTCGAAGTCGACCCAGGTGTCGGTGCTCCTGCCTTCGGTACAGCCGAGCACGCTGCCATAAAAACGCCTCGCCTCGTCCAGATCGGTGACGTGGAAGGCGAGGTGAAACAGGCTTCGCGCCGGCAGTTCGGTGGGAGAGGTCGCGTTCATTGGCGCAGGATATCAAACCCACCGATTGCCACGGGTATTGGCGCGGCCTCAGCGCTGGGACGGATCGGCTGCGCGTTGGTCGTACTTCAGGAAGTACTTGCGCGCCATCGCCACCAGCTGAGGATCGCTCGGATGGTCGCAGGTCACCACGTCCACGATAGCCTGATCCACTGCCTTGTCGTGTCGTTGGCAGTGCGCGCGGAATTCGGTTTTGGCCTCGGCGGGCCCGGTGACCAGCACCTCGTGCACCCCGACCAGTGCCTGCGCGACCGAATGGTAGAAGTCCTCGTCGGTGTTGTCGTGGCCGCCGCTCCCGGAGTGGTGGCCGGTGGCCGACGGTCCGCGACCGTGTTTCATCCCATGCGATCCGGCATGGCCGCCCGTGGCGACGTGATGGCTGCGCGATTTGATGCGCTGCGATTCCACATGTTCACGATCGAACATCAACACATGGGCTTCTCGGCGGTCGATCCAGACAATGGCGTGGTAGGTGGTCATGTGATGCCTTTCAGTCGTTGCAATTCTTCAATAGGTAGCGGTGTGTGAGCCGCCTTGCGCCTTCTCCAGCTTTTCCTGGCAGGCCACGCAGCGCATTGCCGTGGGGTTGGCGTGCAGGCGCGCGGTGCCAATGTCGACACCACAGTCCAGGCAAAGGCCAAAGCTACCGTCGGCCACGCGCTTGAGCGCTTCGTCGATGGCCACCAGCTCGGCGGACTCTCGCTCTTCCAGCGCAATGCTCAGGTCACGCTCCGCATCAGCCTTGGCCCAGTCGTCGCTCTGTTGTTCACGAGCTTCGGCGGCCGCCTCCGCGCGGCTGATCGCGCCACCACGTTGCTCGCGCAATTGCGCGAGCACATCGATGCGCATCTGTCGCAGTTGCTGGGCAAAAGTGTCTGAAATGGGCTGGTTCATGCATATCTCCTAGTGAATCAAACTCAACTTTATGGTGCGCCTGACCGCTGGTTGGCGTGTTGACGCACATCAAGCCCAGGACCCCACCGGCCACGCGGCAGAATGGTTGGCAACGATTCACTCTTGGAGACCTTGATGACCGCCGTCGACTACAGCCGCTACCAGACCTTGCACATCACCCGCCGCGGCCCGCCCGTGAACGGGGTACCCAGCGTGCTCGACATCCAGATGCGGGCAGATGGTCCCGGTGGCAACGGCAAGCTGCCGACCGCGGGTCATGAGGGCCACTGGGAGCTGAGCGAGATCTGGCGCGATGTGGGGCGCGACGACACGGTGCGTTGCGCCGTGCTGCGTGGCAGTGGCCTCGGCTTTTCCGGCGGTGGTGATCTCGCGCTGGTGCAGGACATGGCGAGCGACTTCGAGGTGCGCACGAGGGTCTGGAAAGAAGCGCGCGATCTGGTCTACAACGTGATCAACTGCGACAAACCCATTGTCAGCGCCATGCACGGCCCGGCGGTGGGCGCGGGCCTGGTGGCAGGACTGCTGGCCGACATCTCGATTGCCGCGAGGAGCGCCAAGATCGTCGACGGCCACACCCGGCTGGGCGTAGCCGCGGGTGATCATGCTGCCATCGTGTGGCCGCTGCTGTGTGGGCTGGCCAAGGCCAAGTACTACCTGATGCTGTGCGACCCCATCAGCGGCGAAGAAGCCGAACGCATCGGCCTGGTCTCGCTCGCGGTGGACGAAGACCAGCTCATCGACAAGGCCTATGAAGTGGCCGACCGCCTGGCCAGCGGCAGTCAGACTGCCATTCGCTGGACCAAGTACGCGCTCAACAACTGGCTGCGCCAGGCCGGCCCGGCGTTCGACACCTCGCTGGCGCTGGAGTTCATGGGTTTTGCCGGTCCCGACGTGCACGAAGGTGTGGCATCCTTGCGTGAAAGGCGTACCCCGCGCTACGGCGTGGATGGCTGATCCCGGCGCGCCGGCAGATCCATCACAAGACCCACCAGGAGACTCCCCCATGAGCGACACACCCGGCAGCGGTTTCGGCAAGTTTGTGCCCGGCTTCGAATTTCTGCAAAACCTGGCTGGTCAGGCCGCCAGCGGCGTGGCGCAAGGCCTGGGCAACAGCCTGCCGCAGCTGCCCAACCTGGGTCACTGGGTTGCGCCCACCTTCAACGTGGAAGACCTGGAAAAACGCATCGAAGAGCTCAAGGCGGTGCATTTCTGGCTCGACCAGAACGCCAAGGCCCTGGGCGCCACCATCCAGGCCCTGGAGGTGCAGAAGATGACGCTGGCCACGCTGCAAGGCATGAACTTCAGCCTGGGCGATGTGGCCAACGCACTCAAGATCAAGGCAGCCGACACGGTGGCCGGATTCACGGGTGCCGCGGTGCCCGCACCGAGCAACTTTGCGGGTCTGGAAGTGCCCGCTCGCACCTACGGCAGTTCGCCGGTGGTCGGATCACCTCAGATGCCGCAACCCAGCCCACCGACCCCCGCACCAGCCGAAAGGGCCGCCCCCCGCAAGACCAGCGGCAGCAACAAGGCCGCAGCCGTGCCGGCCGGTGGCGTTGTCGATCCCCTGCAGTGGTGGGGAGCGCTGTCACAGCAGTTCCAGCACATCGCCACCAATGCCATGAAAGACGTGGCCAAACAGACGGCGCTGGATGGCACGCGCAACGCGGCCAGCGGTCTCACCAGCCAGGCGGTGAAGACCGCCACCGGCGTGGCGGGCGCGGTCACTCGGGGCATCACCGGCACCGTCTCGCGCAACGTCGGCGCCGCCGCTGGTCTGGGCCAGGCCGCAGCGCGCGCCGTCACCAGCCGCCGCGCCCCGGCCAGCCCGGCCGCGCCTGTCAAGAAAGCTGCCAGCAAGAAAAAGGCGCGGGCCAAGAAGGCGCCAGCGCAGGAATCGCCTGCGGCCGCGCGCCGTGCCCGCTCGGCACCGACCCAGCCGCTGGGCAAGGGCGAGTGGCCGCTGCCCACCGCCTTCTTCCAGGTGCCGGGGTTCAACCTCGGTGGCGCTGGCGACGATGCGCCGGCCCGTCCTGCTGTCAAGAAAAAACCCGCGGCCAAGCCCCGCAAGGCGGTCGCCAAAAAATCGGCCACCACGAAATCCCCTGCGCGCAAGACCTCCACCGCTCGCGCGAGGCGCTGACGCCGGCACGAACCTTCCGGACCCGCTGTGGTCCGATCCTGAATGAACCTGTTTTCTCACGCCCACGCCACGCACCCGCAGTGGCGCATGGCCGCCGCCATGGTGCTGGCCCAGCTTCGCGCCCAGATGGCGCTGCCCGATCACGCCGCATCGCCCCCGCTGGCCCTGCTCTACATCACCGACCACTACGCGGATGAGGCTCAGGCCATCCTCGAACACCTGAGCGCCGAGCTGCCCGAGGTGACCGACTGGGCGGGCACGGTGGGTGTCGGCATCGCGGCCAACAACGTGGAGTATTTCGACGAGCCTGCCATGGCCGTGATGCTGTGCGACCTGGCGCCTGATCAGTACCGCGTGTTCAGCGGCGTGGCGCCGCTGTCGGCCAGCGGGCGCGAGGCCGGCAGCGACGGCTTCGAGGCCCACACTGCGCTGGTCCATGCCGATGGCGGCACACCCGAAGTGGCCGAGCTCATCGCCGAGGTCGCCGACCGCACTACCAGCGGCTATGTGTTCGGTGGCCTGTCGAGCAGCCGTGGCGCAGTGGCGCAGTTCGCGGTCGGTAGCGTCGGCACGCTGCGCGGCCAAGGTGCCGCCAGTGGCGTCTTCAGAGGCGGGCTCAGCGGCGTGGCGTTTTCGGCTTCGGTCGGCATGGTATCGCGGGTGACCCAGGGCGCACAACCGGTGGACCGCGAGCGCCGCATCACCGAGGCCGAGGGCAACCAGGTGTTCAGGCTCGACGGCGAGCCGGCGCTTGACGTGTTGCTCGATCGTTTCGAGCTCTCGCTCGACCGCCTGCCACAAACCGTGGAGCGCCTGCGCAGCCTGCTGGTGGGGCTGCGCGAGCCCGAAGAGCCGAGCAACCGCCCCGGCCCGCGACCGGCGCTGCGGGTGAAGGGCCAGTTCGGGGCCGATGTGCTGGTGCGCCACATCATCGGCCTGGACCCCACGCGCCGCAGCATCGCCGTGGCCGAGCGGGTGCCTGAAGGCGGCTACCTGGCGTTTTGCGAGCGCCACGCGCAGGCGGCCCGGGCCGACCTGATGCGCGTTTGCGCCGAGGTGCGCGAGGAGCTGGAACCCGAAGAGCTGGGCATGACCCTGGCCACCGCCATGTCGGCCAGCGAATCAGATGCCACGCCGCAGGGCGCGCGGCGCATGGTGGGTGCGGTGTACGTCAGCTGTGCGGGACGGGGTGGTCCGCACTTTGGTGCACCCAGCGCCGAAATGCAGATCGTGCGCCACGCGCTGGGTGACGTGCCCCTGGTGGGCTTTTTTGCTGGTGGTGAGATCGCCCACCACCGGCTCTACGGCTACACCGGCGTACTCACGGTGTTCACCGCCCCAGTCGAAGCGGCCTGAACACCCCCATCACCTCAGCGGGATCAGGTCTGCGGTTTGATGCGCGCCCGCGCCCGCGCCCGCTCCAGCGTGCGGTTGGCGTCGAGCACGTGCAAGCCGTACATGTCGGCGAACTCGGCCAGCGTCTTGCCGCTGGCTTCGAAGGCGCGCAGCAGGGCTTCATCGCGCGCGCTCTGGCCGACCGCAGCCTCCAGCGCGTCGTGGGTGATCTGGTTCACCTCCTCGTCGCGCCCGTTCACGCGCTCGGCATAGGCCTCGCGCGACAAGCCACTGGCTTCAAACGCCTGCGCGATGCGCTGGCGCAGCTTGGGCCGCAGATCTTCGCGGCTGCGCGCGCCGCGGCGGCGAAACACCTCGATCAGCGCGTGGTGCACCTGCTCGGGCGTGAGGTCTTCCACCGGCTGGCCGCTTAGGTCGTGACGCGGCTGGCCCGAGGCCACCACGGTGAGGTAGCGGCTGGAGCGGGCGTGTTGCGCCAGCGCGGCCTTGAGCTCGTCGCGCGTGAGCACCTCGGGGTGGGCGGCGAGCAGGTCTTCAAAGATGCCCCGCTTGAGCGGGCGCAGGTTCTCACCGAACAGTGCGGGGTAAAGCGTGGCAAGCTGGTCGAGCAAGGGGTGATGCCGCGCCGGCGCAGGCCCTGCCGCGCGCTGTGTGCGGCGCCCCGCAGGGCGGCCACCCTTGCCGGCTTCGGCCTGGCGTGGCGCGTGCTCGGCACCAGCAGACTCTGAAGCTGGGTTCTCGGCGGGTGCCGGTGCGGCGTTGTCGGGCGTGTCGTTGGCGATGGCGTTCATGGCGGAGCAGAAAGAAGAGAGGCCCATTTCCCGGGCAAGCCCGACATCATGCCAGCCTGCGCGATCGACGTTCAATGGAGATCCGGTGGCCATGGCGGGTGCAACGCCGCAGCCCGAGCAGGCGAGCCCCGCCAAGGCACCGCGGAATCGGCTCCGCCAAGCCGCCAGTGCCGCCCCACTTGGGGAGCGACGCGACGCGGCGCGAGGGTCACCTTCTGATCGCTGTGAAGGCTTCAAATTCCCAGCTGCGCATGCCCAGCACCAGCGTGTAGCCCTCGCGGTCCTTGTCGGCCAGCTTCTGGTCGGTCTGGTGCTGCTGCGCAAAATCTTGTGCCACGCGCTGCAACCGCTCCATGAACATCGGCGCCAGCGTGCGGCTCACCGAGCCGTGCACCAGCAGCAGGCCTTCGCCCTTGCCGTCAAAGCCGCCAGCGAAATAGTCGAGCAGGGCGTGGTCGCGGAAGTAGTTCATGACGGCGCCGTGTGGGCGCCAGCGGAAGGTCTTGGCGAGTTTGAGACGGTAGCGATTGAGCGCGCGCAGCTCGATGATGCCGATTCGGTCCAGCTGCACCAGGTACTTCACGCACTCGGCCTCGCTCAGTCGGTACTGCGCGGTGATCTGCTCCAGCGTCCATTGGCTCAGCACGCAGATGGCCACCAGCAGCAGCTTTTTGTCGGCCACCACCGCGCGCTCCTGCTCGGCGGTCATTTCGGTGAGCAGGGGCTGCGCGTCGGCCACGCGGCGGGCGAGTTCGGCGAAGTCGAGCTTGAGTGCGCGGCAGATGGCGTCGACCCGCGAGAGCGACATGTCGCCCTTGGCGAGCATGCGCTTGACGCTGGACTCAGCCATGTCCAGCGCCAGCGCGAGGTCGGCGTAGGTCATCTGCGCGGCCTTGAGCTCCTTTTTGATCGCGGTCACGAGGTCGGTGGTGGTGCTCATGGGGGAAACGCAGTTTCGGTATCGGATGGCGATACCCGGGGTGGATGATGAGCCCACTGTATCGGATCGAGCGACCCGATCCCCGCGCTGCCGGGCAGACTGCGGCGCATGTCATCCAGCTCTGAGCACGCTTGTGCGTCGTGCCCGACCGCCAGGCCGAACCCCGCTGCCACGCCGTCGCCCGCCTCTGGCACGCGCGCGGCCATCCGTCAGAATGCGCGAGCATGGGCGGGGTCTGCGGTTCGCCAGGTCTTCACCACCCACCCCATCAAGCCACCGGAGAAACCAACCATGAGCCAAGCCAGCGTCAGCGCCGCGGCCACCCACGGCGCCAGCGCCGCCCAAGCACACGAAGGCGGCCAGTTCGCGCTGATGAAGCAGCGCCGGTTTGCGCCGTTTTTCTGGACCCAGTTTCTCGGTGCGGCCAACGACAACCTGTTCAAGTTCGCCTTCACCGTGCTGGTGACCTACCAGCTGCAGGTGCAGTGGCTGCCGGCCGATCTGGCGGGGCTGGTGATCGGTGCGCTGTTCATCCTGCCGTTTCTGCTGTTCTCGGCCACCAGCGGCCAGCTGGCCGACAAGCTCGACCGGCGCGACATGATCGTGTGGCTCAAGCGCGCCGAGATCGGCATCATGGCGCTGGCCGCCTGGGCGTTTTTTGTGCAGAACATCCCGCTGCTGCTGGCCAGCATCTTCTTCATGGGCCTGCAGTCCACCGTGTTCGGTCCGGTGAAGTTTGCCTACCTGCCGCAGCACCTGAGCGAGCGAGAGCTCACCGGCGGCAATGGCATGGTGGAGATGGGCACGTTTGTGGCGATCTTGCTGGGCAATGTGGCGGGCGGTCTGATCATTGCGGTGCCCGAGATCGGCGCGCACCACGTGGGTTTCACCTGCGTCGGCCTGGCCATCGTGGGACGCCTGGCGGCGCACTACATTCCGGCTTCACCGGCGATGGACCCGGCCCTCAAGATCAACTGGAACCCGATCACGGAAACCTGGGCCAACCTGAAGCTGGCGCACGAAACACCGGTGGTGTTCCGCTCGGTGCTCGGCATCAGCTGGATGTGGTTTTTCGGCGCGGTGTTTCTGAGCCTGTTCCCGGCCTTCGCCAAAGACGTGCTGCATGGCGACGAGCAGGTGGCTTCGCTGCTGCTGGTGGTGTTCTCCATCGGCATCGGCACCGGCTCGCTCTTGTGCGAGGTGCTCTCGCGCCGCCATGTGGAGATTGGCCTGGTGCCAGTGGGTGCCATCGGCATGACGGTGTTTTCGGTCGACCTTTATTTCGCCACTCGCGGCCTGCCGCCTGCCAGTGGCCTGGGTCTGGAGGCTTTTCTGGCCGACGCGGCGCACTGGCGCGTGCTGGCCGATCTGGCCTTGCTCAGCCTGTTCGCCGGTCTGTACAGCGTGCCCATGTACGCGCTGATCCAGATGCGCAGCCAGCCCACGCACCGCGCGCGCATCATCGCGGCCAACAACATCCTCAATGCTCTGTTCATGATCGCCAGCGCGGTGATCGCCGGCGCATTGCTCCAGGCCGGTTTCACCATCCCGCAGATGTTCCTGTTGGTGGGGCTGGCGAATGCGGTGGTGGCGTTCTACATCTTCCTGCTGGTGCCCGAGTACCTGCTGCGCTTTGTGGCCTGGGTCGCCTCGCGGCTGGTGTACCGCTTCAAGGTCAGCGGCGACGCGCACATCCCCACCAGGGGCGCGGCGGTGCTGGTGTGCAACCACGTGAGCTTTGTCGACGCGGTGCTGCTCATGGCCGCCAGTCCGCGCCCGATCCGCTTCATCATGGACCACCGCATCTTCAAGGTGCCGGTGCTCGGCTGGTTGTTCAAGTTGGCCAAGGCGATCCCGATCGCGCCGCAGAAAGAAGACCCGGCGGCCTACGAAGCCGCGTTCGACGCCGCTGCCCAGGTGCTGCGAGAGGGCGACCTGCTGGCCATCTTCCCCGAAGGCGGCATCACCCGCGACGGCACGCTGCAGCCTTTCAAGGCCGGCATCATGAAAATACTGGAGCGCGCCCAGGCCGATGGCGTGCAGCCCCCGGTGATCCCCATGGCGCTCACCAACCTGTGGGGCTCGTTTTTCAGCCGGGTGGAAGCGCGCGACGGGGAGCCTACCGCCATGGTGCGGCCGTTTCGCCGCGGGCTGTTCAACCGGGTAGGCTTGAACGTGGATGCGCCGGTGGCGGCGTCTGCGGTCACGCCCGAAGGCCTGCGCGAGCGGGTCGCGGGACTGATGGCTTGAACTTACCTGCACGGGCCACCGCTTCAGCGCGCGCAGCGCTCGGTGAAGTGGTGGGTGTCGATTCCTCCCTCTGAATCGCGGATTCGGCAAGTCCGCAATTACCCAGGGGAGCATCCCTGTTACACATGTTACCTTGTGTGTCCGCAGTTCAGATTGCGGTGAACAGTTTCAGGGCTTGAATGCCCCGTCTGTGTTGGCTGATTGATCGGGATCCAGTCCCGTTTCTCGCGCTGACCTGTTTGAAGCATTCGGGTTGCCTGTGTTGTCCGGGCTTGGTAAGCGGCGTCAGCAAAGGCGCAGCCCTCCCAAGGCCCCTGATTGGCGCATGGACTCTTCTAGAACGCCATCAGGGGTGCAGATGCCAGTTTCAAAAAAATCCAGTTCGGTCCATGTTGCTTGGGCTGCCACCGCACCAACGGCGGGCGTCACACGCCATGCGCTGACGTGTTGCGCCCGCGGCGCCATCGCTCTGCTGCTGACTCATGGAGCGGCGGCCCAGGCGGGGTGTACGGAGACGCTGGACTCGATCAACACGATTGATTGCAGTGGCGATCTCTCGGCTGGCGTTCCGTATGCACTCGTGGGCGGCCGTCGGCTTGTGGATGTGGAGGGCTTTCCCTTTCCAATTTCCTGGTACTTTTCTTCACAGGAGCTGGTCGTCCAGGGAATGACGACGACGTTGCGGCCAGCGACCGGAGTGCCAGGCGTCTTTCTTTACAGCAGCGGCTTAGACGGGCCCGATGGCGGCGCATGGCAGAACGGAGATCCCGGTGGTACGCCGACCCCGATCACGGTCCGGCGCAGTGGCGGCTCCATCGTCACCTCGGGCCAGCAGGGCATCGCAGCGCTGAGCGTGGGCGGCAGCGGCGGAGACGGCGGCGGCGGTGCGGGCGCCAACTCTGGTCATGGCGGGAATGGCGCGGCCGGTGGCGCGGTGAAGGTGGTGAACTTTGGCGACATCACCACCTCGGGGGACCTTTCCAACGGCATCCTGGCCGCGAGCATCGGCGGCGATGGCGGCGACGGTGGTGGCGCCTATGTGGCCGGCTCACCGGGGCGCGGCGGCCTGGGCAGCTATGGCGGCGAAGTCAATGTGGCTCTGGCAGGCGGCACGATCACCACCACCGGCGCGAAGTCGGCCGGTATTCGCGCGGTGAGCTGGGGCGGGAGCGGCGGCCAAGCAGGGAGCTGCGGCGGCCTGTGCTTCACAAGCCCCAGCGGTGGCGGCACCCAGGCGGGTGGCAAGGTGGGTGTGGTCACCTTCTCGCTCAGCCAGATCCATACCTCAGGCATTGGTGCCTACGGCGTCTACGCGCAAAGCCTGGGTGGGCGGGGCGGTGCTGGGGGCAGCATCAGCCAGCTCGGTCTGTTCGGATACGGAACCGACGGCGGCGGTGGCGGCGACGGGGGTCTGGTGGACATCACGACCCGTGGCACCATCACCACGACCAACCACTTCGCGCACGGCATTTACGCCAACAGCGTGGGCGGTGGCGGCGGCAATGGCGGCGACAGCGACAACTTGCTGTCATCGCTGGGTGGCAACGGTCTGGCCGGTGGCAACGGCGGTGAAGTGAAGGTGACGAACAGCGGCGCCATCACCACCGGGGGCATTTGGTCGCGTGGCATCTACGCCCACAGCGTGGGCGGCGTCGGTGGCAATGGTGGTGACACGTTTGGCCTGGCATCCCTGGGTGGCAGTGGCGGAGGTGTGGGGACCACCTGCGTACTGGCCGGTGCCTTGTGCTGGCCCGGTGGCGCGGTCGATCTGGGCAAGGGCGGCCAGGTCACGGTGGACAACACCGGCAACATCCGGACCACGAATTACGGCGCCAACGCCATCTTCGCCCAGAGCGTGGGCGGCGGTGGTGGCAGTGGCGGCATGAGCCTGGGCTTGCTCTCCATTGGCGGCAGTGCCTCGGGCGGGGGCAACGGTGGGCAGGTGACGGTGCGCAACAACAGCCAGACGCTCAACACCGGTCTGGCGGATGCCGCTGCCATTTACGCACAAAGTGTGGGCGGCGGCGGTGGCCAGGGCGGTGACAGCGTGGCTGTAGGCCCTTACATCAGCTTGGGGATCGGTGGCCGCGGCGGCGCAGGCGGCGATGGTGGTGCGGTGGACGTGCAAAGCGGCACCGGCTCGATCACGACCACGGGCGACCGGTCGGCCGCCATTTTTGCGCAGAGCGTGGGCGGTGGCGGTGGCGATGGCGGCTTTGCCATCAGCGCCGCCGCCGGCAAAGAGTTTTCGTTCAGCGTGGCGCTGGGCGGCGACGGCGCGGGTGGCGGCAACGGGGGCGCGGTCCAGGTGCGCAGCGCCAGCAGCATTGCCACTTTTGCCGATGACGCGGCGGGCATTCAGGCGTCCAGCGTGGGCGGCGGCGGCGGCAATGGGGGCTTCAGCATTGCGGCATCGGCGTCGCTCGGCTACAGCTTTGGCGTCAGCATTGGTGGCTCAGGTTCCGCAGGCGGTACCGGTGGCGCGGTGGCGGTGGGCCTGGAAACGGAACAGGTCACCGGCACCATCAAGACCTACCAGGAGCGCTCTGCGGGCATCAAGGCGGTGAGCGTGGGCGGTGGTGGCGGCGACGGCGGCTTCAGCATCGCGGCGGGCGCGGCCAAGGCCGGGGCCTTCACGTTCAGCCTGGGTGGCAGCGCCGGCGCTGGCGGCATCGGTGGCGCGGTCGACGTGTTCAGCGCGGCCGACATCACCACCAAAGAAATCAGCTCCTACGGTATCTTGGCACAAAGCGTGGGTGGCGGTGGCGGCGTGGGCGGCTTCAGCGTGGCCGGTGGGTTTTCAGCCGGGCCGACGGTCAACGTGAGCATTGGCGGCGCCGGTGGCGACGGCGGCACGGGTGGCGCGGTCAACGTGGGCACCGGTGTGGCACCGATTGCGGGCAACATCACGACCGAAGGCAAAGGGTCGTCGGGCATTCAGGCCGTTAGCCAGGGTGGCACCGGTGGCGCGGGCGGTTTCAGCGTGGCCGGCGGCATGAGCAAGGATTCCGGCAGCATCAGCTTCAGCAAGGGCGGCACGGGCGGCAACGGCGCCACCAGCGGTGAAGTCTGGGTGGTCAGCGAGGCTGTCATCAACACCCGCGGCACCGACGCCTCGGGCATTTTTGCCCAGAGCCTGGCCGGCAACGGCGGCAATGGCGGCTTCAGCGTGGCTGGCGGCCTGACCAGCAAGGGCGGCATCAACGCGAGCTTCGGTGGCGACGGTGGCGCGGGCGCACAGGCCGCTTTGGTGCTGGTGTCCAACCGCGGCACCATCACCACCGCGGGACAAAACGCCAAGGGCATTGACGCCAGCAGCATCGGCGGCAACGGTGGCAATGGCGGCTTCAGCGTGGCTGGCGGCCTGAGCTTCAGCGGCGCGGCCAAGAACATCGAAGCCTCGTTTGGCGGCGGTGGCGGCGACGGCGGCTTGGGCGCGCAGGTCCTGGTGCTCAACAACGGTGTGATCAGCACCACCGGTGAAGACGCCAGCGCCATCCATGCCCAGAGCATCGGCGGCAACGGCGGCAGCGGCGGTTTCAGCGCGGCGGGCGCGCTGGCCTTCGGCAGCGAGAACCCGCAAGATCGCCGGATCAACCTCGCCTTCAGCCTGGGCGGCGGCGGCGGCAACGGCAACGTGGGCGGCGCGGCCAGCGTGCTCAACAACGCTGGCCTCAACACCAGCGGCGACAACGCCCACGGCATTTATGCCGAAAGCGTGGGCGGCGGCGGTGGCTCGGGCGGCAACAGCCTGACGGCGCTGATCGGTGCGTCCGGCACCGCCAAGGCCCAGACCATCAACCTTAGCACCGCCATTGGCGGCAAGGGTGGCGAGGGCAACAACGGTGGCGTGGTCACCGTCAGCAGCCAGAAGGCGGTGGCCACCACGGGTTACGGCGCCCACGGCATTTACGCCCAGAGCATCGGCGGCGGCGGCGGTGACGGTGGCAAGGCCAACACCTTGTCGATGGTGCTGGACCAGCCGTGCGGGTTCGACAAAGCCTGCAAGAAAACGGCCAAGGCCAACGAGGCAAACAACATCAATGTGCAGGTGGCCGTGGGCGGCAACGGCGGTGGCGCCAGCGACGGCAACCTGGTGCACGTCATCAACTCGGGCACGATCACCACGCAGCGCGCGGGTGCCAACGGCATCATGGCCGAAAGCATTGGCGGCGGTGGCGGCAACGGCGGTAGCGGCACCAAGGGGCTGGGCATCACCGAAGTCGACGTGGCCCTCGGTGTTGCCGAACTGGCGGGTGGACGCATCGGCAAGGTGCAGGACATGAACGTCCAGGTCGGTGGCAACGGCGGCGCCAGCGGCAATGGCGGCGAAGTCCGCATTCAGAACACCGGCGCCCTCACCACGCACGGCAGCGTGTACGTGATCAATGAAGACGAGGCGGTGGAGCAGACGCGCGAGGGCGGCTACGGCATCTTCGCGCACAGCGTGGGCGGTGGCGGTGGTTACGCCATCATCGACGGCCTGCTGGTGGCTTCGGGGAACGGCGGGGCTGCGAATTCGGGCGCCACCGGCAAGGTGGGCGTGGGCGGCGCAGCAGGGTCGGCCGGCAATGGTGGCACCGTGACCGTCGCCACCTCGGGCGCCATCACCACCTCGGGCAGCGGCGCGCACGCCGTCTGGGCAGAGAGCGTGGGCGGTGGCGGCGGTGTGGCCGGCAACGTGAACCGCTTGGCCATTCCTGTGGCGCTGGGCGAAGTGTTGCCCAGCGCTCTGAGCGAAACCACCTTCGGGCTGGGCCTGGGGTTTGGCCGGGGCGGTGGCAACGGCGGCAACGGCGGCGATGTGGCGGTGGTCAGCGGGTCGGCCATCACCACCCACGGCCTGGGCGCCTACGGTATCTTCGCGCACAGCGTGGGCGGCGGCGGCGGCGCGGCGGGCGATCCGGGCAATTTCGGCATCAGCAAGGTGTTCTACGGCAGCACCGGCGGCCTGGGCTCGGCCGGTGTGGTGGATGTGCAGCAGACCGGCGACATCACGACCTCGGGCGCCATAGCCCACGGCATCGTGGCGCAAAGCGCCGCTGGCACGGCCGGCTCCATGGTCAAGAAGGTCTGGGTCGATTTCAACCCCTTCGACGCCCCCAACTCGGGTGGTTTCTTTGACACCGGCCTGACCCACGACTTCAACGGCAAAGGCGGCGCAGTGAACGTGACGCTCAATGGCAACGTCACCACCTCGGGCCTGAACGCCATCGGCATCCTGGCCCAGTCCATAGGCGCAGAGTCGGCGGGCAACATCACCATCAACGTCGAGGGCGGTTCGGTCAACGGCGGCAGCGGCGTGGGCGCCGGCGTGGCCTTCATGGACGGCAACAACAATGTGCTGACCAACCGCGGCAGCATCGCCGCGCTCAGCGGACTGGCTGTGCGGGGTGAGGTGGGCAATGAGCGCGTGGACAACTTCGAATTGGTCACCGGTTCGGTCGACCTTGGCACGGGCAGCAACGCCTTCAACAACGGCACCACCGGCCTGTTCAATTCGGGCAGCAACGTGGCACTGGGCGCGGGCAACCTGCTGCGCAACCAGGGCACGATCGCCCCGGGCGGCATGGGTGTGGTGCAGCGCACTGCTGTCGTGGGTAATTATTTCCAGGCCTCAACGGGTGTCTATGCGGTGGATCTGGACCTGGCTTCCCTCACCGCGGACAGCATGACGGTCACGGGCAACGCACAGCTCGCGGGCGCGGTCAATGTGGGCATCGTCAACCGCGTCGTGCTGCAGCCAGGCGCGCACAGCTTTGCGCTCGTTACCGCCGACGGCGGCTTGAGCGGCAACTTCTCGACCGCGAACCTGCCCACGGCGACCGCCGTGCTCAGCTACGGTCTGGACTACACCGCCAATGCCGCGCAACTGCAGGTCACGGCCCAGGCTTTTGATGCCGTGCTGGCGCCCGGCACCACCTCGGTCGTGGGTGGCGTGCTCAGCGGCATCGATCCCGCGTCGATGTCGGCCGACCTTCAAAGCGTGTTGATCGAACTGCAATCCTTGCCCGATGCCCAGTCGGTCGGCAACGCGCTCAAGACCCTGGGCCCGGAGGCGCACGACAGTGTGACGCGGGCCACCTCCATCGGTCTTGACGCCAACAGCAGCCAGCTGTCCTCCCGCCTGGGTGGGCTGCGCACCTCGCGCTCGGGTGCGACGCGCTCGGCTGATGCCTTCGTGCCGGTTGTTCTGGCCGCCACCGGCGATGTCAATTCGCTCATGGATGGTGCCAGCAAGGCCGTTGCCCCCCGGCATGGGCTGTGGCTTGAGCCGTTCGGCAAAACGGGTACCCAGGCCGATGAGGCGGGTGGCTTCACGGGGTTCAAGCTGCGCTCTAACGGTCTCACCGTGGGCTACGACCAGGCACTGGGCGAGCACTCGGTGGTGGGCGCCGCATTCGGCTACGCGCGCACCCGGCTGGACTTCAACGGGCAAAGCGCCCGGGGCGAAATCGGGAACCACGCGCTCTCACTGTATGGCAGCTGGGACAAGGACGGCCAGTACGTGCAGGGCATTCTTTCCTATGGCAACGTGAAGTACGAGCAGAGTCGCACTGTGATCGTGGGCGGCATCAGCCGGGTGGCAGTCAGCCAGCACAGCGGCAAGACCGTGGCGGCGGACCTGGAGGCGGGATTCATGTCTCCGTCGGGCAACTGGAGCCGCGGTCCCTATGCCGCTGCGCGCTTGGCCTCGATCCGCGAGGAGGCCTTCAGCGAAACCGGCGCAGGTGGTCTTAGCCTGCTGATGGCGGGCAAGAACACGGACACCCTGAATGCTGAGCTGGGCTTTCGCGCCGAGCACGCCAGCGCCGCGGGCAACGGGGATCTGGTGGTGGGCTTGACGGCTGCGTGGCTGCATGATTTTGCGATTGATGACCGGACGCTGTCAGCTTCGTACGACGGTGCGTTGGGCAACGCCTTTGCAATACCCGGGCTGCCAGCCGCTCGCAACGGCGCAAAGTTGGGCGCCTCGCTGAGCTATGTGGACCAGGCCGGATGGATGGCCGCGTTGCGCTACCAGTTCGAGGTGCGCGAAGGCTTCCGCAGCCACGGGCTGGCCGGGGAAATGCGCCTCAGCTTCTAGCCCCCAAACAGGCCTGCATCAGCAGGCCTGTTTAAGGCTTCAGGCGATGGCTTTCAGCGACGCCATGTCGATCACGAAGCGGTACTTCACGTCGCTCCTGAGCATGCGCTCGTAGGCTTCGTTGATCTGCTGGATGGGGATCATCTCGACGTCGGCCGTGATGCCGTGCTGGCCGCAGAAGTCGAGCATGGCCTGCGTTTCGGCGATGCCGCCGATGAGCGAGCCGGCGACCGCCTTGCGCCTGAGCACCATCGGCCCGGTGTTGAGGGCCGGATCGATCGGGCCCAGAAAACCCACCAGCACCAGCGTGCCGCCGGTGGCCAGCGTGGGCACGTAGAGGTTGAGGTCGTGCGCGTAGGGCACGGTGTCGATGATGAGCTCGAACCGGTTGGCGGCCGCGATCATCTGCTCGGCGTCGCCGGAAAGCACGATTTGGTCGGCCCCGAGCCGGCGCGCATCGGCCTCCTTGCTCGCCGAGCGGGTGAACAGCGTGACCTCGGCGCCCATGGCCTTGGCCAGCTTGATCGCCATGTGGCCCAGGCCGCCCAGGCCCACCACCGCCACGCGGCTGCCCGGTCCCACCTGCCAGTGGCGCAGTGGCGAGTAGGTGGTGATGCCGGCGCACAGCAGGGGCGCAGCGCCCGCCGGATCCAGACCTTCGGGCATCTTCAACACGAAGTCTTGCGCCACCACCACGTGGTCGGAGTAGCCGCCGTAGGTGGGGGTGCCGTCCTGGCGGTCGACGCCGTTGTAGGTGAAGGTGGACCCGCTCTCGCAGTATTGCTCCCAGCCCTTGCCGCAGGCGGCGCAGGTGCGGCACGAATCCACCATGCAGCCCACGCCCACCAGATCACCTGGCTGGAAGCGGGTGACGGCTTCGCCCACGCGGCTCACACGCCCGACGATCTCGTGCCCCGGCACCATGGGGTAGTTGGCCCGGCCCCAGTCGTCGCGGGAGTGGTGGATGTCGGTGTGGCAGACGCCGCAGAAAAGGATGTCGATCACCACGTCGTCGGCGCGTGGGTCGCGGCGGACAAAGTGGAACAGGCCGAGGGGCTGGGTGGCGGCATGGGTGCCGAAGGCGCGTGCGGGTGTGGTCATGGAGTCTCCTAGGCCCCATGGTCGCTGATTTTTCGCCTAGGGCCGGTCGCGCGCTTGTCTGGGGCCAGTGGGTGTCTGACTTGCGTGCTCAGTGGCCCCGTCTGAGGCCACCGCTTGCGACCATACTGCCCCATCGCCAGGCGGAACGCCTCATTCAGCTCGTCCCGCCAGGCCACATTGCCCAATGATTTCCGGAGAACCCATGGTCGCCACTGCCCACGACAACACAGGCCACGCCCCGTCGTATTACGCCCACTCAGCCAACGCGGCGCCCGAGCGCCCCAGCCTGCAGGACAACATCGAAGCCGACGCATGCATCGTGGGCGGTGGTTATACCGGCCTGTCTGCCGGCATTGCGCTGGCCGAGGCCGGCATGAAGGTGGTGATCCTGGAGCGGGCGCGGGTGGGCTGGGGGGCGTCCGGGCGCAACGGCGGTCAGATCGTGCACAGCTTCTCGCGCGACATCGACGTGATCGAACGCAGCTACGGCCATGCCGTGGCCGAGCCACTCGCTCGCATGATGTTCGAGGGTGCACAGGTCATTCGCGAGCGCGTCGCCAAATACAGCATCGATTGCGACTTGAAAGACGGCGGCATCTTCTCCGCCATCAGCCCGCGCAAGGCCAAAGGGCTGATCGAGCAGAAGGCGCTTTGGGAGCGCTGGGGCCACCCGGGGCTGACCCTGGTGGACAGCCCGGACGAGGTGCGCCAGTGGGTGAACACCGATCGCTACAGCGCCTTGCTCATCGACCCCACCGGCGGGCACTTCCACCCGCTCAACCTGGCGCTGGGTGAGGCCGCCGCGTTGGAGAGCCTAGGCGGTCGCATCTACGAGCACTGCGAGGTGGTGAAGATTGAGCGCGGCGAACCAGCCGTGGTGCGCACCACGCAGGGTCAGGTGCGTGCGCGGTATGTGATCGTGGCCTGCAACGCCTACATCGGCGACCTGGAGCCGGCGCTGGTCGCCAAGTCCATGCCCTGCGGCACGCAGATGATCGCCACCGAGCCGCTGGGGGCGCTGGCCGATGAACTGATCCCGTCCGACCACTGTGTGGAAGATAACAACTTCCTGCTCGACTACTTCAGGCTCTCGGCCGACAAGCGCCTGATCTACGGTGGCGGCGTGGTCTACGGTGCGCGAGATCCCAAGGAGGTGAAGTCGCTGATCCGGCCGCAGATGCTCAAGACCTTTCCGCAGCTGCAAAACGTGGGCATCGAGTTCGGCTGGACCGGCAATTTCCTCCTCACGCTCTCGCGCATGCCTCAGGTGGGCACGCTATCGCCCAACATTTATTACTCGCAAGGCTGCTCTGGCCACGGCATCACCTTCACGCACCTGATCGGGCGCGTGTTGGCCGAAGCACTCAAGGGCGACGCCAGCCGTTTCGGCGCCTTTGCGCGCCTGCCGCACCACCCATTCCCGGGTGGTCGCGCGCTGCGCGTGCCGTTCACCGCCATCGGTGCGCTCTGGTACCAGATGCGAGACCAGCTGGGTGTGTGACACAGCGGGGCTGGCGGCATGTGTGAAGGCTTTGTTTTGGCGCAACCCCGACACGCTTGCTTGCACGACGGCACTGTCGTGGATGTGCCGCTTTTGACGGTGTGAAGCCCTCTCGATTGCCCGACCCAAGCAGGGGAAAGGCACGGAGTCGGCCTTGTCCCTGAGCCGGTCGAAGTTCAATCGCTCGACTTCCCGGCAAACTCCCCCCGTTCCACCCGCGCGCACCAGTCGCGAATTTCAGCCCCCAGCCGGTTGTGCGGGGTGTTGAACTGCGCCATCACGCTGTAGTGGTTGTGATCGGGCAGCTGCAGCACGCGGGGCATGGGGCCGCCTCGGGTGTCGTGGATCTGCGCCAGGTGGTGCGCGAGCTCCAGCGCATAGACGTCGATCAGCGGGTTCTCGTACTGGGCCAGTGCCACGAAAGTGGGCGGGGCGTCGGGCCTGGCATGCAACAGCGGTGCGCGGTCATCGAACTGGGCGGGATCGTTGCCGAAGTAGGCGGCGACGCCGGCGGCGTTGATGTTGTCGGGTCGCAGATCGGCGCGCACACGCGGGCTGGCGAGGATGAGGCCGGCCAAGGGCAGGGCGTGGCCAGCAGGGCGCAGGCGCTCGTCCCACACGGCGCTGGCGACGTGGGCGCAGCCTGCGGAATGGGCAAACAAGAAGATGCGCCGCGGGTCGCCACCCTGTTCTGCCGCGTGGTCGTGCACCCACTTCAGGGCGTCGCGCACGTCCTCGGCGCCCGCCGGCCATGTGGCATGGGGGGCGAGCCGGTATTCGACGTTGATGCCCAGCCACCCAACGGCTGCGAACTCGTGCAGCACGTTGGCAAACAGGCCGCCGCCCTGGTCTTTGTCGCCGCGCACAAAGCCGCCGCCGTGAACGAACATCATCACCGGCCTGGCCTGTGTCGCGCGGGGGGGCGCATAGACATCGAGCACCTGCCTCGGATCGGCGCCGTAAGGGAGGTCCAAGTGCACCTGCACGCCAGCGGGCGCAGAGGCGGGAAGCAAGGCGGCGTAGGCGGGGAACATCGCGTCGCGCGCGGCGGGCAGTTCGGTTTGCCAGCGAGGGCCCCAATGGCGCAGCAGATCGAGGAGCGGTGAGGGCAGGGTGAGAGGGGCATTCATGGCGTGTGCGCAGTCAGTTGGGCGAGGTGGCCCGAGATTACAGACAATGGGGGCCATGCGTACACCTGCTCCTCTGCCTGCCGCCACCGGCTTGATGGCCCCGGCGACCCGCTTGTCCGAGCGGGTGGCATCCCAACTCTCTGACGAAATCCGCTCGGGCCGCATCGCGCCGGGTGGGCGGCTGCCGACCGAAGCCGCGCTGGCGACGGCCTACGGCGTGAGCCGTACCGTGGTGCGCGAGGCGGTCACGCGGCTCAAGTCGCAGGGGCTGGTGACGTCGCGCCAGGGCAGTGGCGTGTTCGTGGTGGATGTGGCCTGTGTGCCGCTCAGCTTCGATGCGCGCTCGGCGCAGTCGCTGCAGGCGGTGGTGCAGATGGTGGAGGTTCGCCGCGGGCTGGAAGCCGAGGTGGCGGCGCTGGCCGCGCAGCGGCGCAGCGAGGCCGACCTGCAAGGCATTCGCCAGGCGATGCAGGCGCTGGACGAGGCGGTGCGCGACGGCGGCGACGGTGCCGAGCAGGACGTGGCCTACCACCGCGCGATCGCGCTGGCGGCCCAGAACCCGTTTTTGATCAGCACGCTGGACTACCTGCGGCAGTTCTTGCGTGGCGTGACGCGAGTGACGCGCGCCAACGAAGCCCGGCGGCGCGACTTTGCGCGCCAGGTGCACGCCGAGCACGAAGCCATTGCCCAGGCCATCGAAGCGGGCGACGCGGCCCGCGCGCGCCGCGCAGCGACCCGCCACATGGACAACGCCATTGCCCGCATCCAGCAGGCCGATCCGGCGTTCTGGCAACAAGAGGGTGACCGCCTGGCCAGCGCGCTCACCGCGGCAGCCGGCAGCGGACCGGCCGCCTAGTCCACATCTTTCACGGGCGCGAGTGACGAGGGCAATGCGCCTTCGAGCGGGGGAAAACCCGGTCTTGTCAGGCAGGCTTAACTTGTATGATGACTGCACAACTTGTTCGCTGGCGTGCGTGTCGTCCAGCGCCTGTCCGTCGCTCCGGTGGAGACTGCCAAGGGCCGTCGCCGGTTCACCTTTCCATCTCTCTTGAGGTTCCCATGAAGCTGTCTTTGAACGCCTTGTCCCGCCGCCAGGCTCTGTTGATCGGTGGCGCGGCCCTGGCCGCTCCCAGTCTGGCGCTGGCCCAGGCCTGGCCGGCACGCCCGATCCGCCTGGTGGTGCCATTCCCGCCCGGGGGCCTGATCGACAACATGGCCCGACTGATCGGCCCGAAACTGGCCCAGGAGCTGGGTCAGCCGGTGGTGATCGAGAACAAGCCCGGCTCGGGCGGCAACGTGGGCGCGGCCGACGTGGCGCGCGCCCAGCCGGACGGCTACACCTTCCTCATGGCCTCGCCGCCGCTCACCATCAGCCCGGCGCTGTATGCCTCGCTGCCTTACAAGCCGGAGCAGATCGTGCCGGTGTCCCTGCTGGGCCGCGTGCCCAATGTGATGCTGGTCAACCCGAAGTCGGGCATCAACAGCGTGAGCGACGTCATCGCCCGCGCCAAGCAGGCCCCGGGCAGGATGAACTACGCCTCCAACGGCAACGGTACCTCGCTGCACCTGAGCGCTGAGCTGTTCAAGAGCAGCACCGGCGCCTTCATCACCCACATCCCCTACCGCGGCGCGGCGGCGGCCATCACTGGCCTGATCGCCGGCGAGGTCGACATGATGTTTGAGAACCTGCCGTCGGCTCTGGGCCAGATTCAGGGCAACACCGTCAAGGCCCTGGCCGTGACCACCCGCCAGCGCAGCAAGGCGCTACCCAACGTGCCCACGCTGATCGAGGCTGGTGTGAGCGATTTTGACGTCAGCTCTTTCTACGGCGTGGCCGCCCCCGCGGGCACACCCGCCGACGTGATGAGCCGCGTGGAAAAGGCGCTGGAAAAGGTGTTGGCCATGGCCGACGTGACCCAGGCGATGGAGTCGCGCGGGGCCGATGTGGGCTTCCTCAACGCCAAGGCCATGGGCGAGTTCATGGCGGCCGACGCGGCCAAGTGGAAGCGAGTGGCCAACTTCGCCAAGATCACCCTGGGCTGATCAACCCGGGTGGACAAAGCGCTGCACCGCGGCGATCAGCGCTTGTGGCTGGTCGCGGTGCGGTGAGTGGCCGCAGTGGGGCATCTCCAGCAATTCGGTTTGCGGCGCGGCGCGGGCGATGCCGCGGATCTGCTCCAGTGTGCCGTACTCATCGTTCTCGCCCTGCACCGCCAGCAGCGGACAGCTGAGTCGAGGCAACTCGGCTGTCAGCGACCAGCTGCGAAACTCGGGCGAGAGCCACGCGCCGTTCCAGCCCCGGAAGGCCGAGTCCGGGTCGTCGTGGTGGCGCGCGAGGCGCGTGCGCAAATCGCCTTGCTCAAAGGCGAGGCGGGCGGCTTCGATGCTGCGCACCGACATGTCTTCTACAAAAATGTGCGGCGCCACCACGATGCTCCCTGCCACTCGTTCGGAGAAGTGCGCGGCATGGATGAGAGAGATGGAGCCACCATCGCTGTGGCCGAACAGCCAGGTAGGCTCTCGCCTGCAGTCGATGCCGAGCGCATCGAACAGTGCGGGCAAGACCTCCAGCGCCTGCTGGTGCATGAAGTCGGGTGCCCAGTGTTCGTCGGATGCGCGCGGCGTGGAGCGGCCATAGCCCGGGCGCGAATAGACCAGGCCGCGCCAGCCGAGTGCGTCACACAGCCTGGCCGGAAAGTCGCGCCACATCGAGACTGAGCCCAGGCCTTCGTGCAGAAACACCATCAGGGGTGCCTCATTGCGCTCGGGGGCGATCCACTGGTGTTCGATCTGCACCGTGCGTCCCCGCCAGGCCACAGCGCACAGGTCCGAAGCGCCGGCTTCGGCGGCCGTCATGCGCTGCCGGCCTCCTGCTCGCGCAGCTTGAAGCGCTGGATCTTGCCGGTGGCTGTCTTGGGCAGGTCGTCTACGAAAGCAATCTGGCGCGGGTATTTGTAGGGCGCCAGCTTGTCTTTCACGAAATTTTTCAGCGTGGTCTCATCCGCATGCTCACCGTCCTTGAGCACGACAAAGGCCTTGGTCTTGGTCAGACCATCGGCGTCGATCACGCCGATCACCGCGGCCTCCAGCACCGACGGGTGCTGCACCAGCGTGGCCTCGACCTCGAACGGGCTCACGTAGATGCCGCTGACCTTGAGCATGTCGTCGCTGCGTCCACCGTAGGTGTAGCTGCCGTCGGCGTTGCGGATGTATTTGTCGCCGCTCTTGGTCCAGCCGCCCTGAAAGGTGTCGCGTGTTTTGTCCACGTTGCCCCAATACATCATGGCGGCCGAGGGTCCCTGGATGTAGAGGTCGCCCGGTTCGCTGGAGCCGTCATCTTTCAGGGGCAGGAGTTGCCCGTCGTCGCCACGCAGTTCGATCTCATAGCCGGGCACCGGCCAGCCGGTGCTGCCGTAGCGAACCCGCTCGGGTCGGTTGGATAGAAAGATGTGCAGCATTTCGGTGGAGCCGATGCCGTCGACGATGTCCACGCCAAAGTGGGCCTTGAACCGCTCACCCAGCTCCGCCGGCAAGGCCTCGCCCGCCGATGACACCAGCCGCATCGCCACCGCGCCCTTCGCCGGCAAGGCCGGGTGGGCCAGCATGCCGGCAAAGCCGGTGGGCGCGCCGTAAAACACCGTCGGTTTCAAGCTGGCGACGCCACCGGTCCAGCGCTTGAATACCGCCTCTGGTGTGGGCCGCTCGGCCATCAGCAGCGTGGTGGCGCCCACCGCCATCGGGAAGGTCAGGGCATTGCCCAGACCGTAGGCGAAGAACAGCTTGGCGGCGGAGAAACACACGTCGTCTTCGCGCAGGCCCAGCACCCGCTTGCCGTAGAGCTCGGCCGTCCAGTAGGGGTTGCCGTGCGAATGCACCGTGCCCTTGGGGCGGCCGGTGGAGCCCGATGAATAGAGCCAGAAGCCGGGATGGTCGGGACTGGTGGCTGCGGGCCGGGCGGCGGGCGAGTGCAGATGCAAACAGGCTTCGAAGTCAGCCTCTGCCGGATGCAGTGGCGCTTGCGGGTGCGAGACGATGACCTTCTTTACCTCGTGGTCCGACTTCACCAGCGCCGCCGTGAGCATGGGCAACAGCGCGCCCGAGACCAGCACCGCCTGCGCGCGCGAGTGCTCCAGCATGTAGGCGTAGTCGTCAGCCGTGAGCAGCGTGTTGACGGCCACCGGCACGATACCGGCGTACATCGCGCCCAGAAAGCTCACCGGCCAGTGGTTGTTGTCGTGCATGAGCAGCAGCACGCGCTCCTCGCGTTTGACGCCAAGCGCCAGCAGGGCGCTGGCCATCTGCTGCACGCGGCTTGCCAGCTCGCCATAGGTCAGGCTGCCGTGGTCATCAACAAAAGCCGCCTTGTCGGAGCGTCCGGCATTGGCTTCGAGCAGGTGCTGGGCGAAGTTGAAGGTCTCGCCAAGTGCGGGTACGTCGCTGGGCAGGCTCATGGGGTGTCTCCTCGGGCGGCTTGCTGTTTGTGCCGACATGAAATATCGTGCATGCATTGCAGATTAACAAGAACAGCGCGTATGTCAAGCAATATATTGCATGTTTCTGAGCCGGCCAAGGCCGCCAGCGCAGGGCCTGACAAGCATCCCTTTCTGGTGGCGCTGGGTGATCGGGTGCGCAGCTTGCGCGCGCGTCGGGGCATGACGCGCAAGGCGGTGGCGCTGGCTGCCGACGTGTCCGAGCGCCACCTGGCCAACCTGGAGTACGGCGAGGGCAATGTGTCCATCCTGTTGCTGCTGCAGGTGGCGCAGGCGTTGCAAAGCCCGCTGGCCGAGCTGCTGGGCGACGTGACCACCCAGTCGGCCGAATGGATGCTGATCCGCGAACTGCTGCAGGGCCGCGACGAGGCGACACTGCGCCAGGCGCGCATGACACTGGCCGACCTGCTGGGCACCGGTTCGTCGACCGGGCCGCGCAGCCACTGCGTGGCGCTGATCGGCCTGCGCGGCGCCGGTAAATCTACGCTGGGCCAGATGCTGGCCGACGACCTGGGCTACCCCTTCGTGGAGCTCAGCCGCGAAATCGAAAAGTTCGCCGGTTGCAGCGTCTCGGAGATTCAGGGCCTGTACGGGCAAAACGCCTACCGGCGATACGAGCGGCGAGCGGTGGAGGAGGCGATCCAGATCTACCCCGAGGCGGTGCTTGCCACGCCCGGTGGCATCGTCTCCGACGCCGCCACCTTCAACCTGGTGCTCGGCCACTGCACCACGGTCTGGCTGCAGGCCGACCCGGAGGACCACATGAACCGCGTGCGCGCGCAGGGCGACATGCGGCCCATGGCGGCGAGCCACGAAGCGATGGAAGACCTCAAGACCATCCTGGCGGGGCGCTCGGCTTTCTACGCCAAAGCCCATGCTCAGGTGAACACCAGCGCGCAACCGCTGGCCGACACCTTTGCCTTGTTGCGCGTGGCGGTGCGCTCGGCACTTTCGCTCCCGGCCTGACCCTCCAGCATGCAAAGGATTGCTTGACATCAGGGATGCATGCAATATGATGCATGTCATCGAGCTGATTCCCGGTGCCGATCTGCCGCAGCTCCCACCAGGAGACATTTCATGAACGCACCCGCCTCGCTGCACGCCGTGTTGCCTGAACAGGTTGACTACCGCACCGACCCCAGTCAGTACCGCCACTGGTCTTTGAGTGTGGACGGACCGGTCGCCACGCTGAAAGCCGATTTCGACGAAGACGCAGGCCTGCGCCCAGGCTACAAGCTCAAACTCAACAGCTACGACCTCGGTGTGGACATCGAGCTGAACGACGCGATCCAGCGCATCCGCTTCGAGCATCCCGCCGTGCGCACCGTGGTGATCACCAGCGCCAAAGACAAGGTGTTCTGCTCTGGCGCCAACATCTTCATGCTCGGCGTCTCCAGCCACGCCTGGAAGGTGAACTTCTGCAAGTTCACCAATGAGACGCGCAACGGCCTGGAAGACACCTCGAAGCACAGCGGGCTGAAATTTCTAGCCGCGGTCAACGGTGCCTGCGCCGGCGGCGGCTACGAGCTGGCCCTGGCCTGCGATGAAATCATCCTCGTGGACGACCGCAGCAGCGCGGTCAGCCTGCCCGAGGTACCGCTGCTGGGCGTGCTGCCGGGCACCGGTGGCTTGACACGCGTGACCGACAAGCGCCGGGTGCGTCACGATCTGGCCGACATCTTCTGCACCACCAACGAAGGCGTGCGTGGCCAGAAGGCCAAAGACTGGCGCCTGGTCGATGACATCGCCAAGCCAGCACAGTTTGCCGCCAAAGTGCAGGAGCGCGCCTTGCAACTCGCCGAGCAGAGCGACCGCCCAGCCGATGCAAAAGGCGTGGCGCTCACCCCGTTGGCGCGCCGCATCGACGGTGACGCACTGCACTACGAACACGTGAGCGTGGTCATTGACCGCGCCAAGCGCACCGCCACCTGGACGGTGAAAGCGCCCAGCGGCGCGCAGCCCACCGATGTCGCCGGCATCGAAGCCGCCGGCGCTGCGTGGTACCCGCTGCAGATGGCGCGCGAGCTGGAAGACGCCATCCTGCACATGCGCACCAACGAGCTGGAAATCGGCACCTGGCTCATCAAGACCGAGGGCGACGCCGCCGCCGTGCTCGCCGTGGACGCCACCCTGCTGGCGCACCAGGCCCACTGGCTGGTGCGCGAGACCATCGGCCTGATGCGCCGCACCTTCAGCCGCCTCGATGTGTCCTCGCGCAGCTTGTTTGCGTTGATCGAAGCCGGTTCCTGCTTTGCTGGCAGCCTGCTGGAACTGGCCCTGGCTTGCGACCGCAGTTACCACCTAGCCTTGCCGGATGATGACGCAGCCGCGCCTAGGATCACCGTCGGCGAGATCAATTTCGGCACCTTTCCCATGGCCACCGACCAGAGCCGCCTCGAGCGCCGCTTTTACGGCGACAAGACCGAACTCGACGCCGTGCGGGCACAGATTGGCCAGCCGCTGGACGCCGACGCCGCGTTGGCGCTGGGCCTGGTCACCGCGAATCCCGACGATATCGACTGGACCGACGAGGTCCGCATCGCCATCGAAGAGCGTGTCGCCATGAACCCCGACGCACTGACCGGCATGGAGGCCAATCTGCGCTTCAATGGGGTGGAAACCATGGCAACCCGCGTGTTTGGACGACTCACCGCCTGGCAGAACTGGATCTTCCAGCGCCCCAACGCGGTGGGTGAAAAAGGCGCACTCAAGGTCTACGGCAAAGGCGACAAAGCCGCTTTCGACTGGACCCGCGTTTGATTTTTTGAGTCTGTTGTGCGGTGGGTCTCCCGGTGGAGCCAGCCGCAACCCCATGTCAGTCCACCGACCGTTTAGCCCGCAGGAAAAACAGCATGTCCACCATCGACTACAGCGACAAGATCCCGAACAACGTCAACCTGAGCGAAGACCGTACGCTGCAGCGCGCGCTCGAACAGTGGCAGCCCAACTACCTCAAGTGGTGGGACGACATGGGCCCGGACGGCTCGCAGAACTTCGATGTCTACCTGCGCACCGCCACCAGCGTGGACCCGCAGGGCTGGGCGCAGTTTGGCCACGTGAAGATGCCCGATTACCGCTGGGGCATCTTCCTCAACCCGGCCGAGAAAGACCGCAAGATCCACTTCGGTGACCACAAGGGCGAAGACGCTTGGCAAGACATCCCTGGCGAGTACCGCGCCAACCTGCGCCGCATCATCGTGACGCAAGGCGACACCGAGCCGGCATCCGTCGAGCAGCAGCGCCACTTGGGGCTGACCGCGCCCAGCATGTACGACCTGCGCAACCTGTTCCAGATCAACGTGGAAGAAGGCCGCCACCTCTGGGCCATGGTCTACCTGCTGCACAAGTACTTCGGCAAGGACGGCCGCGAAGAAGGCGAAGCCCTGCTGGAGCGCAACAGCGGTAACGCCGACAACCCGCGCATCCTCGAAGCCTTCAACGAAGAAACGCCGGATTGGCTGAGCTTCTTCATGTTCACCTACTTCACCGACCGCGACGGCAAGTTCCAGCTCTGCGCCCTGGCAGAAAGCAGCTTCGACCCGCTGGCGCGCACCACAAAGTTCATGCTGACTGAAGAGGCGCACCACATGTTTGTGGGCGAGTCGGGCGTGAGCCGCGTCATCAACCGCACCTGCCAGATGATGAACGAGCTCAAGACCGACGATCCGAAGAAGCTGCGCGAAGCCGGCGTGATCGATCTGCCGACCATCCAGCGTTACCTGAACTTCCACTTCTCGGTCACCATCGATCTGTTTGGCGCCGACGAATCCAGCAACGCCGCCACGTTTTACTCCACTGGCCTCAAGGGCCGCTACGAGGAAGGCAAGCGGGCTGATGACCACCAGTTGCGCGGCCAGTTCTACAAGGTGCTCAACGTGCAGAACGGTCAACTGGTCGAAAAAGAAGTGCCGATGCTCAACGCGCTCAACGAGGTGCTGCGCGACGACTACATCAAGGACAGTGTGGGTGGCGTGGAGCGCTGGAACAAGGTGATCGAAAAGGCGGGCATCCCGGTGCGCCTGAGCGTCCCCCACAAGGCTTTCCACCGCAACATCGGTCTGCTCAAAGGCGTGAAGGTCGCACCGGATGGCCACGTGGTCTCCGAGGCCGAGTGGAACGCCAAGCGAGACAGCTGGCTGCCGAGCGAGTCGGACCGCGCCTTTGTCGCCAGCCTCATGGGCCGCGTGGTCGAGCCAGGCAAGTTTGCCAACTGGATCGCGCCGCCGGTCATGGGCATCAACCGCCAGCCGGTCGACTTCGAATACGTCAGGTTTGGATGACCCCCCGCGCCGCCTTCGGCGTCACCCCCCAGGGGGGCAATGCCTGCAGGCCGGGAGACCCGGACCCGCGGCATTCTGGCTTGAAGGCACGCGCTGCGGATCGGTACAGGGATGCAAAGGTGTTTCTCTGGCCTTTCCTCGCCAACAAGCATGGGATGAGCCGGCAGACGCAGTGAAGTAAGGGAGGAGCCAGCCGAAGGTCGGCGGGGGACATGAACGAAGTGTGCCGGCCCAGCCCGTGCGCTGCCACCACGAAGTCAACCGAACAGAAGCCGAAGAGAAACCAAGATGAACGCATCCGCTGAAGCCGCCGTGATCCAGCAGCACCTGATCGATCCCGAGATCTGCATCCGCTGCAACACCTGCGAAGCCACCTGCCCGGTGGGCGCGATCACGCACGACGACCGCAATTACGTGGTCGACGCCGAGAAGTGCAACCTGTGCATGGCCTGTGTGCCGCCGTGCCCCACCGGCTCGATCGACAACTGGCGCAGCATGCTGAAGGTGCGAGCCTACTCAGTGGCAGAGCAGCTGACCTGGGACGAACTGCCTGCCGAGTTGCCGCCCGAGGCATTGGCCGATGCGGGTGAGGCGGGCCCAGAGCCCACCGCCACTGCGCCGGCCCGCCCCGCCGCAGTGGACCCCGAACCGGTTTTCCACAGCGCGCAATTCGGCGCCACGCTGCCGCCCTGGTCGGCCGCACACGCTTACACCAACCTCTACGGCCCCAAGGCAGCCGAAAAGTGCATCACGGCCACCGTCACCGGCAACTTCCGCGTCACCGAAGTGGGCAGCGACTACGACACCCATCACCTCGTGCTCGACTTCGGCACCATGCCGTTCCCGGTATTGGAAGGCCAGTCGATCGGCATCGTGCCGCCCGGGGTGGACGCTCGCGGCAAGCCGCACGTGGCACGCCAGTACTCGGTAGCCAGCCCGCGCAACGGCGAGCGCCCCGGGTACAACAACGTGTCCCTCACCATCAAGCGCGTGCTCGAAGACCACCAGGGCCAGCCGGTGCGTGGTGTCGCGAGCAACTTCATGTGTGACCTCAAGGTGGGTGACAAGGTCCAGGTGATCGGACCGTTCGGCGCCAGCTTCCTGATGCCCAACCACCCGCGCTCCAGCATCGTGATGATCTGTACCGGCACTGGCAGCGCGCCCATGCGCGCCATGACCGAGTGGCGCCGCCGACTGCGCGCCACGGGCAAGTTCGAAGGCGGCAAGCTCATGCTGTTCTTTGGCGCCCGCACACAGGAAGAGCTGCCCTACTTCGGCCCGCTGCAAAACCTGCCCAAGGACTTCATCGACAGCCACTTCGCCTTCAGCCGCACCCTGGGTCAGCCCAAACGTTACGTACAGGATCTGATGCGGGAGCGCGCTGCCGATCTGGCGCCGCTGCTCAAAGACCCCAACAGCTATTTTTACGTCTGCGGTCTCAAAGCGATGGAAGAGGGCGTGGTGCTGGCGCTGAAGGACATCGCCACCGGCGCTGGCCTGAACTGGGACGAGGTTGGCGCCACGCTCAAGCGCGACGGCCGGCTGCACCTGGAAACCTACTGAGCAGGCGGCCTCTGGTCTGTGGCCGGATAGACACTGCGCCGCGTGCTCTGGGATCGGTGGTGTTCAACATCTGCGTCGGGTGAGTGAAAGCGGCTTGAACAACCGCGTTCGATGTGAACTGCCTGACTGACAGAAAGATGCGTTGACGGGGCCTCGGTCAGAGTCCATCTGCAAAAGGCGCCTGTTTACTGCGCGTGGCGCATCCACCCGATGGTGGAAATCCCGGCGATCAGCAGTGCCAGCTGCAGGAGCGACTGCATTGGGTTTGTTCGCCGATGCAGCGAAGGCACAAGGTCTGCCAGAGCGATGTAGATGAAACTTGCTGCCGAGAGCGCAAGAATGTAGGCGATAGCCTCCTCCATCTGACCCAGCCAAAAGTAGCCAGCCAAAGCACCGGGCAAGGTGGCGGACGCAGACAGGATGTTGAGCCAGAATGCCTTGGCGCGACTGTACCCACCGTCTAGCAGAATGGCGAAATCGCCCACCTCCTGGGGCACTTCATGGGCAATCACAGCCACTGCCGTGGCCACGCCCAGCGGAATCGAAACCAGGAATGCAGCCGCGATGACCACGCCATCAACGAAGTTGTGAAATGCATCCCCCACCAGGACCAAAGGGCCCGCCTGGCCATGGACTGCACAACTTTCGTCATGGCAATGGCGCCATAGAACCATCTTCTCCAAGATAAAGAACAACACCAAACCAATCAGCAACGCGGGAAGGATCTGGCTTGCATCAGCGCGCGACAGCGCGGTGGGAATCATCCCCAGAAAGGCGGCGCCGAGCATCACGCCTGCGGCGTAGCTGATCAAGGCCGGCACGAGTGCATGGCGGATCGCTTGTGGGAAAGCCAGCAACAGCGCAGCACCGGCAGCTGCACCCACACTGCTCAGGAGCGAGAAGGTGATGATCCAGAGCAGCGTCAATTGAGCATGGGCAAGTCGGAAAGGAATCAGGGCTGCCTGACAAGGCGTCAGGGGAACAGAGGGATGTTGGGGTCAACGCCCTCGAGCTCTGCTTCCGCATGATGGCGGGTGACAAGCGACTCAACCTCTTCTACGCGTGCGGCAGGTACATCAATCATCATCAGCAACTCGCCGTTGGCGATCGCTTGTTGGAATTGCTCGATGCGACTGCTCGGCATACCAACACCCACCATGCCCGCCATCCACGCTCCGAAGCCAGTACCAAACGCGATCGTGCCAAGCAATGCACCGCCCCCGAACACCAGTCCCGCGGGCGGGAAAGTGACCCCGATCAGTCCCGCGAGCAAACCAACCAGACCCCCCGCAGCGATACCCCGTTCCATCGCCGGAATGATGTCCGTGCGTTGGGCCACACCCGCTTGTGGCAAGTCGCCCAATGGCGTGTTGTCTCGGGCCACGACGTGGATGTGGTGTTCATCAACGTGGTTCAGCAACAACTCCTCCACGATCGAACGGGCCGATGTGACCGTCGGGAGAAGGAAATAGATTCTGCGCATACGAATTCTCCAAGAGAGTGAGGTGGTTTCCAGTGACGTTTACCCATCACTGCCTCAGCCAGAGGCATCAATGTGAGGAAACTCAAACCTCAGTTTCAGTCTAGCGACCATGTATTGCCTGACCGTTGAGGTATGTCAATGGCCGGGCAACACATGGCCTCAGAATCAAAAAACGCATCCTGAGCGAGCAGCTTGGGCTCAGCGCCCTTCCAGGGTCAAGGCCACTAGCATGTCAAGGGCTGCACAGGGAGCCTGAGTCTGCATCGCTACCAACATCTTCACTGAAAACCAGTCTATGAACCCACTCACCGACATCGAAATCCAGGTGCTCCATGAGGCACTGGATGATGAATACCAAGCCTGGGCCACCTACGACCAGGTCATCGCTGACTTCGGCGAGGTCCGACCATTCATCCGGATCCGCGAAGCAGAAGCGCGCCACATCGAAGCGCTTCGCGGCTTGTTTCAGCGTTATGGAATTCCGGTGCCCACCAATACATGGCCAGGAAAGGTTGAGCGCTACGCTAGCTTGCAATTGGCCTGCGAAGCGGGAGTGGTTGCCGAAACTGCGAATGGGGAAATGTACGAGCGCCTGTTGTCGCAGACCCACCGCAGCGACATTCTCATCGTGCTGCGCAATCTGCAGGCGGCGTCGCAACAGCGCCACCTCCCTGCCTTCAGGCGCTGCACGCAGCGCGGAGGTGGAGGTGGCGGCAGATTGGGCGCAGGGCGCCACCGTGAAAGTGTCTGATCTGATTGACCGGCTGGCCGTTCTGCCACAGTACCTGCTGCCCAAGCAGCTGTTGACCGTCATCGCAGGCGCAGGTGCCGCCTCCCGCGCAAAGTGGTGGACGCGCGCCGTGATTCCCTGGTTCATTGCTCGCTATGGCGTGAACATGGCCGAGGCGGCCGATCCTGGGCCCGCTGGCTACGCCTGTTTCAATGACTTCTTCACGCGAGCGCTGAGAGAGGGTGTGCGCCCGCTCGCGCAAGCTGACTTTGTCAGTCCAGTGGACGGCGCTATCGTCCAGTGCGGCTCCATCGAGGGCGGGAAACTGCTTCAAGCCAAAGGCCACCACTACAGTGCCCAGGCGCTGCTTGGTGGTGACGCCCGACTCGCTGCCCAGTTTGATGATGGCGAATTTGCAAGTCTGTACCTGAGTCCGAAGGACTACCATCGCATCCACATGCCCTGCGACGGGCGCCTGGTCCGCATGATCCATGTGCCAGGCCATCTGTTCTCAGTCAACCCGACCACTGTGCGTGGTGTGCCCGGATTGTTTGCGCGCAACGAGCGCGTGGTCTGTGTCTTCGAATCGGATCGTGGTCCGTTCGTGCTGGTGCTGGTCGGGGCCACCATCGTTGGCAGCGTGGCAACGGTCTGGCATGGGGTGGTGAGCCCGCCCCGGTTTGCCCGCGTGCGAGAGTGGCACTACGACGATCGCGCTGCCGTCTTGCGCCAGGGCGAGGAAATGGGGCGCTTCCTGCTTGGCTCTACCGTGGTCATGCTGTTCACCAGACACACGCTGGACTTCCCTTCCGACTGGGTTCGCGGGCGGGCCGTCCGCATGGGCGAAGCCATGGCCGTGTCGCTGAAAAAATGACGTACTTCCCTTAGGCGGTGTGACCGTGGTTGTCTTTGTCTGCAGGGCTTGGCGCGCAACCAGAATTCAGGGGATTTTGTGGCGATCCGCTGATCGTCAAAGCGCCCGCGCATCAAGCTGACTCAGCCGGCCAGTTGAGTGACACAGCTTGTTTCGCCAAGCTGCCTGAAACAAAGCGGGAGCCGCGCTCGAGCTCGACGGCGCCATGCACCCGGAAACCGATTGAGCCGGTCTTTCGCGCGCGCGACGCACGATCTGGTGTCGTCGGTCGTATGCTCTGTCCTGTGAATGTGGTGGCCTGGTACCTCCCCCTCCCAGGCCGTTGATTTTCCTACCTGTCGCTTCTCAAACACCCGATCCTATGCCTGCTGCCCAAGCCTTCATCTGTGACGCCATCCGTACCCCCTTCGGCCGTTACGGCGGCGCTCTCTCCAGCGTGCGCACCGACGACCTGGGTGCCATCCCGATTCGCGCACTGATGGCGCGCAACCCCGGTGTCGACTGGGAAGCCGTCGCCGATGTGCTCTACGGCTGCGCCAACCAGGCTGGCGAAGACAACCGCAACGTGGCCCACATGAGCAGTCTGCTCGCCGGTCTGCCGCTGGCTGTGCCCGGGGCCACGCTCAACCGGCTTTGTGGTTCGGGGCTGGACGCCGTGGGCACGGCGGCGCGCGCCATCCGCGCCGGAGAAGCCGGGCTCATGATCGCCGGTGGTGTGGAGAGCATGAGCCGTGCGCCCTTTGTGATGCCCAAGGCCGACACCGCGTTTTCGCGCGCCAATGCGGTCTATGACACCACCATCGGCTGGCGCTTCATCAACAAGCTGATGAAGGCGCAGTACGGTGTCGACTCCATGCCGGAGACGGCGGAGAACGTCGCCACCGATTACAAGATCGAGCGCGAAGCGCAGGACCGCATGGCCCTGGCCAGCCAGACCCGGGCGCTGGCCGCGATCCAGGCCGGTCACCTGGCGCGCGAGATCACGCCGGTGAGCATCGCGCAAAAGAAGGGCGACGCCACCGTGGTTGACACCGACGAACACCCGCGCGCCACCACCCTGGAGGCGCTCGCCAAACTCAAACCCATCGTGAAACCCGATGGCACCGTGACCGCGGGCAACGCCAGCGGCGTGAACGACGGCGCCTGCGCATTGCTGCTGGCCGACGAAGCCAGCGCGTCGAAAAACGGGCTCACGCCCAAAGCGCGCGTGGTCGGCATGGCCACGGCTGGTGTGCCGCCGCGCATCATGGGCATCGGCCCCGCGCCCGCCACGCAGAAGGTGCTGGCGCTGACTGGCCTGAAGCTGGAGCAGCTCGACGTGATCGAGCTCAACGAGGCGTTTGCCGCCCAGGGCCTGGCGGTGTTGCGCGAGCTCGGTTTGCAAGACGACGATGCGCGCGTGAACGCCTGGGGCGGCGCGATCGCGCTCGGTCACCCGCTGGGCGCCAGCGGCGCGCGCCTGGTCACCACCGCCGTTAACCGCCTGCACGCCACCGGTGGCCGCTACGCGCTGTGCACCATGTGCATCGGCGTGGGCCAGGGCATCGCGCTGATCGTCGAGCGGGTCTGAGGCGATGGACAAGGTCCTGGGCACGCCCGAGGCCTTGCGCGCCACGGCCAGACAACCACCACGTCAGCAACCCCGTTCAAGGCCGAAAGGCCGGGCGGTCGATGCCGAAGCCCTCGCGCAGGTGCAGGGTCTCATCGGGTCGGCGCCGCTTGACGGCCATGCCCGCGATGGGCTGATCGAATTCCTGCACCAGCTCAACGACCATTTCAACGGCCTGCGCGATACCCACTTGGTGGCGCTGGCGTCCGAGATGCACCTGTCGGTGGCCGAGGTGTTTGAGGTCGCGAGCTTCTACCACCACTTCGAGATCCTGCGTGACGGCGCCGCCTCGCCCAGCCTCACGGTTCGGGTGTGCGACGGCCTGTCCTGTCAGCTCGCGGGTGCCGCACCGCTGCTGGCCGATCTGCAAGTCCGTTTGCCAGCCTTGCTCGGCCGTGACGATGTGCGCGTGATGCCCGCGCCCTGCGTGGGCCGTTGCGAACAGGCGCCGGCGGCGCAGGTGGGCCAGTGGCCGCTGGGCAGCGCCACCACCGACACCGTGGCCGCTCTGGGAGCCGAGGCCCCTGCGCGGTTTGAAGACGCCATCTGGGCGTTGCCCGAAGCGGCGAAAGCCTGCGTGGCGCCCGAGCCGATTGACTTCACCGCCTATTGCGCGGAGGGCGGCTATGCCTTGGCTGCTGCAGTCGCCAGCGGCGAGCGCAGCGGTGAGGCTGTGATCGAAGCCCTGGAACACGCTGGGCTGCGTGGCCTGGGGGGCGCTGGTTTTCCCGCCGGGCGCAAGTGGCGCATCGTGAAAGACCAGCCTGCACCGCGCCTGATGGCGGTCAACATCGACGAAGGCGAGCCCGGTACCTTCAAGGATCGCTGGTACCTGGAGCGCGATCCCCACCGGTTTCTCGAAGGCATGCTGATCGCGGCGAGCGTGGTCGGCTGCGAGGCGGTCTACCTCTACCTGCGCGACGAATACCACCATGCGCGCCGCCTGCTGCAGCGCGCGCTGGCCGAGCTGCAGGCGAATCCGCCGTGTGCCTTGCCGCGCATCGAACTGCGGCGCGGTGCGGGTGCCTATATCTGCGGCGAAGAGTCGGCCATGATCGAAAGCATCGAGGGGCAACGGGGCCTGCCGCGCCTGCGTCCGCCCTACATCGCGCAAAGAGGCTTGTTCGGCCGGCCCACGCTGGAGCACAACTTCGAAACCCTGTACTGGGTGCGCGAGATCGTGGAGAAAGGCGGCGCCTGGTTTGCCAGCCAGGGGCGCCACGGACGCCAGGGGCTGCGCAGCTTCAGCGTGAGTGGCCGGGTGAAGCAACCCGGCGTGAAACTGGCGCCTGCCGGCATCACGCTGCGTGAACTGATTGACGAGTTCTGTGGCGGCATGGCCGAGGGCCACACGCTCTACGCTTATCTGCCCGGTGGCGCCAGCGGCGGCATCTTGCCGGCAAGGCTGGCCGATGTGCCGCTGGACTTCGACACCCTGCAGCCGCACGGCTGCTTCATCGGCTCTGCGGCGGTGGTGGTGCTCAGCGAACACGACAGCGCGCGCGAGGCGGCGCTGAACCAGATGCGCTTCTTCGCCCACGAGAGTTGCGGTCAGTGCACGCCCTGCCGCACCGGCACCGACAAGGCCGCGCGCCTGATGGAGCGCGCGCAATGGGATGTGGCCACGCTGCAAGACCTGTCTACCGTGATGGCCGACGCGTCCATCTGCGGCCTGGGCCAGGCCGCGCCCAACCCGCTGCGCTGCGTGATCGAATTCTTCCCGCATGAGATTGGCCTGGCCCCATCGGGAGACGTCGCATGAACGCCCGCGTGCCCAGCGCTGTCTGGCCCGACGGTGTGCGCCGCCACGGCACCCACACGCCCGCCGCTGGCGATGCCACCGTCGCCTTCACGCTCGACGGCCAGCCCGCGCTGGCGCGCGAGGGCGAGTCCATCCTGCACGCGGCGCAGCGCCACGGCGTGCAGATTCCCCACCTGTGCCACAGCGACGGCTTGCGGCCCGACGGCAACTGCCGCGCCTGCATGGTCGAGGTCGCAGGTGAGCGCGTGCTGGCCGCGAGCTGCTGCCGCGCGGTCACCGCCGGCATGGACGTGAAAGCGACCAGCAAGCGCGCGCGAAGTAGCCAGCGCCTGGTGCTGGAGCTGCTGGCGGCCGACCTGCCGCATCCCGAGCAGGCCAGCGAACTCAGCGCGTGGCTGACGCAAGCGGGTGTGACGGTGCGGCCCACGCTCGCCGCCCTGCAGCGCGAGCAGCCCGCGCCCGACCTCAGCCACCCCGCCATGGCGGTGAACCTCGACGCCTGCATCCAGTGCACCCGCTGCGTGCGCGCCTGTCGCGAAGAGCAGGTGAACGACGTGATCGGCATGGCGCAGCGCGGCGCCCACACGCAGGTGGTGTTCGACCTCGCCGACCCCATGGGCGCAAGCAGCTGCGTGGCCTGTGGTGAATGTGTGCAGGCTTGCCCCACGGGTGCGCTCAGCGTGAAGGCGCCCGGTGCTGCCCTGCTGCCCAACGGGCAATTGAAAGTGGACCGCGAGGTCAACAGCGTGTGCCCCTTCTGCGGCGTCGGCTGTCTGCTCACTTACCAGGTGCAAGACGCCACGGCCGAGGCGCCCGAGCGCATCGTCGCGGTGCAAGGTCGCGACGGCCCGGCCAACGGCGGGCGGCTGTGCGTCAAGGGCCGTTTCGGTTTTGACTACGTTCACCACCCCGAGCGCCTCACGCGCCCGCTGATCCGTATCGCAGGCCTGGCCAAAGACCCCACGCACATCACCGCACCGCCCGACTGGCGCAGCGTGTTCCGCGAAGCCAGCTGGGACGAAGCGCTGGCGCTGGCCGCTGGCGGACTCAAAGCGCTGCGCGACCAACATGGACCGGCTTCGCTCGCGGGCTTTGGGTCGGCCAAGGGCAGCAATGAAGAGGCCTACCTGTTTCAGAAGCTGGTGCGCACCGCTTTTGGCAACCACAACGTCGACCATTGCACGCGCCTGTGCCACGCCTCCAGCGTGGCCGCGCTGCTCGAAGGCCTGGGCTCGGGCGCGGTGAGCAACCCGGTGAGCGATGTGGAGCACGCCGACTTCATCCTGCTGATCGGCGCCAACCCCACCAGCAACCACCCGGTGGCCGCGAGCTGGATGAAGAACGCGGCCCAGCGCGGCGCGCGCATCGTGCTGGCCGACCCGCGGCGCACCGACATCGCCCGCCACGCCTGGCGCACGCTGCAGTTCCGCCCCGACACCGATGTGGCCCTGCTCAACGCCTTGCTGCACGTGATCTTTGAAGAAGACCTGGTGGACGCCGCGTTTGTGGCCGAGCGGGTCGATCAGGTGCAGGCGGTGCGCGAGGCCGTACGGGCGTTCAGCCCCGAAGCCATGGCGCCGGTCTGCGGTATCGACGCGGCCACGCTGCGCGAGGTGGCGCGCGCCTACGCCACCAGCGAGCGCGCCATGATCCTCTGGGGCATGGGCGTGAGCCAGCACATCCACGGCACCGATAACGTGCGCTGCCTGATCGCGCTGGCCAGCCTCACCGGGCAGATCGGTCGCCCCGGCACAGGCCTGCACCCGCTGCGCGGGCAGAACAACGTGCAGGGCGCGAGCGACGCCGGCCTCATCCCCTTCATGCTGCCCAACTACCAGCCGGTGGACCAGGCCGAGGTGAAGCGCTGGTTTGAAGACTTCTGGGGTGCCCCGCTCTCGGGCGTGCCCGGCCTCACCGTGGTGGAAATCCTGCGCGCGGCCGAGCGGCCGGCCGACGACCCGGCCCGCATTCGCGGCCTTTACGTCATGGGCGAAAACCCTGCCATGAGCGACCCCGACCTGAACCACGCGCGCCACGCCCTGGCCAGCCTCGACCACCTGGTGGTGCAAGACATCTTCCTCACCGAAACCGCCTGGCTGGCCGACGTGGTTCTGCCCGCCACCGCCTGGCCCGAGAAGACCGGTACCGTCAGCAACACCGATCGCATGGTGCAGCTGGGTCGCCAGGCGATCGATCCGCCGGGCGATGCGCGGGCCGACCTGTGGATCATCCAGCAGCTCGCACAGCGCATCGGTCGCGCCGACGGGCAGGCCATGGGCTGGGCCTATGATCAGCCTGGTGCAGAGCACCACGGCGTGGCCGCTGTGTACGAGGAAATGCGACAGGCCATGCACGCGGCCATTGGCGGCATCACCTGGGCGCGGCTGCAGCGCGAAGGCAGCGTGACCTACCCCTGCCTGAACGAGGACGACCCCGGCCAGCCAGTGGTGTTTGCCGACCGTTTTCCCACCGCCGACGGCCGGGTGCAGTTGAAGCCCACCACCCTCATCACCGCCGACGAGCAGCCCGATGCCGACTACCCACTGGTGCTCATCACCGGTCGCCAGCTCGAACACTGGCACACCGGCAGCATGACGCGGCGCGCTAGCATGCTCGACGCCATCGAGCCTGCGCCCACCGCGTCCATGCACAGCGCCGACCTCGCCGCGCTCGGCGCGCAGGCTGGCGATCGCCTGCGCGTGCGCTCCCGACGCGGCGAGGTCGAGCTCACTGCCCGTGTCGACGACGGCATCCAGCGTGGCGTGGTCTTCATCCCCTTCGCCTACGTCGAAGCCGCCGCCAACCTGCTCACCAATGCGGCGCTCGACCCCCTAGGCAAGATCCCGGAGTTCAAGTACTGTGCGGTGCAGGTGGAGCGTGCTGGAGGCGCACCGGTACGGGGCTAGCGATGGAGGTGGAATTGCGGTGCTGTAGGCCAAATGCAGCCGGACACCCCGGCCCGGCATCTGCTCTCTTCACACACACAAGCGACATTCGGCTGTCCAAGCTTGTTCCTCCAAAGCCGTCCTTCATCCCACGGCTTCACGGACAGCAACAGGGTGGTGATTTTTGCCCAAACGAGCAATCTCCAAGGGCCACAGCCTGCCGCCACCCAGGAAAAAAATTCAGCAACGCAAACGGCTGGTAGCGCATCAGGTACTGGTCGCTCGATTCTGTTGGGAGCCAACTCATC
>NZ_JAABRQ010000049.1 GCF_011390835.1 Hydrogenophaga sp. | reverse complement strand
GGGCTGGAATCAGAACGCGGTCTCCGTCTTCCAGCGGCAGGTCGGGCAGGGCGGAGACATCGGCCACTTTGGGGTCGAGTTCCAGGGCCATGCGTCCATTGCTGCGGAAGCTCCTGAGACGGTCGATCTGGCTGCGCAGTTGGGCTTGCTGTTGCTGCTGAATGACTTGGGCCTGCGCGGCGTTTTCGGTGCCCGAGTTGGACATGACCGTACTGACTTGCGATTGCAGCTGGCCTTCCAATCGGCGCACGAGTTGGGCCAGGTTGTCTTGCTGGCGCTGCCGCACCGACACGCGGTTGAGCTCGGTGCCGAACACGTAGGCCTGCGGTGTGAGTCCACCAATGCGGCGAAGCAGCTGGGGCAAGGTTTCGCCCGGCTGCGTCTGGTAGACCCCCGGTGCGCCGACCTCACCCTCGACGCGAACCAGCCGAGTCTGCTTGCCTTGGGGCAGGCGCAAATCGTTCTGGCTGAGGATGGTGACCACATCGCCAGGCAAAAGCTGCAGGTTTTGCGTCGGGTCTTTTTGCAGCACTGCCTTGCCGAGGTTGAACGGGATGAGTTCGGTGGCCAGTTTGCTGCGGTCAAGCCGCTCGATGACGGCATATTCCCAGTTGATCTGGTCCGCAAGGCCGCGCACGCGGCTGGTGACGCCCTGGCCCGCGTCTTGCGCGATCTCTGCGTTTTGCACCAGCAGGTTCTTGCGACGGTAGTAGTCAGGGGTGATGAGGGCGTCCTGTTCCGGGATCAAATCGAGGATGCGCATGCCCTCGAACCAGCGGTAGCGCAGGGGCGCAGCCACCGTGCCCTGGAGCGTCACCGCGTTGGCGAACGCAGGGCTGATGCCGAGCAGGGTGAGCACGTCGCCGTCGCGCAGGGGCTGTTTCAACCCACTCGCGTCGAGGGTGATGTCCTGTACCTGGCGGGGCGGCGTCTTTTCAGGCGCGATGCGTTCGAGCAAGGCCTTTTGGGCGCTCGCCAGCGACGGCACGCCACCGCCGAGGCTGAGGATGTCGCCCACCGTATCTGCGCCGGGCTTGAGCTCGTAGATGGCGGCCTGATCAAAAGCGCCGGTGATGGCCACGCGAGGGCCAGCGGATGGAATAACGATCACGTCACCCGCCTGAAGCGGCACGTCGCGGCCCTTGTCGCCTTTGGCGATGAAATCGTAGAGGTCGAGCGTGGTGACGGTGTTGCCCGCCCGTTTGAGCTGGATGTTGCGCATGGAGCCGTTGGCCGTGGGGCCACCACTCACGAACAAGGCATTGACCAGGGTGCTGAGGCTGGATACGTTGTGCGCGCCGGGCTGCTGCGCCTGACCGACCACATAAATTTGGATGCTGCGCAAGCGGCCAAGGTTGGCATTGACCTGGAAATTGGTGAAGACCTTGGCAATCTGGCTGCGCAGCACAGCTTCCAGGTTGCGAACCGGAACTCCTGCCAGGGGGATCACGCCCACCTTGGGCAGGGTGATCTGACCATTGCGGTCAAGCGTGTGGCTGCCGCTGTAATCCACCGCACCCCAGATCTGCACTCGAACTTCGTCGCCAGGGCCTACAGCGTAATCGGCTGGGGGCGGCAGGGCGGCATCCGGTGAATAGGTCTGCGATGCGTCAAACAAGTCGCTGCCATAAAAACCCAGTTTGCGCCCGGTTGCCTCTTGCACGAACAGCTGGAACTGGTTGGAGACCGGTGGACGGCGGACGGCCTTGGGTGCCTGATCTGTGGCTGTCGCTGCTTCGCCAGGCTGAGCTTCGGCAGCAGGGGCAGCCATCATGCTGGCGCTGTCCAACTGCGGCGCTGCCTGTGCCGCGGCAGGGGCAACGCTGGCCGTCACCGATGCAGCCGTGGTCGCAGCGCCCCCCGCAACGCCTGAGGTGGTGCCCAGAGTGACCTGGGCTTGCGCGGTCAGGGAAAGACTCAGGAGCAACAGCGAGAGCAGGCGGTACACAGGGAAGTTGATCAACATAGAGTGGAAAGGGGTAAATCGGGAGGTCAGCAAGCCGTGCGCTGTGTGGTGCCGCCAAAGCGGCGGTCGCGCTGGGCATACCAGTCCATGGCATCTTTCAGCACCTGCACGTTGAAGTCCGGCCACAACGTGGGTGTGAAATACAGTTCGGTGTAGGCGCTTTGCCAGAGCATGAAGTTGCTGATGCGGGACTCTCCACCGGTGCGGATCAGCAACTCAGGGTCGGGTGCGTGTGCCAGGCTCAGGTAAGGCTGCAAGGCGTCTTCGCGAAGCCGATCCACCGACAAGCCAGGGTTGGCTGCCTGCCAGCGCTGGACAGCCTGCAGCATGTCCCAGCGGCCGCCGTAGTTCGCTGCGATCGTCAGCGTCAGGCGGCGGTTGTCGGCCGTTTTCTCCTGAGCGCGCTGCATGAGGGATTGCAGTCGCTCGTCAAAGCGCGTGGTGTCGCCAGCGACCATGAGACGCACGCCACCCCGCACCATGTTGTCCACCTCTTTCTCAAGGTAGTGCACAAACAGCCCCATGAGGCTGGAAACCTCCTCATACGGGCGCTGCCAGTTTTCGGTGCTGAAGGCGAAGAGCGTGAGATGTCGAACGCCCATTTCCTTGCAGGCCATGACCGTGCCGCGCACGCGCTGCGCGCCGCGTGCATGGCCGACGGCTTTGGGCAGGCCGCGGTCTTGCGCCCAGCGGCGATTGCCATCCATGATGATGGCAATATGCTGGGGAACAACGGGCACCGATGGAAAGTTGATGACAGTCATTCCATGCAGACCGGTTGGTTGTGTGACAGTGACAGACTCACGGCTAAAGACATTTCCCTGGATCGCGGGGCATCTTTGGGCCCTTGAGTCGCGGCGGTTAAGCTGGCATCGATCGATACGGGTGGTTTTTTTTGCGATGCTGCAGTCGTGCTGCAACGCACAAATCCCCAACCCTCTAGTCTAACCAGCGGACCTGTCTTTGCCGCGCATGTTGTTGTAATCCGCGCAACTATGAAATCTGAACGTGAACTTTAAGGAAACAGATGTTGATCAAGAAAGCCGTTTTCCCAGTCGGAGGCATGGGCACCAGGTTTCTGCCTGCCACAAAGGCCATTCCCAAGGAGATGCTGCCTGTTGTTGACAAACCACTGATTCAATACGCAGTGGAGGAGGCCTACGCTGCCGGCGTGCGCCAGATGATCTTCATCACAGGGCGTCACAAGCGTGCCATTGGCGACCATTTTGATGCCGCATTCGAGCTGGAATACGAACTCGAGAAATCCGGCAAGACAGCCATGCTGGACATCGTCCACAGCATCAAACCCGATGACATGGATTGCGTGTTTGTGCGCCAACCGCGACCGCTGGGCTTGGGTCATGCCGTGATGTGCGCCGAGAGCGTGGTGGGCAACCACCCGTTTGCGGTGCTGCTGGCCGACGACCTGATGCTGGGTCGAGACCAGGCCAGCGGAGGCCCCTCCATCCTGCAGCAGATGGTGCAGGCCTATGAGAGCAGCCCAGGAACGGTGTTGGCGGTGCAGGATGTACCTCGGGCTGAGACGCGCCGGTATGGCGTGGTGGATGTGCACGGCGCCAATCAGCAGCTCGCCGAGGTGTTCGGGATGGTCGAGAAGCCCGCGCCGGAAGCGGCGCCTTCTACTCTGGCGGTCGCAGGACGGTACATCCTCACGCCCGCGGTGTTCGACAGCATCCGGCGCCAGCCGCGCGGTGCCGGCGGCGAAATCCAGCTCACCGATGGCATTGCAGCACTGATCGGCAAGGAAAAGGTCCAGGCGTTCCGCTACGACGGCGTTCGCTACGACTGCGGCAGCAAGGAAGGCTTTCTTCAGGCCACGATCGACCTGGCCCTGGCCAACCCGGACTTGAGGCAGTCAGTGCTTGCTCACCTGGCACAGTTGCCCAGATAGCGGGCGAGGCCGCCGGCCTTGACCGCGTGGCCAGCCTGAGCTCAGCGACCGATGAGGAAAACGCTGGGCAAGGACAGGGGCAGGTTCGCGGTCTGGAAGACCGGCGTTTTCCAGTCCCGCACAAGCGCACTGCGACACATCATCTGCGGCAGGCTGAGGCCGCAGCAGACGGCCAGCCGGGTGCTGGTTTGCAAGGACTGCAGCATCGCCTGCAGCAGTGCCGAATTCCGGTACGGTGTCTCGATCAGGATCTGGGTCTGGCCCGTTTTCGTGGCCAAGGCCTCCAGCTCGCGCAGGCGACGCGCCCGTTCGGTCGGGTCCTGGGGCACATAGCCCACAAAGGCAAAGCTTTGACCGTTCATGCCGCTGGCTGCCAGAGCCAGCATGAGCGACACCGGGCCGCTCAGCGGGACCAGAGGCACCTGCAGAGCATGGGCCGCGCGCACCACCGAGCTGCCCGGATCGGCGATGGCGGGCATGCCGGCCTCGCTCACGAGTCCCATGTCGTGTCCGGCCATGGCAGGGGCCAGCAACTCCCGGGCTGCGCCATCCAGAGCCGAATCGTGCAGGTGATCCCCCTTCTTGTGCGCCACCCGCGGCAATTCCGCGATCTGCTGCGCCTGCAGCGGGACAGCCAGTCCAGCCACGCTCTCCACACGCTTCAGGAACGCCCGGGTGCTTTTCGCGTTTTCGGTGATCCAGTGGGTCAGCCGGCTGGCAGCGGCCAGCGTGTCGCCTGGCAAGAGTTGATCGATGGAGGAAAGCTCACCAGCGTCAACACCAAAGTCCAGCGGCGTGGGAACGAGGTACAGCGTCCCCCGGCGTGCCTGGAGCTGGCTCATGGGATGGTCAAACCTGCCGCACGCAGCATGCGGCAGGTGCGAATGAGTGGCAGGCCGATGAGTGCGGTCGGATCGTCGTTGTCGATGCGCTCCAGCAGGGCAATGCCCAGGCCCTCGCTTTTGGCGCTGCCAGCGCAGTCGTACGGTTGCTCCGCGACCAGGTAGCGCTCGATCTCTTCACGGCTCAGGGAGCGGAAAACCACCCGCACGGCCGCCACTTCGGCCTGTTCAAAGCCCGTGGCCTGGCAGACCACACACAGCGCGGTCTGAAACACCACGGTCTGGCCGCTCATTTGCTGGAGCTGTGCCACCGCACGCTCGTGGGTGCCAGGTTTGCCCAGGGCAAGCCCTTGCAGGTCGGCCACCTGATCGCTGCCGATGACCACCGCTTGCGGGTGGCGTGAGGCCACCGCGTGCGCCTTGGCGCGTGCCAGGCGGATTGCCATGTCGACGGGCTGCTCGCCTGGTAGCGCCGTCTCGTCAACGTGGGGGCTATCGGTGTTGAAAGGCATGCCCAGCCGCTGCAGCAGAGCATGCCGGTAACGCGATGTGGACCCCAGGATCAGCTGGCGGGAGTGGGGTGGCGGCATGGACGGGTGGTTGTCTGATGGGGCTGCTGACATGGGCTTATTGTGTCTGCGATCTCTTACACTGCCGGCATGAAACCGAATCCGCCCACGGCATGGAACCCAGCACGGCTGGACGCACGGCGTTTTGCCGAGGCTGGTGGCGAGTTGCGCGGTGAGGTGCAGGTGGCTGACCTGAGTCGGCTGAGTGAAGATCTGCATGCAGGTGGCGAGGGGGCTGCACCTGACTCGGTGACCTGGCAGGCCCGCGCCGAGCTCAGGCCCGCTGCACAGGGCGGAGCGCCAGCCGCCTGGATGCACCTGGAGGCCAGCGCCGAGGTACCGCTGACCTGCCAGCGCTGCCTGGGGCCAGTGCAAGTGACCTTGCAGCTGGATCGCTGGTTCCGCTTTGTGGCGACCGAAGCGGTGGCCGAGGCCGAGGACGACGACTGCGAGGAGGACCTGCTCGCGCTGGAGCCTCGGCCCAACCTGATCGAGCTGCTGGAAGACGAGCTGCTCATGGCCTTGCCGCTCGTGCCCATGCACGAGACTTGCCCGGTGGCCGTGCCGATGGGCTCAACAGACCTCCCCGAAGAAGATGAAGCGGCGCCAACGCGCCAAAACCCGTTTCAGGCCCTGGCCCAGCTCAAGCGCCCACGCGGTTGAGTGGGCCTCGCTCGCGCCTGGGCAGGGTTTGCTGCAAGGCCCGGTTTCGGGCTACAATCTAAGGCTTCGCGTCGGTCAGGCGCTTCCATTGTGTATGGAAGATGATCCGGGCCCGTCCGAGTGGCTGAGTGCCTCGCACGCAAGCCACAAACCCATATATTTCCACAGGAGCCCGTCATGGCCGTCCAGCAAAACAAAAAATCGCCGTCCAAGCGCGGCATGCACCGTTCGCACAACGCGTTGAACGTGCCTGGCATCGCGGTGGAGCCCACCACGGGCGAGATCCACCTGCGTCACCACATCAGCCCCAACGGCTTTTACCGTGGCCGTCAGGTGCTCAAGAACAAGTCCGAAGCCTGAATGACAAGCTACCTCTGGCCTCGCCACGCTGGCGTGCCTGGGGTCCTTGAGGCTGTTGAGGCGCTGGCCCGCATGCTGCATGCGGGCTTTTTGCGTTTCTGGCGCCCGTCTGTGGTGCGGCTGCAGGAGTCTGAATGATCACCTTGGCTGTTGATTGCATGGGGGGGGACGTCGGCCCCGCGACCACGTTACCTGCTTGCGAGGCTTTCCTGAATAGCCACCCCCAGGCACAGTTGCTGCTGGTGGGGAAGCCCGAATCGTTCGCTGCCTGGCCGCAGGTGCTGAACAACGTGCGCTGTCGCGTGCTGCCGGCCACCGAGGTGGTCGCGATGGACGACTCGGTGGAGGTGGCCCTGCGCAAGAAGAAGGACTCTTCGATGCGTGTGGCCATTCAGCAGGTCAAAGACGGCGGCGCGCAGGCCATGGTCTCGGCCGGCAACACCGGCGCCCTGATGGCGATTGCGCGCTATGTGCTCAAGACGCTCGACGGAATCGACCGCCCGGCCATCGCCACTCAGTTGCCCAACGCCCGGGGTGGCGCCACCACGGTGCTCGATCTGGGTGCCAACGTGGATTGTTCCGCTGAGCACCTGTTGCAGTTTGCTGTGATGGGCTCTGCCCTGGTGGCTGCCATGACGGGACGCGCTGAGCCCAGCGTGGGCCTGCTCAATGTGGGCGAAGAAGTCATTAAGGGCAGTGAAGTCATCAAAAAAGCGGGAATCTTGCTGCGAAATGCAGACAACAATGGCGATCTGAATTTTTTTGGCAATGTCGAAGGCGACGATGTGTTCAGAGGCACGGTCGATATCGTGGTGTGCGACGGCTTTGTTGGTAACGTCGCACTCAAGGCCAGTGAAGGCCTGGCAGCCATGATTGGAGGCTTCATCCGCGAAGAGTTTTCTCGTAACATCTTCCGGAAAATGGCTGCGATCGTTGCCTATCGTGCGCTAATGGCATTCAAAAAGCGCGTCGATCACCGCCGTTATAACGGCGCGGCGCTGCTCGGCTTGCGCGGCATGGTGTTCAAGAGCCACGGTTCCGCTGA
>NZ_JAABRQ010000048.1 GCF_011390835.1 Hydrogenophaga sp. | reverse complement strand
GCGTGGCAGTTCGTCGCCCGCGAAACGCGGCTTGTAGTGGTCTTCGATGGCAAACGCAATGTCTTCGCTGAGGCCATCGTGGCTCGCGTAGTAGCCACCCATGATGCCTTGCAGCTCGGGGAATTCGCCCACCATATCGGTCACCAGATCGGTCTTGGCCAGCCGGGCCGCCAACAGCGCGCGCGCCGCCAGCTCGGCGCCCCCGAGTTGCAGGCCGATGGTCTCGGCGATAGAACACACGCGCTCGATTCGCTCGCCCTGCGTGCCCAGCTTGTTGTGATAGACCACCTTGGCCAGCGCTGGTACGCGGCTCTCCAGCGTCTTCTTTCGGTCCTGGTCAAAGAAAAATTTGGCATCGGCCAAGCGCGGGCGCACCACGCGTTCGTTGCCGCCGATCACCGCGCTGGCGTCGTCCGGGGTGATGTTGCTCACCACCAGGAACTGGTTCGTCAGCCGGCCCTGCACGTCAAGCAGCGGGAAGTACTTCTGGTTGGCCTTCATCGTGAGAATGAGGCACTCGGGCGGCACGTCGAGAAACTGCTTGTCGAACTGGCAGATGAGCACGTTGGGCCGCTCGACCAGCGCCGTCACCTCGTCGAGCAGCGCGTCGTCTTCAATCGGTCGGCAGCCGCCGCCCACTCGGGCGGCCGCGGAAACCAGCTGGCGCGCGATCGCGGCCTTGCGTTCGTCGAATGACGCGATCACCGCACCGTCTTGGGCCAGCGTGGCGGCGTAGCTGTCGGCGTCCTTCAAGACCACCGGGTCCACCGCCGCTTCAAAGCGGTGGCCATGCGTGGTGCTGCCTGAGCTCAGACCCAGCGCTTTCACTGGCACCACCTCGCTGCCGTGCAGCGCCACCAGGCCGTGGGCCGGGCGCACAAACTGCACGCTGCTCCAGCCGGGGAGCTCGCAGTCGGTCTCCAGCTGGTAGGTCATGACCTTGGGGATGGGCAGCTTGGCAATGGCTTCATCCAGGGCCTTCTGCAAGCCCGCCGCGAGGTCGACGCCAGGCACCACGCTGTCGTAGAACAGCGCCTCGGCCTTGCCGTCGTTCGCGCGCTTGAGTCCAGCCACCGCAGACGCGCCGGCCCCCAAGGCACCGAGGCGCTTGAGCAGAGCGGGCGTGGGTTGGCCCGCAGCATCCAGGCCCACGCTCACCGGCATGAGCTTTTGCGACACGGCCTTGTCGGCGGCTCGCACGGCCACGCCGGTGACGTGAGCGGCTAGCCGACGTGGGGAGGCGTAAGCGGTAACGGTGGCCTTGGCATCGGCCAGGCCCTGAGCCTTGAGCTGCTCGGCCAGTACATGGGCGAATGCGTCCCCCAGCTTCTTGAGTGCCTTGGGCGGCAGCTCTTCCACAAACAGTTCAACGAGAAGGTTATTGATTGTTGTTGTCATGACTGGGGCTCTTGCGCTCACGCGGCCTTTTTGCTCATCTGCTCGACCCACTCGCGCGGCGCCATGGGGAAGCCCAGGCGTTCGCGGCTCTCGTAGTAGCTCTGCGCCACGCTGCGCGCGAGATTGCGGATTCGGCCGATGTAGGCGGCACGCTCGGTCACGCTGATGGCGCCACGCGCGTCCAGCAGGTTGAAGCTGTGCGCGCACTTGAGCACCTGCTCATAGGCGGGCAAAGCGAGCTGCACTTCAATCAGGTGTTTGGCCTGTTTTTCGTGGGCGGTGAAGGCGGTGAACAGGAACTCGGCGTCGCTGTGTTCGAAGTTGTAGGCCGACTGCTCTTTTTCGTTCTGCAGGTAGACGTCGCCGTAGCTGATGGTCTCAGTCCATTTCAGGTCGTACACGTTGTCCACACCCTGCAGGTACATCGCCAGCCGCTCCAGGCCGTAGGTGATTTCGCCGGTAGCGGGTTTGCAGTCGATCCCGCCCACTTGCTGGAAGTAGGTGAACTGGGTCACCTCCATGCCGTTGAGCCAGACCTCCCACCCCAGACCCCAGGCGCCCAGCGTGGGGTTTTCCCAGTCGTCTTCCACAAAGCGGATGTCGTTCTTTTTCAAGTCGAAGCCCAAGGCTTCGAGTGAGCCGAGATACAGCTCCAGGATGTTGGCCGGCGCGGGCTTCAGCACCACCTGGTACTGGTAGTAATGCTGCAGCCGGTTGGGGTTCTCGCCATAACGGCCATCCTTGGGGCGGCGGCTGGGCTGAACATAAGCGGCTTTCCAGGGCTCGGGGCCGAGCGCGCGCAAAAACGTGGCGGTGTGGCTGGTCCCCGCGCCGACCTCCATGTCGTAAGGCTGCAGCAGCGCGCAACCCTGCGCGTCCCAGTAGGACTGCAGTTTCAGAATGATTTGCTGGAAGGTCAACATGCGCGAAGAAGGCCGGTGGGGGCCAGGGACGGGTGAGAATGATCTGTCTGTCGCCCGGCCGCGCGCAGGCAGCACGCAAACGGGCAACTCCCGATTTTACGGGCCGGACCTCGTCGCTCAGCGCCGGCGTTTTACGCGCCGGCGCATCGAGCCCATCAGCAGCACCAGCGTTAGGCAGGCGACCCAGACCGGGGTGAGGCCCCAGCGGCCGGCCCAGCGGGCAAACGGTGTGGTTCCGCTGCGGCCCTCCACGCTGGCCACCAGCCGGTCGCGCGCGAGGCGCGGCAACGCGTGGGTCACCACACCGCGGTGGTCGATCACCGCGGTGGCGCCGGTGTTAGTGGCTCGCAGCATGGGCCGGCCCAGCTCCAGCGTCCGCAGGCGCGAGATCTGCAGGTGCTGGTCGATCGCCACCGTGTCGCCGAACCAGGCGATGTTGCTGAGGTTGATGAGCACCGTGGGCGCCACATCGGGCGCTCGGAAGGAAGCCGCCAGCTCCTCACCAAAGAGATCCTCGTAGCAGATGTTAGGCGCTACGCGCTGCCCCGCGACGGACCAGGCCGACTGCGGCAGGACGCCACGGCTGAAGTCACCGAGCGGGATGTTCATGAGCTGGGTGAACCAGCGAAAGAGGGGCGGGATGAATTCGCCAAACGGAACCAGGTGGTGCTTGTCGTAGCGGTAAAACGCGTTATCCGGCAAGGGTGCGGCGCCTGCGCCGTCCTGCGCCAGCCGGGCCTTGGCCCTCGCCGCAGCCAGCGCGTCCAGCCCCCACGCCGAGTTGGTGTAGCCCTCGGTGTAGCTGCCCAGCGGCAGGCCGATGAGCGCGGCCACTGGCGCGGTCACGCCTGGCTGAGTCAGCGCGTTGAGCAGGGGTGGCCAGAAATCGGGACCGAGCTGGGATGGGAGCAAAGGCACCGCCGTTTCGGGCGCGACTACCAGCTGAGGGCCCTGGCCCGGATCGGCCGCGGCCGCGGCCACCGCCTGCACCACCTGGTCCGGGTACCAGGCCAGCGCCTGCGCCATGCCGGTGCCTTCAACAAACTTCTCGTTTTGCGCGATGTTGCCCTGCAGCAGCCAGACGCGCAACGGACCGGCGCTGGTGGTGTGGCGTTGACCGTCGGGCAGCCAGCGGCCGCCCGTCCACAAGGCCAGCAAAGCCAGCGCAAACAGCGCGATCCGCAACGTTTGCTGGGAGCCAGCCCACCACGCCAGCCTCGCCACGCGCGAGGCCGGGGGGCCGCGCCGCGCCGGTTGGGACAGGCGCACCGGACGCGTCAGCCAGCCGTGCGCGGCGCGCAGCAGCGCGGTGATGGCCGAGCCGAGCCCAAACGCCACCAACGCCGCCACGGCGCCCATGCCGTACACGCCAATCCAGGGGGCCCAGGCCGCGAGACTGTCCACATGGGCGTATCCCACTGCGCCCCAGGGGAAACCAGTGAACCACTGGGCTCGCATCAGTTCGGCCAGGGTCCACAGCGCAGCAAACAACACCGCCTGCATCCAGCGAGGGCGTGGCGCCAGCAAAGCCAGCGCGCCCATCGCTGCCGCGTAGTACAGCGCGAGTGCACCCGCCAGAGCCAGCACCGCGAATGCGGCCAGCCAGGCGGCCAGCCCGCCGTAGGTGTGCATGGACACGAACAGCCACCAGAACGTGCCAGCCAGCCAGGCGGTGGTGAACACCCAGCCGCGCCAGGCCGCTACGCCCATGCGGGAAGACTGCTGCAGCGCCAGCACCAGCAACACCATGGCCAAGAGTTGCAGCACGCCGCTGGGCTCTCCGGGCACCAAGCCCCAGGGGCTCCACGACCGCAGCGGCCAGGCGAGTGCGGCGGCCTGCAGTGTGCCGCCCGCCAGGCAGGCAAGCAGCCAGAATAGACTGGCCAGCACGCTGCCGCGCCTGGGCGGTAAACCGCTCAGGGGTGCAAAGGTGGAAGGCGCGTGGAGGTTGCCGAACAGGCTGCGCATGGGTGTGATCCGGAACGACCCGCGCGCTGTTGTTGGTTCAGGTGCTGGAAAGCACAGGCATGACCTTGAACCACTTCACCGCACCACCCTTGGCATGCAGAACGATGAATCGCAAGCCCTCGATTTCGAGGATCTCGCCGCGCTTGGGCACGTGACCCATGGTGTGGGCAATCAAGCCGCCGATGGTCTCGAACCCGTCTTCGGGCAGTTTGACGCCAAAGGATTCGTTGATGCGCTCGATGGACGTATCACCCCCCACGCGCCAAGTGCTGTCGGCCAGGGAAAAAATGTCGCCTTCGTCTTCGGCTTCGTCAAACTCATCCTCGATCTCGCCGACGATCTCTTCGAGCACGTCCTCGATCGTGATCAGGCCCGCCACACGGCCAAACTCATCGATCACGATCGCCAGGTGGTTGCGGTTGCCGCGGAATTCGCGCAGCAAGTCATTGAGTCCTTTGCTCTCGGGCACAAATGTCGCAGGGCGCAGCAAGGCGCGGATATTGAGCTCGGGCGCACGCTGCAGCTTGAGCAAGTCCTTGGCCAGCAGGATGCCGATGATGTTTTCGGCCTCGCCCTCATAGACCGGAAAGCGCGAGTGCGCGGTGTCGATCACCAGGTGCAACAGCTCATCAAACGGCGAATGGATGTTGAGCACATCCATGCGAGGCGCGGCCACCATCACATCGCCGGCGGTCATGTCGGCGATGCGGATCACGCCCTCAAGCATGATGCGTGACTCAGCGTTGATGATGTCGTTGTCCTCGGCGTCCGCGAGGGTCTCGATCAGCTCGTCTTTGGAGTCGGGTCCGGGGTGGATGAATTCCGCGAGTCGTTGCAGGAATCCACGTTTGTCTTCTTGCCGCAGGCTGCGCTGCGGCCCGGGACTGGGGGGGGTGTCGGCCACTGAAGGAATGCGTTGTTGCAACAGTCGCAAAGGATACCCCATGCGCTGTGCGCGGCGCAAAGGCCGCCGCGGGGAGTCAGACTCAGCCGAGCAAGCGCTCGCGGGCACCCTGGCGGATCGCCTGCAGCTGGTCCAGCACACGCCAGAACTGACGCACCTGCGACTTGAGGTGGTAATCCGTGATCGCTACCTGCTCGTTCACCATCTCGGTCATGCGCGAGTCGAAATCGGCTGGCGGCAAGCGCAGGTGGGCTTCGCTCTCGGATCCGTCGCGCTCGATGAGCGCACCGGCGTTGCGCGCGATGCGCAGCATGGCGGTGTTTTCAGACAGTGCGTGAATGAACAGCATTTGCACCCCTTCGTTGCGGGCGTGCATGACTGCGCGATCGAACAAGCGGCTACCGTAGCGCCGCCCGCGCGCGCTTTTGGCCACCGACACACCAAACTCGGCGCAGCTGGTGCAAGCCGGATCAATCGAAAAGGCCAAGTGTGCCATGGCGATGAGTTCGAGCTTGCGGTTGAAGATGCCAAACAGCTCGTCGCGCTCAAAATTCAACTGGGCTACATAGCGCTGGATCTGCTCGTCGTTGGCGGCGTAACCAAAGCGCAGGTATCGATCGTGCGGATCCAGTGCCACCAGATGGGCGGCAATGCGCTCGCGGTGCGCCGGACCCATGGAGCGGATCGGCACCATGACCGATGACGGCGAGAGACCTTCGCTCGGCGGCACGCCAGCGGCCGGATCGCGGCGACCGAGCGTGGACTTCAACCAGGAGAAAGGATGGACCATGAGAGTCAATATAAGGGTTTTCCCTAGATCAACAACAACTGACGCCTCTAATCCCCGCCCTGGTCCGACAGGCGGGGCGCTGCACCTTGACAGTGCGTGAAGTTTGTCGCCACTTACACGGGAAGCACCGTGGTGCTTTTGACCCGGTCCATCACGAAGCTGCTGCGGCAGTCCTGCACACTGGGGTGTTTCAGCAAGGTATCCATCATGAAACGCGAATACGCGGCCATGTCGGCCACCATCAGGCGCAACTGGAAGTCCATCTCGCCAGTGAGCGCCACGCACTCGACCACTTCGGCCCAGCCCATCACACTGGCACGAAACTCGTCCATGGGGTGTCGCTTGGCGTGTTCGGCGTGTTTCTCCAGCCGCACGTTCACATAGGCGGTGAGCCCCAGGCCCACCGCTTCGGGCCGAACCAGAGCCACGTAGCGGGCAATCACCCCGGTGTCTTCCAGCCGGCGCACGCGCCGCAAGACCGCGCTGGCCGACAGGCCCACGGCCTCGGCGATCTGGTCGAAGGTGGCACGGCCATCCACCTGCAGGCTGCGCAAAATGTGCCGATCGAGCTTGTCCAGTGCTTGCATTCTGACTATTTTGCATGTTTCCTGCGCAATGAACGAGTGTCGCGCCCCACAACGCCGGATTTCTGCCACCCTGTGGTCCTAAAGTTGAGTACTTCGCGCCGCTCGGCGCTGTTTGCACTAGGAGACTGCCCATGAACGCCCCCTTGCCCCAGGACGCCACAGCGCCTGGCACCGACTGGTCTAACCCCATGGGCACGGCCGGCTTCGAATTCATCGAATACGCCGCGCCCGATCCCGCCGCCATGGGCTCGCTGTTCGAGCGCATGGGCTTCACCGCCATTGCTCGCCACCGCCACAAGGCCGTGACGCTCTACCGCCAGGGCGAGATCAACTTCATCATCAACGCCGAGCCAGACAGCTTTGCCCAGCGCTTTGCCCGTCTGCATGGCCCCAGCGTCTGCGCCATCGCCTTCCGTGTAGCCGACGCCAAAGCCGCCTACGAGCGCGCGATTTCGCTCGGCGCCTGGGGCTACGCGCAGGCCGCCGGCCCGGGCGAGCTCAACATCCCGGCCATCAAGGGCATTGGCGACTCCATCATCTACTTCATCGACCAGTGGCGCGGCAAGAACAGCGCGCAAACCGGCGACATCGGCAACATCGGTTTCTTCGATGTGGACTTTGTACCCTTGGCGCCCAACTCCGGGGCCCACATCAACCCGGTCGGCCACGGTCTGACCTACATCGACCATCTGACGCACAACGTGCACCGGGGCCGCATGGACGAGTGGGCCGGGTTCTACGAGCGCCTGTTCAATTTCCGCGAGGTGCGCTACTTCGACATCGAAGGCCAGGCCACTGGCGTGAAGAGCAAGGCCATGACCAGCCCCTGTGGCCAGATTCGCATCCCAATCAACGAAGAAGGCAACGAGAAGGCCGGCCAGATCCAGGAGTACCTGGACCGCTACCAGGGCGAAGGTATCCAGCACATCGCCATGGGCTCGACCAACCTGTACGACACGGTCGATGCCCTGGAGCTTGGCGGGGTGAAGCTGCTCAACACCAGCGACACCTATTACGAGCTGCTCGACAAGCGCATTCCCGGCCACGGTGAAGAGTTGGATGCGCTGAAGTCGCGCAACATCCTGGTTGATGGTCAGCCAGGCGAGCTGCTGCTGCAGATCTTCAGCGAAAACCAGCTCGGTCCCATCTTTTTCGAGTTCATCCAGCGCAAGGGCAACGAGGGCTTTGGCGAGGGCAATTTCAAGGCCTTGTTTGAGACGATGGAGCTTGACCAGATCCGCCGCGGCACCCTGGAATCTCCGAGAAAAGGCGCATAGCACCGTTGTTCGGGCCTTCCGTGGCGCGGTCTCTGTCTGCGACCTCGCGCCTCGCCGCGCACCTTTGTGGGGAGTTTTGTGTGGCCCCCGGACTGAAACCCTTTGGAGAGCTTGATGGCCGTTGAACCTGTTGTGTATGGCGCCAGCGAGCGCCCGCCCCGCGGCGACTATGGGCGTGCGCGCGACGACTACACCTGCGCGCAGAACTGGTCGGCCTACACCGAGGCAGACCACGACACCTACCGCCGCCTTTACGAGCGTCAGTCGGCGCTGCTGCCGGGGCTGGCCTGCGATGCTTTTATCGCTGCTTTGCCATCGCTGGGGGTGAAGGACCACATTCCCCGCTTCGAAGAAATCAATGAGCGCCTGAAACCGGCCACAGGCTGGGAGATCGTAGC
>NZ_JAABRQ010000047.1 GCF_011390835.1 Hydrogenophaga sp. | reverse complement strand
GGCATGGCGTTGACAGCGCTGAACTTCGTGTTGATTGCCCTGGCCACCACCACCGGCAACCCTCGCGCTGGCCGCGGGGGCAACTTGTTTTTCACCCTGTTCGCGTTCGTCTTCTATTACAACCTGCTCAACCTGGGCCAGAGCTGGGTCTCCAGCGGCGCGGTGAACCTGCTGCCTTTCATGCTGTTGCTGCACGGTGGTGTGTTCGTGCTGGCAGCGCTGTGGCTGGCCAAACGGCATTTCAATCTGTCGCTGCGCGATGCCCTGCGCGGCTGGCGTCGCGGCAGCGCACCATCGGCGTCGGCACCATGAGAACCATTCGGCGCCTGATCTATGGCGAGGTATTCACCTCGGTGGGCTTTGTGCTGCTGGCCTTTCTGTCTCTGTTTTTTTTCTTTGATTTTGTAGACGAGCTGCCTGAGCTGGGCCGCGCAGCCGCCACCGACCCCTCACTGGTGTACGGGCTGCGTCACGCGCTGCTTTATGTGGGCCTGCTCATGCCCAGCCGCATCTACGAGCTGATGCCGATTGCCGTGCTGATTGGCTCGGTGTTTGTCCTGGCGCGGCTGGCGCAAGGCTCCGAGTACACCATCTTGCGCACCAGTGGGCTGGGCCCGTGGCGCGCGCTGCGCACCCTGCTCGGCCTGGGCGGCCTGTTTGTGCTGATCACCTTTGCCATTGGCGACTACCTGGCGCCCATGGCCGACCGCTCGGCCCAGCTGCTCAAGGCCCACTACCAGGGCCGCATCAGCGTCGGCCAGACCGGAGCCTGGCTCAAGGAGCGACAGGACTACAGCAACTTTTCGGTCAACGTCGGCGCGCTCACTCCGCAGGGTGGACTGGAGAATGTGCGCATCTTCGAGTTCAACAACCAGGGTTTTCTGGTGTCCACCTTGGAGGCAGAATCGGGCCAGATCGAAGCAGACGATTCCTGGACCCTGCGCAACGTGCAGCGGCGCGAGTTCGACACTGCCGGCCTGGCCTCGGCCAAGGTCACGCGCAGCGAACTGCCCAGCTTCCGCTGGCCCAGCAGCCTCAACACAGAGATGGTGTCGGTGGCGCTGCTCAAGCCCGACCGCATGCGAACCGCCGATCTGTACGCCTATGTGCAGCACCTCGAGGCCAACGGCCAGTCCGCGCAGCTTTATGAAATCGAGTTCTGGCGCAAGGTGTTCTACCCGCTGAGCTGTCTGGTGATGGTGGTGTTGGCGCTGCCGTTTGCCTACCTGCATTTCCGTTCTGGCAGCATCACCGGCTATGTATTTCTAGGCGTGATGATCGGCATCAGCTTTTTCCTGCTGAACAACGTATTTGGCTATGTGGGCAACCTGCGTCAGTGGCAGCCCTGGCTAGCGGCCGCGTCGCCAGCCTTGATCTATTCGGTAATGTCGCTGGGCGCCTTTGGCTGGCTGGTTTTGCGAAGGTAGGTGACGACGATGCTGGGTGTGGTGGTCTTTGCTCATGGTTCGCGCGATCCGCTCTGGCGCGCGCCGGTCGAGGCGGTGGCGCAGAGCATTGCCCAGCGCGACGCTCAGGTTCTGGTGACGAGCGCCTACCTGGAGCTCTGCGAGCCCGATATGCCCACCGCAGTAGCTGATCTGGTGGCGCGGGGTGCGACGCGGGTGCGCGTGCTGCCGCTGTTTTTCGGCATGGGCAAACATGCCCGCGAGGATTTGCCCACCATCATGCAAAATCTTGCTCAGCGCTACCCAGGCGTGGCGCTGGAGCAGCTGCCCACTGCCGGCGAAGACCCTCGCCTGACCGCCCTCTTGGCCCAGATCGCGCTGGAGCGCAGCGCATGAACCTGCAGCAGCTGCGATTTGTGCAGGAGGCGGTTCGCCGCCAGCTCAACCTGACCGAGGCCGCCAAGGCATTGCACACCTCGCAGCCCGGCGTGTCCAAGGGCATCATCGAACTCGAAGACGAACTCGGCATCGAGATTTTTGCGCGCCACGGCAAGCGCATCAAGCGCGTGACCGAGCCCGGACAGCAGGTGCTGGCCAGCATCGAGATCATCCTGCGCGAGGTCAACAACCTCAAGCGCATCGGTGAGCAGTATTCGGCCCAGGACAATGGCACGCTGTCGATTGCCACCACCCACACCCAGGCGCGTTATGTGCTGCCTGGCCCGGTGAGTCGCTTGCGCCAGACCTACCCCAAGGTGGCTATCAGCCTGCACCAGGGCTCGCCCGACCAGGTCGCTCGCATGCTGATTGACGAGGTGGCAGAGATCGGCGTGGCGACCGAGTCGCTGCTGAACTACCCCGAACTCATCACCCTGCCCTGCTACGAATGGCAACACGTGCTGGTGCTGCCGTTTGACCATCCGCTGCTGGAGCGCGAACGCATCACCCTGGAAGACCTGGCTGCCGTGCCCCTGGTGACCTACCACCCCAGCTTCACCGGGCGCACCCGCATCGATCAGGCCTTTGCGCAGCGCGAACTCAAGCCCAACATCGTGCTGGAGGCGATCGACTCGGATGTGATCAAGACCTATGTGAAGCTCGGCATGGGCGTGGGCATCGTGGCCGAAATGGCGATGCAGGGTGAGAACAACACCACGCCCGACCTGGTGGCGCGCCCCGCCGGCCAGCTCTTTGGCAGCAACCTGGCGCGCGTGGCCTTCAAGCGCGGCGCGTATCTGCGCAACTTCGTGCTGCGGTTTGCCGAATTGCTGAGCGACCGGCTCTCGCGCGACGGCATCCTGCGCGCCATGAAGGGCACGCCTGATGAGTATGAGATTTGACCCCCTGCAGCGCCTGCGGCGCTCCTCCCCCAAGGGGGCAACGCTGGCCGACCGGCAAAGCCGGATCGGCGGCGTTCTGAGTGAATACCTTTGCCTCCTGCCACACCCATGAATTTACCGAACCCCCACACACCCGTCCTCACCTCGCGTTTGCCCCGGGTGGGCACCACCATCTTCACCGTCATGTCCACGCTGGCGAGCGAGACTGGCGCGGTGAACCTGGGCCAGGGCTTTCCGGATTTCGACTGCGACCCGGCGCTGGTGAACGCGGTCACCGCGGCCATGCAGGCCGGACACAACCAGTACCCACCCATGCCAGGCATCCTGCCGCTGCGCCAGGCGATGGCAGCCAAGGTCGAGGCCTTGTATGGCCTGCGCTGCGATCCATCAACCGAGATCACCGTGACCGCGGGCGCCACTCAGGCCATCCTGACCGCGCTGCTGGCGGTGGTGCACCCGGGTGACGAGGTCATCGTGCTGGAGCCCTGCTACGACAGCTACGTGCCCAACATTGAGCTCGCCGGCGGCATTCCGGTGCGCGTATCGCTCACACCGGGCAGCTTCCGCCCCGACTTTGGCCGCATCGCGGCGGCCATCACGCCCCGCACCCGGGCCCTCATCATCAACAGCCCGCACAACCCCAGCGGCATGGTGTGGAGCGAGTCCGACATGCTGGCGCTGCAAGCATTGCTGGCGCCCACCGATGTGCTGCTCATCAGCGACGAGGTCTACGAACACATGGTGTTCGACGGCCAGCCGCACCAGAGCGCTGCTCGCTTTCCGGGACTGGCGGCGCGCGCCTTCATCGTCAGCAGCTTTGGCAAGACCTACCACGTGACGGGCTGGAAAGTGGGCACAGTGATCGCGCCGGCAACGCTCACCGCCGAGTTCCGCAAGGTGCACCAGTTCAACGTGTTCACCGTGAACACACCCATGCAGCACGCGCTGGCGGCCTACATGGTCGACCCCGCACCCTACCGCGACCTGCCCGCCTTCTACCAGCGCAAGCGCGACCTCTTCCGCGCCGGCCTGGCCAGCACGCGCTTTCGCCTGCTCCCGGGCGAAGGCACCTACTTCCAGTGTGTCGACATCTCAGGGCTGTCTGTGCCCGAGCGGGATCTGCCCGAAGCCGACTTCTGCCAGTGGCTCACGCGCGAGATCGGCGTAGCGGCGATTCCCCTCTCGGCCTTCTACGGCGACGGGTTTGATCAGCGGGTGATTCGCTTCTGCTTCGCCAAGCGCGATGACACCTTGCAGCAGGCGCTGCAGCGGCTGGCCAGACTCTGAAGATCAGGGGCGTTCAACCGTCCATGCGCTCAGCAGCGCACCGTGTTGCGGCAGAAGCGGTCGAGTTCGCGTACCGTGCTGCGTGTGGCCACCGCCTTGCGCGCGTTCGGTCCCACTTCCAGGCTGAGCTTCATGTCGTATTTCTTGAAGAAGTCGTCAAACAGCTCGCCGCCCAGTGTGCCGGTGGCCGTCAGCGTGTCGGCCTTGGGGTCGTGCTCGATCAACACCGCGCACAGCGGCTGCTCGGCCGGTCCACCCAGCACCTGAGCGCCACGCGCCGGGTCGTACTGGCTGTGGTCAGCGCAGCAGTGGATGAGGTCGTCGCCCTTGCTCGGCGTCTGCGGATTGACCACGGCGCCCTTGCGAAAGCTGATGAAGCTCAGGTCCTTGGTCGGGTAGACCAGCTTGTGCGCGCAGATGGCGGAGTACGCGACCAGGCTGCGCGAAGGGCCTACGCCGCCTGGCCAGCTGTAGGCCTGCTTGTCGCGCGTCACCAGCTGGGTGGTGGCCGCGGGCTTGCCCAGATCCAGCAGGAACACCGGCGTGGCTTCGAAAGGGTAGTGGAAGACGTAGTTTGTCTGCGCCTTGAGGCTGGAGGCCTTGAGCGGGCTGCCCAGCTCATCCACCAGCAGCACTCGGCCATAAGACCGGGCCCGTGCAGTCGACGCCCAGGCGGCGCTGCCCAAGGTCGCCGCCAGCGCCCCTGCACCCAGCGTGCAACCTTCCACAAATTCCCGACGATCCATGCTGCGGTCTCCAAGGGCGGCACCGTTGCGCCCGCCGATCAGTGAACCCGATGCCGCAGCCACCTGTCAAGCCGGGCGCTGCATAGCCCCGCCCTGCTCTCGGGCAAACATTATGAATGCCAGCGTAAAGCGCGTCACGCTAAGGCGCTTGCATGCGCCGAGGCCTGAATCCAGCGCCTAGGCTGGGGCGTACCTCAATACAAGGCAGGTGCTGTCGATACCACCGTCAAACCGATGTGCTGGAAAGGAACCCATGTTGACCCGAATTCACCGCTCTGCTTCTGCCGCGCATCTGCGACCAGCTTTCACCCTGTTGCTGAACCGGCGCCTTTTCGCGTTGAGCGCCTTGCTGTTGCTGGGGGCAACTTTTGCCTCGACCACACGCGCTCAAGCCGCCACGGCGGTGGTAGAGGCGGTGCAGTTGCCCGCCTGGGTGGAGCGCCAAGGCCAGCGCCGGCCAGCCCAGCCCGGCCAGCAGCTGAGCGACAGCGACAAGGCGGTGACCGCCGAAGGTGCACGCATGCTGCTGCGCCTGGGCGACCGCAGCGTGATCAAGCTGGGAGAGCGCACCGAATTCCAGATCGAGCAGCTCGCGGCCCGCCAGCGCGGCACCGGCGGCCCTTCGGAACTCAAAGCCACCCTGCGCCTGATTACCGGGGTGTTCCGCTACGCCACCGACTACACGAGCAAGGCACTGGGCAACCGGCGCGAGCTCAACCTGAAGATGGCCACGGCCACAGTGGGCATTCGCGGCACCGATTTCTGGAGCATGACCGATGCCGAGCACGACGCGGTCTGCGTCTTCGAGGGCCGGGTGGTGGTCGCGCGCGAACAGCGTGCCGACATCGCGCTTGACCAGCCCGGCGCCTTCTGGGTCACGTTCACCGGCCAGCCCGAGCAGCCGCCTGGCCAGGCCACCCCGCTGCAACTCGCCCAATTCATCGACCAGGCCGATCTGAGGCCAGGCAGCGGCATCCTGCTGCAGGGCGGTCGCTGGCGCACCGTGGTTGCCCAGCCCGCCTCCGAGGCAGCCGGCGTGGCCATGCGCGTAAGTCTGCAGGCCGCCGGGTACCCGGCCGAGCTGGTGGTGCGTCAGGGACGCCACGAGGTGCGCATCAACCAGCTGGCCACGCAGGCCGACGCCCAGGCGGTCCTGACGCGGCTGAAGGCCGATGCCGCACTCGGCGTGACTGGCGGGCGGGTGGCGCTGGCGGCGGACTGAGCGACTCGGCCCGCACAGCCAGTGCGATGCCTCGCCTGGTTCAGCTGTTGAGCTGGGCCCAGGCCTTGTCCAGCCGCTTCACGCTCACTGGTTGCGGCGTGCGCAGCTCCTGGGCAAAGAAGCTCACGCGCAGCTCCTCCAGCAACCAGCGCAGCTCCTGCAGCCGTGCGTCCTGCACGCCCTTTCGTTCAGCCACCAGGCGCCAGAAACGCTGATCCTGAGGGCGCAGCTCCGCCAGTTTGGCTGTGTCGCGCGCCAGATCGCTGCGCGCCTTGTCGATGCGCAGCTGCACCGCCTTCAGATAGCGCGGGAAATGCTGCAACTGCGCATACGGCGTGGCAAGCAGGAATCTCTTGGGTACCAGGCGCTGCAGCTGCTGAGCCACATCGGCGGCCAGCTCACCGCCAGCTTTGCTGTCCTTGAGCTTGCGCACGGCCGCAGCGTACTCCACCAGGATGGCGCCTGCCTGACGAGCGATCTCTGAGGCGATCAGCGTTAGCCGCCCGCGGCCCTCCTCCAGCCGCTGCTTGAACGCGGCTTCATCGGCTGGCAGCGGTTCGATCAGAAAGGCGCGATCCAGCGCCAGCTCGATGATCTGGTCACGGATTTCTTCCTGTGTGCCACCACCTGAACCGCCATCGGCCTTGCCCACCTGCATGTAGGCCACCGCCATGGTCTGCAGGCCCGGCAGGTTTTTCTCCAGGTACTTCAGGGCATCCCGGATCTGCAGCGCAAACAGGCGGCGCAAGCCTTCGCGGTGGCGGGCTGCCGCCACCTCTGGTTCGTCGAAAACCTCGATGCTCACCGCATCACCGCCATCGATCAGCGCCGGAAAGCCAATCAGCGTCTGATCACCCTTGCGAATCTCCATCAGCTCGGGCAACTCGCCAAAATCCCAGCGCGTGTGCCGTTGTCCGGCCGCGCTCGCTGGCGGGTTGGCAACATGCTTAACCCGCTGGCCCGGGTCTCGCGTTGCCCGGGATGGCGCTGCGGGTGGGCTCGGTGCCGGGCGCAGCTGGTCCAGCTTGATCGCCGCCAGCGCCTGGAACGCGCCCCTCGCCTGGCCACCCAGCTCGGCCTTGAGGGCACCGAGGCTGCGGCCCTGACCCAGCTGGCGGCCATGCTCGTCCACCACCCGCAGGTGCATGAAGTGGTGGGCCGCCACCATGTCCACCTTGATGTCGTTGCGGGCAATGTCCAGCTGGGTGGCTTCGCGCACCAGCTTCAGCAGCGCGTCCATCAGGCTGCCCGCACCAAACACCGCCGGATCGCTCAGGGCGGTAGTGAAACGCTCGGCCGTGGCCGGCAGGGGCACCAGCCGCGAGCGCGGCCGCTGGTGCAGCGTCTTGAGCAGGGCGAGCACCTTGTCTTTCAGCATGCCGGGCACCAGCCATTCGCATCGCTCCTCGCTGACCTGGTTCAGGGCAAAAATCGGAACCGCGACCGACAGCCCATCGCGCGCATCGCCAGGCTCGTGCAGGTAGGTGCAGGCGCAGTCCACGCCCCCCAGGCGCAGCGTCTTGGGAAAGGCCTGAGTGGTGATACCAGCCGCCTCGTGGCGCATCAGCTCTTCTTTGCTGAGCCACAACAACTTGGGGTTGAGTCGTTGGGCATCCTTGTACCAGCGCTCAAAGCTCGCGCCGCCGTGCACCTCTGCGGGAATCTGCGCGTCGTAGAACGCAAAGATCAGCTCGTCATCGACCAGCACATCCTGCCGGCGAGCTTTGTGCTCCAGCTCCATCACCTGTTTGACCAGCCTCTGATTCGCGGCCAGGAAAGGCAGGCGCGTCTCCCACTCACCGGCCACCAGTGCTTCGCGAATGAAAATCTCGCGCGCGCCGGCTGGATCGACCCGCCCGTAATCCGTGCGCCGGTTGAAATAGACCACCAGGCCGTACAACGTGGCGCGCTCCAGTGCCGTGACCTGAGCGGCCTTTTTCTCCCAGTGCGGGTCGAGCAACTGCTTCTTGATCAGGTGCGGCCCCACCTGCTCCAGCCACAACGGATCGATGGCCGCGATGCCTCGGCCAAACAGGCGCGTGGTCTCCACCAGCTCGGCGCAGACGATCCAGCGCCCAGGCTTCTTGCTCAGGTTGGCGCCGGGGTGGCGGTAAAACTTGATGCCTCGCGCACCGAGGTACCAGTCCTCCGCCTCAGACTTCTGCCCGATGTTGCCCAGCAGACCGGCCAGCATGGACAGATGGAGCTGGTCGTAGCTGGCTGGCTTCGTGTTGAGGACCCACTTGTGCTCGGCCACCACCGTGTGCAGCTGGGTGTGGATGTCGCGCCATTCGCGCAACCGGCGCACATTGATGAAGTTTTCGCGCAGCAGGTTTTCAAACTGGCGATGGCTGAGCTTGTGATCC
>NZ_JAABRQ010000046.1 GCF_011390835.1 Hydrogenophaga sp. | reverse complement strand
TGATTGCTGGTGACGACCACCAGCACCGCTGCCAGGGTGGTCAGTAGCCAAGCCACATAGCGCGCTTCGCCGCGCTCCGCATTCAGGTAAGTCTGCGAGTAGCGCACGATGCACCAGCCGACAAAGCTCACCAGCAGCAGCACGGTGGCGCCGATGGCGTCGATGCGCAAGCCCCAGGCCTGACCAGCCGGTGCAAACAGCAGCATCAGCGCATTCGCCAGGCTGAACAGCAGCGCAGCCGAGCTGGCGCCGCGCGCCAGACCCCAGGCCGGCGAAGCGCTGCGGGCTGCCGCGAGGGCCGCCAGGATCAGCGTGGCGAAGGGAGCAAGCAACAGCAACGCCTGGGCAATGGGCAGCGTGGGAAAAGGATCTGGGTTCATGAGAGCGGGGGGGGCAGTGCCGGGTGGTTTCGGGATCGCAGCGTTGCCAGCTGGGAGAAAAACGTGATATCGAGACTGTGCCCATGAATCTTTCTTGCGTAAAATTCATTGTTGTTGATAAAACGTTCATTAATAAAGAACGATAAGTGCCATGCAACGCCTCAACTACCACCACCTGCACTATTTCTGGGCGGTTGCCAAAGAGGGCAACCTCACCCGCGCCGCTGCGCGTCTGCATGTGTCGCAATCGGCGCTATCCACCCAGATCAAGCAGCTGGAGGAGCAGCTCGGCCAGGCGCTGTTTGAACGCCAGGGTCGAGCGCTGGTGCTGACCGAGGCCGGCCAGCTGGCGCTGAGCTACGCCGAATCCATCTTCACCTCGGGCACTGAGCTCATGGCGCTGCTGCGAGACGGGCGCCGGTTGGAGCGCGAGGTGATGCGCATCGGTGCAGTGGCCACGCTGTCACGCAACTTCCAGGAAAACTTTCTCTCGCCGCTGCTGGTCCGAAACGACGTGGAACTGGTGCTGAAATCTGGCAGCCTGCCCGAGCTGCTGGCCCGGCTGAGGGTGCACACGGTGGATCTCGTGCTGTCGAACCAGCGGGTGCACAGCAGTGCCGACGAGCCTTGGCGCTGCCGGCGCATCGCGCGCCAGCCGATCAGCCTGGTCGGCCCGCCGCGCAAGGGCCGGCGGGCCTTTCGATTTCCCGCTGATCTGAGCGGGGTGCCGCTGCTTCTGCCTGGGCGCGACAGCGACATCCGCGCGGGCTTCGATCTGCTGTGTGATCAGCTTGGCATCCGCTACACCTTGCGCGCCGAGGTCGATGACATGGCACTGCTGCGCTTGCTGGCTCGCGACTCGGGTGGCGTGGCTCTGCTGCCCACGGTGGTGGTGCAGGACGAGCTGAAAAGTGGCGCGCTGGTGGAGTACGCCGTGGTGCCCGATTTGCAAGAAAGTTTTTACGCGATCACGGTGCAGCGCCACTTCGAACCACCCTGGCTCAAGGCGCTGCTCAAGCGGCCCGAGGCCGAAGTGTTGCGGCGCGGGTGAGATCGGGCTGGGTGAGCGCGGCACGGCGTTAGCTGCGCCCAGCAGGCTTTTGGTCTCGCTGGCTAGACGCCGTGGGCGTCAGATCTCGCGTGCTCGCGAGGGTTCTGCAGGCAAAGGCTCTGGAGAGGTTCTGTCTGCCGTGAAGGTGTCACCCGGTTGACTGCAGTCGCAGTGGTGCGCGTGCGGCGTGGTTTGGTCGGTCTGACCGTGGGGGCGATGCAGCGAGTTCCCCCTTGGCTGTGCGGGCAGTGCGGCTGATCAGGCGCTGACGCAGTACCGTGGCTGCGGCGTCGATCGAGGCTTGCCACGAGCGTGCGGTGGCCGTGACGGCTACCGGCTCCTGGCCAGGCACCGCGACCTCGACCCGGCAGCGCTTGTCCACGCCGCCGTCGGGCCCGTTGATGTCTTCCAGCTGCACACACACTTGCGCCACAGCGCCGTGCAAACGGCGAAGCGCGCGGCGCATGCGCGCCAGGGAGCGTTGATGCCAGAGCGCGCCTTCGGGGTCGGGAGAGCGGAATTGCATGTCCATGTGAACTCCAGGTGATGTTTCGGAGTTCGCAATGTGCGCGACACCATGTTGTTGAAAAAGCAGCAGCTCGCGAACGAAAACATCGAATAAAACTGCATTTGATTGTTGTCACCATCTTTTCCCTGGCCTGATGGAAGCAGTCTCTCCCGATTTTTCGAAGTCACTTTTCGCGTCAGCCTGCTTGGCCTGCTGAGGGTGCCCACCTAAGGTGCAAATGCCAAGTGATCCGCGGCGCAGCGAGCGAACAGCGCCCGCCTCGTCCTGTGCAGACCATCCCCCTTGGCGGGGACTTTTCAGGAGACATTCATGCAGAGCTTTGAAATCAACAGCCCGCAAGTTGCCGCGCAAGTTGTCGCATTGGCCCTGGTGGCTGACGGCGAAATTGGCCACGACGAGCTCGCGCTGCTCGACAGCATGAACGTGCACGAACAGCTCGACCTCCCGCGCGATGAGATGTACGACGTGATGCGCGAGTTCTGCCGCGAAGCGCTCAACAATCCACCGTCGGGCTGGTCACACGACTGCCCGCTGGACGAGCGCGAGATGACCCAGCTCATGGCGCAAATCACCTTGCCGGCTTTGCGCCAGCGCGTGTTGCACATCTGCGTGCAGATCGCGGAGGCCGACGGTGAGGTGGCGGACGGCGAGTCCTTCGTGCTCAATGCCGCGGTGGAGCACTGGGGGCTGCACCGTCAGATGCTGCTCCCGGGCAACGATTCGCCCATGGTGCGCGCCGCCTGAGGGACGATCCCATCGCGTGAGAGGGAGCCGGGGGCGGCTCGGAGGCCTGAGCCGGGTTACAGTGCGGGCCTCCGGATACCGCCATGCTGAAATACCTCACCGTCCCCGTTACCGCGTTCGCGCAAAACTGTTCCATCGTCTGGTGCTCTGACACTCAGGAGGCCGCCATCATCGACCCGGGTGGCGACTTGGACCGATTGCTGGCCGAGGTGAAACGCCTGGGGTTGAACCTCAAGGCCATCTGGCTCACCCACGCCCACATCGACCACGCGGGAGGTACCGCCGAGCTGGCCGATCGCCTGAGCCTGCCCATCATCGGTCCACATCCCGGCGATCAGTTCTGGATCGATGGCCTGCCGCAGCAAAGCGCCATGTTCGGCTTTCCGCCCGCCGGGCACTTCACGCCCACGCGCTGGCTGGCCGACGGCGACACAGTGCAGATCGGACACTGCACGCTGCAGGTGCGCCACTGCCCGGGTCACACCCCAGGTCATGTGGTGTTTCATTCAGCCGAGGCAAAGCGCGCGTTTGTGGGCGATGTGCTGTTCGCCGGCAGCATAGGCCGCACCGATTTCCCGCAAGGCAATCACGCGCAGCTCATCAGCAGCATCAAAGAGCGCCTTTGGCCCATGGGGGACCACACGGTGTTCATCCCGGGGCACGGGCCGGAGAGTACGTTTGGCGAGGAGCGGTCGAGCAACCCGTACGTGCAAGGCAGCTGAGGCACAACTGGGCGTCAGCCGCGCCGCGCCTGCTCATACAAGCGCTGCACTTTGGGTACATTGGCCTGCAGTTGGCGGATGCGGTCGGGGCCGGTGGGATGGGTGGAGAGAAAGCCTGGACCGCCGCCACCGGTGGCCTGGGCCATTTTCTGCCAGAGGCTGACGCTGGCGTTTGGCCGGTAGGCCGCGCGCGCGGCCAGCTCCAGGCCCACCAGGTCGGCTTCGGTCTCGTCGTCGCGGCTGAAGCGCAGGCTGAGCAGCTGGGTGCCGAGATTGGCCGCCACATTGCCCAGATCACCCAGGCCCAGCAACTGCGAGAGGATGCCCAGCCCCATGCCGGTAGCCTGGGTTTTGGCCAGTCGTTCGCGGGCGTGTTCGCGCAGGGCATGGGCCATTTCGTGGCCCATGATCATGCCGGCTTCATCCTCGTCAAGCTGAAGCTTGTCGAGGATGCCGGTGTAGAACGCAATCTTGCCGCCCGGCATGCAGAAGGCATTGATCTGCGGGCTGTTGATCAGGTTGACTTCCCAGCGCCAGTCCTGCGCGCGGTCGTTCCACGGCGTGGTGTGGGGAATCAACTTGTTGGCCATGGCGCGCAAGCGGCGCACCTGCGGGTGACCGTCGGGCATGAGCACGCGCTGCTGGCGAGCCTCGGCCATCATCTGATCGTATTGCTGGGCGGCTGCGCCTTCCAGCTCGCCTGCAGGCACCAGCTTGCGCACCGACGAAGATCTGCCCACGTCGACTTGAGCCGCCGCTGGCAGGGCAGCGAAGCCCGCAGCGGCGGCTCCGGCCAGCGCAAACGCTCGCCGCGCTTGCCACACACCTTCGCGGGGCGCAGTTGAAACGGCAACAGAGGCTTTGAAATCGCAGAGCAGGCACATGCAGGAATAATAGACAAAGCCGGCGTGCGCTGCACGGCACGGCACCAACCACCACCGCCATGCCGCCTGATACTTCCGCCGCAACCTCGCTCACCGAAGCTCCTCCCCAGCGTCCGAGCTGGGGGGAGACGCTGCGGGTGTACCTGGAGCCGGCCAGTCTGCGCATGCTGGCGCTGGGCTTTTCTGCCGGCTTGCCACTGCTGCTCGTGCTGGGCACGCTGAGTTTCCGGCTGCGCGAAGCGGGGCTGGACCGCGCCACCATCGGCTACCTGAGCTGGGTCGGGCTGGCTTACGGCTTCAAATGGTGCTGGGCGCCCTTGGTCGACCGGCTGCCCATCCCGCTGCTGACCCGAGCACTCGGGCGGCGGCGCAGCTGGTTGCTGGTGTCCCAGTTCGCCATCATGGCCGCGCTGGTCGGCATGGCGTTGGCGGATCCTCGCACCGAGCTGACCTTGGTGGTGTGGTGTGCGCTGGCGGTGGCGTTTGCGTCGGCCACGCAGGACATTGCGCTCGACGCCTTCCGCATCGAATCTGCCGACGTGCGACACCAGGGTGCACTGGCCGCTACCTACCAGACCGGCTACCGCGTGGCCATGATCTGGGCGGGCGCCGGGGTGCTGTGGATCGCGGCGCGGGCCGAGATCGCGCCCGTGGTGCCCGCCGCTGTCGCCGTGCCGGGCGTGCTGTATCAGCAGGCGGCGTGGACCACGGCCTACCTGGTGATGGCGGTCAGCATGCTGGTGGGGGTGCTCACCGTGCTGTTCACCCGAGAGCCCGCCCGGGTGGAGCTGCCGCCCGCGCGAGATGCGGCCGAGTGGCTGAAGACCGCACTGGTCGAACCGTTCGCCGATTTTCTGAAGCGCTACGGCAAGCAGGCGCTGCTGATCCTGGCACTGATCGGGGTCTACCGCATCAGCGATGTGGTGATGGGCATCATGGCCAACCCGTTTTATGTGGACATGGGCTACACCAAGGACGAGGTGGCCGCGGTGACCAAGGTCTACGGCATCGTGATGACTTTGGTGGGCGCTTTCCTGGGCGGCGCCATGTCCTTGCGCTGGGGCGTTATGCGGGTGCTGATGCTGGGCGCCGTGTTGTCGGCGGCGAGCAACCTGCTGTTTGCGTGGCTGGCTGGGCACGGGCACGACGTGACCGCGCTGATCGCGGTGATCTCGGCCGACAATCTGAGTGCGGGCGTGGCCTCGGCCGCGTTCATTGCCTACCTCTCTAGCCTGACCAACGTGAAGTACTCAGCTACGCAATACGCGCTGTTCAGCTCCATGATGCTGCTGGCACCCAAGTGGCTGGCTGGTTTTTCGGGGGCGTTTGTCGACGCCTACGACTACGCCACTTTCTTCACCGCCACCGCATTCCTTGGATTGCCGGTGCTGCTGCTGGTGTGGCTGGCGACCCGGCTCACGCCCGAGGCAGATCGTCCGGTGGGTTCGGCACCAGCCCAGCCGCCAGCTGAGTCCTGAGCGCAGCTTTCTGAACCTTGCCCAGGGCGGTGCGGGGCAAGCTGTGCAGCCGCTGCCAACGTCGCGGCCATTTGTAGCGCGCGAGGCGGTCTTGAAGGTGGGATTGCAGCGCCTGCTCCCAGGTATCGCCAGCCACTGCATCCAGCACCACCACCGCCACCGCCACTTCACCCCAGCGCGCGTCGTCCTGGGCGACCACGGCGCATTCGCGTACCCAGGGGTGTTGCAGCAGCAGGTTTTCGATCTCGGCGGGGTAGATGTTTTCGCCGCCGGAAATAATCATGTCTTTGGAGCGGCCGACGATGGTGAAGCTGCCGTCGACCGCTTGGCTGGCCAGGTCGCCCGAGTGGAAATAGCCGTCAGCATCAACCGCAGCGCGGTCGGGCCAGTAGCGTTGCACGACATTGGGCGCGCGCAGACAGATCTCGCCGACCTGCCCCGCCGCGACTGATTCGCCGCGAGCATCACACAGCTTCACGCTGACGCCTGGCGCCGGCCAGCCGCACGAGCCCAGGTGGCTGTGCGCATGCTCCGGCGCCAAGGCGATTGAAAACGGGCCGGTCTCGGTGCTGCCGTAGACGTTGCACACCGGTACGCCGCGTTCGTGAACGGCCTCCAGCGTGGGCGCGGGCAGCAGGCTGGAGCCGGCCCAGATGGCGCGCAGGCTGGAGAGATCAGCATGTGGCCAGTCAGCATGCTGTGTCAGCGCCTGCAGCGTGGCGGGCACCTGCAGGGTGAGGGTGATGCGCTCGTGGGCGATGCTGGCCAGCGTGGCGGCGGCCTCGAACCGGCTGCACAGGTGCACCGTCGCGCCCACGCCAAGGGCGGGCAGCGTCTGGATGCAAAGGCCTCCCACATGGAACAGCGGCAACACGGTGAGCACGCGATCATCCGGCCTCAGCCGCTGCACATCGGCGGCGATTGCCATGTTGGCCAGCAGGTGGGCCTGGGTGTGCACCGCGCCCTTGGGCTCGCCGGTGGTGCCGGAGGTGTAGACCAGCAGCAGCGGTGAGTCGGGGCGAGAGACCTCGGCGGCGGGCTTGGCCGGCCATGCTGGCGCAGGGTTGTCGAGCAACGCGTTGACCGACCAGGCCTGGAGCTTCAGGCCTGCGTCCTGCATCAGCGTGCGCGCCAAGGCCTGGCCTTGCTCGCCAAAATGCTCGTCGTGGAGCAAAGTCTGTGGCCTGCAGTCGCGCAGCACGTTGGCCCATTCGGCGGGCGAAAGGCGGTGGTTCAGCGGCACCAGCATGGCGTCCAGCCGGGCCAACGCCAGCAACAGCACAACCTGCGCCGGGTGATTCAAGCCCAGCCAGGCCACCCGTTCGCCGGGCACCACACCAGCGCTGTGTGTCAGCCAGTGCTGCGCTTGGCTCACGCGTTGTTGCAGCCTGATGCCCGTGAGCGCCGCCCAGTCAGCGGCCGAGGTTGGTGCAGCCAACCAGCACAGCAGGGGCTTGTCCGGGTACGTCGCGGCCAGTCGGCTCAGCACAGCGTCGAAACTGGCAGCGGCGGGTGGTGCAGCGGGGGTGGTCATGGGGAAGGTCAGGTGGGAACTTCACCCAACTTTACGTGCAACACAAGCCCGGTTCACCAGCGCCGGTCACGATGATCTGCTTCTTCCCAGCCCGCTACACTGAAACCATGACTTCTGCCCCATTGTCCTTGCTGATGATTGAAGACGATAGCCGCCTGGCCCAGATGGTGGTGGAGTACCTCGGCCAATCGGGTTTCGTGGTGACCCACGCGCCCGACGGCGAGCAAGGCCTGGAGCAGTTGCAACTGGTGATGCCCGAGCTGGTGGTGCTGGATCTCATGATGCCCGGCATCGACGGGCTGGAGGTGTGCCGGCGCATCCGCGCGCTGCCAGGCAGCCTGGGTCGGGTGCCGGTGATCATGCTCACCGCCAAGGGCGATCCGATGGACCGCATCATCGGCCTGGAGTTGGGCGCCGACGACTACTTGCCCAAACCGTTTGAACCGCGCGAACTGCTGGCACGCGTTCGCGCCGTGTTGCGCCGTCGCGGCGAAGGCAGCGCGACCTCGGTGAGCCGCAGCACGCCGGTGTTGCGCTTTGGCTCGCTGGAAATCGACCGCGATGCCCGCACGGTGCAGGTGGGCGAGCAGGCTTGTGAGCTCACGTCCTACCAGTTTGACTTGCTGGTGGCCATGGCCGAGCGCGCCGGGCGGGTGCTCACGCGCGACCAGATCATGGAGGCGGTGCGCGGGCGCGAGCTGGAGGCGTTTGACCGCAGCATCGACGTGCACATCGGTCGCATCCGCAACGCCATCGAGGCCGACAGCAAGGAACCCAAGCGCATCCTCACGGTGCGTGGTGTGGGGTATGTGTTTGCGAAACAGCAGGATTGACCCCCCCCGCGCCGCCTGCGGCGTCACCCCCCAGGGGGCGGCACTGGCGGCCCGGCGAAGCCGGTTCCGCGGTGCCCTTGGAGAGACTTCCCTTCCACTTGGCAGCGCTCGGCCCGCCTGCCACCGTGGGAACTTGGCATGAAACGCTTGCTTGGCCAACGGCTTTACCTTCGCATCTGGCTGGCCATTGTGGTGGCGGTGGGTTTGCTGGCGCTGGTGGTGGGATGGTTGTGGCAGGTGGCGCTGGACACGCAGCGCGAGCAGGCCAACAACCGCACCGAACGCGAAATCGTGCTGCGCAACAGCGCAGGCGAGGTGGTGGGCCAGGCCCCAGCCCGAGCCGTGCGGCTGCCGGGTGAGGGGCTGGAGTTTCAGGTGACGATGAAAGACGGGCAGACGCTTTACATCAACCTGCCACGTCGCAATCGCCCGTCCTCGGACACACTCCCGACGCGCCGAACGCAATCCTGGCTGCAGTCACCGATGGGTTTTGCCTGGTTGCTTGGCCTGGTGGCCCTGGCGGTGGCGCTGGGCGCCTACCCCATCGTGCGCCGACTCACCAAGCGGCTGGAGGGCTTGCAAAAAGGCGTGGAGCGCTGGGGCGAG
>NZ_JAABRQ010000045.1 GCF_011390835.1 Hydrogenophaga sp. | reverse complement strand
TGGCCGCTGCTGGGCTGGTGGTCGCATGTCGTGATCGATGTGTTCACCCATTCGGCCGAGTTTTTTCCTTCACCCGTGCTCTACCCGCTGACCTACTGGGGATTCGACGGTGTCGCCTGGAACCGACCGGGCTTTCTCTGGGCGAACTACCTGGCTTTGGCAGGGGTCTGGGCCTGGCTGGTGTGGCGCGAGCGCGAAGGCTGACGAAGCTGAAGGCTCAGCCGCCGCAGCTGAGCGCGGCCGCCTGCAACGGTTTCAAACCATCGGCCTGCGTCACGACAAACACCACCCGCTGACCGGTGGCCCCGCTCAGGCTCAGCGTGTGTTGTTTGGCCTGGTTGGCGGCCCAGGGTGGCACCGGTTGGTAGAGCCGCACCACGTGGTCGTTGCGCAAGGTCTCCCCAGCGTTTTCGCCCCGCGTGACTTCGCTCTTCTGATCGTCCTGCAGCACCGCCCAGTAGCCACCCAGGTTGGCCGTGCCTTTGCCCGCGCCGATCTGTGCCGTCACCTGCTGACCTTCGCGCACCAGGCGCAGGCTGGGCACATCCGGAGCGGGCAGGGCAGCCAGCTGATCAGCACGTTGGCCGCGCCACCCCCGGTGGTCTTCGCCGTTGAGCACCACCTGCGGCGTGTAGACGTATTTGCCGCGAATCGCTTCCTTGATCTGGCGCTGCCGCTCGGTGGTCTGCGGCGTGGCAAACGGGTCCTTCCAGCCCAGGTGGTTCCAGTAGTTCACATGGAAACCCAGCGCGATCACGCCCGGCTGATTCTTCAGGCCCGAGAGCCAACGGTCGGCGGGCGGGCAGGAGCTGCAGCCTTGTGAGGTATAGAGCTCGACCACCGCCGGCGGTCGCGCCCCCGCCGTCACTTCGCAAGTGCCCGCGGGGGCGGTCAGGGACATCAGCGCGAGGCTGGCGAAAAGCAGGGGGTGATGGACGCGGTTCATGGGCTTCTCCAGTGGCATGGAGCCTGGGTCGCGCTGCGCCGTCAGAACTTACACCCGAGTCCCACCGACGTGGCTGCACGGAAGCCAGGTGACCTCAACGATCCAGGATTTGCACCGAACGCAGCGGTGTCAGAGGCAACGTGGCTGCAGGCAGCGCCATGTCGCGTTGCTGCATCACCGCGCGCAAGCGGTCGGGTCGGTCGGTGATCAGGCCGTCCACCCCCCAGTCCATCAGCCGCTCCATGTCGGCGGCCTCGTTGACGGTCCAGGGAATCACGCGCAGCCGAAGTTCACGCGCCCGCCGCAGCGCGGTCTGGCTGAGGTTGCTGTGGTGCGGTGACCAGATCTTGCCGCCTGCGCTGGCGACCTGGTCGGGCGTGCTCTCAAAGTTGTCTCGTTTGAGGCCCAGTGTCCACTCGCCATTGCTCACGGTGTCGAATCGCGGCAGCTGGGCAGTGAGGTAGGCGGTGGGAATTTCGGGCTCGAGCTGCTGCGCGATCTGCAACGTGCGCCAGTCGAAGCTCTGCAGGTTGACGCGGCGCTCCATACCGTGGGCACGCACTACCTCGACGATGGCGCGCACGAACGCCTCGGGCGTGGCCGAGGGCACGGGACTGTCGGGCCGCAGCTTGGTCTCGATATTGAAGCGAACGCGATCGGCGCCGAGCTGGCGTACCCGCTCGAACAGGTCGGCGAGGGTGGGTATGCGCTCGCCGTCGCGCGGCACCTGATCGGCAAAATCGCGCGCGTAGCGGCTGAGCGGGTTGATACGACCCACATCCCAGGCTTGCAGCTCCAGCGCGGTGAGCTGGTGGATGGCCTGGTTGCGCTCCTGCAGCCAGCGTCCACTTGCATCGCGCGTGATGTCCGGATTGAGCATCGGGTCGTGCGAGATCATTGGTATGCCGTCGGCGCTGATCACCACATCCAGCTCCAGCGTGCTCACACCCAGCGCCAGCGCCTGCTCGAAGCCGGCCAGTGTGTTCTCTGGAGCCAGACCTCGCGCACCCCGGTGGCCCTGCAGGTCGAAGGCCACCGCCTGGCCCCATGCCAGGAGCAGGACCATGCCGAGGGCGTTGCCCAGGCGAGATCCGAGTCGGCGGGACGCGGTCAAAGTGAGGCAGGGCTGGAATGGCATGGTGCTGGACACGATTGTGGCAGCCCAGCCCATCCGCGTGCGAGCGCGGGTCTTGCCGCGCAGCGCGTCAATGGCCGAGGATCTTGGACAGAAAGTCCTTGCTGCGTTCGTTCTGCGGGTTGTTGAAGAACGCTTCGGGCGTGTTCTCCTCCACGATCTGTCCCTGATCCATGAAGATCACGCGATCGGCCACAGCTTTGGCAAAGCCCATCTCGTGCGTGACGCAAATCATGGTGATGCCCTGGTCCGCCATTTCCACCATCACGTCCAGCACTTCCTTGATCATTTCCGGGTCGAGCGCCGAGGTGGGCTCGTCGAACAGCATGATCTTGGGCGTCAGGCACAGTGCACGCGCGATGGCCACCCGCTGTTGCTGGCCGCCCGAGAGTTGCAGCGGATACTTGGCCGCCTGCTCCGCGATCCGCACGCGCTCGAGCTGCTGCATGGCTCGCTCCTCAGCTTCCTTCTTCGGCATCTTGCCGACCCACATGGGCGAGAGCGTGAGGTTTTCCAACACCGTGAGGTGGGGGAACAGGTTGAATTGTTGAAACACCATGCCGACGTTCTTGCGCACCTTGTCGATGGCTTTCACGTCGTCGGTGAGTTCGATGCCGTCGACCGTGAGGTGGCCTTGCTGGTGCTCTTCGAGGCGGTTGATGCATCGGATCAAGGTGGATTTGCCCGAGCCGGACGGCCCGCAGACCACGATACGTTCTCCCTTGGCGACGTCGAGGTCGATGTCGCGCAGAACGTGGAAATCGTTGCCGTACCACTTGTTGACCTTGTCGAACTTGATGATGGATTCTTGGGGCATGGTGATCGATCCTTAGCGTGCCTTGCTGGCCGAGAGTTGCTTCTCAACCCACAGGCTGTAGCGAGACATAGAAATGCAGAAGATGAAGTAGATGAAGGTGATGAACAGGTAGGCCTCGATCTTGAAGGGGCGCCAGTTCACGTCGGAGTTGAGTGCCAGTGACATGGCACCTACCAGCTCGTAGAGCGAGACGATGAACACCAGCGAGGTGTCCTTGAAGATGGAGATGAAGTTGCCCATCATGCTGGGTACCGTCATGGCCAGGGCCTGTGGCAACACGATCTTGCGCTGCGTCTGCCAGTAGGACAGGCCCAGCGTGTCAGCCGCTTCGAGCTGACCCTTGGGCAAGGCCTGCAAGCCGCCCCGGATGATTTCCGCCATGTAGGCGGCGGCAAACAGTGTGATGCCAGCCACCACACGCACCAGCACGTCGATCGTCACGCCTTGCGGCATGAACAGCGGGAACATGAACGAGGCCATGAAGAGCACCGAGATCAGCGGCACGCCTCGGATCAGCTCGATGTAAACGATGCAGACCGAGCGGATGGCGGGCAGGTTGCTGCGCCGGCCCAGTGCCACCATGATCGAAATCGGGAACGCCAGGAAGATGGAGAGAGTGGCCAGCATGACGGTCAGTGGCAGGCCACCCCAGACGTCGGTGCGCACCGGCTCCAGGCCCAGAACGCCGCCGCCCATGAGGGTGAAAAACACGGTTAGCACGCCGACCCACATGATGGCCAGCCACGGCTTCCAGAAGTAGCGCATGCAGCTCAACACCAGGGCGCCGATCATGATGGACGTGGCCAGCAGCGGACGCCAGTGCTCTTCGTACGGGAAACGCCCGAACAGAATGAGCCGGTACTTTTCGGTCACCACGCCCCAGCAGGCGCCGGTGCCGCGTGCCGCCTGACAGGCATCCGCGTCGGCGCGAACGACCGAATTAAAGATGCTCCAGTTGGCCAGGCTCGGCAGCACGTAGAGCACCAGGCCGATGACGAAGAGGGTGGTGAGCGAGCTGCGCCAGTCGTTGAACAGGTTGCGCCGTACCCAGGGCACCACCCCGGTGACTTTGACCGGCGACGGACGGGGGGCGATGGGGGAGAAGGTGTCGGCCATGGCTTCAACGCTCCTTGATGGCCATGCGCTGGTTGTACCAGTTCATGAAGGCCGAGGTGGACAGCGACGTCGTCAGGTACACCAGCATGATGATGGCGATGCACTCCACCGCGCGACCACTCTGGTTGATGGTGGTGTTGGCAATCGACACCACGTCGGGGTAGCCTACGGCCACCGCCAGTGACGAGTTTTTCGTCAGGTTGAGGTACTGGTTGGTCATCGGCGGAATGATCACGCGCAAGGCCTGCGGCAGCACCACCAGGTTCATGCTCTGTTTCTGATTCAGCCCGAGCGCCGACGCCGCTTCCACCTGGCCTGCGCTGACCGACTGGATGCCGCTGCGCACCACTTCGGCGATGAATGCGGCGGTGTAAATCGTCAACCCGATCAGCACCGCCATGAATTCGGGCGTTGCGGCCACGCCACCGTCCACCATGAAGACGAGTTGCTCGGGCACATTCCATGTCATGGGCATGCCAGCCACCGCCCATCCCGCCACGGCGAAGACCAGAACCAACGCGGCTGGGCCCCAGATCCGGTTGCTGTCCTGTCCGGTGAGTTCAAAGTGCTTCTGCTTCCTGTCGCGCCAGAACCAGGCGCCGACCAGACCGATGGCGGCACCGGCCAGCACATGCCCCACACCTTCGGTGGGAAAAGGAAGCGAGAGGCCGCCCTTGCTCAGAAAGAACAGGTCGGCCAGGTTCCAGGCCTCGTTGGAGGGCGGCAGCACCTCGATGAAGATCAGGTACCACATGAGCAGCTGCAGCAGGATGGGCACGTTGCGGAACAGCTCCACATAGCCATAGCACAGGCCACGCACCAGCGCGTTGCGCGAGAAACGACCCACGCCAATCAGCACGCCCACCAGCGTGGTCAGCACGATGCCGATCACGGCCACCTTGAGGGTGTTGAGCACGCCCACCCAGATCGCTTTGCCGTAGCTTTCGCTGGGCTGGTACTCGATCAGGGTTTCACCAATGTCGAAGCCAGCGGTAGAGCCCAGGAAATCCCAGCCGCTTTCGATGCCGCGGATGCGCATGTTCTCCTGCATGTTGTGCCAGAGAAACCAGACGCCAGCCGCAACCAGCGCGAGAGTCACGACCTGAAAGATGATGCCGCGGGTTGCGCGACTGTTGAGCGACCACGCTCGTTTGGGAGGGGGCGGTTGTTGGTTCAATGCGGCCTCACGATCGGGGGGACGGAGAAAACGGAGAGGGGTGCAAAACAGGCCTTGGACATATCTGTGTACAAGGCCTGCTTGGGATGCGAAAGACCCTCGCCGACTGGCCAACATCAGCAGTCAGACGAGGATCGGAGGTGCCGTTTCTAGCGGACAGGCGGGGCGTACATCAGGCCGCCGTTGCTCCACAGGTTGTTCATGCCACGCGGCAGGCCAATGGCGGTCTTGGGGCCGACATGGCGCTCAAACTGCTCGCCGTAGTTGCCAACTGCCTTGATGGCCCGCAGCGCCCATTCCTTGTCCAGACCCAGGAACTTGCCCGTGTCTTCGGTGCCCGCACCCACCAGACGCATGATGTTGGGATTGGTGCTGCTCTTCATGGAGTCGGCATTGGCCTGGGTGACGCCGTAGTCTTCGGCTTCGATCAGGGCATAACCCACCCATTTCACGATGGCGAAGAAATCGTCGTCGCCACGGCGGACCACCGGGCCCAGCGGCTCCTTGGACACCAGCTCGGGCAGGATCACGTGATCGGCCGGGTTGGTGGTTTCCTTGGCACGGATCGAGGCCAGGCCCGAGGCGTCGGTGGTGTAGGCCTGGCAACGGCCAGCCACGTAGGCAGCGGTGGCGGCCTCCACTTTCTCAAACACGATGGGTTTGAGGTCGAGCTTGTTGGCGCGCGAGTAGTCGCTCAGGTTCAGCTCGGTTGTGGTGCCGGACTGCACGCACACGGTGGCGCCCTTGAGCTTCTTGGCGCTGTTGACGTTGAGCTTTTTGGGCACCATGAAAGCCTGGCCGTCGTAAAAGTTCACGCCGGTGAAGCTCAGGCCCAGCGACGCGTCGCGGGTCAGCGTCCAGGTGGTGTTGCGTGCCAGCATGTCGACCTCGCCGGACTGCAGGGCGGTGAAGCGCTGCTGGGCCGTCAGGGGCACGAAGCGCACCTTGTTGGCGTCACTCAGAATAGCCGCGGCCACGGCACGGCAGACGTCAACGTCCATGCCGCTCCACTTGCCCTGGCTGTCGGCTGCGGAAAATCCGGCCAGGCCGGTGTTCACGCCACAAATCAGCTCACCGCGTTTCTTGATTGCGTCAAGGTCTTTGCCGGCATGGGCCGGCATGCTGATCAGGGTGGTGGCTGCTGCGCCAGCCGCCAGGGCCAGCTTCATTGATTTCAATCTCATCGACTCTCTCCGTTGGTATGAATCAGGGTGGATCACAGGTTCATGGCGCACCAGATCGGTGCGATCTGAAGCCGCTTAAAGACTGTATTCCCGCCTCAAGTGCCCTCGCATCGGGGTTTACGTGGGCACTTCATGCGAAAAATGCATATCAAGACAACAGTCCGCCGTGCGGAACGCCTGTACCAAAACTTACGCAGAATCCGTGCCACCGGCGGATCCGCGGTCTTGAGGTCTCAGCTGCGACATGGGCGCATTTCGCTCGCGCTGGGGTCGCCGTATGCTCTGGCGCAAACAACAGCGACAGGAGACCAGCCCATGCCCGATGCCCATGCTCCCGAGGCGATGGCGGAGCGAGCGCACCACCGTTTCTGGCCCAAGCGGCTGCCACGCAGCATCCGCCCACCGCAGACCTCGCTCTGGTTCAACCTGGTGGTCAGCGCCCAGCGCTACCCGGACAAACCGGCGCTGGTGTTTTTTGACCGCCAGATAAGCTACCGCGAGCTGCACGACCAGGCCGAGCGCGTCGCGGCGCACCTGCAGGCCCAGGGTGTGGAGGCCGGCGACCGGGTGATCCTGCTGATGCAGAACTGTCCGCAGTGGGTGGTGGCGTACTACGCCATCCTGCGCGCCAACGCGGTGGTGGTGCCGGTGAACCCGATGAACCGGGCCGAAGAGCTCAAGCACTACATTACAGACCCGGATGCGCGGGTTGCCATCTGCGCCGCCGACCTCGCGCCCGACCTGCTCAAGGCCAGTGCTGAGCAGCCCGCCGAGCAGCGCCTGCGGCATGTGCTGGTGAGCCATTACAGCGATGCGATGGGCCCGGCCGCCGAGGTACCCGATGCCTGGCAGACCTGGCTCGGCACCCGCCACCCGCTACCCGAGTTGCCCGGTGGCCAGGTGAGCGACTGGCGCGATGCGCTCGCCACGGCTCAGGCGCCCGGCGTCCACGATCGAACTCCCGAAGACCTGTGTGTGCTGCCCTACACCAGCGGCACCACCGGTTTGCCCAAAGGCTGTATGCACACTCACGCCAGCATCGCGCACAACGCCATGGCGAGTTGCCTCTGGGGCAACAGCACTGCGGAGTCGGTCACGCTGCTGGTAGTGCCGCTGTTTCACATCACCGGCATGGTGACCGGCATGCACGCCGGCATCTACGCGGGTGCCACTATCGTAGTCATGCCGCGGTGGGACCGCGAGCTCGCCGGGCGGCTGATCTCGAGCTGGCGCGTGACCAGCTGGACCAACATTCCCACCATGGTGATCGACCTGCTGGCCAGTCCCCGGTTCTCCGAGTATGACCTCTCCAGCCTGGCCTACATTGGAGGTGGGGGCGCGGCGATGCCGCAGGCCGTGGCGCAGCGGCTGCAGGACGCCTACGCCCTGCGCTACGCCGAAGGCTACGGCCTCACCGAAACCGCCGCACCCTCGCACAGCAACCCGCCCGATGCGCCCAAGCAGCAGTGCCTGGGTGTGCCCTTCGTCAGCGTGGACGCGCGCGTGGTGAACCCCGACACGCTGCAGGAAATGCCAGTGGGCGAGCCGGGGGAGATCATCATGCGCGGGCCTTCGGTGTTCTCAGGCTACTGGAAGCGGCCCGACGCCACAGAGGCAGCGTTCGTGATGTTCGACGGGCAGCTCTATTTCCGATCGGGTGACCTGGGGCGGGTGGATGAAGACGGCTACTTCTTCATCACCGACCGCTTGAAGCGCATGATCAACGCCAGTGGCTTCAAGGTCTGGCCGGCCGAGGTGGAGGCGCTGATGTTCCGCCACCCGGCGATCGCTGAGGCCTGTGTCATCGGCACCCAGGACGCCTACCGCGGCGAGAGCGTGAAAGCGGTGGTGGTGTTGCGCGGCGAGGCCCGGGGTCGGGTCAGCGAGCAGGACATCATCGCCTGGTGTCACGAGAACATGGCGGTCTACAAGGCGCCGCGCGTGGTGCAGTTTGTCGAGGCCTTGCCCAAAAGCGGTAGCGGCAAGGTGATGTGGCGCCTGCTGCAGGAGCAGGAGCCTGCGGCCTGAGGTTTCGCTCGCTCCCCGCGCTCTGCGATGCGCGGCAAAATAGGGCATGCCATCGACGGACAACCCCTTGCAGCGCGCCTTCGCACGCCTCTGGCAGCCGCGGCGTCCTCTGTTCTGGCTCATGCTGGCGTTCAACGCCTTGTCATCGGTGCTGGCGTGGATGCTCCATTTGCTGCAACCCACCGGCGGCCTGCTGATCGTGCTGACGCTGCTGGCCCTGGCCAATGTGTTCATGGGCTGGTGGCTGCTGTCGATTCTTTGGCGCGAAAGCGCTCCTCCCCCCCTTTCAGGAGACTCCCATGTTCAAAGCCCTGCTGGTCAACAAGACCGATGACGCCGGATACCACTGCAAGCTGAGCGAGCTCGATGAGGCCCAGCTGCCCGCTAGCGGCGATGTGACTGTGCGCGTCGAGTGGTCCACCATCAACTACAAAGATGGCCTGGCCATTACCGGTAAGGCACCGGTGGTGCGCAGCTTTCCGCTGGTGCCCGGGATCGACTTCGCCGGCGTGGTGACCGCCAGCGACCACCCAAAATGGAAAGCGGGTGACCGCGTGGTGCTTAACGGCTTTGGTGTGGGCGAGAGCCACTGGGGCGGGCTGTCTCAGATGGCGCGCGTCAAAGGTGACTGGCTGGTGGCCTTGCCCGACGCCTTGAGCGCGCGCGAGGCCATGGCCATCGGCACCGCTGGCTACACCGCCATGTTGTGCGTGATGGCCTTGCAGCGCCATTGGGACGCGGCTGGTGTGAAGCCCGGCAGTGGCGAGGTGCTGGTCACCGGCGCGGGCGGTGGCGTGGGCGGTGTGGCGATCGCGCTGCTCGCGGCCATGGGCCACACCGTGGTGGCATCGACCGGGCGGCTGGAAGAGAGCGACTACCTCAAGGGGCTGGGCGCAACCGAGGTGATGGACCGGGCCGGCCTCAGCGCGGCGGGCAAGCCGCTGCAGAAAGAGCGCTGGATCGGCGTGGTGGATTCGGTGGGCAGCCACACCCTGGCCAATGCTTGCGCCAGCACCCGCTACGGCGGCGCCGTGGCCGCCTGCGGCCTGGCCCAGGGCATGGACTTCCCCTCGTCGGTCGCACCCTTCATCTTGCGCGGTGTCACGCTCTACGGGATTGACAGCGTGATGGCACCGCTCGAAAAACGCCAGGCCGCGTGGCAACGCCTCGCCACCGACCTGGATCGAGGGAAACTGGGCGCCATCACGAAAGAAGTGGGTCTTGCCGAGGCCTTGACGGCGGCACCCGACATCTTGGCCGGCAAGGTCCGCGGCCGACTGGTGGTCAACGTCAACTCCTGATCACACCAAACGGCGGAGCCGCGAGTCACATCCGCAGGATGAGGCTCGCGAGGGGGTCTATTCAACGGGCACGATGTGCCGGTACGCGTGCCACGTCGCGTGGCCGATCACCGGTCCGGCGATCAGCAGACCCAAGAACCACGGCAGCATGGACACGCCGATCACAATCGTGATCAGTGCGCCCCAGATCAGCATCGCGCCCGGATTTTGCAGGCAGGCGCGGATGCTTGTGAGGCCAGCGGACACGGCGTCGGTCTGGCGGTCCATGATCATCGGAATCGAAACGACGCTGGTGACAAAGATCAGGCCGGCGAAGACCGCTCCCACCACGGAGTAGGTGATGAGAAAGCCGATGTTTTCCCAGGCAAAGATGTGGGCCAACAGATTGCTGTCGGGCAGGTTGTTGAACGAGACTGCAAACACCACCATCGACGCGCGGCCCCACAGCATTTCCAGGATCAGCAGCACGCCGGCAAAAATGCCCATCGCGCCCTTGGTGGGGCGCCACGCGGTGAGCGAGGCACTCAGCGAAGGGCGGTGGCTGTGGGTCTGCATGGCCTTGCTAGCGTCATAGAGCCCGAGGCATAGGAAAGGGCCGAGCAACAGAAAACCTGCGCTCAGCGCCAGCACATAGGCCGGCGCCCGTTCAAACACGGCCAGCAGTGCATGGCCCATGGCAAAAAAGCACAAGCCGTAAAACAGGCCGATGCGCGGGCAGCGCTTGAAGTCCAGCCAGCCCAGCCGCAGCCAGATGAACGGGTCGCTGGCCTTCAGATTCGCCAACTTTAGGTCGAACACCGAAGCCCGGTGGGGCTCGGTGCCGTTGTCGGCGTCTGAGGTGGGGCTTTCGGTGGGGGCAGCGGGCTCGGCGTCACCGTGCGCTTGCTCCCCGGCTTGCATTGCGCGGGCCATGGCGGTCTCCTGTGTGTAGACCAATATAACCAGCGCCGAATATTCGACGCACATGGTTTACCCCGAATCGGGGTTCAGCGGGCTGTAGTCTTCGCGCTTCAAACAGGTAATCGCCGATGCGGGCTGTCTGCCTGGCCTCGCAGGTGCATGGCCAGGGCCGCGTCCAGTGACTGGTTGTGCTTGACGAACCAGGTCGCCAGTTCCTGGGCCATTTCGCGCACTGGCGACAGCTCACCTCGGCGGGTCATGGCTAACCCGTCGCGTAACAGGTTCAGCACCACACGGTGCTGCAGCATGTGGTCGGTGGCGCCGGTAAAGTGTGTCTTGCGCATCCACTGGTTTTCGCGCTCGAAGCGCTGCGCAGTGTGGTCGATGACCTCGGACCAGGCGCTGGGCAATTGCGCGTCGGTGGCTCTCTGGGCCTGCCCAAGTAGGGCCACGAATTCGCGGTGCACCAGATCCATGGGTTCAAAACCCAGCACCAGGGCATCGGACCATTCCAGGGTGTTCATTTCGGACTCCTCTTGCACTGAGGTTCCGAGCTTCGCAGCGAGCGCTCGCCAGGGTTTTGATCCAGCGCAGAAACGGGTCGCTTCGTGGGCGAACCCGCCGCCGCGCTGCGCACCGGTACACTGCCCGGCCATGATGCCCCTGGAACCCGCGCCCCCCTGCACACCGGTCGATGCCCTGGTGCCGACCCTTCGCTCCCAAGGCTTTGCAGTGCTTGGCGCGGACGACGTGCGGCACTGGCTGAGCGCCGAGGCCGACCAGCTCAGCCAGCTGCATAGCAGCTGGAACGACCTGCCCAGCGACGCCTACCTGAAAGACGGCGGCCACTACCGGCGCCGGCGCCACAGCTGCTTTGTGGTCGACGGTGAGAGCGTGACGCAAGTGCCGCACCGGCCCCACTGGCAACCCCTGGCCTACAACGCCTTGCACGGCGGCATGCAGCGCTGGTTCGAGCCCATGGCCGAGGCGGTGGTGAAACACCCCCTGTGGCAGCGCCTGCTGCTTCGCCTGGGCGAAACCGCCAGCGGCTTGCGTGGCGCCCAGCCCTGGTTTGTGGAAGCGCACCCGTTTCGCATCGACACCACAGACGGCATCGGCCGGCCCACGCCCGAGGGCGCGCACCGCGACGGCGTGGACCTCGTGGCCGTGTTCATGCTGGGTCGCCAGGGCATCAAGGGCGCCGAGACGCGCGTGTTCGAAGCCAACGGCCCCAGCGGCCAGCGCTTCACGCTGCGCGACCCCTGGTCGGTCCTTCTGCTGGATGACGAGCGCGTGATCCACGAAAGTACCCCCATCCAGCCGCTGGAAGACGGCACGCTGGGCTGGCGCGACACCCTGGTGCTGACCTACCGGCGCGGTGGGTTTCAGGGGGATTGAGCGGGGCGGATCTGGCGTCGCCAGCTGCTGCGAGCTTAGGCGCCCATGAGTCCCGGTTCGGCGCGGTCAGTCGCTGGTCGTGGGGCGAACCATCGCCAAGAGGAGTCGGTTAGGTAACCTGATCGACCGTCCCATACAGTTAAGGCTTGTGTGACACCTGCCCAGCCGCACAGGCGGTCGAGGACCCTCAACGCTATCGGGCAGGTGTTGCATA
>NZ_JAABRQ010000044.1 GCF_011390835.1 Hydrogenophaga sp. | reverse complement strand
GCAGGAGTTCGGTGGCCCGCTCGAACGCCTGCATCACGATGTTTCGCACCGCCTCGTCGATGCGTTGCTGGGTGTCCGGCCCGGTTTGCCAGCCGCTCTGCACCAGGCCGGGCACATCGAGGAAAGGCTGGCGCTGGGATTCGTGCGACACGTAGCCGATTGACTCGACCATGCCGTAGCGCGCAGCCATGTCGTGGGCGATGTTGGTGGCCTTGGCCAGGTCGTCTGCGGCGCCGGTGGACAGCTGGTCGAACACCAGCCGCTCGGCCGCCCGGCCACCCATCAGCACGGTGACCTTGTTTTCCAGCTCCTGCTGAGACAGGAGAAACCGGTCTTCGGTCGGACGCTGGATGGTGTAGCCCAGCGCGCCGATGCCACGCGGGATGATCGAGACCTTGTGCACGGTGTCGGTGCCCGGCAGCGCCATCGCCACCAGCGCATGGCCCATCTCGTGGAAGGCCACCACCTCGCGCTCGTGCGGATTGAGCACCCGGTTCTTTTTCTCCAGGCCGGCCACGATGCGCTCGACAGCGGTGGTGAAGTCCTGCAGCGACACGTCCTGCGCGCCGCGACGCGTGGCGGCGAGCGCCGCCTCGTTGCACAGGTTGGCAAGGTCTGCACCCGAGAAACCGGTGGTGAGCTGGGCCACCTGCTCCAGCGACAGCTGGGGCGCAAGCCGGATCTTGCGGCTGTGCACTTTCAGAATCTGCACCCGGCCCGCTTTGTCAGGTCGGTCGACCAGCACCTGGCGGTCGAAGCGGCCAGCGCGCAGCAGGGCCGCGTCCAGCACCTCGGGCCGGTTGGTGGCAGCCAGCAGCACCAGGCCCGAGGAGCTGTCAAAGCCGTCCAGCTCGGCCAGCAACTGGTTCAGCGTCTGCTCGCGCTCGTCGTGGCCACCAATCGGAGACGCCGCGCCGCGCGCGCGGCCCAGCGCATCGAGTTCGTCGATGAAGATGATGGCCGGTGCCCGGGTGCGCGCCTGTTCGAACAGGTCGCGCACGCGAGCTGCGCCCACGCCCACGAACATCTCGACAAACTCGCTGCCCGATATGCTGAAGAACGGCACACCCGCCTCGCCAGCCACGGCCTTGGCCAGCAGGGTCTTGCCCGTGCCCGGTGGACCTACCAGCAGCACGCCCCGCGGCAGTCGCGCACCGAGCCGGCCGGACCCCTTCGGGTCCTTCAGAAAGCTCACGATTTCCTGCAGCTCGGCCTTGGCTTCGTCCACGCCGGCCACATCGGCGAAGGTCACGCCGGTGTCCTTCTCCACATAGACCTTGGCGTGGCTCTTGCCGATGCTCATGAAGCCGCCGGCACCCTGCCGGTCCATGAAGCGGCGGATCAGGAACAGCCACACGCCCACGAACACCAGACCCGGCACGATCCAAGACAGCAGGTCGCGCAGCAGGGTGCTTTCCACCACCCGCCGGTAGGGCACGTCGTATTGGGACAGGTGTTCGGCCAGATCGCCCTCGACCCGGTTGGCCACGATGGTGGTCTTGCCGTCGGATTCGGGCGACTTGAGCTTGCCGGTGAGTGTGGTCTCGCCGACGATCACCTCTGCCACCCGGCCGTCGGCCAGCGCCTTCTCGAACGCGCTGTAGGGCACTGCTTCCACGGTGCGCGCGGTCTGCCAGGCGGACTGTATCCATGTCAGGGCCAGCAGCGCCAGCAACCAGTAGCCCACGTTCCACTGCAGTTTTTGTTGGGGTTGCATGTGATCTCCTCTCTTCTCGTTGGTCAGGCTTATCGCCGTCCCGTCCGCTGTGCCCGTCAGGGAAGGCGGTCGCCCGCGACCCGCTCACTGTATCCCGGTCGTCTGGCGTAAGACCCGCCAGCTTCAGGCGGCAACAGTCAAGCCACTTCGCCCGACAAGGACACGCGCATGCCATCGCCAGCCAGTTGTGCGTCGTCTGGCCGCACGAGAGGTCCGAGCAGCATCGTGATGCGCTCGTCCTACACGAAACCGGGTCATTTCTTCACCTCGCGCTGGCGCGAGGCGACGGGCGGCCAGTTGTCGGGCGTCACGAGACTGCCGCACCAAAGACATGGGCGGTGCAGTTCCGAATGGCATGCTTGGGTCGGACGCTGAATATTGTCAGTCACCGAATTCAGCCAGCAGGTGATCCCTGCATGGCCCCGCAGGAAAGCAGGAAGCCCGTGGGCAGGATTCGCCCGCCAGTGACATGGCCCTTCAGCGCTTGCCCATGTCCTCATGATGCGAATGTCCGCCTCGGGCATCTGTCCCATGATCCACCAGTTGGGCGTTGAACCATTGGTGCAGGGCTGCGACCAGATTCGTTTCGGTGGTGGTGTAGCTCAGCTCGGCGCCAGCGGGGATGTCTTGGTAGGCAATCGTGAGTTGGCCCGGCTGCGCGGCTTTGAGTTGTGCCAGGCCGGGCATGTTTGCCCCGTGGATGTGGCTGGGACCGGAGAAGTCGCCTTTCATAAACTGCTCGCGAATCTCGCGCAGATGCTGGCGCACCAGGGTCACCTGCTGGGCATCGCCCGCGTTGCGGGCCACCACTTGCTGCACGCCACCGCTGGCGCTTGGGGTGAACACATGCTCGGTGGCGGCCAGGCTGAAGGGCATGACCTGGCTGCCGCGCGCCGACACTACGGCACGGCGATCGGCGCTGGCCATGGCCTGCATGTGAGCCGTGTGGTCCATGGCGGTGTGACCTGTGCCGGCGTGGTCGGCCATGCGGCTCTGCGTGCAGCCGGTAAGCAACGCGGTTGCGAGGGCGAGTGCGGTGAGCGCTTTCATGGTGTCTTCCGGATCGGGATCAATACCCATGCTATCGCCAGGCATCGTCTGCCTGTTGATTCAGCTCGGCGGGCTCAGGCCTTGGTGTCGAGCAGGGCGCCCAGCATGTCGTCTTGGGTCCGCACGGTTTTCAGATTGGCGGCGAAGCTGTAAAGGCTCATGCGCTGGCCCACCAGGTCTTCGGCGAGCTGGGAGCCAGATTCTGAGCCGCTCGCCGGCTCTCTGCGCACGGCGGTATTCACGCCGCCCGTGCCTGGCTGCTCGGTCTGCACCACGGTCTGCCGCTGGAAGCCGGAAGTGGCCACATTGGCAATGTTGTGCGCGTGGGTGTCCATGCGCTGCTGGGCGGCTCGCAGGCCACTCAGGCCCGTGGCGGTGGCCGAAACACTGGACGCGGGGGAGATGGGCATGGCGACAGGTTGGCGATCTGCCAAAAACAATGGGGAGTGTCTGGCTTATCGGCCAACGCTCCGACAACTAAAGCCCTGCGGAAGCTCGCACGCGTGATCAGCTGTGCAGCGAGGGCCCGCTGTCGGTGGACAGGGCCTCGGTGCAGTGGTTTGGCAGCTCGAAGCCGCGCGCCGCGTCTTCCACCGCCCAGGTGCGGATGATGGGGGCCTGCGTCTGCACGTTGCCGAAAATGGTGGCGAAGGCCACGTCGGCGGCGTCGCGTCCGGTGCCGAAGCGCACAAAAGCCATGGGGATGGCGGTGCCCGATGGGTCGAAGATGTACCAGCGGTCACCCAGGTAGGCCTCGACATAGGCGTGATAGTCGGGCGGGCCGAGCGCGGGGTCGGCGCCGTAGTCGGTGCCGGTGGCAAAGCGCGCGGGGATGTTGCAGGCCCGGCACAGCGCGATCATCAAATGGGCAAAGTCGCGGCACACGCCGACCCGCTCGATCAGCGAGTCCACCGCCGAGGTGTTGCCGTTGGTGGTGTTGGAGGTGAAAGCAACCTGGCGGGTGACCCAGTCGCGGATCGCGAGCACACGGTAGTAGCCCTGGGGCAGGTTGCCGAACTCGTTGTACGCCAGGCGAAGCAGGCGGTCGGACTGGCAGTAGCGGCTGGGGTAGATGTAGCCCATGGTCTCTGGCGGCAAGCGGTGCACCGGTACCTCGGGGATGTTGGCCGGGTTGGCGCGGTAGTGGTTGATGTCCACCGTGGCCGAATAGCGCAGCTGTAGGGGGCCACCGAGCGCATGCAGCCGCAGATAGCGGTTGCCGCTGGCCGCATCGGTGTGCACCCGCGCGTCAACTGGCTGGCTGATGAACAGCCGTTCTTCGGAGACGCGCTGCTGAGCGGTGTGGGCGGCGTGGATGTTGAACATGAAGTCGGCCCCCTGGGGGTCGACCACATAGTCCAGCTCAATGTTCAATTCAATGCGGATCATCTGCCCATTGGATACCCTTTTCGCCGGGCATGCCGCGGGCCCTAGTCGAAGGCGCGCAACACTTCTTCCGCAGTTCCCGGTGCATTCATGCCTTTCGGCTGGCCGCCCGCCTGCGCGACCGCATCGCGCAGGGCTTCAAACACGCTGATGGCGAGCATGAACGGGGGCTCGCCCACGGCCTTGCTGCCGTGCACGTTGTCCTCCCGGTTGGCTTCGGGCCAGAGATCGACCTTGAGATGCGCCGGGATGTCGCCGGTGGCGGGGATCTTGTAGGTGCTGGGGGCGTGGGTGGTCAGCTTGCCTTTCTCGTTCCAGACCAGTTGCTCGTTGGTGAGCCAGCCCATGCCTTGCACAAAGCCGCCCTCGATCTGGCCGATGTCCAGGGCCGGGTTGATGCTGTGGCCCACGTCGTGCAGGATGTCCACCTTGAGCACACGGCTCTCGCCAGTGAGCGTGTCGATGGCGACCTCGCTCACAGCAGCGCCGTAGGCGAAATAGTAGAACGGACGGCCGGTGAGCGTGGCCTTGTCGTAGTGGATCTTGGGCGTGCGGTAAAAGCCATCGCTCCAGAGCTGGATGCGGTTGGCGTAGGCCGCGGCTACCACGTCTTCAAACGTCCGCGTGGACTTGTCCGTGATCACCTGGCCGGCCTCGAATTGCACCGATCCGGCGCCCACGCCGTCGAGCCCGGCGACGAAGGCGGCGAGGTTGTCGCGCACGTGGCGCGCGGCAAATTGCGCGGCCCGGCCGTTGAGGTCGGTGCCGGCGGAGGCGGCGGTGGCGCTGGCGTTGGGCACCTTGCTGGTGTCGGCCGCAGTGGACAGCACACGATCAAACGGAACGCCCAGCTCGTCGGCCACGATCTGCGCCACCTTGGTGTTCAGGCCCTGGCCCATTTCGGTGCCACCATGGTTCACCTGCACGCTGCCATCGGTGTACACGTGCACCAGCGCACCTCCCTGGTTGAACAGCGTGGCGGTGAAGCTGATGCCGAACTTCACCGGTGTGAGTGCCAGACCTTTTTTGATCACGGGGCTGTTCGCGTTCCAGGCCGCGATCTGCTCGCGGCGTTCGCGGTAGCCGCTGGTGAGCGCCAGCTGGCTGATGAGGGGCTCCAGGATGTTGTCTTCCACCTTCATCTGGTAGTGGGTGACGTTTCTCTCCTGAATGCCATACAGGTTGCGCAACCGCACATCGAGCGGCTCCATGCCGAGCGTGCGTGCGATGTCGCTCAGGATGCGCTCGATCACGATCACGCCCTGCGGGCCGCCGAAGCCGCGGAAGGCGGTGTGGCTTTGGGTGTTGGTGCGGCAGCGGTAGGAGCTGATGGCCACGTCTTCCAGGAAGTAGGCGTTGTCGGCGTGGAAGATGGCGCGGTCGGCCACCGGGCCGGACAGGTCGGCGCTGAAACCGCAGTTGGCCAGCATCTCCAGATCGAGTCCGCACAGCAGGCCGGTGTCGTCAAAGCCCACGCGGTAGTGGTAGGCAAACGGATGCCGCTTGCCGGTGATCATGAAGTCGTCATCGCGGTCCAGCCGCAGCTTGACGGGGCAGCGCAGCTTGTTGGCGGCCACGGCGGCCCAGACCGCGAGGTGGCCGGCCTGGGTTTCCTTGCCGCCAAAGCCGCCGCCCATGCGGCGGCATTCGACCGTGACCGCGTGGTTCGACAGCCCCAAGGCGTGCGACACCCAGTGCTGCACCTCGCCAGGATGCTGTGTGCTGGTGTAGACCCACCACTGGTTTTGCTCCAGCGGCAGCACGTAGGCAATCTGGCCTTCGAGGTAGAAGTGCTCCTGTCCTCCGACTTCAAAGCGGCCTTCGAGCTGGTGAGGAGCGCGCCGCAGCGCGGCCTGGGCATCGCCTCGCTTCACATGCACCGCTGGCAATACGTAGTGCTCCAGCGCGTGGGCCTCGTGCACGCTGAGCACGGCGTCGAGCGGCTCGATGTCGAGCTTCACCAGGCGCGCGGCGCGGCGCGCGGTCATCACATCGTCGGCCACCACCAGCGCGATCACCTGGCCGACGAACTGCACCGTGTCCAGCGCAAAAACGGGTTCATCGAGGGCAAACGCGGCCAGCGTGGTGTCGCCCGGGATGTCGCCGGCGTCGATCACGGCGCGCACGCCAGGCACAGCCAGAGCAGCGGACACGTCCACACCGCGCAGGATGCCGTGGGCAGCGTGCGAGCAGACCGGCGCGGCGTGCAGCGTGCCGCGCACCTCGGGGATGTCGTCGATGTAGGTGGCGGCACCCTCGACCTGGGCACGGGCGCTTTCGTGTGCATGCGACACGCCAGCCGCGCGGGTGGCGCCAGTGAACGCATTGAGTTCGGGTGCGTTCATGCCAGCGCCTCCAGGGTGGCCGGACTTTCCAGGTTGATGCAGGTGCGGCCCTGACTTTCCAGCCAGAAACGTTGCAGCAGGTTGCCCAGCACGGTCTGGCGGTAGTGGGCGCTGGCGCGCATGTCGGAAATGGGCTGGAACTCGGCGCGCAGGGTGGCCATGGCCGCCATCACCGTGTCGGCCGTCCAGGGCTGGCCGAGCAGTGCCGCTTCGGTCTGCCTCGCCCGCACCGGCGTGGCCGCCACTCCACCGGCGCCGATGGACACGGCCTTCACCAGGCCGTTCTTGCACGTCATCTGGATCGCCAGACACACGGCCGAGATGTCGTCGTCGAACCGCTTGCTGATCTTGTAGACCTTCATGGCTTCATCCACCACCGGCCGCGGCACCTTGATCCAGGCCAACAACTCGTCTGCCTTCATCACGTTGGTGCGGTAGCCGGTGTACAGGTCTTCCAGCCGCAGCTCGCGGTGAGCCACCTGCTGGCGCTTGGCGTCCCAGCGCATCAGCACCACGCTGGCGCCCAGGGCGATCAGCAAGGGCATGGAGTCGCCTATGGGTGAGCCGTTGGCCACATTGCCGCCCAGCGTGCCCGAGTTGCGCACCGGCAGGCCGGCAAAACGCTTGGCAAACGGCTGCAGCTGCGGGCGCTCTTTCACCAGGGCGGTGTAGGCCTGCTCAAGGGTCACGGCGGCGCCGATGGCGATGTGGTGCGGGTAGGTTTCCACGCGCTTGAGCTCGCGGGTGGCGGTCACATCCAGCACCTGGCCGAACTGGCGGTGCTGCTTGGTGACCCAGAGCCCCACATCGGTGCATCCGGCGACCACCTGGGCGTGAGGGTGGCGGGCTCTGGCCTGCAGCAATGCTTCCAAGGTGCGGGGGCGCAAGTAAGCCGCACCCTCAGCCTGGCGCGGAGCGATGGACTTGAGCGCAGCCAGCGTGGAGGCCTCGTTCACCGCGCAGCCGGCGGGCAGCGGCAGGCTGCCCATGGCGACCGCGGCGTCGAGGATGGGCCGGTACCCGGTGCAGCGGCACAGGTTGCCCGACAGATCGGCCTGGGCCTGGGCGCGGGTGACGCCTTGGCCGCCTCCCGTGTTTTGGTACAGCGCAAACAGGCTCATCACGAAGCCCGGCGTGCAGAAGCCGCATTGGCTGCCATGGCACTGCACCATGGCTTCCTGAGCGGGATGCAGGCCAGAGGACAGCGCTGGTATCGCCTTGTTCATGGAAGAAGCGGCGGCGCCGAGCGTGGGCGCCACGATTCCGGAGATGTCTTCCGCCGTCCATAGCACCATGCCATCCACCGAGTGCGCCAGCCGGATGCAGCTGTTGATGGCCTGGTAGCGCAGCTGACCGCCGGTGGGCTCGCCAATCACCACGGTGCAAGCGCCGCAATCGCCTTCGCCGCAGCCTTCCTTGGCTGCGGTCAGTTGCAGGTCTTCGCGCAGCACCTGCAGCAAGGTGCGGTCGGCCGGCACACTGTGCACCGTCACCGGCTCGCCGCGGCGGACGAATCTCAGGGTTTGTACGGACATCTTGGGTTTCATGCGCCTCAGCATAGCGCGAGGCCTCTGGCACAACATATGCTCGTGCATATGGCCAGAATGTCTGGAACCCCAACAACCAATAATGTCGACTGGTATGAAATACGTGTCCATGTTCGACAAGATTGATCTGCACCTGATCCGGGTATTGCACACGGTGCTCACCGAGCGCAGCGTGTCGCGCGCGGCGCTGCGCCTGGGCATGTACCAGCCGGCGGTGAGCAGCTCGCTCAAGCGGCTGAGAGAGCTGGCGGGCGATCCGTTGCTGGTGCGCTCGGGTGCTGGCATGGTGCCCACGGTGGCCGGCCTGCGCATGATCGAGCCGGCGGCGCACATCCTGCGCTCGGCCGAGATGCTGTTCTCAGACGCTCGCAGCTTCGACCCGGCCACCGCCAGCCACACCTTCAGCCTGGCCGCCAGCGACTACATGGACCCGCAGTTCCTGCCCCAGCTGGTGACCCAGCTCAAGGCGCATGCACCAGGCTGCCCGATCGACATCCACCCGCTGTCTGCCGACGCCGACTACCGGCATCAACTCGCTCAGGGCCAGGTGGACGTGGTGATCGGCAACTGGCCCAAGCCGCCCGATGACTTGCACCTGGGCCGGCTGTTCGGTGACGAGGTGGTGTGCCTGGTGTCCACCCAGCACCCGGCGGTCAAGCGCGGCTGGGATGCCGAGGCCTGGCTGGCGGCCGACCACATCGCGCCCATGCCCACCCACCCCGGTGCGCGCGGCGTGATCGACGACCACCTGGCCAGCCTGGGGCTGCTGCGCAAGATCGCCGCGCGCTGCCCGCACTTTGGCCTGATTCCGGCCATGGTCGCTGGCAGCCTGCTGGTGCTCACCACCGGGCGCCAGTATTGCGAACGGTTTGTGGACACGCTGCCGGTGCAGATCCTGCCGAGCCCAATCGTTTTTCCCCGCATGATGTACTACCAGCTCTGGCACGAGCGTACCCACGCCTCGGTTGCCGGGCGCTGGCTGCGCGACCAGATCAAGACCGTCGCCAGCTCGCTGCGCCGCATCGAGCACGATGTGGCCAACGCGGTCTGAGTCCTTTCGTCCACGCCCTCCACCCCAGAAAGCCCACGTGACCACCGCCCGACTGCAGCTCACCGGTATCACCAAGCGCTACCCCGGCGTGGTGGCCAACCAGGACGTTTCGCTCAAGGTCTTGCCGGGTGAGATCCACGCTGTGCTGGGCGAAAACGGCGCTGGCAAGTCCACGCTGATGAAGGTCATCTACGGCTCGGTCAAGCCCGACGAGGGCGCGGTGATGTTCAACGGCCACCCGGTGCACGTGCGCAACCCGCAAGAGGCGCGCACGCTGGGCATCAGCATGGTGTTCCAGCACTTCAGCCTCTTCGAGACCCTGACGGTGGCGGAGAATGTGTGGCTGGGGCTTGACAAGTCGCTCACCCTGCCCGAAGTCAGCGCCAGCATCACCGCCAAGGCCGCCGAGTACGGGCTGGACATCGACCCGGCGCGGCCAGTGCACACCCTGTCGGTCGGTGAGATGCAGCGGGTGGAGATCATCCGCGCGCTGCTGACCAGCCCGCAGTTGCTGATCCTGGATGAGCCCACCTCGGTGCTCACGCCGCAGGCGGTGGAGAAGCTGTTTGTGGTGCTCAAGAAGCTGGCGTCCGAGGGCTGCAGCATCCTCTACATCAGCCACAAGCTCAACGAGATCCGCGAGCTGTGCACCGCCTGCACCGTGCTGCGCGGCGGCAAGGTGACCGGTGTGTGTGACCCGCGCGAAGAGAGTAACGCGTCGCTCTCGCGCCTGATGATCGGCGCCGAGCCGCCCGCGCTCACCGTGCGTGAGCAGCGCCTGGGCGATACCGTGCTCTCCGTGACCGGGCTGACGCTCGCCAGCGCCGAACCCTTTGGCACCGACCTGTCGGATATCGCGCTGCGGGTGCGCTCGGGTGAGGTGGTGGGCATCGCCGGGGTCTCGGGCAACGGCCAGGGCGAACTGCTTCAATCGCTGTCGGGCGAAGACATGCGCGCGCCCCTGGGGAGCATCCAGGTGAGCGGGCAGGACGCTTCTCGCCTCTCGCCCGGACGGCGGCGGGCCATGGGCCTGCATTTTGTGCCCGAGGAGCGGCTGGGCCGCGGCGCGGTGCCCACGCTCTCCCTGGCGCACAACCTGCTGCTCACGCGCCGCGACTCGCTCGGTACTGGCGGCTGGATCCGGGTGGGCGCGCTCAAGGCACAGGCGGCCGACATCATCCGCCGCTACAACGTCAAGGCCAATGGTCCGACGGCCGCGGCCAAGTCGCTCTCGGGCGGCAACCTGCAGAAATTCATCGTCGGGCGCGAGATCGAGGCCAAACCCACGCTGCTGATCGTGAGCCAGCCCACCTGGGGCGTGGACGTGGGCGCCTCGGCCCAGATCCGCGGCGAAATCCTGGCGTTGCGCGACGCCGGTTGCGCGGTGCTGGTGGTGAGCGAAGAGCTCGACGAGCTGTTTGAAATCTGCGACCGGCTGCATGTGATTGCCCGCGGCCGGCTCTCGCCGAGCGTGGACCGCGCAGCGGCCAGCATCGAGCAGGTGGGCGAATGGATGTCAGGCCTGTGGGACCAGCGGGCCAGCGCGCAGGAGGACAGCCATGCTGCGGCTTGAAGCCCGACCCCAGCCCTCGGCGCGCTGGGGTTATGCCTCGCCGCTGCTGGCGCTGGCGATCACGGTGGTGATCGGCGTCCTGTTGTTCGTGTTGCTCGGCAAGGACCCGGTGCGTGGCCTGCAGATTTTTTTCTGGGAACCGATCAAGAGCCCGTACGCCTTGTCCGAACTCATGGTCAAGGCCACGCCGCTGCTCATCATCGCGCTGGGGCTGGCGGTGTGTTTCCGCTCCAACGTGTGGAACATCGGCGCCGAAGGCCAGTACCTGATCGGCGCCATTTTTGCCTCGGGCGTGGCACTCACCGCGGGCCCGTCCACGAGCGGCTGGATCGTGGTGCCGGTATTGCTGGCTGGCGTGCTCGGCGGCATGCTCTGGGGCGGCGTCACTGCGCTGCTGCGCGACCGCTTCAACGCCAACGAAATCCTGGTCAGCCTGATGCTGGTGTACGTGGCGATCCAGGTGCTCAATTACCTGGTCTACGGCCCCTGGAAAGACCCGCAGGGCTTCAACTTCCCGCAGACCAAGACCTTCGAGGCAGCGGCTCAGATCCCGCGGCTGATGCAGGGCTCCCGGGTCAACATCGGACTGTTGCTGGCTTTGCTGGGCGTGGGCCTGGTCTGGGTGTTTCTGTTTCGCACCTACTCAGGCTTTGCCCAGCAGGTGGGTGGTCTGGCGCCGGCGGCGGCGCGCTACGCTGGCTTTTCTTCGCGCAAGGCGCTTTGGGTGGCGCTGCTGACGTCGGGCGGTGCCGCCGGTCTGGCGGGCGCGCTGGAGGTGGCCGGGCCGATCGGCCAGCTCACACCCCATGTGCCGGTGGGTTATGGCTTCGCGGCCATCATCGTAGCGTTTGTGGGCCGCCTGCATCCGGTGGGCATCGTGTTCTCGGCCATCCTGATGAGCATGTTCTACATCGGCGGTGAGCTGGCGCAGTCGCGCCTGGGCCTGCCCAGGTCCATAACCGGCGTGTTCCAGGGCCTGCTGCTGTTCGCGCTGCTGGCCTGCGACACCTTGATTGCCTACCGCATTGTTTGGAAGAGAAGTTAGGACATGGAACCGATTGCCCTGCTCATCGCCGCCTCGCTCAACGCCGGCACCGTGCTGGCCATTGCCGCGCTCGGTTTGCTGATCAACGAAAAGGCCGGCATCGTGAACCTGGGGGCCGAGGGCATGATGCTGTGCTCGGCCCTGGCGGGTTTCGCGGCGGTGGTGCACACCGGCAGCGGACTGGCCGGCTTTGTCGCCGGCATGGCGGCCGGCTCCATCCTTGCGGCCGTGTTCGGCGTGCTGGTGATCTGGCTCAACACCAACCAGTACGCCACCGGACTGGCGCTGTCGCTGTTCGGGGGTGGGCTTTCCGCCTTTGCCGGCGCGCGTTATGTGAAAGCTTCGCTGCCCGAGCAGCCCAGTTTTGCCATTCCGGTCCTGTCGGACATTCCGTTTCTGGGCTCGGCCTTCTTTCGTCACCACCCCATGGTCTACGTGTGCATCTTTTTGGTGCTTGGCCTGATCTGGTTCCTGTACCGCACCCGCGCCGGCCTGGTGCTGCGCAGCGTGGGAGAAAGCCCGGAGTCGGCCCACGCCCTGGGTTATCCGGTACGCCGCATCCGCCTGCTGGCGGTGGTGGCCGGCGGCGCGCTGTGTGGCTTGTCGGGCGCTTATGTGTCCACCGTCTACACACCGCTGTGGGTGGAGGGCATGATCGCTGGCAAGGGCTGGATCGCGCTGGCACTCACCACCTTCGCCACCTGGCGACCGGCACGGGTCTTGCTGGGTGCTTACCTGTTCGGTGGCGTGACCATGCTGCAGTTCCATCTGCAGGCCATCGGCGTCAACGTGGCCAGCCAGTTTCTGACCATGATGCCGTACCTGGCGACCATCGTCGTGCTGGTTCTGATTTCGCGCAACCCGACCTGGATCCGCGTCAACATGCCCAGCTCGATCGGGAAACCGTTCTACCCGGGCTCCTAGAGGCAGGCCTCTGCCGCCAAGGTCGAGTGCCCAACCAGCGCCGAAATGGTGCGTTTTGCCGCCGATAATGTCGTCCTGATTTCTTTTGGCTTTTTTTCACTCAACCCCGAGGTTCCCATGACCGACCTGAGAAAGCGTTCCCTGATCAAAGCCGCTGCAGCCAGCGCGCTGGCCGGCAGCCTGCTGATGGCCTGCGGCAAGAAAGAAGAAGCGGCTCCGGCGCCTGCGCCAGCCCCCGCCGCTGCCGAAGCGCCCAAGCCCGAGCCGATCAAGGCCGCCTGGGTATATGTCGGCCCGGTCGGCAATGCCGGCTGGTCGTTCGCCCACGACCTCGGCCGCAAGGCGGTTGAGGAGAAGTTTGGCGCCGAGGTGGTGACCACCTTCGTGGAAAGCGTGCCCGAAGGTGCTGACGCCGAGCGCGTGATCCGCGACCTGGCCCAGCAGGGCAACCAGATCATCTTCGCGACTTCGTTCGGCTTCATGGAGCCCATGCTCAAAGTGGCCGCCGACTTCCCGAACGTGAAGTTCGAGCACGCCACCGGCTACAAGACCGCGCCGAACATGCGCATCTACGACGCCAGCTTCTACCAGGACACCTACCTGGCGGGCGTGATCGCCGGCACGGTGAGCAAGAGCAGCACCTTGGGCTATGTGGGCTCGTTCCCCATCCCTGAGGTGTTGCGCAACCTGAATGCTTTTACCCTGGGCGCCCAGAGCGTGAACCCGAAGATCAAGGTCAAGACGGTCTGGGTCAACACCTGGTTCGATCCACCGAAAGAGACCGAGGCCGCACAAAGCCTGATCAACCAGGGCGCTGACGTGCTGTTGCAGAACACCGACTCCACCGCGGTGCTGGAAACTGCTGAGCGCAATGGCAAGTTCGCCTTCGGCTGGGACAGCGACATGAGCGCCTTCGCGCCGAACGCACACCTGGCCTCGGCCGTCGTGTACTGGGGCCCGTACTACATCCAGGCGATCGAAGAACTCAAAGCCGGCACCTGGGCGTCCAAGCGCACCGTCTGGGGCGTCAAGGAAGGCCTCAACGACCTGATCAAGGTGTCGGACAAAGTGCCGGCCGAGACCGTTGCCAAACTGGATGAGATCAAGGCCGGCATGAAGGCAGGTACTTTTGAGGTGTTCAACGGCCCCATCATGGACAACACCGGCAAGGAAGTGCTGGCTGCTGGCGCCGTGGGCGACCAGGACTGGCGCGACAAGGTGAACTTCTTTGTCAAGGGCATCGAAGGCAAGGTGCCCGCCGGCAACTGAGGCCAACTGCACCCGCCCGGTCCTCCGGGCTTCGGGCTCACAGGGCCGCATCCGCCAGCCGGATGTCGGCACGGCCACCCCGCTGGCGCGATGCGCTGGCCGGGTGGCTTTTTTCATAGGAGATACGCATGACGGACAAGCCCCTCGCAACCGAACAAGGCTGGTGGTGGCCTGTGGCGCTGGATACCGATCTGGGCGCCGAACCCCTGGCGGTGCAGCTGATGGGCCAGGCGCTGGTGCTGTGGCGCGATGGTCAGGGTACCCCGGTGCTGATGACCGACCGCTGCCCGCACCGAGGTGCCCAGCTCTCGCTCGGACAGGTGCACGACGGCGTGTTGCAGTGCCCTTACCACGGCTGGCGCTTCAACGCCGAAGGTCGCTGCGTCGGCATTCCCGCGCAGCCCAGCTTCGTGCCACCCGCGACTCACACCGCTTGCCGCCACGGCGCGCGCAGCGAGCACGGCCTGATCTGGGCCAGCCTGGGCGACGCGGTGCACCAGCTGCCAGCGCTGGATGGCCTGCCTTCGCGTCGACTGATCTATGGCCCCTTTGACGTTCACACCAGCGCGCCGCGCGCGGTAGAGAACTTCCTCGACACCGCGCACTTCGCCTACGTGCACCGCGGCTGGCTGGGCGAGGCGTCCCACCCCGAGGTGCCGCCCTACGACGTCACGACCACCGCCGACGGCCGGCCGATGATCGAACAGTACAAAGCCTGGCAGCCGCGCGCCAGTGCCAGCTCGCCTGGCGGCGACTGGGTGGACTACCGCTACGAGGTGCTTAGCCCTTACAGTGCGCTGCTGACCAAGCGTGCCGAGGGCGGTGGACCTCAGGACAGCTACGTGGCCTGGGCCTGCCCCACCACCGAGGAGAGCTGTCGGCTCTGGTTTGCGCAGTACACCAGCGACGACCAGTCATCCGACGATGAGCTGCGC
>NZ_JAABRQ010000043.1 GCF_011390835.1 Hydrogenophaga sp. | reverse complement strand
CCCCCTTGGTCCGACCTTGCGCACCGTAGCCACCCATTCACCGACGAAAGGCCGGTTAATCGTCCTATCAACCAGCATATTGATTGGCGAATTGGCCTGCGCGTCAATGATCTGCACGTCATTCACCTGAAACCAGAACGAGGCGGGCCACAGATGCGCGGCAAGCCACACGACCAACCAAGCCAGCATCACCAAAAACACCTTCGTGTTGTCCAGCATCTTTCGCACGGCAGTCATGATCGCCACCAATCCTTGATTGTTGAAGCCAGTACCGCCCAGCTCGCGATAGCTGCTGCGATCAGGCCCAGCGTCGTGATGACCCACTTCGCCCCACGGCCAAGCGCTACCCATCCCTTCCATGCTTGCAGCATTTCGTTCAAAGCCGCCATGTCCGAACTGCTGAAATCCGGGTCTTTGCTCAAGTGTGCCTCCAGCTTTTCCAGCAGTCGGTTGGTTTCGTCTTTCGAGTAGTTCATTCACTTGCTGCCCCGTTGGCTATCTGCTTTCAAAACGTGAACGAGATAGCAGCGCCTGCCGCTGACTCTTTATCCGCACGAGGCCAGGCGATGACGTGGATGTGACCCCATGATGCCATCAGACCAGCCATGGGCACAAACTTTCCACCTCCCCTGCGGTAGCCATCCACCACACCGGCAAATGCACCTATGGCCACCGGGCCAACCTTGATTGGTTGCCATCCTGATGAGGCATAGAACGACCTGTTGCCGTGGCTGTTTGAGTACACACCGACACCACCGAAAAAATCAGACTTCCGGCACAGCACACCGATGCCCGGCGTAAAGGTCTTGTATTCGACCTCGCTCGGGGCGTGGATCGCTGCGACGTGAATGTGGGGTAGGCAGTCCATTTTATGCGGATACGCGGAATGCAGAAAAAGTACCACTTGAAATACCCGGCGATGAAGATGAAACCGTAATTCTGAACCTTGCCTCTACGTAATCAGTTGTACCATTCATGTAAATCATTCCTGAAACACTATCGTTATTATTTTGGATACTAGAGCTATCTCTGTAGGATAGCTTGGATGCTGAGGCATTTTTATATAAGTAAGTATTACATTGAGTAATTGATGCCAGACCAGAATAAAACTGTTGCTGATAGCTGCAAAAATACCAACCAGCAACATTCGGTGTAAATCTTCCAGTTGTCGGATTAAAACAAGAGTCAGTATCAAAATCTTCTGTTAGATATCCTGCAACACTCGTCGTTACTCCAGAACTTACCGTTGAATTGCTACTTCTTGATGCCTGAAACGCCAAAGGAGCGATACCAAGCGTGGACCGCCCGGACGCTGCATCCGCAGCAGTGAACAGCGCCTTACCAACCGTGGTTCCGCCAAGCGTTGTCTGGGCTGTTGATGCATCGGCATCATCCAGCACCGTCTGCGCAAAACCGCTAACATGGCTGCGCAATTCGTTGAACTTCTGCACAAGGTCCAGAAGATCAGCGCGAGCCGTTGCAGGGCTGTCTGTCCCGGCGTCTAGGTTTGTGGCTACGACATTTGATGTTGGCCAAGACATGATTAGATTCCTTCTACGTAAAAATCAACCCCTGCAGGGTCGGTAAGCGCGCCGTCGAGCTTGAACTGAAAACGCGGGCCAGTGGCTAAATTGTCAATTCGCTGATGCGTCCAAGACCCGGCGCTGCTGTCTTCAATCGTTATGTCCACGCGCTTGATGAATGTGTAAACATTGCCGATTGGCACCCGCACATCTCCGGCAGCAATTCGCCTGTCACCTGTCAGCGTCGAAATGTCCACGCTGTTGATGTATTCAAACTGCAGGGACGCATTTACCTGCCAATCAAACCGGCGAATAACTGGCACAGGCTCGCCGCCGGTAGCGGTCACGGTCAGGCGCACGCGGATGTAGCGCGACGAGAACGAGGCGGCACCAGAGCCGTAAGCGCTCCAGGTCGTACCATCTGCGCTCGTGGCCAACTCCAGCAACTCGGTTCCGTCTGCATCAATGGATGCATCAATGGACCCGGCGACCGTGGTGCCTAGGTCTTTGGTGACGATGTAGCTGATCGGGCTTGCCGGGCTTAGATTCCACCGGCTCCACCCGTCCCAGGTTGCCGGTGCCGTTGCCCAGGTGGTCGAGTCGATTGCCTCAAGCACACCATCAAGAACTTGGCAGCCGGTCTTTGTTCCGGCCCACAGCGGGCCTTCAAAGAATTCATCGAACACATCACCAGTGCGTCGGGCCGGTAGCGTGATGTTGTCCACCAATGCTGGGCTTAGGTTTCCTGTCGTGTCGCGGCTTCTGCAGAAGAAAGTCCATTCACCCGCCAGAGGTGCATTCAGCTCTACCGGGGATGCCGTGTAGAACGTGTCCGCGTCTTGCAGCGGCGTCAGCGTTTCCCATGCTGCGCCGGGGTTGTTTCCGGCAATGTATCGAATCTCTGCGCCTGCCCAGTCCACGGGCTTTGTCGTTTCGACGTAAGCAAAATTAAACTGCCGCGTGCCGTCTGGCTGGGCCAAAACAACAAAGGCGTCAAACGCTGGAGGAGGCTCGGTCTTGCCGATGACTGTATGAGATTGCTGGACCGACCAATCGCTTACTGCCAACGAATTGCGAGTGCGAGCGCGGACTAGAATGGCGGCGCCATCTGGAGCACCGACAATGCGAACTTGCTGATCGATCGGTGATGCCGTGACCGTCTGCCACGACAGAACAGCGCCAATGCTCGCCCATTGCACCTCTACCGTTCCGCCAAAAATCAGCGTCTGGTCGGTGATTGGCGCCCATGACACCTGAACACGGGCAACAATGGTTCCATCAGACTGGCGCATTAGCAGGTCAGTCCCGCTTTCAATGCCAGTTATTGTTGGCGGCTGAATGTCCCATGGCCGTGTGAGCGCGGTGTTTTGCGCGTAACCGCTGGCCACAAACGCCGCATCGGGCTGGTAGATGGCAGCGGTGGTTTCTTTCAGCGTGAGCTGGATCAGACCCTCCAACGTCCACTGCCGCTGCACCACCATGAACTCTTTGCCCGCCCAGCCGTAGCGCGGGATGGTGAGGCTTACGGTGTCAAACAATTCGGCGCGGTAGGCCGCCAACTTGAACGGCAAAACAACAGTGAGCGGGTCGCGTGAGTCGCGCATCGCAACACCAGCGACGTGCTGCGCCTGCTGCGCATAGAACACCGCCGGCATGTCAACCTCTTGCACCAGCTCGGCACCGTCGCGCGCAATCAGCGCTGCGGCCTTGACCGGCGCCACGGGCACCTGCTTGTAGTCCTGGGCGGCGTCAAAAATGCGCGGCGTGATGACGTTGAACTTTTCGGCCCTGGCCCGGTGCGTGCTGATGCCTATTCCTTGCTGGGTTGTGCTGCCGTCGCCGCTGCGTTTCACCACGGCCAGATCGGCATCGGTGAGCGACAGCACGGGCGCGGTGTAAACACCAGCCCGCGTGAAAAACTCGCCTGCTGCGTAGGCCCACTGCCCAGCCATGGCCTGCGCCAGATCATCCAGCCCGTCGCGGGCGGCGCCACCGAACGGAAGCACAATGCTTGCGCGGTACATTGGCACATTGCCCTGGCCGTAGTCGATGGCGGTGTCGCAGGCGTTGGCCGCGGCCACAATCTGCGCATCTTCTGCGGTGCTGATGCTGGCGCGCTTGCCGAAGTAGGGATGCGTCAGAATGTGGCGCTGCATGAGCGCCGGGTTTTCGGTGAATACCGTCAAACCCGAGCGCGGGTCGTAGCACTTGGCGCCGCGGATGGTCGCGGTGACCAACGGCAGGCCGCTGGGGAATGCGGTTTCGTCGTAGAAAAACTCACACACCAGGTAAGCAATGCCGTCTGCCCGGTGGTCTGCCGTCCAGAGCGTCGGGAAGTCTGCGATAACCTGCGCGTCGGCTGTCTGCCCTGGTGCGCCCAGGTAAGCACGGATGCGGGCCTTGGGCGTGTTGACGTAGTACTGGTACACCGTGCGGATCTCGCTGCCGCTGTCGCCAGTGTCATAACTCAACGTCTGGATGGTGCCCGGGATGGCCTCGGGCGGCGCCACCGTGCCCAGCACGCTGCCGCTCTCGGTGCGCGTGAGCAGGTAGGGCGCCGTCTGCACATAGCCGCCGCCGTCCAGCGTGACCGCAACGTCGTTCAGCCAAATCTGCTCAACGCCGTCGATTTCATGCCCGGCCAGCGCCACCAGCATCACGAATTTCTCGCGGTTGACTCCTACAGAGCCACGGAAAAACACATGCCCGCCCTTGCGCACCCGGCCCAGCACCAGCTCGCGCGGCACCACCGTGCCCGGCACGTTGACCAGCCGATCAACCTGGCTGGCGTTGTACTGGTCGCGGGCCTGTCGCTTGGCCTTGCGCTGCTGCGCGCTGCTGTAGGCCACAGACGCTACTAGAAGCGCCGTGTTGACCAGCAACTGGGTAACGGTGATCTCCAGCGCAAATGCGGCTAGGGTGATGAACTGCGGCACGCTAGACCCTCCACGCGGCCAGCGCCGCGCTCATGGGCAGCGGCTCCAGGCCGCTCTCGGCCACGGCCAGCGCCGTGCCACCGTTGCACACCGCCAGCAGCTCGCGCCCGGCATCCTCAAACAGCACCACATCGCCCACAGCGGCATGCAGCGGGCTCACCGGATCTCCCAGAACATCGGTGGCGAGCTGGCGCACGCCGCCCACCCGGGCCAGCATGCGCGCGGCCTCGGCGGTGGTGGCATAGGTGCCGCGCAGCCCTTCGGCAAAATCTTTGCCGGTGATGGCAAGCACAGCATCGGCGGCCCATAGACAGCAATCGTTTTTGCCCCACTCAAACGGCACGACCTTTCGCTCCATGCAAAGCACGGCAAAGCGGGTTTGCCAGGTGTGCAGGCGGCTCATCGCATGAACCATTCACGGGATGGCCACACGACCGGCTGGTCGGCCTGGCTGGTGACGTACTCAAACGCCCTGTCTCCAGGGGAAACCGTCTGCTGGTCTTCGTGGCTGGTGGTCAGCGGGTGGCCGCGCAGCAGATCCACCGCGCTGCTTTCGGCGGTGGCGGTGATGACCGCCGTGTCGCCGTTTTCCTCGATGCTCATGGTGTCGCCCGTGCCGGTCCACTCCAGCGGGGCATCGACCACCTGATAGTCTTGGTCGAGAATGGCGGTGCGGATTTCAACCGGCACGCCCTGCCACTCGTCGGCATCGTCCAACGCCACCGCGATGGTGGATGCCGCCACACCAGACAGGGTGAACTGCAGGCCCTTGACCTCACCCGGGGAATCTTCAATGGCGCCGATGCTGCCCAGGCCGGCGGCGCCCTGGTACACATGGCCGCCATACGTCAGGCTCATGGTGCTGCTGTTGAGGCGCACCGGCGTGGAAAACCCAAGCTCGATCAACTGCACCAGTGCCACGCTGCCCTGGGCCAGCGCGGCCAGCGTTGGGCCGCCCAGCGCCCTCATGCCACCACCTCGGCAAAATCAAAGGCCAGGGCCTCGCTGTAGGCGCTCACGTACTGCACCCGCGGCGCGCTGGCCAGCCGGAACTCGGCGGTGGGCTGGGTGAGCGTGACGGCGGCGCCCGAGGTGATGCTGCGGCGCAGGCGGTTGACCAGCGGCACGGTGATGGCGCTGCTGGCCGCGGTGCAGTCGGCCGCCACCTGCAGCAGCAGGCCGTCCACACCGATCAGGTCGCCGGCCAGCAGGGTCTGCCCGGTGGTGGCGTTGAGCACCATGCTGGCCGCACCCTGCGCCGTGGCCTGGGCGGTGGGCGATCCGCTCAATGTTCCACGTGGAACAGGGCGGGCGAAGTGATACAGGGCGGTGGTGTTGACCGAGCCGCGCAGCGCGGCCACAAACGCCTCCACCTGCGCGGCCTCGATGTGGTTGCGCGGCGCGATTTCCAGGCTGAACATCCATCGGTCATTCAGCAAGTCCACCACCTGCTCGCTGCCGCCGAATGGCGACGCGTGCACACGCTGGGTGGTCTGCAGCATGGCCGAGAAACTGCGCGGCCGGAAGATGCGCGGCGCGGTGGCGATGGGGTAGGTGATGAGGCTCACGAAAGCGCCCCCCCGTAACGCATAGAGCGGCCCATTCCGGCAGCAATCCGCTGCTCAGAACCTGCCACCGCCTGACGCACCATGGCAACGCTTGCCACGTCACCTACCGTAAAGTTTTGAATCACAGTTACCGGCTGGCCGCTGGCGCCCTGGCCTTTGCTGTGATCCACCACCGTTTCATTAGGGTGCAGCATGGCAACAAATCCGCCCCGGCCGTCCATGCCACCAGCCCGGCTTCCGGACCCGGTGTAGCCGCCGCCGTCGAAGCTCAACAGGCTGCTGATGAATGACCCGGCAATGCCGGCACCACCACCGCCACCCAGCAGGCCATCAACCAGCGAGCTGGCCAGGCTGCCACTCACGCGGGTAAACACCACATTGGCGATGGCGTCGCCAAACGCGCGCAGCGGGTCTTTGGTGTCGCGAAAGGCGGCCGACAGCGCGCCCTTCAGGTCGTCGCCCAGGCCGGTTTTGAAATCGGCCATGTCTTGCAAGCGCTTTTGATTCGCTGCCTCTTCGGCTCGCAGAGACTCTTCGTTGCGCTGCGCGATGTATTCAAACCGCGCATCGTCGAACCCCTTGAGGAATTCCAGGTGGTCGGCCTCTTGAGATTCCTTTTCTTTCAGCAGCTCATCGTTGCGCCGGGCCAGGTAGCCATATCGGGCCTCATCGAAGCCGCGCAGGAAACGCTGGAAATCTTCAGCCTCTTTTTTCGCTGCTGTCTGCGGCGTGCGCGTCGGGCTGGGGTCTGGCGGCTTTCCAGGCGCAGGCGTTGGCCGCGCAAGCTCAGGAACAATAAACCCTCGACCGCCACCCACAGCAGCGCCAGGCCGGTTTTTGTCTGCCTCGTTAAAGAGGCGCTTGGCCTCGGCCAGCCGGGTTTTGGCCTGCGCAATTTCCTGGTCCAGATTGCCGGCAAAATTGAATGGGCTGCCCTGGCGGGATTCCAGCGCCTTCAGCTCTTTGCTGAGCGACATCACATCACCCGCCAACCCGGCCAGCGAAGCCTGCTCGGGCAACTTGAGCAGCGATTTCAACACCTCATTGATGGCCGGCAGCAGCTGATTGGCCAGCGAGCGGGCGGTGCCAGCGGCCAGCTCGCCCATGCGGGTCAGGTTGTCGTTGAACTCTTCCGCGGCCTTGCCTGCCTCGGTGCTGACTACCTGGCCGAACTTTTCAGCTTCAGCGGTAATTTCGCGCAGACCCTTTGATCCGCCCGACAGCAGTGGAATCAACTTAGGGCCAACCTCTTCGCCCAGAAGCTTGGCAGCCACCGCGGCTCGCTGCGCCGGGTCTTCCATGCCAGCCAGAACGTCTGCCAGATCAAACAAAAGTTGATCGTTGGTTTTGGCCTTTCCACCGGCGTCCGCAATCTCAATCCCCAGCTCGGCCAGCTTTTTGCCGCCGGTGTTGGCGTCTATGCCGAGCTTGCGCAGGCCCTGCGCCAACGCCTGGTTATCCACATCTCCGAGGCGGGCAGCATAGGCCAGGCCGCTGATCGCCTCGGTTGTCACGCCAGCGCGCTGCGCCAGCTTGCTCATTTCGTCGGCGTAGTTCGCCGCGGCCTTGACGTTACTCACCAGCGCGGTGGCCACCGCACCCAGGCCCAGCGTGGCCAGCGTACCCTTGACCGACAAGGCAGCCGAGCCAACTCCGCCCAATCCTTTTTTTGCACTCTCAAAAGCTGCGCGAGTCTGGTCGACTGCGCTCAGGACAATTTTCGCGTCGTTGCGGCCGATCATGCGCTCACCTCTTGCTGCGCCAGTGCTCGATGGCTTCGCGCTCCATCACCTGCAGGCAGGCCATGGCCTCGGGCCATTGATCGCGCGGCACGTCCTGGCATTCCAGCAGCATGGGCAGCGCTTCGTAGCGCAGGCCGACCACACCAGACATGCTTACTTGCCATTGCGTCTGCGCCGCGGCAAATACGCGCACCGGCACCCAATGCTCCGGCCATAGGTCGAGCAAGGGAACGGCCAGCGGCTGCTCGGGCTGTAGTCCGAGGGCCGCCAGCGCGTTTGTCTGTTCCGTGGTGTTGTCGCATCCTTGGATCAGCCGGCGGGCGGCCTCAATTAGTTTTTTCGTTTGGCCCGGGTGATTTCCAGGATGTAGGCGTCGGAGATTTCGCCCATGGCCGGCGTGTAACTCTCGCACAGCTCGGCCAGGGCGGTGTGGCTGTATTCCACCGCTTCGCCATCGCGCTTCAGCTCCCAGCCTTCGATCACCTCGCCAAGCACCTCGGCGCTCGGGCCGGATACAAACCGGGTGAGCCACTTCTCCATCGCGCTACGGGTCTTGTGCCGAAACACAAACACCACCTCCAGCGGTTTGGCGCTTCCCGGCACCGACAGCGGAACCTGGGCGCGGAAGGTGGGCGAGGGGGTCAGGTTGAACATGCGCCGAGCCTCACTTGGTGTACAAAATCAGATCGTCGTTGCCGGCCACGGGCACGGCGCGAAGGTCAAAGCCGATCAGGCGGCGGCCGTTCACATCCTGCTTGCTAGGGTTGATGAGCTGCACCGCGGCCATGTGCAGGCCCACGGTGGCGCCGGCCACGCTGCCATGCTGCAGGCTCATGGTGCTGACGGTGTTGGCCTTGACGGTGCCCATGAACGTCACCTCTTGCGCGGCGGTCAGGTCGAACTGCGCCTGGCCGGTCACTTCGCGGGCAGTCACGTCGATGTACTCGCCACCCAGCAGCGGGGTGAACTGCACATCGTTGCCCAGGTCCAGCGCCAGGCCGCGCGTCACGTAGGCGGTGCCGCCGGTGACGGCGCCGGCCGAGTAGCTGCCGCCCAGGGTCACGTCGCCACTGTTGGAATCGGTCACCACAGCCGGCGTGCGCCAGGCCGTGAGCGTGGTGGATGGGTTAGTGACAGCGGTAACGCCGCCGTCTTTGCCAAGGAAGGTGAATTGCAGCGTGGGACGTTCGCCCACACCCAGGCCGACGCGAAAACTGCCCTTCGCCCCGAGCAGCTTGTGCAACACGCCGTCATCGTGGTAGTAGAGGGTGGCCGAAGCCTGCGCCGATGGGGCGGATGGCGTGTAGGCAACAAAGGTGGTGGCGGTTTCGGTGAAGCCACAGGCTCGCACCAGGGCGCCCCAGGCAGCGGGCGTGGCGGCGGTTCCGCTGCCGGCCAGCTCGACCGTGAAACTCACCTCAACATAGGCCGTGCCGACCAGTTGCTCGCTGCCGCCGAAATAAGGCCGGATCAGGTCGCGGCTCACGTTTTGCGCGTTGAGCGGGTTTACCGTCACGTCGCTGATGAGCATGGCATTGGCCGCTCCGGTAGGTACGGAGTCCACACCCTCGGTGGTTTCGATCTTGGCGAGCAGCGCCGTGTTTCTGATGTAGCGTGGCATGGTTTACTCCAGGGATTGATTGCCGGCGCGATGGCGCACGGTGTATGTCATCGTTGCGCTTGCGGTTGGCTCACCATCGGCGTCAAAGTCATAGCTCAGCGTAACGGGCTGCAGATCGGAAACCAGGCCGCCCAGCGTGGGGTCGGCCGCGAGCCGGGCATAAACCGCGGCCAGCAAGGCATCAACCGCCAGATCAGGCGCCTGGCCCGCACTGCCGCGGGCATAACACTCCACGGCCAGCTGCGTATCGACGTTGTAGGGGGCGCCCTGCACTGCAAATGGCTCCATGGCCGCATCCAGCAGGCGAATCACCACCAGGGTAGCCCATTCGCTGGCGCCGGGCCTCACGCGGGCGCGGTGCACCTGCGGGGAAACCGGCGTGCCGGCGTTGAGCGCGTCCACCACCGCCGTCACAACCGACGCAAAGATGGTGGGCATGGCTTAGGCTTTCTCCAGCAGCAACAGGCTCACACCCGTGCCGTCTGGCTCGTGCGCGACCACCGTGTACGCCTGGCCGCCCAGCACCAGCGCCGAGCCCACCACCGGGCTGGGCAGCGCGGCGGTGGGCAGGGTAAAGCTGGGCTGGGTGGTGGCCAGGCCGGCGATGCCGACCGCGCCAAGCGCGCTGCCGTTATCGAAGATCCCCCTGACCTCAACCCCGGCGAGCAAGCCAGTGGTGGCGAACTCGGCGGCGCTCAGGAAAGGGGAGAAGTCTTCAACGAAGGGCATGGGGCTGCTCAGGTGGGCTCAGGCTTAGGCCGTTAGGGCGTCCTTCATGGCCGCGAACGACTCGGGGTGGCGCACCGCGAGGTCGGCATCCTGGAAGGCGCGGAAGACCACGGCGCCGTTGTCGCCGCTGGTGTAGGGGTCAACCATCAGCTCCAGGCCGCCCCACATGCCCATCATCAAGTCGGCAAAGTTACCAAAGATGATGGCCGAGCACACGCCGGAGCTGGTGCCTTTGGTGAGGTTGTCTGGCACCGCGTTGGTCACGCCAGCCTGGTAGCCGCGCAGGGGCGCTGCGCCTTCAGACCAGATGAACGTGTCGTTGCCCGAAACCTTCGGCGTCTCCAGCAGCTTGCCGCGAACAGCAGCGCTGGTGAGGTAGGCCAGGCTGCCCATGTCGGCGTTGGCCACAGCAACAGCGGTTTCCAGCTTGACGATGTGGCTCCAGTTGGGCGCGAGGCCGTTGGTGCCGCCGGCCACGCTGCCGATGCCAACCGTGTTCAGGATGCCGCGCGGCTCAGAGCCGGAGCCCGAACCGTTGATGCCGACACGCTGCAGCTCTTGCGCCAGCACGGTGGCCAGATCGTTTTGCACAACCGCCTCGATGGCCAGCGAAGACTGCAGCAGCAGCTTGCGGGAAATCGGGGTGCGGGCGGCCAGTGTCTTGGGCGACATGGCCACCTGGTCAAACGTCTGCTGGCTGACCGTTGGCGCGGCGCTTTCTGCGACCCAGTAGGCGGTGGAGCCGCCGGTGAGGCGTGGGATGGCAATGTTGCCAACCAGGCCATCCATCATCTGCATGCCCATGCCAGACAAGACCATCTTCTTGCGCAGCAGGTCGATGAACGAACCGGCCAGCAGGTTGGTGGCAACGGTGTTGCCGCCGGCGGTTGGCGTGCCCACGTTCAGGTCTCGCTTGAGAATGTCGTGTGGTACCACCAGGCCGCGCACTTCGCGGTGCGTCACCTTGTCGGCAGCGGCGCGGGCACACTCGATTTCAAACGCTGCGGCGTTGCGGGCGCGGACGTCTTCCGGGTTTGCCATGCTGTTGAGCAAGCGCACCAGGCTGAAGGTTTTGGTTTCCTTTGCGCTCATGCCAATGTCTGCCGTGGGCAGTGGCTTGTTGCTCATGGCGCGGATGGCCTCGGTTTGGAACTGCTCGACCGTGTGGCCGGCCTGAATGCTCTTCATGGCCAGCTCGGCGCCGCCGGGGATGGCTGCGGCCACTTTGGTGATTTCGGCGGCGTGGTTGCGCTGCTCGACCACTTCGATCTTGGGAGCTGCAACGGGGGCAATGGTTTCGTTTGACATGGCTTTGATTTCCTTGGGGGTTTCTGTGGGGGTGGGGGTGGGCTCGGTTGGCGCGGGGCCTGGCGGCTCACGCTCTGAGACCTCCAGCGCGCGGCCTACGCCAACGCTGGCGTCAGCGGGCACGCTGACCATGGACACTTCAAAGGGCTCCCAGTCGGTCACTCGATAGGTTTCCAGCCCATCTTTGGTCTCGACCAGTTGCGCCTTGTGGATCATGTAGCCGACGGATACGTTACGGCGGATGCCGTCGCGCACGTCTTGCCACACCTCTTCTGCACGCGCGCTTTTCCCAAACCGCACGACGGCGCGGGCAACGCGATCGCTGCCCACCTCTACAGACTCGACAACGCCCACGACATCTCTGATGTCGTGGTCGCAAAGCAGATTAGCACCACTGCCAAGACGGCCCAGGCGCATGCTGGTGGTGGTGGTGTCCAGAATTTCAATTCCCCAGTTGCGCTCATAGGGAGCCTCTGAGGCGAAGGCCAGCACAGCGGTGCGAGCCTCTTCGTTGATCGCCTGGCGCTCCACCTGCAGGGCGCGCTCGGCGCGGCCTTTTGTGAGATGGCGGGCTAGGGCTTCGGGAATGGGCTTGGTGCTCATGCCGCCATTGGATGCGCGGCCGGGTTTCGCAGGCTAGGCAAACCGCGAAAAACAGCAGGCGGCTACATGCCCCCGTAGCGGCTGCGCAGCCCGATCTTGAGAAACAGGTTGTCGGCTGGGCCGCTTATCTCGCCGCGCTCAATGGCCTCGGCAATGCGGCGAATGCGCTGGGTCTCGATCCAGTCGATGCCAGATGGCGAAGAGTCTGAGCTGATGGCCAGACTGTCTGCCGTGTGACCATGCAGCGCGGAATTGATGCCCAGAACAATCGCGTCATCCAGCGAGAGGTTGTCCGCCGTCTGCGCGTGTGTCGCCCCGTCAACCGAAAAGAATGAAGCCGTGGAGAGCGTCAGCAGGTCGGCGGTCTGGCCGTGGCTGGCGTCTGCCGTGACTAGGAACGAGTCAGACGTAATCGTGAGGTTGCCTGCCGCCTGGGCGTGTGTTGCGCTGTCTACCGCAAGGCCGATGCCGCCGACGATCAGCGTCACGTTGTCTGCCGATTGCGCATGTGTAGCGTTGGCAATCGTCAGACCCGTTGCAGTCGTCGTTCCCAGAGTCAGGCTTTCAGCCGTCTGCGCGTGGGCTGCACTGGTAACCGCGATGGCGGTTGCAGATGTGAGCGTCAGATTGCCAGCGGTCTGCGCGTGGCTTGAATTTGCAACCGTCAGGCTTGCCGACCCGGTGGTGCTTAGTGCAATGTTGTCTGCGGCCTGTGCATGGGCTGCGTTGTTGAGCGCCAGAGCCGAAGCCGTGGCAAGAGTCAGGCTTCCCGCTGTTTGAGCGTGTGCTGCGTTGGCTACCTCCAGGCTGGTTGTGGTCGTTGTGCCAAGCGTCAGGTTGTCAGCCGTCTGCGCATGGGCTGCGCTGGTAACTATCAAATCTTCAACTGAAGTATCAGCAGTAACGGTCTGCGTGACCTCATCACTAGTCAAGGTCGCACCGTTCGATGCCGTCACGACGACTCGGTACATTGCCCCGTCGTCGTCCAGCGTCAGTGAAGGCGTGGTGTAGGTGCTGGACGTGGCACCAGGAATCTCTACCCAGTCAGGGTCAGAGTCGCCCCCCGGAGCAAACCCGGCAGGGAAAACGCCGCTGGCTGCGTAGCTCATTAGCTGATGCGGAAGATGCCGGCCCGGCCAACATCCACCGAGCCACTCACGGTCTTACCGTTGGCGATGCCGATGACAATCTGATTGTTTTTTGTGTTGAACCCGGAGTTTGAAAGCGTAGCGGGCGGGGTGCGGAAATGAAAACGTGTCGTGCCCACACCAATATCACCCCCACCGTACAGCGTCAGAGCTTGAAAACTCGCAGGCGCGAACCCGATGCCGCGAACACCCGTCAAGCTGGCGGTTTCCACAAGCACTTCAGCAATGAAGGTGCCAGTGGTCACGTCTTGGAAATAGGGTTTATTAAGAATCACCTCGGTATCAGCAGACGCCGTGCCCGAAAGTGCCAGGCGCTGACGCCGATAGCCATCCGGCCCCGTCACAATGGTTGGCGTGACAGTGATTCCATTGGCTGCCGTGATCTGCCACCGCTGGCCGTTGGAAGCAGCCGAACCTGCCACCCCGGAATTGTTTGTCCCGTTGAGTTGACCGTTCGTGCCGATCATCATTCCGTCAATCCCGAGCACGTTGGCATAGGGATAAGTCGTGTCGTCGTATGCCACCGCAGCGCTGACCATCGGCCCGATTGGGCGCGCAAATCGCTGGAGCACCGGAACGATGCCCTTGGCCGCGTTTCGGCAAGCAATAGCCACCGGATGCGTGCCATCAGCCGTGAACGGGTCAAGACCACCAACCGAGCCACGCCACGCCACGCCGCTGGTGTCTGCTGCTGCGGTCTGACGCCATGCGCCAGCCACGTCCCAGTAGTAATTTCCGGGCGTGTCTTGACAGTAGCGCTCAATGAGCCGGTTCATGTAGTGCCAAGCACCTGCGGTGTCTGGAGTTGATGACTTGGGCGGGCGTGAGCACAGCACCACCATCTTGACACCAGCAGCCAATGCACGCTCTGAATACTCGACCAAAAACGCCATCTGCGTGTTTGCGTTGGCTGCGCTGTTGATCGCGTTGTTTTGGACGGTCTGCACGATCACCACATCAGGCTTCACCGACATGGCCTCCAGCGCCAGTATCTGTGCTGGGTTGCCGCCGTCCGCCGTTGTCAGGTTGCTCGCTGGCGTACCACCGACACCCGTTGCTAGGGTGATCTGATAGTCGCAGGGGTACAGCTCAGTTGCGGCCCATATCAAACTCGACTGCGCCGGATTGTCCACCAGAAAGTCGGAGAGGCTGTCACCGGCCACGCCGATTGTCATCGGGCGACCACCACCGAGAACCATCGTCTCGTAGCTGAGTTGGTTGCAGGCGGTTCGCGTGTTGACCCAGTTTCCATCAATCTCGGCGGAACTCAACTCACCGCCAACAGGCGGCGACGCGGCTGGCGTGTTGTCGCCACGAAGGGCAAGGGCAATCGGCGTCATGTCTTTGTGTCCTTATTCAAACAGGTTCTTTACGAAACCACTGGTATGTCAAACCGATCCCGACCGCAGCCACGCTGTAGGTTTCCGTTTCTCCAACCACGCCAGTCTGGTCTGTTGGCTGTACGGTTATGAATACTTCTTCGGTTATTGCCGCCGATTGCGCGTGCGCCGCGCTGTTCACCGCAATAACGCTTGATGTAGATAGCGTCAAGCTGTCGGTGGTGTGCGCGTGGGATGCGCCTTGAAGCGTTAGGTTCGTCGCACCACCACCGCCAGATCCAGCCTTGACACCGACAACAAATAATGTCGGGTAGTTCTTGCTCGGCAGCGTTACCGTGGTTGTTGACGATCCCGGTGTGGTGATCCGATAAACACCACCGGAGTCGCTGTTGATCGTCTGTGTGGAGCCTTGCAGCGTGTTCGCTGGGGTACTTGGCGCAGAGACTCCACCGCTTGAACTGTCCACGCCAGCAAAGGCCAACACAATGCCGTTTGTTTCCGATGTGACCGTGCCCGTTAGCGTGTCGGGGCTTGCATTCTGGCCGTCTCGTGCGAATCCAGACACCCAATCGTCAGGGTCTTCTACCGTC
>NZ_JAABRQ010000042.1 GCF_011390835.1 Hydrogenophaga sp. | reverse complement strand
ACTCGACCTGATGTTCCTGGGCTTCATCAGCTTCGTGCTCGTCGCCGATGGTCTTCGATTGTGTTAACAGGCCCTAGGCGCGCGGTGGCCAGAGGTTGCCAGAATCAGGGATGTGGGGGAACCGGCTTGGCCTGGCCAATTCGGGGATTGCACCGCGGGCGGACAAGCTCTCAAGCCTTGAGGTATTCAGCCTTGGTTCCCAGCCAGCGAGCCGTGTGCTTTTCTGCCGCTTCCGGATGGCGGGTCAACATCTGCGCAGCGGCTTGGCGGGCCCAGTCCAGCAAATGCCCATCTGTCGCCAGATCGGCAAACCGCAGCATCGCCGCACCGGACTGGCGAGAGCCCATGAATTCGCCGGGCCCTCGGATCTCCAGGTCGCGTCGGGCGATTTCGAAACCGTCGTTGGTCTCGGCCATGGCCTTGAGGCGCTCTCGCGCGGTTTCGCCCAGCCGCCCGCCTTCGGGCGGCGAATAGAGCAGCACACAGGCGGAAGCCGCCGCGCCGCGCCCGACTCGGCCACGCAGCTGGTGCAGCTGGCTGAGACCAAAGCGCTCCGCGTGCTCGATCACCATGAGCGAAGCGTTGGGCACGTCCACGCCGACTTCGATCACCGTGGTCGACACCAGCAAGCCCATCTGGCCCGCTTTGAACAAGTCCATCACAGCCTTTTTCTCGGCAGGGGCCATGCGCGAATGCAGCAAGCCCACCAGAACGCCTGGTAATGCGGCGCTGAGGTCGGCGTGGGTTTGAGTGGCGTTGGACAGATCGAGCACCTCGCTCTCTTCGATCAGCGGGCAGACCCAATACACCTGCCGACCCTCGGCCACTTGCGCGCCAATGCGGGCAATCACCTCGTCGCGCCGATGGTCCGACATGACCTTGGTGACGATAGGCGTGCGCCCGGGCGGCAGCTCGTCGATGGTGGAGACATCGAGATCGGCGTAGTAGCTCATGGCCAGCGTGCGGGGAATGGGTGTAGCCGTCATCATGAGCAAATGAGGCTCCCCCCCATCGGTTGCGCGCTGCGCGTCGCCGCTCCGGCCCTCGGTGGGCAACGCCTGCGAACCTGGTCCCATCTTCGATCGCAGCGCCAGCCGCTGTGCCACGCCGAAACGGTGCTGCTCGTCGATGATGGCCAGCGCCAGGTTCCGGAACTGCACCTGGTCTTGAATCACGGCGTGGGTGCCCACCACCAGCGCGGCTTCGCCGGATGCAATCAGCGCAAGCATCTCAGTGCGCTGTTTCTTTTTCTGGCTGCCGGTGAGCCAGGCCACGCGTTTGCCCAGTGGCGCGAGCAGCGGCTCCAGCCAACCGATCAACTTGGCGAAGTGCTGCTCGGCCAGGATTTCGGTGGGTGCCATGAGCGCGCACTGCCAGCCGCTGTCGATGGCGATCGCAGCGGCCAGGGCGGCCACCACCGTCTTGCCCGAGCCCACGTCGCCTTGCAGGAGCCGATGCATGGGTACCGGGCGCGCCAGGTCGCGAGCGATCTCTTCGCCCACGCGGCGTTGCGCGGCGGTGAGCGCAAACGGCAGCACCGCGAGCAGTTGCTCGTGCAGACCGCCCGGCCGGGCCAGCAGGGTGGGCGCCACCAGGGCATCGCGTTCGCGTTTGGCGGTGAGCTGCGAAAGCTGCTGCGCCAGCAACTCCTCGGCCTTGAGGCGCTGCCAGGCAGGGTGGCTGCGGTCTTCAAGTGCATCCATCGACACATCAGGGCCCGGATGGTGGAGGTAGCGCAGCGCATCGCGCAAGGTGAACAGCGGCCCCTCTGCATTGCGCACCACGCCTTCCAGCCCGCGCAGCAGGTCGGGCGGCAGGGTCTCGGACAGGTCGGCGCGTTTCAGGCCACTGGCCACGGCCTTGCGCAGATAGGCCTGGGGCAGCTGCGCGCTGGTGGGGTAAACCGGCGTCAGCGCATCGGGCAGCTCACCACCCGCGAGGTGAAAGGCCGGGTGCATCATGGTGCGGCCCATGAAACCGCCCCGGATCTCGCCACGCACCCGGATGCGAGCGCCCACCGCCAGCATCTTCTGCTGCGAAGGGAAAAAATTGAAGAAGCGTAGGGTGCAGGTGTCGCTGCCGTCGTCCAGCGTCACTAACAGCTGGCGCCGCGGGCGAAAGCTCACCTCGCTGTGGGTCACCGCGCCTTCGACCTGCACCACCTCGCCCTCACGCGCCTCGCTCAGGCGCACGATGCGGGTTTCGTCTTCGTAGCGCAGCGGCAAGTGCAGCGCCAGGTCGATGTCGCGCACCAGACCGAGCTTGCGCAAGGCCTTCTGGGGAGCGGACAGAACGGCCTGGGCGGGCTTGGCGCCTGGCGGCGCGTCGGGCTGGGCGGGCATGGCCGCATTGTGCCCCTGCGGCGACAGTGCCCCGGGCGTCCAGGGGCTAGCATCGGTCCACCATGAGCCAACCCAACCACTTCTACGAACCCGCCCAGGGCCACGGCCTGCCACACGATCCATTCAACGCCATCGTCGGCCCCAGGCCGATTGGCTGGATCTCGACCCGCTCGGCCAACGGCACCCTCAACCTTGCGCCCTACAGCTTTTTCAACGCCTTCAACTACACGCCGCCCATCGTTGGCTTCTGCAGCATCGGCTACAAGGACTCGGTGGGCAATGTGCAGGCCACGGGCGAGTTCGTCTGGAACCTGGTCACGCGCGACCTGGCCGAGGCCATGAACCAGACCTGCGCCGCCGTGCCGCCCGAGGTGGACGAGTTCGCGCTTGCCGGCCTCACGCCCGAACCTTCGCGGATCGTCGGCGTGCCCAGGGTGAAGGAAAGCCCGGTGGCCTTTGAGTGCCGGGTGTCGCAAGTGGTGCAGCTGACGTCAGCGGCAGGCGCAGCGATTGAGAGCTGGCTGGTGCTGGGCGAGGTGGTGGGGGTGCACATCGCACAGCACCTATTGAAGGACGGCGTGTACGACACCGCCAACGCGGGGCACATCCTGCGCGGTGGTGGTCCTGCCGACTACTTCTCCATCGGCCCGGAGCAGCTGTTTCGCATGTTCCGCCCGCGCTGATTTCCTGCGTCGCGCTCTGCCACAATCAGCGCCTTCAATCACCTTGGAACGGGTCCGTCCGGCCCTCAAGCACATGACCCATTCACCGCCAACCGGCGCACGCAGCTTTACCGTTGCGGACTTCGATTTTTCACTACCACCCGAGCTCATCGCCCAGCACCCGGTCGCCGAGCGCAGCGCCTCGCGCCTGCTTGACGCCAGCGGCAGCGCGCCAGTGGACCACATCTTTCGCGATCTGCCGGCCTTGCTGCAGCCGGGTGATCTGCTGGTGTTCAACGACACGCAAGTGGTCAAGGCGCGGCTGTTCGGCGAGAAGGCCAGCGGCGGCAAGCTGGAGCTGCTGATCGAGCGCGTGCTGCTGCCGCAGGAAGCACTGGACGGCAGCGCCAACGAAGTGGTGGGCCACCTGCGGCTGAGCAAGAAGCCACAGCCCGGCGGCCGTCTGCACATGGCGGGTGGCTTGAGCAACGGCGGTTTTGATGCGTTGTTCCTGGGCCGGTGGCCAGACGCCAACGGCCAGCTGTTTCGCCTGCGCCTGAAGGGACCGGCCGATGAAACGCCGTACGACCTGATGGCGCGGCATGGCCACGTACCGCTGCCGCCCTACATCACCCACGCCGATGACGCCGACGACGAGCGCCGCTACCAGACGGTATTTGCCCGCGTGCCGGGCGCGGTGGCCGCGCCGACCGCCGCTTTACATTTTGATGAGGGTGTGCTCGCAGCCCTGGAAGCGCGCGGCGTGCAGCGCGCCAGCGTCACGCTGCACGTGGGTGCGGGCACCTTTGCGCCGATGAAAACCGAGCGCATCAGCGAACACGTGATGCACCACGAGCGCTACGCCATCCCGCCTGAGACACTCAACGCCATTGCCGACTGCCGCGCTCGCGGCGGCCGCGTGGTGGCGGTCGGCACAACCACCGTGCGCACGCTGGAGAGCTGGGCAACGACCGGCGCGGTCAGCGGTGACACCAACATTTTCATCACGCCCGGCTTCGAATTCCGCGTGGTGGACCGGCTCATCACCAATTTCCACCTGCCCAAGAGCACGCTGATGATGCTGGTGAGCGCCTTCGCTGGACATGAGCAGGTAATGAACCTGTACGCCCACGCAGTGGCGCAGCACTACCGATTCTTCAGCTATGGGGATTCGATGCTGCTGGCAAGAGACCAGTGTCGCTAGAAAGGCACCGGTCAATTCAAGCCCCGCCAAGGGCCAAACGGGGCCTAACTGGGCATGCGTACCCCTATGCTCCGGCAATACACAGCCCCCCGCCGTCTGCGCAGCCAATCGCTGAACTGCCCGCCATGCCCGATCTCATGACCGCATCGACGGCCGTCCGCTGCCTGACCGAAGCCTTGCGCAGATTTGCTGGATGGTCAACGATGCTCTTGGTGCTGCTGTCACCCATGGTCACACGGGCCGACCCTCCTCAGTGGGCGTACCGGGCCTTCCCATTTTCGCAGGCGCTGAACGTGGACGCGGTTTACGAAGTCACCCACAGCAAGCCAGAGAACCTTGTCGAGACGATCCACCGTTGGGGGGTCGACATCCGGCTGGTGCGCAGCGAGGCACCAGCGCGGCCTTTGAACCCGTTGCTAGCAGATCTGCCGCTGGCAGCGCCGGAGCTGGTTCGGCTAGCGGGCTTCCAAGAATCCTATGAGGGGCTGGTGTTTTACGGCGGCTCGACGTTCTGTGCGCCGGGCCGCAGCATGATCCTGATCCGTGACACGGCGCCGGGCTACACGCTGATTCACGAATTCGTGCAGTCGCTGCTGCGCCCCGCGTGTGCAGGTGAGCCTGACGACATCCTGGAGACCCGCTTTGGAGCCGCCTTCAGACGGCTGGTGATTTACCAGCGCCGCATCAATGACGACCCCTACCGACTGCTGGATCCACTGTGGCGCCGGGACATCCTGGCGGCCCAGGCCGACGTGGCCCAAGACCTCTACCACCGGATACGACTCGGTCAGAGCCAGGAGGCCATCGTCGAGAAGCTACTCAGCCTTTACATCGACGAGCGCAGCCCGTACTTCGACGCAGAACGCCGGACGCAGGGGCTCTTGTACGGCGAGGTCATGATCAACAACGCCATCGACATCTACAACGCCGTGAACGAGTCGGTGGTGTTCGTCGAAGCCTCCGTTCACAGCCTGCGCCAGATGCTGCGCGCTGGCACCATCCAGCCAGGCGAGGGCCTCGCGTTGACCGACGACGACGAGGCCTTCGTGGTCGGGTCTGCTCGGGAAGTCCAGGCCCACATGGCGGTCGTGCGAGTCGAACTTCAGGTGCTGAAGCGGTTCTACGGGCGCTGACGATGCTGGCGAAACTGACTGCGACGAATCACCGCGCTTTGCCGAGTCAGGCGATGGGCGGGAGGACGCTGTCAGTCAAGGTCCAGCCAGACCCGCCCACCCTCGACCTTCACCGGCCAGCTCTTCACCGGCTCGGTCACCGGGCCGCCCACGCAGGCGCCGGTGCGCACGTCGAATCGACCCTGGTGAAACGGGCATTCGACGTACGGACCTTCCACAAAGCCGTCGCACAGCTTGGCCAGACCGTGGGTGCACTGGTTGTCGGTGGCGAACACTTCGCCGTCGACCGAGAACAGCACGATGTCTTGCCCCTCGGGCTCGACGGCGATGCCGGCGCCTTCAAACAGATCGGCCTCGGCGGCCACGTCGGTCCAGTTGCTCATGTTCAGATGGGGTAAATGATGGCGTTGGGAATCATCTCACTGTCGTAAATGCACAGCCGCTGCGCAAACTTCAGGCCGGCAGGTGTGTGCACCACGGTGTCGACATAGCGGCCTACGTTGTACACCGTGCTCGGACCATCTAGCTTGGTGCGGAACACGGCATAGTTGGCTTCGCAGTGCAGCGCACCTGCGTCGTCGATGCGGCGCACCACCGGCGCGCCCACCACGTGGCGCTGGTAATACGGGTCGTGAAACAGCGTTTCCTTGATCCCGTAAACGCGGTCTCGCAGCATGGCCTGGCTGTCGAACGCCAGCGTGGCCAGTGGAAAGCCGCGCTCGAAGTTTTCACGCGGCTGCAGCTTGTAGACGCAGCGTTCAGTGAAAAAATTGGGCCACAGGTCCCACTGCCCGCTGTCGACGGCGAGCGCGTAGTCGGCATAGAGCTGCTGCAGCTGTTGGAAGGTGAGGAAATCCAGCCTGGTCGCTTCGCTCATGGTTTCAACTCAGCCGACGGTGACGCATCTGGCTCGCGCGCTTCCATGACTTCGCGCCAGTAGCGGTACATGCCTCGAATCAGGGTTTCGGTGACCATGTGGTCGGTATCGCCCACCTCGCGGCCGCCCAGCTCGGCCAGCGTGCGGTGCTGCGGTTTGCTCTCGAACGCCTGTTGCGAAAACTCGATCACCTCGCCATCGTCGGCGCTCACGAAACCGGCCGGACCGAACAGATTGGACTGACGCAGCCTTCGCTCGGTCATCTCGGGCGTGTCATCGGCGAAGCCAAAATGGGTCCAGACGAAGTCGAAGGCACCGTGGCCGTCGGGCTGGATGTGGCGGGTGGACACGCTGTTGACCTGCTGCTGCAGGATCACGCTGGGGAACAGCGTGGTCATCACCGCAGTCGGCACCTTTTCGCCCATCTGCCACCAGGCCTCGGGCACGATGTCCAGAAAGCGCGGATCTTCCAGCTGCATCTTGTCCTTGAAGCTGGACACCTGGGTCACCTGCGCCGCGCTGCCGCTGGCCTCGCCCATGCTGCCGCGTGTGGAGATCATGGCTGCGTGGCGGTGGTGCCGGTCCATGCGCAGCTCGCTCTGGTTGTCGGCGCGCCAGAGACCGAAGGTGACAAACCAAGTGTGCAACAGACCGGGGTGGTACGGGTCCTTGATGTTCTCCTGCATCAGCTTCCAGTTGCCCGGGATGCGCTGGCGGTTGTAGCCCAATATGGTGAGCTCGCGGCCGTTGAACAGCCGGTCGAAGTAGGTCAGGATGGTCGGCCCCATGAAATCTTCGAGCGACTCCACGCCGTGGTCGAACGAGGCAAACACCACGCCCCCGCGCGACGCCACCTTCAGCTTGGTGAGCGCGTGGTGCTTGGGGTCGAAGTCCGCCGGCATGCCACCGTTGACCTGTCTGCCTTGGCGCACGCCGCGGCGAAACGGCACGCCTTGCAGGTCGCCATTGGGCGCGTAGCTCCACTGGTGGTAAGGGCAGACGAACTCGGACTGGTTGCCGTTGCGCTTGCGGCAAAAGCGCATGCCGCGGTGCGCGCAAACGTTCTCCACCACATGAATGGCGCCGTCGGTGGCGCGCGTCATGATCACCGAGCGCTCGCCCACCACCGTGCGCTTGAAATCGCCCGGGTTCGGAATCTCGGCCTCCAACCCCGCATAACACCAGTGCCCCCGGTAGAAGAACCGCTCCAGCTCACGCTGATGGCGCTGGGCGTCGGTATAGACCGCAAACGGGATGCGGCTGGTGCCGCCGGATTCCCAAAGCAACGGTTCGGACGGGGCGGCGGTGGCGGAAGTCATCAGGGAGTCTCCTCGGTAGGCGTGCCAGACCGTCGATCATGGCTTGCCCCAAGGTATCTCACAACCGAATTGCGGCACTAGGCGATGTGAGTCCAGTGAATACAAGTCGCCCAACTTCGAGGCGGCCCACCGGCGTTGCCTACCCTCGCGGGGCGAGGAGACGGCGTGATTCCCTGCCCGCAGCGTTGCACAAAACACCACACTGCCATGCGATTACCCCGCTTTCGCAGGATTTTGTAACACCTTCAGCTTCACTGCGGCCGGCCCAGCGCGGTGCGGACGACACAATGAACCGTGATGGCTGTTGATGAATGAGGTGTTGAATTGATTGAAGTGTTTGTGCGGCTCGGCCTGGCTTTGGGGCTGTCCTTGAGCCTGGCCCTGTTGATGGCCTGGGGTTGGGACAGTTCCGACCGCGCGCCAGAAGCGCTCTACAGCGCGTCCAGCGAAAGTGCCGACACCATGCCGCCTGCCATCCCGAACAACTGAGTTCGGTCTTGCCGGCACTCCGCTTGGCTTGACGTGCATCAAGCCCACCGGGCGGTGGGCTGCTAGGCTGGTCAGCCTGTTCACTGCCCCGTCCTGCCGATGAAACGCTCCCTCTCAGCCTGCCTGGTGGCCTTGGCCTGCACTCTCGGTGTGGCCTCCGCGGACGATGCAGTCGCCGTGCTCACACTCGCCCATGATCGCGGCTGCCTGGCCTGCCATGCGATCGACGGCCGGCCATCAGGTGCCCCGGCTGTCCTGCCAGTGGGCCCGGCGTGGCGGGATCTGGCGCGCCGGTACAAGAGCGTCAAGGGCGCGCAACAGACCCTCACGGCCAAGATCATGACCGGCTCCAGCCCCGAACCCGACCGCTCGACCGCCTACGAGCGTCACTGGGGCGGCCAGGTCAGGGGCGAGTTCATGCCCTCGCACCGCACCACCATTCCGGAAGTGGAGGCAGCGCGGCTGGTGGCCTGGATTCTCGCTCTCGACATCGACCGATAGGCCGCGAGGTCCAAGGACACCGAGCGGGTAGACCGCTTTCCTAGCCGCCTGCCCACCTGGCTCAATGTGCCGGATATCACTTGGCCTGGATGCGGCTGATGTACTCCAGCAGCGTCAAGATGCGCGCCCGCACCACAGCGGGCGCATCGTAGTGGCCCCGCGCCTCCCGAAGCGCCTTACCCTCTTCAACGCGGTATTCCATGCCCCACACAGGCATGTCACGCGACCCATGGCTCGGCACGCCCGAGCCATCAATCACCTCGTACAGCCGGTTGATCGGCAGCACGCCCTTGTTGTTCTTGGCCAGCAGGGTCATATCGGGCGGGCTCTTCTGCAGCAGGTTGCCGAGTGGCCCGTTGCCCTTGCCGTCAACGCCGTGGCAGCTGGCGCAGTTCTCGATGAATTCCATCTTTCCAATGTCGTTTGCCTGTTGGGCGAATGCGGCTGTTCCGCCGATCGCCAAGCCGGTGGCGAACATAAGCGTGCGTGTGACTCTCAATTTCATGGTGCGCTCCTCATGGTTGAATGAACTTGATCAGCGACCAGGCGCCAAAAGCACCTGTGCTGAAGTTCATGCTAGGCCTTCAAAACCGGCCAGCATTGACTGTCGTCAACCACACGGACCTCCATTGGGTGGGGTCGTACAGACACTTTCGGGTCACCGCCGGGCGCATCCCTACAATCTCCCGACTCCGGAAGCGCAAACACCATGTTGAGATTCGATCTGCTGACAGCCGACCCCGGCACCCACGCGCGCCGCGGCCGCCTCACGCTCAACCACGGCGTGGTCGAGACCCCCATCTTCATGCCCGTGGGCACCTACGGCACCGTCAAGGGCGTGATGCCCGCCAGCCTGCACGACATGGGCGCCCAGATCATCCTGGGCAACACCTTCCACCTCTGGATGCGCCCGGGGCGTGAGGTGATGCAGAGCTTTGGCGGCCTGCACGGCTTTGAGCAGTGGCACAAGCCCATCCTGACCGACTCGGGCGGCTTCCAGGTCTGGAGCCTGGGGGCGATGCGCAAGATCACCGAAGAAGGCGTGACCTTCGCCAGCCCCGTCAACGGCGACAAGCTCTTCATGTCGCCCGAGGTCAGCATGCAGATCCAGACCGGACTGAATTCCGACATCGTGATGCAGCTCGACGAGTGCACACCCTACGAGACCAATGGCCACCTCACCACCGAGGCCGAGGCGCGCAAGAGCATGGCCATGAGCCTGCGCTGGGCACAGCGATCCAAAGACGAGTTCGCGCGGCTGGAGAACCCCAACGCGCTGTTCGGTATCGTGCAGGGAGGCATGTTTGAACACCTGCGGCAAGAGTCGCTGGACGCGCTGGTCGAGATGGACTTCCCCGGCTACGCGATTGGCGGCGTCAGCGTGGGCGAACCCAAGGAGCAGATGCTGCAGATCATGGCGCACACGCCGCACCGCCTGCCCGCCCACAAGCCGCGTTACCTCATGGGCGTGGGCACGCCGGAAGACCTGGTTCAAGGCGTGGCCGACGGTGTGGACATGTTTGACTGTGTCATGCCCACGCGCAACGCGCGCAACGGCACGCTGTTCACCCGCTTCGGGGACCTGAAGATCCGCAACGCCCGCCACAAGACGGACCACCAGCCTCTGGATACCACCTGCACCTGCTATGCCTGCGCTGGCAAAAGCGGCGTGAGCTGGGACAACGGAGGCCGCGGCGGCTTCAGCCGCGCCTACCTGCACCACCTCGACCGCTGCGGCGAAATGCTCGGCCCCATGCTGTCCACCGTGCACAACCTGCACTACTACCTCAACCTCATGCGCGAGGTGCGCGAAGCGCTGGACGCGGGGCGCTTCGGAGCCTTTCGCTCGCAGTTCAAGGCCGCCCGGGCGCGCGGCGTCTGAGCACGCCGCGGCCCATGCAATCCCCCGTACCGCGCCACATCCTGCCGGTGCTGGTGGCGGCACAGTTTGCCGGCACCTCCCTGTGGTTCGCGGTCAATGCCGTGATGCCCGACCTGCAGCGCGAGCTGGGCTGGGCCACGGCGGCGGTGGGCACGCTCACGTCGGCGCTGCAGTTCGGCTTCATCGTCGGCACGCTGGTCTTTGCCCTGCTGGCCATTGCCGACCGCTTCTCGGCGCGCGCGGTGTTCCTGATCTGTGCACTCGCAGGCGCGGCCTGCACCGTGGGCGCCTGGGCCATGGTGAGGAACTACGAGGCCTTGCTGGTCTGGCGTTTTGCGACCGGCTTTTTTCTGGCTGGTATCTACCCGGTCGGCATGAAGATCGCAGCGCAGTGGTACACGCGCGGACTGGGTGGGGCGCTGGGTCTGCTGATCGGTGCCCTGGTGTTGGGCTCGGCCAGCGCGCACGCGCTGCGCGCCCTGGGCGACACCCTGCCCTGGCCCACGCTCATGCTGGGGGTAGCAGCCCTGGCGGCCGCAGGTGGCCTGCTGCTGTTTTTCGGCACGGGCGATCCTCCCGGCGCCCATGCCCGCGTGACCACGTTGCAATGGCGCGCGCTGGGCACGGTGTGGACCGACCGTCGGGTGCGCAGCTCGGTACTGGGCTACTTCGGCCACATGTGGGAGCTCTACACCGTATGGGTGATGGTGCCGCTGATCCTAGCCACGCGACTGGATGGCACGGCACTGTCGTGGGCAGCGTTCTCGGTGCTGGGCGCTGGCGCCATCGGCTGCGCGGTCGGCGGCTGGGCGGCGCAGCGCTGGGGCAGCGCGCGCGTGGCCGGCCTTCAGCTGGCCATCAGTGGCCTCTGTTGCCTGGCCACGCCCTGGGTGCTGGGCGCCAGCGACGCGCTGTTTGCCGCCTGGTTGCTGCTCTGGGGCATCACGGTGGCGGGCGACTCGCCGCAGTTTTCCACCCTGACCGCGCGCAACGCGCCACCGCAAGCGGTGGGCAGCGTGCTCACGCTGACCAACAGCATCGGCTTTGCAATCTCCATCGTCAGCATCCTGCTGTTTGTGTCGCTGGCCGAGACCGTGGCGCTCGGTGCCCTGTTGCCCTGGCTGGCGATGGGCCCGGCGCTGGGCTTGTGGGCGCTTTGGCCGTTGCTGCGCGAGGAGTTGCGCGCCGCCGCCGGCTGATCCGGCGTCAGGGCGATAACGTCTGCGGCGCGCTAGATGAGGCCGGCTCCGGCGTGCCCGGGCTGGCCGACGATGTGCCACAGGAAAAACAGAAGCGGGTGAAGGCGTTCTTGCGGGTACTGCAGTGGGCGCATCGGTCGAACAGGCACAGCCCGCAGTGAGGACAGAAGTCGGTCTTGCCGTCTTTCAGGTCCACCGGCCGCTCGCATCCCGGGCAGACGTTCTTGGCCAGCCGCGTCTGCGCCAGGTCGTAGTCCAGTTCCTGGCGCCGATGCCGGTCGGGCAGCGCTTCGGCCTGCTTCTGCCGTTCCAGATAGCGCTGCAGCGCCTGAATCGCGTAGCGCCCGCCCACCACCGTGAGTGCGATGCCCACGAGATAGCGAACGTAGCCACCGTAGCTCGGCAGGTAGGGCACCAGCTCGACAAAAAATGCAAACAGCGCAAAGAAGATGAAGCCCCACACAAACGGCCAGTAGGTGCTCTTGCGCTTCTTGGCAAACAGCCAGCCAGCGGCCATCAGCAGGGGCAGAGTGAGCAGCAAGCGGTAGCCAAATACGCGCAGCTCCTGGGCGCGCAGCTCGCTCTCAAATGCGTCGCGCGCACCCTCTTCCAGCGTGGCGAGTTCGCCCTGCGCGCGACGCTGGCTCTGGCGGGCATCGAGCAAGCGCTGCTGCTGGGCCTCGACCGCAGCGAGTGCGTCGCGCTCGGCCTGGCGCAGCGCGTCGAGCTGCTCGGTGCGCGCTATCAGTTCGGTGTCCTGATCGGGCCGCTGGGTGGCGTTGCGCGTCGCCAGCCAGTTGTTGAAGGTGTCGCGTGCCGCGCGGTTGCTGGCCTGCGCGGTCTGCTGACGCAGCTCGGCCTGGTCGAGCGCGTCCTGCGCCTCGCGCTCGGTGCGCTGCGCCGCCTTGATCGACTGGCGCAGGACGCTCGTGCGCTGCGGGTCCATGAAGTCGTCCAGTGAGCGCTGCTGCTCCACCTGGGGCAGATCGCCCACGATGGTGCTGCCCAAGCCCACCAGAAACCAAGCGAACACAAACGCCACCAGCCACAGGCCACGGCGGAACCACTTTTCAGACAGACGCAAGGCTTTGCTCATGGGACCTCCCTCCAGGAATGATGTGGATTGTGCCGCTCACAGCGAGAGCGACTGTGGCGCCGAGGCCAGCCCACTGCGCGTGAGCCAGTACAGCACCGAGTCCACCGTGACGGTTTCGATGCGGTCAGCAAAGCGTTTTTCATTGGGATGGTCGTCAAACGCCACATTGGCGCTGCCGGCGCGCGCACCCAGCCGGGTCAGCGCACCGATGCGCAACACGCTGGGCTGGTAGCCCTTGAATTTCAACCAGGCCTGAGCCTGCTCGCGACTGGTGATACCGGGTTCGACCGCGGAGGCCAGGGTCTCCAGTGCCCATTGGTTGGACTGCTGATAGCGCGTGCTCCAGGGGTAGCTCACCAGGCTGTACGGCTGTGTGTTCAGCCGCGTGCTGCGCTGCGCATCGCTGAGCACCGCGTAGAGCGGCGCTTGCATCGCAGGCGCGGGCACGGACCACACCGCCTCGAAGCGCCAGAGATCGTCCAGAAAAAACTCGCCCAGCCCCTGGCGGTAGAGCGCGCCGGTGGCCGCGCCGCATGCGTTGAGCTTGTGCAACACGCGCCACGGCCCTTGTGGCGTCTTGTAGGCCCAGCCCAGGTGGGAATGGTGCAGGCGGTACTTGCTCAAGTTCTGGCCCGCCCGACCGAGAACGACCACCCGCGCGCCGCTGCTGGCGAACTCGGCGTCCAGTGCGACCGAGGTGCGTTGCGCCAGTGCCATGCCCTGGGTGATGGTCTGGGCGGTCAGCGGCTTGCTTTCGCACGAACGTCCAGCGTGGGCGGTGGCGGCAAACAAGGCGGTGGCAAGCGCTAGCGCGGTGCACGTCAACGGGTGATGCAGGCGCGATGCCTTGGCGGGCGCCGTCACTGGGTCACCCTTTCGTTGTGCAGCAAGGCCCGACCCAGCTCGTTGGGAATGAACGCCAGGACCTCGCCGGCGGTGGAGAGCAACACCCCGGTGCCGATCAAACTCACCGCGAGCACCGTGCCCACACCCATCCCCACACCCGAGGCGACGCGGCCGACCACCACCACACTGGCCTGCGCACCGTCAGACGCCCGCTCCAGCAGGTAAACCGTGCCACGCGCGGTGACCTCCACCGCTTTCACCACCAGCGTGGCGCCCACCGCCGACAAGGCCACCGGCACCACACTCACCGCCGCCGCACCCACGGAGGCAGTGGCCAAGACCGAGGCCACCGGCAGTGCCGACAACACCTGCGAGGCTTCGCTTTGAGCGCGCACCGGGGCAGCGATCAAGCTGGCGGCGAGTGCTGCCCCGCACAAAAGGGATTTCAAGGTTTTCATGAGGAGCTCCTGAAAATGAAAATGGGGGATTTACTCGCCGGCCACCGTGGGCACGCCTTCGCGCTGAGCCTGCTGGCGTCCAATCAACTCACCACGCAGGTGCGCCTCGCTCAAGGCGGCCTCGTGACGATCGCGCAGGGTCTTGGCCAGGGTGAAGGCCGAGGTCACCAGGTACAGCCAACTCACGCCCAGGTACGCTCGGTAGGTGTCGTTGACTTCCATGCGCAGCAGGCCCCAGGCAGTCAGGCCCATGGCCACCGCGAAGCCACCCCAGACCACCAGGCGCCACATCGGCGTTTCGCCAGCACCCGCCGTCGTGGCCTGCTGCGCGTCGCGCACCGCCTTGGACAGCACAAACACGGTGGAGAGGCAAAACACGTATCCCATCAACATGAACGCCCGGTCCACCGCCTCGCCTGGCAGGTAGGCCAGACCTGTGCCGCACAAGAAGACGGCAATGCCGAACGAGACCCAGGTCTGGACGGTCCAGGCGCGGGTGTCGCGCATCACGATGAGGGGGGAACGGGGTGCTGAAGCTGAAGCCATGTGAACCTCGATGGGTTGTTGAACATGGCGCGATGATCAGCGGCAGAACCACTCGGAGCCGCATATTTTTGCGCCTCGGATCTTCGTATTGCACCCCGGGGTATCGAAATAGTGAACCGACTACCGGTATCGTTTTCGATCAGATCCGGCTAGCAAGTGCAAAGGGCTGAGAAGTCTTGAGGCGTTGCCAGGGTCAGCCAAACAACACATTGGGCCGCTGGGCAACGACGGGCCACCGCCAGGCGCAAGCAGGCCGCAGAAACGTTATTTGGTGGGCAAGGTGTCGATTTGCACCAACCGCCTGCCGATGGCGACAGCCCAATGCCTACTGGCGATTGCGTGGGCATCATTTGGGGGAACGGCAGAAGTTCGCGGCGGAGCGGTGTACTTGACGCAGCAAGCAGGGGGCGAGGCTCCAATGACTCGGAAGCCGAAAAAGACGAAGCCCATCGCGAGGATGGGCTTCTGGATTTTTGGTGGCCTGGGACGGAATCGAACCATCGACACGCGGATTTTCAATCCGCTGCTCTACCAACTGAGCTACCGGGCCAACAGAGGCAGAATTATAGCAGTTTCGCCGGGCGGTTCAGCCGCCACCAACCCTCGGAGGGCTCAGTTGCCGTTGCGCTTGCTGCGCGCCAAGTCGACGCCAAGCTGCTTGAGCTTGCGGTAGAGGTGAGTTCGCTCGAGGCCGGTCTTTTCGGCCACGCGGGTCATGGAGCCAGACTCCTTGGCCAGGTGGTATTCGAAATAGGCC
>NZ_JAABRQ010000041.1:740-16719 GCF_011390835.1 Hydrogenophaga sp. | reverse complement strand
CATCTACTACGGCATTGCCCAGCTCGAATGGGTGCAAGGCCTGTGGGACACCACCTGGCCCTTTACCTGGTTCAAGGATCCGTTTTTCTGCGCGGTGTTTGCCTTCACGCTCAACACCTGTGCCTACACGGTTGAAATGCTGGCGGGAGCCATCCGGGAAACACCGGCGGGCGAGATCGAAGCAGCCCAGGCGGCGGGCTTTGGCAAATGGAGCATGATGTTCCGGCTGGTCCTGCCCAGTGCGCTGCGCCGCACCCTGCCCGGCTATTCCAATGAAGTGGTCATGATGCTGCACGCCACGTCGCTTGCCAGTGTGGTCCCGGCGCTGTACGACCTGACCAACGCGGCCTATGCCATCTACAAGACCTACTACCTCGCGTTCCAGCCCTTCATTGCGGTGGCCGTGGTTTACTTCTGTCTCACGTTCACGCTGGTCTATGGATTCCGCCTGCTGGAGCGGCGCTTCCTGGCCTACCTGAAGCCGCGCACGCACTGACGGACTGCAGGAGCCAGGCCACCGGCCGCACCTGCACCCACCACGCCGATGCAAACCATCCATCACCCCCTGCTCTCTCCGTCGCTGGGCACCCAGCGCACGCTGACCAGCCTGCATTTCGGACCGGAGCAGGCCACCCGCAAGGCCTACATCCAGGCCAGCCTGCACGCCGACGAGCTGCCCGGCATGCTGGTGGCGCACCACCTGCGGGACCTGTTGAGCGCCGCAGAGGGTCGCGACGAGCTGCTCGGCCGGGTAATCCTGGTGCCCATGGCCAATCCGATTGGCCTGAGCCAGACCGCCATGCACCACCAACTGGGGCGTTTCGAGCTGGCGAGCATGGAGAACTTCAACCGCCACTACCCGGACTTCTTTGCGCTGCTCAAAGACGATATGGTGCCCCTGCTGGGACCCGACCCCGAGCAGAACCAAACCACCATCCGCGCCGCCATGGCACGCGCCCTGGACGAACAGACGCCCTCCACCGAGCTGCAAAGCCTGCGCCAGACGTTGATGCGACTGTCCCATGATGCCGACCTGGTGCTCGATCTGCATTGCGACTGCGAAGCGGTGATGCACCTCTATGTGGAGCAGGCGGTAGTGGATCGCCTGGCGCCGTTGGCGCGCTACCTTGGTGCGCGGGCGGTGCTGTGGGCCAACGGGTCGGGTGGCTCGATTTCGTTTGACGAGGCGCTCTCGGGGCCTTGGTGGCGGCTGCAAGCGCACTTCGCCGGGCAAGCGCCCGTGCCACTGGGCTGCGCCAGCACCACGGTCGAGCTGCGTGGCCAGAGCGATGTGTCCGATGCCCAGGCACTGCAAGACGCGCTGGCCATATGCCACTACCTGCAGCACGAAGGCGTGCTGGCTGGTGCCCCACCCGCGTTGCCCCCTGCCCTGTGCGAGCCCACCCCGCTGGCCGGTACCGAGGCGCTGCTCGCTCCCCACCCAGGCGTGATCGCATTCACCTGCCAGCCGGGAGACGAGGTGCAGCCTGGCCAGGTGCTGGCGCATGTGGTCGACCCGATCGCGCACCGGCGCACTGCGGTCATCAGCAGCATCGCGGGCCTGGTGTACGCACGCCAGAACCTGCGCTGGGCCACTGCTGGCCTGGAGCTGTGTCGCGTGGCGGGACGCGAACCCATCCGATCGGGCAACCTGCTCAGCCCCTGACCTCCTCTGATTCGAACAAGACCGCCGCCATGACCACCAAACTTGAAGCCATTGACATTCGCAAGAGCTACGGTACTCACGAAGTCATCAAAGGCATGTCGCTCACCGCCAGCGCGGGAGATGTGATCAGCATCATCGGCTCCTCTGGCTCCGGAAAATCCACCTTTTTGCGCTGCATGAACTTGCTGGAGAGGCCGCAGCAGGGCCGCCTCATCGTGGCCGGCGAAGAGCTCAAACTCGTCACCGCCAAAGACGGCATGCTCAAGGCAGCCGATGACAAGCAGCTGCAGCGGGCACGCGCCAAGCTGGCCATGGTGTTCCAGCATTTCAACCTCTGGTCTCACCTGACGGTGCTGGAAAACATCACCGAGGCGCCGATGCACGTGCTGGGCAAAAGCAAGGACGAGGCAGTGGCGGTGGCGCGCAAGTACCTGGAGAAGGTGGGCCTGAAGGATGTCGAAGGTAAGTACCCGGCCCACATGTCGGGTGGTCAGCAGCAGCGGGTGGCGATCGCGCGCGCGCTGGCGATGGAGCCCGAGGTGATGCTGTTTGACGAGCCCACCAGTGCCCTCGACCCCGAGCTGGTCACCGAGGTACTGCGCGTCATGCGCACCCTTGCCGAAGAAGGCCGCACCATGGTGGTGGTGACACATGAAATGGGTTTTGCGCGCGAGGTATCCAACCACCTGATTTTTTTGCACCAGGGTGTGATCGAAGAGCAAGGGGTGCCAGCCGAGGTTCTGACACGACCCAAAAGCGAGCGTCTGGCTCAGTTCCTCTCGGGCAACCTCAAATAAGGCGCCGAGCGAGGCCGGCGATCAGCGCGGACGCCCCAGCACCATCTGGCCATCGACCAGCCGGAACGACACGGTTGGTGCACTGAAATCGCTGAACGGCGCGCCCATGGCGATCTCGCCATCACTGTGCAACAGGCACTCTTGCCGGCGCAGGGAAATCGCGTTTTCCACCCCGTCGAACCGAACCCAGGTGCCGTAGCTGCTGATATCTTCCAGCACGTAGTTGCCTGAACGGATGTCAATGCTGGCGTGAAGCCGCGAGACCCGCGGGTCGTTGACCACAAAATCGGCCTCGGGCACGCGGCCGATCTTCAAGGGCAAATCGGTCAGGCTGAACGACTGGCTCGCATCCAGCCAGCCCAGCTCGATGCCACCAAACACCGACTCGGCCGACATACCAAGCTGGTGCAGATCGGCCGGCAAGGTTAGGAACTCCGACAGCATCTCGGTCTGCCACTCGATGCGGAACACCTCACACGGCTCGACCCGACCCTTGATGCGCATCGGCCCCAGGCTGCGGCTGCGCACGCCGTGGCGGGTGCCAAGCTTGCGGATGACGGTGTCGGTGACCAGAATCTGTTCCGGCCCGGCCAGGTCGCTGAGGCGCGACGCCACGTTCACCGCATCACCAAAGCAATCGCCGTCGACCTGGATCACCTGGCCGCGGGCCATGCCGATCTGCATCATGAGCTTGAGCCGGTTCGGCCACTGGGCCACACGTTGTGCGTGCTCCTGTTGGATCTGGGTCATGGTTTCGACCGCCAGCCGGTTGTTGGTGAAGGACAGCAGCACGCCGTCACCAAGCATCTTCACCACCTTGCCGCCGTTCTCCAGCCCGACGGAGCCGATCCACTGGGTGAGCTTGGTCACGGCCTTGGTGGCGCGGTCATTGCCCAGTGTTTCAAACACCGAGACACTTCCGGTGAGGTCCACAAAAGCGATCGTCAGTTCAGCCATGTTCTTGCGGTCATTCTGCAGCGATTACAACATAGGAAGGCGCCTCATCCAGGGCGAGGCGAAAGGCTCGCCCTATCACAGGAATCCGTGGTCGCAGCACAGCCAACTCGTGGTGAATGTCACAAAAGAACCCGTTTTCTCTCAGTATTCCCAGCGACTTCGGCGTGATCCATGCCAAGGGCCTAGTTGGCTGACGCAGAACGGCTTATCACCTGCATGTGGGTAATGGTAAAGCACTCAGATGTGCGAGAAACGTACTCAAGGATCTCTTGTAAGCGATTGATTCCAGTGTTGTTTTTTGTCATTTGAGGTATTTGGAAGATTGCACTCCCAGGGTGAGCGGGCGTATTCTTCACACCACAAGTACAACGTCGTTGAGGTTTCCTCCATGCGCTGGTTCAAACCCGGTCTTCGCAACAGCATTTCCGCTCTCCTCGGGTCCGAGGTGCGCACTGAATCTCCCGAATCCCTGGAGCCGGTGCGTCAGGCCATGCTCGACACCCTCGGCGAAGAAGGGTCCCGGCTGAGTCCTCGCCTCAAGCACCGTCTCAACTACTTGCCCGACGCCCACGCCCTGTGGTTTGCCCGCTCCGAGATGGTGTCCGTGCTCAGCCGGCTGCATGGTGAAGCCAAGGCGGTCGACATGGTGCAATCGATCTCACCCGCCTTTCATGGGTTGCTGCCAAGGGCGCTGATCGAATCCGCCCGTGCGCGCCGCTGAGTCAGCGCCTTTCTCCAACCGGGCTCAGCCCCAATAGATCAGGGCATCGCGCCCTTCCACCATCAGATCCACGCGTTGCCCGACAGGCAGCAGCACCTTGGTGGGCACATGGCCAAAGGGCAGCCCGGTGAACACCGGCACACGGGTCTGGCTCCGAATCCAGCTCACCACCGTTTGCAGGTTGAAACCCCGGTCGTAGCCAGGCACCAGCTTGAAGCGGTTGAACGATCCCATCAACACCGCTTTCTGCCGCCCGATGATGCCGGCGTTGACCAACTGCGTGAGCTGGCGCTCGATGCGGTAGGGATGCTCGTTGGTGTCTTCCAGAAACAGGACGCCGCCCTCAACCACGGGCATGTAGGGCGTGCCAGCAAGGGCGCAGATCACATTGAGGTTGCCGCCCCACAGCGTGGCACCCCGGATGCGCATCGCGGGCACAGCGCTAGGATCGGCGGGTGGCTTGCGCACCGACGTTCGCGCAGCCAGCGCCTTCACATCGCTCACTGGCAGGCGCCATCCAGCGCCCTCCCCTTGCCCACAGGCCAGATCGTCAAAGCAGGCGACCATGATCTCGTCGGGTGGCTCCTCGGCACCGAAATCCTCGCCCACCGCAGGTCCGGCCCAGGTGATGGCCCCGGTCTTGGCCAGCAGCGCGCACTGCAGCGCGGTGAAGTCGCTCAGGCCAACGAACTGGGTGCCGCCTTCGATGGCTTTGGCCAGCTTCTTGTAGGGCAGCTCGGGCAGCAGCCGGGTGAGTCCGTAACCACCGCGCGAAATCATGGCGATGTCGGCGCCGCTGGCCCCCGCGCGGCCAATGGCCGCGAGGCGGGTGGCATCGTCACCGGCAAAACGCTGGTGACCCCGCAGCGCGGCTTCGTCGATCTCCACTTCATGGCCAAGCTGCTGCAGGCGTTTGACGCCGCGCCGAAACGCGGCCTTGTCGCGCACGGCGCTGGAGGGTGAGTAGATGTAGAGATGGCTCATGGTGAACGCAAGCGTTTTTCAGTGGTTGGCGGTGAAACGGGCCACCGCGTCGCGCGCAATGCCTGCGCCGTGTTCCTGCACAAAATGGCCGGCCTCTGGCAAGACCAAAGGAGCCGGACAGCCGCGGATCTGGCTGGCCAGGGCGCGCATCACCGGCTCGCCCAGCACCGGGTCTTGCTGGCCGATGGCCATCAAGGACTGGCCGGTCCAGCGCACTTGCCAGAAGGTGCGGGCTTCGCGCGAGATGGCCGCGCCGTCGTCATTTGCCTGCTCGGGGACCATGGCGGGAAAGGCGCGCAGCGCCGCCCGGTGGCCAGCATCGGGAAACGGTGCGTTGTAGGCCGCACACTCAGCCTCGCTCATCTGCGGATTGCCGCGCGCAAACAGGCGGGCCACATCAAAGTCAGGTTTCTGGGCGCACATGTCGCGCCAGGCTAGAAATCCGGGCGACAGTGGTGCGTCGCCGGTGGCCAGCATGGTGTTCATGACCAGCAGATGGGTGTATCGCTCGGGCGCAGCCATGGGCAGTGTCAGGCCCAGCAGACCGCCCCAATCCTGCACCACCAGCGCCACTCGCTGCAGGTCGAGCCGCTCCACGAATTCGAGCAAGACTTGGCGGTGCCAGCTGAAGGTGTGAAAACCATCTTTCTTGGGTTTGTCGCTCTTGCCGAAACCGATCAGGTCGGGTGCCACCACGCGATGTCCTGCAGCGAGGAAAACCGGGATCATGTGGCGGTATAGATAGCTCCAGGCTGGGTTGCCGTGCAGGCACAGCCAGGTGATGGGCGCACTCTTTTGGTCTTGCGGGCCTTCGTCCAGATAGTGCATGCGCAGGCCGTCCAGGCTGGGCAGATCGCTCAGGTACTTCGGCGTCCAGGGATAGCCAGGCAGACCATCGAAGGCGGTCTCGGGCGTGCGCAAGGCATCGTCTCGAAGGGGGTGGGGGTTCACGCGTCGCTCCTTGAAAAAGGCGCGCAGCAACTGCGCACACTCCTCGGCCAGTATGCCGCCCTGCACCTGTGTCCGGTGATTCAGCTCGGTGTGAGCAAACAGGTTGACCACCGAGCCAGCGGCGCCTGTCTTGGGATCGGGCGCACCGAAGACCACCCGGTCCAGGCGGGCATGCAGCATGGCACCGCTGCACATGGCGCAGGGTTCCAGCGTCACATAGAGCGTGCAGCCTTCCAGCCGGTAGTTGCCCAGGGCAGCGGCTCCTGTGCGAAGCGCCACGATTTCGGCGTGGGCGGTGGGGTCGCGGCCTTGGATCGGGGCGTTGTGGCCCACGGCGATCACCACCCCGCCTTTAACCAGCACGGCGCCGACAGGAATTTCCCCTGCGCGCTGCGCTGCACGGGCCTGGGCCAGGGCCAGGCGCATGAAACCCTCGTCGACAACCGCGGCTGAATGGGTCATTGATCGGCCGGCAACCGGGGTTGCTGCAGGGCCCTCTCCAGGTCTTGCTTGAACTGGTCCTGGATCTGGCGGCTTTGCTGCGCCGGGTTCGCGGGCGCCGCCGACTCGGTGCCCGGAGCACTGGGCAGCGCGTTGGGCGCGAACTGCTTTCGTACCAGCAAACCCACGATGACCACCACCAGCAACAGCCCGATCAAACCGAACAGGCCACGCATCACGCTGCTCCCGTTGGGGTTGGCACCACCATGCCCAGCCGCTGCATCCAGCCGGCCAGCGCCTGTTCGTCGGCATTGCCCGCCTGGTAGGCAGCGTGCATAGCGGCGTGGGACTCAGGCCGGTGCTGGTTGAGCTTGAGTTTGCATTGCAGCGAGACCACCCGCAGTTCAAACGCGACGATTCCGGCCATCATCTTGCGCTGGTAGTCCTCACCCAGAGAGCGCCACTGCTCAGCGTAGGCCGGGTCATGGTCGTGGATCAGGTGTTTGAGCAAGCGGTCTTTGTCTTCAAACGCTTCGATGATGCCGGCCTGCACTGTGGCGTGCACGGCCAGGTAGCTCCAGGTGGGCACTCGGGTGAGGTCGGGGTAGACGCGCGGCGTCATGTAGGCCTGCGGCCCCTGGAACACGACCACCGCGGTGGGCCGCTCACGCAAGAAGCCGGCGTGAGGGTTGGGCCGGGCGACGTGACCCAGAAGGGTGAGGCCACCGCCCTCTTCCACCACGTGCAGCGGCAAGGGCGTGATGAAAGGCAGGCCTTCGCCGTCCACCGAGATCAGCTGCGCCAGCGGGTGCGCGCGCATCAGCTCAGGCGCAATGGCCGGATCGTGAGCGGCGAACTGGGACGGCAGGTACATGGTGCGCCTTGCGGATCATTCCCACTCGATTGTCAACAGTCGGTCGCGGCTCAGAGGGAAAGTGCGTTGCGTACCAGCAGAGAACTTGCTTGATACCGACAGATTTACCGTCTTGTGCGAGAGCCCTTCCCGGGGCTCTTTGCTTTCGATCTCAGTCGTTGATGGTTCGCGGCCGCGATTGGAATGCGAAAGTGGCATGTTCTGTAACGCAATGACGGTATCAGGTGCTCGCTTCAGAGGGCGATGACGGTATTCACGATTGACTTGACGGTATCACGATCTCTATTGCTGATTACTTGACTTTGTACGCCTGTTGTACTAACATAAATCGAACAATCCCTCCGAGGCCCTCACATGTCTACCATTGCCTCTACGTCCAACAGCCGTTCGGCCAGACTCGGCTTTCGCGCCACACCTGAGCAAGAGGCGGTGATCCGTCGCGCTGCCGAGGTGGCCCACAAGTCGTTGACCGATTTCATCCTCCAGAGCGCATATTCGGTCGCAGAACAGACGTTGCTTGATCAACGCCTGTTCGTCGCCTCGGGCTCGAAGTGTCAGGAGCTGCTGGAGTTGCTGGACCGTCCTGCTCAGCCCAATGAAGGTCTGCGCGACCTGTTCTCTCGCAAAGACCCCTGGGAAACCCGTTGATGCCGAGGGCGCCCGTCCCGCTCAACACATCGCACCGGCTCGACGGTTTCGACTGTGGCAAGCCGGCGCTCAACGAATGGTTGGTGAAACACGCGCTCCAGGCCGGCAGCAGCGGCTCAGCCCGGACGTTCGTCGCAGTGGATGGGGCTGACCACCGGGTAGTCGGGTATTTCAGCCTCACGGTGGGCCAAGTTGACACCACCGACGCGCCCGACCGCATACGCAAAGGAATGGGACAGTTCCCGATTCCGGTGATCGTCCTGGCCAGGCTGGCCGTGTCCACGCAGGACCAGGGCAAAGGCATCGGCGTCGGCATGCTCAAGGAGGCCATTCGCCTCGCCTTGTTGATCGCAGAGCACGCCGGTATTCGCGCTTTGTTGACCCACCCGATCGATGAAGACGCCGCACGCTTCTACTCCCGGTTCGGCTTCATCGGGTCCCCTTTGCGTGACGATCAGTTGTTGCTTCTATTGAAAGATGCTCGCGCTCAGATTCGATGAGATTTCAGGTACGAAAACAACGCGGCAAAGTGCAACCCTCATCATCGCCTGACCTCATGATCAACCACCACCCCCGTTCGCGTCGGTTGTGTGCGTCAAACCGTGGCGCGTTCTCGAGCTCGCCAGCCCAACCCGCGCCCGTTCCATCGAGGTGTCCATGGGGTCTCCGATCCGTTGCATGTCGCAGGACCGAAATACCGTCATTGGGTCTGACGGTATCGCTGCAGGCCTGCCAGCTTAGGTGTCCGGATACCGTCAAGTCAACCGTCAGAACGCCTGGGACGCCCTGGGATTCGATGGGACGTCGCGGGACGCTAAGTCCTTGTCCCTAAAGAGAAATCGGGTTTTCCTGGGATGTTCCGAAACACCTTGGGACGATCTTGACTCATTCCCATTCGATGGTGGCGGGCGGCTTGCTGCTCACGTCGTAGGTCACGCGGTTGATGCCTCGCACCTCGTTGATGATGCGGCCGGACACCTTCTTCAGCAGCGCATACGGCAGCTCGGCCCAATCGGCGGTCATGAAATCGCTGGTCTGCACCGCGCGCAGGGCCACCACGTAGTCGTAGGTGCGGCCGTCGCCCATCACGCCCACGCTTTTCACCGGCAGGAAGACGGCGAACGCCTGGCTGGTCAGGTCATACCAGCTCTTGCCCGAATTGTGATCGATGGTGGAGCGCAGTTCTTCGATGAAGATGGCATCGGCCTGGCGCAGCAGGTCGGCATATTCCTTTTTCACTTCACCCAGGATGCGCACGCCCAGACCCGGGCCCGGGAACGGGTGGCGGTAGACCATGTCGTGCGGCAGACCCAGGGCCACGCCGAGTTCACGCACCTCGTCCTTGAAGAGATCGCGCAGCGGCTCCAGCAATTTGAGGCCCAGCTGTTCGGGCAAACCGCCCACGTTGTGGTGGCTCTTGATGGTGACGGCCTTCTTGCTCTTGGCCCCACCTGACTCGATCACATCTGGATAAATTGTCCCTTGTGCCAACCACTTGGCGCCTTTTATTGATGCACCACTTGAAATGAGTTTGGCGGCTTCCGCCTTGAATACCTCGACGAACTCCCGCCCAATGATCTTGCGTTTGGCCTCCGGCTCGCTCACACCGGCGAGGTGACCGAGGAACTGCCCGGCAGCGTCCACGCGGATCACCTTGGCGTGCAGCTTGCCGACGAACATGTCCATCACCATGTCGCCTTCGTGCAGCCGCAGCAGGCCGTGATCGACGAACACGCAGGTGAGCTGGTCACCAATGGCGCGGTGAATGAGCGCCGCGGCGACCGAGGAATCGACGCCACCTGACAGGCCCAGGATCACCTCTTCATCGCCGACCTGCTCCTTGATCAGCGCCACCGCCTCGGCGATGTGGTCGCGCATGATCCAGTCGGGGTTGGCCTGACAGATGTCCAGCACGAAGCGCTCCAGCATCGCCTTGCCCTGCACCGTGTGGGTGACTTCAGGGTGGAACTGCACCGCGTAGTAGCCTCGGTCTTCATCGGCCATGCCGGCGATCGGGCAACCATCGGTGCTGGCCATGAGTTTGAAGCCCGGGGGCAGCTCGGTGACCTTGTCGCCGTGGCTCATCCAGACCTTGAGCATGCCGTGGCCTTCGGGCGTATGGAAGTCGGCGATGTCTTTGAGCAGCGCCGTGTGGCCGCGGGCGCGCACCTCGGCGTAACCGAACTCGCGCGTGACCCCTGCCTCCACCTTGCCGCCGAGCTGCTGCGCCATGGTCTGCATGCCATAGCAAATGCCCAGCACCGGCAGCCCCAGCTCAAACACCGCGTCCGGGGCCTTGTCGTCCACCTCGTACACGCTGGCGTGGCTGCCGGAAAGGATCACGCCTTTGAGCTGGCCATCGGCAGCGAACTCCCTGACCCAATCGCTGCTCACATCGCAAGGGTGCACCTCGCAATACACATGCGCCTCGCGCACCCGGCGCGCGATCAGCTGGGTGACCTGGGAACCAAAATCAAGGATGAGGATTTTCTGGTGCTGCATGGAGATGAACGAGGATGGAATTCAAGAAACAAAAAGGGCCGTCAAAAGAGACAGCCCAAGAACCTAGAGGGGCCAAACCCGGGGCACCGCGGAACCGGCTCCGCCGGGCCGCCAGTGCCGTCCCCTTGGGGGTGACGGCGAAGCCGGCACGGGGGGGCATCACTCCGCTCTGTAGTTCGGCGCCTCTTTGGTGATCTGCACGTCGTGCACATGGCTTTCGCGGATACCCGCCGAGGTGATCTCGACGAACTCGGCCTTGGCCCGCATGTGCTCGATGGACGGGCAACCGCAGTAACCCATGGAGGCGCGCAGGCCACCGGCCATCTGGAAAATGATGGAAACCACCGAGCCCTTGTAGGGCACCCGGCCTTCGATGCCTTCGGGCACCAGCTTGTCGGCGTTTGGGTTGCCGGTGCTGCTTTCCTGGAAATAGCGATCGGCGCTGCCCTGCTGCATGGCGCCAATCGACCCCATGCCGCGGTAGCTCTTGTAGCTGCGGCCCTGGTAGAGCACGATCTCGCCGGGCGACTCTTCCGTGCCAGCGAACATGCCGCCCATCATCACGGTGTTGGCGCCGGCGGCGATGGCCTTAGCGATGTCGCCGCTGTAGCGGATACCACCGTCGGCAATCATCGGCACACCGGTAGTCTGCAGCGCCGTGGCCACGTTATCGATGGCCATGATCTGCGGCACGCCCACGCCCGCCACGATGCGGGTGGTGCAGATGGAGCCCGGACCGATGCCCACCTTCACCCCGTCGGCTCCCGCTTCCACCAGCGCCAGCGCCGCGCTGCCAGTAGCGATGTTGCCGCCGATCACGTCCACCTGGGGGTAGTTCTGCTTGACCCAGCGCACGCGGTCGATCACGCCTTTGCTGTGGCCGTGAGCCGTGTCCACCACGATGGCGTCCACACCAGCTTTCACCAGCGCTTCCACCCGTTCTTCGGTGCCCTCGCCAACGCCCACCGCGGCGCCCACGCGCAGGCGGCCCGATGCGTCGCGCGCAGCGTTCGGAAAATTCAGCTGTTTGGTGATGTCCTTCACCGTGATCAGGCCTTTGAGCTCGAAGCCCTCGTTGACCAGCAGCAGGCGCTCTAGCTTGTGCTTGTTCAAGAGGGTCTTGGCCTCGGCCGGCGTGGTGCCGTCCGGCATGGTGATCAGGCGCTCGCGCGGCGTCATGATCTCGCTCACCGGCAGATCGAAGCGGGTCTCAAAGCGCAGATCGCGCCCGGTGACGATACCGACCACCTTGCCCGCATCCACCACGGGAAAGCCCGAAATGCCCAGCTCGTCGGAGAGCTGCATCACTTGGCGCACCGTGGTGCTGGGCGAGATCACCACCGGATCGCGCAACACACCCGATTCATAGCGCTTGACCTTGGCCACCTGCGCCGCCTGCTCCTGCGCGCTCAGGTTCTTGTGCACAATACCAATGCCGCCCTCTTGCGCGATGGCGATCGCCAATCGGGCCTCGGTGACCGTGTCCATGGCGGCCGACACCAGGGGCAAGTTGAGGTGGATGTTGCGGGAAAACTGGGTCGCCAGCGAGGTGTCCTTGGGCAGGACCTGGGAGTACGCGGGCACCAGAAGAACATCGTCGAAGGTGAGCGCTTTGCCGAGGAGGCGCATAGGGTAAAGCTCCAAAAACACGATTGTACCCGTGCACCCCAGGCCCCCTTCGAGTGCCGCTAGGCCTGCGGGGAGGTCGCATGAGAGGAAAAAACCACGCCGTTCCGGTACTGGATCACGCCGCTTGGCTCCATTGGCTGAATGCGGTAAAACGCCGCGCTACACTGGGTTCATGGTTATTTTCCAAAGCCTCCGCTCGCCTGCCCGCACCATGCTTCTGGTTGCCTCTGCGCTGTGTTGCACCGCAGCGCTGGCACAGTGGCAATGGGTGGACAGCGCTGGCCGCAAAGTCTTCAGCGACACGCCGCCGCCAGTTGGCGTGTCCGACAAGAACATCCTCAAGCGCCCTGGCCTGGCTCCAGCGCCTGCGGCCACAGAGACGGCCAACGCGCCGGCAACTACTGCGCCAGCTACCACCGCCGTCCCCAAGCTCAATGACCGCGACGAGCAGCTAGAAGCCAGGAAGAAGCAGGCTGAAGCTGAAGAGCAGGCCAAGAAAAAAGCCGAGGACGAGAAAGTGGCCAAGGCTCGGCAGGACAACTGCGAGCGCGCCAAGCGCAACAAGATTACGATGGATTCAGGCATCCGCATTGCCACCACCAACGCCAAGGGCGAGCGCGAGATCATGGACGACAAGGCCCGGGCGGCTGAAAACCAGCGCCTCAACGCCATCATCCAGTCCGATTGCGGCGCCGGTATTCAGTGAGCCGCTGACGCGGTGAGCGATCAGTAGCCCGGCTTGGCGCCTGGCCGGCGGCGCGAAAACAGCCCGGTCCCACGAGCGCCCTGCCCCGCAAAGCGCTCCCGCCGCGCCACCTTCGGGTCCACGCGCAGGCGCCGGTAAACCTCCACCCGATCACCCTCACGCAGCACGTCGCTGGCCAGAGCGCGTCGGTTCCAGATTCCCACCGGCAGCGACATCAACCCGGGGAACTGCGCCGACCAGCCAGAAGCTTCCAGCGCCTGAGCCACCGTGCAGCCGTCGGGCACCGTCAGCACCAGCTCATGCACGGTGCGCGGTGCGCTGGCGTGGGCGAGCGTGATCTTCATTCGCCGTAGACGTGGTCAGCGCGCTTGACGAAAGCATCCACCAGGTTGCCCGCAATCTTGTCGAACACTGGCCCCACCAGACTGGCCAGCGTCTGGCTGGCAAAGCCATAGGTCAGGCGGAACTCGACCTTACAGGCTCGCTGCGTGCCTTCGCCCAGGGGGTGGAAGTCCCAGCAGCCCTGCAGGTGGGAGAACGGCCCGTCGACCAGATCCAGCAGCACCTGGCGATCTTCCACATGGGTGTTGCGGGTGGTGAAACTCTGGCGCAGGCCACCAATGGACATGCCCACCTTGGCCACCATGCCGGATTCGTGGCGCTCGACCACTTCGCTATGGTCGCACCAGGGCAGAAACTGCGGGTAATGGTGCACATCGGTCACCAGCGCAAACATTTCGTGTGCGCTGTGCCAGAGCAGGACGGACTTCTGAATCGTTTTCATACAATCGCGGGTCGGGCTAGGCGCACAACCCAGTTCGGGGCGCCGCCCAGACAACGCAGACGTTGTCATTGTATTGGCCCAATGCGGCCGCATCTAAGACCCCATGTCCACCACGCCCAGTAAATCTGCCACCACCAAGGCCGGTGATTCCCGCATCGCCGACAACAAGAAGGCGGTGTTCAACTACGCCATCGAGGAACGCTTCGAGGCGGGCATGGTGCTCGAAGGCTGGGAGGTGAAGGCGCTGCGCGAAGGCAAGGTGCAGCTCACCGATGGCTATGTGGTCATTCGCAGTGGCGAATTGTTCCTGATCGGCTGCCAGATCAACCCGCTCAACACCGCCAGCAGCCACGTCAGCCCCGATTCGGTGCGCACTAAGAAACTGTTGCTGCAAAAAGACCAGATCCGCCGGCTGATCGGCAAGGTGGAGCAAAAGGGCTACACCCTGGTACCCCTCAACCTGCACTGGAAAAACGGCAAGGTGAAATGCGAAATCGCCCTAGGCAAGGGCAAGGCAGAGCACGACAAGCGCGACACCATCAAAGACCGCGAAGGCAAGCGCGAAGTGGAGCGGGTGATGAAGTCTCGCAACCGCTGAGGGCGAGCGACCCGCCCGGCGAGATCAATCGAACAGGTCGGGCTCGGTACGAATCAGGTCGTTCCAGATGGTCTGGAAATGCAGCCAGCCGATGTACTCGCTGCCCACATGTTCTCGGCTGTAGCGCGCCCGGTCGGCAGGCACCAGACGCGGCGTCTGGCCGGTGGCCATCACGGCCAGCTGCTGCTGGCAGCAACGCTCCAACGCGATGAACCAGAACGCCGCCGCTTCGATGCTGTGACGGCTGGCTGTGAACAGGCCGTGGTTCTGGTGAATCGCGGCTTTGACGCCCTTGAACCAGTCGGCCACCTTCAACCCCGCCTTGACCTCCACCGCGACCTGGCCCGCCTCGTCGCCAATCACCACATGGTCTTCAAAAAACGCGGCGGCGTCCTGCGAAATGGGCAGCAGCGGCTGGCCGAGTGACGCAAACGCGGTACCGTAAACCGTGTGGGCGTGGCACATGGCCAAGATGTCCGGGTGCGCCTCGTGCACCGCGGCGTGCAGCACAAAGCCAGCGCGGTTCACCGCGTGGCGACCCTCCACCACCTCGCCCTGGTGGTCCACCAGAATCAGGTTGGACACCTTCACCTGCGCAAAATGCACCGCCATCGGATTGGTCCAGTACAGGTGCGGGTGCTCCGGGTCGCGGATGGTGAGGTGGCCGGCAAAGCCGTAGTCAAACCCCTGCCGGGCAAAGGCGCGACAGGCGCCGACCAGCCGCTCCTTCAGGTACTGCCGCTCCTGCACCACATCGTCAAACGACGGGATGCCCGGGAAGATCAGTCCAGCCTGATCGGGCTGGTAGATCGACACCTTGGGGTCGGTCAGCGGGTCGTGGCGGTACTCCGTCTGGCTCGGCTGCAGCAGTTTTTCAAGTACGGCGGACATGTTGTCTCCTCAAGTGGTGATCAACCGCCATGTTCGACCCGCAGGCTGTAGTTGACAAACGATGAATGCTCATGGAAACATGAGCTCATTTCATCTGATGAGATCAGACATGAGAAATCTTCCCCCGCTGGCCCGCCTGCGCACCTTTGAGGCCGCCGCACGCCTGCAGAGCTTTGCGCTGGCAGCGCAGGAGCTGCATCTGACCCCGTCTGCCATCAGCCACCAGATCCGTGATCTGGAGCGGCATTTCGGACGTGCCTTATTTGAGCGTCGCCACCGCCAAGTACAGACCACTTTGGAGGGACGGCGCCTTTTCGAGAGCCTGGGCCGCCTGTTTGATGCGCTGGAAGCTTCCTGCGCCGAAGTGCAATTGCCCACGCACGACGAAGTGCTTGCGGTGCACTGCGCGCCCAGCCTGGCGCTGAAATGGCTTGGTCCGCGCCTGCCCGCGTTCCTGGGGCAGCACCCTGGCCTCAACATCCGGCTGACCACCGGCGCTGAGCCGCTGGACCTGAGCGTGATGCGCGACCTGGACGTGACCCTGTCCTACGGCGTGGCGCGACACAAGCCAGGGCTGGACGTCTTCTCACTGGGCGAAGAACACATCGCGCCGCTGGTATCGCCAAGCCTGCTGAAAACTGGCGAAAGCGCGATGCGGGCCATCCAGCTCCTGGTGCTCATCGAATCCCAACTCAGCCCGGTCGGCTGGGCAGACTGGTTCGCGCTCAACGGGCTGTCGCTGCCCCAGCGCCCTCGCCCCTCCTTCGACCGCGCGGCCATGGCGATAGCGGCCGCCGCCGACGGCCTGGGCGTGGTGCTGGAGAGTACGC
>NZ_JAABRQ010000041.1:0-730 GCF_011390835.1 Hydrogenophaga sp. | reverse complement strand
GTGGCGAACTGGTGGTGCTCACAGGCCATCGCCTGAAGACCATCCGTCGTCCATTGCATTTCGTGAGCGTGCGCATCACTGACCGGAGCCGCGCCCCGGTCGCTCTGTTTGTGAACTGGATCCAGGCGAATGCCGCTGACATGTAGGTACAGAGCTGGCCATAGCCGGGGAAATCACAACGTGACCACGTTCACATGAACCGCCGTTGCGCTCTCTGGAACCTGGTTCAATTGATTCGAAGCTTCTTGATGGCCAGGGTGTGCGCGACAATCGGCCACCCAATATACATGCCCCCGGAACGATGAATGAGCACGAACGATTCCTCGCTTTACGAAGGTTTGACTCTCTTGACGGCTTGCGCGCCCTAGCCGTCATCGCAGTCGTCTGGCAGCACACGGCAGGCAAGGCTTTTTCTGGAACGCCGTTGGCCACCATTGGCGGAGAAGGCGTGACACTTTTTTTTGCCATCAGCGGTTTCCTGATCACGACACTCCTACTGCGTGAGCGAGACCGACGCGGCACCATTGACCTGCGTGCCTTCTACGTCCGGCGCACGCTGAGGATCTTCCCGATCTACTACCTCACGCTCCTGACGTACGTTGTGCTCGTCTGGACTTTTGAGCGCGACTCAGAGGCTGGCCAGGAGTTCTTCTCGAATCTTCCTTACTTCTTCACCTACACATCCAACTGGTTTGTCGAGCTCAAAGAGCGAACAATCTTCTATTTCGCC
>NZ_JAABRQ010000040.1 GCF_011390835.1 Hydrogenophaga sp. | reverse complement strand
ATGGAAGAAGGCCTGCGCTTTGCCATCCGCGAGGGCGGTCGCACCGTCGGCGCCGGCGTCGTGGCCAAAATCATTGCGTAATCGCTTCCCGCTGAGGGCATAAGCCAGTAGGGGTATAGCTCAATTGGCAGAGCGTCGGTCTCCAAAACCGAAGGTTGTAGGTTCGATTCCTACTGCCCCTGCCACCTGATGGGAATCGCCGGGATCTGATCCCGCCCTGGGGTGGTTTTCAAGCCCGCCGAAGTCGTCAAGACCTCTGGTGGGCTTGCGTGTCTCGAGCCGCAGGGCTTCGATGGCGCGCTTTTTGTCAAGCATTGTCTGGAAATTCATGGCCACCTCCGAAGTACAAACCGTCAACAGCAGCGCCGACAAGGCCAAGCTGGCTGCCGCCGTGCTGCTGCTGGTCGCAGGTTTTGTCGGCTATTACCTGCTGGCGAGCCAGGGGTCGCTGGTGCGCGTGGGCGTGTTGCTGGGTGGCATCTTGGCCGCCATCATCGCCTTTGCTGTGTCCGAGCCCGGCCGTCAGTTGATCGCGTTTGCCCGCGACTCTTGGCGAGAAACCAAGAAGGTGGTCTGGCCGGCGCGCAAAGAAGCGATCCAGATGACTGCCTACGTGTTTGCCTTCGTGTTTGTGATGGCGCTGTTTTTGTGGTTGACCGACAAGACCCTGGAATGGGTCCTGTTTGACCTCGTCCTGGGCTGGAGAAAATAATGAGTGACCATCAGAGCCCAGTGACCGACGGCGTGGCTGCCGAAGGCATGCGCTGGTATGTCGTGCACGCCTACTCCGGCATGGAGAAGGCGGCCGAACGCAACATCATCGAGCGCATCAACCGCGCCGGCATGCAAGACAAGTTCGGACGCATCCTGGTGCCGACCGAAGAGGTGGTTGAGGTCAAGAACGGCCAGAAGCGCACCACCGAGCGCAAGTTTTTCCCTGGCTACGTGCTGGTGGAAATGGTGATGGACGATGACACCTGGCACCTGGTGAAACACACCAACAAGGTCACGGGCTTTGTCGGCGGCGCCAAGAACCGCCCGGCGCCGATCTCCGAGGACGATGTCCAGAAGATCGTCGACCAGATGCAGGAAGGCACGGACAAGCCACGCCACAAGGTCGAGTTTGTCGTGGGTGAATACGTCCGCGTCAAGGAAGGTCCGTTCACCGACTTCAACGGTACGGTCGAGGAAGTCAACTACGAGAAAAGCAAGATGCGGGTGTCGGTGACCATTTTTGGTCGTGCCACGCCCGTTGAACTCGAATTTGGTCAGGTCGAAAAGGCCTGACCTTCATCGTGACGCAGGCGGGTCGACCCGCTGCCTGCGCCATCTGTTTCTGAACCGGGTCCCCAACCGCGAGGAGGTTGTCCAAATGGCAGCCGTCTGCACTCGCAGGAGCTAACTCATGGCGAAAAAAATCGTCGGCTTCATCAAGCTGCAAGTGCCAGCTGGTAAGGCCAACCCCTCTCCCCCGATCGGCCCGGCGCTGGGTCAGCGCGGCTTGAACATCATGGAGTTCTGCAAGGCGTTCAACGCCCAGACCCAGGGTCTCGAACCGGGCATGCCCATTCCGGTGACCATCACCGCGTTTGCTGACAAGAGTTTCACCTTCAAGATGGGTACGCCTCCCGCGACCTACATGATCAAGAAGGCCATCAAGCTCGACAAAGGCTCTTCGGTGCCCAACAAGAACAAGGTCGGCAAAATCACCCGGGCTCAGCTCGAGGAAATCTGCAAGACCAAGATGAAAGACATGACCGCTGCCGACATGGATGCCGCTGTGCGCACCATCGCCGGCTCGGCCCGCTCGATGGGCGTGATTGTGGAGGGCGTGTGACATGGCCAAGCTGACCAAAAAACAGAAAGTCTTTGAAGGCAAGGTCGACAGCAACAAGCTGTACCCGCTGGGTGAAGCCCTGGCCATCATCAAGGAATGCGCCAACGCCAAGTTCGATGAATCCATCGACGTGGCGGTGCAGCTCGGCGTGGACGCCAAGAAATCCGACCAGGTGGTGCGTGGTGCTGTCGTTATGCCCAACGGCACCGGCAAGACCAAGCGCGTGGCCGTCTTCGCCCAGGGCGCCAAGGCTGACGAAGCCAAGGCCGCTGGCGCCGACGTGGTCGGCATGGACGACCTGGCTGCCGACGTCAAGGCCGGCAAGATGGACTTCGATGTCGTGATCGCCTCGCCCGATGCCATGCGCGTCGTGGGTACCCTGGGCCAGATCCTGGGTCCACGCGGCCTGATGCCCAACCCCAAGGTGGGCACGGTGACGCCCGATGTGGCCCAGGCCGTGCGCAACGCCAAGGCCGGTCAGGTGCAGTTCCGCGTCGACAAGGCCGGTATCGTGCACGGCACGATCGGCCGCCGCTCGTTCGACAGCGACAAGCTCCAGGGCAACCTGGTCGCTCTGCTGGACGCTCTGAACAAGGCCAAGCCGGCCACCAGCAAGGGTGTGTACCTGCGCAAGGTGGCCGTGTCGTCGACCATGGGTGTGGGCGTCCGCGTCGACACGCAAAGCATTTCGGCCTGAAGGCCTGGAAGAATTCGGGCGTCGTACCGCAAGGTGTGGTTGCCCGGATGTGGTGGGTCCGCGGATCAGGTATTCAAGCCGGTTTCGGGGGGTCATCCAAGACCGCTGGTGTCAATGGGCCTTCGGGTTCTGCGACTTAATGGTGACAAGCCAGCGCAGATGGCGATCCCGCTGCAGAAGAAACAAGGGTTTCGAAACAGTTGGTCGCTGCAATGAAGCGTGCTGGAGGCCTTGGGCCAAAAGCATTTTGAAGGAGTAGACCTTGAGTCTGAATCGCAGTGAGAAAGAAGCGGTCATTTCCGAAGTGACCAGCCTCGCCGCTAAAGCTCAAACGCTCGTGATGGCGGAGTACCGTGGCATCACGGTTGCGAACATGGACAAACTGCGCGTGACAGCACGCAGCAGCGGTGTGACCCTGAGCGTGTTGAAAAACACCCTGGCACGCCGCGCTGTGGCTGGCAGCTCGTTTGAAGTGGGCGCTGACCAGATGACCGGGCCGCTGATCTATGGCTTCTCCGAAGACGCCGTGGCCGCCGCGAAAGTGGTGGCGGAATTCGCGAAAACCAACGACAAGCTGGTGATTCGCGGTGGTGTCTACGGTGGCAAAGTCCTGGACGTCGAGGGCGTGAAGCAGCTGGCCAGCATTCCATCCAAGGAAGTGCTGTTGGCCCAGCTGTGTGGCTTGTTGATGTCGCCGATCTCCCGCACCGCCGTGGTGCTGGGTGCGCTGGCGGCGAAAAAAGGCGAAGGCGCTGCCCCAGCGGCAGCCGAGGAGCCCGCTGCCGCCTGAAGGCGCAGCGAGCTTGTTTCAACCAATTGTTAGGAAATCAAAATGGCATTCGATAAAGACGCATTTCTGACCTCGCTGGACAGCATGACGGTCATGGAACTCAACGACCTGGTGAAAGCCATCGAAGAGAAGTTTGGCGTGAGCGCAGCCGCTATGGCCGCACCGGCAGCCGGTGGCGGTGGTGGTGCTGCCGCCGCAGCCGAAGAGAAGACCGAATTCAACGTCGTGCTGCTCGAGGCCGGCGCCAACAAGGTCTCGGTCATCAAGGCCGTTCGCGAAATCACCGGTCTGGGCCTGAAAGAAGCCAAGGACCTGGTCGATGGCGCACCGAAGAACGTGAAAGAAGCCGTGGCCAAGGCCGACGCCGACGCTGCTGTGAAGAAGCTGCTCGACGCTGGCGCGAAAGCCGAGCTGAAGTAATCTGCCCGGTTTCAGGGGCTGGAGTGCTCGGATAGAGCCTCCAGCCTTTAGTGCTTTCAGAGCACACCCAGCAGCGTGGTCCGCGGACCGCCCTGCTGAGTGTCTTCTGACCCCGACTGCAGAAGACGACTTGGTTCGGGCCTGTGTGCAATGCACAGGCCGTCCGCCAAGGTTGGTAGAGGCCAACCCACCAAGCATGTCACCGGGTGCGCCCACCCGATTGGCCAGACAGTCGCCGCAGACCTCAAGCCGGAGATCTCATGGCATCAGCATCCCAGTATTCCTATACCGAGCGCAAGCGCATCCGCAAGAGTTTTGGCACGCGTGAAAACGTGCTCACGATTCCATACCTGTTGCAAATGCAGAAGGACGCGTACACCGCCTTCCTGCAAGCCGACCTGCCGCCCAAAAAACGCAGCAACGAGGGCCTGCAGGCCGCGTTCGAGGCCGCCTTCCCCATCGTGTCGCACAACGGTTTTGTGGAAATGAAGTTCGTCGAGTACAACCTCGCGAAACCTGCATTCGACGTGCGCGAGTGCCAGACCCGTGGACTGACGTTTGCCTCGGCCGTGCGCGCCCGCGTGCAGCTCATCATTTACGACCGCGAGTCCTCGACCAACCAGTCCAAGGTGGTCAAGGAAGTGAAAGAGCAAGAGGTCTACATGGGCGAAGTGCCGCTCATGACCGACAAGGGCTCGTTCATCATCAACGGCACCGAGCGCGTGATCGTGTCTCAGCTGCACCGTTCGCCTGGCGTGTTCTTCGAGCACGACAAGGGCAAGACGCACAGCTCTGGCAAGCTGCTGTTTTCCGCTCGCATCATTCCTTACCGCGGCTCCTGGCTCGACTTCGAATTCGACCCCAAGGACGTTTTGTTCTTCCGCGTCGACCGCCGCCGCAAGATGCCGGTCACCATCCTGCTCAAGGCCATTGGCCTGACGCCGGAAACCATCCTGGCCAACTTCTTCGTCAACGACCACTTTCGTCTGATGGACAGCGGCGCGCAGATGGCCTTCGTGCCCGAGCGCCTGCGTGGTGAAGTGGCGCGCTTCGACATCACCGACAAGTCGGGCAAGGTCGTGGTCGCCAAGGACAAGCGCATCACCGTGCGCCACACCCGTGAAATGGAGCAGTCCGGCACCTCGCACATCAGCGTGCCCGAAGACTTCATGATCGGCCGCGTGGTGGCGCGCAACATCGTCGACGAAGAAACCGGTGAAATCATCGCCAAGGCCAACGACGAGCTGACCGAAGTGCTGCTGAAGAAGCTGCGCACCTCGGGCGTGCAGGACCTCCAGTGCCTCTACACCAACGAGCTCGACCAGGGCGCCTACATCTCGCAGACGCTGCGCGCGGATGAGACGGCTGACGAGTTCGCCGCCCGTGTCGCCATATACCGCATGATGCGCCCCGGCGAGCCGCCGACCGAAGACGCGGTGCAGGCCCTGTTCCACCGCCTGTTCTACAACCCGGACACCTACGACCTGTCGCGCGTGGGCCGCATGAAGTTCAACGCCCGCGTGGGCCGAGACGAATCCACCGGCGCCATGGTGCTGTCCAACGAAGACATCCTGGCCGTGGTCAAGATCCTGGTGGATCTGCGCAACGGTCGCGGTGAAGTCGACGATATTGATCACCTGGGCAATCGCCGCGTGCGTTGCGTGGGCGAACTGGCCGAAAACCAGTACCGCACCGGGCTGGCCCGCATTGAGAAGGCCGTGAAAGAGCGCCTGGGTCAGGCCGAGCAAGAGCCGCTGATGCCTCACGACCTGATCAACTCCAAGCCGATTTCCGCGGCACTCAAGGAGTTCTTCGGTGCCTCGCAGCTGTCGCAGTTCATGGACCAGACCAATCCGCTCGCCGAGATCACCCACAAACGCCGCGTGTCTGCTCTTGGCCCGGGTGGTTTGACCCGCGAACGCGCTGGCTTCGAGGTGCGCGATGTGCACGTGACCCACTACGGTCGTGTCTGCCCAATCGAGACCCCGGAAGGTCCCAACATCGGTCTGATCAACTCGCTGGCGCTGTACGCGCGCTTGAACGAGTACGGCTTCATTGAAACGCCGTACCGCCGTGTGGCCGATGGCAAGGTGACCAACCAGATCGACTACTTGTCGGCGATCGAAGAGGGCAAGTACGTCATCGCGCAGGCCAACGCTATGCTCGATGCTGAGGGCCGTCTGACCGGTGACCTGATCTCGGCGCGTGAGAAGGGTGAATCCATCCTGACCCCGGCTGACACCATCCAGTACATGGACGTGTCGCCGGCGCAGATTGTGTCGGTGGCCGCCTCTCTCGTGCCCTTCCTGGAGCACGACGACGCCAACCGCGCACTGATGGGCGCCAATATGTCGCGCCAGGCTGTGCCTGTGCTGCGTCCCGAGAAGCCGCTGGTGGGCACCGGTATCGAGCGCGTCGCTGCGATCGACTCCGGCACCGTGGTCACCGCCAAGCGCGGTGGTGTGGTCGATTACGTCGATGCCACCCGCATCGTGATCCGCGTCAACGACGCGGAAGCGATGGCAGGCGAAGTGGGCGTGGACATCTACAACCTCATCAAGTACCAGCGTTCCAACCAGAACACCAACATCCACCAGCGCCCCATCGTCAAGAAGGGCGATCTGCTGGCCAAGGGGGACGTGATCGCCGACGGCGCATCGACCGACCTGGGCGAGATCTCGATCGGCCAGAACATGCTGATCGCCTTCATGCCCTGGAACGGCTACAACTTCGAAGATTCGATCCTGATCTCCGAGAAGGTGGTTTCCGAAGACCGCTACACCTCGATCCACATCGAAGAGCTCGTGGTCATGGCGCGCGACACCAAGCTGGGCGCCGAAGAAATCACGCGTGACATTCCCAACCTGGCCGAGCAGCAGCTCAACCGCCTGGACGACTCCGGCATCATCTACGTGGGCGCTGAAGTGCTGCCGGGCGATGTGCTGGTGGGCAAGGTCACCCCCAAGGGCGAGACCACGCTGACGCCGGAAGAAAAACTGCTGCGCGCCATTTTTGGCGAGAAGGCGTCCGACGTGAAGGACACCTCGCTGCGCGTGGACCAGGGTTCACAAGGCACCGTGATTGACGTGCAGGTGTTCACCCGCGAGGGCATCACCCGCGACAAGCGCGCCCAGCAGATCATCGACGACGAGCTCAAGCGCTTCCGCCTGGACCTGAACGACCAGCTGCGCATTGTGGAAGCCGATGCTTTCGACCGCATCGAAAAGCTGCTCAACGGCAAGGTCGCCAACGGTGGCCCCAAGAAGCTGGCCAAAGGCACGAAGATCGACAAGGCCTATCTGGCCGAGGTCGAGAAGTACCACTGGTTCGACATCCGTCCGGCTGATGACGATGTGGCCGCCCAGCTGGAGTCGATCAAGAACTCCATGGAGCAGACCCGCCACAGCTTCGACCTCGCGTTCGAAGAAAAGCGCAAGAAGCTCACCCAGGGCGATGAGTTGCCCGCAGGCGTGCTCAAGATGGTCAAGGTCTACCTCGCGGTCAAGCGCCGCCTGCAGCCCGGTGACAAGATGGCCGGCCGCCACGGCAACAAGGGCGTCGTGTCCAAGATCGTTCCGGTCGAAGACATGCCCTACATGGCCGACGGCACTCCCGCCGACATCGTGCTCAACCCGCTGGGTGTGCCTTCGCGCATGAACGTGGGCCAGGTGCTGGAAGTGCACCTGGGCTGGGCCGCCAAAGGCATCGGCCAGCGCATCGGCGACATGCTGCAGGCCGAAGCCAAGGCGAGCGAATTCCGCGAGCTGCTGGAGACTGTCTACAACCAGGCCGGCAAGAAAGAGACGCTCACCGCGTTGTCCGACGCCGAGGTGCTGGAGATGGCCGACAACCTGCAGCACGGCGTGCCGTTTGCCACGCCGGTGTTTGATGGTGCCTCGGAAGACGAAATCCGCACCATGCTCAAGCTGGCCTACCCGGACGACATCGCGGCTCGAAAAGGCCTCACCGCCACCCGCACCCAGGCGCAGCTGTACGACGGCCGCACCGGCGATGCGTTTGAACGCGTGACCACCGTGGGCTACATGCACTTCCTGAAGCTGCACCACCTGGTCGACGACAAGATGCATGCCCGCTCCACCGGTCCGTACTCCCTAGTCACCCAGCAGCCGCTGGGCGGCAAGGCTCAGTTCGGTGGTCAACGTTTCGGCGAGATGGAGGTCTGGGCGCTGGAAGCCTACGGCGCCTCATACATCCTGCAGGAAATGCTCACCGTCAAGTCCGACGACGTGCAGGGCCGCACCAAGGTGTACGAAAGCATCGTCAAGGGCGAGCACTCGATCGAAGCGGGCATGCCCGAGTCGTTCAACGTGCTGGTCAAGGAAATTCGCTCACTCGGTATCGACATCGAGTTGGAACGCTCCTAATTCGCCGGCAAGACAAGGATTGAACCCATGAAATCATTACTCGACCTGTTCAAGCAGTTCACGCCCGACGAGCATTTCGATGCCATCCGCATCGGTCTGGCTTCGCCGGAAAAAATCCGCTCGTGGTCTTTTGGCGAAGTCAAAAAGCCCGAGACCATCAACTACCGCACCTTCAAGCCCGAGCGTGACGGCCTGTTCTGCGCCAAGATTTTTGGTCCCATCAAGGACTATGAATGCCTTTGCGGCAAGTACAAGCGCCTCAAGCACCGCGGCGTGATCTGCGAGAAGTGCGGCGTGGAGGTCACCCAGACAAAGGTGCGCCGCGAGCGCATGGGCCATATCGATCTGGCCGCGCCTTGCGCCCATATTTGGTTCCTGAAGTCGCTGCCGTCTCGCCTGGGCCTGATCCTTGACATGACGCTGCGCGACATCGAGCGCGTGCTGTACTTCGAAGCCTATGTGATCGTTGATCCAGGCATGACCCCGCTGAAGAAATTCGCGATCATGACCGAGGACGATTACGACGCCAAGCGCAAGGAATTTGGTGACGAATTCATCGCCAAGATGGGCGCTGAGGGCATCAAAGAGCTGCTGCAGGCGATCGACCTCGACATCGAGATCGAGAAGCTGCGCAACGACCTGACCGGCTCCGAGCTCAAGATCAAGAAGAACGCCAAGCGCCTCAAGGTGTTGGAAGCCTTCAAGAAGAGCGGCATCAAGCCTGAGTGGATGGTGCTGGACGTGCTGCCCGTGCTGCCGCCGGACCTGCGTCCACTGGTGCCGCTGGATGGTGGCCGCTTCGCGACCTCCGATCTGAACGACCTGTACCGCCGCGTCATCAACCGCAACAGCCGCCTGCGTCGCCTGCTCGAACTCAAGGCGCCCGAGATCATCGCGCGCAACGAGAAGCGCATGCTGCAGGAAGCCGTGGACTCGCTGCTGGACAACGGTCGCCGTGGCAAGGCCATGACGGGCGCCAACAAGCGCGCACTGAAGTCGCTGGCGGACATGATCAAAGGCAAGAGTGGCCGTTTCCGCCAGAACTTGCTGGGCAAGCGCGTCGATTACTCGGGCCGCTCGGTCATCGTGGTCGGCCCCACGCTCAAGCTGCATCAGTGCGGCCTGCCCAAGCTGATGGCGCTCGAGCTGTTCAAGCCCTTCATCTTCTCTCGCCTGGAAGCCATGGGCATCGCGACCACCATCAAGGCCGCGAAGAAGGAAGTGGAAGCCGGCACCCCCGTGGTCTGGGACATCCTGGAAGAGGTGATCAAAGAGCACCCAGTGCTCCTGAACCGCGCACCCACGCTGCATCGCCTGGGCATCCAGGCGTTTGAACCCATCCTGATCGAAGGCAAGGCGATTCAGCTGCATCCGCTGGTCTGTGCGGCGTTCAACGCCGACTTTGACGGCGACCAGATGGCCGTTCACGTGCCGCTGTCGGTCGAGGCTCAGGTCGAGGCGCGCACGCTGATGCTGGCCTCGAACAACATCCTGTTCCCCGCTTCCGGCGAGCCATCCATCGTGCCGTCGCAAGACGTGGTGCTGGGTCTGTACTCGGCCACCCGCGAGAAGATCAACGGCAAGGGCGAAGGCATGATCTTCGCCGACGTGCTGGAAGTGCAGCGCGCGCTGGACAACGGCGTGGTCGAGATCAGCTCCAAGATCAGCGTACGCCTCACGCAGTGGGCCAAGCACAAGGAAACCGGCGAGTTCACCTCGTCGACCTCCTTGCTGGAAACCACCGTTGGCCGTGCCTTGCTCTCCGAGATCCTGCCCAAGGGCCTGCCGTTTGAGGTGATGAACAAAGCGCTGAAGAAGAAAGAGATCTCGCGCCTGATCAACGCTTCATTCCGCAAGTGCGGCCTCAAAGAGACCGTCGTCTTTGCGGACAAGCTGTTGCAGTACGGCTTCCGCCTGGCCACGCGCTCGGGAATCTCGATCGCGGTCGACGACATGCTGGTGCCGAAAGAGAAGGCGGCCGTCATTGGTCGTGCCGAGGCCGAGGTGAAGGAGATTGCCCAGCAGTACGCCTCCGGTCTGGTGACCTCTGGCGAGCGCTACAACAAGGTGGTGGACATTTGGGGCAAGGCGGGCGACGAGATCTCCAAGGTCATGATGGCCCAGCTGGCCAAGCAGAAGACCATCGACGCCAACGGCAAGGAAGTGGACCAGGAGTCGTTCAACTCCATCTACATGATGGCCGACTCGGGTGCTCGCGGTTCTGCTGCGCAGATCCGCCAGCTGGCCGGTATGCGCGGCCTGATGGCCAAGCCCGATGGCTCCATCATCGAGACCCCGATCACGGCGAACTTCCGTGAAGGTCTCAACGTGTTGCAGTACTTCATCTCCACCCACGGCGCTCGAAAAGGCCTGGCCGACACGGCACTGAAGACCGCGAACTCGGGCTACCTGACCCGCCGCCTGGTCGACGTGACGCAAGACTTGGTGGTGAATCAGCAAGACTGTGGCACCACCAACGGCACGCTGATGCGCGCCATCGTTGAGGGGGGCGAGGTGATCGAATCGCTGCGCGACCGCGTGTTGGGCCGAGTGACGGCCGAAGAGGTTACCCACCCCGAGACGCGCGCTGTCATGGTGCCCGCGGGCGAGATGATGGACGAAGACATCCTCGACGAGCTGGAAGCCGCTGGCGTGGACGAGGTGAAGGTGCGCACCGCACTGACCTGTGAAACCCGCTTCGGTATTTGCGCCAAGTGCTATGGCCGCGACCTCGGCCGCGGTGGCATGGTGAACATCGGTGAAGCGGTCGGCGTGATCGCCGCCCAGTCCATCGGCGAACCCGGCACGCAGCTGACCATGCGCACCTTCCACATCGGTGGTGCGGCGTCGCGTGCGGCAGTAGCGTCCAGCGTGGAGTCCAAGTCGGCTGGCACGGTGGGCTTCAACGCCACCATGCGCTACGTGACCAACAGCAAAAACGAGCTGGTGGTGATTGCGCGTTCGGGCGAGATCGTCATCCACGACGAAATCGGCCGCGAGCGCGAGCGCCACAAGGTGCCCTACGGCGCGATCCTGGCGGTCAAGGTTGACCAGACCGTCAAGGCCGGCGCGGTGCTGGCGAACTGGGATCCGCTGACCCGACCCATCATCACGGAATTCGCCGGTCAGGTGAAATTCGAGAACGTGGAAGAGGGCCTGACGGTGGCCAAGCAGGTCAATGATGTGACCGGCTTGAGCTCGCTGGTGGTGATCGACCCCAAGCACCGCGGCTCTGCCAAGGTGGTGCGTCCGCTGGTCAAGCTGCTCGATGCCGCCGGCAACGAGGTGAAGATCCCTGGCACCGATCACTCGGTGACGGTGGGCTTCCAGATCGGCGCGCTGCTGGAAGTGCGCGACGGCCAGGACGTGGGTCCAGGCCATGTGCTGGCGCGCATCCCGGTCGAAGGCCAGAAGACGCGCGACATCACCGGCGGTCTGCCGCGGGTGGCCGAGTTGTTCGAAGCCCGTTCGCCCAAGGATGCCGGTAAGCTGGCCGAGATGACCGGCACCGTGTCGTTCGGCAAGGAGACCAAAGGCAAGGTGCGCCTGCAGATCACCGACCCCGAAGGCCAGATCTGGGACGACCTCATCCCCAAGGAAAAGAACATCTTGGTGCACGAAGGCCAGGTGGTCAACAAGGGCGAAGGCGTGGTGGATGGCCCGGCCGATCCGCAGGACATCCTGCGCTTGCTGGGCATCGAAGCCTTGTCGCGCTACACCGTGGATGAAGTCCAGGATGTGTACCGCTTGCAGGGTGTGAAGATCAACGACAAGCACATCGAGGTGATCGTGCGCCAGATGCTGCGCCGCGTGATCGTCGAGTCGGTGGGTGATTCGTCCTACATCAAGGGCGAGCAGGTGGAGCGTTCGGAAATTCTGAACACCATTGATGCTTTGCATGCTGAAGGCAAGATCGCGCCGACCTTCACCAATGTGTTGCTGGGCATCACCAAGGCATCGCTGTCGACCGACTCGTTCATCTCTGCGGCGTCCTTCCAGGAAACCACCCGCGTGCTCACCGAGGCTGCCATCATGGGCAAGCGCGACGAGCTGCGTGGCCTGAAGGAAAACGTGATCGTGGGTCGCCTGATCCCGGCCGGTACCGGTATGGCATATCACGAGGCGCGCAAGGTCAAGGAGAAGATGGACGACGAAGAACGTCGAGCCATCGCCGAAGCCGACGCGATGTCGCTGGCTGCCGACCAGGCGGAGCAAGCAGACCAGGTCGACGCCAGCCCGAGCGAAGCGGCGGAGTAACTTTTGCCCCGACGCGCTGCCGCTTTGCGGGTCGCTGCCCTCCGAGGGAAGTGATCCGGCTTGGAGCGGCCCTGCGCCGGATCGGAGCCCTCACGCCGCGCGGCGTGCGGGTTACCGTTCAAAACAAAAAAGCCCCCGATCGTCTGATCGGGGGCTTTTTTCATGCTGGTTCGCGTCCTGTTTCACGGGGCTCGCACCCCTAGTTGGGCTAGAGTCGATAGATCGAGGATTGAGAAGGAGAAAACCATGTCTGTGACCCTGTGGGTGATGCTGGCCCTGTGCCTGGCGGTGTTTTTCTGGGCGGTGGGTGCTTACAACCGACTGGTTCGGCTGAAGAACGCGATCGCGAATGCGTTTGGCCAGATCGACGTGCAGCTCAAGCGCCGCTACGACCTGATCCCCAACCTCGTCGAGGTGGCGCGCAAGTACTTGGCGCACGAATCCGAAACGCTGGAAGCGGTGATCGCTGCGCGCAACCAGGCGCGCACCGCTGAACAAAGCGCTGCCGCTAGCCCGCTCAACGCTGGCGCACTCGGGGCGCTGGCCGGCGCTGAGCAATTGCTGGGGGGCGCCCTGGGGCGATTGTTTGCAGTGGCCGAGGCCTATCCGGACCTCAAGGCCGACCAGACCATGCGCGAGCTCAGCGAGGAGCTGGCGAGCACAGAAAACCGCATCGGTTTTGCGCGCCAGGCCTACAACGACCATGTGCTCGAGTTCAACGATGCGGCGGCTCAGTTCCCAACGCTGATCATCGCCCGCCTGTTCACGTTCTTGCCACAGGACATGCTCGCGTCCACCACCAGCGAAGTTGAACGCGCGCCGGTCAAGGTGGCGTTCTGAGGGCGTGACCTGCTTGCCCGCGATGTTCGCCCGCGCATGTTGACGTGTAGTCGATGCTGATCTTCGAGTCTCAGCGCAGCGCTCGCGGCGAGACGCGCAAGCTGCTGCTGGTGTTTGCGCTGACTGTGCTCCTGCTGGTGCTGCTGGTCAACGCGGCGCTGGCGCTGGCCTGGGGCCTCTCCTGGGGCTTCTGGATGCCGGGTGAGCTGTCGTTGCCGAGGCACTTCATTGCGGTGAATACGGCAGTGGTGCTGGTGTTTGTGCTGGGAGGCTGGTGGGTCGAGACCTCGCGCCTGGCTAGCGGGGGAGGTCAGCGCCTGGCCGAGCAGCTGGGCGCGCGGCTGGCGCAGCCCTCAGGCAACCTCGACGAACAGCGTTTTGCGAACATCGTCGACGAGATGGCCATTTCTTCGGGCCTGAAGCGACCGCTGGCCATGGTGATGGCACGCGACGCGGGCATCAACGCCTTTGCCGCGGGCTGGCAGGCTGACGATGCGGTGGTGGCCGTGACCCAGGGCGCGATCGACCACCTCACGCGCGACGAGTTGCAAGGCCTGGTGGCGCACGAGTTCAGCCACATCGTCGAAGGCGACACCCGGCTCAACATGCGGTTGATCGGCATGGTGTTTGGGCTGGAGATGCTGTATCGCATGGGGCAGCACATGGCCCAGCCCGGAGCCAACGACCGGCGCTTGGCGGCTGCGTTGCTCGGCCTCGCGCTCATGGGCGTGGGCTGGCTGGGCTGGCTGGCGGGTCACGCGCTGCAGGCGGCGGTGTCGCGCCAGCGCGAGTACCTGGCCGATGCGCGCGCGGTGCAATGGACGCGCAACCGCGATGGCCTGGGTGGCGTGCTGCGCAAGGTGCTGAGCCAGCGCCGCGAAGGCCTGGTGTCGCGTCGCATCGGCTCGCACGTACAGCACATGTTGCTGATCTCCGACCACGAAGATCCGGTGGCCGACTGGCTTGACTCGCACCCCACGCTGGAGCAGCGCATCCGCCGCATCTACGGCCGGGTCATGGGCCCGCTGCCCTTGGCGAGACAGGACGTGGCGGCGCCAGCTCCATCGGCTGAGCCGGACGCCACTGGACCAGGCTGGACGCTGGTCTGAGCCGCGCGCCTCCTGAGCGACACTCGCAGGCATGCGCCATCGACGAACTTGCCCGCTTTGAACACTTCTGCCTCCCCTGATGCTGCCGCACCCCGGCTGGCCCCCAGCCTTGCGACACAGCTGCACCACACCGCGCGCTGCGTGCTGGCGGTGGAGCAAGGCCATTCGCTGAGCGAAATCCTGCCCCAGGTGGCGGCTGGCTTGCGCCCTGGCGTGCAGGCCCTCACCTTTCATGTGTTGCGTCGCCTTGGCACTGCCCGGGCGCTGGTGGCCCGGCTGGCCCCGCGCAAGCCCGATCCTGCCGTGCAGGCCATGCTGTGTTGCGCGGTGGCCCTGCTGGTGGACGAGCCCGGCACCGAGCCAGGAACGACTGCCGCCCCCTACCTGCCGCACACGGTGGTCAACCAGGCGGTGGAGGCGGTGCAGCAGCAGCGCAGCACCCAGCGCGCGGCGGCCTTCGTAAACGCCTGCCTGCGCCGCTTGCTGCGCGAACGCGACGTGCTGATGTTGTCGGTGAGCGCCGATGTCGAGGCGCGCTGGAACCACCCACGCTGGTGGGTGGAACTGCTGCAACGCGACCACCCGGACCACTGGGAGGCGATCTTGCAGGCGAACAACCGGCCTGGACCCATGACGCTGCGCGTCAACCGGCGCATGACCGATGTGGCGAGCTACCAGCAGGCCCTGCTGGCCCTGGACATGCCCACGCGCGTGGTTGGCGACGACGGACTGGTGCTCGAGACGCCGCAACCCGTGGATCGCCTGCCGGGATTTGCTTCCGGGCTGTGCTCGGTACAGGACGCCGCCGCCCAGCTGGCTGCGCCTTTGCTGCTGGCCGGGCGAGACGGGCTGGTGGGCGCGCGCGTGCTGGATGCCTGTGCGGCGCCCGGCGGCAAGACCGCGCACCTGCTGGAGCGCGCCGATCTGGACCTGCTTGCGCTGGACATGGACCCGAAGCGCTGCACCCGCGTGACCGACACCCTTCAGCGCCTGCGGTTGCACGCCGAGGTGCGCGCGGCCGACGCGGCACACCCCGCCGACTGGTGGGATGGCCGCCCGTTTGACGCCATCCTGCTCGATGCGCCGTGCACCGCCTCGGGCATCGTTCGCCGCCACCCTGATGTGCGCTGGCTGCGCCGAGCCAGCGATGTGGCCCAGCTCGCTGCGGTGCAGCAGCAACTGCTCGAAGCCCTTTGGCCACTGCTCAAACCCGGTGGTGGGCTGGTCTACGCCACCTGCTCGGTGTTCCGCGCCGAGGGCTCGGGCCAGGTCGCGTCGTTCCTTGAGCGCCACACCGACGCGGTTTTGTGGCCCTCGCCCGGGCATTTGCTGCCGGGAAATGTCGGCGACCCGGCAGGGTTCCACGACAATGAACCGGGTGGACACGACGGCTTCTTTTACGCGCGCATCGACAAGGCTCTGGCCTGAGGCGCTCTCGCGCGCGGCTGCCGGGTGGCTGGCGGTCGGGCTGCGAGCGGGCGTGGCTGGGTTGCTGTGTCTGGGTGTGTGGTTGCCAGTACATGCCACCGACCCGACCGTCGAGCAGATTGGCCTGCAGCGCTCGGCTGATGGGCTGTACCTCTCGGCCCGGCTGCAGCTCGCCCCCAGCGCACCGGTGGAAGACGCCCTCTTGCGCGGCGTGCCCCTGTATTTCGTCTGGCAGGTCGATGTGTTCCGCGACCGCTGGTACTGGACCGATAAGCGCCTGGCCAGTGTGCAGCGCACCCTGCGCCTGATCTACCAGCCGCTGACCCGGCGCTGGCGCGTGAGTGTGTCCAACGACCCGGAGGCCGGGCGCGGCGGTGCCGGGCTGCAGTACGCGCTGCACCAGAATTTCGACAGCCTGCCCGATGCGCTGGCGGGCGTCAGTCGCGTCTCACGCTGGCGCATCTCGGATGCGTCGCACCTAGCCGCTGGCGGCGACCAGCGGGTCGAGGTGGCTTTCCGGCTCGACCTCACCTTGCTGCCGCGTCCGTTTCAGATCGGCATGGCCAATCAGCCCGAGTGGCTGGTCGAATTCAGCCGCCGGCTCGACGTGCCTGTCACCATCGAACCGGAGGCGCCACCAGCGCCCCCAACGCCGCCGGACGAGGTCAAGCTTCAAGAATCGGCCAGCGAGAGTGGGCGCTGACATCGACGTGAGCCCCGCCGACACCACCAACGCTCGCAAAAAGGCCGCGTCCACGCGCTGGGCGGTGGTTGCAGCGCTGGTGTTCATGAGTGGCCTAGGCATGGTGCTGCTGTTCCTGCTCACGCTGGCCACACGCAACCGCGCGCTCTACGAACAAAACTTCGCCTGGCTGGTGGGAGTGAACGTGGGTGTGGCGGTGGTGCTGGGGCTGGTCATCCTGTGGCTGGCGGTGCGGCTGGTGCTGCGCTTTCGGCGCGGCAAGTTCGGCAGCCGCCTGCTGGTCAAGCTGGCTGGCATCATCGTGTTGGTGGGTATCCTGCCCGGCGCACTGATCTACACGGTGTCTTACCAGTTCGTCTCGCGCTCGATCGAAAGCTGGTTTGACGTGCGGGTCGAGTCGGCCCTCACCGCCGGCCTGAACCTGGGGCGCACCACCCTCGATACCCTCAGCGCCGATCTCAGCAGCAAGACCCGCCTGGCCGCCGAGTCGCTGGCGCGCGAGCCCAGCGCATCGGCGGTGCTGGCGCTGGAGCGCCTGCGCGAACAGCTCGCGGCCAGTGATATCGTGCTCTGGAACGCAGCAGGCCAGTCGCTGGCCAGCGCGGGCGAATCGCGTTTCGACATCAGCCCCGACCGGCCCAGCCTGGCGCAGCTGCGCCGGGTGCGCGCTGCGCGCGTGGTCGCCGATATCGACGGACTGGACGAAGCCGACCCGCAGGAAGCGCAGGCGGCGCTGGACGCCGGGCGCGCCCGCATCAAGGTGATCGCGCTGGTCACCGCTACCGGCTTCGGCTTCAACGCCGAGCCTCGTTACCTGCAGGTCACCACCCGTTTGCCGCCTGCTCTGGTGGCCGACGCCCTGGCCGTGCAAGTGGCCAACCGCGAGTACCAGGAGCGTGCGCTGGCGCGCGAAGGCCTGCAGCGCATGTACATCGGCACCCTCACGCTGGCGTTGTTCCTCGCCGTGTTCGGCGCGGTGCTGCTGGCGGTGCTGCTGGGCAACCAGCTGGTGCGCCCGCTGCTGGTGCTGGCCGAGGGAATGCGCGAAGTGGCCGCCGGCGACCTCTCGCCAAAACCGGCGCTGGCCGCGCGTGACGAACTCGCCGGCCTGACCCGCACCTTTGCCCACATGACGCAGGACCTGGCCGACGCCCGCAGCGCCGTGCAGCGCAGCATGGCGCAAGTGGACGCTGCGCGCGACAACCTGCAGACAATCCTAGACAACCTCACCGCCGGCGTGGTGGTGCTCGACAGCAGCGACTGCATCGAGAGCGTGAATCCCGGGGCGGCGCGCATACTGCGCCTGCCGCTGGGGCTGCACATCGGCAAGCCCCTGACCGAAGTGCCTGGCCTAGAGCCGTTTGCGCGCGGCGTGGCGCAGCAGTTCGAGCGCTTTCTGGGCAAAGGCGCCGAGCACGAAGGCGGCCACTGGCAGCAGTCGTTCGAGCTCGGCGCGCCCGGCAACACACCGTTTGACGAAGGCCTTACGCTGATCGCGCGCGGGGCGCTGCTGCCCAACAACGAACGCCTGCTGGTGTTTGACGACGTGTCCGACATGGTGGCCGCCCAGCGCGCCCAGGCCTGGGGCGAGGTGGCGCGCCGGCTGGCGCACGAGATCAAGAACCCGCTCACTCCCATCCAGCTCTCGGCCGAGCGCTTGGCCATGAAGCTCGAAGGCAAGGTGCAGCCGGCCGAGCAGGCGGTGCTGACCAAATCCGTGCGCACCATCGTTGACCAGGTGGACGCCATGAAGCGGCTGGTCAACGAATTCCGCGACTATGCGCGCCTGCCCGCTGCTCAGCTCGCGCCCACTGACATTAACGGCCTGGTGCGGGACGTGCTCAGCCTTTACGACAACGCCAGCGTGCCGGTACGCCATGAGCTGGATGACACCTGCCCGCGCGCCATGGCCGATCCGCAGCAGGTACGCCAGATCCTGCACAACCTGGTGCAGAACGCGCAGGACGCGATGGCCGGCCAGGCCAATGCCGCCGTGTTGCTGCGCACGCGCCGCTCCGACTCAGGGCAATGGGTGCGGCTTTCGGTGTGCGATGAAGGCCCCGGCTTTGCCGAGCACATCCTCAAGCGCGCCTTTGAGCCCTACGTGACCACCAAGGCCAAAGGCACCGGCCTGGGCCTTGCCGTGGTGAAAAAGATCATGGATGAGCACGGTGGCCGCGTCGACCTCACCAACCGCGTGCAAGACGGGAAGGTGGTGGGTGCTCAAGTGTCGTTATCATTCGCAGTTGCGATTTGACAACAAGCACTGCGGGGACGAGGAA
>NZ_JAABRQ010000003.1 GCF_011390835.1 Hydrogenophaga sp. | reverse complement strand
CGGGCCCGATCGCCTCCCCCGCTGTGTATGCCACTCGCACCCGGCTCATGCCCAGGCTGTTGCGCAGCGGCCCGTAAACCATCACATTGCCCAGCCCATATTTCAGCTTGTCCATGAAGCCCAGCGCCTTGCCGTCCATCTTGTCGGGACCGACGCGCTTGGCCACATCCATGAAGGCGTGGAACATGCGACGCTTGAGGGCGCCCGCGTCTTCCATGCGGATCATCACTGAGGTCAGCAAGCCCTCGAACACCCGCGGTGGCGCGAAATAGTAGGTAGGTCCGACCTCCTTCAGGTCGATCGTCACGGTGCTGCTCGACTCGGGGCAGTTCACCACGTAGCCAGCCACCAGCCACTGCGCGTAAGAAAAGATGTTTTGGCCGATCCAAGCTGGCGGCAGGTAAGCCAGTACCTCGTCATCGGCGGTCAGCTTGTCGAACCGGGCTCCCACGTCGGCGCGGTCGATCAGCGTGCGATGGGTGTGCACCACGCCCTTGGGTTTACCCGTGGTGCCGCTGGTAAAAAACATCGCTGCCACGTCATCGGGCTGACCCAGTTCAACCTGTTCACCGAACAGGTCCGGGTGCACCTTGGCAAAGGCTCGTCCGGCGGCGATCAGTTCTTCCAGCGCGCTCAGGCCTGGCTCGTCGTACTTGCGCAAGCCGCGCGGATCGTCGAAGTAAATATGGGAAATCTGTGGGCACTCCTCGCGAATCTCCAGCATCTTGTCGACCTGTTCCTGATCCTCCACCACCACGAAACGCACGTCGGCGTTGTTGATCGGGAATACGCATTCGGCGCCCACCGCGTCCTGATACAGCGGCACGGGAATAGCGCCCAGCGACTGCGCGGCCAGCATGGTGGCGTACAGGCGCGGACGGTTGGAGCCGATCACCACCATGTGCTCGCCACGCCGCAGGCCGGCCTGGTGCAGGCCGCAGGCAAGCGCCTCAACCAGCTTGGCCATGTCGGCCCAGGTGGTGGTCTGCCAGATGCCGTATTCCTTTTCACGCATGGCGGGCGCCGCGGGGCGAGCTTTGGCGTGGTCCAGCAACAGCCGGGGGAAAGTGGTTTGCATACTTGTCTCCATTGGCGCGGAAGGCTTGACGCGGACTGCGCGCACAGCTTCCATGCCGATCATTCTGAGTGCCATGGTAGGCCGATGTTTGACGTTATGTTGTCGGTTGGACGACAATTGAAGGGTCTGCCCTCCTAGGACTTTCCCCTAGTGCCCCTCACCCGATGAGCCCTTCCCCCTCGCCCAGACATGCCTCACCGCTGCGAGCCCGCGCTCGCGCCCTCACGCCCGAGGAGCTTGCACGCATTCCCTGGCTGCGGGCGCTGAATTTGGCCGAACGTGAGCGCGCGGAAGACGCGCTGGTGGTCACTGCCGCGCAGGCGGGCGACTACCTTTGCCGCATTGGTCGCCCGGTCACCTACTGGTTCGGGCTGGTCGACGGCCTCCTCAAGATGAGCAACGACGAGTCCCTCGGTCCGGTGATCACATTCACCGGGGTGGCGCCGGGCGGCTGGTTCGGCGAGGGCACGGTGCTCAAGCACGAGCACTACCGCTACAACATCCAGGCCCTGCGCAAGAGCCACGTGGCCGGCATTCCGGTCGCCACCTTTGACTGGCTGCTTGACCATTCGCTGGGCTTCAACCGTTTCGTGATGAACCAGCTCAACGAGCGCCTGGGCCAGTTCATCGCCGCACGCGAGATCGACCGTCTCAACAGTCCCGACCTTCGCGTGGCGCGCAATCTGGCCGCCATGTTCCACCCGCTGCTCTATCCCAACGTGGCCGGCATCCTGCGCATCACGCAGCAGGAGTTGGCTTACCTGGTGGGCTTGTCCCGCCAACGGGTCAACGAAGCCCTGTCCACGCTGTCGGCCAAAGGCTGGATCCGGGTGGAGTACGGCGGTGTGCGCGTGCTCGACCTGCAGGCGCTGCGGCAGGGTGAGCTTTAGGGCTTGGAGCCCGCAGGCTACGCTGATCCGCCGTTCGCCGAATACCAGTCTTCATCCGCTGCTTGGTAGACCCACAGCTTGCTCACCGTGGGATGATCGCCCCATGACTTCCGACCCCAAGCCCGGCACCCTCAAGCTCAAGCCCGGCGTTGCCAAAAAAACCGCCAACGGCCCGTTCGCCGAGAGGCGTCCGCCGGTGCGCCCGCCTGGCCCGGCGCGTGCCCAATCCGTCTCGGCCTCCGCGCCTAAGCCGCCGCGCGAGCGGCCCGACGCTTCTGGGGGTGAACGCCCGTCGCGGCCGGGGCCAGATCGCCAGCGTGCCAACCTAGCCGAGGGCCAGCGCCCAGGCGATCCGGGCGACCGACTCTCTCCCGCTAGATCCAGCGTACCGCGTGCGCCCCAGCCGCCTGCGCGTCCTGCCGACCCCCGGCGGCCCGATCTGGCGCGAGTGGGCAACGCGCAGGGCGAAGTGCGCCTGAACAAGCGCATGGCCGAGCTGGGCCTTTGCTCTCGCCGCGAGGCCGATGCCTGGATTGGTCGCGGCTGGGTGCTGGTCAACGGCCAACCCGCACAAATGGGCCAGCCGGTGGCACCTGACGCGACCATCGAGGTGTTGCCCCAGGCCCGCCACCAGCAAGCTGGACTGGTCACCATCCTGCTGCACAAACCCATGGGCTATGTGAGCGGCCAGCCCGAAGACGGCCACGAAGCCGCTGCCACCCTGATCGGCGCGCCCAGCCAGTGGCGCGGCGATGCACGCACCCTCAGCGACGGTCGCCGCTTTGCGTCCGAACACACGCGCGGCCTCGCGCCCTGCGGCCGCCTCGACATCGATTCCGTCGGCCTGCTAGTGCTGTCGCAAGATGGCCGCATCGCCCGCCAGCTGATTGGTGAAAACAGTGGTGTCGAAAAGGAGTACCTGGTGCGCGTGCAGTGGGCACCCAACGGACCGCAGGGCGCGGGCGTGGTGACGCAAGACGTGCAAGCCGCTTTTCCGCCTGAGCAACTGGCCCGGCTGCGCCACGGGCTGAGTCTGGACGACCAGCTCCTCAAACCTGCTCAGGTGGAGTGGATGAACCCCGAGCAGCTGCGATTCGTGCTGGTCGAAGGCAAGAAGCGCCAGATCCGCCGCATGTGCGAACAGGTGGGACTGCACGTGGTGGGCTTGAAGCGCATCCGCATCGGCAATGTCGTGCTGGGCAATCTGCCGGTGGGGCAGTGGCGGTATTTGGGATCGGAGGAAAGCTTTTGAGGTTGGCTACTTGCCCGCCAGGGGCGTGTTTGCGTGCAATTTGCGACTCATATCGCAATTGCCCACGGAGTTGGTGGCCCCCATATGCCAAGTCGATCAGTTGTTGCGACGGGTGACGATGTGAGCTTTGCACGCAGGCTGCTCTTGGAGCGCGCAGCTCCATGCTGGACCAAAGCGAGAGAGTTTTTGCTTGCGCCATGCAGCCGACCAACTGCCTCCATTGCCTGCAGCTTGGTTGTGTCAGGAAGCTCCTACCGGCACGTATAGAGGAGCCCACCCATCACATGGTGCCCGAGTTTGGCCACAATGCGTGATGACCGCCCCCACCCCTCCCAGCCGCTCCCAACGCGCCGTCCTGCGCCACTTTCGCCCATCCGACATGAAAGCGGCTGCTCAGCTCGCCACGCAGGCGACGCAGGGCGTGATCGGCATCACCGAAGGCGTGCACCAGTCGGTGCGACGCACCCTGGGCTTGACGGCGGGTGCGACGCCCTCGCATACGGGCGGGCTCACCGGTCAGATCTACCGCGGCATCCGCGGGGTAGCGGCGCTGGTGGGTCAAGGGTCGGAGGCGGTGCTGGGCGCACTGCTGCCGCTGCTGGAGAAGCCGCCCGCCTACCCCGAGGCTTCGCCGCAGCGCGAAGCGGTGCTGGCCGCGCTCAATGGTGTGCTGGGTGACCGGCTGGTGGCGACGGGCAATCCGCTGGCGCAACCCATGACCCTGCGGCGCGAGGGGCAGGTCCTGTCGCTGGATGATCCCAACGCGCTCAAGGAGCAGCTGGGCGAAGCCGCCAGCCCGCACCTGCTGCTGCTCATCCACGGTCTGTGCATGAACGATACGCAGTGGACGCGCGATGGCCACAACCATGGGGCCTACCTGGCACAGGCCGTGGGTGGCACGCCGGTCTACCTGCGCTACAACAGCGGCCGGCATGTGTCGGACAACGGCCGCGAGCTGTCTTTGCAGCTGGAGCGGCTGGTGGCGTCTTGGCCGGTGCCTCTGCAACGCATCACCATGATGGGCCACAGCATGGGCGGTCTGGTGGCGCGCTCGGCGGTGCAGGCTGGTCGAGAAACGGGCCAGCACTGGCCTCAGATGCTGCGTGAAATCGTGTTCCTGGGGACCCCGCACCACGGCGCGCCACTGGAGCGCGCCGGACATGGTGTGGATGTGTTGCTCGACGCCACGCCGTTCTCGCGCCCGTTCGCCCAGCTCGGTAAGCTGCGCAGCGCCGGCATCCTGGACCTGCGCCACGGCCATGTGCAGGAAGCCGACTGGCGCTCGCCCGGTGGCCAAAGCTGGCGCGCCGGTTTTGACGACCAGCGCGTGCCCCTGCCACTGCCCGAGGGCGTGGCCTGCTTCGCGGTGGCTGCCACCCTGGCCGCCCAGCGCGGGCTGTTGGCCGATCGTTTGACGGGCGACGGGCTGGTGCCGCTGAACAGCGCGTTGGGCCAGCACGACGAGGCTCGGAGGCGGCTGGTGTTTGCGAAAAACAGCCAGCTCATCGTGTGCCGCACCAGTCACCTTGACCTGCTATCCAGCCAGAAGGTGGCCGAGCAGGTGCGCGACTGGCTGACGCCCCACGCCGATGTCGAGTGAGCGTGCGCCTTCACGGGCCCTGCACGGGGTGTGAGGCCGTGCGGCGAAGTGGTGACGCTGCATCTTGTTCGGCCGAATTACCCATTTTTGAGTGGTGGTCTCCGTATACGCCGTTAATTGACAAATATTTCGCCTTAATTCTCCAAAACACAGTGATTTGTTTGGGAAACCAAGGGTAATCGCTGAGGTGTTTTGCTCGGCAAGTTCGGCGTGAGGGTGAGAGCATGAAGCGGTGGCGCATTCCCGTTTTGCCGATGGTCGGTGCCTCGGGGGTTGCTGAAATGTCAGTGCCCACTTCCAAGGAGACTCCGATGTCAACAAAACACACACCCGTGGCGCCCCGCGCTCCGGTCTGGCTGGTCGCCGTGCTGCTGGCGGGACTGTCGGCGCCAGCTTGGTCTCAGGGCATTGACCAGGCCATCGACAGTTTTTTTGCGACGACCTTTGGCTGGTTCGTCAACCTGATCTTTTATTCCGTGCCGCTGGGTGAAGCCCAGTTTCCGCTGATCGTGGGATGGCTGCTGGCCGCGGCCATCATCTTCACGGTGTATTTCGGCTTTCCGCAGCTGTCGCGTTTCAAGCTGGCGGTCGATCTGGTGCGCGGTCGCTACACCGATCCCAAGAGCGTGCATCCCGGTGAGGTAAGCCACTTCCAGGCGCTCACCACAGCCCTCTCGGGTACGGTGGGTTTGGGCAATATTGCTGGTGTGGGCGCGGCGCTGGCCATCGGTGGTCCTGGCGCCACCTTCTGGATGATCATCGTGGGCCTGATGGGCATGGCCTCCAAGTTCACCGAGTGCACGCTGGGCGTGAAGTACCGGACCATCCTGCCTTCTGGGGTGGTCTCAGGTGGCCCGATGTACTACCTGCGCGATGGCTTGGCCGAGCGCGGCATGCCGGTGCTGGGCAAGGTGCTGGCGGTGGGCTTTGCCGTGATGGTCATCCTGGGCGCCCTGGGCGGCGGCAACATGTTCCAGGGCAACCAGGCCAACGCCATGATCGTGCAGACCTTCGGCCTGCCCGACGGCTTCGGCTGGGTGGTGGGCATCATCCTGGCCGCGTTTGTCTACGGTGTGATTGTGGGAGGAATGCCCTCGATCGCGACTGTCACCTCGCGCCTAGTCCCCTGGATGGCACTTCTCTACATCGGTTTGTCGGTGATCGTAATCGTGTCCAATTTCAGCCAGATTCCGGCGGCGTTTGCCGCCATCTTCAACGGTGCCTTCAGTGCCGAAGGCGTTGCGGGCGGTTTTGTCGGCGCCCTGATTCAAGGTCTGAAGCGCGCCACCTTCTCCAACGAAGCGGGCGTGGGCTCGGCTGCGATTGCGCACAGCGCGGTCAAGACCGACGAGCCAGTGACCGAAGGCCTGGTCTCGCTGCTGGAGCCGTTCATCGATACCGTGGTGATCTGCACCATGACGGCGCTGGTGATCACCATCGCCGGTCTGAACACCGGACCGTTCCCCAGTCCGGACGGCCTGACGGGCGTCAACCTCACGGCCGCCTCGTTCCAGGCCACCGCTGACTGGTTCCGTTACCCGCTGGCGCTGGCCGTGGTGATGTTCGCCATCTCGACCATGATCAGCTGGGCTTACTACGGGCTCAAGGGCTGGACCTACCTGTTTGGTGAAGGCACCACCCAGGAGTACATCTACAAGATCATGTTCTGCCTGTTCATCGTGGTGGGCGCGTCGGTGAGCTTCGGTGCGGTGATTGACTTCTCGGATGCGGCCATCTTCGCGATGTCGATCTTCAACATCATCGGCCTGTACTTCCTTATGCCCATCGTCAAGCGCGAATACCACAAGTTCATGGCCAAGGTGGATTCGGGTGAGTTCAAACGCTACAGTTAAAAAGTCATATCTTCAAAAGGGCGCGCCGCCTCACGAGGGCGGCGCGCCCTTTTTCGTGGGCTGCAGGCCCTCCCGACTTGAAAAAGGGCGCCATGCCCATAATTCCGGATTCTCCCTTTTTGTTGTTCTTGCTGACCAAGCTGGTCGGCGTTTCGTTTTTTGAGCCAGAACCCATGAGCAAACAAACCCTCTCCTTCCAGGCCGAGGTGGCGCAGTTGCTGCACCTCGTCACCCATTCGCTGTACTCCAACCCCGAGATCTTCCTGCGCGAGCTGGTCTCCAATGCCTCGGACGCCTGCGACAAGCTCCGCTTCGAGGGACTGAACAACGCTGCGCTGTTCGAAGATGCGCCGAACCTTGAGGTCCGTGTGGGCTTCGACAAAGGCGCCAAGACCATCACCATCACCGACAACGGCATCGGCATGAGCCAGGCCGAGGCGGTGGAACACCTGGGCACGATCGCCAAGAGCGGTACCAAGGACTTCATGGGGCGCCTGAGCGGTGACCAGAAAAAAGACGCCCAGCTCATCGGTCAGTTTGGCGTGGGCTTTTATTCCGGCTTCATCGTCGCCGACAAGATCACGGTGGAAAGCCGTCGCGCGGGTCTGCCGATCAACGAGGGCGTGCGCTGGGTCAGCGGTGGCACGGGAGAGTTCGAGGTGGAGACCATTGAGCGCGCAGCACGGGGAACGAGCGTGACCCTGCACTTGCGCGATGATGCGGGCGAGTACCTGAGCCACTGGAAACTCAAGTCGCTCATCACCAAGTACTCCGACCACATCAGCCTGCCCATCCTGATGCAGAAAGAGGAATGGGACGCCGAGAAAAGCGAGCACGTGAAGCAGGACGAGTGGGAAGCCGTGAACTCGGCCAACGCCCTGTGGTCGCGCGCCAAGAAGGACATCACCGATGAGCAGTACGCCGAGTTCTACAAGAACCTGAGTTACGACCAGCAGGCGCCGCTGGCCTGGAGCCACAACCGCGTCGAGGGCAGCACGGAGTACACGCAGCTGCTGTTCATCCCGGCCAAGGCGCCGATGGACCTGTGGAACCGCGATCACAAGTCGGGCATCAAGCTCTACGTCAAGCGCGTGTTCATCATGGACGAGGCCGAGAGCCTGATGCCCTCCTACCTGCGCTGGGTCAAGGGCGTGGTCGACTCGGCCGATCTGCCGCTCAACGTCAGCCGTGAGCTGTTGCAGGAAAGCCGCGACGTGAAGGCCATCCGCGAGGGCAACACCCGCCGAGTGCTGACCATGCTGGAAGACCTGGCTAAGAAGGATCAGCCAACGCCTGCTGCTGAGAGCGTCGATGGCGTGACCAACGAGGTGAGCGAAGAAGACAAAGCCGCCGCCGCGCAGGATGCAGGCAAGTACTCGGCCTTCTACGCCGAATTCGGCTCCGTGTTGAAGGAAGGCCTGGGTGAGGACTTCGCCAACCGCGAGAAGCTGGCCCGACTGCTGCGCTACGCCAGCACCACCACCGACAGCGTGAGCGTGGGCTTTGCCGACTACAAGGCCCGCATGAAGGAGGGCCAGGAAGCCATCTACTACATCACCGCCGACAGCATGGGCGCGGCGAAGAATAGCCCGCAGCTGGAAGTCTTCCGCAAGAAGGGCATCGAGGTGCTGCTGATGGCCGACCGGGTCGACGAATGGGCCATGTCGCACATTCACGAGTTCGACGGCACGCCGCTGCAAAGCGTGGCCAAGGGGGCGGTGGACCTGGGCTCGCTGCAGGACGAAGAAGAGAAGAAGGCCGCCGAGGCTGCCGCCGAAACCTTCAAGCCGGTGCTGGAAAAGCTCAAGGCCAGCCTGAAAGACAAGGCGCAGGATGTGCGCGTGACCACCCGCCTGGTCGATTCACCGGCCTGCCTCGTGGTGCAAGACCACGGAATGAGCACGCAGCTCGCGCGCATGCTCAAACAGGCCGGCCAGCCCGTGCCCGACAGCAAGCCGATCCTGGAGGTGAACGCCGAGCACGCCCTGGTGAAGAAGCTGGAGGCAAGCGATCACTTCGACGACCTCGCCCACATTCTGTTCGATCAGGCCCTGCTGGCCGAAGGCGGACTGCCCGAAGACCCGGCGGCCTACGTCAAGCGGGTCAACGCGCTGCTGGCCTGAGGCGGGTCAGTGGCAGCCAAGAAGCCTGGGGCCGACCTCGACCCCAGGCTTTTTTGTGCCTGGATTGCTGCGTGAGGGCCGCGCCAAGGGCTGGGGATGACTACACTCCCGGGTCAGGAGCATTCGCGAGGGCGGGCCAAGCCCTCCCCATCCGTACTGATTGATCCACTGTGCAACTTCAGCGCCCCTTCGATCCCGTCGTCACGTTTCGCAACAGCCAAGGGGAGGCCGCCCGCGGCACGCTCACCAGCCTGCAGCGCCATTCGCTGGTGATGGAGATCTACAACCCGTACTCCATCGTGCAGGTGAGTGAGGTGCTCAACGAGTTGAACATCCGCAGTGGCGACCGCAGCATCTACAAGGGAAAGGCGGTGGTGGTGAGCCTGCTCAATACGGGGCTGATGGCGGTGGTGTCGGTCACGCTCATTGAGGAGTGGAATGACCTGGGCGGCATCGGTCACGACGCCAAGACGGTATCGGATGCAGTGGGGCACTTCATTCAGGCCTGGGAAACGCGGGCACAAGTGGGACAGGCCTACCAGGTGGTTGTCAACGACATGCGCGCCTATTTCTCCGAAGTCACGCGCTGGCTTGATCAAGCTGACGTGACCGCAGGGCTTCCCCGCACCGTCAATGGCAAGGTGCGTGACGATGTGTTTTTCGAGATTGCACGACCGTTGCTTGAGAAGGGCAAGGGGTACCTGCTGCGCTTCGAGGCAGAGGCGGCCAAGGTGCCGATGGAGCTGGAGCCTGCTCATCGTGCGTTTGCACAGGCCGCGATTCACCCGCTTGTGTTGCGCGCCCCATTCGTTTACCGCACGTTCGCCAAGCCAATGGGCTATGCGGGGGACTACCAGATGGTCAACCAGATTCTGGGTGATCCGCGCGAAGGGCCTAGCACCTACTTTGAACTTGTCAATTTCATGTTTCTCCAGGCCGGCGTGGCGCAGGCCCACCGCAACCGGGTGGACATTCTGGAACAGCGGTTGCTGAAGCTGGCGGAAAAGGCCCGCGCAGAGGGGCGCCCCATGCGCATCTTGAACGTGGGGTGCGGTCCAGCGGGGGAACTGCAGAGAATCGCTGCGAGCAAAGCCGAACTGAATCACCTTGACATCGTGTTGATGGACTTCAGCGACGAGACGCTGCTGTACGCCTCGCAGAGCATCGGGGCTGCCGCTGATTCGGCCGGGCGTGAGCGGCTCGCGCTCACCCTGCGTCACGAGTCCGTTCATCAACTGCTCAAACGATCCTCGCGGGCCCAAGGCATCCACCTGCAGGACCAGTTCGACTTCATCTATTGCGCGGGACTGTTCGATTACCTGGCTGACAAGGCTTGTGCCCGTCTGATCGGCTATTTCGATCACCATCTTCGCCCTGGTGGCACGATGCTGGTGACCAATGTGCATTCAGACAACCCCGAGCGCTTCTGGATGGAGCACTTTCTGGAGTGGTACCTGATCTACCGAAACGAGGCCGATGTGACGAGCCTGTTTCCTGAGTCCTTGCCTGGTGTGACCACCTACACCGATGTGACCGGTGTCAACCTGTTCGCAGAAGTCGTCAAGGCCGCCTGAATGAGCGCCATGGCTTCGCTGCCCGGCTCCGGACAACTGCCCACGTCCTACGACGAGGCGGTGAACCAGCATCTGAAGTTTTACAGCCGGGTGACGTGTGTGGTGGCGATGGTGCTGGTTGCGCTGGGTGTCGGATTGGACCTGGCGTTCTATCCAGAGCATGTGCAGCCGTTCGCCGTAGCCCGGTTTCTGGTGATTGTGTTGATTGGCTTTACGCTCTGGAGCTACAGCACACCGGTCGGCGCCCGGCACATCCGTCAACTCACCTACTTCTGGATCGCGTTGCCGCAGCTGATGATTGCGTGGATGGTTTTTTACAGCGATGGTGAAGCATCCATCTATTTTGTTGGCTTGACCTTTGCGATTTCCGGGATCGGCGTGTTCCTGCCGCTTTCGGTTCGCGAGGCCGTTGCTTTTAGCGGTCTGACCTTGGTGGTGTATGTGATGGCTTGTCTGCTGCGGCCAGGCGGCGTTCAGCAGTGGCCCGTATTCGCAGGGCAGTTGATTTTCATTGCCTTTTATGGCGTCATCGCCGTCACGATCTCCATCTACAGCGCTCGCTGGCGCACACAGGCGTTCACATTGCAGGCCGAAGTCCAGCGTCAGCGCAACGAACTTCTCGACATCAACCAGGCTCTGACCGAAGTCAAGGGCCAGCTCATCCAGCGCGAAAAAATGGCGGCCATCGGCACCCTTTCCGCAGGCCTGCTGCACGAGCTCAACAACCCGGTGAACTACAGCCTGATGGCGATCAACATGGGGCTCAGCCTGCCGGCAGCCAAGGCCGATGAGATGCTCAATGAAAGCCTGGTCGACGCCAAGGAGGGCATGGAGCGCATCCAGAATATCGTCTCCGACCTCAAGACCTTCGCTTACCAGAAGCCTGGCCAGGACACCATGCGGCCCTTTTTGATGGAGCGGGCCTTGCGCTCGGCGCAGCGGCTGGCGGGGCACGAGCTCAAGGGCATTACGGTGGTGACCGATTTGCCCGAAGACACGCACGTGATGGGCGACGAACCTGCCCTGATTGGCGTGTTGATCAACTTGCTCAGTAACGCAGCCCATGCCCTGCAGGTGGCCAAGCGCAGCGATCCGCGCATTGACGTGCGGGCGGTGGTGAGAGGAGATCGCCTTGTCTTTTCGCTGCGCGACAACGGGCAGGGCATCGCGCCCAACAACCTGAGCCGCGTTTTCGAGCCGTTCTTCACCACCCGCGACGTGGGCTCCGGGCTGGGGCTGGGGCTGAGCGTGAGCTACGGCATCGTGCAGCGCCACGGCAGCACGTTGACGGTGCAAAGCGAGTATGGCGCGTGGACAGAGTTCCGCTTCGACCTGGTGAGGCCGGCATGAGCGAGCGCGTAACGAACCCACCCACCCCGCAGGGTGCCCACGCTATCCTGGTGGTGGACGACGAGCCTCAGGCTTGCAAGTGGTTTGCGCGTCTGTACGGAGATGAGTTTGTGGTGCTGACCGCCGGCAGCGTGAACGAGGCGCTAGCGGTGCTGGCGCAGCGCGGCCACGAGGTGGCGGTGTTGCTGACCGACTTCAGCATGCCCGAGCGCAATGGTGTCGCCCTGCTGAGCGAAACTCGCGCGGCTTACCCTCACGTCTACCGCCTGCTGGTGTCGGCTTATGCCGACAAGGACGTGGCGCTGTCGGCCGTCAACCAGGGGCAGGTGGAGAAGATCCTGGAGAAGCCGCTGGACGAGGCGCTCACGCGGCAGACCCTGCGCCACGCCCTGACTGCCAGCCGCGAGCGGGCGCGCGACCAGGCCCTGCTGGCGCGCCGCGCAGCCACGCTGCGCGAGACGCTGGGCTTCCTCGCGCACGAAGTGACCTCCCCGCTGGCGACCGTGAGCGGCTACCTGTCGGCCATGAAGAACCTGCAGGAGCAGGCGGGTTCGACCTCGGATCAAAGCCTGCTTGCCATGATCAACGCCGCCCAGCGCCGCACTGACTACGCGCAGTCCCTGGTATCGACCTTTGTGCAGTCGGCCCGCGATGCAAGCCGGGGCGATACTCCTTCGCGCCTGTTTGCGAGTGATCTGGTGCGGGCGGTGCGCGACGAGTACCCATTCGAGCCGAGCGAGGGTGACTGGCTGGCCTGCGACCTCATGGCAGATTTTGAAGTGCCCGGGCGCCGCGATTTGCTTTTCCTCGTGCTGTGCACGCTGATCAAGAACGCGCTGCTAGCGCTGCGCAGTGCGCCGCCCGCCGAGCCACTGGTGTGGATGCGCCTGTTGCGGGTGGCCCCAGCGCCTGGGCTGGGCGAACAACCCGCGATTGAGGTGGTCGACAACGGCCCGGGCATCCCTGCTCACATCCTGCCCCGGCTCACCCGCGAACCGGTCACCACCCGCGCCGACTCGGGTGGCAGCGGCATGGGGCTGCTTTTTTGCCAGCGCGTCATGAGTTCACTTGGTGGGTCCGTCAGCGTGGCCTCGGCGCCTGGTGAGGGCACAACCATCACGCTGCATTTCCCGTTCACCGAACCACACAAGGCCACGGTCAGCACATGAAACCCACCAAGATTCTTTACGTTGACGACGAAGCCATGGCGCTGAAATACTTCGAGCGCCTGGTCAGCCCTATGGCGCCCGTGCTCACCGCTACCTCGGTCGAGGCCGGTCGCGCGATGTTGCGCGAACACGGTGCCGAGATCGCGGTGCTGGTGTGTGACCAGCGTATGCCTGGCGAGCAGGGCAATGAGCTGCTGCGCCACACGCGCGAGTACTACCCCGGGATCGTGCGCATGCTGACCACGGCCTACTCCGAGCTGGGCGATGCAATCGAAGCCATCAACACCGGCGAGATCTACCGCTACATCAACAAGCCCTGGGAACTGGAGAGCCTGCGTGCCGACCTCAAGAACGCACTGGAACTCGCCGATCTGCGCAGCGAGCGCGATTCGCTGATGCGCGACAAGCTGCTGGCGCAGCAAGGCCAGCTGCTGGCCAGCCGGCTCGCCATGCTGGTCGGTCTGGCAGCGGCGGTGCATGACCAGCCCACCGAAGCGGCGCTGCACCAGTTGGCGCGCGCTGCGCTCGCGGCTGGCTGCACTATGCCCGAGGTGCCATGGCACCGCTGGGACCACGCGGACCTGATGCAGGCCGAGGCGCGTCGAGGGGTTGCGGTGGCTGGGGACCTGCGGCAGTGGCTGGCCCGGTTGGCCTCGCTTGGGGATGGCGCCGGCGCGTTGACCTTGCTGGCGGAGGCCCTGGGCGGGTCGGTGGAGGGTGATACGGTGAGCGTCGCCAACAAGGCTCCATTCACTGCGCTGCTCGATGGCACGCCAGGCGAGCCAGTGAGCCACGCCGCCTGTGCGTGGCTGTCCTGGCTGATTGCGCATCAAGGCCTGGCGACCTTGGTGACCGAGGGCGAGGGCTGGCGCATCCGGCCCTTGACAGAGGCTGTGGCACCCTCTGCCGACTGGATGGCCGCCGCCATGGAGCAGCTGGGCGGCGCGCCAGCCTGAGCCGCGCCAGCGGATGCGGGCTGGCCGTGACGCGGCCGCTCAGTCGAGCCGGAACACGTGTCCTTCTTGCGGGTCGCTGCGGCCGACCAGCATCTGCAGGTAGGCGTTCTGCAGTGCGTCGGCGCCTAGGTGCGAAACGACTCGAAGCCAGGGCCGGGTCGGGTCACCCACCTGGGTGGTGAAGGTTTGCCAGCTGGCCAGCAGCCGCTGGCCCAGCTCGGCTGCACCCCAGTCGGCGCGCCGTTTCTTGATCTGGGCCGGCGCAAAAAACAGCGTGGGTGCGGGACCGGGCAGGCCCTTGCCGCCGCCCAGATCGCTCACGTGGGTAGCGCCGATCGCGCAGCTGTAGCGCAAGGCGGTGAATCGGCGGTGAATCTGCTCGCGCAAGCTGGCGCTGCCCGCGAAGTCCACGTACACGCAGGGCACATCGGCGGGCATCTCTCCGAGCTGTTCGTAGCTCAGCACTCGGGTGTAACAGCCCAGGCTTTCGCAAAACGCCCGGTTGCCTTCGGAAGTGAGGCCTATCACTTGCAGTCCTTCGCGCTGGGCCAGCTGGAACGCGGTGCCGTAGGCGGTTTTGCTGGAAGCGCTGGAGAGCAGCAGCGTCTGCGTGCCAAAGAAGTCGTTGTCAGCCAGGAAGTCGTCGATCAGCCACGAGGTCATGAAAAGCGGGCGCAGCAAGGCCTGCACCGCTTCGCTGTCGGGGGTGTAGAACGGATCGCGAGCGCAGCGGGTGTACTGGTTGTAGACCGGGTGCAGGCCGTCGCGGTGTGGCGCCGCATCGACCAGGCTGACAGACGTGACCATGTCGGCCTGCAACACGGTCGCGGTGGCCATGGGCCAGTAGCCGTAAAGCTTGTCGCCGGCGGCGAGATCCGTGTGTGCCGACTCGGTGATGGTGGCAAAACCCCATACCGGGATCACGCCCCAGTCGGCGTCTGTTGTCGGGAAGAAGCGCCAGTACTCCATGGCTTCGCCCATGGCGGCGTAGGTAATGTTGTTTGCAGTGAGGGAAAACAGGTCCACGCGCAGTCGGATCTGGCCAGGGATGAGAGGCGTGTCTTCCGTGGTTTGCCAGCGGGTGTTGGCCAGGGCGCGCTTTTGCACCTGAAGGGTCTGGGTGGTCATGGTGTGTGGGTGTCCGATCGGAAATCGTCCAAGGTAAAGCAAGCAGCCCGCGGGAACAAGGCCGGCGGGCTGCTTGGGTGACAGCGGGCTGGAACCCCCGTCAGCGGATCAGGCCAGCGTGAGGGCGACGCCGACGTTGCCGCGGGTGGCGTTCGAGTAGGGGCAGACCTTGTGGGCTGCGTCCACCAGGGCTTGTGCCTCGGCCCGGTCCATGCCGGGCAGGTGAATGGCCATGCGCACCGCGATGCCGTAGCCGCCGGTGATGGGGCCGAGGTCGACCTCAGCGTCGATTGCCACGTTGGCCGGTACGCTGAGTTTCATCGGGCCAGCCACTGCTTTCATCGCGCCGATGAAGCAGGCCGAGTAGCCAGCAGCAAACAGCTGCTCGGGGTTGGTGCCGTTGCCGGCCGTGCCCGGCGGGCTGTGCTTCACGTCGAGGCGGCCGTCGTCGGTGCGTGAGGCGCCGTCGCGGCCACCGGTCGTGTGGGCGCGGGCGGTGTAGAGGACTTTGTCGAGCTGGGTCATCGTGAACCTTTCTAGGATGGGTCTGGGGGAGGCGGGAAGTGAAAAGAGAGGGGCGTTGAATCAGGCGAGCAGCTGTTCACGCAACGCTTTCACCTGCCGCGTGAGCGCCCGGGCTTCGTCGACCGAGCAGTGCGAGGCCTGCAGCACGCAGCCGGGAATGCGTCGGGCCTGGTTCTTGAGCGCTCGGCCAGCCGCGGTGAGCCGGATCAACACGCGGCGCTCGTCGGTGGTATCGCGCAGGCGCGAGACCAGATCGGCTGCTTCCAGGCGCTTGAGCAAGGGCGTGAGCGTGCCCGAGTCGAGAAACAGGCGATCGCCGAGCTCGGAGACGGTGATGCCGTCGCGCTCCCACAGCACCAGCAGCGCCAGGTACTGCGGGTAGGTGAGACCCAGCTCATCGAGCAAGGGCTTGTACAGCTTGGTCATGGCCAGCGACGCCGAATACAGGGCAAAGCAGAGCTGGTGGTCCAGCAGCAAGGCTTGATCGGATGTGACAGGGGCGTTGGGCATGCGGCCAAGTATATCGAGCAATTAAATTGTGTGCAATGTAATCGCCGGTCAGGAACCACTTGCCCAAGCCGCGACTTCATCCATCATTGGCGTGTGAACGCCCGACCGGGAGCGCTCAAGCCACCAAAGGCGGGTTCTGCATCTCTTCGACCTGCTCCACCAGCATGTCCACCTGACCCTGCCAATAGTCCCGGCTGCCGAACCAGGGAAAGTTGATGGGAAAGGCCGGGTCGTCCCAGCGGCGGGCGAGCCAAGCGCTGTAGTGGATGAGGCGCAGGGTGCGCAGCGGTTCGATCAGTGCGAGTTCGCGGCGATCAAACTCGCGGAACTGCTCGTAGCCATCGACCAGCGCGCCCAGTTGCTGGATCTGCTGGCGCCGTTCGCCTGAGAGCAGCATCCACAGGTCCTGCACCGCGGGGCCGGTGCGGGCATCGTCAAGGTCCACAAAATGGGGGCCGGGCTCGGGCTGTCCCTCAGGGGTCCACAGGATGTTGCCGGGGTGGCAATCGCCGTGCAGGCGGATGCGGCGAATCTCACCGTCGGCTGGCAGACTCCCCGACAGTGTGGGATAAGACTCGATGATGGCCAAGGCCTCGGCCAGCACGGTTGACCAGGCGCTGCGCACCTCCGGCGCGACCATCTGATGCTCCATCAGCCAGTCGCGCGGCTCATGCGCGAAGGTGGTGGCATCCAAACTCGGGCGCTGAACAAACGGCTCGGCGGCGCCTACGGTGTGGATGCGCGCCAGGAACCGCCCGATCCACTCCAGCACCTCGGCGCTCTCCAACTCGGGTCGCCTACCACCGCGTCGGGCGCTGACCGAAAACCCAAAGCCGCCGAAGTGGTGGAGAGTCTGATCGTTCACCCGCAGCGGCGGCACCACTGGAATCTCGGCGACCAGCAGTGCTTCAGCAAACGCGTGCTCTTCATGGATCTGCGCATCGCTCCAGCGATCAGGCCGGTAAAACTTCGCCACCACCTGGTTGTGCCCTGCAAGCGGCGACTCCAGGTGTATCTGATAAACCCGGTTCTCGAAGCTGTTGAGCGCAGCCATTCGCCCGTCTCCCCAGACGCCGATGCTGGCCAGCGCGTCTTGCACCACATCAGGGGTGAGGGCGGCGTAGGGGTGTTGGCTTGGGTGGGTGTCGGTCATATCCGATTGTGGCGCGGCGCGCGTGCCAGAATTGGGGAATGAATCGAATCAGGCTACGCCGTGGCCACCTGATGCGCCGCGGGCTCTGGTATTCGCTGGCGCTGTGCCTGCTGATCCTGCTCATCGGTGGCGTTGGCTTCTGGTTGCTGGAGCCAGGCATTGAAACGTTGCACGACGGCCTGTGGCTGGCCTTCACCACTGCGGCCACCGTCGGCTACGGAGACGTGGTGCCCGAAACCACTCTGGGTCGCGCGTTTGCGGTGCTGGTGGTGCTGCTGGGGCTGGCGGTGTTGTCGCTGGTGACGGCCTCCCTGGCCGCGCTGTTTGTCGAGCGCGATGTGGAGGCCGAAGAGCGCCAGATCGAGCACGCCCTCATGCGTGAGATCCGCGCGCTGCGCCAGCAGGTCGATGCCTTGCAGCGGCGGCTCGATGACCCACACCAACCCCCACAAGACCCGAAACAACGTCAGGAACGGAGCACCGGTTGAAGCCTCAGAAGTCCCTTCAGGAACAGCTGCCCGAGTTGCGCGAAGGGCAGTCGATCGAGCTGCTCAAGGAGCTGCACATCCTCACACGCGAGGGCAAGCTCAACCAGGACACCCGGCGCAAGCTCAAGCAGGTTTACCACCTGGTGCAGTTCATCGAGCCGCTGCTGAACGAGGTGATGCAGGCGCGCGGGGACGTCACGCTGGCCGACCACGGCGCGGGCAAGTCGTACTTGGGCTTCATCCTGTACGACCTGTTTTTCAAAGCCAAGAACACCGGCTGGGTGGTGGGTGTGGAGTCCAGACCCGAGCTGGTCGAACGATCCCAGGCGCTGGCCCGTCGCCTCGGGTTCGAGCGTATGCGGTTCCTCGCGACCACAGTGCAGCAGGCGCTGAGCCATCCCGACCTGCCGCAGCAGATCGATGTGGTCACGGCCCTGCACGCTTGCGACACGGCCACCGATGATGCGATCCGTTTTGGTCTGGCCAAGCAGGCCAGGCACCTGGTGCTGGTGCCATGTTGCCAGGCCGAGGTGGCCAGCGTGATGAAACAGCACAAGGCCTTTTCACTCTCACGAACACCGCTGGCTGAACTCTGGCGCCATCCGCTGCACACGCGTGAGTTCGGCAGCCAGATCACCAACGTGTTGCGTTGTCTGCAGCTGGAGTCACACGGCTACGCGGTCACCGTCACCGAGCTGGTGGGCTGGGAACACTCGATGAAAAACGAGCTGATCCTGGCCACGCGCGACGGCAGCGTTCGGGCAGCTCAGCAGGCTCGTGCCCGCGAGCGCTTGTTGCAAGTGCTGGAGGAGCTGGGCCTGCAACCCCTGACGGAGCGCTTTGCAGGTGCACCCGCCTGAGCCGCAGCCTTGACGCACACTGCATGCCCGTCTGCCGGGCTTCGCGGTTACTTGGTGACCGGTGCGGGCGCAGATGAGGTTGTGGAGGGCGGCGCACTCACGCCCAGGCGCTTGCCGATCGACTGTTGCAGAGCCATGACCTTGGGTTCGATGGTGCTCTTGGTGTCGGCATAGAGCTTCTCCAGCAGGGCCTTTTCCATCTCTTCGCTTTTGTCGAGGTACTTCTTGTAGGCAGGGGATTCCAGCAAAGTGACGATCTGTTTCAGCTCGTCTTCGGTGAATTGACTTTCGATCACCGCTCCCACCGTTGAAGGGGCGAGCTTGACCGCACGGGCGCGCGCCAGCGGCCCAGCCTCTTCCACAAACTTCTTGGCGTCAGCCTGAATTTCTTTGGCCACGGCCTCCTGCCTATCGGGCGCAACTCGCGTCGGCAGAACTTGCCCTGCACGGCCTATCAGCTCCAAGGCCGGCTGTTCGATCATGCCTTGGGCCAGTCGCTCCACGCTGGGTTGCTGCAGCTTGAGCAGGCGGGCGACCAGCTCCTTCTTGGCGGGCGAGCTGGCGGCGGTGGGCTGGGCAAAGGCCAAGCCGCACAGGCCAATCAGGGCGGCGCCGATCAAGGCGCGGGGGAGGAGATTTTTCATGATGCGAATGGTAGCGGCAAAGCCGTGGGACTCTTGGGACACCTGCGTCAGGGTGTAAGTTCAGCCGCCGGTCTGGAGAGATGCCTTCAGCGCACCGCCCCCCGCAGGTACCATGCGCCTTCGCTGACCACCGCCTGCTGCGCAGTTCATGTTCCCCAACCTGCCCTTCTTGTTGCAATCCATGGCTTGGCCGCTGGTGCTGCTGCTGGCCTGGGTGCTGGGCGAGCGGCTGCACCGCGGCTGGAAGGTGCCGCGGGTGAGCAGCTACGTGGCGGTGGGGCTGCTGGCCAGTCTGTTCAACCTGCCCGGACTCACGGCCGAGGTGCAGGGGCTGCCGTTCCTGGCCAATGTGGCGCTGTCGCTGCTGCTGTTTGAACTGGGCTACCGCATCAATCTGCGCTGGTTCCGCCACAACCCCTGGGTGTTGGCGCTGGGCGTGTTCGAATCGGTGCTGACCTTTACGCTGGTGTACGGCGCGAGTGGCTGGTTTGGGCTGGCGACCGATCTGCGCCTGATCATTGCGGCCTTGTCTATCTCGGCCTCGCCGGCTGGCATCGTGCGCGTGGCCAACGAGCTGCGGAGCGCGGGTCAGGTCACCGAGCGCGTGATGCACCTGTGCGCCATCAATTGCCTCGTGTCGGTGCTGGCGCTCAAGCTGCTGGTGGGCTACTGGACGCTCAGCACGTCGGGTGACCTGTTGGCGGCGGTGTTTGGCAGCGTTCACGCGCTGCTCACCTCGGTGGTGATGGGAACGGTGCTTGGCGTGGCCGTGCCCTGGCTGTTGCGACGCCCCGGTACCCACGAGCGCGGTGTCACCGTGGTGTTTGCACTGGCGGTGGTTTTGCTTACCACCATGTCGTACGGCTTCCGGCTGTCGCCGCTGCTGGCAGCTCTGGTGTTCGGCATCGTGGCGCGCGAGCGCCGCGTGCACCTCACCAACGCGCAGCGCGGTTTCGGCACAGCAGGCGATCTGCTCACGCTGTTCCTGTTCGTCTACATCGCCTCGCTGCTGGACTGGGGCGCGGTGATGGGCAGTCTGCTGCTGGGGCTGACGCTGATCGTGGTGCGCACGACCAGCAAGGTGGGCTGCAGCGTGGCGGCGGCGCGGCTCTCGGGCAGCACCGAGCGCAAGGGGCTGCTGACCGGGCTGGCGCTCATGCCGATGTCGGCGTTTGCCATTTTGCTGATCGAACAAAGCCGCATCTACGGCTTCGCGCCAGCGGCTGATGCGCTGTCGCTCATGGCCGGCATGATGCTGTTCCAGGAGTTGCTGGGTCCACTCGTGAGCCAGCGCAGTCTGATGGCGGCGCAGGAAACCCACGTGACCCAGGCCGACGGGCAGATCACCCGCTCCGTGCTCTGACCACCATGCCGCTTGGACCTTTCAAGACCTCGAAGTCGCTCACGCTGGGCGTGGAGCTGGAGCTGCAGCTGGTCAATAGCTACGACATGGACTTGTCCAGCAGCGCCAACGACCTGCTGGAGCTGCTGCAGCGCAAGCCGTTCCCGGGCGTGGTCACGCCCGAGATGACGCAGAGCATGATCGAGGTGGCGACCGATGTGCAGACCGAATACGGTCCGCTGCTGGCCCAGCTGCAACACATGCGCGACACCGTGCTCCATGCGGGCGACCGGCTCAACATCGAGATCGCTGGCGGCGGCACGCACCCGTTCCAGCGCTGGTTCGAGCAGCGGATTTTCTCCAAACCGCGCTTCCAGGAGCTGTCGGGGCTTTACGGCTACCTGGCCAAGCAGTTCACGGTATTCGGTCAGCATGTGCACGTGGGCTGCGCCAGCCCGGACGAGGCGCTGTTCTTGCTGCATGCACTCAACCGCTACGTGCCCCATTTCATCGCGCTCTCCGCCTCGTCGCCGTTCTCGCAGGGGGTGGACACCCTGTTCGACTCTTCGCGGCTGAACTCGGTGTTTGCGTTTCCACTCAGCGGGCGCGCACCTTTCGTGCTGCGCTGGGAGGAATTTGCCGACGTCTACTTCGCCAAGATGGAAGCCACCGGCGTGGTGAAGTCCATGAAGGACTTTTACTGGGACATCCGGCCCAAGCCGGAGTACGGCACCATCGAGCTGCGCGTGTGTGACACGCCGCTGACGGTCGAGCGCGCGGCCGCGCTGGCCTGTTACCTGCAGGCGCTCTGTCGACACCTTCTGGGCCGCAGCGAGCCACCGCCCGAGGAAGACGATTACCTCGTCTACACCTACAACCGCTTCCAGGCCTGCCGCTTTGGTCTCGATGGCCAGATGGTCAAGCCCAAGACGCAAGAGCGCATCAGCATCCGCGAAGACATCCTCGCCACGCTGCGCCTGTTGCAGCCTCACGCCGTCGCCCTTCATGCGCTGCCAGCGCTCGACGAAATCGAGCGCGCGGCGGGTCGCGATGGCAACCACGCCAGCTTTTTGCGCCGGCGCTACGCGGAGAGCGGCAGTGTGCAAGGCGTGGTGCGCGCCAGCGTGGATGCCCTGCGCGCTGGCCCGGGCTGAGCCACGCTCCTGCTCCGCACGGGGGCAATAAGGCGGTGGTTTGCCGTGCAATTCCAGTTTTGTCAGGCAACTTCCTACACGCGGAATGGCGCTGGGCCGACTTAACCTTTTGAAACGTTCCAAATACAGTTTGTTTCATCGACACCCGATTTGTTTCTTCCCCCACTTTCTCCAGGAGCCCACCATGAACGCATCAAACAACCGCCTCAACCCCTTCGCCCTCATGCTCGATCCCGAGTTTGTGCTCAACGCGATGGAGAACAGCATGAACCTGCGCAAGCTGCGTCAGCGCATCTGCCGCCCGCTGGACAAGCCCCTGATTCCCAAGACCCACAGCATCGACCGCATCGCCCTGCGCGATTACGACGCCGTGATCGACGCAGAAGAATTCATGGACTCGGGCATCGAGGCCTACGTCGAAGCCCAGCCGGCGCTGCAGCACGCGGTTCACTGAGCCCCCCCCGCGCCGGCTTCGCCATCACCCCCAGGGGGGGCGGCACTGGCGGATCGGCAAAGCCGGTTCAGCGGTGTCCTGGTTTCGAGCGGCCTGCGGACCGCTCGCTGCACGCCCCGGCCCCGCTATTTGGCGAATCTTTTTCTGGTGAGCGCCAGGGCGATCCAGAAGGCTCCCACCGCGTACACGGCCAGCACCAAGCCATGCAACCAGGCCCGCTCGGGCCACTGGTCCATGAACAGGGGCCGCACCAGTTCCACTGCGTTGGTCAGAGGCAGCCAGTCGGAGATCTGGCGCACCAGGTCCGGCAGCTGTTCGCGCGGAAAAAACACGCCCGAGAGGAACATCATGGGCGTGAGGAACAGCGTGAAGTAGTAGGTGAAGAAGTCATAGCCCTGGGCCAGGGCGTTGAACACCAGCGCGATGCAGGAAAACGCGATGCCGGCGCCTAGCAGCACCGGAATCGCCAGCAGCAGCTTCGGTGAATGGCTTATGCCCAGGGCCAGCATCACGACCATGATGGCGCAGACCGAAAACAACGCCTTGAATCCCGCCCACAGCATCTCGGCCAGCACCACATCGTCCAGGCTCACGGGCGCATTCATGATGCCGTCCCAGGTTTTCTGCACATGCATGCGCGAGAACGCCGAGTACAGGGCCTCGAAGCTGGCCGCGTTCATCGCACTCATGCAGATGCTGCCGCTGGCCAGGAAAAGAATGTAGGGCACGGCCACCGTGCCATGAGGGGAGGCCACGCTGACCTGACCCACCAGCGCACCCATGCCATAGCCGAATGCCACCAGCCACATCAGCGGCTCGGCGATGTTGCCCACCAGGCTGGGAATGGCCAGTTTTTTCCACACCAGTAGGTTGCGCAAGAACACCGGCCACCAGCGCGCGGAGAAACGCGGGCTGGACCAGTGGGACGGAGAAAGGGTTGTCAGCATGGGGGATCGTGTCGCTGCAGGGGGAACTATGTCGGGGCAAAGTGGAGCCGGCTTTGCCGGACCACCAGTGCCGCCTGCCGCTGGGGGGTGACGCAAAGCGGCTCGGGGGGAGGGTGAGCGACGCTCACCCGTCTTCCCTGATCTGCCGGCCGGTGAGTTTCAAAAACAGGTCTTCCAGGTTCGCCGGCCGGTGCAGCGTGCGCAGGTCGTGGCGTTCGCTGAGCGCGGCGAGCACGGGCATGGCTTGCGCCGTGTAGAAAAACACCGTTTCTCCGCTCACTTCGACGCGGGCGGCCAGCGCGCGCAGCGGCGCGTGGACTTCGTCCTGGGCCAGGGCGAGGGCGCCGTGGCCATAGACCTCGACCACATCGGGCTCCAGGTGTTGCTCGATCAGCTGACGCGGGCGGCCTTCCGCGATCTTCTTGCCGTGGTCCAGCACCAGCAGGCGCGAGCACAGGCGCTCGGCCTCGTCCATGAAGTGGGTGGTGAGCAAGATGCTCTTGCGCTGTTGCAGCAAGGCCTGCAGCCGCTCCCACATCAGGTGCCGCGCCTGCGGGTCCAGGCCGGTGGTCGGCTCGTCGAGCATCAGCAGGCGCGGGTTGTTGACCAGCGCGCGCGCCAGCGACAGGCGCCGCTTCATGCCGCCCGAGAGTTCGCCCGGCTTGGCGTGTGCCTTGTGCGCCAGCGCGGCAAAGTCCAGCAGCTGCGGGATGCGTGGCGCGATCTGCGCCCGGCTAAAACCGAAATAGCGGCTATACACCAGCAGGTTTTCGGCGCAGGAAAAGTCCGGGTCCAGCGTGTCCATCTGGCTCACAACACCTAGCTGCGCCTTGATGGCCAGCGCGTCGCGCGGCATGTCCAGCCCAAACGCGGTGATGGAGCCCGAGTCGGGTGCGGTCAGGCCCAGGCACATGCGGATGGTGGTGGTCTTGCCCGCGCCATTGGGACCGATCACGCCCAGGCATTCACCCGGCGAAATGTCGAAGGACAGGTCGTCCACCACGGTGACGCCGCCGTATCGTTTGACAAGGTGGTGGCATTCGAAGAGCGGCGAGTCCATGGAGCTTGATTGTGCCGCCGGGAAATCGGCATGGCCTGGCCTTCTACAATCCAGTTGCCCCTCGCCGCTGCTGCCGGGGCTTTTTGTACCAACCCGACTCCCCTGTGCCCGACGCTCTTTTTGTTGCCCTTCAGCACCTCCTGCCCAAACAGGCATTGACGCGGTTTGCCGGTTTGTGCGCCCGCTCGCAGGCCTCTTGGTGGACGAGCCGCGTGATTCCATGGTTCATCCGCCGCTACGGCGTCAACATGGCCGAGGCGGCGAACCCCGACCCGGCCAGCTATGCCAGCTTCAACGCTTTTTTTACCCGCTCGCTCAAGGCGGGTGTGCGGCCACTGGCGCGTTCCGCCTATGTCTGTCCAGTGGATGGCGCCATCAGCCAGTTCGGGCGCATCGAACGCGACCAGATTTTCCAGGCCAAGGGCCACCACTACAGCACGCGGGCGCTGGTGGGCGGTGACTCGGCGCTGGCGGCGCAGTTCGACGATGGCGACTTCGCCACCCTCTACCTCAGCCCGCGCGATTACCACCGCATCCACATGCCGGTCGATGCCACGCTGCGCCGCATGATCCACGTCCCGGGCGACCTGTTCTCGGTCAACCCCGCCACCGCGCAGGGCGTGCCGGGCCTGTTTGCGCGCAATGAGCGCGTGGTCTGCGTGTTCGACGCGCCCCACGGCGCGGATGGCGCCTTGCGGCCTTTTGTGCTGGTGCTGGTGGGCGCTACGATCGTGGGCAGCATGTCGACCGTGTGGCATGGCGTGGTGAACCCGCCGCGGCCCGGGCGCCTGCGCGAATGGACGTATGCAGACGATCCGCTGGCGCTGCGCCGTGGAGAAGAAATGGGCAGCTTCCTGCTCGGCTCCACCGTGGTGATGCTGTGGCCCAAGGACACCATTGTTTTCAACATTGCCTGGGCGCCGGGGCTGCCGGTGCGTCTGGGTGAAGCCATGGGCGAACTGCCCTGACCCCGAACGAACCAAGAGATGACCATGACCACCATCGGTACCCCGCTGTCTCCCTCGGCCACCCGCGTCATGCTGCTGGGCAGTGGCGAGCTCGGCAAGGAGGTGTTGATTGCCCTGCAGCGCCTGGGCGTGGAGACCATCGCCGTCGACCGTTACGACAACGCGCCCGGCCATCAGGTGGCGCACCATGCGCGCACCATCACCATGAGCGACCCCGAGCAGCTCAAGGCGCTGATCGAGGCCGAGCGACCCAAGCTGGTGGTGCCCGAGATCGAGGCCATTGCCACACCCATGCTGGAGCAGCTCGAAGCCGCGGGCGTGGTGCGCGTGATCCCCACCGCTCGGGCCGCGCGACTGACCATGGATCGCGAGGGCATTCGCCGTCTTGCCGCCGAGACGCTGGGGCTACCGACCAGCCCCTACCGGTTCTGCGACTCGCTGGCCGAGCTGCAGGCGGCGATCGACGGGGGCATTGGTTACCCCTGCATCGTCAAGCCGGTGATGAGCTCGTCGGGCAAAGGCCAGAGCAAGATCGATGGCCCCGCCGACGTGAAAACCGCCTGGGATTGCGCGATGGCGGGCGGGCGGGTCGGCCCGGGCCGCGTGATCGTGGAAGGCTTCATCGACTTCGACTACGAGATCACGCAGCTCACGGTGCGCGCGCTGGGCGCCAGCGGTCAGGTGGAAACCCATTTCTGCGAGCCCATTGGCCACGTGCAAGTGAGCGGTGACTACGTGGAAAGCTGGCAGCCGCACGCCATGACGCCGGCTGCGCTGGCCGAATCGCGCCGCGTGGCCCAGGCCGTGACCGACAACCTGGGCGGCCAGGGCCTGTTTGGCGTAGAGCTGTTCGTGAAGGGCGATCAGGTCTGGTTCAGCGAGGTCAGCCCGCGCCCGCACGATACCGGCATGGTGACCATGATCACCCAGTGGCAAAACGAATTTGAGCTGCACGCGCGTGCCATCCTCGGCCTGCCGGTGGACACCACACTCAAGAGCCCAGGCGCCAGTGCGGTGATTTACGGTGGCGTGGACGCCACAGGCATCGCCTTTGACGGTGTGGCCGAGGCGCTGCGCGTGCCCAACAGCGAGCTGCGCCTGTTCGGCAAGCCCGAGAGCTTCAAGAAGCGCCGCATGGGCGTGGCGCTGGTGCACGATGCCGATGTGGACGTGGCGCGCACTCAGGCCAAGCGAGCAGCCGCATTTGTCAAACCACGGGCCGCATAGCCCTACACCAGGAAGAGGCCGCCAGTGCCTCCAGGAGGGGGCGGGGTGACGGCGAAGCCGGCGCGAGGGGGCGCCTACCTACTCATGCCGCAGCGCCTCAATCGGGTCCAGCCGCGCAGCACGTCTCGCCGGGAAGTAGCCGAACAGCACACCGATGCCGGCCGAGAACAGGAAACTCATCAGGTTCACGCCCGGGTTGAACACATAGGGCACGTCCATCACCGCTGACAGCCCGATCGACGCGGCAGTCGCAAGCACAATGCCGATCAGGCCGCCGATGGCGGCCAGCACCACCGCCTCGATCAGGAACTGCATCAGCACTTCGCGCTCCTGCGCGCCGATGGCCAGGCGCAGACCGATCTCGCGCGTGCGCTCGGTGACGCTGACCAGCATGATGTTCATGATGCCGATGCCACCCACCAGCAGGCTGACCGCGGCCACCGCACCGAGCAACATCGTCAGCACCCGGGTGGTGCCCGAGAGCGTTTCGCCGAGCTGCTTGGTGTCCAGCACGTTGAAGTTGTCTTCGTCGGTCGCGCTGAGCTTGCGGCGCTCGCGCATGAGCTGCGTCAGGCTGGCCTTGACGCGCTCGGCATCGCTGCCTTCAGCCATCGACACCAGCAGGGTGTTGACGCGGGTGTTGCCCGTCAGGCGGCGCTGCAGCGTCTTGATCGGCACCAGCACCATGTCGTCCTGGTCATTGCCGAACGCGCCCTGTCCTTTGGCGCCCAGCACGCCGACAATTTCGCACGAAATCTGTTTGACGCGCAGCGCTTCACCCAGGGCTTCCCGGTTGCCGAACAGCTCACGCCGCACCGTCTCGCCGATCAGGCACACGGCAGCACCCGCGCGCAGCTCGTCGCGGGTGAATTCACGCCCGCTGGCCACAGTCCAGTTGCCAATCTGCAGCCATGCGTTGGTGCTGCCGGTGACCAGGCTGCTCCAGTTGCGGCCGTTGGCCACCAGGGTCGAGCCGGTGCGCGCTTCCGGCGCGACCGCGGCAATGCCACCGATCTGGGTCGCGATCACCTCGGCGTCACTTTCTTCAAACGAGGGTGCACTGCCACCACTGCTGCCTGGTCCCATTCGCTGGCCGGGACGCACCTGCAGCAGGTTGGTGCCCAGCCCGGCGATCTGGCTCTGGATGGCTTGGGTGGCGCCGTTGCCCAAGGTGACCATGGTGATCACGGCGCTGACCCCGATCACGATACCGAGCACGGTGAGGAAAGAGCGCATCAGGTTGCGCCGGATCGAACGCAAGGCCAGCAGCAAGGTGTTGAGCCACATGATCAGGCCTCTGCCTTCGCTGCTTGCAGGGCCATCGGGTGCGGGTTGCGTTCGTCGCTGGCGATCACGCCATCGACAAAGCGCACCACCCGCCGCGCGTAGGCGGCCATTTCTGCTTCGTGCGTGACCATGAGCACGGTAATGCCCTGCTCGGCATTCAGGTGCCAGAGTAGCTCCATGATTTCTTTGCTGCGCGCGGTGTCAAGGTTGCCGGTGGGCTCGTCGGCCAGTAGCACGGCCGGCTCGGTGACGATGGCGCGCGCGATCGCCACGCGCTGCTGCTGGCCGCCGGACAGTTCACTGGGCGTGTGGTGCTCCCAGCCCTTGAGACCGACGGCGTCGAGCGCGCGCGCGGCCATGGTGTGGCGTTTGGCTGTGGGCTCACCGCGGTAGATCAGCGGTAACTCCACGTTTTCCTGCGCCGAGGTGCGCGCCAGCAGGTTGAAGCCCTGGAACACGAAGCCGAGGTAACGGCGGCGCAGCAGCGCGCGCTGGTCGCGGCTGAGCGACTGCACCTGCACGCCATTGAATGCGTAAGTCCCGGTGGTCGGCGTGTCGAGGCAGCCCAGCGTGTTCATGGCGGTGGACTTGCCCGAGCCGCTGGGCCCCATGATGGCCACGAACTCCCCGCGCTCGATGTCCAGGTCCACCCCCTTGAGCGCTTGGAACGCGGTGGCGCCCTGGCCATAAACCTTGGTGATGCCACGAAGCCTGATCAAAGGCATTTGAGTTCCATCGGGACTGCCGCCTGGCGGCGTCAAGGCAGGCTCGGCCCCCTCGGGGGGCAGCGATTCGCAGTGGGGGTCATCCCGGATCATTGCCCTGCCCGCTGGTCGACGATCACGGCCAGGCCCGCTTCAAGGCCGTCGCCGCTGACTTCAGTGCTGCGGCCGTCGCTGATGCCAGTGGTCACGTTCAACGCAGTGGGCTCGCCGTCTTTCAGGATCCAGATCTGGCGTTGGCCGGGCGCGCGCGGGTCGTTGCCGGCGGACTTGCGGGCGCCGGGGCGCGAGGGACGCGCAAACATGCGGCTAAGGATGCTGGTGCTGCCGACAGTCTGCGCATCGATGCGGGTGGGGTTGAAGCGCAGCGCGGTGTTGGGCACCAGCAGCACGCCGTTGCGTTCGGTGGCCACGATGGTGGCCGAGGCGGTCATGCCCGGGCGCAGGCTGAGGTCGCTGTTGTCCACCTCCAGCGTGGTCACGTAGGTCACCACGTTGTCGGTTTTGGTCGATCCAAAATCCACGCGCTGGATGGTGGCCGGGTAGCGGCGTGCCGGGTAGGCGCTGACGGTGAAGCTGGCTTTCTGGCCCGGCTTGACCGCGCCCACGTCGGCTTCGTCCACGTTCACGTCCAGCCGCAGCTGCGCCAGATTTTCTGCCACAGAAAACAGGGTGACGGCTTGCAGCGACGCCGCTACCGCATTGCCCGGGTCCACCGAGCGTGAGAGCACCACGCCGTCAATGGGTGAGCGGATCGACGCCTTGGACAGGTTGGTCTCGTCGGTGGACAGCGCAGCGCGCGCCACCGTCACATTGGCTTCGGCGCTGGCCTGCGCAGCCCGTGCCCGCTCGACCCCGGCGCGCGCGCTGTCCAGCTCGGTGGCCGAAGGCACCTTGCCGCCAGAGAGACGCCCCACTTCCTCGAAACGTGCCAGGGTGGCCTGCGCCTCCTGCACCGTGGCACGGCTTTGCGCCAGCTGCGCCTGGGCAGCCGCCAGCGAGGCGCGTGAGCGCTGCACCTGGTCGGAGAACTTGGCGGCGTCCAGCTCCACCAGCACCTGGCCGGCTTTGATGCGGTCGTTCACGTCGACCAGCACACGCTTGACCGTGCCCGACAGCTCGCTGCCCACATTGACCGAGCGCGTAGGCTGCAGCGTGCCATTGGCCGACACCGTGAGCGTGAGGTTGCCGGTGCGCAGGGCCTCGGTGACGTAGATCGGCGCCTGGCTGGTGGTCTGGCGCGCTTGCCAGAGATAGAGCCCACCGGCGATCAGCGCCAGCGCCAGCAAGCCCAGCCACAAGCTGGGGCGACGCCACCAGCGCGGCGCGGCTTCGGCGCCGAGCAGGGCTTGCAGTGCGGGATCGGTGGTGGCGGGAGCAGGCTGGTTCATGGGGAGCGATGTGAGCGGGCTCAGCGGGTAGTGGCGGGTGTCTGACCGCCAGGAGATTCGGTGTCGGCGTCGGGTGTCCACCCACCACCGAGGGCTTTGAACAGACGCACGTGGTCGCCGCTCAAGCTGGTCTGGGCGGTGGCCACGCTGTCTTGCGTGGACAGCAGGGTGCGCTGTGTGGAGAGCACGGTGGTGAAGTCGATCAGCCCGCTCTGGAAGCGCTGACGCGCGAGCAGCTCGGCGTTGGCCGCGGCCTCGCTGGCGGCTTGCAGGCGCGCCAGGCGCTCGCGATTGCCTTGCAGCGACACCAGCGTGTCTTCCACATCCTTCAGCGCGGCGAGCACCGCCGCCCGGTAGGCCACGCGGGCCTGGTCCAGCGCCGCTTCCTGTGCGCGCACCTGGGCTTCGCTGGCGCCGCCGTCGAACAGCGGCACCGACAGGCTCGCCAGCAGGCTGTTGACCACCGAGGCGCCATTGGTGAGGCCACCCAGGGTGAGCGCGGAGAGGCCGAGCGAGCCGCTGAGCCGAAAGCTGGGGTAGCGCGCGGCGTCGGCCACCGCCACGCGGGCCAGCGCTGCGGCCACACGCGATTCGGCGCTGCGCACGTCGGGCCGTTGCCTCAGGGTCTCGGTGGGGAAAGCCAGCGCGAGGTCCGCTGGAGCGAGGGGAATGGGTGAGGCTGCGCCGAGCTGGTTCTGGAGCGCGCCCGGGGCGTCGCCGGTGAGCACCGCCAGCGCGTTCATCGCCTGGCTGATGCCACTCTGCAGGGCGGGCAGTTGCGCGGCGGTCTGTTCGCTCGCGGCCACCGCCTGCTCCACATCCAGCGAGGCGGCCAGGCCTGCCTGGGCGCGCCAGCGGGTGATTTGCAGGGTTTCGGTTTGCGCCGCGAGGTTGCTGCGTGCGATTGCCAGGCGCGTCTGCAGACCGCGCAGCTCGATCAGGTTCACCGCCACCTCGGCGGCAAGCGAGACCTGCACATTGGCGAGGTTGCTGGCGGCGGCACGCGCGTCAGCCTCGCTGGCGTTGGCGGCGCTGCGGTTGCCGCCGAACAAATCGGGTTCCCAGCTGGCATCAAAACCCGCCTGGAAGTTGTTGCTGGCGTCCTGCCCGCTGGCCCTGCTGCGGCGTGCCGAGGCCGAGGCGCCCAGCGAGGGGCCGAGCTGGGCCGCCTGCACATCGCGCTGCGCCCGGGCCTGCGCCAGCGCAGCCTGCGCGCTTTGCACGCTGGTGTTGCGCAACATGGCCTGTTCGACCAGCGTGGTGAGCGTGGGGTCGTCAAAGCGGGTCCACCAGCGAGCCAGGTCGGCGGGCGACGCGGTGGCCGCAGCCGGCGCAGCCGTCCATGCGGTGGGCAGGGCGGTGTCGACGGGTGCTGGCGCTGGCGCTGGCGGACGCAGGCTGGCGCAGCCCGACAACAGCAGCGCCAGGCCAGCGAGCCCCAGCCAGCGCGGCAATGTGCTGGCGGTATCGGGTGTGGTGGGGAGGTGGCGTGTCATGGGGGCAGGGGGTCAGGCGCGGGGATGCTCGGATTCATTCTGGCGCGCAGGTGTGTCCGGTTCGTCAAGGCCGGGTGAAGTTCCGGTCAATGGGTCGCGCCGGCGACGTATGCCTGTCAGCTGGCGGCCGCCGGAGGCGGCTCGGCCGGCGGGGCCAGGTGCAGCGTCTGCGTCGGGAAGGCGATCTCGGCCCCATGGCGGGCGACGATCTGGCCGATCTCAAGCAACACGGCTTGTTTGACCGCGTGGTACTCGACCCATTTCCGGGTCTTGGTGAAGGTGTAGATCATGATGTCGAGCGAGCTGGCGCCGAACTGGGTGAAGTTGACGATCAGGGTCTGGGTGTTGTCGATGTCGGGGTGTTCGTGGAGCATGGTTTTGATCTCTGCCACGATGGTCTCTACCTGGGCAAAGTCGTCGTAGCGCAGCCCCAGTGTCTCCTTGATGCGCCGGTGACTCATGCGCGAGGGGTTCTCCACCACGATGGTGGTGAAGACGGCGTTGGGCACGTAGATCGGGTTCTTGTTGAAGGCGCGGATGCGCGTGTGGCGCCAGCTGATGTACTCCACCGTGCCTTCAATACTCTTGTCGGGCGAGCGGATCCATTCGCCGACGCTGAACGGCCGGTCCAGGTAGATGGTGAGGCCGCCGAAAAAGTTGGCCAGCAGGTCTTTGGCTGCCAGACCGACGGCAAGTCCACCCACGCCGCCGAGCGCGAGCAGGGCGCCGATGTTGAGCCCCAGATTGTGTGCCACGGTGATGACCGTGACGATGACCACCAGCAGTCGCCCCAGCTTGCTGAGCGCGTATACGGTGGTGATGTCAAATTCCTGCCCACCTTCGCGGCCTCGGTCCACGGTGCCGCGTGTCATGAGGTGGATGAAGCGCCAGAAAAACCAGGCCACTGCGACCACGATGGCCACGTTGCGGATCTGCACCCGCTCCTCCCCGAAGTCCAGGTCGGGCCATTGCACCAGCACGACGCGGGCTATCCACGCCAGTGCGACGATCCAGATCAGCAGATGTGTGGGTCGGCGGGCGGCTTCGGCCAGCGCCTCATCCCAGGCATTCCGGGATTGGTGGGTCCAGCGGTCGAGCTGGTTGAACAACAGGCGGGCGGCATGGCTCACCAGCAAGGCGATGACCACAATGGCCAGCAGCATCGCCAGCCAGGCTTCAATACCAAAGGTCTGGACGAAGAATTCTCGGATCGGTTGCATGCGGTTCTGTGAGGCGTGGGTTACTGGAAGGCTACTTCAGCAAAACTGCGCAGCTTGCGGCTGTGCAGCTGGCCGGCGCCGCCCTGGCGCAGCCGTTCGACGGCGCGGATGCCGATGCGCAGGTGTTGGTCGACGCGCTCGCGGTAGAAATGGTTGGCCATGCCCGGTAGCTTGATTTCGCCGTGCAGCGGCTTGTCGCTCACGCAGAGCAGGGTGCCATAGGGCACGCGGAAGCGAAAGCCGTTGGCGGCGATGGTGGCGCTCTCCATGTCCAGCGCAACCGCGCGGCTCTGGCTGAAGCGGCGTTGCGGCGTGTTGTCGGGTAGCAGCTCCCAGTTGCGGTTGTCGGTGCTGGCCACGGTGCCGGTGCGCATGATGCGCTTGAGCTCCTGGGGTGGCACGCCTGTGACGTCGGCCACCGCGGCCTCCAGCGCAAGCTGGATCTCGGCCAGGGCCGGAATCGGCACCCACAGCGGCAGCTCTTCGTCGAGCACATGGTCTTCGCGCACATAGGCGTGCGCCAGCACGTAGTCGCCCAGCTGCTGCGTGCTGCGCAGACCAGCGCAGTGGCCGATCATGAGCCAGGCGTGGGGCCGCAGCACGGCGATGTGGTCGGTGATGGTCTTGGCGTTGGACGGGCCTACGCCGATGTTGACCAAGGTGATGCCGCTGCGGTCGGCGCGCATCAGGTGGTATGCCGGCATTTGCGGCAGCCGGGGCGGGGCGGCGCCGAGCTCGTCGCCCGCTTCAGACGGCCGGTCCACACGCCGGGTCACCACATTGCCGGGCTCGATGAATGCGGTGTATTCGCTGTGGGGGCTGGCCATCTCGGCGTGGCCCAGTTTGATGAACTCGTCGATGTAGAACTGGTAATTGGTGAACAGCACGAAGTTCTGGAACCACTCGGGCGCGGTGCCGGTGTAGTGGCGCAAGCGCTGCAGCGAATAGTCCACCCGCGGCGCGGTGAACAGGGCCAGCGGCTGCGCCTCGCCCGAACGGGGCTCGTGCGTGCCGTTGGCGATGCCGTCATCCATGGCGGTGAGGTCGGGCAGGTCGAAGACGTCGCGCATCAGGGCGCGGCGCTCGGCGCTGAGCTGGCCTTCCACATGCTCATGATCGGCAAACGAAAAATGGATCGGGATCGGCTGAGCGCTGATGCCCACCTCCAGTTCGCCACCGTGATTGGCCAGCAGCAGGCTGAACTGCTCCAGCAGGTAGCCGCCATAAAGGTCGGGCCGGGTGATCGTCGTCTCGAAGCGGCCAGGGCCCGCGACGAAGCCGTAGCTCAAGCGTCCAGAACCCTGGTGCGACGTGCTCTGCGTGTGCAGGCGCACAAAGGGGTAGCAGGCGCGCACGCGGCTGCCCTGGAAGTCTTCGCCAGCCACAAATCCGCGCATGGCGGCGCGCAAATGGTCCACGGCGCGCTGGTAAATCGCCTGCACCTGGGCCAGGGCGGCGGCTGGATCGCGGTAGAGGACCGGGGCGGTAAAGTCAGGTGTCTTGTGCATGGCGACTATTGTGACCCTGCACCGTGACACCCCCGACTTGACAGGATGTTCGACGCCCCCCCTTCGCTCTTGCCACTGCCGGCCGACCCGGCTGGTGCGGTCGCGGTGCTCGCCACCGCGCTGGGCTGCGGGCTGCTGGTGGGCATCGAGCGCGAGCGGCGCAAGGGCAGTGGCCCGGGTCGGGCATTTGCTGGCCTGCGCACCTTTGCGCTGAGCAGCGTGGTGGGCGCGGTGGCGGCGCTGACCGCGATGCCAGGGCTGGTGGTCACCGGTGCCTTGCTGGTCGCTGCGCTGAGCCTGGTGGCCTACTGGCGAGACCGCTCTGACGACCCGGGTGCCACGACCGAAATTGCGCTGCTGCTTACCTACCTGATCGGCGTGTTGTGTGCCTGGAGCTTGCCGGTGGCGGCGGGCCTGGCGGTGGGGCTGACCGCGGTGCTGGCTGGGCGCGACGCGCTGCACCGATTCGCCAGCCAATGGCTGCGGCCGGGCGAGGTGCGCGATGGCATCGTCCTCGCCGCGCTGGTGCTGATGGCGCTGCCACTGGTGCCCAACCGGCCGTTGTGGGGCCCGGTCCTCAACCCCTATGTGATCGTGCAGCTGCTGGCGCTGTTGCTGGCGGTGCAGTCGCTCGCCCACCTGAGCCGCCGGCTCCTGCAGGCGCGCGAAGCGGTGGCGTTCTCGGCCCTGGCCTCGGGTTTTGTGTCGAGCACCGCCACCATCGCTACCCTAGGCCTCGCCGTGCGAGAGGGGCGTTCGGGTGCGCGGCTCATGGCTGGAGGCGGTCTGATGTCGTGCGTGTCCACGCAGCTGCAGGTCCTGCTGGTGGCTGCCGCGGTGCAGCCGGCCTGGCTGGCGGTGTTGTGGTTGCCCACGCTGAGTGCGGCTTTGCTGGCTGCAGCCTGGGCGTGGTGGCTGGTGCATGGTGCACCGCCTGAACCGGCCGATGGCGTGGTGTCGAGCTCGCGCATCGAAGGTTTGACGGGGCGGGGCGACGACCGCATGTTCAGCCTCTGGGGCGCTGCCGCCGTGGCCGGGCTGCTGACCGGCGTCCAGGCGCTGGTGCATGGGCTGGACCTGTGGCTGGGGCAGGCCGGCCTGATCGCCGGCACCCTGGTGGCATCTTTGGCCGATCTGCACGCCGCCCTGGCGGCTGTGTTTGCCTCATCCGGCGCTGAGCCCGGTCTCGCATCAGCCATCCCCGTGATGGGCGCGCTGGCGGTTCATGCGCTCAGCAAAAGCGTCACGGCCGGCCTGGTGGGGCGCTGGCGCTACCTGCGTTGGCTGGCGCCTGGCCTGTGGGCGCACACCGCGCTTGGTGTGGCGCTGATTGGGTGGTTGATGCCGTGACGCTGCGCAGCGGGGAAGCCGCGAGTCGCATCCGCAGGATGCGGCTCGCAGGGGGGAAACGATCCTGCGCCGGACCGCCCCAAGCCGGATCAGCTCCTCGGGGGCAGAGGACCACACTCAGCGGGGAAGCAAGGGGCCAGTCAGTTCCGGGTTGCCTCGCGCATCGTCACGAACTCTTCCGCGGCTGTCGGGTGGATGCCGATGGTGCTGTCGAACACCGCCTTGGTCGCGCCCGCCTTCATCGCCACCGCAAAGCCCTGCACGATCTCGCCCGCGTCGGGGCCAACCATGTGCAGGCCGACCACGCGGTCGCTGGCGGTGTCCACGACCAGCTTCATCAGCGTGCGTTCACTGCTGCCCGAGAGCGTGTGCTTGAGTGCCTTGAACTCGCTGCGGAACACCGTGATGGCGCCAAACTTTTCGCGGGCCTTCTCTTCGCTGTGGCCGACGGTGCCGATGTTGGGGTGGGTGAAGACGGCGGTGGGGATGAAGTCGTAGCTCATGTCCCGCGGGGGCTTGCCGGCCACCGGACCAAACAGCTGGTCGACCACCACCATGGCCTCGCCCAAGGCGACCGGCGTGAGTTGCACGCGGTTGGTCACGTCGCCCACGGCATAGATGTGGGGCACGTTGGTCTGGTATTGCGCGTTGACGATCACTTCGCCCTGTCCGCCCTGCGCCACGCCCACGGTGTCCAGACCCAGACCCTTGACGTTGGGCATGCGGCCGGTGGCGTAGAGCACCGCATCGGCCATGACGATGCTGCCGCCCTCGCACTCGACGGCCAGGCCATCGGCTGTCTTGCGCACGTCGACCACGTCGGCGTTGAGCCGCAAGTCCACGCCTGACTTGATCATTTCGCCCGCGACGAAGTGGCGAATTTCTTCATCAAAACCGCGCAACACCTGCTCACCACGGTAGAGCTGCGTCACCTTCGTGCCCAGTCCGTTGAAGATGGAGGCGAACTCGCAGGCGATGTAGCCGCCACCCACCACCAGCAGGCGCTGGGGGAACGGCTCCAGATCAAACACCTCGTTGGAGGTGATCACGTGTTCACGTCCCTGGAAGTGGGGTACAAAGGGTGTGCCGCCGGTGGCGATCAAGATGTTTTTGGCGGTGAAGTGCTGGTGCCCGGGTGAGCCATCTGCGTGCAGCGTCGCGAGGGTGATCGCGTGTTCGCCGTCGATGCGAGCGAATCCGTTGAACACCGTCACGCCCGAGCCGCCCAGCAGGTTGCTGTAGACGCCATTCAGGCGGCCGATTTCCTTGGCGCGGTTGTGCTTGAGGGTGGCCCAGTTCAAGGTAGGCGCGACGCCCTCCCACCCATAACCGGCCGACTCATGAAAGCTGTCTGCGTAGTGCGCTGCGTAGCTGTAGAGTTTTTTGGGAATGCAGCCCACGTTGACGCAGGTGCCACCCAGCCCGTCTGTGCCCATCATCTCGGCCAGAGCCACGCGGGCGCCGCGCTGGGCGGCCATGCGCGCGGCGCGCACGCCACCGCTGCCGCCGCCGATGACAAACAGGTCGAAGTCGAATGAAGCCATGGCAAAGAATCCTTGTGTGAAGCCAAGATGTTAGTTCGCTCCCACAATCGGCGCATGAACACGCCTCAAGACGCCGTCGAAATGCCTGGCCTGTCAGTTGTCATCGGCGGCACCGGCGGCCTGGGCGCGGCGCTGGTGGGCGGCATGCGCGCGCGGGGAGAGAGCGTGCTGGCGATCGGCCGGCGCACCGACCCGCCGATCGACTTCATCCAGACAGCCTCCATCGCCACTTGTGCGCAGCGGGTGACCGATGAGCTGTCGGGCCGCGGGCAGCGCTTGCGGCGACTGATCGTGGCCACCGGGTTTCTGCATGGCGAGACCGCTTCGGGTTCCCGCGCCGACCCGGAGCGCTCCTGGCAGCACCTTGAGGCCGACGCGCTGAGCCACAGCTTTGCGGTCAACGCCATTGGCCCGGCGCTGGTGATGCGGCACTTCCTGCCGCTGCTGCCGCGCCAGGGGCCTTGTCTGGCGGCGTTTTTCTCGGCCCGCGTGGGCAGCATGGGTGACAACGCGCTGGGCGGCTGGTACGCCTACCGCGCGTCCAAGGCCGCGCTCAACCAGCTGGTGCGCACGGCGTCGATCGAGCTGGCGCGGCGCAACCGCGAGGCCATCTGCGTGGCGCTGCACCCGGGTACGGTGGACACGCCACTGTCGCAGCCGTTTGCCAAGGCCGGGTTGAAGGTGCGCCCGCCCGAGGTGGCGGCGGCCGAGCTCATCGCGGTGATGGACGGCCTCAGCGCCAGCCAGACCGGTGGCTTCTACGACCACCATGGTCAAACCGTGCCTTGGTAAAAAGCTAGGCCAGACCAGCAACTCAACAACTTTTCCGGCGCACGTGCCCCAACCCAGGATGCCGCGGAACCGGCCGCCGGAGCCGCCAGCATCGCACCCTGGGGGGGGTGACGGCGAAGCCGGCACAGGGGGAACAACAACGCCTCCGACGCGGGGGGTCAGTACGTGTAAACACCCCGCCCGCTCTTGCGGCCCAGCCAGCCAGCGGCCACCATTTCTTTCAGCAGTGGCGCCGGGCGGTACTTGCTGTCGTTGAACTCGGCCATGTAGACGTTCATCACCGCCAGGCACACGTCCAGGCCAATCATGTCGGCCAGGGCCAGGGGGCCGATGGGCTGGTTGGTGCCGAGCTTCATGCCGGCGTCGATGTCTTCCGGCGTTGCCAGGCCCTCGGCGAGTACGAAAAAAGCCTCGTTGATCATGGGCACCAGGATGCGGTTGACCACGAAGCCGGGCGCGTTTTTCACCGTGATCGGTGTCTTGCCGAGGCGCTCGGCCAGGGCCTTCACCGCGTCGTGTGTGGCGTCGCTTGTCTGCAGGCCGCGGATGATTTCCACCAGTGCCATCATGGGCACCGGGTTGAAAAAGTGCATGCCGACAAAGCGGTCGGCGCGCTGGGTGGCCGCGGCCAGCTTGGTGATGCTGATCGAGCTGGTGTTGGTGGCGACGATCACGTCAGCGGCCAGCACGCCGTCGAGCTGTTGCAGGATCTTGATCTTCAGCGCTTCGTTTTCGGTCGCGGCTTCGATCACGAGCTGGGCACTCTTCAGGTCGTCATAGCTGGTGCTGCCTTTAATCAGGGACAAAGCCTGTGCCTTGTCGGCGGCCGTGATCTTCTCTTTCTTGATCAGCCGGTCCAGGCTGCCCGCAACGGTGGCCAGGCCTTTGTCGATCGCGGTCTGCGCGATGTCGACCATGACCACGCGGATGCCGTTGGTGGCGCAGGCCTGGGCGATGCCGTTGCCCATGGTGCCCGAGCCGATGATGCCGACGGTCTGGATGGAATTGCTCATGAGAAGGGTGCTCCTGTGAAGGGGTGAAAAGAGATCTCTGCGATTTTCGCGCCTGCAGGAGATCGACCTCGAATGGGCCAGTCGCTCAGGTGTCGTCTCTAGGTTGGGGTGCCTAATGCGCTCCGGGTCGCTGTGCTAACTTGGATTGGATTGTCCTGCCATGGCTGACGTCCGCCTGAAAGGGACTCACCTCTGGCAGCAGAAAAACGGTGGCCTCTCACACCTTGGTGAATGAGGAGCCCGATTGAGGAGCAAGCATGTACGACTACATCATCGTCGGTGGTGGTTCCGCGGGCAGTGTGCTCGCCGGGCGCCTGACGGAAGACCCGACCATTCGCGTGGCCCTGCTGGAGGCCGGCCCGGCCGACAAGAGCGTGCTCATCCATTGCCCGGCCGGCCTGGCTTTGATGGCGAAGTACGAGCTCAACGGGTGGGGCTACCACACCGTGCCCCAGCCTGGCCTGAATGGTCGCCGGGGCTACCAGCCGCGGGGCAAGGTGCTGGGTGGCTCCAGCTCGATCAATGCCATGGTCTACGCGCGCGGCCACGCGCGGGACTACGATGGCTGGGCGGCCCAGGGCAACCCGGGCTGGTCCTTCGCCGATGTGTTGCCGTATTTCAAGCGCTCCGAGCACAACGAGCGCGGCGCCGATGCCCTGCATGGCCAGGGCGGCCCACTCAACGTGATGGACTTGCGCAGCCCCAACCCCTTTCTGCCCGCCTACATAGAGGCTGGTCAACAGGCGGGCTACCGGCACAACCCGGATTTCAACGGTCCCGAGCAAGAAGGTGTGGGCGCCTACCAGGTGACACACAAGAACGGCGAGCGGTGGAGCGCAGCGAAGGGTTACCTCACGCCGCACCTGGGTCGCACCAACCTGACCGTGATTACCCAGGCCCTGACCACCCGGGTGCTGACACAGATTCAGGACGGCCAGCCGCAGGCCACGGGCGTGGAATACCGAGCCGAAGGTGGTCGCGGGGACCTGCAGGCGCTGCAGCTCAAGCCTGGTGGTGAAGTGGTGGTGAGCGCCGGCGCGTTCGGCTCACCGCAACTGCTCATGCTCTCGGGTATTGGACCGGCCGAGCACCTGCGCAGCCACGGCATTGGCGTGGTGCACGACCTGCCTGGCGTGGGCGAAAACCTGCACGATCACCCCGACGTGGTGATCGTGGTCAACGCGCCCAAGGTGACCGATCTGTTTGGCCTCTCGGCTACTGGCACCCTCGCGCTGCTGCGCGGCATCTTCGAATGGCGCCGCGCGCGCAGTGGCATGCTGACCACCAACTTCGCCGAAGGCGGTGGCTTCATCAAGAGCTCGCCGGACGAGGCCATTCCCGATCTGCAGTGGCACTTTGTGGTGGGCAAGCTGGTGGATCACGGCCGCAAGACGGTGCTGGGTCATGGTTATTCCTGCCATGTCTGCCTGCTGCGCCCCAAGAGCCGCGGCACGCTGCGCCTGGCCAGCGCCGACCCGCAGGTCGCGCCCCTGATCGATCCGGCGTTCCTGCAAGACCCGGACGACATGGCGCGCATGGTGCGTGGCTTCAAGCTCACCCGCCAGATGCTGCAACAAGACGCGCTCGCCCGCCATGGCGGCATCGAGTCCAAAGCGTCGGCGTCGGCGAAAAGCGATGCGCAGATCGAGCAGTTCATCCGCAACCATGCCGACACCATCTACCACCCGGTCGGCACCTGCCGCATGGGCAACGATGCGCTGGCGGTGGTGGACGCCGAGCTGCGCGTGCACGGCATGTCGGGTTTGCGCGTGGTGGATGCGTCGGTGATGCCGCAGGTGGTGGGTGGCAACACCAATGCGCCGGTGATCATGATGGCCGAGAAAGCGGTCGATATGATTCGGGCAGCCCGGCAGGCCACTCAGGCGGTGCCGGCAACCCGCGCCCCTGTCCTGGAGACCACCGCATGATTCTTGAACACGCCGACATCCGCATCGACCCGGCGAAAGCCGCCGCTTTCGAAGACGCCATCACGCGGGGCGCAAGCACCGTGATTTCAAAGGCCAAAGGTTTTCAGGGTTACAAAATCAACCGGAGCATCGAAAGTCCCGGGCGCTACCTGCTCATGATCTACTGGGACACGCTCGAAGACCACACCGTGGGTTTTCGCGAGTCACCGGCATTCGTCGAATGGCGCGCCATCGTCGGCCCCTTCTTCGTGCAGCCGCCGGTGGTGGAGCATCTGGAGTTGGTGAGAAAGAGCTAGGCTCCCCCCGCGCCGCGTTCGGCGTCACCGTCCCAAGGGGGCGGCACAGCCCGACTGGCAAAGCCAGGTCGGCGGTGCCCTGGGTAAACTTCCCTTCCGGCGCGCCGTGTCTTCAGTTCAGAATGCTGCGGAACCGGATCCGCCGGGCCGCCAGCGTTGCCCCTCTGTGGGGGGGGACGCCGCAGGCGGCGCGGGGGGCTAATTTTTCCGCATCAGCGTGGATTTTCCAAACAGGCTCTCGATCAGGTCCACCGCGAGGATCGCCGTGCGGTTGCGCACGTCCAGCGCCGGGTTGAGTTCCATCACGTCCATCGACGCCATGCGGCCGGTGTCGGCGATCATTTCCATGCAGAGCTGGGCTTCCCGGTAGGTCGGCCCACCCGGTACGGTGGTGCCCACGCCCGGGGCGATTTCCGGGTCGAGAAAATCCACGTCGAAGCTCACATGCAGGTGGGTGTTGTCGTCCAGACCGGAGAGTGCCTGCTCCATGGTGTGGCGCATGCCCATCTCGTCGATGTAGCGCATGTCGAACACCTCCAGACCGGCCTGGTGAACCAGGCGCTTCTCGCCCGCGTCCACGCTGCGGATACCGATCTGGCGCACCACTGAGGGCGATATCGCTGGCGTGGTGCCACCGACGCCAGTGAGTTCGGCTGGCCCATGGCCGCACAGCACCGCCACCGGCATGCCGTGTACGTTGCCACTGGGCGTTAGGTCGGCGGTGTTGAAGTCGGCGTGGGCGTCGAGCCAGAGCACGCGCAGCTTCTTGCCCTGCTCGCGGCAGTGCCGCGCCACGGCGCTGATCGAGCCGATGCCTAGGCAGTGGTCTCCGCCGAGCACCATTGGCAGGTGGCCCAGGCCCAGCGCGGCGTGCATCGCCTCGTGCAGGGTCTGATTCCACTGCACCACCTCGGCCAGATGCCGGTAACCCTGCGCAGGGGGCAGCCAGGGATTGGCCGGGCCCCTCAGGTTGCCCGCATCGTGCACCTGCAAGCCGTGGCTCTTCAGCACCGCCGCGAGCCCCGCCACACGCAGGGCCTCGGGTCCCATGGAAGCGCCTCGGGCGCCGGCGCCGATGTCGGTCGGCACGCCGATCAGGTGGACGGTGGTCTGTTGCATGAGGCTATTGTGGTCGATCCTGCTTCGGCACCCACCACATCATGGTGTTCATGCAGGCCTCTTGCTCGCGGGCCTCATACGTCAAGATTTGTGCGGGTCGTCTGAAAGGTCGCGGAGACCACCGGGTCCGGAGCCATAGCTGGGCTTGACCGAACCTGGCGTGGCAAGAACGCATTTGGTTGCGCTGGATCGACTTGGGTGGTGGATGATGGGGCTTGTCGCATGAGTCTTCAGGCGCGCGCAGAGTGATCTCGACGGTCAACGGCTATCGAACGAGCGCCCCGAGCCAAGACGTGGCACCACGCAGCCTTCAACTGAATCCCTTTTTGACGGGTTTCATGTTCACTTCCTCAGCATCCATACTGGCAAACAGGACGTTCGGGGCACGTGTTCATATCGCGTTGATTGGTCTAGATGAGCTCACGGCTGGGGGTGGCGGTATCGAGACGACCAAGGGTGGCGCTGCTACCCAGGCTTCATTTCCATCCTCATTGGCCACCGCTTGTGATTTCGACCGGGTGAGCGTGCGCGGCCGATTCTTTCACGAAGCCCGCTACGGCCACCTCTTCAAGAACAGGGTTCGCGAGTCGACCATTGAAACCAGCTACTTGATGGACGGTCCTTCGGGTGTGTCCAATTAGCTGGCCGATTTCTCCAATGGAGGGCAAGTCACGCTGTGCGGCAACCATGTCTCACATGGGGCCGTTGGCACCGAACCGGGTCGCGATTGCCTATGGGGTGGAGGGGCTGGCCAGTGGTGGCCCCGACAGCCTGACCTTGTCGCACACCATCACGGTGGTGACCCGGCCCAACAGCAACTTCATACGGGTGACTGCGGGCGCTCAGTCGGTACGGTTGCTGGCCTATATGCCGGCCAGCCCGGATGGCGCTGAACTCGTCAGTGGTGGATTCTCGTCATCAGCGGTGACGTTGAAGGGCAACGTGAGCCCTAACGGCAACCAGTTTGCAGGCGCAGACCGGATCGGCTCGCCCGCCTTCTGGCCCTCGGAGAATATGCTCGATGTGCTGGTGCTTTCTGTCACCCTTGATCCTGCCTTCACGCAAGACAGCCCGCGGCGTTCCGTACTGCGGCTGATCGCGTGACCCTCGTGCCTGGGCGGTGCGCTGCAATCCACGCCTTGGCGCGCCTTTGACCCCGCTCGGGGCGAGTTGGCCCTGCTGAAGGACAATCGGGCACCCCGAGCGAGGTTGTCTGTGCATCGGGGTTTCACTCACGACCCCCCGATGCCTGACACTGCTCCTTCTGTATGGAATTCCTGTGGCTTTGACCACCTGCGCCGCAATGCCCGTGGCTGGCTGGAGCCGTCGGACGACTACTGGCGCCTCTGGTTGCAGCGCCCCGAGCTCGCGCTGGTGGAAGAGTCCTGTGCGGCCGAGCACGCGCTGCACGAATCGCTCATGTTGGCGCCCACCCGTGCCGTCTCCCCGTCCGAGCTCGGCGCGCTGCAGGATGCCGACGCGCGCGCCAATCACCAGCTGTTTCTGAAGCTGCGCGACGCCGTCTTGCAGGCGGGTTCGCTGGAAGCCGCCTATGCCGGCTTCTTCCGCGCGGGCGCGATCCAGCTGCCGCCCTTGTTTCTCGACCTGATGGTCCAGGCCATCGTGCGCAACCTGCTGGCGGACGAAACCGATGCCTGGGTCTGGCGCGCTGCCGAGCTGCTGTTCCGGCGCCAGCGTGTGCAGGTGCAGGAAGGTCGGGTGCTCAGCGGCGACGCCGATGTACTGGACATGCTCAATGAAACCGCGGGGCTGGGTGGCATGGGGCGCCTGCTGCTGCAGAGCGGCGCGTCGCTGCCGGTGGTGCAGGTGGAGGTGCTGGGGGACGACAACGCGGCGCGTTACCTGCAAAGCTGCGAGGGGCCCGGGCGCTTCAACTTCGTGCTGGACCTCACCCACGAAGTGCAGCAGGAGCTGCCCCACGGCCTCACGCTGACCATGACCCGTTCGCGCTCCGGCCTCAAGGCGCTGGCTGCGGTGCTGGAGCGCTGGGTGAAGCACTTCCTCGGTGTGGCAGTGCGCATCCAGCCAGAAGCCCGTGTGGACGACCCCTCCTGGCGCTGGCACCTGGGGCTGGACGTCGAATCCACCCAGCTGCTCAACGACCTGTACCAGGGCAACGAGGTGTCGGCGCAACGGCAGCAGCGGTTGATCAGCCTGTTCCGCCTGCGATTCGAAAACTCGGCCGACATGCAGGCCGACCTTCAAGGCAAACCGGTTTACCTGGGCCTGGCCATGACCGAGCAGGGTCTGCTCAAGCTCAAGCCGCAAAACCTGCTGATCAACCTGCCGCTGTCCGCACCGGCCTGAGCGCGCTCAGGCGCGCGGCAGTTCGATGTAGAAGGTGGCGCCCTGGCCGGGCGTGCTGTCGGCCCAGATGCGGCCATCCATGCGCTCGATCGCCTTGTGCACCATCGCCAGACCAATGCCGGTCCCTGGCGTCTGGTCGCCACGATGCAGCCGCTGGAAGATGGCGAAGATGCGGTCGTGGTAGCGCATGTCAAAGCCCTGCCCGCGGTCCGCCACCGACAGGCGCACCACCGGCCCCACCACCTGTCCCCGAATCGTGATCTCTGGCGGCTCACCTGGCTGCGTGAACTTGAGCGCGTTGTCGATCAGGTTGCGCAGCACCATGGCCAAGCCTTGCGGATGGGCGATGGCAGCGAGGCCGGGCTGTATGTCGACCCGCACCTGCGCACCGAGCGCATCGATTTCATTGCGCATGCCCTGCACCACCTCGGTCACCAGCGGCTCCAGCGCCAGACCCGTCAGCCCCTGTTCGAACTGCTCGATGCGCGCGTAAGACAGCAGGTCGTTGATCAAGCGCCCCATGTGCCGGGTGGCGGCCTGGATGCGCTGCAGGTAGTCGCGCGCCTCGTCGCCCAGCTGATCGTCGTGTTCCTGCACAAGCAGGCTGGCAAACCCCTCCATGCTGCGCAGGGGTGATTTCAGGTCGTGGGAGACTGAGTAGGCGAACGATTCGAGTTCTCGGTTGGCCTGGCTGAGTCGCTTGACGCTGGTGCCCAATTGTCGGGTGCGGTCCTGGACCCGAATTTCCAGTTCGGCGGCGAGTTCGTGGAGACGCGCCTCAGCCTGCTTGCGCTCCTGCACGTTGACCAGCATCTGCGCGAACAGATGCAGCAGGCTGATTTCTTCCTGATCGTAGACATGCGTTGCACGCACCGAGTCAAAGCCCACGAAACCTAGCAGCCCCTGTGTCGAGTTCATGGGCAGCGTGATCAGGCTGCAGATCGACTGGGGTTCCAGGATGGCCCGCAGGTTGCCTTGGGGCAGGGCTTGCACATCGTCCACCCAGAGCGCCCTCTTTTGCGTATGCGCCGCTACCCAGTCAGGAATCAGGTCCATGCTCAGGTCTTGCAGTTGCTCGATCGCCGGCTCGATGCCTGGTGCGCACCACTCGTGCGTGTTGGAGGCGGTATTCGCCTGCATGTCGTAGGCGAAGATGTAGGCGCGGTCGGCCCGCACGAATTCGCCGATTTCGCCCAGCGCTCGGTCGATCTCCTTGTCGATGGTGTCCAGCGGGTGGTTGATGAACTGGCTCGCCAGGCGCAGCTGCAGGATCAGGAACTGCTGCAGACGCTCGCGCTGTTCCTTGAGGGTTTCGCGCTCGGTGATGTCGCGGGCCACCACCATGTACTGGTTGCCCTCGGTCAAGTAAGCCAACCGGGCGTTGAAATGGTGACGCCCGCCAGGCAGATCCATGCTGTAGTCAAAATCGCGCAGTTGGCCATTCTTGGCCTGTGCCATTTCGCGCCTGAGCAAACTGGCCAGCTCGCCGGGCATGACCTCGTCGATGACGCGGCCGAGGAACCGCTCTGCGGGTGCATACAGCTTGGCATCGGCGGCACCCTGGTAGTGCAGAAAACGGCCCTCGGCATCCACCACGAACAGCATGTCCTGCAGCACATCGAACACCCGTTCGAGCATGGCGCCACGTTGCCGCGCTTCGGCCTCGGCCTGCTTGAGCTCGGTCACGTCCACACACGAGCCGATGTAGCCAATTGGCTGCTGATCGGCGTCGAAGCGCGGCAGCCATTGGTCCACCACCCAGCGGTAGCTGCCGTCGTGGTGGCGCAGCCGGTATTCCATTGCGCAAGAGGCTTGTTCTTGCGGATCGGGCGGCGTGGCGGTTCGGCGCCGCTCCAGGTCGTCCGGGTGGATGCCGTCCATCCAGCCATCCCCCAGTTCCTGCTCCAGGCTATGCCCCCTGAAGGTGAGCCAGCGCTGGTTCACCCAGTCGCGTTGCCCCAGGAGATCGGCGGTCCAGAACAGCACGGGCGACGCGTTGGCGACGGTGTCCAGCCGCTGCAGGGTCTGGCGCTGGGATTCTTCCAGCTGCAGGCGCTGTGTAATCTCGAAGGTGGTGCCCGCCATGTACGTGGCGATCCCGTTGCGGTCCCAGAATGCCTGGCCCTGGGTTTCGAACCATCGCAACTCGCCCGCGCTGTCGAGCAGGCGGAATGTGATGGCATAGGGCTTGTGGTGCACGACGTGGTCACGCAGTGCAGCCTTCACGCGGATCGCGTCTTCGGGGAGCATGAGCTGGTAGAGCTTGGTCGTGAGCCGGTCGGGTGGGGTTGGTGGCACGCCCAAGTTTTGCAGGAAGCCGGGCGCGTAACGCAGGGCACCCTCAGCGATGTCCCAGTCCCACACATGGCCCGACTGCAGCGCCAGCTCGAACCTTCGCTTGCTGTCGGTCAGCTCACGCAACGAGCGGTCCAGGCGCCAGCCGCCAGCGCCCATGCTGGCAGCCAGCAACAGGGCCAGACCCGCCAGATAGACCATTTGTACTCTCCAGTTCACCAGTGCGCCGGCGGTAGAAACGCCGTACACGATGACCAGCTGGTCGGCTGGCCCGTCGAGCCGATGGAACGCAACGCGGCGGGAATGACCGTCCAGCGGGCTATGCAGGCCCACGGCACCGGTCGCGCTGAGCCGCGCCTGCGCCACCCACTCGGGCGCGAGCCTGATGCCGAGCTGACTGTCGATCAGGGGGGCGAGTGCCAGCAGAGTGGCGGTGCCATCCTGATTGAGCCGGAACAGGACCGCGTGATCTTCGGGGTCGCGGCGCTCGCGCTCCAGCCAGCGCTGCAAGGCCTCGAAATCCAGGTCCACGCCGTAGCCCTCGATTCCCTGCAGGTTGGGCACAGCCCGCCAGCGCAGCGGTAAGACACGCTGCCCCGGGCTGCCTTCGGTATCCCCGATGCCCCAACGATCGGCGATCAGGTTGAGCCGCCTCAGGTGGGAAGGCGTCGCCTGCAAGGTCAGAGGGCCTGACTCACCCACCAGCGCGATCTTTCGATCCTGCGGTCCGACAGCATAGAGATGGAATGGCAACGGAAGTGCGGCGAGCAAATCGGCTTGACGCTTTGCCTCCTGCGCCGGTGGGGCCTCAAACGGTTGACCGGATGCAGATTCGATCTGGTCATCGACAGACCTGATAACGGCACTTGCAAGTCTGAGTGCCTGCTCCAGGCCCTCTGCCAGTCGCTCGCTGCGCTCGGTGGCAAGAAGCTCCGCCTGATCCAAGACTTGTTCCCGCGCATTCCAGAGGAAGGCGGCGGTACCTCCCAGCAGGACCAGGATACAACCTGCCGTGGCAAATGCCAGCAAGCGGCGCTGGGTTCGTCTCAAAGGCGACGAAACATCCGATGCGGGCAGGTCCTGAGCCGTTGGGAGCGGTGCGGAGTCAGGAGAGGGCATGGGTGATCGAAATGGTGAACGCCAGTGTAAGCCGTCTCGGCGCCTTCATCGCCAACTTGAACCCTGCGCGGACTGAGGCTCACATATTGCGTCGGTACTGCCCGCCCACCTCGAACAATGCGCTGGTGATCTGGCCCAGCGAGCACACCCGCACCGCCTCCATCAGCACTTCGAACACATTGTGGTTGTGGATCACTGCCTGCTTCAGGCGTTCGAGCATGGCCGGCGCCGCCTGGGCATGGGTGGCGTGGAAGTCGGCCAGTCGCTTCAACTGGCTTTGCTTTTCTTCGTCGGTCGAGCGCGCCAACTCCAGGGTCTCGGGCGTCAGGTCGCCGTGGGGATTGCGGAAGGTGTTGACACCGACGATGGGGTATTCGCCGGTGTGCTTCAGCATCTCGTAGTGCATGGACTCGTCCTGGATCTTGCCGCGCTGGTAGCCGGTTTCCATCGCACCCAGCACGCCACCGCGGTCAGCGATCTTTTCGAACTCGGCCAGCACCGCTTCTTCCACCAGCTCGGTGAGCTCCTCGATGATGAAAGCACCCTGGTTGGGGTTCTCATTCTTGGCCAGTCCCCATTCGCGGTTGATGATGAGCTGGATCGCCATAGCGCGGCGAACCGAGTCTTCGGTCGGTGTGGTGATGGCCTCGTCAAACGCGTTGGTGTGCAGGCTGTTGCAGTTGTCGTAAATGGCAATCAGCGCCTGCAGCGTGGTGCGGATGTCGTTGAACTGGATCTCTTGTGCGTGCAGGCTGCGCCCGCTGGTCTGCACGTGGTACTTGAGCTTCTGGCTGCGCTCGTTGGCACCGTACTTCTCTTTCATGGCCACCGCCCAGATGCGGCGCGCTACGCGGCCGAGCACGGTGTACTCTGGGTCCATGCCGTTGCTGAAGAAGAAGGACAGGTTGGGCGCAAAGTCGTCGATGTGCATTCCGCGCGCCAGGTAGGCCTCCACAAAGGTGAAGCCGTTGCTGAGCGTGAACGCGAGCTGGCTGAGCGGATTGGCTCCGGCTTCGGCGATGTGATAGCCACTGATCGAGACCGAGTAGAAATTGCGCACATCGTGGTGCACGAAGTACTCGGCGATGTCGCCCATGACCTTGAGTGAGAACTCTGTGCTGAAGATGCAGGTGTTCTGGCCCTGGTCTTCTTTCAGGATGTCGGCCTGTACCGTGCCGCGCACATTGGCCAACACCCATTCCTTGATCTTCTGTGCTTCGGTGTCGGTGGGCTCACGACCGTTATCGGTCTTGAACTTGTCGATGTTCTGATCGATGGCGGTGTTCATGAACATGGCCAGGATGCTGGGCGCCGGACCGTTGATGGTCATGGAGACCGAGGTGGCCGGGTGGCAGAGGTCGAAACCCCCGTAGAGCACCTTCATGTCGTCAAGCGTTGCGATCGACACGCCCGAGTTGCCCACCTTGCCGTAGATGTCCGGTCGTCGGTCGGGGTCGTTGCCGTAGAGCGTGACCGAGTCGAAAGCAGTGGACAGGCGTTTGGCTGGAAGGCCTTCGCTGAGCAGCTTGAAGCGCTTGTTGGTGCGGAAGGCGTCGCCTTCACCGGCAAACATGCGGGTCGGGTCCTCGCCTTCGCGCTTGAAGGCGAAGGTGCCCGCGGTGTAGGGGTAACTGCCCGGCACGTTGTCTAGCATCAGCCACTTGAGGATTTCACCGTGGTCCTCAAACTGCGGCAGTGCCACCTTGCGGATCACGGTGCCTGAGAGCGATTTCGTTGTCAGTGCGGTGCGGATCTCTTTGTCGCGGATCTTCACCACGTACTCGTCGCCGGCGTAGGCCTTTTGCATGTCGGGCCACTGGGTCAGCAGTTTGCGCGCGTCGTTGTCCTGCTGCAGTTCGCGTTCCTGGGCCAGGTCGATCGCCGCTTCCGAGGCCTTGGGCCGGTTCGGCTTGTCGACCGCGAGCATGCGCGCGGCTTCGCGCAGCTGCTGGATCTCGCGCGCCAGCTGGGCCTGCGCGCGGGCGCGCCGCTTGTAGCCGCGAACCGTGTCCGAAATCTCGGCCAGGTAGCGGGTGCGTGCAGGCGGCACGATGGGGGTCTGGTTGGTGCTGTGGCGCACCTTGACCGCTGGCAGCCGCTCCGCGGTCAGGGGAAGTCCAAGCGCCTGCAGCCGCACCTTGATCGCCTGGTAGAGCGCGGTCACGCCGTCGTCGTTGAAGCGCGCGGCCATGGTACCGAATACGGGCATGGTGTCGGGCATCACGGTGAAGGCTTCGCGGTTGCGCTGCACCTGCTTGGCCACATCGCGCAGGGCATCCAGCGCCCCTTTGCGGTCGAATTTGTTGATGGCGACAAACTCGGCGAAGTCGAGCATGTCGATCTTCTCCAGCTGGCTGGCCGCGCCGAACTCGGGCGTCATCACGTACATGGGGATGTCCACATGCGGCACGATGGCGGCGTCGCCCTGGCCAATGCCCGAAGTCTCCACCACGATGAGGTCAAAGCCGGCCACCTTGCAGGCTGCCAGCACGTCTGGCAAGGAGGCGCTGATCTCGCTGCTGGTGTCTCGCGTGGCGAGGCTGCGCATGTAGACCCTCGGGCCCTGTTGCCAGGGCGTGATGGCGTTCATGCGGATGCGGTCGCCCAGCAGGGCGCCGCCGCTCTTGCGGCGCGAGGGGTCGATGGAAATCACGGCGATGCGCAGCGCATCGTCCTGGTCCAGCCGCAAGCGACGGATCAGTTCGTCGGTCAGCGACGATTTGCCTGCACCGCCGGTGCCGGTGATGCCGAGCACCGGGGTCTGGATACCTGCCGCGTGGGTCCGCAAGGTGTCCATCAGCGCTGGCTGCGCCTGAGCGTTTTCGATGGCGGTGATCAGCTGGGCCAGCGCGCGCCAGGGCATCTCGCCATGGCCCTGGATGGCTGCGAGTTCGGAGGGGGCGTGGTCGCTGATGTCGCGGTCGCAGCGCATCACCATCTCGCCAATCATGCCGGCCAGCCCCATGCGCTGGCCGTCTTCGGGACTGTAGATGCGGGCCACGCCGTAGTCCTGCAGCTCGCGGATTTCGGCTGGCACGATCACGCCACCGCCACCGCCGAAGACCTGAATGTGCTGGCCACCGCGCTCGCGCAGCAGGTCGACCATGTACTTGAAGTACTCCACATGGCCGCCCTGGTAGGAGCTGATCGCAATGCCTTGCACGTCTTCCTGCAGGGCAGCCGTGACCACGTCGTCCACCGAGCGGTTGTGGCCCAGGTGGATCACTTCGGCACCCATGCCTTGCAAGATGCGCCGCATGATGTTGATGGCAGCGTCGTGACCATCAAACAGACTGGCTGCGGTGACGAAACGCACTTTGTGGGTAGGGCGGTAGTTGGCCAGGGCCTGGTAGTCGGCTGAGAGCTGGGTCATGGTGACATCCGTGAATCGAGAAAGGGGTTATTCAATGCGCAGACCTGCATGGGCAGGGTCTTGCGGCGGGAAGCGCAGGTCCAGTGCCTTCAGCGTATCGCGCACCAGGGTGGCGATCATGAGGTTGCGGTGGGTCTTGGTGTCGGCGGGCACCACGGTCCACGGTGCCCAGGGTGTGCTGGTGGCGCCCAGCAGGTCTTCGTAGGCGCGCTGGTAGTCGTCCCACTGCTTGCGCACCTCGATATCGCCCATGCTGAATTTCCAGTGTTTGGCCGGGTCGTCGATGCGGTCTTGCAGGCGTTCGCGCTGCTCTTCCTTGCTGATGTGCAGCATGCACTTGAGGATCACGGTGCCGCTGGCAGCCAGTAGCTGTTCAAACTCGTTGATGTGCTGATAGCGCTGGCGCGTCTGCTCGGTTGTGATCCAGCCATTGACCACCGGCACCAGCACGTCTTCATAGTGGCTGCGGTTGAACACCATGATCTGGCCGGCGCCCGGTACCCGCTGGTGGATGCGCCAGAGAAAGTCGTGAGCGCGTTCGGTCTCGGTCGGCGCCTTCCAGCCCACGGTGTGCACGCCCAGCGGACTGGTGCGCGCAAACACGCCGCGAACCGTGCCGTCTTTGCCGGAGGTGTCGGTGCCTTGCAGCACCACCAGCATCTTGAAACGACCATCGGCGAAGAAGAGGTTCTGCAGACCGTCGATCTCCTGAGCGAGGGCGTCGACCGCTGCTGTGTCCTCGGACTTGTTGCCGATGGAGTAGGGCTTGGCGTCGGTCTTGAACTTGGCCAGCGACACCCGGTTGCCGTTTTTCTTGTCGTTGTCCGGCGAGCTCTCGCCGACTTGCCATTCGCGCCACAGGCTGCCTTTGCCTGCATGCAGGGTCGACGACGGAAAGGGCAGGACGACGTCGCTGAAGCTGGCCATGGCGTTCCTTGTTGCTGCGATGCACCCCATCAGGCGCGTCGCCAATTGACGTTTACGTAAACGTCAATAGTAGCGCTTTTCTCCTCCTTTGTGACCTTGCCAAAGGTGGTGGAGCCAACAGCCCCTATGTCGTATTGCCGCGCGGGCGGCTCCAATCACCGATCGGTGAAATCAGCGAGACTCTTCATCCTTGCCGCTTGAAAGGTAATCATAGACCGCCAAAGCCAAGCCTCCCAGCAGAATGATGGTGATGTCGAGTTGCGGCAGCTTCATGATGTAGGGCACCAGAAATGCGGCCATCAAGATCAGACCAATGAGGCCCGTGGCACGTTGAAGTGGCTTCATGACATGTTCCTGTTGAAAAACTCAGACACCAACCAGCGGGAGGAGCGCAGCAGCCGGCCGTCATTCCGGTACGAGCCTACCGCCTGAACGCCCAGCGGCAATCCATTCGACAGGTTCAGCAGTGGCAAATTGACGCTGGGCAGTCCGGCAAAGCTCCACGCGGTCTGCATGATCGGGTTGCCGGTGGATGCCAGACCGTGCGGCGCTGTGCCCAATGCTGCCGGACACAAAATTGCATCGTAAGAGGCGAAGTACTCATCGAACGCACTCATGACGTGGATCATGCGGTCTTTGGCGATCAGGTACTCGGTGCCCGAAATGGCCATGGATTTTTCAACCCGTGCGCGCAAGGTCTCGCTCAGCAGCTCCCGGCTGTGGTTCCACTCTTGCTGCAGGCACACGCCGAGTTCGACCTCATTGATGGTGGTCAGCCAGGGGGCCGCCTTTTTTACGATATCGGGCAGCTGAACATATTCGACGCAATCATCCAGATGATCCACAAAAGCCTCGTAGGCCTCACGCGCCTCGGGCTCCACGTCGTCCCACCAAGGGGTTTTGACGAAACAGAATTTTGGCTTCAGAGGCGGCTCTGAAATCGCCACATCGTAGAGAAGTCGTGGCGACTGGCGTGCGCTGGCCGGATCGTGGCCATCGTCGCCCGACATGATTTCGGTGATTTTTGCAATGTCTTCAAGGTTGCGTGCGAAGACACCGATCTCGTCGAGCGATGGCGACTGATCAAGTACCCCTGTGCGCGGTAACAGACCGCGCGAAGGCTTGAACGCGTACACCCCACAAAACGAAGCGGGCCGGATGACGGAGCCGTTGGTCTGCGTGCCCAAAGCCACAGGCACCATGCCCGCGGCGACGGCGGCCGCCGAACCGCTGGAAGAACCGCCAGGGGTGTGGTCCAAGTTGTGTGGGTTGCGTGTGGGGCCAGGTTGCGAGGTCGCAAACTCGGTGGTCACCGTCTTTCCGAAAATCACTGCTCCTGCCGCACGCAAGCGAGACACCACGGTGGCATCTCCCACAGAATAGCGACCGGCATGGATTGGGCTGCCGTACTCGGTCGGGAAATCGGTGGTGTCGATGATGTCCTTGATGCCGACTGGCACACCGTAAAGCGGTCCAGGCAGGTGGCCTGCGGTGCGCTCCCGCTGCAGGTGGTCGGCTTGCAGGGCCACCACGCGGTCATCGCGGTGTGCGAAGGCCTTGACAGCTTGGTCCGCCGCATCGGCGAAGCGCCCGAGTTTGGCCGTGAACTCCTCCACCGTCTCCTGACCGCTGAGCAGATGCTCCCGGATTTCCAAAGCAGTGAGTTCAGAGACGTTTCTTGTGCGTTCAGTCATCAATCAACTTTGAAGAAATCAGGGTTGACGATGGACGCATCGTTGGGATCTCTTTCGATTTCCACCGCCTGGTTGAAGAACTGATCCGGCAAATAGGTCACCATGGCCGGGTAGACATAGGTCATGGCCAGAGTGAACAGCACCATGCCGACAAACGGCAGACACCCCTTGAAGATGGTCACCAGATGCAGACTTTTGGGTGCAACCCCTTTCAAATAATAGGCTGACATCGCCATCGGCGGCGTCAGGAAAGACGTTTGCAGGTTGATGGCTATCAGGATGCCGAACAGGATCGGGTCGATACCATACAAAGGCAGCAGTGGCAGGAAGATGGGCACGAAGATGATGATGATCTCGCTCCACTCCAGGGGCCAGCCGAGAATAAAAATCAGCAACTGCGACAGCAAAAGAAACTGTACGGGAGAAAGATTCAGGGCGAGCATGAAGTCCTTGACCACATGCTCACCACCCAAATACGAGAACACCGACGCAAAGGTGGCTGCACCCACGAACAGGAAACACACCATGGCCGAAGTGCGAGCCGTGAGGTACACCGACTCGCGCAGCCGCTGCCAGGTGAATGCTCGGTAAACAACGGCCAGAACGATACCGCCCAGGGCGCCCATCGCTGCAGCTTCGCTTGGGGTGGCCAGGCCAAACAGAATGGAGCCCAGCACCGCCATGATCAGCGCCGCCAAGGGCACGAACGCTTTGAGCACCATCAGCGCACTTTGCCAAACCGTGTAGTGATCCACGTCTTTGGGTTTGGGGCACAAAGAGGGGTTCAGGGTGGCGCGCACAATGATGTAGATCAGGTACAGGCCAGCCAGCGTGAAGCCAGGGATGATGGCTGCGGCATACAACTTGACCACCGAGACGCTGGCCGTGGCCGCGTACACGATGAGCAAGATCGAGGGTGGAATCAAGATGCCCAGGGTGCCGCCTGCGGTGATGACGCCACTCGCCAGCTTCTGGTCATAGCCGGCCTTGAGCATGGGCGGCAAGGCAATCAAGCCCATCAGGGTCACCACCGCACCCACGATGCCGGTGGCTGTAGCAAAAAGTGCGCATGTCACCAAGGCTGCCACAGCCATTGAGCCTGGCAAAAAACGCAAACCCACCTGCAGGCTCAGGAAAAGTTTGTCCAGGATGTTTGCCCGCTCGATGATGTAGCCCATGAATAAGAACAGGGGTATCGATATCAGCACATCGTTGTTCATCACGCTGAAGGTGTTTTGCGTGAAGAGGTAGAGGATGCGGTTGTCCCAGATCAGCTGGTCGGGCGTGAAGTAGGCGTAAAAGCCAAAGCTGATACCCATGGCCATCAAGGTGAAGGCGATGGGAAATCCCAGAAAAATGAAAAATATGAAGATGCCCAGCATGAAGAGGGCAATGATGGGGTCGCTCATGACGTGGCTTTCTCGGAGTGCTGTTGGATCAGGACTTTGTCGAGTTCTTCGACATCGCCGCTTCGCGATAACCACTCACCGGTGCGGATGCACACCAGGCAGCGCATCAACTCGGCCACGCCAGCGATCAACAAGGTCAGACCAGCAACAAATATGACCATCTTCAAGGGCCACACAGGCACCCCGGCAGGGCTGTTCACACTGGACTCCAAAATTCGCGCGCTTTCGAAGGCGTACTGGCCACCGGTGAAAACCATCGCAAAAATGGCCGGGAAATAGAACACCAGATACAAGACTAGGTCGACTTTCGCCTGCGTGCGGTTGGACCATTTACGGTAGAGGAAGTCGCCGCGCACATGTGAGTTGCGCGACACAGCGTAGGCGCCAGACATCATGAACAAAGCGCCATACATCATGTAGCTCATGTCAAAAGCCCAGGCGGTGGGACTGTTGAGCACGTAGCGCATGAACACCTCGTAACAGGTGGATGCGGTCAATATCAGCACGCACCACGAAAAAGCATGTCCGATCGACTTGCTCAATATATCGATCCTGCGAATCCAGAGTTCCATGCGATCTGCCTCTTTTCCAACAAAAACAAAGGCTGCCGGAACCAGGTCCGACAGCCTTGAGGTGTGTGCCAGTCGTCAGGCTGGCAGCTTGGTTTTCTGCACGTGCTCAAAAGCCATTTTGTAATTGGCTTCGTTGGTGAAGTGGTAGAACCCCACACGGCGTGACCAAGCTTTGAAGGAGTCGTTCACTTCTTTGAACATGTCGACTTCTTTCTCCAGCTTGGCCGTCACTTTGTCCCAGGCGGCCAGTTGACCCTGGTAGACGTCAGCGGAGGTGCGCGACACTTGGACCTTGTGCTTGACGATCAACTCCTGCAAATCTTTCGAGTAGTTCTCGTGAGCCAGGGCCGTTGATGCGGTCGAAGCCGCTTCGGCTGCGTACTTCAGAATGGCTTTGAGGTCCGCAGGCAAGGCGTTGTACTTGTCCTTGTTAAAAATGATCTCGAAGAATTCCTGGGCCTGGTGAAAGGAGCCCATGGAATAGAACTTGGCCACGTCTTGTGCACCAAAACGCATGTCTGAAGTGGGGTTGTTGAATTCGAACGCGTCGATCACGCCACGCTGCATGGCAGGCACGATTTCACCGCCGGGCAGCTGGGCCACAGCCATGCCCATTTCTTGCAACATGTCGGCAGCAAGGCCAATGGTGCGGTACTTGAAGCCCTTCAGATCGGTCGCTTTCTTGGGCGGGGCCTGTTTGAACCAACCCAAAGGCTGGGAAGGCATAGGGAAGGAGAAGAAACCCACCACGTTCAGGTTCATCTTGGCCACCAGCTTGTCCCACAACTGTTGACCGCCGCCTGCCTGAATCCAGCTCAGCCCAATTTCGGGAGTGGCGCCGCTCACTGGGCCAGTGCCGAACAAGGAAGCCACTTTGGACTTGCCGTACCAGTAACCCGATACGTGATGACCGCCGTCAAGCACGCCTTTGCTCACGGCGTCGATGATCTCGAAAGGCTTGACCACGGCACCTGCAGGCAGGTACTCGATTTTCAGTCGGCCACCGGACATCTCATTCACGCGCGAGACGTATTGCTGCGCCATTTCGCTGAAGATGTCGTTGGGACCCCAGGACCCTTGCATCTTAAACACCACTGGGGCCTGTGCGACGGCAATCATGGGTGCGCCAATGAGGGGGGCTGCCACGACGGCAGAGGCCGCTTTGCCAAAGAAGCGGCGGCGGTTTCCGACAGGAGCCTCGCTGGCCTGGGATTGAGCGTCTTCGTGAACTTGGGTCATTGTGTCTCCTGTGATGTTGCTTAGGTGCCCCGGTACGGAGGTCGATATCCCGACAGGGTCCCCTCAATGGTCGCGGCCAAGCCAGGTTTTGCGTGCTCGGGTTTTCCCGGTCCGCACTTCCCACAGGCGACCTAAGCGCCTGATTTACAAGGAAAATTGACGAAATCTCGTGATAAATGTTTTTTTAGCCTTGTTGTATATATGCAAAGCGTTCGGCCAAACAGTCTTCTGCTCTGGGTTCACGGGTCCTGGCGAATCGGGTGAAAATCGCCTTACACCCCCGGTGGTATGCGATGGCCTGTCGCCGGGGCCCCGAAAGTACGCCTATCCCGAACGCTGCCATGATCATTCACGACGCCGCCCGCAAGAAGTCCATCGTGTTGCGTCTCAAGCGCGCCGAGGGCCAGTTGCGAGGAATTCAAAAACTCATTGAGTCCGATGCCGACTGTGAAAAGGTGGCCCAGCAACTGGCCGCAGCGCGCAAGGCGCTGGACAAGACCTTTTTCAGCCTGGTCGGCTGTGTGATCGCACAGGGCGATGTGCCGGCCGATGATGTGGCCGATCTGCTCGCCCGATTTTCCTGACCCGACCCGGAGCCAACATGAAACCCATCCAGCTGTTTGATCCCGCCTCCAGCACCTACACCTACGTGCTGTTCGACCAGGCCACCCGCGAGGCGCTGATCATCGATCCGGTCGACGAGCAGATCGAGCGCGACCTGGCCACGCTGCGCGAATACGGACTCAAGCTGGTGTGGACGGTGGAGACCCACGCGCATGCCGACCACATCACCAGCGCGGGTAAGCTCGCTGAGTTGGCAGGTGCGCGCACCGCGGCTCCGGTGGGCTGCGGCATCGGCACCGCTGGCGTGCAACTGCAGCACGGCGAGACGCTGAGCTTTGGTGGCGAGGTGTTGAAGGCGCTGCACACGCCTGGTCACACCGAGGGCAGCATGAGTTTCGTCTGGCGCAATCACGTGTTCACCGGGGACACGCTGCTTATCAACGGCTGTGGGCGCACTGACTTTCAATCGGGTAGCGCCCAAGCGCTTTTCCACAGCATCACGCAGATCTTGTTTGCACTCCCGGACGACACCACCGTCTGGCCCGGACACGACTACCAGGGGCGCACGCACTCCACCATTGGCCAGGAGAAAACCGGCAATGCGCGCGTGGCAGGAAAGAGCGAAGCCGAGTTCGTCGCCATCATGGCGGCGCTGAACCTGCCCAAACCGCGACGCATCGATGAAGCCGTGCCCGCCAACCTCACCTCGGGCCTGCGCCACGATCTGGACGGCGCGCTGCTGATGCAGCCAAGCCCGGTGCAGGGCGGCTACGCCGGCGACGTGTCGGCGCCGCTGGCTTGGCAGTGGGTACAGGCCGGTGAGGCGGTGCTGGTCGACGTGCGCACCGATGCGGAGCGCGAGTGGGTGGGCTTTGTGCCCGGAGCGGTGCCGTTGGCCTGGAAGCAATGGCCGGGCATGGCCTTGAACCCGGCATTTGACGAGCAGATCTGCGCGGCAGCGGCCGGCGACAAGAAACTGGTGCTGATGTGCCGAAGCGGCGTGCGCTCGATCGCAGCGGCCAAACGCGCCACCGAACTGGGCCTGGAGGCGTACAACATCCTTGGCGGTTTTGAAGGGGATCCTGATGCCCAAGCACAGCGCGGCAAGCTGGGTGGATGGCGGCATCTTGGCCTGCCTTGGCGGCAGAACTGAGACTGCAGCGCACTTTTTGGCTTCTGGCAAGCACCTGTGCGCTATTTCACGGAAACGTTGTTTTGGAGGCGCGTTATCGGCAAGCTGGCACGGAAATTAAATACTAAGGCTCACACACCCTGCTAAGGCTGACAGGGCCCGTGCAATTTTTCACGGATTCCTTTCTTCAATGGAGTTTTATTCATCCAATTGAGGAGGTCTTCATGGAAACGCTCGAGCTGGTCAGGGGCCCCACGCTGGTCGACCCCGCCATGACCTCGCACTTGTGTGATCGCATTGAACGCGATTTCGTCCAGCGTTGGAATGGTGCATGGGGTGGTCGATCCTTGGTACATGGACTTGATCCGGGGCCCAATGCGGTGCGCTTGAACGGAAACGACTACCTGAGCCTTACGGGGCATCCTCAAATTGTGGCTGCCCAAACAGCCGCAATCCGGGAGGACGCCGAGTTTGTCATCCAGTCGGGATGCTTCCTGCTGGAAACCCATCCGGTACGAGCCTTTGAAAAAAAAATGGCCCAATGGATCGGCAAAGAAGATGGAATCCTGTGCCAGTCGGGCTACTCGGCTAACGTCGGACTCTTGCAGTGCATCACCGACGAACAGACGCCGGTTTACATCGATATGCTCGCGCACGCGTCCTTGTGGGAAGGTGCCAAGCGCGGTGGGGCGCATCTCCACCCATTCCGACACAACGACATGAACCACCTGCAGCGCCTAGTTCGCAAGCACGGAGTAGGTCTTGTAATTGTTGACTCTGTTTACAGCACCACTGGTGCGGTATGTCCCTTGGTTGAAATGGTGGAGATTGCGGAGTCGGCGGGCTGCATGATATTGGTTGACGAGTCGCACTCCCTGGGAACACATGGGCCTGGTGGGGCCGGGCTGTGCAAGGCATTGGGCTTGTCGCACAGGGTTCACTTCATCACCGCGAGCCTGGCCAAGGCCTTTGCAGGACGCGCAGGATTCTTCAACATCCCTACTGGCTTGCGAAACTACATTTTGAGTACCAGCTTCCAGAACATCTTCAGTTCTTGCTTGTTGCCACACGAAGTGGCGGCGCTCAATGCAACCTTGGATGTAATTCAAGGTTGCGACTCGGAGCGACAGCGGCTGCACCATGTCTCGAAGGTCATGAGACAGTCGTTCTCCGATCTGGGCTACCCGGTTCATCAAGGAACCGAACAGATCATTGCTCTGGAGTCCGGGACCGAATCTGACACCATGGTGCTGCGCGATTGTTTGGAGGAGCGAAAAGTTTTTGGCGCCGTATTTTGTGCGCCAGCCACTACCAGTAACAGAACCATTGTTCGTTTGACCTTGGATTCGTCTTTAACGGACTCGGAGCTTGCCCATGTGGCGCTCGTTGCCCGCGAGATCGCGCCGTTGGTCAAGCCTTGGGAATGGCCGATCGCCAGACGCGCCCGCGCTAGCGCCGCTCAATCGTCCTGAATGGCCCGCTCGCCCTGCGCCTCCAGAAAGTGGCGGTAGGGGTAGATCGGTGCTGACAGATCTTCCGGGGCCAGGGTGAAGAGCGCTGCGCGCAGCGTGTCGTCATCGCCCATGGACATGGACGGCGCGGTGCGGATCGCACCCTGCAGTCCGAGGTGCTGGTGTAGCTCGATGGCCGCGAGCCGCTGGCCCCGTTCCACGGCCCGCACCGCGTCGAGCCCCAGCCCGGCCGAGCTGGCCAGTTCGGCCAAGTCGCTCAGGCTGGACATTGCCTCTAGCTGAAGCCAGTGGCAGCGCCCTTCAACGTCCATACCCAGCAGGCCAAACGGTTGGTCCAGCACGACGTACTCGACCCAGTGCTTCTCGGCGTAGGCTTGGAGCGCCTGCGCGACCGACGGGATTTGCAGCATGGACTGCTGAGCCGGCCGCAGCGTGGCGCGCCACATGGTGTTGAGCCTCGGATGCGGTGCATAGCCCAGCTTGCGCAGGGCACCAAGCAGCAGGCGGGTGATGTCGCGCGCCTGTTTGGGCACGAACTGATCGATCAGGCCCTGGTTGAATGCCTGGACCGCGACCTGCTCGTCGGCCTGGCCGGTTAGCAGTACGCGCGTGCCGGGCCAGTCGATCAGCGTCTCAAGCACCTGCAAGCCGTTGGTACCCGGCATTGCGTAGTCGACCACGCAGGTCTTGGCCAGCTGGTGGCGCTTCGGGTGGTTGGCCCAGTAGCGCAGCACCTGGGGCAGCAGGGGCTGACCTTGGCGCCAGCGGTCGATCATGTGCAACTGGGCCGCGGCGTCGGCTTCCCAGCGCGCCGGCTCGTCGCGCATGCGGCGGGCAAAGGCCGCGGGCCGCGAGTACAGCTCGACCTGCCAGTGAGCCGGGATTACCATGCCCAGCATGTCGAGGTACTCGGCGTCGTCGTCCAGGAACAGCACGCTGCCGGGTCGGTGAAAAAGGGAGAGGGTCAGTGCCATGGGGAGATGGGTCGGGTCGGGTCTGGTTGCCGGCGCGCTCAGTGAGCGTCTTTTTGCAGCGGCAGGTCGACCATGAAAACCGCGCCCATGGTGGGTACGGAGTGCACGCTGATGGTGCCGTTCACGGACTCCACCACGTTCTTGCAGAACGTCAGGCCCAGGCCATTGCCTGCGCCCGCCTGCGTGGAGAAAAAGGGTTCAAAGATGCGGGACTGCTGCTCGGTCGGAATACCCACGCCGTCATCCGACACCGCGATGCGTCCCTTCCCGCGGTGGATACCGACGTCGATGCGCAGGTCGCCCGGGTTGGGCGCGCTGCTGGCCGAGGCCAGCGAGTGCAGGGCGTTCTTGAGCAGGTTGGCCACCACCTGCATGAAAAGCGGCCGCGAGGCTACGAAACAGAAGTCTTCCTGGATGTGCAGGCGCACGCAGTCGCGCTCGCGAGTGGACCGGTAGGGGTAGTTGTTGATCACCTCGCTCACCAGATCGCCCGCCATCACTGGCGACTTCTCGCGAGGCAGGCGCAGCAGCTGTGCGTTGGAAATCTGGGTGTCGATCTGCCGGTTCATGCTGCGCACTAGGTTTTGCAGGCGGGTGGACAGTTCGTCGATCTTCTTGCGTTTGCCTTCGGGCACGTCGTTTCGCGCCAGCGTGCGCAGCACGTCGCCCATCAGGTTCACGGTGGCCAGCGGCGTGCGCAGTTCATGCGCCATCACGGCCATCGTGCTCAGCGTGCTGATAAGTCTGGTGCGTCTCAGATTGGCACTTGACAGCCCAAGGAGAATCGCTGAGCCCCACGCAAAGCCGACTGCGAGCACATTTTCGGGAGGTGGAGATGGCGTCTCGAGAGACCCTACCAACAACGTATGCAAGACCCAACCTACCAACAACCCAACAATGCTGCCGAGGGTCGCCAGTCGCCAGTCGGTCAGGTTGTAATAGATCAACAACATCGCACAGACGCTGGAAAGCCATACTGGGTTGCCATGGTTCATCCAATACATCCAGAAAAAGAACACGGGCATGCTCAGCAAGCAAATCGCCGAGAAGAGCCAAACGCTGAGGGTCGAACCCAAATCTCGGGTAACTATGCGGAGAAAAAAGACCGAACCACTTAAAGCCAGGACGGTTCGTGCCAACGCACTCTCGAACGGTTGTTCCATCCAGTGAGACCACGCCAAGAAGAAGAACAGATTCCCGGCGAACAGGGCTAATCCCGTCCACCTAAGCCGAGCGGCAGAAGGGTGCAAAATGGGCTCAAAAGGTGCGTCCAGAATCTCGTCTTTGAACCAACCTACTAAGCGGGTTCGCACGCCGTGGAACCACAACCTGTCCAAAGGCACCATGTACTCCTTCCAACGACAACTCCTACCCACTTGCGCCGAAGGCTTGAGCGAAGTGGCAATTGTGCGTGTATTGAGGTGTAACGGTCATGACACTGCCTGTCAACTTTGACAATCTGGGTGTTGATGCGCTGCTCGCGGACTGGGTCGCTGCGCTGAGCGACCAAGGTGTTGAGTCGGTGGTGGTGCTGGGCCCCAACCCGCTGGGCGACCGGGACGACCGCGAAGTGCTGGCCGTTCATCCGCCCCGGCTGCTCGGTGCGGCCCAGGCCCTGGCGGAAAGCAAAGACTTCGGTACTGCCTGGCGCGAAAGTGATGCGCCGCTGGTGGCGTGGCAGGAGATTTCCAAGTCCTCTTTCGAAACGGCCAGCCGCTGGCGACTGCTGTGGCTTGCGCATGGCCATCAGACCTTGGTTCGGGTCGCGTTCAGCTTGCCGGCTGGTCGTGCCTTCGAATGCTTCATGTTCAGTGCGCGTGCGTTCGCTCACCGCGCCGAGGCTGCGACGCTCGCTTGGTCGGCCTACAATATTTGGCCCATGCTGCGTCGCGCGATCGCCGAGCAGCGCGTGAGCCTGAGCCCTAGGGAACAGGAAAGCCTCAACCTGGCCTTTGAGGGCCTCACGGCGCGCGAGACGGCCGCCCGCATGGACTGCTCGGAGCGCACGGTCAACTACCACCTGGCCAATGCCATGTCCAAACTGAAGACCGACAACAAGCTCGCGGCGGTGCAGCGAGCCTGCTGGATCGGCCTGATCTGACTCGCAGAGGCGCCCATGCTGCACTGCGGCAGGGTGAGCGCGGTGGCGTGGTGATAATGCGCGCATGACATTTTTGGCACTGGACGTTGGAAACACCCGACTGAAGTGGGCTGTTTACGACGCTCCGAAGGTGGGCGCCCGCTTGATTGCCCACGGCGCGCAATTCCTCGAAAACATCGAAACCCTGGCCGAAGGCGACTGGCAGGCGCTGGACGCGCCGCGCTGGGTCGTGGGCTGTGTCGTCGCCGGCGATGCGGTCAAACGCCGGGTCCAGGAGCAGCTGGAGCTGTGGGATGTGAACCCGCAGTGGGTGGTCTCCAGCCAGAACGAGGCCGGCCTGACCAACGGCTACGACCACCCGGCTCGGCTGGGCTCGGACCGCTGGGTCGCCATGATCGGCGCCCGCCAGCGCCTGCTGGCCCAGGGCCCAGCACGGCCGTGCGTGGTGGTGATGGTGGGCACGGCCGTGACGGTCGAGGCCATCGACACCGAGGGTCATTTCCTGGGCGGCATCATCCTGCCCGGTCACGGCATCATGCTGCGAGCGCTTGAATCCGGCACCGCAGGCCTGCATGTGCCCACGGGTGACGTGCGCGATTTCCCTACCAACACCAGCGACGCGCTCACCAGCGGCGGCACCTTCGCCATCTCAGGCGCGGTGCAGCGCATGGTTGACAACCTGCGCCGCCACTGCGGCGACGAACCCGTGGTCTACATGACCGGCGGTGCCGGCTGGAAAATGGCCCCCAGCATGTCCAACCCGGTCGAACTCGTGGACAGTTTGATTTTTGATGGACTGCTGGAAGTGGCCAGCAAGAGAATCTGACCCCCCTGCGCCGCCCCCGGGTGGTGACGCCGCGGGCGGCGCAGGGGGATACTAATCTTCCCAGGGCAGCATCAACGTCACCATCAGCAGCCGCTCGAATTCGGGTGCGAACTGATCGATGATGCGCTGGGGCTCGGGGCACATGGCTGTGTCGGCGATCACGCCGAACTGCACGCCGCCGCCGTAGCTCAGGATGGACACACCCAGGCCGACGGTGCCGCTCTGCGGCACCCAGAACATGTTTTGCTCGAGCGTAGCGCCACAGAGCTTGAGCTTGGTGGCCGGGCCCGGCACATTGGTCATCACCGCAGTGGTCTTCTTGGCGAACAGGCTGAGCAAGGCGTCCTGCGCCGGTTTGATCAGCAGGCCGGCAACCGACAGCAGACCAAAGGTCAGCAGCGGCTGCAGGCTGCCTTTGAGCGCGTTCATACGCGCGCGCACCGCGAACACGCGCTCGATCGGGTTGTCCAGCCCGATCGGCAGCACCAGCGGCACCAGCCCAAAGCGGTTGCCCAGTTTCCAGGCGTCTTCCATGGGCCGCAGATTGATCGGCACCATGGCGCGAATTTCCTGACCGTCGGTGTCGTCACCCATCTCGCGCAGGTAGGCGCCAATGGCGCCGGCCACGCAGCTCAGGAGCACATCGTTGATCGAGCAGTTCAGCGCCTTGCCAATTGCCTTGACCTCGTCGAGCGGCAGCGGCTCACACCAGGCTACGCGTTTGGTGCCGCCGGGCTGACCTTTGAGGCGGGTGGTCGAGTCATCGGGCATGAGCGCGAGCGCGCCCAGATCACTGGCCAGCTGTCCGCCCATGCGCGCCAGATCCATCGCGCCCCCCAGGGTGTCGTTTAGCCCTTGCTGGGGAGACGCCATCATCGAGAACGATCGCGCCGCGCCGCCGCCAGCCACTTCGAGTGCGCGCGCCGTCAGGTCCCCCAGCGGGCGGATCAGCATGTCGGCGACCCAGTCTTCGGCCGCTTCCATGCCGGCCTTGCGTGTGCGCTTCTTGCGCTGCGGCGGCAGGTTGCCGCCATCCACCAAGCTCATCATGACGCTGATTAGGGCGATGCCGTCGCCGATGCAGTGGTGGATGCGCGCGATCAGGGCTGAGCCACCGTCGTAGTGCTCGATCAGCTCAAAACACCAGAGCGGATGTTCGTGGTCGAGCGACTGCGTCGCGAGGTGGGCCACGCGGGCCTGCAGGGCCTCCTGCTCGGTCTGCCCGCGTCCGCGCTGCAGCGTACCGGTGACCACATGGCGGGTGATGTCGAAGTCGGGGTCGTCGATCCAGTGGGCGCCGGCGGCGTCTTGCCGGGCGATCTGCACAAAACGGCGGTAGGGCAACAAGCGCTCCTGCACGCGCTGCTGCAGGTCCTGCAGCGATACACCAGGGCGCAGCACCCAGATGCCCACGATCATCATCAGGTTAGTCTCTGAGTCCATGCGCAGCCAGGCGGTGTCTACCTTGCTCATGCGCTCGCCTTCCAGGCCCAGCGCGCTCACCAGCTTCGGCGTGGCCGCACGGGCCTTGGCCGCTGGCGCGGTCTGGCCGGACCGCTTGCGGGTGGCAGGCCGGGCGTGCGCCGATGGGGTGCCGTGGGCGGGGGCGATGCGCTGGACCATGTTGTCTCCTGTGGCCTCCGCACCAGGGCGCCACGGTGTGGTGCAGCAAGGATGAGGCTTCTGACTTGGGGTGAGCGGCCTATTGTGCCGCGACCTCAGCACGTAAGATACCGGGCGAGCCCTGATGCCGGTTGCGTGGCACGCTAGGCCCTTGTTCCATTCTGCAGGAGACCCTTATGTCCGATCTGAAGACGCGTTTCGAGGCCGCCGTGGCCGGTTCCAAAAATCTCAGCGAGCGCCCCGACAACGCGACGCTGCTGAAGATCTACGGCCTGTACAAGCAGGCCACCGCGGGCGACAACGCCGACAAGAAGCCCGGTTTTGGCGACATGGTGGGCCGCGCCAAGTGGGATGCCTGGAGCAGCTGCAAAGGCACGTCGAAGGACGACGCGATGCAGCAGTACGTGGACCTCATACAGTCGCTGAGCTGAGTCAGGGCGCGGCGCGGTGGCTGCTGCGCCGGATCTCTCAGGTTTTTTTCTTGCGCGCTGCGGGCTTTTTCGCGGCGAGCAACTCATCAAGGTTTTTCACGATCTCCGATTCGATGCGCTCCTTGAACGCACCGAGCAGGAAACCGAGCTTGGCGTCGAGCTCGAAGTGATCGGCCGAGACGGTGAGCGTGCCTTCGACCCCGCTGCGGGTGAAGCAAACCTCATCGCAGTCACCGCCTTCTTCGTAGGTGCAACTCATGCCGAACTCGCCTTCGGCCTGCTCGGCCCACTGCCACGCGATCTTGCGAGCGCCGGCGAGACCCAGCTGGTGGTTGCGTCGGATGTGAATGTCGGCCATGGATATCCTGTGTCGGGATGAAGATCAGCGAAGTGTTGGGCTTGGGGGAGCGCTCGTCTGTTCGGCCAATCGGGTCTGCCTGCCCAGTTGTTGCAGGGCCGCCGTGCGCCGCTCGCGGGGCTGCTCACCCAGCGCACGAACCGCATCATAAAACCGGTTGAAGTCCTGACCCTCGCGCTCGAACAGGGCGAGAAAGCCGGGTACAAGATCGTCGTAGGCTGCCTGCGCACCAAAGCTGGCGTTGTTGGCCCGCGCCACCCAGGCGTCGAAGCCGGGGTAGCCACCCCAGCTCGTCCTGAGTGCAGCGTAGGCCGCGCGGAAATCGTCCATCACGATCGTCTTGCGTTGCAGCTTCTCGGCATCGCTCCAGGCGCTGTGCGCATAGACCTCCTGCAGCTGCTCGCGCACCGAACGGGTGAGGGCCTGGAACTCCCGCCTTCGTGCATCGAACACCGCGTATTCAGTGCGGGCGGTCGGGCTGGCTTCGCGTGCCAGCCAGCGTTCGCCGCCCAGGCGCTCGACCGCAGTGGCAAACGATTCGTTGAACTGGGTGTCGTCCTTCACGTACAGCACCTGGTGCGCCAGCTCGTGAAACACCAGCCGCGCCAGTTCGCCTTCCGGGTAGCCGATGAAGGTGTTGAGCAGCGGGTCACCGCCGATCCAGTTGGTCCAGCCCAGCGTGGAATAGGCCGGCACAGGGTAGACCGCCACTTCGAGCGAGGCGGCTAGGCTGTCGGCGAAGGTCTTGGCGTTGGCTTCGTCGAAGTAGCCGCGGTAACCCACGCAGCCCACCACCGGGAAGCACCAGGTCTGAAGCGTGAGCGACAAGGCAGGCGCGGCCACCACGTTGTAGACCGCGGCCCGGCGGCCGAGGTCGGCGTAGCGCCGGTAGCTGGCATTGTCGGGAAGAGACAGCTCGCTGACCGCAAAGCTGCGGATGCGCTGCGACACGGCGAGCTTGGTCTTAAGCGCGGCCGGAGCCTGATCGTCCTGCAGCCAGTCTTGCACCGGGCGCGCCGCGCGGATCAGGTGTAGGTGGCCGCTGGCCGATTGCCAGTAGTAGCCAACGCTAGACGTGGGGCTGGCGCAGCCCACCAGGAGAATCGCTGCCGCTGCGATGCTCAGCACGCGCCGAGTAACCTGCTTCGCGGGGCCAAGAGTGCTTTCCCCCCAGCAGGGGGGGGAGACGTGAAGCGGCGCAGGGGGGGTCATAATTTTTCGACTTCGACCAGACAATCGTAAAACACCGGTCCGTGCCCCAGATCGGTCAGGCGCTGGCTGGTGAGCTGGTTCACGTTGGTACCGTCCAGTCCTAGTTTGCGCCACCAGATGCCCAGGCCGTTGACCACGCCGGGGCGGGCACGGGACGATACCTTCGCTTTGCAACGGTGCTCGCCCCGGCTGTTGAACACGCGCACCACTTCGCCACTCTGGATGCTGCGTGCGGCGGCATCGTCCGCGCACATCTCCAGCAGCGGTTCGCCCTCGATGTCGCGCAGGCTCTTCACGTTGACGAAGCTGGAATTGAGGAAGTTGCGTGCCGGCGGCGAGATCATGGCCAGCGGATATGCGCTCTGGCTGCCGGCGAGCTCGTGGTTGGGCAGGTGGTCGGGCAGCGGGTCCAGCCCCTGCGCGGCGAGCCGGCTACTTGCGAACTCGCAGTGGCCTGAGGGTGTGGGGAACCCGCCTTCGGCAAATGGCGCATCGGGCAGAGGCAGGGTGGCATAGCCCTGATCGAGCAGGGTCTGGAAATCGACTCGATCGCCGAAGGCGATGCGGCACAGGGCCTCATCGCCATCCTGAAAGCAGGGCTCGGTGAAGCCCATGCGCGCGGCCAAGTCGCGGAAGATGGCGGCGTTGCTGCGCGCCTGGCCCTGGGGTGCGATCGCCGGGCGGTTGAGCAGAACATCGGTGTGGCCGTAGCTGGCGTGGATGTCCCAGTGTTCCAGCTGAGTGGTGGCGGGCAGGATGATGTCCGCGTGGTCGGCGGTGTCGGTCTGGAAGTGCTCGAGCACGACGGTGAACAGATCTTCCCGCTCAAAGCCCCGCACCACCTGCCCTGAGTCGGGCGCCACCGCCACCGGGTTGCTGTTGTAGACGATAAGGGCTTTGATCTTCGGTCCAAACTCGGGCGAGGCTTCGCGCAGCAGGTCGTCGCCGATGGTGCTCATGTTGATCATGCGCGGCGTGCGGCCAGCCAGCAGGTCGGGCCGGTGCAGGGCGGCGCGGTCGATGGGGAAATGGCCGGACGACGAGAGCAGCAGTCCGCCGGCACGGTGGCGCCAGGCGCCCACCAGCGCCGGCAGGCATGCGATGGCCCTGGCAGCATTGCCGCCGCCGCGCACGCGCTGCATGCCGTAGTTGAGGCGAATCGCGGCGGGCTGGGTGGTGCCGTAGGCGCGCGCCAGGTCGATGATCTGCTGCGCCGGCACGCCACAGACATCGGCGGCGCGCTCGGGCGGCCACAGCAGCGCGCGCTCGCGCAGCGCGGCCCAGCCCAGGGTGTGGCGCTCGATGTAGTCGTGGTCGAGCCAGTCGTGCGTGATGAGCTCGTGCATCAGCGCCAGCGCCAGGGCGGCGTCGGTGCCGGGTCGCAGGGCGACGTGGTCGTGGCACTTGTCGGCGGTTTCGGTGCGGCGCGGGTCGATGCAGACCAGGCGAGCACCGTCGCGCTTGGCCTGCTGGGCCAGGCGCCAGAAATGCAGGTTGCTGGCGATGGAGTTGCTGCCCCAGATCAGGATCAGCTGCGATTCGGCAAAGTGTTCCACCTTCATGCCCACCTTGGCGCCCAGGGTGGTCATCAGCCCTTCGCCACCCGCGGCCGAGCAGATGGTGCGCTCCAGGTGCGAGGCCCCGAGCCGGTGAAAAAAGCGCGCGGCCATGCCCTCGGCCTGCACCAGCCCCATGGTGCCGGCGTAGCTGTAGGGCAGGATGGCCTGTGGATCGCGTGCGGCGATGGTTTGCAGCCGGGTCACGATCTCGTCTAGTGCCGCGTCCCAGGTGACTGGTTGAAACTGCCCGCTGCCTTTGGGGCCGATGCGCTTTAGCGGCTGCAGAATGCGTTCGGAGTGGTAGCTGCGCTCGGTGTAGCGCGAGACCTTGGTGCACAGGGCGCCATCGGTGGGGCGGTGATCCGGATTGCCCTGCACGCGAATAGCCACGCCGTCTTGCACGGTGGTCAGCAAGGCGCAGGTGTCGGGGCAGTCGTGCGGGCAGGCGCCTCGGATGGTGGTCGTTGTCGGCTTGGTCGGCTGTTCGTTGCCGGAGGTCGGATCGGGCATCATGTGGTGGAGGGTTTGTCCTGGCCTTTGCGAGGCCGTGGCCGGCCGTTGATGCGGCACGATACAGGTTTCAACGCAGGATATCAGGAGAGCCCATGATGCAACGTCGACGGGTACTGGCTGGCTTGAGCGCTTGGTGTGGGGGTTCGGCCGCGGGCCTGTAGTCGGCGTCCGCGCAGGCCCGGATCGTGGGCGTGAGCGACAAGGCGGTGGTGCTTGGCCAGTCGGCACGTTCACCCGCGGCTCTGCGCAGCTCGGCCTGCATTCCATCTGGGCGCCCAGATGCACTTCGAGGCGATCAATGCGCAAGGCGGGATCAATGGCCGGCGCACGGAGCTGCAGCGGCTGGACGACGGTTACGAGGCCGAGCGCTGCGCCGCCAATACTCGGCAGTTCATTACCGACGCGGCGTTTGCGCTCTTTGGTTACGTGGACCCACCCACCAGCCTGGCGGCCCTGTCGCTGGCCACCGAGGCCCGCTTGCCTCTCTTCGCGCCGTTCACCGGCACCGAGACCTTGCGCGATCCGTTCAACCCTTACGCCCTCTATGTGGGGGCTTCGTACTTCGACGAGGCCGCGTCCATCGTGCGCCAGGTTACCTCGGCCGGCATTAAGCGCATCGCGTTGTTCTGCCAGAACGACGCCTGCGGAAGGCGGGGCTGGAGGGCGATCGCGTGCGCTCAAGCCGTTGAACCTGGCGCCCGCAGCCACCGGAAAGGTGGAGCGCAGCACCAACGAGGTGGTGCCAGCGATTCAGAGAATTCCGGCCGCCAAGTCCGAGGCCATGGTTCAGATCGGCGCCTACAAGGCCTGCGCCACCTTCATCCGCCTGGCACGGGCGAAGGGCTATGCCGGCAACTTTTACAACGTGTCCCTCGTGGGCACCCAGGCGCTGAGCGACGAGCTGGGAGCGATGGCACGCGGCGTGGCGGTCAGCTAATTACTCTGGCATGGAAGGCTGTGTGGCCGCCAAGAACTCCACTGAAACCCTGCGGCGCGCCGGCCGGACGCTTGCGCGCGAGGGCTTTCTGGCTGCGGTGCAAGGCATGCGCAACGTGAATCTGGGCGGGTTTGTCCTCGAATTCGGCCCTCGCAAGAACACCGGATCGGGCTTTGTCGAGCTCACCTTGCTGACCGAGGGCGGCCGCGTGCGACGGTGAGCCTGGGCGACAGGTTGCACCCGCGCGGGCTGTGCAGGTTCTGTCGAGTGGGTAACATGACGGTTTTGAACGGGTCTGGAGCCACGACCCCGCGGGAGCGCCGTCATGAAACTGATCGATTCCATCCTCACCCAGGCAGCGGGCATAGCCGCCGTTCGGCGCGACATCCATGCTCATCCCGAACTATGCTATCAAGAGGTGCGCACTGCCGATGTGGTGGCTGGCAAGCTGGCTGAGTGGGGCATCGAGATGCACCGCGGCATGGGCACCACCGGCGTGGTGGGTGTCGTGCATGGCCGGGATGGCGGCAAGAACGGCCGGGCCATCGGCCTGCGCGCCGACATGGACGCGCTGCCCATGCAGGAGCACAACACCTTCGCCCACGCCAGCCAGCATGCCGGCAAGATGCACGCCTGTGGACATGACGGTCACACGGCCATGCTGCTGGCTGCTGCTCAGCACCTCGCGAAACACCGCAATTTTGATGGCACGGTCTATTTAATCTTCCAGCCCGCCGAAGAGGGCGGCGGTGGCGCACGCGAGATGATCAAGGACGGGCTGTTCGAAAAATTTTCGATGGAAGCGGTATTTGGCGTGCACAACTGGCCGGGTATGCCGGTGGGCACGTTTGCCGCCAGCAGCGGCCCAGTGATGGCGTCCAGCAACGAATTCCGCATCGTTATCCACGGCAAAGGTTCGCACGCTGCGCTGCCCCACAACGGTATCGACCCGGTGCCGGTGGCCTGCCAGATGGTGCAGGCCTTTCAGACCATCATCACGCGCAACAAGAAGCCGGTGGATGCGGGCGTGATCTCTGTCACCATGATCCACACCGGCGAGGCGACCAACGTGGTGCCCGATGTCTGCGAGATCCAGGGCACGGTACGCACCTTCACGCTGGAGGTGCTGGACATGATCGAGCGCCGCATGGGCGAGATCGCGCAGCATACCTGTGCGGCGTTTGGCGCGACCTGCGAGTTCCAGTTCAAGCGCAATTACCCGCCCACCGTCAACCACGCGGCCGAGACCCAATTCGTTAAGCGCGTGCTGGTGGACATCGTGGGCGAGGCGCAGGTGGTGGATCAGGAGCCGACCATGGGCGCCGAAGACTTTGCCTACATGCTGCAGGAGCGCCCGGGCTGCTACGCGTTCATTGCCAACGGAGATGGTGATCACCGGGAAATGGGGCACGGCGGCGGCCCTTGCATGCTGCACAACCCCAGCTACGACTTCAATGACGACCTGATCCCGCTGGGCGCAACTTTCTGGGTGCGGCTGGCCGAACAGTGGTTCGCCGAGCCCCGCGCCACCGCCTGACGGCGACGCCCCATCCATGATCAAGCCCAGCGAAGCCTTTGCGGGCAGCTATGCCCGCGCCCGCGTGTGCTTTCTCGAAGGCGCTGCAGTCGCAGGCATGGCCATCCGAAGCCACAACCACCCGCTGCCGGGGCGCGAGGGCGAGACCCTAGCGATGGACGTCGCGCTCGACGGCTCACCCGACGCCGAGCGCCTGCTCATCGTCAGCAGCGCCTGCCATGGCGCTGAGGGTTTTTGCGGCAGCGGTGTGCAGGTGTTTGCCGCGCACGACGCTGAGTGGCGCGAGCACGCCCGGGCTGCGGGCGTAGCGGTGCTCTACATCCATGCGCTCAACCCATATGGGTTCTCCTGGCTGCGCCGTGTCACGAACGAAAACGTGGACCTGAACCGCAACTTCCAGGACTTCAGCCAGGCACTGCCGGTCAACGCCGACTACGCCGAGCTGCACGACCTGCTGCTGCCTGCCGAATGGCCACCGGGCCCGGACAATGCTGCTGCCATTGAGGTCTGGATAGCGCAACATGGCCAGGCCCGCTTCCAGACCGCGGTGTCTGGCGGCCAATACGCCTTTTCGGACGGGCTGTTTTTTGGCGGTACCGCGCCGAGCTGGAGCAACACCACGCTGCGCCAGGTGCTGCGCACCCACGGCCAGCGCGCGCACCGCATCGGCTGGATCGATCTGCACACCGGCCTGGGCCCCAGCGGTCTGGGCGAGCGCATTTTTGCCAGCCGCAACGATCCCGCCGCCCTGGACCGATCGCGGGCCTGGTGGGGCGGTGCCGGCCAGACGCCGGTGACCTCGATTTACGACGGCTCGTCTTCCTCGGCCCTGCTCACCGGTCTGATGTGGTGCTCGGTATTCGACGAATGTCGGCAGGCCGAGTACACCGGCATCGCCATGGAATACGGCACGCTGCCGTTTCACGATGTGTTGCAGGCCCTGCGCGCCGATCACTGGCTGAATGGGCACCGCGAAGCGCCAGACGCCCTGCGCGACGCCATCCGCCAGCAGATGAAGGACGCGTTTTATGTGGACACTGACGAGTGGCGTGTGCAAGTCGTGGCGCAGGCGCGGCAGTCGCTGTTCCAGGCGGTGGACGGCCTGAGCGGGCGGGTCAGCCCGGGCTAAGGGCTGTGCAAAAGAGTTGGGGTCGGTGAGACGCTCAGCTGTCGAGGGCCATGCGAGCGGATTCGACGTAAAGCCGCTCCATCGCGTCCCGTGGCTGGAACGCGGTGGCTTGCTGGAGCAGGCGCGCGGCCTGCTCGGTCGCCTTCTGCCCCTCCAGCATCACCAGCCCATTGGCTACCTCGGCCAGCGTGATCGCTGAATCCGGATTGAGCGCCATGGCGCGCTGGTAGAGGTCAAGACCCGTCTGCTTGCGCGCGCCATGCGTCATGCCGCCAATGAGCTCGCCCACCTGATCAATCACCTCGGCGTGGAAGTTGGCCAGCGCCAGGTGTGCATCGGCATGGCGGGGCTCGCGGTCGATGGTGGCCTGCAGCGCCTGCTGCACCTGGCTGCCCAGGCCCTTTGCCAGCGCCTTGGCCACGCTGATGCCCTGGCTGTAGCGACCCAGCGCATAGCCCTGCCAATACCATGCGGCCGCGTTTTGCGGTTCGCTGAGCTGCAGGACCCGGGCGCGTTCGGCGGCTTCGAGCCACAAGGCCAGGCGCTGCGGCTCCCTGGGCTCGACGTAGCGCGCGTGCATGCAGGTGGCCTTGTTGGCCACAGTGATGCCCTGCGCGCCCAGGGCGAGACCAGCGCGGGTAGCACCTTCGAAGTCACCGTTGTGAAACCGCACCCAGGCCTCCAGCACCGCAAGCTCAGCCGGCAGAGGTTCGGCATCGCCAATGTGCAGACGCTGCCATTGCGCCGTGAGAGTCTCGGCGGTGAAGGGCTCGGCGGGCGGGCAGGGGCAAGGAGCCCAGGGCAATGGCGCGTAGGAGGGCGACATGGCGGGTCAGTCGTGCTGGTAGGCGCCCGTGATCTGCAGCAGGTGCTGTCGCTGGCCGACTTCCAGGTAGGGCGCCAGCAGGTTAAGCACGTGCTGGGCGCCCCGCATGAGCGCCATTTCTGCGTTTTCGGGCTCCAGCGCATGCCGCGGGTCGCGCACGTATTCGAAACTCAGCCAGTAGGTCAGCACCACCACCATGCAGTTGGCGGTGGGCTCGACCTCACGCGCATCGATGTCCACCGCTCCAGCACGGCTCATGCCCGCCAGCATCGCGCGCACCGCGCGGGTCTTGTTCTTGAGCACGGCCTGGAAATGGGTTTCCAGCAACCGGTTCTTGGACAGCAGGTCGTTGAGGTCCCGGTAGAGGAAGCGGTATTGCCAGACGATCTCGAACTGCGAGTGCAGGAAAAACCAGGCGTCCTCGACATTGCGCACGCCGTCGGCCGCAACCAAAAGCTCGTTCAGCGCGCGCTCGTAGCGTTCAAAAAGCGAGTTGATCAGCTCGTCTTTGGCCGGATAGTGGTAGTAGAGGTTGCCGGGGCTGATGCCCAGCTCGGCAGAGATCAGGGTGGTCGACACATTGGGCTCGCCGAAGCGGTTGAACAGCTCTAGCGTCACCTCCAGGATGCGCTCGGCGGTGCGGCGCGGGGCTTTGCGCGTCATGCAGTGACCTGGGGCTGCCCAGCGGGCAGGCGCTGCTGCAGTTCGTCCAGCGTGGCGTGTAGTCGGTCGATGGCCGCGCTGGCGGGGCGCTGGCGCCTCGGCTTCAGCGGTGGCAGCAGGTGGCGCTGGCGGTCGTTGAGTACATGGAGGTCGATGCCAATGCCATGGTCCGCCAGCGTCGTGCCCAGCGTGGCCAGTCTCAGGCGCAGCAGTTGGCGCGTCTGCTGGTAAGCGTGTTCGGCCATCTCACGGCGCTGCCGGTAGCTGAAGGTGTTGGCGAAGAACATTTCGGCGTCGCGCTGGTCGGGCTCGATGAGCACGATGTCGGTGTTGGGGTAGTCGCGCTCGTAGTGCTTGAAGCCCAGTGCCAGGCGCGAATGGATCATGGAGCGGAAGGTCTGGCTCATCACCGCGGGCAGGCCACCTTCGACCAGCGAGGGAATGCGGTTACCCCCGAAACGGCCAGGGCTGGCCTGGAACGGCACCAGCGGGTTCAGGCACAGCAACAGGTCCACTCCTTCATCGAGCGCCTGCGTGGCGTGCAGCGTTTTTTTCAGCGCGCCGTCCACGTAATGTTTGCCGTCAATCTCCACTGGCGAGAACAGGCCGGGCAGCGCCGCACTGGCCTGGATGGCGCGCGAGATCGGCACATGGTCCCAGCCTGGCCGACCAAAAGGAGCGGCCTCGCCGGTGTCGAGCTCGGTGGCCACCAGCGTGAGGTGGGCACGCAGCTGACGGAAGTCGTTGCTGCGGCCTTCCGCGCTGAACAGTTGTTCGATGTGCCGGTGCATGCTTTCGTTGTCCAGCACCCCGGTGGGCAGGATCGCACCCAGACGCTCCATGGCGTGGGTGAACGATTGGTCCCGCATGCCCCAGGACCAGAGGGAGCTGACCAGCAGCCCTGGCAAGCGCTGCAGCCGCCGGCCAAACTCGCCCCAGGCCGGTTTGAGCAACCAGGCTGGGTCGAATTGTTCGTCATGTCCCTGGTTGTCGATGAAGAGGTCGCTCAGACGACGCGGGCTCAGCCCGTTGGCCAGGCCGGCCGCGATGAACCCGCCGGCGGACACGCCAATGTAGTGATCGAGCCGGTTGAAGTTCACGCCGGTGAGGCAGTCCTCGAGCGCGCACAGCGCACCGATTTCGTAAATGGCACCCAGCGGACCGCCGCCGGCCAGGGCGAGTGCGATGCGAGGTGGCCGGGCGCGTCGGGTCTTTGAAGCGGCAGTGGAGGAGCGGGCTGACTTCATGCGATTGAGTGTAGACCTCGACAGGGGCTGGAGATGCTGCGTTGCACCATCTCCAGCAGGCGCAAAAAAGGGGCATCAAGCGCCCCTGGGTCGGTGGGCGGCTCAGCCGCCACCGGCGTGATCAAGCCGCTTTGGCGCGCGAGGTCTTGCGGGCCGCCTTGGCCGGCACCTTGCGAGCAGCCTTCGCCGGTGCTTTGGCTGCGGTCTTGCGGGGGGTCTTGCGAGCCGCCGCAGGCTTGCCGCCCAGGCTGTGCACTTCCTGGGTCAGGGCGTCGATGCGCTCGATCAGCGCTTCGACATCGCGTGCCGAGGGCACGCCCAGCTTGTTCAGGGCCGTGGCTACTCGGTCTTCGAAGATGTTTTCCAGCTTGTCCCACTTGCCAGCGGCCTTGGACGAAATGTCGGTGGCCATCGTGGACACGCGGCTGGTGGCTTCGGAGATGCGCTCCTCAGCCACGGCCTGAGTCTTTCGCTGGATCGACAGGCCCTCTTTCACCAGAGTGTCAAAGGCTTTTCCGCCTTCGGCCTGTGCCTTGGAAAAAGCGCCCAGACCGGCCAGCCAAATCTGCTGGGCCGAATCCTTGATGGCGCCAGACAGGGGCGAAGCAGCCTGGCCGGCGGATTGGGCAGCGCTGCCGGACTTCTGGATTTTCTTGACCATGAGGGGACTCCGTGAAAGAAGGTTGAAACAAATTCGGGCACCGCGCGACGATGTCGAGGCAACTGACTGCAATGTAGGCGCCCGATCCTGCCTTGTGTAGGTGCACACAACTAAACCCTGCGCGCCTTCCCGCGGGTTTCTGCGGAATGGTGGCCCGCCCGTCTTGGTCAAGAATGGCAGGCTAAGGTCGACTTGAGTGCGGCCGGTTTTCGTTTTTCACCCCATCAGGAGAGTCGCATGCAGTATTTCGTCACCGGTGCCACCGGATTCATTGGCAAGCGCCTGGTCAAGAAACTGCTGGAACGCAAGGGTTCGGTGGTGCACTTCCTGATCCGCAAGGCCAGCGAAGGCAAGGTGGCGGGGCTGCGCGAGTACTGGGGCGTGAGCGCGTCACGGGCTGTGCCGGTGTTTGGCGATCTGACCAGCAAGAAGCTGGGCGTGAGCGCCGACGCCATCAAGGGCCTCAAAGGGAAAGTCGATCACTTCTACCATCTGGCCGCGGTGTACGACCTGGAGGCCGATGCCGAGAGCCAGATTGCGGTCAACATTGACGGCACGCGCAACACGGTCGATCTGGCTAAGGCGATTGGCGCCGGGCACTTCCATCACGTGTCATCGATCGCGGCAGCAGGCCTCTACGAAGGAGTGTTCCGAGAAGACATGTTCGACGAGGCCGAGAATATCGACCACCCCTATTTCATGACCAAGCACGAGAGCGAGAAGATCGTACGCACCGAGTGCAAAATTCCATGGTCGGTCTACCGCCCGGCGCTGGTGGTGGGCGACAGCCGCACCGGCGAGATGGACAAGATCGACGGCCCGTATTACTTCTTCAAGCTGATCCAGCGCATGCGGCAGATCCTGCCGCCGTGGATGCCGAGCGTAGGCCTGGAGGGTGGCCGCATCAACATCGTGCCGGTGGATTTCGTGGTCGATGCGCTGGATTACATCAGCCACCACAAGCGCGCCAGCGGCCGCTGCTTCCACCTGGTGGACCCGATGGGCTACCGCGTCGGAGACGTGCTCGACATCCTGAGCAAAGCGGCGCACGCACCCAAGATGAACCTGTTCATCAACGCCGCACTCATGGGCTTCATCCCCAAGAGCGTGAAAAAGGGGCTGATGGCGCTGGCGCCGGTGCGCCGCGTCTACAAGGCCATCATGCAAGACCTCGGATTACCCGAGGACATGATGAATTTCGTCAACTACCCGACGCGCTTCGACTGCCGGGAGACCCTGGCCGCGCTCAAGGGCAGCGGTGTGGAATGCCCCAACCTCAAGGACTACGCGTGGCGGCTCTGGGATTACTGGGAGCGTCACCTCGACCCTGATCTGCACATCGACCGCAGCCTGCGCGGCACGGTCGCGGGCAAAGTAGTGCTGATCACGGGCGGCAGCTCGGGCATTGGCTTGGCGGCGGCGCACAAGTTTGCCGAAGCCGGCGCCACCACCATCATCTGCGGCCGCGATCAGGACAAGCTCGATGAGGCCTGCGCCGAGGCCAAGGCCAAGGGGTATGAGTTCATTGCCTACTCGGCCGATATCGCGGACATGGCCGATGCCGACCGTTTCGTGAAGCGGTTGATCGAAGAGCATGGCGGTGTCGACTTCCTGATCAATAACGCTGGTCGCTCGATCCGTCGCGCCATCGAAGGCAGCTACGAGCGCTTCCACGACTTCGAGCGCACCATGCAGCTCAACTACTTCGGCTGTCTGCGCGTGACCATGGGCTTGCTGCCCGGTATGGTGAGCAAGCGCAAGGGCCACGTGGTCAACATCAGCTCCATCGGGGTGCTCACCAACGCCCCGCGCTTCTCGGCCTATGTGGCGAGCAAGGCGGCTCTCGACGCATGGACACGCTGCGCCTCCAGCGAGTTCGCCGACCAGGGCATTTCGTTCACCACCATTAACATGCCGTTGGTACGCACGCCCATGATCGCACCGACCCAGATCTACAAGAACGTGCCCACACTGGCGCCTGAAGAGGCCGCCGATCTGATCGCCCAGGCCTGCATCTTCAAGCCAGTGCGCATCGCCACGCGACTTGGCGTGACCGGCCAGGTGCTTCATGCCTTCGTGCCGCGTGTGGCCCAGATCGTGATGAACACCAGCTTCCGCATGTTCCCCGATTCGTCGGCGGCCAAGGGGGAGAAGGGTGCGAAGTCGCAACTGTCGGCCGAGGCGGTGGCGATGCAGCAGATGATGCGCGGAATTCATTTCTGATCGTTGTCGCTTTTTCTGCCTGCCAGGCGAGCCGGCTGCCGGCTCGCCTTTTTTTCGTCCTCTTGCTGTCAACTGACTGAGCAAAAGCGTTTCGGCGATGGGCGAGCGACGCGGCAACACGCGAAATCGAAAGCCTGGGTCGAGGCCTACAATTTCTCTGCCATCCACCACCCCAACTCACGTCCAAGCCCATGACCATTCCGCATCCCCACCCTGTCGATCTCGGCCACATCCAGCCTCGCGAGAGGGCCGAAATCCTGGCGCAGGCCTTGCCATACATCCGCAAGTACCACGGCAAGACGATGGTGATCAAGTACGGTGGCAATGCAATGACCGATCCGGAGCTGCAGCAGGACTTCGCGGAAGACGTGGTGCTTCTGAAGCTGGTCGGCATCAACCCGGTGGTGGTGCACGGCGGTGGGCCGCAGATCGAGACCCTGCTCAAGCGACTGGGCAAGCAAGGGCAGTTTATCCAGGGCATGCGCGTGACCGATGCTGAAACCATGGAGGTGGTCGAGTGGGTGCTGGGCGGTCAGGTGCAGCAAGACATTGTGGGTCTGATCAACGCCGCAGGCGGCAAGGCCGTGGGCCTGACGGGGCGAGACGGCGCCATGATCCGCGCGCGCAAGCTGCGCATGACGGACAGCAAAGATCCCAATCTGGAGCACGACGTGGGCCAGGTGGGCGACGTGGTCAGCATCGACCCGAGCGCGGTCAAAGCCTTGCAGGACGACGCCTTCATTCCCGTAGTCAGCCCGATCGGTTTTGGCGAGAACAACGAGAGCTACAACATCAACGCCGATGTGGTGGCCGCCAAGCTGGCTACGGTGCTGCAGGCCGAGAAGCTGCTCATGCTCACCAACATTCCGGGCGTGCTGGACCGCGACGGCCAGTTGCTGGTCGAGCTCACGCCGCGGCGCATCGACGAGCTGGTGGCAGACGGCACCATCTCGGGCGGCATGATCCCAAAGATTTCGGGTGCTCTTGACGCGGCCAAAAGCGGTGTCGCCGCAGTGCACATCCTGGACGGTCGCGTGCCCCACGCGCTGCTGCTCGAAGTGCTGGGCGATCAGCCATTCGGCACCATGATCAGGAGCCACTGATCGGGTCCTCGCGACCCCCTGTAGCGAGGGGGCGACCAGCCTGTAACAGGCTGTTGTGCTGTGCGAGAATCTGCGCAGGGATGACAAGCAGCGGGTCGCCAGCAAGCCCGATCAACGATCAATCACGGACCGATAGCCCATGACCTCCAGCGACCCTGAGTCCACGCCCATGAACGACGTTGATGCCGATGCTGCGTCTGAGCGCGTGGGGGCCGCAGAAGGCAACGGGCGCAAGCGGCCCAAGCCCGGTGAGCGCCGGGTGCAGATCCTGCAGGCCCTCGCCAGCATGCTGGAGCAACCCGGCGCCGAGCGCATCACCACCGCGGCCCTGGCGGCCCGTTTGGAAGTCAGCGAGGCCGCCCTGTACCGCCATTTCGCCAGCAAGGCACAGATGTTCGAAGGGCTGATCGAATTCATCGAGCAGTCGGTGCTTGGGCTGGTCAACCAGCTCGGCGAACGCGAGCCCGATGCCCTGGTGCGCTCGCGCAAGCTGATGACCTTGCTGCTGCAATTCGGCGAGAAGAATCCGGGCATGACGCGCGTCATGGTGGGCGACGCACTCGTGTTCGAAAACGAGCGCTTGCAACAGCGCATGAACCTGTTCTTTGACAAGATCGAGTCAGCGTTCCGGCAAAACCTGCGCGAAGCTGCGGTGATGACGGGTGCCGTGACCCCTACCGTCGACGCGCAAGCCGACGCTTCCGTCATCACCGCGTTTTGCGTGGGCCGCCTGCAGCGGTATGCGCGCAGCGGCTTCAAGCGCTCTCCAAGCGAAAGTCTGGAACACAGCCTCGCGCTGCTGCTCCCCGCCGCCCACCTCTGAACTCACAGCCGTTTGCACTTCGGGTAAACCCGCATTTTCGGCGCTAGGCGTGGCGCATTAGGGGCGGAACCCTAGACAAAAGTCGCTCTCTGGGCAGGGCATTCACCCCGGGTGGCTGTATTTGCGGTAAAAATAGAACGACCGTTCGATTATTTGTCGATCGCTTTTCGTTTTTCCGATTCCAGCCACCCTCGCCCATGCCCGATACCCACAGCCAGTTGCGCCCCCGGCGCGAAGCGGACAGCCACAAACCGCTGCAGAAAGGTCGCCAGACCAAGGCTGCCATCGTCGATGCGGCTCTTGGCTTGGCGACGCAGATCGGCTTGGAGGGGCTGTCGATCGGCGCGCTGGCCGAGGTGATGAAGATGAGTAAGTCAGGCGTGTTCGCGCACTTCGGATCGCGAGAAGAGCTGCAGATTTCGGTGGTACGCGAGTACCACGCGCGCTTTGAGGAAGAGGTGTTTTACCCTGCCATGGGTGCGCCGCGTGGCCTACCTCGCATGCGCACCCTGTTCGACAACTGGATGAAGCGCACCACGGTCGAGATCGACTCGGGTTGCATTTACATCAGTGGTGCAGTCGAGTTTGACGACCGGCCGGGCCCGGTGCGCGATGCGCTGGCCAGTTCGGTCAACACCTGGCTGACCGCCATGCGACGCGCGGTGGAGATCGCGGTGCAGGAAGGCCATCTGCGCGCTGACACCGATGCCGATCAGATGGCGTTCGAGATTCACGCCCAGATTCTGGCCTTGCACTACGAAGCCCGCTTCCTGCGCAGCCCAGACTCGACCCGACGCGCCTTGCGGGCCTTCGAGGGCATCGTGCAGCGCTTCAGCGCCGCGCCAGCGGCCATCCCGATCACCCAAGCATCGCGCAAACACCGTCCCGACGCGGCCCTGCGCTGACTCAGCTTTTTGTCTTTTCACTTTCACGCCACAGGAGTTCACCATGCCCGTTTACAACCCACCTCTGCGCGACATGCAGTTCGTGATGCACGAGCTGCTCAAGGTCACCGACGAACTGAAGACCATGCCTATGCATGCCGACACCGATGCTGACACCATCAACGCGGTGCTGGAAGAAGCGGGCAAGTTCGCCGCCGAGGTGATCTTCCCGCTCAACATCAGCGGTGACACCGAAGGCTGCCAGCTCGACCAGAAGACCCATGAAGTGACCACCCCCAAGGGATTCAAGGAAGCCTACAAAACCTACGTCGACGGTGGATGGGCAGCGCTGTCGTGCGATCCCGAATTCGGCGGTCAAGGCCTGCCGCTGGTGGTCAACCAGTGTCTGTACGAGATGATGAACTCGGCCAACCAGGCATGGACCATGTACCCCGGACTGACTCATGGCGCCTATGCCTCGCTGCACACCCACGGAACCGATGAGCAAAAGGCCACCTACCTGGCCAAGATGACCAGCGGCGAATGGACCGGCACCATGTGCCTGACTGAGCCGCACTGCGGCACCGACTTGGGCCTCATGCGCACCAAGGCCGAGCCGCAGCCCGACGGCACCTACAAGCTCACCGGCAACAAGATCTTCATCAGCGCTGGCGAACACGACATGGCCGATAACATCATTCACCTGGTGCTCGCCCGCCTGCCCGATGCGCCTCCTGGCATCAAAGGCATCAGCCTGTTCATCGTGCCCAAGTTTAACGTCAAGGCAGATGGCTCCATCGGCGAGCGCAACGGCATCTATTGCGGCGGTCTGGAGCACAAGATGGGCATCCACGGCAACGCCACCGCACAGATCGTGCTCGACGGAGCGGTCGGCACCCTGGTGGGCCAGCCGCACAAGGGCATGCAAGGCATGTTCGTGATGATGAACGCCGCGCGCCTGGGCGTGGGCAACCAGTCGCTGGGTCTGACCGAGGTGGCTTACCAGAACGCACTGGCCTACGCCAAGGACCGCATCCAGATGCGCAGCCTGAGCGGCAAGAAAGCCAAGGACAAGCCGGCCGACCCGATCATCGTGCATCCCGATGTACGCAAGATGCTGCTCACCGCCAAGGCCTACGCTGAAGGCGGCCGGGCACTGGCGATGTACAGCTCGGTGCTGCTGGAGAAGGTGCACAACCACCCGGATGAAAAAGTGCGCAAGGACAGTGACGAGATGCTCTCGCTGCTCACGCCCATCGTCAAAGCCTTCCTGACCGATAACGGGTACCAAGCTGCCACCATGTGCCAGCAGGTCTTTGGAGGCCACGGCTACATCAAGGAGTGGGGCATGGAGCAGTTTGTGCGCGATGCCCGCATCAACATGATCTACGAAGGCACCAACACCATCCAGAGCCTGGATCTGCTGGGCCGCAAGGTGCTGGGCGACCAGGGTGCAGCGCTGAAGAAATTCGGTAAGCTGGTCGGCGCCCTGGTGGCCGAAGAAGGCGTGAACGAAAAGATGGCAGAGTTCATCAACCCGATTGCAGTGCTGGGTGAGCAGATCACTAAGTTCACCATGGAGATCGGCTTCAAGGGTCTGCAGAACCCGGACGAGGTGGGCGCTGCCGCGGTCGATTACCTGCGCGTTGCAGGGCACCTGGTGTTCGGCTACTTCTGGGCCCGCATGGCCCAGGTGGCCTTGCGTGAGATCGCCGCGGGCAACACCGATCCGTTCTACCAAGCAAAGCTGCAGACCGCGCGGTTCTACTTTGCCAAGCTGTTCCCGGAAACCGCGACCCTGATGCGCACCGCCCGGGCAGGCTCGAAAGTCCTGATGGACACCGACCTCGCCTTAGCATAAACCCAGTATCCCCGCCATTTCGAGAAACACACCATGATCAAAGCCCTCGCCGCCTTGCTGCTCACCGCCGCCCCGTTTGCTGCCTGGGCACAGCTCACACCCGTGGGCAGCTGGCATTCGATCGATGACAAGACGAACGAGATCAAGTCGGAGATCGTAATCGCCGAAAACGGCGGCGTGCTCACCGGCCGGATCAACAAGCTGCTGCGCAAGGAAGCCAAGCAGGATGCCGTGTGCGAACAGTGCACTGACGACCGTAAGGGCAAACCCATGCTGGGCCTGGAGATCATCCGCGGTGCCAAGAAGACTGATGGCAAGGACGTGTGGGAAGAGGGCAAGATTCTTGACCCGGAAAACGGCAAGACCTACACGCTGCGCCTAACCCCGGTAGACGATGGCAAGAAGCTTGAAGTCCGCGGTTCGGTGTTTGGCATCGGCCGAACGCAAACCTGGATTCGCGTAGCCCAGTGAGTCATCCCCGCCGCGCTCCGCGCGACCCCCTCAAGGGGGTCGATGCCAGTGGCCCGGCAAAGCCGACTCCGCGGCATCTTTGAACTACTACCCTTCACGCGCCCCACAGCGTTGAAAGAAATCTGATCCATGAACCGATTCCAAGTCAAGAAAGTCGCCGTGCTCGGTGCCGGTGTGATGGGCGCGCAGATCGCGGCCCACCTGGTCAACGTCAAGGTGCCGGTGGTGCTGTTTGACCTGCCCGCCAAAGAAGGCCCGAAGAACGGTATCGTCACCCGCGCGGTCGACGGCTTGAAGAAGCTCAAACCCTCGCCGTTGGGTGTGGCGAGTGACGCCAGTTTGATCGGCCAGGCCAACTACGAAGATAATCTCGAACTGCTGCGCGGCTGCGACCTCATCATTGAGGCCATTGCCGAACGCATGGACTGGAAGCTCGATCTCTACAAAAAGATCGCGCCTTTCGTGGCCGACCATGCCATCGTGGCCAGCAACACCTCGGGCCTGTCGATCACGAAGCTGAGCGAAGGCTTGCCCGAAGCGGTCAAACCGCGCTTTTGCGGCATCCATTTTTTCAATCCACCGCGATACATGACGCTGGTGGAGCTGATCAACACCCCCACGACCGAACCCGTCATCCTCGACCAGTTGGAGGCCTTCGTCACCAGTGGTCTGGGCAAAGGCGTGGTGCGCGCCAAGGACACGCCCAACTTCGTGGCTAACCGCATCGGCATCGCCGGCATGCTGGCGACGATGAAGGAGGTGGAAAACTTCGGCCTTACATTTGATGTGGTCGACGACCTCACCGGCAAGCGCCTTGGGCGCGCCAGCAGCGGTACCTTCCGAACCGCCGATGTGGTGGGCCTGGACACCATGGCGCACGTGATCAAGACGCTGCAGGACAACCTGTCGCTGAAGACCGACCCGTTTTACGAGAGCTTTGGTACGCCGCCCGTCTTGAAAGCGCTGATCGAGGCCGGCCACCTGGGCCAGAAGGCCAAGGCCGGCTTCTTCAAGAAGGTGGGGCGCGACATCCTGCGTTACGACGGTGAGAGCGGCGAGTACGTGCCTGCCGGAGCCAAGGCCGACGAGGTCTACGGCCGCATGCTCAAGCGCCCCGCGGCCGAGCGCCTGCGCCTGCTTCGCGGCGCCGAAGGCCCACAGGGCCAGTTCCTCTGGGCGATTCTGCGCAATGGTTTCCACTACGCTGCCGTGCACCTGGCTGACATCGCCGATACTGCGCGAGATGTGGACCAGGCCATGCGCTGGGGCTTTGGCATGAAGCAGGGCCCGTTTGAGCTCTGGCAGGAAGCCGGTTGGCTGGACGTGGCGAAGATGGTCCAGGAGGACATCGATGCCGGCAAGGCGCTTTGCAAGGCGCCCCTGCCCGACTGGGTGTTCAAGGGGCCTGTGGCTGAGGCCGGTGGCGTGCACACCGAGCAAGGCTCGTGGAACCCATCGAAAAATGCCTTCGATCCGCGCCGCGACCTGCCGGTGTGCCAGCGCCAGCACTTCCCCGAGTTGCTGCTGGGCGAAGCCGGACCGAAGTTTCAGATGGCCGGCACGACCATCGAGGAGAGCGATTCGATCCGTGTCTGGACGCTGGACAACGAGGTCCTGATCGCCAGCATCAAGACCAAGATGCACGCCATCAGCCCCGAGGTCTGTGAGGGCCTGATGACGGCCATTGAGCTGGCGGAGAAGGAGTACCAGGGCCTGGTTATCTGGTCGGGTGACGAGCCCTTCAGCGCTGGCGCTGATTTGCAGGCCATGCTGCCGGCCTTCATGGCCGTGGGTGTGGCCGCCATCGAAGACGCCGAAGGTTTCATGCAGCAGACCATGCTGCGCCTGCGTTACGCCAGCGTGCCGGTCGTTTCGGCAGTACGCGGCCTGGCACTGGGCGGAGGCTGCGAGCTCGCGGTGTACAGCGCGCGCCGCGTGGTGCACATGGAGAGCTACATCGGTCTGGTGGAAGTGGGCGTGGGCCTGGTGCCGGGAGCAGGTGGCCTCACCTACATTGCGCGTCGCGCCGCCGAAAACGCGGAAACCTCCACCGGCAAAGACCTGTTGCCGTTCCTCACGGAAGGCTTCACCGCCGCGGCCATGGCCAAGGTGGGCACAAGCGCCATCGAGTCACGCCAGCTGGGCTATGTGTTGCACAGCGACCTGATCGTGCCGCACAAGGACGAGCTGCTGTTCGTGGCGCTCAGTGAAGCGAAAGCCATGTTTGCCAGCGGCTACCGCGCGCCGCACCAGCGTCTGTTCCCGGTGGCCGGGCGGGACGGCAAGGCCACCATCCTGGGCAGCCTGGTCAACATGCGCGACGGTGGTTTCATCAGCGAGCACGACTTCCACATCGCGTCCCTGATCGCGAACGTGGTCACCGGCGGCGACGTCGACCCGGGCACGCTGGTGAACGAGGAATACCTGATGACGCTGGAGCGCCAGGCGTTTTGTTCCTTGATCGTGCACCCGAAGACGCAGGAGCGGATTCTGGGGATGTTGAACACAGGCAAACCCGTCCGAAATTGACCCACCCCCACGCCTCGCTTGCAGCGCGTCACCCCCTCAAGGGGCGATGCTGGCGGCCCGGCGGAGCCGGCTCCGAGGCATCCTGGGTTTGGGATACATCGCGCCGGATGGCGCCTTGGCTAGACTGATTTGGAAAGACACACATGACTGATCTGGTTTCTTACGCTTTTGCCGACGGCGTGGCCACCTTGACCATGGACGATGGCAAGGCCAACGCCATGAGCCCGGCGATGCAGGCGGCCTTGAATGCGGCGTTCGACCGCGCCGAAGCGGACAAAGCCATCGTGGTGCTGACCGGGCGGCAGGGCGTATTTTCCGGCGGCTTTGATCTGGGCGTGTTCAAGGCGGGCGACCCCAAGGTGACGTTTCAGATGCTGACCGGAGGCGCACAGCTGGCGCAGCGGGTGCTGTCGTACCCGCACCCGGTGATCGCCGCTTGCTCGGGCCACGCGGTGGCCATGGGCCTGTTTCTGCTGCAGTGCGCGGATGTGCGCATTGGCCTGAAGGCCGGTGCCACGTTCCAGGCCAACGAGGTGCTGATCGGCATGACGCTGCCGTACTTTGCGCTGGAGACGATTCGCCAACGCGTGACCACGCCGCACCTGCACCTGGTCGGCACGGCATCGCCTTACGCCGGGGAAGACGCCGTGCGCGCCGGCCTGCTGGACGAAGCGGTGGCGCCCGAGGCGCTGGCTGAGGCGGTGCAGGCGCATGTGGAGCGCTTGAAGAAAGCACACCCAGCCTCGTTCAGCGCCACCAAGCAGCGCCTGCGCGCGCCGGTGATGTCGGCCATGCCATCTGCCGTCGAAAAAGACATCGCCGACTGGAAGCGCCTGGGCACGGCTCAAGCCTGAACCTTTTTCTATATGACACGTGCTGCAACTCACCGAACGCAGCTGACACCACGAGGCATTTGCCATGAAACAGATTCAAGACGCCTACATCGTTGCCGCCACGCGCACGCCCATTGGCCGCTCGCACAAAGGCTCCTTCAAACACCTGCGGCCCGACGAGCTGCTCGCCTTGGCCCTGCGTTCGGCGCTGGCGCAAGCGCCCGGCCTCGATTCCAAGGCCATTGAAGACGTGATCTGCGGCTGCGCCATCCCCGAGGCCCAGCAGGGCCTGAACGTGGCGCGTATTGGCGCCATCCTGGCGGGCCTGCCCAATACCGTGGGCGGCATCACGGTGAACCGCTTCTGCGCTTCGGGCCTGTCTGCCGTGCAGATGGCAGCCGACCGCATCCGCGTCGGCGAGGCCGATGTGATAATCGCCGCCGGCACCGAGAGCATGAGCATGGTGCCGATGATGGGCAACTCGCCCAGCCTCTCGCCCACCATCTTCGTCAACACCGATGACGTCGAGAGCTATGGCATCGCCTATGGCATGGGCCTGACGGCCGAGAGGGTGGCGCAGCAGTGGAAGGTGAGCCGCGACGCGCAGGATGCCTTTGCCGTGCAATCGCACGCCCGCGCGGTGGCGGCCATGAAGGCGGGTGACTTCGCCGCCGAGATGACGCCGGTGGACGTGACCGAACGCAGCGTGAACCTGGAGACCGCGGAAGTCAGCACCAGCACGCGCACCGTCAGCCTGGACGAAGGCGCCCGGCCCGACACCACATTGGAAGGTCTGGCCAAATTGCGCACCGTGTTCGCGGCACGCGGCTCGGTCACCGCCGGCAACAGCTCGCAGACCAGCGATGGTGCGGGCGCGCTGATCCTGGTGAGCGAGGCTGCGCTGAAGCGCTACAACCTGAAGCCGCTGGCCCGTTTCGTCAGCTACGCCAGCCGCGGTGTGCCGCCGCACATCATGGGCATTGGCCCCATCGAAGCCATTCCTGCCGCGCTGAAAAACGCCGGCCTGAAGCTGGAGGACATGGACTGGGTCGAGTTGAACGAAGCCTTTGCCGCACAGTCACTGGCCGTCATGAACACCTTGGGTCTGGACCCGGCCAAAGTCAACCCCATGGGCGGTGCGATCGCGCTGGGTCACCCGCTGGGCGCGACTGGTGCGATCCGCTCGGCCACGGTGGTGCATGCTTTGCAGCGCACGCAGAAGCGCTACGGCATGGTGACGATGTGTGTGGGCATGGGGCAGGGGGCCGCGGGGATCTTTGAGCGTGTGTAAACACCCGCCCCCGCGCCAGCTTCGCCGTCACCCGCCAAAGAGGGTGCGGCACTGGCGGCCCGGCAAAGCCGGTTCCGCGGTGCCCTGGCGTGGGGCACTTCAGCCCTGATCGGTTGTCGCGGTTCAGACAGTGTTTGATCGACGCCCTTCGGCACACTGAGGGCCATGAACATGCAACACGCATTCGACCAAGCCATCGCACTCACGCCAACCGCTGAGGGCAAATACACCGGCAGCACCTCGCCGGCCTACGCCAACATGGTCGGACCGTTTGGCGGTGTGACGGCGGCCACCGCCCTCAACGGCATACTGCAACATCCGGCGCTGCTGGGTGAGCCGGTGGCGTTGACGGTGAACTTTTGTGCGGCGCTGGCCGATGGACTGTTTGACGTGACCGCGCGGCCCGTGCGCACCAACCGGTCCACGCAGCACTGGGTAGTCGAGATCACGCAGCCCGATGCCAGCGGTGCACCGGCGATGGTGATGACCGCCACCGCCATGACGGCGGCGAGGCGTGAGACCTGGAGCGTGGACGACGAGCCCATGCCTGCCGTGCCGGCGCCCGACTCGGTACCGGATCCGACCCAGTTGCCGCAGGTCGAATGGGTGCGGCGCTACCAGATGCGCTTCATCGAAGGCGGTATTCCGGCCGACTGGGACGGTGGCGGCAGCGACAGCCAGACCCGGCTGTGGATGCGTGAATCGGTGCCACGCGCGCTCGATTTTTGCAGTCTCACCGCATTGGCCGATGTCTTTTTTCCTCGCGCCTGGTTGCGCCGCGCCACCCGAGTGCCGGTGGGCACGGTGTCGATGACGGTGTACTTTCACGCAGGCGCCGCACCGCTGGCCGAACTGGGCCAAGGCTGGGTGCTGGGTCAGGCGCGCGCGCAAGCGTTTCGCAACGGCTTCTTCGACCAGGCCGCCTTGCTCTGGAGTGAAGGCGGCCACCTGCTCGCCAGCAGCCACCAGGTCGTCTACTACAAGACCTGAGGGGCAACCCCTCCTTCAAGGGACGAACGGTTCATCTCGAGCGCAGCCTGCAAAGGCAGCGAGGCTGTCCCCGATTCGATGCGCGCACACAGATCCGCGCTGGGCTTGAGGGTCGTGTCGTGTCTCCTTTGAAAGGGCGTGCGCCGTCAAAGATGTGGACAATCGTGCTGAAGATCAGGGGCATCCAGCCCCAGCACTCTCCTTTCACCCAACCGGATCACGACATGAGCGACATCCTCGTCCACAACGAAGCCGGCGTGACCACGCTGACCTTCAACCGCCCCGACAAGAAAAACTCCATCACCGCCTCCATGTACGCGACGCTGGCCGATGCGCTGGCGGTGGCCGAGGCCGATGCCAACGTGCGCTGCGTGGTGTTCCAGGGCAACGAAACCACCTTCAGCGCTGGCAACGACATCGGCGATTTCCTGAACAACCCGCCGGCCACCGGGGATTCGCCGGTGTTCCGCTTTCTGCGCGGCATCGCCGGCTTCCCCAAACCAGCGATCGCGGCGGTGTGCGGCCCGGCGGTGGGCATCGGCACCACGCTGTTGTTGCACTGCGATCTGGTCTATGCCGGCGATAACGCGGCCTTCTCCATGCCCTTCGTCAACCTGGGCCTCTGCCCCGAGGCAGCGTCCAGCCTGCTGGTGCCGCAGATGCTGGGCTACCACCGTGCGGCAGAAGCCCTGCTGCTGGGCGAGCCCTTCATGGCCGAGGCGGCACTGGAAGTGGGGCTGGTCAACCGGGTCTTGCCACCGAGTGAGGCTGCGAACTACGCGCACGCCGTGGCCCGCAAACTCGCGGTCAAGCCGCTGAGCTCCCTGATCGAGACCAAGCGCCTTATGAAAAAAGGCCAGGCCCAGCAGGTGATGGCGGTGATGGCCGAAGAGGGCGAGAGTTTTGGTCGCATGTTGCGCGAGCCCGCCGCCCGCGAAGCGTTCGGCGCCTTCATGGAGCGGCGCAAGCCCGACTTCTCCCAGGTCTGAACCCCGCGCAACCGAGAGACAACGTGAGCAACCCGCTGGACAAGGCCCGAACCCTGTTTGTCAGTGGAAACGCGCACTTCGAGGCCGGGCGCCTGGAAGCTGCTCTCGCTGACTTCGATGCCGCGCTGGCGCACTCGCCCGGTCGCCCTTCGCTGCTGGTCAACCGCGGCGCCACGCTTTGCCGGCTGGCGCGCTGGGAGGAGGCCTTGCCCACGTTGCAGGCCGCCGCGCAGGTCGACCCAGACCACGCCGACGCCTGGGCCGCCATGGGGCTGGCGCAGCAGGCCCTGGGCCAGTGGGCTGCTGCGACCGAATCGCTGCAGCGTGCCCACGCCTTGGGCTTGAGAGACGGCGCCCTGTGTCTCGCGCTGGCCGATTGCCAGATGCGCCTCGAACGACCGGGCGCTGCGTTGGCCGCCGTTGACCAGGCGCTGGCGGCGGACGCCTCCTTGGCCGAGGCCTGGAGCCTGCGCGGCAACCTGATGCGCGAGGCCGGCCGGTTGACCGAGGCGGCAGCCGCTTTTGATCAGGCGCTGGTGCATGGCGGCCATCCTGAGCTGCACCGCTTCTACCTGGCCTCGGTGCGGTCGGGTGAGCCGGTGCCGCCGCATCCGCCACGCGCTTATGTCGAGTCGCTGTTTGATGACTACGCGCCCGATTTCCAACAGCACCTGCTGCAAGACCTCAAGTACCAGGCTCACAGCCGCTTGCTCGCGCCGATCCTGGCCGAAGGCCGCCGTTGGCCGCTGGCGCTGGACCTGGGTTGTGGCAGCGGCCTGTGTGGCCAGCTGCTCGCGCCCGTGTGCGACGCGGTGGACGGTGTGGATGTGTCGCGCGTCATGGTCGAGCAGGCGACCGCCAGCGGCGACTACCGGCGTGTGCATCACGCCGATTTGCTGCCGTTCCTCACAGCGAGTGAGTCGCTCGCCGACCTGATCGTGGCGGCGGATGTGTTCATTTACGTGGGCGCGCTGGATGACGCGTTGCCCGCCGCAGCTCAGCGCCTGGCGCCCGGCGGCATCCTGGCCTTCAGCGTCGAGCAGGCCGATCCGGGGCACGACTTGCAGCTGAGGCCCAGCCTGCGCTACGCCCACGGCCGCGCCGCCATCGAGCGGCTGGCCACGTCTTGCGGGCTCAGCGTGCGCGCCCTGTGGGCAGCGGCGATTCGCGAAGACCAGCGGCAGCCGGTGATGGGCTGGTACGCGCTGTTGCAGCGCTCCGACGGTGCACAGGCCGCCAGCTGACGGCTTTACCCAGGCTTTGCCTGAGCAACCATGCGCTTCGCTCGGGATCAGGCATCATGCAGACATGGTTCAGTCAGCATTCATGAAGCTACTTCGTGTTCCTCCGCCAACGGCAGAACGAGCAGGTGCCGTGTTGGCCAGCCTGCGTCGCCGGGTGGTGGTGGCTGGCGGAGCGTTGATGGTTGCCCTGTCGCTCGCCGCCTGTGGGCAGCCAGTGGTCTCATCGCCGCGCTGCGGTGCCGCGTCACCTACGGCTGCCGGCCAGCGCGTGCTGGTGAGTTTTCGCCAGGCCACGGTGGCCGATGCGCCCGCGGTGATTGAGCAACTGCAGACGCTCGCTGGCGCCTGCGTGCGCCTGGTGTCGAGCGTCTCGCCCACTCTGCATGTTTATGTGGTGAGCGGACCGGTCGATATGGCGGTGTTGCGCGCCAGGTGGCTCACCTGGGCGGCGGTGCGGGATGTCGAGGCCGACGTGCTGATTCGTCGGCAGTGAGCGTTTGGAAAATGCTTAGATTCCACCTGCCGTTTCCTTCTCTTGAAGACAGCCTCGGAATCTCCATGACCCCAACACCGCTGCACTCATCGCCCCACCTCCGGTCTCTGCTGGTGGCCGCGCTGTTGGGCGTATGCCTGGGTGCCGTCGCCGCTCCTAAGACTGGCAAGGTGCCCAGCGGTGCGGTGGCCGTCACCTCGGTGGCCGAGCCCGCGAGCGTGCAGCGATTGCTCATTCGCTACCGCACGGGCATCAAAATGGGCGCCGCGGCCGCTGCTGCCGGCGACACCGAACACGCCCAGGCTGCGGTCCAGGTGACGCGCAGCGCGAGTCTGGCCGGCGAGCGCAAGATGCACTACCTCAAGTCGGTCTCGCCCAGCCTGCACGTGGCCACGCTGGAGCAGCCGGTCTCGGTTGCAGAGGCCAGGGCGATGATGCAGCGTCTGCAAGCCGATCCCGCCGTGCTCGACGTCATGATCGACCAGCGCGCCAAGCCGCACCTGGTGCCCAACGATCCTTATTTCACGGGCCGTGATCAATGGCATCTGCAGCCGTCCAGCGTCATTCCCGGGGGTCTGAACGTCAACACCGCATGGGACCGCAGCACGGGCAGTGGTGTGGTGATTGCGATCCTGGATGGTGGCTATGTCACGCATGCTGATCTGTTGCCCAACGTATTGCCTGGTTACGATTTTGTGAGTGCTGATGACCCAGCCAGTTACGGCGGGAATGCGTATTGGACGGCCAACGACGGCAATGCCCGTGATTCGATTGCACTGGATCCGGGAGACTGGGTGACACAGGCGGATGTTGATGATGGGTTTTGTGACCAGGTGACCCCTGAAAGCACCTGGCACGGGAGTCATGTGGCAGGCTTGGCTGGCGCTGTGGGCAACAACAACCAGAGCGGCCTGGGCGTGGCATTTGGCGCCAAGATATTGCCTGTGCGAGTGCTCGGCCGCTGCGGTGGCTACGTGTCTGACATCCTCACAGGCGCTCGTTGGGCGGCGGGACTGGCGGTGCCCAACCTGTCGCTGAACCCATTCCCAGCGCGCATTCTCAACATGAGCCTGGGTCTGCCTGGCACATGCACCAGCACGATCCAGAGCGTCATTGACGAGGTTCGGTCGCGCGATGTCAGCATCGTGGCGTCGGCAGGCAACGATGGCAACACCTTGATCTCGGTCCCCGCCAATTGCCTCGGTGTCTTTGCTGTGACGGCGCACACCCGCGAAGGAGACAACGCCGACTACGCCAATGTGGGTTTGGGCGTTCGGATCAGCGCGGCTGGAGGCGGTCTGAACACCATATTGCTGGAGCAACCCGGCACTCCTCGTGACATCGTTTCCACCGGCAATGCCGGATTGACTGTGGCGACCAGCGATGCCGATCTGTTGCTGTCGGGTACCAGCATGGCGGCGCCGCAAGTGGCTGGTGTGTTGGCGTTGCTCGCAGCAGCACGCCCTGACCTGCCGATGTCCACCCTGGAATCTTTTGTCGTCAGCAGCGCCCGGGCCTTTCCGGCCGGGGGGTACTGCGCGACCAATCCACAAGGCTTGCCATCAGGTTTTTGCGGCAGTGGACTTTTGGACGCCGATGCCGCCATGGCCGTAGCCTTGGGCTACGCGCCTTCTAGTGGAGGCGGCTGCACGGCTGCCCCGAACAGTCAGGTTGACCTCGGCCTGTTGCTGCTGGCGCTGGCCGCCGCGGGCCTGATGGTCTGGCGCCGTCGCCAGGTCCGCTGAGTCTCGCGCGCAGTTCAGCTTGCGATGCGCCGTGCCACCCAGAAGGTGGCACCTTCGCTGCCATAGCGTTCGGCGTGGAGCACTTCGGGCTCCAGGCTGAAGCGGTCGCCGGCGCGCAGGTGTTGGGTGACGCCGTTCACGGTCAGCCACAGCTCGCCGCGCACCATCAGGGCCTGGACGGCAAACGGGTGGGTGTGTGGGTCTACCAGCGCATGGGGCGCCCACTCTCGCGTCAACACAGCGTCAAAGCCTTGACGCAAGGCCTGTGTCTGGAAATCATCGAAGCTGGGGATTTCCATGCCGACATTCTGCGCCTGGCGCAGCGGGTGCGCCATCGCGCGCGCGCGACGCCTCAGGCCAGCTCGATGCTGGCTAGGTGCAGGTCAAACGGGCCAGGCTCGGATCGTACCGCCATGATGCCGATCTGGTGAATGACGTCGTCCGGTTGCCATGGCCGTTCGTGTATCTCGCGTCCGCGGCGGCGCGCGACAAAATGGCTCAGTGGCAAGCTCACGGTGGTCCAGTCGGGTGGGGCCTCCACCTCGGCCTGCCATTGCACGCCGTCTGCCTCGGATTGCCGGTGCAGACAGCACTTGTAAGACCCGCCATCACCACGCAGCACCAGGACCACCGACCGGGCCCCGCCCAGTGGCTGCGGCGCGGTCAGCCGACATCGGAAGGAGGCAAACCCTCCCCCGTGAGCAAGACTGACCTGGCCACTCAGCTGCAGGTGCGCCACGCGGTCGGCGTCGGTGGTGAGCAGCTGCGCCGTGCCTGTGGAGCGCCCGCCCATCACCTGATCGTGCAGGCCCATCCAGCCTCCATCAGATGGTTGTGCGGTGGCGGCGCGCCACAAATCGCGCGGCAGGGCGTCGGTGTTCATGGCGACATGCTGCCGCAAGCAGCCGATGGGCACAGGCGAACGCCATTTGTCCGCAAGCCCACCCGGGGCTCTGGGGCTGCGCTAGGCTTGTGCATAGCGTCCACTCTCAAAAGGTTGAACATGGAAGACTCTCGCTGCTGCGGCACCGGTACCTGCATCATCAACGAAGACGGCCAGTGCTGGTGCGGCCAGCGCTGGGATGGCGCGCGCATGTGTTTTCCCGAGTCGCTCGACACCCAGGTCGGCGCTGATGGCACAGCAACCCAATCGGGCTCGGCGTCAGCCGGCGACGAAGACATCGCTCACTGATCAAGCGGGCCAGCGCGGCCCCGGCGCACCCGCCTGCCACACCGGCAACTTGACCATGCAGGTGGCGAACAGGGGGCTGCCCAGCCAGCCGTCTAGCCAGCGCCGCGTGGCCAGCCAGGGGGTAGCCGCCCAGGCATTTGCATCGATCGCAGCAAACTGGCGCACAAACGGAAAGATGGCCGCATCAGCCCAGTTGGGACCACTCCCACCCAGGTGGCCGGTCGCGCCCAGCGCGGCTTCAAGCGGTTCGATCAGGCAGCGCTCGGCCGCTGCGCGGTACACCTCGGCGCGCTGTTCGGGGAAACGTTCCGCGTACTTGGTTCGGTCGAGCCAGTGTTTGAACTCGCCATCGGTGATGCTGACCAGCGATGGATCGCGCGCGGCATCACCGCGGACCAGCCAGCCGTCCTGGTCATGCTGAGCAAGCGCCCAGCGAACGATGTCCAGGCTTTGCGTCAGCACCTGCCCGCCACCGATATCCAGCACCGGCACCGTCGCTGCGCGGGAGCAGGCCAGCAGCTCGTCTGGCTTGCGTCGCAGATCCACTTCGCGCAGCTCCACTGCCACGCCCGCCTGCAGCAAGGCCAGCCGCGCCCGAATGGCGTAGGGGCAGCGACGGAACGAGTAGAGGATCGGCAAGGCCGGCATGGACAACTCAGCCCGCGGCCACCAGGGCGCGGTACCCCTGGCGCGTGCGCTCGGACACAGCTTGCAGCACCTGTGCATACGCAGTCTGGTGGCGCGCCAGCAACCGCGCCGACGCCACCGTCTGGGAGCGACAATACCAGTGGCAGCTGTGCTGGAACAGAAACAGCTCGGCGGACAGCCGGTAGGCCTGGTCGCGCCGGCTGAGCGCCTCGGGGTTGGACAAGGCTTCGGCCACTCCTTGGGCGTGCAGCGCCATCAACGAGCGCAGATCGAGGGTGTTCACGGGCAGCCAGCGCGCCGCCAGCGCCGCGGCGACTGGCCAGCGACTGATGCGGGCCTGGCTGGCGTCTTCGCGGGCGACCTGCGCGGCCAGGCGTTCCAGCTGGGTGCTCAGCCGCTGCTCGGTGAGGCGCAAGTTGTTCCAGATCGGTTCGCTGCGTTCAGCGTCGCTTTCGCCCAGCGCACGCAGGTAGCCTGTGCTCACCTGCTCCATGAGCTTTTCGATCTCAAAGGGTTGCAGCAGCTTGGCGAGCCAGATGATTCGCTGGTGTTGCTGTTGGCGATTGGCGAGAAAAAGCGCAGCCAACAGCAGCGCGGGCAAAAAAACGAGGTCCATACCCCATTGTCGCCCGCGGGCGAGCGGCGATCTCAGGTCAGTTCTTCGCGCAGGCCAAGCAGAATTTTTTTGCCGCGGTTATCCCGACTCAGCGCGACCAGGCCCTCGTCTTTGAGCGAGGCAAAGCCAGTGTGCTGCTTCAAGGCTTCATCGTCCAGCGCCACAAAGGCCATGGTCCAGTCATCAAAATTGCGCGTGGCGATCGACCCTTCCCAAAGCCGATACACCTGCTGGTGGCGGGGATCCGCTTCGATGCGCTCGTACAGCGCTTCGATCACCGACTGCTCCCCTTCGAGCAGCTGCATGAACTCGCGTTCGTGGTAAATCATCATGCCGGTGATGCCAGCGGCCTGGTTGCGAGCCCGCGACTTGTCGAGCAACGCGCCGAGATCTTCGGACGACATCGCGTCGCAGGCCAGGCTCATGTAGACAATTTCGTGCAGTGGCATCCAGGACCTTCAACTGAGTGACTGGAATCACTGTAATACAAGCAGACGCTGTGAATCCACTTGACCCTGGAGCGCTGTGCTGCATCGGCATGGCCTTACCGCAAGCTACCACCGTCCCTGAGCGGGCCACGCGCCAGGTGCTTGACCACAGCCGCGCGACTCGACATCGGTTGGTTTTGATCAGGGTCTTCCCGGGGGTGGGTCCTGTCTTTTTCAGCGCAGATTCATGAATCTGCTGAAAGGAACGGCCAGCACACTGGCCGGCAGCAAACCAACCGTAGAGCAGCATGGGCTCCGTGGATGGTTTTGCGGCGGCAGTGCCTGCTCGCTACAAGGACACTTTTGTGAAGTATCCCGGGTGGCGGTGCAGGTGCTCAAGAAAGCGGGTGCCACCCGCGTGGTGGCGTGCTGAAGCGACGATGTGCCGTCGGGCCGGCTCACCCATTCCGCTGGCGACAACATGCCAGGACGATGAAACCGTGGTGTTCCTCTGGATCGTCTGGCCCTCGCCGGCGGTGGGCGATGCCGGCAGAACAAGATGATGAACGACCCCCGCACGGACCCGCCCACCAACCCCATGCCGTTCGATGGGCCGCGTTGCATTTCTGGTGGTGTTCGGGCGCTGCTAGAACCGTGAGTGCCTCTCTTTGATCTCAGCGTTGTCCTTGCGCGCGACCGCTTGCCCGACGCCACGCTGAAGTGCGTCTGGGATGCTCGCCTGCCCGTGCGCTTCGTGATCTCCAGCCCCTCCATCCAGCGCATTCGCAAGCTGGTGGCGGAGTCGTGCGCCCAGGGCCCGAATCGCTGGCTGGACTGCCAGGGCGACATCGCTTCCGATTTTCAGTCCGTATTTGGCGAGACGCCAGGGCGGTTGACCTGCTTCGGGTGTTGACCGACCCCAAGACCACGGGCTCAACCGTGAGCGCATGGTCTGGTCTGATCGCGCGTTACCGACGCTCCATCTGCAGCGGCACGCTGAGCTGTGACTTGCTGGCACAAAAAAGGCCCCGGCACTTGCGTACCGGGGCCAAGAGGAGGACGGTCGGGAAAGGGTTTTTCGTCAGGTGGTTTGCTGGATGCCAGCCAGCAGCCAGCCGCCTGCGCCCTGGCGCGGCTTGGTGAGGTGCCAGATTTCATCGAAGTTTTCCGTCAGCGCGGCGCCGTTTTCACGGGTTTCACCAGTGAAGCGCACGCTCACTACGTAGCGGTCGGCGCCTTCTTCCACATCGATTACGGTAGCGTCGATGCGCACCACGTCGGTGTGCTGCTCGGCAGCGCCTCGATCGGAGAGGTCCATGCTGAGCTCGGCAAACATCTCCGGGGTGGTGAAGGAGCGGATGTCGTCTAAGTTGCCCGCATCGTTGGCGGCCTGCAGGCGGATGAAGTTGACCTTGGCGTTGCGTTCGAAACCCGCGACGTCGAAGTCTGCAGGCAGACTGCTTGACTCAGCCGCTGACGCACCGATGGCGCTGCCGATCATCGAACCACCCGAGCTACCAGTACCGGTTGCGCTCACCGGGGTACGGAAAGCGTTCTGAGGATTGTTGCGGTTGGCGCCTGCCCCGGCGTAAGCCAGGCCGCCATTGCCGCCTTGCTGGGCGGCGCGCTTGCGCATGATGAAGCCGAAGACCGCGATCGCTGCTACCACCAGGAGACCGATCATCAGCATGTTGGCCAGCTCTTCGCCAAATCCCAGGTGCGACGCCAGGGCTGCAATACCCAGGCCAGCGGCCAGACCGGCCACCGGGCCCATCCAGCTGCGACCGGTGGTCGCGGCGGCGCCTGCGGCACCAGCGGCAGGTGCGGCAGCAGCAGGCTGTGCCGGGGCCCTGGCGGGTGGCGTGGCCTGGCGTTGCATGCCAAAGGACTTGCCGCCGCCGATGCGTTTGGCCTCGGCTTCAAGGTGAACCGTGCCCAGACCCAAGGTCATGACCACGGCCAGCAGGGATAGCCACTTTTTCATCAGAGTCTCCGTCAGGGAAAGTTGAGTTGGCCTGAAGGGTAGTGGAGGCTACGTTCCTGAAAAAGCAGATATATCCAGATAATCCATCTGTAAAAACAGAACTGAAGGCTTGGTGAGGCATTCCCGGATGTCGATCAGCGCCGTGAATCCGGGCGCCGACGACCTGGCGTCAGGCGCTGACCAGGCCCAAACGCTGCATCAGAGCGTCGCGCAGTCCGGGCTTAAAGTTGATGCGTTCGGGGTCGGCTTTGACGGCCTGGACCACGCGCGGATCCATCACGCGGAACCACAGCGGCGGAAGGTAAGCCACCAGAAACATGCCGAAGTAGCCCGAGGGCAGGCGCGGCAGGTCAGGGAAGTCGCGCAGCGACTGGTAGCCGCGCCTCGGGTGGGCATGGTGGTCCGAATGCCGCTGCAGCTGGAACACCACCAGGTTGGACACGAGGTGGTTGCTGTTCCAGGAATGGTGGGGGGCGCAGCGCTCGTAGCGGCCATCTGCCTTGCGTCGGCGCTGCAGGCCATAGTGTTCGATGTAGTTGGCCGAGGTCAGCTGGAACGCGCCCCAGAACGCCACCAGCGGCAGCGCGGCCGCCATGGGCCAGCCGTAGAAAGCGATCAAGCCGCCGTAGAGCACCAGCGTGAGCAAGCCTGCCTGCAGAATTTCGTTGTCGGGGTGCCAGGCGCTGCGGCCTCGTAGGCGCAGCCGCGTGGCCTCCAGGGACCAGGCGCGCACAAAGGCGCCGGGCATCTCGCGCAGCACAAAGCGGTAGATGCTCTCGCCCAGGCGGGCCGAGGCCGGGTCTTCTGGCGTGGACACATGGCGGTGGTGGCCGCGGTTGTGCTCGATGGAAAAGTGGCCGTAACCCCCCAGCGCGCTGTTGAACAAAGCCAGCTTGCGACCCAGCCAGTCCTGCTTGTGGCCGAGTTCATGGCTCAGGTTCAGGCCGAAGCCCAGCACCGAGCCCGTGACCACCACGGTGACCAGCCACGCGGCGAGCGGCAAAGCGTGGGTGGCGAGAAACACCAGGTTGAACAGCACGGTGCTCCACAGCACCGGCACCGTGGCATAGAGAATCCACCGGTAGTAGCCATCGGCTTCCAGGGCGGGTACCTCGCCTTCAGGCGGGTTGGTCAGGTCCTCCCCCAGCCACCAGTCGGCCAGCGGGATGACGCCATAAAACAGCGCCAGCGGCAGCGCGAACCACCAGAGGCTGGTGGCGCCCAGGGTGTGGGCCAGGGTGCCGGTGGCGGCGATGCCTGGCCCCACCACCGACAGCAGCCAGCCCCAGCGCTTGCGGTCGCGAAAGCGCTGAGGTGATGGGGACACTGTTTCAGACGCGTTCATCACGTCATTGTGAACAGGCGACGCTGTTTTGACCAGACCAGACCAGACCAGACCAGACCAGACCAGACCAGACCAGACCAGACCAGACCAGACCAGACCAGACCAGACCCCGGACCGGCATGTTTTCTGCACTTGCTATGCTGGGCTATAGCGCAATGTCGAATCCTGGAGGCGCCGTGTTTTCCCTGCCCATCCCCATCACCACCGAACCCTCGATCGCCCGATTGGCTCTGCGCCTGAGCGGTCTGGTGCGCGCCCGCCTGTGGCTGCAGGTGCTGGTGGCCATGGCGGCGGGCATCGCCACCGGCATGGCCATCGGCCCCACAGGCGGCTGGCTGGCGCCTGCCACCGCGGAGCTTGTCAGCAACTGGCTGGCCATGCCGGGCTACCTGTTTCTCGCCCTGGTGCAGATGATCGTGATTCCGCTGGTGGTTGCCTCCATCATCCTGGGCATGACCAGCTCGCGCGACGCGCAGCAGCTGCGCACTATGGGCTTGAGCACCGGTCTGTTTTTTCTTTTCACCACCGTGGTGGCGGCCCTGATCGGCCTGGTGATCGCGCTCACCGTGCAGCCGGGCAGCTTCTTGCAAGTCGCCGAATTGCCATCTGCGGTCGCGTCGGCCAACGCCCCGTCCGCGGCCCCATCGCTGTCGACCCTGCCCAACCAGCTCGTGCGCATCGTGCCCACCAACCCACTGCAGGCCAGCGTGGAGCAGAACATGCTGCAGGTGGTGGTGTTTGCGATCTTCGTCGGCGTCGCCCTGGTCACCATGGACAGCAAGCTGGCCAAGCCGCTGGTGGATCTGCTGGGCGCGGTGCAAGAGGTGAGCATGGTGGTGGTTCGCTGGGCGATGTACTTGGTGCCGGCTGCGGTGTTTGGTCTGCTGACCCAGCTCACCGCGCGCATGGGTCTGGACGCGCTGCTGGGCATGGGTGTCTACGTGATCACGGTGATCGGTGCGCTGCTGGTGGCATTCGCGTTCCTGATGGCCATTTACGCCGTGGGCCGCCGACGCTCGCCGCTGAGTTTTCTGCGCGGTAGCCGCGATGTCTTGCTGCTGGCCTTCTCCACCTCCAGCTCGGCCGCCGTCATGCCGCTGACCATCCGCACCGCCGAGGAGTCGCTCGGTGTGAGGCCTGGCGTGTCGCGTTTTGTGATTCCGTTGGGTACCACCATCAACATGGCGGGGACCGCGCTGTACCAGGTGATGGCCACGCTGTTCCTGGCGCAGGTTTATCAGGTCGATGTGGGGCTGTCCGGGCTGCTGCTGGTGGTAGTGCTGGCGGTGGGTGCGTCCATCGGCTCACCGGGCACGCCCGGCATCGGCATCGTCATCCTGGCGATGATGCTGGGCACGGTGGGCATTCCGGCCGAAGGGATTGCCCTCATCATCGGCGTGGACCGCATCCTCGACATGAGCCGTACCACGCTCAACGTGGCCGGTGATCTGGTCGCCGCGAGCGTGATTGACCAGCGCACGTCAGACAGTGCGCTGGCCCCCAGCCCCGCTCAGCAACTGGACGCCCACACGCCATGAACAGCTTTGGCCAGCGTGCCACGGGCGAGCGGCTGGAGCGCATGCGTGCCTCGCCGCTGTGGCATGGCACGGGTTTTCGCAACCAACATCCGGTGTTGCCGGGCCTGCGCGATCCTTCAGTGCCCATGCCGTCGCCGAAGGAATTCCTGCTGGGGGGCGAGCGGCGTGTGCCGGATGCGCCGCTGCCATCGCTGGACCCGCGACAAGCCTGGAGCCGTACACCAGCCAGCGGCCTGCGCGCGACCTGGCTGGGCCATTCCACGGTGCTGCTTGAAATGGACGGCCACCGGGTGCTCACCGACCCGGTCTGGGGCAAGCGTGCATCCCCTTTTGCGTTGCTGGGCCCCAAACGCTTCCAGCCGGTGCCGCTTCGACTGCGCCAGATGCCCGAAGTGGACGTAGTCGTGATCTCGCACGACCACTATGACCACCTTGACTACCCGACGATCCGAGCGCTCGCCCGCCACAGCGCGGTGCCCTTCGTCACCTCGCTGGGGGTGGGTGCGCACCTGCAGGCCTGGGGCGTGGCGCCCCAGCGCATCATCGAGCTTGACTGGTGGGAAACCCACCGGGTGCTAGGCACCGGTCTGACCATCACGGCCGCGCCATCGCAACATTTTTCCGGCCGCGGCCTCAAAGATCGTAACGCCACGCTCTGGTCGTCCATGGTCGTGCGCAGCGAACGCCATGCCGTGTTCTTCAGTGGCGACACCGGGCTTACCACCGAATACACCGCCATCCGCGACCGCCTCGGCCCGTTTGATCTGGTGATGCTCGAAGTCGGTGCCTTTCATCCCGCCTGGGGCGATATCCACCTGGGCCCGCTCAACGCCCTCAAGGCCCACGCCCTGCTCGGTAGCGGCGCGTTCATGCCGGTGCATTGGGGTACCTTCAGCCTCGCCATGCACGCTTGGGACGAGCCGGCCGACACCTTGCTGGCCCACGCCCTGGTTCCTGAGCAGCTGCTGATGCCGCGGCTGGGTGAAGCGGTCGAGCCCGCGAACACCCGACCGGTACAGACCTGGTGGCGGCAGCCTGGTGGGGAGCAGGCGGTGCCGGCAATGCATTCGGTGCAGACCCCTGCGCCCGATGGCGACCCGAAGCGCGAACTGCCGTGGCCGCTTGATTGAAGGCGGCGCGAGACGCCCGGCGCTTGCCCGCCGTGTCCATGCAGGCTTCAAGGCTGGCAGCACCTCCCTACAATGGATCGCATGATTGCTCGTGAACCCACCATCGCCCGCCTCAGCAGTGCCCAACACCTCCTGCTGGATCCCTATGGCCTGAGCCCTGCGCACCTGCAGCGGGCGCTGGGCGAAATCATGTCGCACGGCGTGGACGACGCCGACCTGTATTTCCAGTACACCCGCAGCGAGGGCTGGAGCCTGGAAGAGGGCATCGTCAAGACCGGCAGCTTCAGCATCGACCAGGGCGTGGGCGTGCGCGCGGTTAGCGGTGAAAAAACGGCGTTTGCTTACTCGGATGACCTGTCCTGGGCCTCGCTGCTCGATGCCGCGCACACGGTGCGTACCATTTCCGGTCAGGGCCAGAATCGTCGCGTCAAGCGCGCGCCGGCGGTGAAGGTCGCCAAAACGCGTTCGCTTTACCCAGGCGTGGACCCGATCGCCACACTGGACAGCACGGCTAAAGTGGCCTTGCTGGAGAAGGTGGAGAAACTGGCCAAGGCCAAGGACCCGCGTGTGGTGCAGGTCATGGCCGGACTGGCGAGCGAATACGACGTGGTGCTGGTGGCGCGGGCCGATGGCACCCTGGCAGCCGATGTGCGCCCGCTAATCCGCCTCTCGGTCACCGTGATCGCAGAACAGAAGGGCCGTCGCGAAATGGGCTCTTCCGGTGGAGGTGGCCGGTTTGGCTTGGATTACTTCGACGAAGTCTTGGTCCAGTCATATGTGGACGAGGCAGTCAGCAACGCGCTGACCAACCTCGATGCGCGCCCCGCACCGGCAGGCGAAATGGTGGTGGTGCTGGGCTCGGGCTGGCCAGGCATTCTGTTGCACGAAGCCGTGGGTCATGGCCTGGAAGGCGACTTCAACCGCAAAGGCTCAAGCGCGTTCGCCGGAAAAATCGGCAAGCGGGTGGCGGCCAAGGGCGTGACTGTGCTGGACGACGGCACCATTGCCGACCGCCGCGGTTCACTCAACGTGGATGACGAAGGCCATCCGTCGCAGAAAAATGTGTTGATCGAAGACGGCATCCTGCGTGGCTACATCCAGGACTCGATGAATGCGCGTCTCATGGGCGTCAAGCCCACCGGCAACGGTCGGCGCGAGAGCTACGCTCATGTGCCCATGCCGCGCATGACCAACACCTACATGTTGGGAGGCGACAAGAGCCCGGACGAAATCGTCGCCAGCATCAAGAAGGGTCTGTACGCCACCAATTTCGGCGGTGGCCAGGTCGATATCACCAGCGGCAAGTTCGTGTTTTCCGCCAGCCAGGCCTATTGGGTGGAAAACGGGCAGATCCAGTATCCGGTCAAGGGTGCCACCTTGGTGGGCAATGGTCCCGATGCACTCACTCGCGTGAGCATGATCGGAAACGACATGAAGCTCGACAGCGGCGTGGGCACTTGCGGCAAAGAAGGCCAGAGCGTGCCGGTGGGCGTGGGCCAGCCCACCTTGCGCATCGACGGGCTGACGGTCGGCGGTACCGCTTGAGGGGCCCCTCGAGTTCTCCACCGAAGGCCTGAGCTTCGGCGTGACTCGCCGCTGTCAGCGGCCCGTCACCCCCGCTGTGCTACATTCACTGCCCATGAGCTTGCCTCGCGCCTTTTCCTTTTATTTTTGGTTCTCAGTCCCAGGCGGACGAGAGGCGAGGCTGTAAGCACTTCACCGAATCTCGATCAAACCGCCGGGCGACAACACCCGGCGGTTTTTTTTGGTCTGTTGGTTTCCGTCATTTTCTTAGAACGTTTTCAGGAGTCATCGCGATGAATGCCAAGTCCACCACCCACAGCCAGGATGCCTGGCATGCCCGTCCTGTCGACAAGACCAGCCAGACCGACGACGAACGCATCAAAGACATCACCGTGCTGCCTCCTCCCGAGCACCTGATCCGCTTTTTCCCGATCGGGGGTACGCCGGTGGAGGACCTGATCACCCGCACCCGCCAGCGCATCCACCGCATCCTGCACGGCAAAGACGACCGCCTGCTGGTGGTGATTGGTCCCTGCTCGATCCACGACCCGGCCGCCGCTCTGGACTACGCGCGCCGCCTGCAGCCGCTGCGCGAGCAATACTCCGATACGCTGGAGATCGTGATGCGCGTCTATTTCGAAAAGCCGCGCACTACGGTGGGCTGGAAGGGGCTCATCAACGACCCGTACCTGGACGAGAGCTACCGCATCGACGAGGGCCTGCGCATTGCGCGCCAGCTGCTGATCGAGATCAACCGCATGGGCCTGCCGGCGGGCAGTGAATTCTTGGATGTGATCTCGCCTCAGTACATCGGTGACTTGATCGCCTGGGGCGCGATTGGCGCGCGCACCACAGAAAGCCAGGTGCACCGTGAGCTGGCCTCAGGTCTGTCGGCACCGATCGGCTTCAAGAACGGCACCGATGGCAACATCAAGATCGCGACCGACGCCATTCAGGCCGCAGCACGCGGCCATCACTTCCTTTCGGTACACAAAAACGGCCAGGTGGCGGTGGTGCAGACGCAAGGCAACCCCGATTGCCACGTGATCCTGCGCGGCGGCAAGGCACCCAACTACGACGCCACCCACGTCGCCGCAGCGGTGAAGGACCTTGAGGCCGCCAAGCTCATGCCGCGCCTGATGGTGGATTGCAGCCACGCGAACAGCAGCAAGCAGCACGAAAAGCAGCTCGACGTGGCGCGCGACATCGCGGCGCAGATCGAAGGTGGCTCGCGCAGCGTGTTCGGTCTGATGATCGAAAGCCACATCGAAGCCGGTGCGCAGAAGTTCACGCCCGGCAAGGACAGCGTGAAGAAACTCGCCTACGGACAGAGCATCACCGACGCCTGCCTGGGGTGGAGCGATTCCGAACAGGCGCTCGCAATCCTGTCGCAGGCCGTGAAAACCACACGCAGCCGCACCCGCTGATCCCACAGGGTACCCGACGACTTTGTCACGCTGCCCCCTTCCGTATGACACTATGAGTTGGCTTTGTCTTGGTGAAGCCCAGAGCGCTTGATATTCTGGCGCTGCTGATCGCAGGCCACTCGGGGATTGCGGTGTCGGCTTGAACGCCTTGATGGAGAGGACGCGAGGGTGGAACAACCAGTATTGCGGCTTGGGCTGCTGGGCTTTCCCGATGGCGCAGCGCAGCGGGTGCTGTCCTGGGCTGCGCACGCGCAGCCCGGCTGGCCGCAGTGGTGCGAAAGCGATCCGCACCGGGCCGACGCCTGGATGATTTTCGGCGGCTCGGTCGATGTACTTGGCCGCGATGCGCTGGTGGTTCGCCATCCGCTGGCGTCGGACGCGCGCCTGACGCTCAACCGCGCGGAGGTTGATCGACCGCTCGCCTTCGCCAGCCCTTTGCCTGAAGGCTTTGCGTCCGCCGAGTTTTTCGAGGCGGACAGCGAGAAAAGCGTGCGCCAGCGGCTGCAGCGCTTCGAAGCCTGGCTGCGTCCCTTGCGCACCCAGTTCGCGCTCGGCGCCCAGTTGGTGGAGCGGGTGGCCAAGTACAAGGGCGGTATCGTGCACATCACCCACGACAACAAGCTGATCGCGGTGATCGACCTGGATCGTTGGAAAGCCGGCATCCACATCCCGGCCCGTCCGGTCGACCTGGCCATGGCCGAATGGATCCGGCGCCCGGCGCTGGCCAATGACATTCCCTCATCCTTCATCCGGCTGCCGGTGCACCAGATCATGTGGACGTACGCGGTGCGCACGCTGCGTGATGTGCTGCCGGCGCGCTACCGCGAGCAGACGATTTACCTTCGCCGCATTCCCCCGATGCCGCCGCGATGGTTTGACGATGTGCACCTGCTCATCATGCGCGAGCTCATGATTCGCCCGGGCAAGTTGGGCGAGCTGCTGGAGCGCACGGGTCTGGTACCCGATGTGCTGGCCCACCACCTAGCATCGCTGTATTTTGCCGGCGGGGTCACCACCGATGCTGACAGCGCGCGGCGCGCCGAGCCCAAGGCGCGTCGGGCGCTGGTCGCTCTGCACCTGGATCAGTCGGTGCTCCACAACGACCCCCATGCATCGGGCGCCCCCAACGGAGCCGTGTCGGAGTTTGGTGCACCGTCCAGCATCCTGCGCGACAGCCAGCATTCACCGCTAAGGCCGGTCAGTCCCCCGGCTCCTGATCCCACGGTGCCGATGCCGCTGCCCGAGCGCGGCGAAGACTGAAGGCCGATGAGGTGAAACAGCACAATCGGGTGGTCCTGTTACCCTCACCCGTATAGCCAGAAGGAGCCGATTGCATGCGCAGCCAAGTCACCGTGAGCTGGAGCGACACAGCCACTTACCGTTTTGATCTGGAAGAAGTCCAGCCCATGCCCCATGAGCAGGCGCGCGCGTGGCTGGACGAGCAGTTCACCGCCATGGAGTGCGAGCCGACCCGGCTGACGGGCAAAGTGCTCACCGCCGACAAGGTGCTGGCGGTGGCGCTGGCCGCCGGCCCGGGCCATTTCCTCGATGCAAAGCACCGCGATTGGGCTGTGACGTATGCGCGGGCGGCCAGCGCGGCGCTGGCCAAGCCGGTGGTGTCGGTCGACCTGGCGAGGATGTCGGTCGGTTACTGAACCGTGTGACCTGCGAGCAGCCCTTTCAAGCCTCGCTCAAAGCGGCCAGCAGCTTGGCGTGCACGCCGCCAAAGCCGCCATTGCTCATGCACACGATGTGGTCGCCCCCCTTTGCGGCGGCGCTGACCAGTTCCACCAGCTCGTCGATGCCATGCGCCACCCGGGCGCGCTCGCCCATGGGCAGCAGCGCATGCGCTGCGTCCCAGTCCAGCCCGCCGGTGTGGCAGAACGCCAGGTCGGCGGCATCCAGACTCCAGGCTAGCTGTGACCGCATCGTGCCCAGTTTCATGGTGTTGCTGCGGGGCTCGAACACCGCCAGGATGCGGCCGCGTGGTGCGCCGGCCTGGTCCAGCCGACGCCGCAGGCCGTCGAGCGTGGTTCGGATCGCCGTGGGGTGGTGCGCAAAGTCGTCGTACACCATGATGGGCAAACCCTGTCGCTGCACACTGCCGCTCAGCTCCATACGGCGGCGCACATTCTCGAATTGAGCCAACGCCTTCGCTGCGATGTCGGGCGCTACGCCCACGTGGTCGGCGGCGGCGATCGCGGCCAGCGCGTTGAGCTGGTTGTGCACGCCGGTGAGCGACCACTCGACTCGCGCCACCACCTCGCCGCGCCGCAGCACATCAAAAGCATGGGGCTCGCCCTGCGCGGTGAAATCACTCACTGCCGCCCCAAAACTGCGCAGCTCACTCCACAGGCCCTGATGCAACACGCGCTCCAAAGCCTCTTCCAGCCCGTTGACCACCACACGGCCCGAAGCGGGCACGGTGCGCACCAGATGGTGGAACTGGCGTTCGATGGCGGCGATGTTGTCGAAGATGTCGGCGTGGTCGAATTCCAGGTTGTTCAGGATGGCGGTGCGCGGTCGGTAGTGCACAAACTTGCTGCGTTTGTCGAAGAACGCGGTGTCGTATTCGTCGGCTTCAATGACGAAACAAGGCCCCCACGCTCCGCCGCTGTGCGGCTCGCTGCCCCCCGAAGGGGCTGGGCCTGCCTTGGGGCGACCAGTCGGCTCCCATGCTCGATCGGTTGCGCGGGTCGCTGTCCCGTCAGGGAGTGGCGCTTCTGTGCTTTGTGTGTCGCTGTTCCCCAGGCGCGCTGACACACCAAAGTTCATCGGCACGCCGCCAATCAGGAAACCGGGCTGAAGTCCGGCGCTCTCCAGGATCCAGGCCAGCATGGCGGTGGTGGTGGTTTTGCCGTGGGTGCCAGCGACAGCCAGCACATGGCGACCTTGCAGCACATGCTCAGCCAGCCATTGAGGTCCGCTGGTGTAGGACGCGCCGGCGTTCAGGATCGCTTCCATGAGCGGGAACTTGGGTGTGCCATCGGGCCGGCGCACGCGGCTGACCACGTTGCCCACCACGTACATGTCGGGCGCCAGCGCCATCTGGTCGGCGTCGAAGCCCTCGATCAGGTCGATGCCCAGGGCGCGCAGCTGGTCGCTCATGGGCGGATAGACGCCCGCGTCGCAACCTGTCACACGGTGCCCGGCCTCGCGGGCCAGCGCCGCCAGTCCGCCCATGAAGGTGCCGCAGATTCCCAGGATGTGTATGTGCATGACGTGATTCTAGGAGGCTGCGAGGGCCGGACCTGCGGGGTGTCTTGCCGAGCGGCAGCGCTCAGCTTTCGCTCCATGGGCCATGCCACCCTGAGCGGTGGGGAGAACCGGCAGCGTTCACAATAGTGAGATGGATCTAACCCGAAGCGATGCCAGCACCGAGCTGGTCCAAGTGGCCGCCCGGCTGGTGGTGGACGATGGCTTGGCGTTTGCCGCGGCCAAGCGCCAGGCCATCCGGCAACTCGGCCTGCCTGCGCGCACTGCCCTGCCCGATAACGCCGCTGTGGATGCCGCGGTGCGTGAGCACATCGCCATTTTTTGCGCCGACACCCAGCCGGCCGAGCTGCTCGCCCTGCGAGAGCTGGCGCTGGTCTGGATGGGCCGACTGGCCGCCTTCAACCCGCACCTGGGCGGCGCGGTCTGGCATGGCACGGCTACGCGACACAGCGACATCCACCTGTACCTGTTCTGTGAAGATCCCAAGTCGGCCGAATGGGCCCTGATCGACCAGCGGGTGGACTACCGGGCTGGTGAGGTGCCCGGTTGGCGGGGCGAGCCGGTGCCGGCGCTGACGCTGCGTTGCCGTGCTGAAGCGCTGGATCAATGGGTGATGCTTCACCTTCTGGTGCACGACCTTGACGATCTGCGCGGCGCGCTCAAGGCCGACGCCCAAGGGCGCAAACCGCGTGGCCATGCGCAAGCCTTGCGCGCGCTGATGAGCGTAGCCGTTGATGCCCCGGAGGCGGGTCAGTGAACCGCCGCCAATGGGCGATGGCGGGCGTGGCGCTGGCGGCTGGTGCCACAGGCGCGGGCGTGGCCTGGTGGCGGTTCCAGCCGCACGCGGTGCAGGACGGCGCGACGGCCGCTTTCTGGGCCAGTCAGTTCGAAGGTCCAAATGGTGAATTGGTGGATCTCCAAGCTTGGCGCGGTCGACCCCTGCTGGTCAACTTCTGGGCCACCTGGTGTCCGCCCTGCGTGGAAGAGTTGCCCATGCTCAATGCTTTTCACACCCAGCACTCGGCGCGCGGCTGGCAGGTGCTGGGCTTGGCGGTGGACCAGCCCAGCGCGGTGCGCCGCTTTTTGGAAAAGCTGCCCCTGGTGTTCCCGGTCGGCATGGCAGGCCTGGCCGGAACTGAACTCAGCCGCACGTTGGGCAATGCGTCAGGAGCTTTGCCGTTCACCGTGGTGATGGGGCGTGATGGTGCGGTGCTGCACCGCAAGCTCGGGAAGGTGTCTCAGGCCGATCTGGATACCTGGGCGCAGCTGGCCTGACCTGCAATACAAACGCGTTGTGCGAGAGGTTCCGGCGACAAGCTGGGTTCGTGCTGCCAAATGCACTCAAAAAAGGGTAAAGTGCACGCATTGAAGCTGCCGCCCTCCCTTGTCGAAGCAGGCTGCTTCGGGTTTCGGGTGCATCGCCAGCTTCAGCTGATCGATCCCGCATGGGGTACACTGCGCCACCCCATCAGGCCGAAGATTTCAAAAATCCATCGAAGATGAATGCTTTTGAAATCAAATTAGCCGATTTTCGTTGGAGAAACCATGGATTTGAGAAAACTGAAGACGCTGATCGACCTCGTCTCGGAATCGAACGTGTCCGAGCTGGAGATCACCGAGGCTGAAGGCAAGGTGCGCATCGTCAAGAGCATGCCGTCCGCAGCTGCCGGGCCGGTGACCTATGCTTTGGCGCCCACCGCTGCGCCGGCGGTGCCAGTCGCTGCCGAGGTGGCGCCGGTCGCGGCCGCGGTGGCCGAGCCCGCAGCGCCCTCGGGCCACATTGTGAAGTCGCCCATGGTGGGCACCTTCTACCGCGCGTCCAGCCCGGGCGCCAAGCCCTTTGTGGAGATCGGCGACACGATCAAGGAAGGCGAGACCATCTGCATCGTCGAGGCCATGAAGATCCTCAACGAAATCGAAACCGACAAGACCGGCACCGTGACGCAAATCCTGGTCGAGAATGGGCAGGCTGTGGAGTATGGTCAGCCGCTGTACGTGATCGAATAAGGACCGGCGACGCATGTTCAAAAAAATCCTGATTGCGAACCGGGGTGAGATCGCCTTGCGCGTGCAGCGCGCTTGCCGCGAAATGGGCATCAAGGCGGTCATGGTGTATTCAGAAGCCGACCGGGATGCCAAGTACATCCGCCTGGCTGATGAAGCGGTGTGCATCGGTCCGGCGCCTTCGGGCCTGAGTTACCTGAGCATGCCTGCCATCATCTCGGCTGCCGAGGTGACCGACGCCGAAGCCATCCACCCCGGCTACGGTTTCCTGAGCGAAAACGCCGACTTCGCCGAGCGGGTGGAGAAAAGCGGCTTCACCTTCATCGGCCCCACGCCCGAGTCCATCCGCCTGATGGGCGACAAGGTGTCGGCCAAGCAGGCCATGATCCGCGCTGGTGTGCCGTGCGTGCCAGGCTCTGAGGGTGCCTTGCCAGCTGATGCGGCGGTGATCAAGCGCACCGCCAAAGCGGTGGGCTACCCTGTCATCATCAAGGCCGCTGGCGGCGGTGGCGGTCGGGGCATGCGCGTTGTGCACACCGAGGCGGCGCTGCTGCACGCGGTGCAGACCACCAAGGCAGAAGCGGGGGCGGCGTTTGGCAACCCCGAGGTCTACATGGAGAAGTTTCTCCAGAACCCGCGCCACATCGAGATTCAGGTGATGGCCGACACCCACCGCAACGCCGTGTACCTGGGCGAACGCGACTGCTCCATGCAGCGACGCCACCAGAAGGTGATTGAAGAAGCGCCGGCGCCAGGCATCCCGCGCCGCCTGATCGAGAAGATCGGCGACCGTTGCGCAGCCGCCTGCAAGAAAATTGGCTACCGCGGCGCGGGCACCTTCGAGTTCCTGTTCGAAAACGGTGAGTTCTACTTCATCGAAATGAACACGCGGGTGCAGGTCGAACACCCGGTGACCGAGTGGATCACCGGCGTGGACATCGTGCGCACCCAGATCGCGGTGGCGGCGGGTGAAAAACTGCCCTTCACCCAGCGCCAGGTGCAGCTGCGCGGTCACGCCATCGAGTGCCGCATCAACGCCGAAGACGCGTACAAGTTCACCCCGTCGCCGGGCCGTATCACCGCCTGGCACACGCCAGGGGGGCCAGGCGTTCGCGTGGACTCTCACGCTTACGCCAACTACGTTGTACCACCCAACTACGACTCCATGATCGGCAAGATCATCGTGCACGGCGACACTCGGGAGCAGGCCCTCGCGCGCATGCGCACGGCGCTGGCCGAGACCGTGATCGAAGGCATCAAGACCAACATCCCGCTGCACCGCGAGCTGATGGTGGACGCCAGCTTCGTGGCCGGTGGCACCAACATCCACTACCTGGAAGAGTGGTTGTCGCAGCGCGAGCGCTAGCAGGGCGCTCCCCAGCGGGTAACACCTGCGACCTGGCAAAGCCAGTTCCGCGGTGTTCTAGAACAACTACTCTTCACTTGTCCATGGCTTCTCTGTTTGAACTGATCCTGAAGGTGCCCGAGGCCGCCGTTGAGGCGGTCTGCGATTCTCTGGAAGCACTGGATGCTCAGAGCGTCACGGTCGAAGACGCGGACGCCATGACGGCTGCCGAGCAGGCGCTGTTTGGCGAGCCGGACATGCCGCCGCCCAAGGCGGGCTGGAACCAGTCGCGTGTGGTGGCGCTGTTCGCTTTGGAGGCCGGCGCGAGGGAAGCGGCCGGCTTGCTGCAGGCGCAGGACTTTTTTGAGGGATGTGTGGTGCTGGGCGTGCAGCCGGTGCCCGAGCAGGACTGGGTGCGGCTGACCCAGTCGCAATTTGCTCCGGTGGAGATCAACCCCACGTTCTGGATCGTGCCCTCCTGGCACGAGCCGCCTGCAGTGGCTCGAGAGGTGATCCGGCTTGACCCGGGCCTGGCTTTCGGCACCGGCACCCACTCCACCACCCGCATGTGCCTGCGCTGGACGGCGCAGCGCGCCTGGGCTGGGCAGCGGGTGCTCGACTACGGCTGCGGGTCGGGCATTCTGGCTATCGGCGCAGCGCGTTTTGGCGCGACGGACATCGTGGCGGTGGACATCGACCCCGCAGCCGTGGAGTCGACCCGGCTCAATGCGCAGGCCAATCAGGTCAAGTTGCAGGCGGGCCTGCCCGATCTGGCCAAGGGCGAGTTTGATTTGGTGCTGGCCAACATCCTCGCCACACCGCTCAAGGTGCTGGCGCCGCTGCTATGCGCCCATGTGGCGCCTGGTGGCCATCTTGTGCTGGCGGGCATTTTGTCGCGCCAGGCCGGTGAGCTGACCGAGGCGTTTGCGCCCTGGGTTCGGCTGGCGGTCAGCGACGAAGAAGACGGCTGGGTGCTGATGACCGCGCAGCGCGATTGAGGTACCCATCTCAGGCGAGGCGGCCCGCGAGACGGGTCCGCTGCCTGCAATAATCGGGGCATGAGTCTCACCACCCGCTGTCCGGCCTGCGCGACGACTTTCCGAGTCGTTCCCGACCAGCTGAAACTCTCCGATGGCTGGGTGCGCTGCGGCCATTGCGCGGACGTGTTCGACGCCACACGCTACCTGGAGACCTGGACGCCGCAGGAGCCACAGACCGTTGCCGTAGACGCTGGTCGCTCGGATGAGATGTTGGAGCAGTCCAACGACCCTTTCGTCAGTTCGAATTCGGATACCGGCGATGGGCATGCTCCACTCGCCGCGGCGATCGAGTCATTCGATCCAGTTGCGCCCCCTTCATGGCAGCCGCCTGTGTATGAGGCTGATGTGGGGTTGGGCAACATGCCCATTGCCAACCATCCCGAGGATGTGCCCGAGGCAGGACCACAGGCGCAACAACCCCCAGATCCAGATCCTGCCGCAGTGGCTGACGTGCCAGCGTCAACCATGTTTTCGGTGGCCGAGGCCGACCCTCCGGCAGACGCGGAGCTGCCTGCTGAGCAGCAGGGCTTTACGCCGACCGACGTGGCGCCGCTGGACGATGGGCAGCGAGAGGACCTGGCTTCACCCCCTGAGCCGGATAACAGAGACGAGCTCGATCGCCTGTTGGATCGGGTCCTTAATGAGGAGGCGCCCCTGGAGCCGGAAGATGCGGCGCCGGATGCGCCGTGGCCCGAGGCTTTACCTACACCGGTGGCACCGTCTGACCGAAATGTTGTTTCGACGAGCGCCAGCGAGCCGACGCCGCTGGCCAAGGCAGAAGGTGAGGACACCGCCGACTTCCATGCCGACCTGAAGCGCTACGCGGCCAGCCTCAAGAAGCCTGAGCTGGCAGAGGAACCTGGTACCAAGGTAGCGTCGTCCAAGCCGGCGGCGGCGCCCGAGCTCGAGCCGGTTCGCTTCACCGACGATGACGACGACCTGGCCGACGGCGCCGGCTTGCCTGCCGTCGATGAACCGGAGTTTGTTCGGCAGGCCCGCCGGCGCGCGTTCTGGCAGTCACCGGCCATGCGCGGGGTGCTGTTGATGGTGGCGCTGCTGCTCGCGGCCGCACTTGCCGGACAGTGGGCGCTGCATGAGCGCGATCGCCTCGCTGCGGTGCAGCCTGAGCTCAAGCCCTGGCTGGTCCGTTTGTGCGAACCACTGGGCTGCGAGGTCCAGCCGGTGCGCGACATCGATGCCATCGTGATCGACAGTTCGACGCTGGTGCGCCGGCTGGGCAATTTTTATTCGTTTGACTTGGTACTCAAGAACACCTCGTCCTTCGCCCTGGCAGTGCCCGCACTTGAGCTCAGCCTCACCGACACCGGCGACACCGTGATCTCGCGCCGTGTGTTCCTGCCCGAGGAGCTGCCCGGTGTGCCGACGCTGCTGCCTGCCCAGGGCAGCGTGCCGGTGAGCCTGCGCCTGTCGCTGGCGGTGGGCGACCAGCTGCCAATGGCGGGCTACCGCGCGCTCATTTTTTATCCCTGACCCTGGAAACCTCATGCCCATTCTTGTCTGCGGCTCGCTCGCGTTCGACACCATCATGACCTTTGAAGGTCGTTTTGCCGAGCAAATCCTGCCCAGCCAGCTACACATCCTCAACGTGTCGTTTCTGGTGCCTGCGCTTCGGCGCGAATATGGCGGCTGCGCCGGCAACATCGCCTACGGGCTGCGTCAGCTCGGCAGCGAAGCGGTGCCGCTGGCCACGCTGGGCAACGACGGCCAGGACTACCTGGAGCGCCTGCAGGCGATGGGTGTGGACACCCGCCATGTGGCCACCACCCCCGAGAGCTACACCGCGCAGGCCATGATCATGACCGACCGCGACAACAACCAGATCACGGCGTTCCACCCTGGCGCCATGTCCCATGCGCACGACAATGCCGTGCCGGCGCGCAGCGACATCCGCCTGGCCATCATCTCTCCCGATGGCCGCGATGCCATGCTGAGCCACGCCGAGCAGTTGCACGCGGCGGGCATTCCATTTGTGTTCGATCCCGGTCAGGGCCTGCCCATGTTCAGCGGCCCCGAGCTGGCGCACTTCGTTTCGCTGGCGACCTGGGTCACGGTCAACGACTACGAAGGGCGTATGTTGTGCGACCGCACCGGACTTTCGCTCGAAGCACTGTCTGGCAAGGTGCAGGGATTGGTGGTGACCCTGGGCGAGCAAGGCTGCGAGGTGTGGGAATCCGGCCAGCGCACACTGGTCCCGGGCGTTCCCGCCACCGAGGTGGTCGACCCCACCGGCTGTGGTGACGCTTTCCGCGCTGCCTTGCTGCATGGACTGGCGCAGGGCTGGGACCTGGGTCGTTGTGTGTCGCTGGGCAACCGCATGGGCGCGGTCAAGATCGCGAGCCGGGGCGGTCAGAATTACCGGTTTGATCAGTCGGCTTGAAGCCCTGACCACTTGGGCACTCGACGCCCATAAAAAAACCCGGTGTTTTCACACCGGGCTCTTCAAGTCATCTCAAGACGACTTCAGGGCTTGCTGGACGTTGGAAACGGCCAGGCAGCCTGAGGGTTCAGCTTGGTTTGAGCTGCAGGTGCCGCAGGGGCTGCCGGCTTCTTGGCCGGCTCAGCTTTTTTTGCTGAGGCTGCCTTTTTCGGAGCAGCTTTCTTCACCGCCGCCTTTTTGGCAGGGGCCACTTTTTTGGCTGCGGCCTTTTTCGGTGCCGCTTTCTTAGGCGCAGCCTTTTTCGCAGCAACCTTCTTCGGCGCGGCTTTCTTGGCGGCCACTTTCTTCGGCGCAGCCTTCTTCACGACCTTCTTCACAGCCTTCTTGGCGGCGACGGCTTTCTTGACGACAGCCTTCTTCGCGGTCGCGGCCTTCTTTACCACGGCCTTTTTCGCCGGTGCTGCTTTCTTCACAGCCTTCTTGACCGCCGCCACTTTCTTGACGACAGCCTTCTTGACTGCCGCGACCTTCTTAGCGGCCGGTTTCTTCGCAGCCGCTGCCTTCTTCACAGCGGGTTTCTTTTTGGCCGCAGGGGCCTTTTTTGCCGGGGCTTTTTTAGCCGGGGCTTTTTTCGCAGTTGCCATTGTTTTCTCCTTGATCAAGTTGCAAAGAGCACTTCAACCGATCTTGACGCCGGTGAAGTGATTCAGCCACCTGGGGTCGCGGGAATGCATCCCCGAAAGACCCCAGAGGGTTGAATCCTGTGACAAAACCCCGAGCGCAACGCCAAAGCGTTGTGAACGGGGCTCTGGTTGTCTGAAAAACATGTGAGAAATGGATGCAGCCCCGGTGCGTTGTCGTCAGTCCCAGGACAGGGCTCCGCCCGTCTGGTACTCGATAACGCGGGTTTCGAAGAAATTGCGTTCCTTCTTGAGGTCGATCATCTCGCTCATCCAGGGGAACGGATTCTCTTCATTCGGGAACATCGGCTCCAGGCCGATTTGCGTCGCGCGGCGGTTGGCGATGTAGCGCAGGTAGCCTTTGAACATGGAGGCGTTCATACCGAGCACGCCGCGCGGCATGGTGTCTTCGGCATAGCGGTACTCCAGCTCGACCGCCTTCATGAACAAGGCCTTGATCTCGTTCTTGAACTCAGCCGTCCACAGCATCGGATTCTCCATCTTGATCGCGTTAATCAGGTCGATGCCGAAATTGCAGTGCATGGACTCGTCGCGCAGGATGTACTGGTACTGCTCGGCGGCACCGGTCATCTTGTTCTGGCGACCCAGCGCCAGGATCTGCGTGAAGCCGACGTAGAAGAACAGACCTTCCATCAAGCACGCAAAGACGATCAGGCTCTTGAGCAGGGTCTGGTCGGTTTCATGGGTGCCGGTGTGGAAGTTCGGATCGCTGATGGCTTCAATGAACGGGATCAGGAACGTGTCCTTGTCGCGGATGGACTGGACCTCGTTGTAGGCGTTGAAGATCTCGGACTCGTCCAGACCAAGCGACTCCACAATGTACTGGTAGGCGTGGGTGTGAATCGCTTCTTCGAACGCCTGACGCAGCAGGAACTGGCGGCACTCGGGCGCGGTGATGTGGCGGTAGGTGCCCAGCACGATGTTGTTGGCGGCCAGCGAATCGGCGGTGACGAAAAAGCCAAGGTTTCGCTTGACGATGCGGCGCTCGTCTTCGGTCAGGCCGTTAGGGTCTTTCCACAGCGCGATGTCGCGGCTCATGTTCACTTCCTGCGGCATCCAGTGATTGGCGCAGGTGGCGAGGTACTTCTCCCACGCCCACTTGTACTTGAACGGCACCAACTGGTTGACGTCGGTCTGGCCGTTGATGATGCGCTTGTCTGCCGCATTGACGCGCTTGGCTGCAGGAGTTTCGCTGCTGCGTGCTGCAGAGGGCGTTGGCGTCGGGGACACTGAGGCTTGCGAACCCGACATCGCGGGTGGCAGTGGCATGGTGGCAGGCTTCGGAGAGTGAGTAACTTGCTCGTCCCAGGTCAGCATAGAAGTATCCAATTCAAATGATTATCGAAGCGTCCGCACGAATTGCAAAGAACTCATGCGGGTGACGCGTGTTTTTTGTTGCGATGTCGCATCGATTGCGCGACGGTTGCGCACAGCGACACACACATCACGTGCTGGTTGTTCACTGGCAGGCTTCGCAGCCTGGATCGTCGATGGCACAAAACTTCACGTCGGTGGCTGGCTCGGCACTCATCGTTGCAGCGCTGGCTGCAGACGTGTCGCTGTGGATCGCCACGGCATTGAGTTGACCGGTGCGGCCCGTGGATTTTTCTGCTTGCGTGGCCGATGAAGTGCGCAGGTAGTAGGTGGTCTTCAGACCGCGCAACCAGGCCAGCTTGTAGGTGTCATCGAGCTTCTTACCCGACGCGCCCGCCATGTAGATGTTCAGGCTTTGCGCCTGATCGATCCACTTCTGGCGGCGTGCGGCGGCTTCCACCAGCCACAGCGGCTCGATCTCGAACGCGGTGGCATACAAGGCCTTGATGTTTTGCGGCACGCGATCGATTGGGCGCAAGGAGCCGTCGAAGTGCTTGAGGTCCATCACCATCACGTCGTCCCACAGGCCCAGTCGCTTCAGGTCCTTCACCAGGTAGCTGTTGATCACGGTGAATTCGCCCGACAGGTTGGACTTCACCGACAGGTTGCCGAAACAAGGCTCGATGGAGGCGTCCACGCCAATGATGTTGGAGATGGTAGCGGTCGGCGCGATGGCCACACAGTTGGAATTGCGCATGCCGTCGGCGGCGATCTTCTTGCGCAGCGCTTCCCAGTCCAGGCTGCTGGAGCGGTCCACGTCCACATAACCGCCGCGCTCGCGCGCCAGCAGGTCCAGTGTGTCACAGGGCAGGATGCCCTGGTCCCACAGCGAGCCCTTGTAACTGGCGTAGCGGCCGCGCTCGCGGGCGAGTTCGGTCGAAGCCCAGTACGCGTAGTAGCAGACAGCTTCCATCGAGCGGTCGGCGAACTCCACCGCCTCGTTCGAGGCGTAGGCAATGCGCTGGGCGTACAGCGCATCCTGGAAACCCATGATGCCCATGCCCACCGGGCGGTGACGCATGTTGGAGTCGCGAGCTTTCTTCACCGCGTAGTAGTTGATGTCGATCACGTTGTCGAGCATGCGCATCGCGGTCTTGATCGTGACCTGCAGCTTGTCGTGGTCAAGCACCTGGGTGCCGTCGGCGTCGGCCTTCAGGTGCTGCAACAGGTTGATGGAGCCCAGGTTGCACACCGCGGTCTCGGTGTCGCTGGTGTTGAGCGTGATCTCGGTGCAGAGGTTGGAGCTGTGCACCACGCCCACGTGTTGTTGCGGGCTGCGCACGTTGCAGGCGTCCTTGAAGGTGATCCAGGGGTGGCCTGTTTCAAACAGCATCGAGAGCATCTTGCGCCACAGGTCGCTGGCAGGCACCTTGCGGTAAGGCTTGATTTCGCCGCGCGCGGCCTTTTCTTCGTAGGCCACATAGGCCTTCTCGAAATCGGCACCAAAGAGGTCGTGCAGGTCGGGCACGTTGTTGGGTGAGAACAGGCTCCACTCGCCTTTTTCCATAACGCGCTTCATGAACAGGTCGGGAATCCAGTTCGCGGTGTTCATGTCGTGGGTGCGGCGGCGGTCGTCGCCGGTGTTTTTGCGCAGCTCCAGGAATTCTTCGATGTCCAGGTGCCAGCTCTCCAGGTAGGTGCACACCGCGCCCTTGCGTTTACCGCCCTGGTTGACCGCCACCGCAGTGTCGTTCACCACCTTGAGGAAAGGCACGACGCCCTGAGATTCGCCGTTGGTGCCCTTTATGTGGGCGCCGAGTGCGCGCACGCGTGTCCAGTCGTTACCCAGGCCGCCGGCGAATTTGGACAGCAGCGCGTTTTCCTTGATTGACTCGTAGATGCCGTCAAGATCGTCGGGCACGGTGGTCAGGTAGCAGCTGGAGAGCTGTGAGCGCAGCGTACCGGCGTTGAACAGCGTGGGTGTGGAAGACATGAAGTCGAACGAGGAAAGCACCTCATAGAACTCGATGGCGCGGGCTTCGCGATCCACTTCATTGAGCGAGAGGCCCATGGCCACGCGCATGAAGAAGGCCTGGGGCAGTTCAATGCGGCTCTTGCGCACGTGCAGAAAATACCGGTCATACAGGGTTTGGAGGCCGAGGTAGTCAAATTGCAGATCGCGCTCGGGCTTGAGCGCAGCGCCCAGGCGGGCCAGATCGAATTGCTGCAACTTTTCATCGAGCAACTCGTTCTGCACACCCTTCTTGATGAACTGAGGGAAGTAGTCGACGTAGCGCGCGCCCATTTCGGTGGCGGGCACTTCTTCTCCCAGCACCTCTTTCACGATGGTGTGCAGCAATAGGCGGGCGGTAGCGTAGGTGTAGTCGGGGTCTTTTTCGATCAGGGTGCGGGCGGCGAGGATGGAGGCCTTGTAGACCTCCTCCATCGGCACGCCGTCGTACAGGTTACGCTTGGTCTCGGCCACGATGGGGTCGGCCTTGACATCGGCGCCCAGGCCCACGCAGGCGGCTTCGATCAGGCTCTGCAGGCGAGCCAGGTCGAGTGGCACGCGTTCGCCACCATCTATCACATGCAGCGCCGCTTCAGCCGGCTGCACAGCCTTGACTTGGTGAGCGCGCTCCTGGCTGCGCCGCTCGCGGTAGAGCACATAAGCGCGAGCCACTTCGTGGTGTTCGCCGCGCATCAGGCCCAGCTCCACATGGTCCTGGACATCTTCGATGTGGAAGGTACCGCCACCAGGGCGCGAGCGCATCAGGGCACGCACCACGGCTTGCGTGAGTTCGTCCACCGTTTCGCGCACGCTGGCCGATGCCGCACCCTGGGTGCCGTGCACCGCAAGGAACGCCTTCATCAGCGCGACTGCGATCTTGCTGGGCTCGAACGACACCACCGCACCATTGCGTCGGATGATCTGGTACTGAGCAAACACCGCGCTGGAAGCGGCCAGGGAAGAGGCAGCGGGTGCGCCCTGGGGCTGGGCCTTGGGGGCGGTGGCGGCGTGGGGCGTGGCAGCGATTTGCATGTTTCCTCTTTCGTTTGTTGTGGTGTGGCGGTGGGCGTTGCGTGGCGCTGGGTCAGCTGCTGGCGAAGGCTGCCGCAGGGTTCAAACAGGAGGCCCGGGGGTGTGACCGCTGTGCAGGGCAGCTCTCAATGGACACTTGGCGCAAAACGCAGTACACACTATATCTGGTGTGCGGAGTCGGTTCAAGCCACTACAGGTAGTGTTTGTGGAAAAACATCCGTTGGGTGCGAGATTCGCGTTTTGCCATGCGGGCCGCGTTCGGCGGCTCGTCGCGTGGTGGACGGTGCGTGCATCGGCGCGCAGTGACCAGCGATGCTGATCCACGGAAAACAGCGCCAGTACAGACGCGACGTTCGAGCGGATTTGTCGGTGTGGCCCGCAAGAACACTGGGATGCGGGCGGGCGCTGGCGGTTGCGATGCAGCAAGCGCTCAGGCCAGCTGGGGGGGCAGCCCTTCGCCGGGCTGGGGAAAATACGGATCGGGCCAGCCGAGCCGTTGTTGTAAAGCTGTCCAATCGAATCCCGCGCCAGGGTCTAGCTTGCGACCGGGCGCGATGTGTTCGTGACCCGCAATCGAGGTGATCGGATAGCGGCCAGTCAGGTGCTGGCAAAGTGTCGAAAGCGTGATGTATTGCACGGTTTCGAAGCGCTCGCCCTCGAGCCCTTCGAGTTCGACCCCCACCGAATGGTCGTTGCAGTTGGACCGCCCGCGCCAGCACGACGCGCCTGCGTGCCAGGCGCGCGCATCGGCGTCGACGAACTGCACCAGCTCGCCATCGCGCCGGATGAAAAAGTGCGACGAGACCTCCATGCCGCGGATCTGCGCGAAGTAGGGGTGTGCGTCCCAGTCCAGCCGGTTGGTGAACAGCTGCTCCACCTCCGGCCCGCCGTAGATGCCTGGCGGCAAACTGATGGAGTGCACGACGATCAGGTCGATCGCGACGCCTGCTGGGCGCGGCCCGCAGTTGGGGGAGGGGCTGTGTCGGGCCGAGGCCAGCCAACCGCCGGTCCAACCCGTGGCGCTCGTGGCGTCAGCCGGCATCGCCATCGTCGAACGCGGGGTCGGACGGCATCGTGATGCCGAGTCGCTGGATGCGGTAGCGCATCTGCCGCAGGTTCAGCCCGAGGCGGGCGGCCGCAGCGGTGCGGTTGAAGTCTGCCTCTTTCAAGGCCTTGAGCAGCACCTGGCGCTCCTGGTCGTCAAGGTAAGCCTGCAAGTCACCGGGGATGCTGTGGCCGGCTTCGGCGACGGAGGCATCGGGAGCCTCTCGGGTCAGCATCTCCACCTGGGGCAAAGTATCGCCGTCGTCTAGCGCACCAAAATCGTCGGGCTCCAGCGAAGGCCCCTGGCTCATCGCCAAAGCGCGTTGCAGCAGGTTTTCAAGTTCGCGTACATTGCCCGCCAGCTCGCGCGCCTGCAGCCACTGCAACGCCGCAGGGGAAACCGTGGGCACGGGCGCACCGGATTCGTCGCAGAGGCGTCGCAGCAGGGTTTCGATCAGGACGGGCAGGTCCTCGCGGCGCTCCCGCAGCGCGGGCGTGCGCAGCTCGATCACGTTCAGGCGGTAAAACAGGTCCTGGCGAAAATCGCCGCTCGCTACCAGTGCCGCGAGATCGCGGTGGGTGGCGCTGACGAGGCGCACATCCACCGCGTCCTCCTGCACGCCACCCAGCGCCCGCACCCGCCGCTCCTGGATCACGCGTAGCAGCTTGGCCTGCATGGCCAGCGGCAGGTCACCGATCTCGTCGAGAAAAAGCGTGCCGCCCTGGGCGGCCTGGAAATAGCCTTCGCGGTCTTGACTTGCGCCGGTGAACGCGCCCTTGCGTGCACCGAAAAACTCCGACTCGATCAGGTTTTCAGGAATGGCGCCGCAGTTGACTGCCACGAACGGGCCGCTGGCGCGGTGGCTGCACTCGTGCACCGCCCGTGCCACCAGTTCCTTGCCGGTACCGGACTCGCCCAGGATGAGCACCGGCGCCATGCTGGTGGCCACTTTTTCGATGCGCTCCTTGATCTGCACCACACTGGGTGCCGTCCCGACGATGCGCGCCAGTGATCGAACGCCGCCGGCTGGCGGAGGCGCCGTGCGCGCAGCGCTGCTCTGCGGGCTGCGAGGCGCGTCGGGCAGCTGGCGCTGGCTGGTTTGAGCAGCACTCACCGCGGCGCGCAGCTGTTTGAGGTCGACCGGCTTGGTGAGGTAGTCGAAGGCGCCGGACTTGAGTGACTCCACCGCGTTTTCGGCCGAGCCATAGGCGGTGATGACGATGCATTTTTCCGGGCGCTGTTTTGCATTGAGCTCACGCAGCAGCTCCAGGCCCAAACCGTCGGGCAGGCGCATGTCGGTGATCAGCACGTCAAAGCGCTGTTGCGCCAGGCATTCGCGTGCCTGCGCCAGGTCGCCGGCGGCGACCACCTGATGACCTTCGCGCAGCAGGGTGAGTTCGTACAGGGTGCGCAGGTCGGGTTCGTCGTCGACAACCAGCACCGAGGCGGGGGCATTCACAGACATGCGGATCAACTTAGCGGATCGTGAGCGGCGGATCGCCGGGGCGGCTGTGAGGTGGCAGCGGGCGCGCCGGCACCGAGTCCGGGTAGCCCAGGTTTTGTTGCACCGGCAATCGCTGGCCTTCGGCCGCCGGCATCACGATATAGAACTCATTGCCTTCGCGTTGGTCGAGCTGGGCGCGCTGGTAAGCGATTTCGGCGCCATAGCGCTCGCACAGTTCGCGGCAAATGTAGAGGCCGAGTCCGCTGGACCGACTCTCGGAAGAAAAGAAGGGCTCGAACAGGTGGCGCCGCACGCTGGCTTCCAGCGGTGCGCCATCGCTCCACACCGACAGGCGTACCCGGTCCGACGCGCTGGACTGGGTGATGACGCGGATCGATGCCCGTTTCTTGCTCGCATGGCGCAACGCGTTGTCCAGCAGGTTCACCAGCAGGCGGCGCAGGTGCTCGGGGTCAAACCCGACCATCACCGATGGCGCGTGGGCATGCACACTGAGCAAATCCTGAGCCTGGTTTTGGCGGCTCCATTCGTGCGTGATCTGGCGCATCGACTGGTCCAGCGGCAGGCTGGGCTGGCTGGTCAGCGCCTGGTCGGGCCGCACGCGCGCCACGTTCAGGATGTCGTCCACGATGCGCGAGAGGCGTTGCGCATTCTGCTCGATCATCTGGGTCAGCCGCTTCTGAGCGGGCGACAGCTCTTCTTCGTCCAGCAAGGCGTTGGCCTGTGTGATGGCGGACAACGGGTTGCGGATTTCGTGCGCCACCGCCGCCGACATGCGGCCCATGGAGGCCAGCTTCTCGGTGCGCACCTGGGCTTCGATCTCGCGCTGGTCTTCCAGGAACAACACACACAGCCCGCCGTGCCGTCCCGAGGCTGCGGTCAGCCGGCTGCGCGCAAACAAGCGGTGGGTGGTCAGCTCGTCGAGTTCGATACTCAACTCGGTCTCCAGCGGGTGGCCGAGGGTGAAGGTTTCAGTCACCAGGTTCGCTAGACCCGCCCAGCTGTCGCGCGCCGAGAGCAGGAGCTTGGCGGCATGGGGGTAGTGGTCGCCCATGAGCATGCCTTGCGCGGCTGGATTGGCGCTGCGCACCACGCCGTCGTGGTCCACCACCAGCACGCCTTCGCTCAGGCTTTCGATGACGAGTTCGTTCACCTGCGCCTGCGTGCGGGCAGCCGCCTGGCTGCTTTGGGCCACCGCTTCCTCGCGGGCCAGCCGCAAGGCAAGCTGGTTGGCCAGAAAGGCCACGATGAAAAAGCCGGTGCCGGTCAGGGCTGTTTGCAGGAATCGGGCGGTGGAGATGTCGCTCAGCAGTGGCGCGCTGAGCCAGGCCTCGCCCAGCAGATACAGGGTGACCAGGGCGGCCGTGCCCAGTGCGAGCACCAGGGGCCCGAGGATGGACGCCAGCAGCACCGGCAGCGCAAACAGCGGTGTGTAGTTGATGCCCCCTTGCTGGAAGGTCTGCAGCAGGCCAAACACCAGCACGTCCACTCCGATGGTGAGCAGCCACTGCAATCGAACCGGCTTGCCGGGCTGGATGGGCCGCGACCACAGCAGCACGGCCAGTGCGGCGCTGAGGTGAGCCGCGCACAAGGCCACCAGCCAAGGCGGGCCACCTGAGCCGGTGAGCACGACAAAGGCTTGCAACATAAGCAGCACGCCAGCGATGAACACGCGGGCGCGCATGAAAGCGCGCCAGAGCCGCACAAAGGAGCGCACGCGCTGCTCGCGACCGTGGGAGCTGGTGCTCTCCAGTGCCGAGAACCAGGACGGCGCGAACTGCGAGGTTTGCTCGTATCGCGCCATGTCAGCTGCCAGCGTGACGCTGCGCACGCTCAGCCTGGCGCGTCATCCGCCGTGGCCCTCGCGCTGCTCGCGGTGTTCGGGGCAGCAATACGGACCCAATCGGCCGCTGATCGACTCGCTCTCCGGCAGGTGGGTGCCGCACTCCTTACAAGCCACCATGATGCCGGGCTTCGGCAACGGCTTGCGGGCACGCGGCGGAGGGGCCTGGCGTTCGGCCTGGCGACCGCTGCGCCAGACGTAGAAGGCGACAAGCACCACCGCAATGACGAGCAGGTACTTCATGTCAGCTGCGTCCGAGCACCACTTCGAGCACGAAGCGCGAGCCCACGTAGCCCAGCAACAGGAAGCCAGCACTCAGGTACAGGGTCCGGATGGCGGTGCGGCCGCGCCAGCCCAGGCGCCAGCGACCCCATAGCAGCGCGCCCATGGTGATCCACGACAACACGGTGAAGACGGTCTTGTGGTTCCAGTCGAACCGGTTGTTGAAGACCTCTGAGAACCACCAGCCGGCGACCAGGGTGGCGCTGAGCAGCACGAAACCGGCACCCACGAAGCGGAAGGTCAGGCGCTCCAGGGTGAGTAGTGGCATGCTCGACTCTGAGGCCGTGCCCAGCCGCATCGCTTTTTCGGCCCGTTGCATCATCCAGGCGTGCACCACTGCCACTCCGATCAGGCCGTAGGACGCGATACCCAGTGCCCAGTGCACTGGCAGCCAGCCCGAAGGCAGGGTCGGATGGGTGGCGCCTGGAAACAGCAACGCGAGCAGGATGGCCAACGTGCCCAACACCGCCAGCGGCCAGCGGGCGCGCAGCTGGGGAAACAGCCGACTTTCGATCAAGTACACCGTGAAAACCAGCCACGCGGTGACCGAGAGCGCAGGCCCAAAACCAAAGCGCACCGGGTGGTCAGTGAGCCCGATCGTCAGCACCAGCAGGTGCAGCAGCCAGGCGATGGCGAGCAGGGTGCGCGTCTGCGCAGCGCTCAACCGAGGGTAAGCCCACGCGAGCACCGCATAGGCCAATGCCGCCACCGCGGACAGCAAGGCCGCGGGCGGATTCGTCATGAGGGCGGGCAGCAGGTTCATCGGTGCGTGGTGGGCGCGATGCAGGCGTAAGGGGAGGGCGCAGGGGCGCCGCTAAAATTGAGATCACAGTTTAACGGGCTTGTCCGCTTGAAGACCGGGCCGCCCGCCGGGCTGGTGTGCCGGTTTTCCCGCCCCATCGCCCAGCACCCACCCGAGCGCACCATGGCATCAGCCCTTTCCGACCGACTCTCCCGTATCGTCAAAGAGATGCGGGGGCAAGCCCGCATCACCGAAACCAATGTCACCGACATGCTGCGGGAGGTGCGCATGGCGCTGCTGGAGGCCGACGTGGCCCTGCCGGTGGTGCGCGACTTCATCGCGCGGGTGAAAGAGAAAGCGCTGGGCCAGGCCGTCGTAGGCTCGCTCACGCCCGGTCAGGCGCTGGTGGCCATAGTCAATCGCGAACTGGCCGCCACCATGGGCGAGGGCGTGGCCGACATCAACCTCGCCGCCCAGCCGCCGGCCGTGATCCTGATGGCTGGCCTGCAAGGGGCGGGAAAGACCACCACCACCGCCAAGCTGGCCAAACACCTGATCGAGAAACGCAAGAAAAAGGTGCTTACCGTCTCGGGCGACGTTTACCGGCCGGCCGCGATCGAGCAGCTCAAGACGGTGACCGCGCAGGCTGGCGCCGAGTGGTTCCCCAGCACGCCCGATCAGAAGCCGTCTGACATTGCTCGCGCGGCCATCGACTACGCCAAAAAACATTTCTTCGACGTGCTGTTGGTGGACACTGCCGGTCGCCTCGCGATCGACGAGGCGCTGATGCGCGAAATCCAGGAGCTGCACACGATCCTGAAACCGGTGGAGACCCTGTTTGTGGTGGACGCCATGCAGGGCCAAGACGCGATCAACACCGCGAAGGCCTTCAGCGATGCCTTGCCGCTCACCGGCATCGTGCTGACCAAGACCGACGGCGATTCGCGCGGTGGTGCGGCGCTTTCGGTGCGCGCGGTCACCGGCGCGCCGATCAAGTTTGCAGGTGTCTCCGAGAAGATCGACGGGCTGGAGGTGTTTGATGCCGAGCGTCACGCCGGCCGCATCCTGGGCATGGGCGACATCCTGGCGCTGGTCGAGCAGGTCACGGCGGGGGTGGACATGGCCTCAGCGCAGAAGCTGGCGGCCAAGGTCAAGAGTGGCGCGGGCTTCGACCTCAATGATTTTCTGGAGCAGATCCGCCAGATGAAGCAGATGGGCGGCCTCTCCAGCCTGATGGACAAGCTGCCCAGCGCGCTCTCGGCCAAGGCGGGCCAGATGGACATGGGTAAGGCTGAGAAAGACATTGCTCGCAAAGAAGGCATCATCTGCAGCATGACGCTCAAGGAGCGGCGCAAGCCCGAAATCATCAAGGCCACCCGCAAGCGCCGCATCGCCAACGGCGCGGGCGTGCATGTGCAGGAAGTCAACCGCCTGCTCAAAGAGTTTGAACAGATGCAGGGCATGATGAAGCAGATGAAGGGCGGCGGCCTGATGAAGATGATGAAGAAGATGGGCGGCATGAAAGGCATGCCGAAGCTGCCCGGCATGGGTTGACCGAAGTCAAGCCCGCAGCCTCTCGCCCCGCCCATACTGGGGCACCATGCTGCTCGGCATCGAACTTGCCCTCTCACTGATCGCGCTGGTCGTGGCGCTGTGGCTGCGACCTTGGCGCATGCTACCCGGCGCCTTGCTCACCCCGACGCTCGCTGCTTTGGTGCTGCTCCCCGGGCTGTGGCTGTTGCCGCAAACCCTGCCACCAGGTCTTCAGGTGCAGCTCTCCGGCGCCTGCCTGCTGGTGCTCATGCTGGGCTGGCCACTGGCGGTGTTGGTGCTCGCAGGGGTGGCCATGGCGGTTTGGGTGCTGGGGCAAGCGGAGCTGTCCGCAGTGGTGTCGCAATGGCTCTGGGTGGGCCTGGTGCCGGCCACACTGGCGCTCGGCATTGGCGCCTTGTTGCGCCGCTGGCTGCCGGCCAACCTGTTCATCTACACCCTGGGCCGAGCATTCATGGGCACTGCCGCCGCCGTGTTCCTGTCGGGGGTCATGATGGAGATGCTGCACCGCCTGGCCGGTGCGCCAGCCATGGAGCAGGCGCTGGTGGGTCGCTGGCTGATGGCCTGGGGCGATGCGTTCCTGACCGGCATGTTCGCCACCATCTTTGTTGCCTTTGTCCCGCAGTGGCTCGCCACCTGGTCAGACGCGCGTTACCTTGATCGCCGCTGAACAGCGCCAGCCAAAACCCCGCGCCACGCACGGGAACCTGTACTCAGCCGTGTGGCGAGCCATTGTTCGGCGCAGGATGCAAAAGCCAGCATGTTCTGGCGTTTTTCTGTGCTGAAGGATCCCCTCCCATGAAGAACTTGATGATTGGCCTGACCGTGTTGTTCTCTGGCGCAGCCATCGCGCACGGCTGCCCCGGTGAGATGAAGGCGATTGATGCCAAGCTAGCTACCCAACCAGCGATGACCGCAGACGCCAAGGTTCAGGTCACGACCCTGCGGGCCGATGGCGAACGACTTCACAAGGCCGGTGACCACACCGCCTCGATGAAGGCGCTGGCAGACGCCAAAAAGCTGCTCGGCCTCTGAGCAATCGGTGAAAGGCGGGCCGGCTCAGGCCGGCTCGTTCACCACCACCTCGCCGCGCAGCGAGTGCGCCTGGGTGCTGGTGATGCGCACGTCGATCATCTGGCCCACCAGACGCGCAGCGTTCGGCCCGGCCGGGAAATTCACCACGCGGTTGCATTCGGTGCGGCCCATGAGTTCAGGCACTTCGGCACTGGACTTGCGTGAGGGGCCTTCGACCAGGATGCGCTGCACCGTGTCCTGACGGCTGGCGCTGATGCCCTTCACGTTGGCTTCGATTGTGGACTGCAGATGCTGCAGCCGCTTGAGCTTGATGGCGTGTGGCGTGTCGTCGGGCAGGTTGGCGGCTGGCGTGCCGGGGCGCGGGCTGAAGATAAACGAGAAGCTGATGTCGAAGCCCACATCGTCGATCAGCTTCATCATCTTGCCGAAGTCGTCTTCTGTCTCGCCGGGGAAACCGACGATGAAGTCGCTGCTCATCTGCAGGTCGGGCCGGATGGCGCGCAGCTTGCGCACCGTGCTCTTGTATTCCATGGCGGTGTAGCCGCGCTTCATCGCCATGAGGATCCGGTCTGAGCCGTGCTGCACCGGCAGGTGCAGGTGGTTCACCAGTTTCGGAATCTTGGCGTAGGCCTCGATCAGGCGTGGTGTGAATTCGTTGGGGTGGCTGGTGGTGTAGCGGATGCGCTCGATGCCGGGAAGGTCAGCCACGTATTCGAGCAGCAGGGCGAAGTCGGCGATTTCGCCACTGTCGCCCATGGGGCCGCGGTAGGCGTTCACGTTCTGACCTAGCAGATTGACCTCGCGAACGCCCTGGTCTGCCAGTCCGGCGATCTCCACCAGCACGTCGTCAAACGGGCGGCTCACCTCTTCGCCGCGCGTGTAAGGCACGACGCAGTAGCTGCAGTACTTGCTGCAGCCTTCCATGATGGACACGAAGGCACTGGCGCCATCGACGCGCGCCGGCGGCAGGTGGTCGAATTTTTCGATCTCGGGAAAGCTGATGTCGACCTGCGGCTTCGATAACTGGGTGCGCGCGTTCAGCAGCTCGGGCAGGCGGTGCAGCGTCTGTGGACCAAACACCACGTCCACATAGGGCGCGCGCTTGATGATCTCGGCGCCTTCCTGGCTGGCCACGCAGCCACCCACGCCGATCAGCACGCCTTTTTTCTTCAGGTGTTGCACGCGTCCCAGGTCGGAAAACACCTTCTCCTGCGCCTTCTCGCGCACCGAGCAGGTGTTGAACAGGATCAGGTCGGCCTCGTTGACGTCTTGCGTTGGCTCGTAGCCCTGTGCGGCGTGCATGACGTCGGCCATCTTGTCCGAGTCGTACTCGTTCATCTGGCAGCCAAAGGTTTTGATGAAGACTTTTTTGCTCATGGGGCGGACGGCGTTTGGCAGGCGGTGCACAAGGCACGAGGCCCGCAGGATGCGGGCGGTGGCGGCGGTGAGGGCGCGGTGGGCGCCCGCGCTCAGAAGTTGCGGTCGCTGGCGAGCGGGCGCTTGAGCCTAGCTTCGGCAGGCGTCAGGATCCACACGTCGTGCACCAAACCGGTGGGCTCCAGCGTGTAGTTGACCGTGAGTTCCTGGTTCACCAGCGTGGCTGACAAGACCATCATGCTGTTGGCGCCGCGGATGCGGGAGCCAGGGGACAGGCGGGCGGGCCGTCCGTCCATGGTGATCTCGGGTGGTTGCAGCACGACCAGGGTGCCGCGCAGGGCGCTTTCTGGAAAGGTGCGAGGCGTCGCGTCCTGGGCCAGGGCGGTGCCGGTAAACGACAGCAGCAGGGCGGCTGTGATCAGGTGGCGGCGGGGCGGGTGTGAGGAGCAGCGGTTCATGGTGTGTGTCCAGAGGCTGGTGGGGCGACCCGGCGGGTCAGGCTGAGACCGAAATTGTCGCACGCCCATCGGTGGCAGACCTTTGGTTGTTTGACGCTCGCGCGAATCAGGGAGCCGGGCGGTCGGCGTCAGGCAATGGATAGGCGTCGGCCACATAGGCCGGGCCTTTCATCACGAGCACGATGAAGGCACCAATGGCCACGGTGAGCACTGCAGTCCAGTGGAAGATCACCAGGCTGATGAGGTAGATGTCCGCCGTGGTGATGCGCGTGGCCACTTCCACTTCGCTGCCACTCCAGGGCAACAGGCGCATTACCCCCGCCAGCAGGGCGGCCAGCGCCGTGCCGACCCACAGGATGCGGGGCAGGAGACGCAGGATGTGGCGTTCCAGGCCGGCGGGCGACTTCTGGAAACCGGGCAGGGTGTTGAACCAGGACATGGCAGGCAATGGGCCGAAGCGGTGTGACAGCGATGAATCATGATAAAACCAAGTGTGCAGTTTGTCCAAGACAAATAGCTCTCGCCTTCCCGGTGTCCCAGTTTTCAGGAATTTGCACATGCAAACACCTTTGCTCGACCGTTTGCGCCACACGCTGGCGCTTCTTTTGCTGGCGTCTGGCGCCCTGCTGGCTGGCTGTTCCAGCGCGCCACCTGCCGGCGTCAGCGTGGTCACGCCGTTTGATGTCAACCGCTACCTGGGATCCTGGCTGGAGGTGGCTCGGCTGGACCACCGGTTTGAACGCGGCCTGAGCCGGGTGAGCGCCAACTACAGCCTGAATGACGACGGCAGCGTGAAGGTGATCAACCGCGGCTACAACGCCGAGAAGGGCGAATGGAGCGAGGCCGAAGGCCGCGCGGTGTTCACCGGCGACGCCAACACCGGCTCGCTCAAGGTCTCGTTTTTTGGCCCGTTTTACGGCGGTTACCACGTGATCGCGCTCGACCCGGGTTACCGCTGGGCGATGGTGATCGGCCCTGATCTGGGTTACCTCTGGATCTTGTCGCGCGAGGCGCACCTGCCACCTGGAGTGCGTGAACGCCTGCTGGCCCAAGCGGCTCAGGCCGGCGTGAACACGGCGGAGCTGATCTGGGTCGATCACTCGCCGCTTCCGCGTTGATCTGGAGCCGGCCATGGCGCTCAGCGTGGTCTGGTTCAAGCGCGACCTGCGCGTTCAGGACCACGCGGCGCTGGCCGCTGCGGCTGCGCGTGGGCCGGTGCTGTGTCTGTATGTATTCGAGCCCAGTGTGTGGCAGCAGCCAGACGCCGCCACGCAGCACCTGCACTTTGTTTGTGAGAGCCTGTGCGACCTGGACCAATCACTGAAAGCCCTCGGCGCGCGGCTGACGGTGGTCTCCGGCGAAGTGACCGAGGTACTGGAGCAGCTCCTGCTGGCCCAGCCGTTTGAGCACCTCCATTCCCACGAAGAAACCGGCAACGGCGTGACTTACCTGCGCGATCAGGCGGTGCAGCGCTGGTGTCGTGAGCGGGGCGTGATCTGGACCGAGTGGCCGCAGTTTGGTGTGGTGCGGCGCCTGCGCAGTCGCGATGGCTGGGCGCGGCGCTGGGAAGCCCATGTGCGGGCGCCGCAGGCCTTGGCGCCCAAGCGACTGCAAATGGTGTCTCTGCCCTGGGCCGAGTCGGAAATGCCTGATGCTGCCGGGCTGGGACTCAGCGACCAGGACCCACCGCAACGCCAGCGCGGTGGGCGCGTGCTCGCGGCGGAAGTGCTGCACGATTTTCTCAACGAGCGCAGCCAGAGTTACCGGGGCGGCATTTCCTCGCCGCTGTCGGCACCCACCGCCTGCTCACGTCTCTCGCCTTACCTCGCACATGGATGCCTGAGCCTGCGCGAGGTGGTGCGGGCCACGCGCGAGCGCCTGGCCGCCCTGCCGCCAGAGGCGCGCCACCATCGGCTGGGCCTGGAAGCCTTTGTGAGCCGGCTCGCCTGGCATTGCCACTTCATTCAGAAGCTGGAAGACGAGCCCGAGCTGGAGTGGCGCAACCTTCACCGCGGCTATGACGGCTTGCGCGAGGATCACTTCAACCCTGCGCACTTCGCCGCGCTCACCGAAGGCCGCACCGGCTGGCCGCTGGTCGACGCTTGCGTGGCCATGTTGCGCGAGACCGGCTGGGTCAACTTCCGCATGCGCGCCATGCTGGTGTCGGTGGCGGCGTACCCGCTGTGGCTGCACTGGCGGCCAGTAGGCGAATGGCTGGCGCGGCAGTTTCTCGACTACGAGCCCGGCATTCACTGGAGCCAACTGCAGATGCAGTCGGGCACCACCGGTATCAACACCACCCGCGTCTACAACCCGATCAAGCAGGCGAAGGACCATGATCCGCAGGGGCACTTCGTACGCCGCTGGTTGCCGGTGTTGCGCCGCGTGCCCGATGCCTGGCTCCTGGAGCCCTGGCGCATGCCCCCGAGTGTGCAGGCGAGGTGTGGCGTGCGCTTAGGGCTGGACTGGCCGCTGCCCGTGGTGGATCTGGAGTACGCCACGCGCGAGGCCAAGACGCGCCTGCACCAGCGCCGCGCCCTGCCCGAGGTGAAAGCCGGCGAGGCCGACATCGTGCGTCGCCACGGCTCGCGCTCGCGGGCCGCTGAGCAGACCGGGCGCACGCGCTCGGCCGCAGAAGCGGCGCAACAGAGCCTGTTCTGATGCCGGCGGTCCTGCACTGGTTTCGCCACGATCTGCGCCTGCACGACAACGCGGCGCTCCATGCTTCACTGGGGCGCGCCGAGCGCGAGGGCTTGGCGTGGTTGCCGATTTGGTGGGCGGGCGACCGCTGGTCCGGCGACTCGCCCTGGGGCATTCCGCGCGCGGGCGTCCACCGCCAGGCCTTTCTGAATCAGGCGCTGGCCGATCTGAGCCGGTCGCTGCAGGCGATGGGCAGCGGTCTGCTGGTGCTGCGCGACCCGTCGCCTCAGGTGTTGATCGATCTGGCGCGCTCGGTGGGCGCCGTGGGACTGGTGGCCGAGGACATCGCGGCGCCGGATGAGCAGGCCGAGGTGGCTGCTCTTGAAGCGAAGGGGCTGGCGGTGCAGACGGTCTGGCAGTCCAGCCTGCTCGATCCTGCGGACCTGCCGTGGGAGACACACGCGGTGCCCGATGTGTTCACCGCGTTTCGCCAGGGTGTGGAACACGCTGGCGTGCGGGCGCACGAGCCGCTGCCGGCGCCCACGCGCTGCCCGCCTTGGCCTGAGGCGCTGGCGTGCCCGCCACCGTGGTCGGAACCTGAGGCATTGCCACCGGGTGCCATCGATGCCCGATCGTCTTTCCCTTACGGCCAAGCCGCCTGGCACGGCGGCGAAACCGCGGCCCTTGCCCACCTGGCGCAGTACCTGGCGCGAGATCTGCCCCACACCTACAAGATTACCCGCAACCAGCTGCAGGGAAACGACTTCTCCAGCAAGTGGTCACCCTGGCTGGCCAGTGGTGCGCTGTCGCCCCGCGCCGCGCTGGCATCCCTGCGAACCTTTGAGGCGGAGCGCGGTGCCAACGAAGGCAGCTACTGGCTGTGGTTCGAGCTGCTGTGGCGCGACCATTTCCGCTTCATGCACCGCAAACACGGCCGCCGCCTCTACCGCGCGCAGGGCCTGTCGAGCCGGCCTGAACACCGCGCGCCCATGCACAACGACATGAAGTTCGCGCACTGGTGCGCCGGCGAAACCGGCGAGCCGCTGGTGGACGCAGGCATGCGCGAGCTGCACCACACCGGCTTCTTGTCCAACCGCATGCGCCAGATCGTGGCCAGCCACTGGATGCATGGCCTGGGAGGCGACTGGCGCGCTGGCGCGGCGTGGTTTGAATCGCAGTTGCTGGACTTGGATGTGCACAGCAACACCGGCAACTGGCTGTACATCGCTGGGCGCGGCACCGATCCGCGCGGCGGGCGGGCGTTTGACGTAGCCAGGCAGGCGCAGCAGCACGATCCCGACGGGGTTTACCAGGCCATGTGGCAGTGAGCGGGATCACAATCGCGGCAAAGGAGACACCATGGCCCGATTGCATCCGCTGCCGCCTGAGACCACGCCCGAGTTGCAGCCTCACTTTGACTTTTTCCTGGGCACCCTGGGCTTCACGCCCAACAGTGTGCTGACCATGCAGCGCAAACCCAAGCTGGCGCAGGCGCTGGCGGTCATGAATGCCGCGGTGATGGATCCCGAGGGCGAGGTCGACCTGGGCTTTCGCCGCCTCGTGGGCCACGTGGTCAGCCAGGCCTCAGGCTGCCTGTATTGCCAGGCTCACACGCTGCTCGGTGCCCAGAATTTTGGTGTCAGCGAAGCTAAGCTGGCAGACATCTGGACCTACGCCAGCAGTCTGCACTACACCGAGCGCGAGCGCCTGGCGCTGGACTTTGCGCTGGCTGCCGCGTCCCAGCCCAATGCGGTGACCGATAGCCAGTTTGCCGAGCTGCAGCGGCACTGGAGCGATGGCGAGATCGTGGAGCTGCTGGGCGTGGTGGCGATGTTTGCGTTTCTCAACCGCTGGAACGACACCATGGCGACGCCGCTGGAAGCGGTGCCGAGCGCGCTGGCGTCTGCTGTGCTGGGTGCGCAGGGTTGGCGGCCCGGCAAACACGGCGGCGAAGAGGGGGCTTGAGCAGGCGGTTGCCGCCCGGCGCGTCCGGGCCTATTTCCAGCGCAGCGGCACGATGTGCACGCTGCCTTGCGTACTGGACAGTGTGAGCTCACCTTCTTGAATCGTCGCCTGCAGCTGCATGCTTCGCTCGGCCAATGCGGCCAGCGCGGGCGCGGCTTCGCTGGGCAGGCGCCAGGCCTGCAGCTTCTCCAGGCGAGAGACCTTGCTCTCCATCCCGCGCCACCACACGTCGGCCGCCGATGCAAACGCGTAAACAAACACCGCGTCGGCCTTGCTGCAGGCCTTGGCCAGCGGCTTGTCTTCGGGTTGTCCGACCTCGATCCAGATCCGTTTGCGACCGGTGTAATCGGTCAGCGACACGTCGGGATCGTCGGGATCGGACAGGCCAGCGCCAAAGGCCAGGGTGCCGTCGCCGCCGCAGGTGTCGACCAGCTCGTGGGCGTGGATCGCCAGCGCCACCAGGCGGACCATCATGCGTTCATCGGTCTCGCTGGGGTGGCGGGCCAGGGTGAGCGCGTGGTCGGCGTAGTAGCTGTGATCGATGTCGGCGATCTGCAGATTCGCTTTGAAGATGGTGGATTTGAGGGCCATGCGAGGCAAGAGGCAGCGATGGGCGCATCCGGCAAAAGGATGCAGGCAACAAAAAAGCGAACGCCGTTGCCGGAGTTCGCTTCTTGAATCTGGTGGCGATAGGTGGACTTGAACCACCGACATCAGCATTATGAATGCTGCGCTCTAACCAACTGAGCTATATCGCCGGAAGACGGGCATTATAGACCAAGCTTGGTGCGGTTTTCTGCCGCCAGCGTTGCGCTCAGCTGGGCTTCTTGGCGTAAGACGCACACCACCCCTGGGCGCTGACCTGCTTGCCTGCGAACAGCGGGCACGGACCACTTTCGCTGCCCGCCGCGCCCTGATACAGGACACAGTTGGCGCAAGCCGAGCCTTCGACAAAGTTGGGGTGTTTGACCTTGTCCACGCGGGCCGCGTCGGACACATAACCCAGGGCCATGGCGGTCGGCTCGGCCTCATCGACCATGGGACCAGCGGCCGCGGCCGGGGCAGCCGTTGCGGGCGCAGCGGCCGGTTCCGGCGCGGCCATAGGGGCGGGTGCGGGCGCCACCGGAGCTGGCGCAACGGGTGCGGCTTCGGGTGCGGGTGCTTTTTCCGAACAGGCGGCAGCCAGGGCGGCGCCCGTGAGGGGCACCATCATGATGAATCGGCGGCGGTTGGTCATGGCAGGATCTCCTTGGGGTTGGGCTTCGGCCTGGGCTTCGACAGATGGAAGCAGGCTTGAAACAGTTGTCTTTTCGGTTATAGCCCCAGCGAGGCACCGCGATTGTGAGCACTTGTTAATGCCGAGCGCCTCACGCCGCCTGGCGGCGCGGGCTCAGGCGTGTCGGAACGTGGGCTTGCGCTTGTTCACGAAGGCGTCCATGCCTTCCTTCTGGTCAGCGGTGGCGAACATGGCGTGGAACAGGCGCCGCTCGAACATCACTCCGTCGGACAATCCGCCTTCAAACGCGCGGTTCACCGACTCCTTGGCAGCCATCACGCTGATGAGCGAGTAGTCGCAAATCGTAAGGGCGGCGGCCAGGGTTTCGTCCATCAGCTTGTCCAGCGGCACCACGCGGCTCACCAGGCCGGCTCGCTCGGCCTCGGTGGCGTCCATCATGCGGCCGGTCAGCACCAGGTCCATGGCCTTGGCCTTGCCCACCGCCAGTGGCAGGCGCTGGGTGCCCCCTGCGCCGGGGATGATGCCCAGCTTGATCTCGGGTTGTCCGAATTTGGCGTTGTCGGCGGCGATGATGAAGTCACACATCATGGCCAGCTCGCAGCCGCCACCCAGAGCGAAGCCGCTGACCGCAGCGATCACCGGCTTGCGGACACCGCGGATGGTTTCCCAGTTGCGGGTGATGTAGTCGTTCTTGTAGACGTCAGCGAATTCGTAGGTCGCCATGGCACCGATGTCGGCACCAGCGGCAAACGCTTTCTCACTGCCCGTCACAATCATGCAGCCGATGCCGTCGTCGCCGTCGAATGCCTTGAGCGCCGCGCCCAGCTCGGTCATGAGCTGGTCGTTGAGCGCGTTGAGCTGCTTGGGGCGGTTGAGCGTGACGATGCCCACGCGGCCTTCGGTGTGCACGGTGATGAGTTCTGGGGTGGGGGTGTTGGTCATGGCGGTCCTCGGGTGGTTGCGATCAAACTGCCACCCACTATAGCGGTGGCCCATCCGGGAAAACATTCACCGACCGCTTGGTTGGTTAATGGTAAATTGAGAAAAAACGGTGTGTGGCCCGCGCCACCCGCCCACCCGAGGAGACCCGATTCCATGACCACCGCCACCGCGGAAGCCACCGTGCTGTTTGAGCAACGTGAGGCCGTTGCCTTGATCACCCTCAACCGCCCTGGCGCCCTCAACAGCTTCACGCGCGCCATGCACGCGGAGCTGTGGCGCGCTTTTGACCGCGCCGAGGCCGATGCCAGCATCCGTGCCATCGTGCTCACTGGTGCAGGTCGCGGTTTTTGTGCGGGTCTCGACTTGTCCGAGCTGGACTTCACGCCTGGGCCGAATCAGCTGGAGCGCGCCGATCCCGGCCCGGTGATCGAGCAGGCGTTCAACCCCACCACGCGCCGGATCCAGAGCTTGAGTGTGCCCATCGTGGTCGCGGTGAACGGCGTGGCGGCGGGCGCTGGCGCCTCACTGGCGATGGCCTGCGACATCGCGATCGCCGCGCCTGGCGCTAGTTTTGTGCAGGCCTTCAGCAAGATTGGTTTGATCCCCGATGCCGGTGGCAGCTGGTTGCTGGTGGAGCGCCTAGGGCTGGCGCGCGCCATGGCACTGGCCATGACGGGCGACAAGCTACCGGCCTCGCAAGCCAAGGAATGGGGCTTGATCTGGGACGTGGCCGACGACCCGGTGACCGCCGCCCTGGCGCTGGCAAACAAGCTGGCCGCCATGCCGACCAAGGCCCTGGTGGCCACGCGCGCCCTGTTGCGCGACGCCAGCACGCGCAGTCTGAACGAGCACCTCGATGTCGAGCGCGACACCCAGTCGACCCTGGGCGCGACCCACGATTACATCGAAGGTGTGACGGCGTTTCTCGAAAAACGACCACCCCAATTCAAGGGCGCATGAACATGACTCCCGATCAAATCGCTGCACGCGTTGGTGAGGTGATGTTTGCCAACGATGTGGCGAGCAAGGACACCCTGGGCATGGAGCTGGTTTCCGTGGCGCCGGGCCGCGCGGTGATGCGCATGGCTGTACGGCCACTGCACCTCAACGGCCACCAGATCTGCCACGGTGGCTTCATCTTCACCCTGGCCGATTCCACCTTCGCTTTCGCCTGCAATAGCCACAACCGCAACACCGTGGCTGCCGGCTGCAGCATCGAGTTTCTGAAGCCCGCGCACGATGGTGATGTGCTCACCTGCGAAGGTGTCGAGCAAATGCTGCAAGGCCGCCACGGCGTGTACGACATGAAGGTCGTCAACCAGCGCGGTGAGGTGGTGGCGATGTTCCGCGGCAAGAGCGCGCAGATTCCTGGCACCGTGTTCCCAGTTGCAGAGGTCCCCTCATGAACCACTTTCCCCTGGAGCCGATCGAGAAGGCCAGCATCGACGAATTGCGCGGCCTGCAGCTCAAGCGCCTGCAAGCCACACTGCGCCATGCCTATCTGAACTCGCCGGTCTACCGAACCAAGTTCGACGAGGCGGGTGTGCACCCGGACGATTGCCGAACGCTCGCCGACCTGGCGAATTTTCCGTTCACCACCAAGAAGGACCTGCGCGACAGCTATCCGTTTGGAATGTTTGCGGTGCCGCGCGAGCAATGCGCACGCATCCACGCCAGCAGCGGCACCACCGGCAAGCCGACCGTGGTGGGCTACACCCTGAAGGACATCGACACCTGGGCCACGGTGGTGGCGCGCAGCATCCGCGCCAGCGGCGCGCGGCCCGGCGACCTGGTGCACGTGAGCTATGGCTACGGCCTGTTTACCGGTGGCTTGGGTGCGCACTACGGCGCCGAAAAGCTGGGGCTCACCGTGGTGCCGTTTGGTGGTGGGCAGACCGAGCGCCAGGTGCAGCTCATGCAGGATTTCCGTCCCGACATCATCATGGTCACGCCCAGCTACATGCTTGCGATCGCCGACGAGTTCGAACGCCTGGGGCTCGATCCGCGCCAGAGCAGCATGCGCATCGGCATCTTCGGCGCTGAGCCCTGGACCAACGACATGCGAACTGCCATCGAAGCGCGCATGGGCATCGACGCTGTCGACATCTACGGCCTGTCGGAAGTGATGGGCCCAGGCGTGGCCAACGAGTGTGTGGAGACCAAGGACGGCCCGACCATCTGGGAAGACCATTTCTACCCCGAGATCATCGATCCCGACACCGGGGAACCGGTGGCAGACGGCGAGATGGGTGAGCTGGTGTTCACCAGCCTGACCAAGGAAGCGCTGCCCATCATCCGTTACCGCACGCGCGACCTGACGCGCCTGCTGCCGGGCACGGCGCGCACCATGCGCCGCATGGAAAAGATCACCGGCCGCAGCGACGACATGATGATCGTGCGCGGCGTCAACGTGTTCCCGACCCAGATCGAGGAGCTGATCCTGAAGCGCCCCGAGCTCAGCGCGCACTACCAGTGCGTGCTCACGCGCGAAGGGCCGATGGACAACCTGAGCGTGGTGGTGGAAACGCGCCCGGGGCTCTCGCCTGAAAGCATTGAAGCGCGCGCCGCCGCCAAGCAGCTGCAGCACGAGATCAAGGTGTTCGTAGGCAGCAGTGTGCTGGTGGAGCTCAAGCCCGAAGGCGGCGTGGAGCGCAGCCAGGGCAAGGCCAAGCGGGTGGTGGATTTGCGCCGGCGCTGACGCGCCCGCAGCAGATCAGCGTGGCTGGCCCAGCCAGCGGGCCAGCAGGCCCGCGTCACCCACGCCCAGCTTGACCGCCTGCGTGGGCTCGGGCCATGTCAGAGGGCAGCGCAGCAGGCGCTTGTCACGCGAGATCAGGGCGGTGAGTTGTTGGCGCTGGCCGCGTAAAGTGTTCACCTCGTCGAGCTTGCTGATGCGCCAGGCCTCGGCGCTCTGGCCGCGCTTCGGCGGTTTGAATTCCACGCCCAGCCATTCGTCGCCGGCGGCCATGCCGGCGGCCTCGGCCGCACCACCGCGCAACACGTTCTTGAGCGACAGACCGTTGGTCTCGGACACGCGCAGCCCCAGCTGTTGTGCCAGCGGCGCCTTGTCGTGCCTCACCTGGGTGCCGGCCTGTTCCAGCAGCTTCAACACCGGCAGGTCGGCCGTGCCGTGCACCCAATGCAGCAACTCGCTGTCGAAGGGCCGGCCGCCGACGCGCTTGAGCGCGCGCGCCACGTCCAGCTCGCGCACCGGCCCACCCGCGCAGCGCTGCCAGAGCTCGCGCATCACGTCGTCCAGCGTGCCACGGCCTTCGGCGCGCAGCGTGAGGTCCAGGCACAGGGCCACCAGCGCGCCCTTGGTGTAGTAGCTCACCGTGGCGTTGGGCGTGTTCTCCTGGATGCGGTAGTACTTGAGCCAGGCGTCGAAACTGGCCTGGGCCACGCTTTGCACGCGTTGCCCCGGCGTCTGAGCCACCTGGTTGACCGTCTTGGTGACGAGGTGCAGGTAGGTGGTGTCGTCGATCAGGCCGGCCCGGCGCAGGAATAGGTCGTCGTAGTAGCTGGTGAAGCCTTCGAAGAACCACAGCAGCTCGGTGTGGTTCTCGCGGTCGTAGTCGTAGCGCTTGAACTCGGCCGGGCGCAGGCGCTTGACGTTCCAGGTGTGGAAATACTCGTGGCTGATCAGACCCAGCAGTGTGGTGTAGCCGTCGGTGGCTTTGAGGGGAGCAGGCTTACCGCCCGGAGGCAGTGCTTTCGGTAAATCCGCTCGGATGCAGACCAGCGCCGTGGAATTGCGGTGCTCCAGCCCGCCATAGCCCTCGCCGCTGGCGTGCAGCATGAAGAAGTAGTTTTCGAAGGGTGCTTTTCCGCTGGTACCGTGCCAGAAATCGATCTGCGCCTCGCAGATGCGCTGGGTGTCGGTCAGCAGGCGTTCGCCGTCGAACCAGCCGCCGGCGCCGCTGATGACGAAACGGTGAGGCACACCGCGTGCAGTGAACTCGCCGCGCCAGAAGGTACCGAGCTCAACCGGGCAGTCGGCGAGTTCGTCGTAGTCGGCGGCAAGGTAGGTGCCGAAGCCGGCGGCGTCCACCTGTTGTGGTGTGAGGCCGGTGGCCAGCTGCCAGCCGGTAGGCAAGTTGTGTGCGCTCACCTCGAGCACGTGCGGCACGCCGTCCTGCCCGAACACGCGCAGGCACAGGCTGGTGGCGTTGAAGAAGCCGCGCGTGCTGTCGAGAAACGCGGTGCGCACCGAGGCGTCGAAGGCGTAGATTTCGCAGGTGAAGGTGAGCGGCGCCTTGGGGTCGGCTTGTGCCTCCCAGGTGTGTTTGTCGATCTGCTTGAGCGGCACCGGCTCGCCACCTTGCAGGGCGCGCAGGTGTTGCAGGTGCTGGGCGAACTCGCGCACCAGGTAGCTGCCTGGAATCCACACTGGCAGGCGCACGCGCTGGCGTGCTGCCGGTTTTGCCACGGTGAGCGTGACTTCGAACAGGTGGCTGAGCGTGTTCTTCACCTGCACCCTGTAGTGGATCGCCGGTGTGGCGGACAAAGCTTTGCGGGCGATACGAGGCTGGGCGGTGGGCATGGGGGTCCGATCTACAAAGCGCCGGCGCCGATGAAGCAGCTCAGGGCAGCCACGGTGGACAGGCGAAAGCGCAGCGTGAGCCAGCGCTGCAGGCCGGCCCTTGCATAGAGCGTGCGGTCGGCCAGGTAGCTCAGCACCAGCACAAAACCCAGCCAGGCCAGGCCGGCAAAGGGTGGCATCAGCACGCCGGGCCAGGCGAGCAGCGAAAGCGTGATGCCCCAGAGGAAATGGTTGCGCTGGCGGTGCGGTGCGCCGCTCTGCGGGCGTTGTCCACCGAGCCAGCCCAGGCCCCAGTGCACACCGCCGAGGAAAGAGGCGATGAGCGCGGCGTAGGCCGACAAAGCCATGGCCACCCAGGCCTGCAGGTTGGCGTCAACCACCCACAGCAGCAGCGCCAGGCCGGTGAATGGAATCAGACCGGCGTAGCCCAGGACCTTGATCAAATCCTGGTCCTGGACGTCGTCCAGCGTGTTGGGGGGCGTCGCTGAGCTCGACACGCTGGTCAGGGCTTGGCTTCGGTGAGGAATTTTTCAATGCGGTCGGCCGGGATGGCGCCGGGCACGCGCGAGCCGTCGGCAAAGATGATGGTCGGCGTACCGGTGATGCGGGCCTTGCGGCCGAATTCCACATTGCGCTCCAGCGCTGCGGTGTTGCACTCGGCCGCGGCTGGCGTGATGTCCTTCACCATCCAGTCAGTCCAAGCCTTGCCTTTGTCTTTGGCACACCAGATGTTGCGCGACTTCTCCACCGAATCGGCACCCAGGATCGGGTAGAGGAATAGGTGCACGGTGACGTTGTCGATGGTGGCCAGATCGCGCTCGAACCGTTTGCAGTAGCCGCAGTTGGGGTCTTCGAATACCGCCATCTTGCGCTTGCCATTGCCGCGCACCAGGGTGAACGCGTCTTTGATGGGCAGATCGTCAAAGGCGATAGCAGTGAGCTTGTTAACCCGCTGCTCGGTGAGGTCCACGCGCGAGCGGGTGTCGATCAGCGAACCCTGGAGCAGGAAATTGCCCTGGGCATCGGTGTAGAACAGATCGGTGCCGTTGAAGCGCACTTCAAACAGTCCGGGCATCGGCGTCTTGCTGATTTCGTCGATCTTGGGCAGGTTGGGCAGGCGCTCGGCCAGGTTCTTGCGGATCGTCGCTTCCTGCGCCCACGCGCCCAGGGTCAGGGCGGTCAGTACGGCGAAGAGGGTGGTCTTGAAAAATGTCATAGAAATGCCCTGAGGCCTGAAGGTGAAAAGAGAAAGGTGACGGCGGACCGGCGTCAGCCGACTTGCCCCATGGCCTGTCGGGCCAGCCAGTGTTTGAGCGGGCCCAGCCGGTCCACGCTGCGCAGGCCCCAGTTGCGCAGGGCCTGCACCCGCGTGTCGGGCAACGCAAACAGCCCAAACAGACTGTCGGTGAGCCAGCCCATGGTGTGTGCATCGGCCTGACGGGCTCGCTCGTAGCGCCGCAGCAGCTTCAGGTCGCCGAGTTCGCGCCAATATTCGCGCTCGTGGATCACGCGCGCCAGCTCGGCGACATCGGCCAGGCCCACGTTGAGGCCTTGCCCCGCCAGCGGGTGCATGGCGTGCGCTGCGTCACCGGCCAGCGCCACGCCGCCGCCGGGCGTGCGGGTCACCCAGCGGTGTGCGTTCGAGCGTTCCAGGGGCCAGGCCTGGGCGGGATTCGTCAATTGCATGTCACCCAATGCGTTACCGCAACGTGCCTGCACCGCCTGGGCCAGTGCCTGAGGGTCGCCGGCCAACCAGTCATCGGCCTGTTGCGCAGGGACTGACCACACCAGGGCTACCGAGTTCCCCAGCTCGCCTTCCAGCGGCAGCAGTGCCATCACCTCGCCTTGCGCAAACCATTGCCTGGCCACACCGCCGTGTGGCTGACCGCAGCTCAGGCGTGCAGCCACCGCCTTATGGGGATAGGGGCGCACGGCAAACGTGAGACCCAGCTCGTCGCGGGTGGCGCTGCGCTTGCCTTCGCAGATCACGGTAAGCGCGGCCGGGGGCGCTTCGCTCAGGCACTCGACGCTGCCCTGGAAGTGCACCGCGTGGGCCAGACGCTGCTCCAGGGCGGGCACGTCGACGATCCAGCTCAGTGCCGGCGTGCCTTGTTCGGCCGCCGAGAATTGCAGCCGGCCACCGTCGTCGCCCCGCACGTCCATGGCGGTCACCGGGGTGACGACCGGGGTGGCGGACTCGGGGAGGAGGTGGGCCAGGTCGGTGGGCTGGCCTTCGGGCCAGGCGCGCACCGAGCGCAGCAACTCGCGCGACGCGGCGTTGATCGCATAGGCGCGCACATCGTTGCTGGCGGACGCAGCGCGCGGCGGACTGACCAGAGCCACACGCAGCCGGTCGCGCGCCAGCAGCAGGGCCAGGGTCTGGCCCACCACGCCGCCGCCGCGCACCGCCACGTCAAAACGCCGGCGGCCAGTCGGGGGAGTGGAAACGCTTGCCATGAGAGGGATTCTAGGAGCAGGTCACAATTCCGCACGAAGCGCCCGAGGGCAACCCTCTGACCGGCACCGACTACCTGCCTGACGTCAACCCATGCATACCGAATCCGCCATGAATTCACCGATCACCGCTGCCGACGTGCAAGCCACCATCGAACAGCTATGGGTTTACCCCATCAAGTCCTGCGGCGGCGTGGCGCTGACCGAGACCGAGCTCACCGACACCGGCCTGGCCTTTGACCGCGCCTGGATGGTGGTGGATGCCGAAGGCGAGTTCGTCACTCAGCGCGAACTGCCGCGCATGGCGCTGATCCAGCCGGCCTTCAAACTCGGCCAGCTGGTGTTGCGCGCGCCCGGCATGCTGGCCCTGCACCTGTCACTGGAAGCCGCTGAATGGCCGCAAAAAGTCCGCGTGTGGGACGACACCGTGATGGCTTATGACATGGGCGACGTGGCCGCTCAGTGGTTCAGTGACTTCCTCGGCCCCGACGCACCGGCCGATCTGAAGCGCCTGCGGCTGGTACGCTTCGACCCCGAAGTGAAGCGCGCCTGCGATGCCCGATGGACCGGTGGTCGTGAAGCCAATACGCAGTTTGCCGACGGCTTTGGCCTGCTCGTGACCAGCACGGCCTCGCTGGCCGAGCTAAATGAACGGCTGGCGAAAGCAGGCGAGGCGCCGGTGACCATGCAGCGCTTCCGGCCCAACATCGTGCTCGGCGGCATCGAAGCCCACGACGAAGACCGCTTGGGCGCCATGACCATCATCACGGGAGCGGATGCCGCGGCGGTGATCGAACCCGTGAAGCCATGCGCGCGCTGCCCGATCCCCAACATCGATCCCGCCACCTCAGTGTTCACGCCCGCCGTGAGCGATGCGATGCAAAGCTACCGGCAAGACCCACGCGTGAATGGCGCCATCACCTTTGGCATGAACGCCATGGTGTTGCAAGGCGATGGACAGGTCTTGCGCTTGGGGCAGCGGGTCTCCTCCGATTGGCGGTTCGAGGGGTGAGCTGGTCCTGGTGGGTACCCGCTGCGCTACTCGCTGCGCCGGCGTGTCTGCTCGCCCAGACCACTGTCGCCGTGCCCGAGCCCGACGGCGGCTCGCTTGCGCCGGTGCTGGTCATCGGCAGAGGCTCGGCCGATCAACTTTGGCGCAGCAGCGTCACGGCAGACGTGGTTTTTGGCAGCGAGTTGCGCGATGGCCAGTTGCAGATCAACCTCTCGGAAGGGCTGGCGCGTGTGCCCGGTCTGCTGATCCGCAACCGCGAAAACTACGCGCAGGATTTGCAGGTCTCGATCCGCGGCTATGGCGCGCGCTCCACCTTTGGCATCCGCGGCCTGCGTCTGTTTGTGGACGGCATTCCGGCCAGTGCGCCCGACGGATCTGGCCAGGCGGCCAACTTCCCGCTGGGCAGCGCTGATCGCATTGAGGTGGTGCGTGGCCCGTTCGCCTCGCTCTACGGGGCTTCCAGCGGCGGCGCGATCCTGCTCTTCACCGAAGACGGCGGCCAGCCCGGTGAGTGGCGCACCGGCTTGGCCCTGGGCTCGAATGGCCTGTGGCGCTTGTCGACCCAGGTCAAGGGCCAGACCGGCACACACGAGGCGCCCGGCTGGTCCTACACGCTCGATGCCGGCAAGTTCGCCACCGACGGCGCACGACCGCAGTCCGCAGCCGATCGCCGCACGCTCAACGCCAAGCTCTCGCGCCCGTATGAAGGCGGCCGCACTACGCTGGTGTTCAACCAGCAGACCGCTTTTTCGCTGGACCCGCAGGGTTTGACGCAAGCGCAATTCGACGCTGATGCCGAGCAGACTGCGCCGCAGCCGTTGCAGTACAACACGCGCAAATCGGTCTCGCAGACGCAAGTGGGGCTGGCCTGGGACCAAGCGCTGGGCGGTGGGCACAAGCTGGAGCTCATGGGCTACGGCGGTCAGCGCAGGGTCATCCAGTACCTCTCGGTGCCGCCTGGTGCTCAGAGCGCGGCTAGCAGTGCCGGTGGCGTGATCGATCTCGACCGCGACTACTGGGGCTTCAACGCGCGCTGGCGCTGGCAGACCGCCTGGCGGGGCGGGCAGCTGGACCTGAGCGCGGGGCTGGCCGGCGATCGGCAGTCCGACCTGCGCCGTGGCTACGAGAACTTCGTCGGCAGCGCGTTGGGCGTGCAAGGCGCGCTGCGGCGCGATGAGACCAACCGCGCGACCACGCTCGACCCCTATTTGCGCGCCTCCTGGGAAAAGCAGGACTGGACGCTCGAAGCCGGTCTGCGCCACGTCAACGCCCGTTACAGCTCAACTGACGCGTTCCTGGCCAACGGCGACCAGAGTGGCGCGACCCTGTTCAATGGCTACCTGCCGGTGGTGGGCGTGCGCTGGCAGCTCTCGCCCCAGTTGCAGGCGCATGCCGCGATCGGTCGTGGACTGGAGACGCCTACACTGAACGAAGCCGCCTACCGCATCGACGGCACCGCCGGTTTCAATACCGACCTTAACGCCTCGCGCAGCACCAGCGCCGAGATAGGCTTGCGGGGGCGCAATGCGGCGGGCCTGTGGAACGCCACGGTGTTCGACATCCGCACCCGCGACGAGATCGTCTCGGCTGGCTCGGTCAACGGGCGCGCCACCTTCACCAATGCTGGTACCACACGCCGTCAAGGGCTGGAGCTCTCGGCGGAATATGGTCTGGGCAACGTCACGCTCTCCAGCGCCTACACCTACCTGCGCGCGCGGTTCGGTAGCGGCACCACCAGCATCCCGGCTGGCAACCGGCTGCCCGGCCTGCCTGAGCAACAGCTGTTTGCGCAGCTGGGCTGGGCGCCCGATTGGGCAGCGGACACCGGTGGGCAGTTCGCGCTGGAGGTGCGGCACAGCGGCCGGGTGTTCGCCAACGATGCGAACACGGCCCGGGCCGATGGATACACCCTGCTGGGCCTGTCCGCCCGCTTCGAACAAAACGCCGGTGCCTGGACCTGGCGCCAGTTCGTTCGCATCGACAACCTGCTGGACCCCAAGTACGTGGGTTCGGTGATCGTCAACGACGGCAACAGCCGCTTCTTTGAACCTGGCCTGGGTCGAGCGCTGTCGCTTGGGGTCGAGCTCTCGCGGCGGTTCTGAGCGAGCTGAAGCCTGCGTATGGGTCGTGGCGGCGCTGGCGCTCCGAGCGCATCTTCGGTACCAGGCGATTGCGCCCGTGCCGCCGCGCGTCTCCTGAGCGACTGAATGCGGGTAATCCCGCTGCGCCTCTTGTTCGCTGGGTCAGATAACCAACGAGCCGTCCGCGCCTCTCGTGCGAACAGGCCTTAGCTTCCCCAACAACGACAGGAGACAAGCATGAGACTACAAATCAGATTCCGGTGGACGGCCCTGGCAGGCGCGGCCTTGCTCGCCGCGTGCGGTGGCGGGGGTGATGACCCCGTGGTGGTGGTCGCCCCGGAAGAGACCCGCGCCCAGGACAGCCGCAGCTTTGCGCCGATCGACCCTGGTGCTACCACCTTTGATGCGATGGCCGGCCTGACCGTCGGCACCGACCGCTGGGCCGGCGTGCTCAATGGGGCGGCCTACCGCGTTGAAGTGCCCGCCACCGGGTGGAACGGCAAGCTCGTGATGTACGCCCACGGTTTTCGTGGTGAGGGCTCCGTGCTCACCGTGTCCAACCCGAGCATCCGGCGCTATCTGATCGAACAAGGCTACGCCTGGGCGGCGTCGAGCTATTCGACCAACTTCTACGATGTCCGCACAGGCGTGGAAGACACCAACGCACTCGCACTGGCCTTCAACAATATCGCCGCCGCCAACGGGCGAGTGCTGGCTGCGCCAGAGCGGATCTACATCACCGGCCACTCGATGGGTGGTCACGTGACGGGCGCTGCGATCGAGCAGGAAGCCATGGCGACCGCGAACAACAAGGTGAGGTACCACGGCGCCGTGCCCATGTGCGGCGTGATGGGCGACGCCGAGCTGTTCAACCGCTTCGCCGGCATGCAGGTCACGGCCCAGGCGCTGGCAGGTGTGCCGAGCTACCCCACCGACAAGTGGTCCGAGATCCGAGGCCTGGTCACCTCCACGCTCTTCACGACCTTCCCGTCGGTGCCTACAGCGCAAGGGGTGAAGTACCTGTCGGTGGTGGAAAACCTCACCGGCGGTGAGCGGCCGCTGTTTGACCAGGGTATCGCCTTCGGCGGCAGCTTCCCGTCGGCCTATGGCACCTTCGGCAGCGACGGCACTGTGACCGGCATCCTGAACCGCAACGTGCTGGACACCAACGCCCTGACCTATGTCATTGACGGTGATGTGGCTGGCTCGACCGCGTTGAACCTGGCCTCGCAAAAACTGACCGCCGCGCCAGATGCCAACCGCCTTCGCCGCGATGGTCTGCGCTGGATCCCGGCGATCAACGGGGAGTTCAGCATCCCGGTGGTGTCTATCCACACGCTGGGCGATTTGTTTGTGCCCTTCAGTATGCAGCAGGTATACCAGCAGCGCACGGCCGCCAAGGGCAATGCCAACTGGCTGGTGCAACGCGCGATCCGGGGCGCCAGCCATTGCGACTTCACTGTCGCCGAGCAGGTGCAGGCTTTTGCCGACATGGTGGTGTGGGAGCAAACCGGTGTGAAACCTGCTGGCGACGACGTGATGACGCCAGCCACGGTGGCCAACCCGGCTTATGGCTGCACATTCACCAACAACACCCTGGGTGTGGACGACGGTGGATCGGTGCCCGCTTTGCGCGCGGGTATCAACGCCAGTCTGCCGGGTGCTTGCGTTCCGTAATGCAAGTGAGATGCTCAGGCGGTGGCCTGTCGAGATGCCGATAGGCCTCTGACCTGAAAAAGCCCTCTGAGCCACGGCTGCTAGAGGGCTTTTTCTTGAGCAGGGTTTCTTCTCCGCGAGAGACAGACACTGCTGTTGGTCTGAAAGAGCTACGTTCACCCTCCACCCTGACGTCGAACGTGACCACTGGCCGCCCCGTAAAATCAAGAGTTTTCCTTAGAACCCGAAAGCCTCTCCATGAGTCTCCAATGCGGCATCGTGGGCCTGCCCAACGTCGGTAAGTCCACCCTTTTCAACGCGCTGACCAAAGCCGGCATCGCGGCCGAAAACTACCCCTTCTGCACCATCGAGCCCAACACCGGGGTGGTCGAGGTGCCCGACCCGCGGCTCGCCCAGCTGGCGGAAATCGTCAAGCCCGAGCGCATCGTGCCGGCGATCGTGGAGTTTGTGGACATCGCGGGCCTGGTGGCCGGTGCCAGCACCGGCGAGGGACTGGGCAACAAGTTTCTCGCGCACATCCGCGAGACTGATGCCATCGTCAACGTGGTGCGCTGTTTCGAAGATTCGAACGTGATCCACGTGGCCAACAAGGTCGACCCGATCGCCGATATCGAGGTGATCCAGACCGAACTGTGCCTGGCCGATCTAGCCGCAGTGGAAAAAGCGCTGCACCGCGTGCAGAAAACGGCGCGCTCGGGCGACAAGGAGTCGATCAAGCAGGTGGCGATTCTTGAGAAATGCCAGATCGCCCTGAACGACACCCAGCCGGTGCGCACGATTGACTTCAGCAAAGAAGAACAAGTCCAGCTCAAGCAGTTCTTTTTGATCACCGCCAAGCCCGCGATGTTTGTGGCCAACGTGGCCGAGGACGGCTTCGAGAACAACCCGTTCCTGGATCGTCTGCAGGCCTTCGCGGCCAAACAGAACGCGCCGGTTGTGGCCATCTGCGCCAAGATCGAGGCTGAACTCTCTGAGATGGAAGACGCCGACCGACTCGAATTCCTGAAGGAACTGGGGCAGGACGAGCCCGGCCTGAATCGCCTGATCCGCGCTGCCTACCAGCTGCTCGGGCTGCAAACCTATTTCACCGCCGGGGTGAAAGAGGTGCGCGCCTGGACCATCCACAAGGGCGATACAGGCCCGCAGGCCGCCGGTGTGATCCACACCGATTTCGAGAAGGGCTACATCCGCGCCCAGACCATCGCTTTCGACGACTTCATCAGCTACCAGGGCGAGCAGGGTGCCAAAGACGCTGGCAAGATGCGCGCCGAGGGCAAGGAGTACGTCGTGAAAGATGGCGACGTGATGAACTTCCTGTTCTCTTCTTGAGCGTGACTGGCATGGCCGGCGCCGAACCCCAGCGCCTGGCCAAGCGGCTGGCGGCGCAATTGCCGTGTTCGCGTAGCGATGCCGAACGCTACATCGCCGGCGGCTGGGTCCGGGTGGACGGTGTGGTGGTGGAATCGCCCATGGCCCGCGTGGGCGAGGTGCAGGTCGTCACCCTGGACGCCAAGGCGCAGCTCGAAGACCTGGCCTCGGTCACCCTGGTGTGGCACAAGCCTGCGGGCGTGGCGCTGCCTGACATCACCCTGCAGGGTGATTCATCTTTGCCCGACGCACTGGCCGCGCAATGGTTTTTGCCCAGCCACCGTTTCAAGGGCGACCGCTCCGGCATGCGACCGCTCAAGGTCCACCTGCACAAGCTGCTGGCCGCCGCCCCGCTGGCGCCACTTGCCAGCGGCCTGATGGTGTGGACGCAAAACCCGGGCGTGGCACGCAAGATCTCGGATGCGGGCGCGGCCATCGAACACGAGTGGCATGTCACTGTCGCCGATGACCCGGGCCTCGACGACTCCGCGCGGCGCGATGCGGTGTTGAAATCGCTCCAGCAGGCGCTGTTTTTTGAAGGCTGGGCGGTGCCCAGTGCGCGAGCCAGCTGGCAAAGCGAGCGCCGCCTGCGGCTGGCGATCAAGCACACGCGACCCGGCCAGGTGGCGCACCTCTGCGACCGGGCCGGCGTGTCTCCGGCGGCGGTACACCGCCTGCGCCTGGGCCGCATTGGCCTGGGCGGTCTGGCCCCGGGCCAGTGGCGCTACCTGATGCCTTACGAGCGTTTCTGAGGGGGTGATTCAGTCGCGCATCGTCCGTCGCGCGGCCCACACGCTCAGGGCCATCGCCAACCCCATCACCACCAGACCTACCTCGTGCAGGCGCAGCATCTGGCCTTGGGCGATCAGCACACCGCCCAGCGCTGCGCCCAGTCCTTGACCGCCGTACATGGCCGAGGTGTTGAGGGCGATCGTGGCCGAGGCCAGCTCGGGCGAGAGGCTCACCAGCCGCGCTTGTTGCGCCGAGTTGGCCGCAAAACAGCCAATGGCCCAGGGCACCAGCACCAGTGCCTGCTGCCAGAAGCCAAGCCGGCCCAGCGGCCATAGCAGCAGCGAGAGCGCCATCGCGCCCATCATCAAGAGCGCGGCCCGGGGTGCGCCGATCTGGTCGATCCAGCGCGACAGGCCGACGTTGCCCAGGAAACCGAAGGCGCCGAACCACAGAAACATCAGCGACAGCGCGCCGCCGCCCATGCCCAGCGTCTGCACAAAGTAAGGCGCGAAATACGAGAACAGCGTGAACTGCGCGAACGACATGAGCAGCGTCACGCCCACGGTGAACATCAGCGCCGACGAACCCAGGGTCTTGCCCCAGGCCTTGCGCGACAGCGCCGCAGGTCGGATGCTGTTGGGCATCTCCCGCCAGACCCAGGCCGCACTCACCAGCGCCATCAGCGCCACCAGCGCAAACGCCCAGCGCCAGCCCAGGTCGTTGCCGATCCAGGCGGAGAGTGGCATGCCCATGACCGAGGCCACCGACCAGCCGAGAAAAACAAAGGTCACGGCGCGACCGCGCTGCGCAGGAGGCACCAGCAGCCCCACGCTGGCCGCGGCCTGCGGCGTGAAGATGGCAGGCGAAATCACTGCCAACACGCGCAGCGGCAGCAGCGCGGTGTAGCTGGGCGCGAGTGCGCAAATGGCGGTGAGCACGGCGTACCAGATCAAGGCGAGCGTGAGCAGGCGGCGCCGGTCCCAGCCCGCGACCACAGAGGCGAACACCGGTGCGCCCAGCCCCATCAGGATCGCCGCGGCCGTGATCAGCTGGCCGGCCTGCGGGATGGAGATACCGAGCGAAACACTGATGTCGTTGAGCGTGCCGGGCACCACCATCACCCCGGTGCCGATCACGAAGTTGCCGGCCATCAGTGCCCAGAGGGATCGCGGCAGCGGAGCGCTGGCAGCGACGGGCAGGGTGGTGGTGTGGATCAAAGGATGGGCAGGCAGCGGTTGTCAGACTGGCAGTATCGCCGGGCCCATCAGATCGGCAGTCCCCCGGGGAACATCCACAGCAGCGCGGAGGTCATGGTGATGTAGCGCGCGAACTTGCCGATGGCCATGTACAGCACGCAAGGCCAGAATGGGAATTTCAACCAGCCTGCCACCGCACACAGCGGGTCGCCCACCCCCGGTAGCCAGCTAAGCAGGCAGGCCTTGGGGCCAAAACGCTCCAGCCATTGCAGGGCGCGCACGTTGGTCGGCTGGCCGTGGCGCACCTTGTCGACCGCGGTGTGGGCGCCATAGCCCATGAGCCAGGACACTGCACCCCCCAGGGTGTTGCCCGCAGTGGCCACCGCCATGGTCGGCCAGAACAGATCGGGATTGAGCTTGAGCAGGCCGAACACCACTGCCTCCGAGCCCAGCGGCAACAAGGTGGCCGACAGGAACGACACTACAAACACCGTGCTCAGCCCTAGTTCAGGCATGGCCAAGGCCTGCATCAGGGAGTGGATCCAGTCGGGCATGGTGGGTGAGCGTTGGGCTGATGGTGGTGAAGCGGTGGCGAGCATATCGCCTGCTGAAAAAAGAGGCAGATACAATGCCCCTCCCACGCCCAGGTTCTCTCGGCGTCGCACGACTCTCTGTCCTACCCAATTCTCCCACCCTCATGCAACTGGGTCCGTACACCTTGCCCAATACCTTGTTCGTCGCGCCGATGGCCGGCGTCACGGATCGGCCGTTTCGCAAGCTGTGCAAGCGGCTGGGTGCGGGCTACGCGGTGAGCGAAATGGTGACCTCGCGCCCCGACCTGCAGGACAGCCTGAAGACCTCGCGCCGTGCCAACCACGATGGTGAAACGGCGCCGATCGCAGTGCAGATTGCCGGCACCGATGCGCAGATGATGGCCGACGCCGCGCGCTACAACATCGACCGTGGGGCGCAGATCATTGATATCAACATGGGCTGTCCGGCCAAGAAAGTCTGTAACAAGTGGGCCGGTTCGGCGCTGATGCAGGACGAAGCGCTGGCGCTTGATATCGTGGAGGCGGTGGTCGCTGCCTGCCTGCCGCACGGCGTGCCCGTCACCCTGAAAATGCGCACAGGGTGGTGCGCCCAGGTGCGCAATGCACCGACCCTGGCTCTGGCGGCCGAACTCGCGGGGGTGCAGATGCTGACCGTGCACGGGCGCACCCGCGAGCAAGGCTACAAGGGCTTTGCCGAGCACGATACGGTGGCCCACATCAAGAGCCGTGTGCGTATCCCGGTGGTGGCCAATGGCGACATCTGCAGCCCGGAGGCGGCGCGCGATGTGCTCGCCCGCACCGGCGCCGATGCCCTCATGATCGGTCGCGCGGCCCAGGGCCGACCGTGGATCTTCCGCGAGATTGCGCACTTTCTCGCCACTGGAGAGCACCTGCCGCCGCCCGACCTGATGGAGGTCAAGGGCTGGCTGCTCGATCACCTGGAAGACCATCACCGGCTGTATGGCGAGCTCACCGGCGTGCGCAGCGCGCGCAAACACCTGGGCTGGTACGCGCAGGCGCTGCCATTGCCCGCGGGCGCCGCGGCCCGTTTCCGCGCCCACATCAACGGGTTGATCTCGGCACGCGCTCAGCTCGACTGCGTTCGCGACAGCTTCGACGCCTGGGTCGCCGGCCTCGAGGCGCTGCACCCCCCCCCACAAAAACAATGGAAACTGGCCGCATGATCAAAGCGCAGGACCGATCCCAACACGCTCGCACCGAAGTGCGCGGCACGAAGGCGATGGCATGAGCCAGCAGAACAATCTGCACGACTGCGTTCGTGCCAGCCTCGAAGCGTATTTCCAGGACCTCAACGGCACCGATCCGGCGGGGCTGCACGAGATGCTGGTCAAAGCGGTGGAAAAGCCTTTGCTGGAGGTGGTCATGCAGCAGTCGCAGAACAACCAGTCGCGCGCGGCTCAGTGGCTGGGCCTGAACCGCAACACCTTGCGCAAAAAGCTCCTCGAACACAAATTGATGGAGTGAGCGCTGCCCCCCGCGCCGCTTCGCCTCTCCCCCTCTCTCGCCTTCGGCGGGAGGAGGGTGGCCCTGTGGCCCGGCCAAGCCGGTTCCGCGGTGCCCCTGAACGGCGTGCCCTCACCTAGTGCGGCTCGTGCTCCGAAAACCGATCTGAACCCTTCCTCTTCTCACATCTCATATGCGCGCTCTCATCTCTGTCTCTGACAAAACCGGCATCGTCGAACTCGCCCAGGCGCTGCACAGCCTGGGTGTGTCGCTGATCTCCACTGGCGGCACCGCCAAGCTGCTGGCTGAACAAGGCCTGCCCGTGACCGAGGTGGCTGAAGTCACGGCATTTCCGGAGATGCTCGATGGTCGGGTGAAGACGTTGCACCCTAAGGTACACGGTGGCTTGCTGGCGCGCCGCGACCTGCCCGAGCACATGGCGGCCTTGAAGACCCATGGCATCGAAACCATCGACCTGCTGGTGGTGAACCTCTATCCCTTTGAGGCTACCGTGGCCAACCCGGGGTGCACGCTGGACGACGCGATCGAAAACATCGACATCGGGGGCCCAGCCATGGTGCGTAGCGCTGCCAAAAACTGGAAAGACGTGGCGGTGCTGACCGATGCCAGCCAGTACCCGGCGGTGATCGACGAGCTCAAGGCCAGCGGCCAGCTTGGCGCCCCCACGCGCTTTGCGCTGTCTGTGGCGGCGTTCAACCGCATCAGCCAGTACGACGGCGCGATCAGCGACTACCTGTCCTCCATCACCTTCGATGCGCAGGCCGCGGTGCCCGCGCGCAGGGAATACGCGGAACAGGCCAACGGCCGCTTCGTCAAGCTGCAAGATCTGCGCTACGGCGAGAACCCGCACCAGACCGCGGCTTTTTACCGTGACCTGTCCCCGGCTCCCGGTTCGCTGGTCACGGCCAAACAGCTGCAGGGCAAGGAGCTCAGCTACAACAACATCGCCGACGCCGATGCGGCTTGGGAGTGCGTCAAGAGCTTTGAGGTGCCCGCCTGCGTGATCGTGAAACACGCCAACCCGTGCGGCGTGGCGGTGGGTCAAGACGCGCTGGAAAGCTACAGCAAAGCCTTCCAGACCGATCCGACCAGCGCCTTTGGCGGCATCATCGCCTTCAACCGCCCGGTGGACAAAGCGGCGGCCGAGGCGGTGAGCAAACAGTTTGTCGAGGTGCTGATGGCGCCAAGCTATTCAGCCGAAGCGCTGGCTATTTTTCAGGCCAAGGCCAATGTCCGGGTGCTGGAGATTGCTTTGCCACCTGGCGGATCATCGGCCTGGGATCAAGGCCAGAACCTCACCGACATCAAGCGCATCGGCTCGGGCCTGCTGATGCAAAGCGCCGACAACCACGTGCTCACGCGGGCCGACTTGAAGGTGGTCACGAAAAAGCAGCCTACCGAGCAACAACTTGATGACCTGCTGTTCGCCTGGAAAGTGGCAAAGTTCGTCAAGTCCAACGCCATCGTGTTCTGCAAGGCCGGCATGACCATGGGCGTGGGTGCCGGCCAGATGAGCCGCCTGGATTCGGCGCGCATCGCCAGCATCAAGGCTGGCCACGCTCAGCTCTCGCTGGCGGACACGGTGGTGGCCAGTGATGCCTTTTTTCCGTTCCGCGACGGCCTAGATGTGGTGGTCGACGCTGGTGCCAGCTGCGTCATCCAGCCGGGTGGTTCGATGCGCGATCAGGAGGTGATCGATGCAGCGGATGAACGCGGCGTGGTGATGGTGACGACCGGGGTCCGGCACTTCAGGCACTGAGTCCAACCCCGAGCCGCGCCTGCGGCGCATCATCCCCTCAAGGGGGAGCCACTGGCGACCCGGCAGAGCCGGTTCCGCGGTGGCCCCGGAACAAGGCACTTCGGTCCGCGTGACTTGACTTGTTTCGTTACAGCGTCTTGAAGACTTCGCGGGCTGCTGCCACGGTGTCCGCAATGTCTTGTGCGGTGTGTGCCGCGCTGACAAAGCCTGCTTCATATAGCGCGGGCGCGATGTATACGCCGCGATCCAGCAGACCGTGGAACAGCTTGTTGAAGGTGGGCCCGTCGGTGGTCATGACCTTGGCGTAGTTCTGCGGCAGTTGATCAAACAGGAACACGCCGAACATGCCGCCCTGGCTGTCCCCGCACAGTGTGACGCCTTCGGCGGTCGCGGCGCTAGTCAGACCGCTTACCAGCGACTGGGTGGTGGCCGACAGCGCTTCAAAAAAGCCGGGCTTCCTGATTTCTTTCAGCGTGGCCAGTCCGCAGGCGGTGGCCACCGGATTACCGCTCAGGGTGCCGGCCTGGTACACGCCGCCCAGTGGGGCCAGCTGTTCCATCGCCGCGCGCTTGGCGCCAAACGCGGCCAGCGGCATGCCGCCGCCTATCACCTTGCCCATGACCGTCATGTCGGGCTCGAAGCCGGGAATGAGCTTCGCGTAGACGCTTTGTGCACCGCCAAGCGCCACACGAAAACCCGTCATCACCTCGTCAAAAGCGAGCAGCGCACCGTGTTGTGTGCACAGCTCGCGGCAGCGTGTCATGAACGGCACCGAGGCGCGCACGAAGTTCATGTTGCCCGCGATCGGCTCGATCATCAGGCATGCAACCTCGGGTCCGTGTTCGACGAACGCGGCTTCCAGCTGCTCGACGTTGTTGTACTCGAGGACGATGGTGTGTTGCACCACCTCGGGTGGCACGCCGGCGCTGGTGGGGTTACCAAAAGTGGCCAGACCCGAGCCAGCCTTGACCAGCAGAGCGTCTGCATGGCCGTGGTAACAGCCCTCGAACTTGATGATTTTCTTGCGCCCGGTGGCACCGCGCGCCAGTCGGATGGCGCTCATGCCGGCTTCGGTGCCCGAGCTCACGAGCCGCACCATGTCGATGCTGGGCACAAGCTCGACGATGGCCTCGGCCAGCTCGACCTCGCGCTCGGTGGGCGCGCCAAACGAAAAGCCGTCGAGCGCCGCCTTTTGCACCGCCTCCAGCACCGCGGGGTGGCCGTGCCCCAGGATCATCGGGCCCCAGGAGCCGATGTAGTCAATGTACTTCTGGCCGTTGGCATCCCAGAAATAGGCGCCCTGGGCTCGCTGGACGAAGCGCGGCGTGCCGCCCACCGCCTTGAAAGCCCGCACGGGCGAATTCACGCCGCCGGGGATCAGGGTCTTGGCTCGTTCAAACAGGACTTGGTTGCGGTCGGTCATGGCGGTCTTATCGGTTTTGTGGTCGTTGTTTGGGTCTGGCAGGCCTTAAAGCCCTTGCATGAGTGTCCCGCATTCGGTATCCCCCAGTGGCCGACGCGGGTGGGCTGGCGCCCGTGGATCAGTGGCGCGTGGTGTCCAGCGGGAAGTCGCCGGGATCGATGGCGCTCCCGGGGCCGCCATCGGCGGAGCCTAGGTCTTCGTCGGTCTCGTCGTGGGCCCAGAACAAACGGTCGGGCACGGCATGGCCCATGCCGGGCTGGAATCCTGCATCCAGGCACTGGTCCAGATAGGTCAGCGCTTCGGCGCAGGCCGCCTGCAGGTCCGAACCGCCTGCAATCAACGCGCACAAAGCAGCCGACAAGGTGTCTCCGGCCCCGCTGAAGGTGGCCTCAAAACGCTCGTAGCGCGCACTGGCCAGCACGGTCTCGGGGCTGGCGAGGTGGCTTTCTAGGTACTGATCGGCGGCATTAAAGCCGGTGACCAGCGTGTAGGGCACGCCGTGCACCGCGGCGGCACGCGCCACCTCGCGCGGCGGCGGTGGCTTGTCGCCTTCCCAGTCGGGAAGCAGCCAGCGGCATAGCGTGCTGTGGTTACCCACCAGCACCGTGGTTTGCGGCAGCAGCAACTCCACGCAGGCATCCAGGTAGGTGTCGATCGCCAGCTCGTCCCACCAGGACAAATCGGGCATGTAGGTGACGACCGGCACATCAGCGTAATCGGTCGTGATTTCGGCAATGGCCGCCAGGTTTTCCGGGCTGCCGACGAAACCAACTTTGAAGGCCGCAACTGGGATGTCTTCCAGCGCGCAGCGTGCCTGGTCTGATACCGCCTCTTCATCCAGCGCATAGTGATCGTGGATCTCGGTGGTGTCACGCACATAGGTGCCGGTGAGCACCGGCAGCACGTGAACCGAGGCGCTGGACATGGCCGTCACGTCGGCCGCCAAGCCGCCGGCGCCGCTGGGGTCGTTTGTGTTGAACACCATCACGCAGGGAAGAGATACGTCCTCCGCGGCGTCGGCGATGTCCGTCGGGCTGGGTGCGGTGGGGTCGGTCATGGCGGTGGCTCTTAGGTTCAGAGCGCGGAAAAACAGAGCCGGATGCGCGTCTGTCGCATGGGGAAAACCAGCGGTCAATCCAACCGGCTGGCTTGGGATGGCTCGATACAATGCAGCGATTCTAAGACAACGACCCCCGCGACCATGACCGAAACCAAGACTTGGATGTGCCTGATTTGCGGCTGGATTTACGATGAAGCCACGGGCGATCCAGAGCATGGCATCGTTGCAGGCACCTCCTGGGCCGACGTGCCGATGAACTGGGTTTGTCCCGAGTGCGGCGCCCGCAAGGAAGATTTTGAAATGGTGCAGATCTGAGGTGGTGTGCTCAACCAGGACACTTCCCGGGCACGCCGTGAGGGTCAAACAGCCCCGCGTTCCCCCGTTTACAGGAGTAATTCCATCGTGAGCAACAGTCCGACCTACAAGGTCCTGGTGGTGGACGACAGCAACACCATCCGACGAAGTGCGGAAATTTTCCTTAAGCAAGGCGGCCACGAGGTGCTGCTGGCCGACGACGGCTTTGACGCTCTGGCCAAGATCAACGACTATCTGCCCGACTTGGTGTTCTGCGACATCCTCATGCCGCGCCTGGACGGGTACCAGACCTGCGCCATCATCAAACGCAATGCGCGCTTTGCGAACATCCCGGTCGTGATGCTGTCGTCCAAGGACGGCGTGTTCGACAAGGCCCGCGGCCGCATGGTGGGCTCGCAAGATTACCTCACCAAACCTTTCACCAAAGATCAATTGCTGCAGGCCGTGCAGCAATTTGGTGCCAACCTGACTGGAGCCTTGTGATGTCGATCAAAAACGTGCTGGTGGTGGATGACTCCAAGACCGAGTTGATGGTGCTGTGCGATTTACTGGGTAAAAACGGCTACACGGTGCGTACCGCCGAGAATGCCGAGGAGGCCTTTCGTCGGCTCAGCGAGGGAAAGCCCGACTTGATCCTGATGGACGTCGTGATGCCCGGTCAGAATGGCTTTCAGTTGACGCGAGCCATTTCCCGCGACCCGCAGTATTCGTCCATTCCCATCATCATGTGCACCAGCAAGAATCAGGAAACCGACCGCGTATGGGGCATGCGCCAGGGCGCGCGTGATTACGTCACCAAGCCGGTCAATGCCGAAGAGCTGATGTCCAAGATCCGGGCGCTGGGCTGACGCCTGAAGGCGTCCTCCACCGATCAAGAACCACCCAGAATGGCCAACCGACAGTCACTCAAGGAACTGCAGGAACGACTGGCCCGACGCCTGACCGCAGCCCGATCTGAAGTAGCCACTGCATCCTGGCTGGCGGTTGAGGCAGGCGGTCAGCGCTACCTTATGCCGCTGGTTCAGTCTGGCGAAATCTTTCCCTGGTCAACGGTTCAGGAAGTGCCGTACACCAAACCCTGGTACGTCGGCGTGGCCAGCCTGCGCGGCGGATTGCAGGGCGTGATCGACCTGGGCGCGTTGCTTCATCGTAGCGGATCTGCGCTGGCGCCCGTGAGCGAGCGCGTGAGCTCCGATTCGCGCATGGTGAGTTTGCACACAGCGCTCGGTATCAACGCCGTGCTGCTGATCGATCGGCTGCTGGGTTTGCGCAACCCCGCTATGTTCACCGCGGTGGATGATCGACTCCAAGACGCGCCGCCTTGTTTTGGTCACCGCTTGGTCGACGCGCAGGGGCAGACCTGGCAAGAGCTGGATCTGCAGGCCCTGTCGACCGAACCCGAATTCATGGCCATTGCGGCCTGATACACGCACCGTCTGCCGGGTGTCCGGCGTCCGTTTTTTGATGTTTTTCCGTTGGAAGGTAAGTTCATGGCCGCACTAGATCGATTCTCGGGACTGCTCAAGAAGAAGTCCGCCGATGCGGTGGACCTCGATGATGTGGCCACGCAGGACCTCGCCGAGGTGGCAGCCGCTCGCCTGGCACCGGATCCTGCCGGTGACGATTTTGTTGAAAGCCGCTTGGCCGCGGATGACCTGGAACCGGAGTCCGAAGCGGGCACTGTGGTCGTGCCGCTGCTTGGTCGCAAGTCGGCCGACCAGCACCAGCGCACCCTGCTGACCGTGCTCGGCGTCAGCCTACTGCTGCTGGTGGGTGCGGCGGCCTACGTGCTCAACCAGACCGACAAGGCCAGCCAGCAGGTGGCTGCGAGCGGTCAGGCGCTGATGCAGTCGCAGCGGCTGGCCAAGAGCGTGTCTCAGGCGCTGATTGGCAGCGAATCCGCTTTTCCAGAGGTGAAAGAAAGCGCCGAGGTGCTGGCTCGCAACCTGCGCGGGCTCAAACAGGGTGACGCCGAGCTCGGGCTTGACCCTCTGAGTGGTGGCCTCGCGGCTGAGCTGGATGCTCTGATGCCCAAGGTCGATCAGGCTGAGGCTAACGCTGCGGCAGTGCTGGCGCAGCAGGAAATCCTGACCCAGGTAGGTACCGCGTTGCGCACCATCAACCGCCAGTCGTCCGATCTGCTGGAGATCGCCGAGACCGTGTCCTCGCTCAAGCTGCAGCAAAACGCGCCGGCCGCCGAGATCTCGGCGTCTGGCCAGCTGGTGATGCTGACTCAGCGCATAGGCAAATCAGCCAACGAATTCCTGACCATGGAGGGGGTGAGCCCCGAGGCGGTGTTCTTGCTCGGCAAGGATCTCAATACCTTTAAGGAAGTGTCCGAAGGTCTGCTCAAGGGTAGCGAAGAGTTGCGGCTTTCGCCCTCACGCGACCCACAGGTGCGTGAGCGGCTCGAAGCCCTGCTGGCACTGTACGAACAGACCCGCACCGAAGCTGGTGCCATTCTCGGCAACCTGCAAGGCCTTGTTTCGGCGCGCGAAGCGCAGGCCAGCATCATCACCGACAGTGAGCCGCTGCGCCTGGGTTTGCAAAAGGTGCAGGAGGGGGTGTCGGCAGGCTCGGGTCTGGGTGGCGCTCAGTTGCTCGCGCTGCTGTTGCCTGCGCTGCTGGCGCTGGTCAGCGGTGTGGGTCTGGGTTATGTGCGTCTGCAGGACAGCCGCCAGCGACAGCTCATGGCTGAAAACCAGCGTCTGGCGGCCGAGTCCATGGAGCAGGACGCCAAGCGGGTGAACGATGCCAACCAGGCCGCCATTCTCCGGCTGATGAACGAATTGCAGACGGTGGCCGAAGGCGACCTGACCCAGGAAGCCACGGTGACCGAAGACATCACCGGCGCCATTGCCGACTCGGTGAACTACACGGTCGAAGAGCTGCGCTCCCTGGTGGGCAACGTGCAGGCCACTGCTACGCGCGTGGCGCAAACTACCTCGGCGGTGGAGAGCACCTCTACCGAGCTGCTGGCGGCGTCCAACGAACAGCTGCGCGAGATCCGTGAAACCGGCCAGTCAGTGGTGGACATGGCGCAACGCATCAACCAGGTGTCGGGTCAGGCGCAGGAGTCGGCCCAGGTGGCGCGCGTTTCGCTGCAGGCCGCCGAGTCCGGTCTGCAGGCGGTGCAGGACGCCATCGGCGGTATGAACGCCATCCGCGACCAGATCCAGGAAACCTCCAAGCGCATCAAACGGCTGGGCGAGTCGTCACAGGAAATTGGTGAGATCACTGAACTGATTTCGGACATCACTGAACAGACCAACGTGCTGGCGCTCAACGCCGCCATCCAGGCCGCTTCCGCTGGTGAAGCCGGTCGAGGCTTCTCGGTGGTGGCTGAAGAGGTGCAGCGGCTGGCCGAGCGCTCAGCCGACGCCACGCGCCAGATCTCGGCGCTCGTGAAGGCGATTCAGACCGACACGCAGGACGCGGTGGCCGCCATGGAACGCTCCACCCAGGGGGTGGTCGAAGGGGCGAAGCTGTCGGACAACGCAGGTGGTGCACTGACCGAGATCGACCGCGTGTCTCGCCGACTGGCTGAACTTATTGAGCAGATCTCAAGCGCCACCTCCCGCGAAGCCGAACAGGCCAACGAGGTGGCGGGCAACATCCAGCACATTTTTGCGGTGACTGAGCAGACCGGTGAGGGCACGCGCTCCACCGCCCAGCAGGTGCGTGAGCTCTCGGCCATGGCCGAAGAACTGCGCCAGTCGGTTGCCCGATTCAAGATTGCTTGAGCGGCGCCGCGCGCCGCCCCCAAGACCAGGAAGCCCCGAAGACCATGCTCGACACCGCCACCGACAGCCTGCAGCCGGACGCACCGCTGGCCGACCTCGGTCCGTTGGCCTGGGTCTTTGAGGAACTTCGCAAATCGCTGGACAACGCCAACAAGGCCATCAAGCGCTATGTGCGCGAGACCGAACAGTCTCGCTCGAGTGACCTGGAGGCGGTGGATCCCGGCTCGCTGCGCATGGCGCGCCAGCAGTTGCATCAGGCCGTGGGCGCACTGGAAATGGTCGGCCTGGCGCCGCCTGCGCAGGTACTCCGCGCGATGGAAGCCGCGGTGCAGCGCTTTGTGCAGCGTCCCGAGGTCTGTACCCCGGCCGCAGCCAGCACCGTGGAGCGCGCCAGTTTTGCGCTCATCGAGTACCTCGAAGCGGTGCTCAATAACAAGCTGGTGCAGCCGGTGGCCCTGTTCGCCCAGTACCGCGAGGTGCAGGAGCTGGCTGCAGCTGAGCGTGTGCACCCGGCCGATCTCTGGTCTTTTGATCAACACGGCGTGGACCTGCCCGCTGCCACCGGGGTCACCGAGCTGCGCTGCGACGCGCCGATGCGCTCGCTGTTTGACCGTCTGGTGTTGTTGCTGGTCAAGACCCATAGCCCAGCCTCGGCCCAGCAACTGACCAAATTGTGTGTTGGCCTTTCGGCAGGCGCCGCCGCACCGCGCGCCTCCACCTTCTGGCGCGTGGCCGCCGGCTTTTTCGAGGCCGTGTCCCACCAGCTGCTGGTGCCCGACGTGTTCGTCAAGCGCGCTGCGTCCCGCACCCTACTTCAGTTTGCCACTTTCGCCCAAGGGCAGACCCAGGTGTCCGAGACGCTGTTGCGCGATCTGCTTTTCTTCTGCGCCCAGGCCAGCGGCGCTTCGGCAGAAAAAACGCCGCATCTGATCGCTGTTCGCCAGGCCTTCGGCTTCAACGACACCCATGCGGTTGACTACCACCAAGCCACGCTGGGGCGCTACGACCCTGCTGTGCTGGTGCAGGCACGCAAGCGCATCCAGGCGGCCAAGGAAGCCTGGTCGCTGTTCTCCGGTGGGGACTCCAGCCGGGCGCGCCAGGTGCAGGACCAGATCGGCCTGATCGGGGATTCCCTGCTCAAGCTGCACCCGGCCAGCACCGTGCTGGCTCGCGCACTGGTCAAGGCGGCGGACGTCGCCACCCATGAAGCGGGCGGTGTGAGTGCCGAACTGGCGATGGAAGTGGCCACGACCACCTTGTACCTGGAGGCGGCGTTCGAGGACTTCGATCCGAACGACGAAGAGATGACGCTGCGCACCCAGGCCCTGGCCGAGCGGCTCGAAGGGGTGCTCTCCGGGGCTCCAGCTCAGCCGCTCGATGCCTGGATGGAGCAGCTTTACCGTCGCGTGAGCGATCGCCAGACCATGGGCAGCGTGGTCGGTGAACTCAAGGTGTCGCTCGGTGAGGCTGAGAAGTCGCTCGACCAGTTTTTTCGTTTTCCGGGCGAAAAGGCGGGTCTGCATGTGGCTGTGTCTCAGCTGGCGCAGATGCGCGGCGTGCTGTCGGTGCTGGGCATGGACCAGGCGGTGCAGACGGTGGCCCGGATGCGCGCCACCGTCGACGAAATCCTCGACACCGAAGTGGACGAGGTGCAAGCCCGAGAGGCTGGCACCTTCCAACACTTGGGCAACAATTTGAGCGCATTGAGCTTCCTGGTGGACATGCTCAATTACCAGCCTGCGCTGGCCAAAAAACTGTTTGTCTTTGATGAAGAAAAAGGCGAGTTGCTGCCCCTGATGGGTCGGCACGACACGCCGGTGTCTGGCGGCAAGCCCAGGCAGCAGGACGCGGAAGACATCAGCGCAGGCCTTCAGCGCTTGGTCGAAGACGCCCAGGGCGACACCAACCTGGCCGACCTCACCGAGCAGCTAGATCACCTGGCCAACCAGGCCTCGCTGGCCGATCAGACCGGTGTGGCTCGCGCCGCGCGCGATGCTGCCCAGGCGGTGGCCAGCCAGGACGCCGAAGCGGGTGCCCGGGCCTTAGTCGACCTGAGCCAGGCCTCGTCCCCCAAGACGGAAGAGCCGCATCCGGTGTCGCTGGTGAGCGAAGACGACGAAGACGATTTGCTCGACATCTTCCTGGAAGAGGCACGCGAGGTGGTGGGCAATGGCCTGGGGGCGGTCACCCAGTTGCGGGAACAGCCCGCCGACCTGGAGAGCATGACCACGCTGCGGCGCGCTTTCCACACCCTCAAAGGCAGCTCCCGCATGGTGGGCCTGAACGAGTTTGGCGAAGCGGGCTGGGCGATGGAGCAAATGCTCAATGCCGCGCTGGCCGAGCAACGCCCCGCCCGCAGCGAGCTGCTGGACCTGTCGCAAGAAGCCATGCAGGCCTTTGTCCGCTGGGTCGAAGACATTGCCGGCCAGCGCGATGCGGGCTGGAGTGCCGCACCGTTTCGCGCCAGCGCCGAAGCCTGGCGCAACGAGGCGCGTTACCTGCCGTTGCAGCCATTCCCCCAGGCGGAACCTGTGCCCACACCCGTTTCGGGCGAGGTTCCGGTCGAGGTCGATCCTGCCATCGATTCGACCGATGCCGCAGACAAGACCACGGCTGAGTCCTCGGTCGAATCACGGGCAGACGTTCCGGATGTGGACCTTGATGTCGACCTGCCGCTGCCAGCATCGGATGAGACGCCCGAGATCAATTTCGCCGAGGCCGCCGCTGCGACACAGGACGAAGTGCCTTCAGAAGACTTGCCAAGCCTGGGTACCGATCCGCTGATGGCCGACGCCGATGCTGTCGAACCGCCTGCCGCCACGCCGTTGCCGGCGATGCTCGACGACATCGACTTCGGCAGCCTGTCGGCCTTGAGCGCCAAGGCGCTTGGCACGCCAGCGGTGGATGAGGAAGCTGCTGCTGAGCAGCTGCCTGAAATCGCTGACCAGACCGCCGCGTCGATATTCGACGATATCCCGCTGGACGCACCGGATGCCTCCGAACCGGTGAATGTCGCGGGCGACGGGGTCGAACCGCCGACCGAGCTGCCCCAGCTGAGCGATGACATACCTGTCGAGGCCTCGGTGCCGCCCGAGTCCGTCGAAGCGCCTGCCGAGATCGAGCAGGCGATGGCAGAGAGCCCAGACGAGATGGCCGACGAGCAGACCAAGGTCATTGGACCGCTACGCATCGGCATCAAGCTGTACAACGTGTATCTGAACGAGGCCGATGAGTGGTCTCGCCGCCTGTGCACCGAGCTAGCGGAGTGGGCGCTGGAGCGCCACGAAGCAGCGCCTGCGCAGGCCGAGTCGTTGGCCCATTCGCTGGCGGGTAGCTCTGCCGCTGTGGGTTTCCAGCCGCTGTCGGGCATTGCCCGCGCGCTGGAGCACGCCATCGATACCGTGCGCCAGCACCAGCGCGCCGGCTGGGTGGCGACACCCGAGGTGGCCCAGCTGTTTGTCGACGCTTCCGAGGACATCCGGCGCCTGCTGCACCAGTTTGCCGCTGGCTTCCTCAAGGAGCCGAATCCCGACTTACTGGCTGCCCTGCACCTGGTGGTGCACGAGCCCCTGCCCGAGTCGCAGGCCGATGCCGGCGCGGAGTCGGCAGACGGTCTGGACATCGAGATCTCCACCCAATGGGGCGATGCGGCAGCCTCGCCTGCCAGCGAACCCACTCGAACCTTGCCCGACTTCGAGCCTTCCGCCTTTGCCGAACCGGCCACCGTGTTCGCGGGTCTGCCCGCGGGGGAGGGCGGCGTTCGGGGACCGGTGCAGGACATCGACGACGACATCGACGCGCTGGATACCATCGACGTTGACCTCTTCCCCATCTTTGCCGAAGAGGCGCAGGAGCTGCTGCCCCAGCTGGGCGGCGCCCTTCGCCAGTGGGTGGCTCGCCCGGACAACGCCAGCGCGCGCGCCGAGGTGCTGCGCAACCTGCACACTCTCAAAGGCAGTGCTCGGCTCGCCGGTGCTCTGCGGCTGGGTGAAATGACCCACCGCATGGAGACCACGGTCGAGCGCATGGGCTCGGATGTGCAACGCGGTGCGGACCTGGAGCCGGTGCAAACTGCCTTCGACGCCATCGAGGCGCGTTTTGAGCTGCTGCGCCAAACCAGCCCCGAAACCCGGGACGTGGTGCAGACAGCTCCCGAGCAGGTCGCGCCTACCGCCGATGCGCCGTCAGTGGGCGACGCCGAGCCGGCCACGGCCAGCCCGGTGGCCCCGGCTCCGGTCGAGTCCGCAACCGGTCTGCAAGGCCTGACGCTGCCGGCCCAGCCGGTGCTGGCGCCGTCCCGCGCCGGTGCGGCGGTGCGGGTGCGGCCTGAGCTGCTGGACCGACTGGTGAACCAGGCAGGCGAGGTCATGATCAGCCGCACGCGCATGGAGTCCGAGCTGGTGACGCTGCGCGGCTCGCTCAAGGAACTAACCGGCAACCTCGACCGGCTGCGCCAGCAGCTGCGCGACATGGAGCTGCAGGCCGAGACCCAGATGCAGTCGCGCCTGGCCCAGGCCCGCGACGCCGAGCAGTCTTTTGATCCGCTGGAGTTCGACCGCTTCACCCGGGTGCAGGAGATCACCCGCATGATGGCCGAGTCGGTCAACGACGTAGCCACGGTGCAGCGCAACCTGCAGCGCGCGGTGGAAGCCACCGAAGACAGCCTGGTGGCCCAGGGGCGCCAGACGCGCGAATTGCAGCGCGACCTGCTGCGCACGCGCATGGTGGAATTCGAAGGCATTTCGGAGCGGCTGTACCGCGTTGTGCGTCAGGCATCCAAAGAAACTGGTAAGCAGGTTCGCCTCGACATCACCGGCGGCAACATCGAAATGGACCGGGGTGTGCTGGACCGTATGACCGCAGCCTTCGAGCACCTGCTGCGCAATTGCGTGGTACACGGCATCGAGCGACCGGAAGACCGGCTAGCCGCAGGCAAGTCCAGCGAAGGCCGCATCGACATCCGCTTGAGCCAGGAGCTCAACGACGTGTCAGTTGTCTTCAGCGACGACGGCGCCGGACTCGACCTTGGCCGCATCCGAGAACGGGCGGCCTCGCTCGGTCTGGCTACCGACACCGCCAGCCTGAATGATGACGAAGCGGCCCAGCTGATCTTTACGCCTGGCCTCAGCACGGCGAGCGAAACCTCCTCGCTGGCTGGTCGAGGCATTGGCATGGATGTGGTGCGTGCAGATGTGGTCGCTCTCGGTGGCCGCATCGAAACCCAATCGCAGCCTGGCCAAGGAACCCGCTTCAAGCTCATGCTGCCCTTGACCACGGCGGTGACTCAGGTTGTGATGGTGCGCGCTGGCGCGCTTGCCTTTGGTGTGCCTTCCACGCTGGTCGAGGTGGTGCGCCGCGTCACGCCGGAGGAGCTGGCACGCGCCTACGAAAGCGGCAGCCTGCCGGTGGCCGGGGAAGCCGTGCCGTTCTACTGGGCGGGTGCGCTGCTGCAGTCATCGCCGACCAGTCGGGAGCATGCGGGTCGCACACTGCCGGTAGTGATCTTCCGAAGCGCGGCACAGCGCGTGGCGATGCACGTTGACGAGGTGCTGGGCAACCAGGAAGTGGTGGTGAAGAACCTCGGACCGCAGCTCTCACGGCTGCCGGGTCTGGCCGGTATGTCGGTGCTCGCATCCGGTGCCGTGGCCCTGATCTACAACCCGGTGGCGCTGGCCACGGTGTACGGCGCCCAAGTGCCGGCGTGGGTCAAGGAGCAGCGCCAGACCGAGGTGCTGGAAGCGGACGGCGATGTAGCCGCTGCACTGGCGATCAGCGCCGTGCCGCAGGTGCTGGTGGTGGACGACTCCATCACCGTGCGCCGGGTCACGCAGCGCCTGCTGGTGCGCGAGGGCTACCGCGTCACACTGGCGGCCGACGGCCTGCAGGCACTGGAGAAGCTTCAGCAGGAGCGGCCCACTGTGGTGCTGTCGGACATCGAAATGCCGCGTATGGACGGCTTCGACCTGGTGCGCAACATCCGCAGCGATCCACGCCTTTCGGACCTGCCGGTGATCATGATCACCTCACGCATTGCCGAGAAACACCGCGAACATGCGCGTGCACTGGGCGTCGACCACTACTTGGGCAAGCCCTATTCGGAAGACGAGTTGCTTGGGCTGATCGCACACTACGCCAGGGTGGCAGCGGAGGCCTGAGGCCACTCGCTGCGCCCAGCGCCGCTGCACCTTATAACGCGTTGCGTCTCAGGTGCGCGGCGTTTTTCCAGGTTTCTTCACCACCGCATAGCGCTGCAGCGTGCGCTCTCGGGCTTCGGCGTGATTGACCACCGGCCGCGGATAGTCCTTGCCTACCTCGATGCCAGCCGCCACCAGCTCCAGCTCCCGTGCCTGCCAAGGCGCGTGGATGACGGCGTCGGGCAGACCAGCGAGCTGGGGCAGGTAGCGGCGTATGAACTTGCCCTGCGGGTCGAACTTCTCACTCTGAGTGACCGGGTTGAAGATGCGGAAATAGGGCTGGGCGTCACAACCGCTGGAGCTCGCCCATTGCCAGCCGCCGTTGTTGGCCGCAAGGTCGAAGTCGATCAGGTGGTCGGCAAAGTAGCGTTCGCCCCAGCGCCAGTCCAGTCCCAAGTCTTTCACCAGAAAACTCGCGACCACCATACGCAACCGGTTGTGCATATAGCCGGACTGGTTAATCTGCGCCATGGCAGCGTCCACCAGCGGGTAGCCGGTGCGACCCTCACACCAGGCCGCAAACAAGGCCTGGGCGTGTTTGCCATGTTCGAACTTGATCAGGTCGTACTCGGACTTGAACGCGCGCTCGACCACGTGCGGGAAGTTGGCCAGCACCTGGTGGTAAAAATCGCGCCAGATCAGTTCCGACAACCAGGTGCTGGCGCCGGCCACGCCCTGCAAATGCATGGCGTAGGCGACCGCCGCGATTCGCCGCACCGAGATCGTGCCAAAGCGCAGGTGCACACTCAGGTAGCTCGGTCCCTTCACGGCGGGGAAGTTGCGCGACTCGTCATAGCGGTCGATGCGTTCGACAAAATCTTCAAACAAGGTTTGTGCGCCCGGCGCCCCGGTGGGCATTGGTAACTGAGTCAGGTTGGTGGGCTCAAATCCCATGGAGGCCAGGCTGGGCATGGGCTTGCGCAGTGGTGTCGGGATGTCAGCCAGGGCCTGGCTGTGTCTTGCGACCGCGTACGGCGCCAGGTCGTCGTCGGTGAGTCGCTTGAGCCAGGCGTTCTTGTAAGGGGTGAATACGCCGAATGCGTGGCCAGCCTGGGTGAGCACTTCGCGCCGCTCGAACACCACATGGTCCTTGTGCCCATGGAACATGATGCCGGCGTGCGCCAGATCGCCGAGCACATGGGCATCGCGCGCCTGGGCAGCGGGCTCGTCGTCGTGGTTGGCGAACACCGCCTGCACCTCCAGCCGCTGCGCCAGCTCGGGCACCAGCCCCAGGGCCCGGCCGTGCAGCACGATCAGGCCAGCCTCTGTCACACCGTGTTCCTGGGCCATGGCCTTGAGCTCGGCGTCCAGTGCCTGCAGCGAGCGCCAGATGAACTCCACCCGCCGGTCGGCCTTCAGGCCTCGCGCCAGCAGCGGATCGAGGATGTCTGTGTCGAACACAAACACGCACCAGAGCTGTCGGCAGGCGCGCAGCGCGTGGGAGAGGGCTGCGTTGTCCTCGGCGCGTAGATCGCGCCGGAACCACATCAGGCCTTTGTCGTAGGTGTTCATCTCGGCGGGGGCGGTCAAGGGCGGTTGGGGGGCGGCTTAAAATGCAGTCATGTCCGCGGATTCTGCTCCCATCAACCTGACCAGCCATTTCCTGATCGCGATGCCCGGTCTGAGCGATGAGCTTTTTGGTCGCAGCGTCGTGTTCATGTGCGAGCACAGCGAGCGCGGCGCGCTGGGCCTGGTGATCAACAAGCCGAGCGACATCGTGCTGTCGAGGTTGTTTGAAAAAGTCGACCTTCCAATGGGCCGCGAAGACCTGGCCGACCAGCCGGTGTTCCAGGGCGGACCGGTGCAGACCGAGCGCGGTTTTGTGCTGCACGAGGCGATTGACGCGGGCGAAGGTAGTGACGGCGAATCGGTCTACGCGTCCACGCTGTCGATTCCGGGGGGGCTGGAAATGACCACTTCCAAAGACGTGCTGGAGGCCATGGCATCGGGCGCTGGCCCACGCAAGGTGTTCGTGACCCTGGGTTACGCATCCTGGGGCGAGGGCCAGCTGGAATCCGAGATCACCGAAAACAGCTGGCTGACGGTGGAAGCCGACCCCAGCCTGATCTTTGACGCGCCGGTGGACGAGCGTTACGACCGCGCCATGGCTTTGCTGGGGCTGCAGTCGTGGATGTTGTCACCTGATGCGGGGCATGCATGAGTGTGTTGGTGCCCGTGCCCTTTGTGCTGGAAGTGCCTGCTCACTGCCAGCTGTTTGTGGCTTTTGATTTTGGCCAGAAGCGAACCGGCGTGGCCAGCGGCAACCGCCTCACCCGCACCGCCACACCGCAGGCCACGGTGAACGCCGAGGGCGATGCCCGGTTTGTCCAGATTGCCCAGCGCATCCATGAGTGGCAGCCCGACGCCCTTGTGGTCGGGGTGCCGTTCCACCCCGATGGCGTGGCCCACGAAAACACGGCGCGCGCGCAAAAATTTGCCCGCCAGCTGCGTGGTCGCCATGGCCTGCCGGTATTCGAGGTGGACGAGCGCTACACCACCACCGAAGCGCTTTCGCTGGGTGCGAAAGATGCGGACGCGGCTTCTGCCTGCCTCATCCTGGAACAGTTTCTGAGGAGCCTGCCTTGAGCCTTGACCATCCTTCTGCGCTGGACGCTGAGGCGCTCTACTCCGAGCTGCTGGCACGCGTGGGCGCGCTGCTGAAGGCCGGCCCGGCGTCCACCCGCCTGGTCGGTGTCACGTCGGGCGGCGCGTGGCTGGCCGAGCGGCTGCAGCGCGATTTGAACCTTGAAGGGGATGCTGGTGTGATCTCCTACGGCCTGCACCGCGACGATTTTGCGCGTCGCGGCCTGGCGGTCAGTACCCAGACCTTGCTGCCATTTGACGTGCAGGGCGCGCATGTGCTGCTGATTGACGATGTGCTCTACACCGGCCGCACCCTGCGCGCGGTGGTCAATGAATTGTTCGACTACGGCCGACCGGCGAGCGTACGGCTGGCGGTGCTGGTGGACCGCGGTGGGCGCGAGTTGCCGATCCAGGCCGATGTCGCCGCCACTGCCGTGACCCTGCCCCAAGGCCAGTCGTTGGAACTGGTGCGGGACGATCAGGAGCGCCTGCAGTTTGTCATCGAACCCAAGAAAGCCTGACCGTGGCCGGCAATCCCCAACTCAACCGACACGGCGAGCTGATCCATCTGCTCTCCACTGAAGGACTGTCGCGCGCCATCCTCACGCAAATCCTCGACACCGCCGCCGGTTTTGTCAGCGTGAGCGACCGCGAGGTCAAGAAGGTGCCTCTGCTGCGAGGCAAGAGCGTGTTCAACCTATTTTTCGAGAACAGCACGCGAACGCGTACCACCTTCGAGATCGCGGCCACGCGCCTGTCAGCCGATGTGATCAACCTCGATATCGCGCGCAGCTCCACCGCCAAGGGCGAGTCGCTGATCGATACCATCGCCAACCTAAGCGCCATGGCAGCGGACATCTTTGTCGTTCGCCACAGCGAGTCGGGCGCGCCCTACCTGATTGCCCAGCATGTTGCACCCCACGTGCACGTGGTCAACGCCGGTGACGGGCGCCACGCGCACCCTACCCAGGGGCTGCTCGACATGTACACCATCCGGCACTACAAGCACGACTTCACCAAGCTCTCGGTGGCGATCGTGGGCGACGTGCTGCATTCTCGCGTGGCGCGCTCCGACATCCACGCGCTGACCACGCTGGGATGCCCGGACGTGCGTGTGGTCGGCCCGCGCACCCTGGTGCCCACCGACATGAGCCACATGGGCGTGCGCGTGTGCCACACGCTGGAAGAAGGCATCAAGGATTGCGACGTGGTCATCACGCTGCGGCTGCAGAACGAGCGCATGAGCGGCGCCTTGCTGCCCTCCAGCCAGGAGTACTTCAAGAGCTTCGGCCTCACGCCTGAGCGCCTGCGCTGGGCCAAGAAAGATGCCATCGTGATGCATCCAGGACCAATCAACCGGGGGGTGGAAATCGATTCGGCGGTGGTCGATGGCCCGCAAAGCGTCATCCTGCCGCAGGTCACGTTTGGCATCGCGGTACGCATGGCCGTCATGGGCATCGTGGCGGGGAATGAGTCATGAAGATCCTTATTCAAAACGGTCGCGTGATGGACCCGATGACCGGTCGTGACGAGATGGCCGATGTGGCGATCGCAGCCGGGCGCATCATCGCCATCGGCCAGATCGGAGGCGATTTTCATCCCAACCGCACGCTCGATGTGCGCGGCTGTGTGGTGGCACCGGGCCTGCTGGACCTTGCGCTGCGGTTGCGCGAGCCTGGCCAGGAACACGCCGCCATGCTGGAGAGCGAGATGGCGGCCGCAGTGGCGGGCGGCGTGACCTCGCTGGTCTGTCCGCCCGACACCGATCCGGTGCTCGACGAGCCCGGCCTGGTCGACATGCTGAAGTTCCGCGCCGAAAAGCTGCACCAGGCCCGGGTGTTTCCGCTGGGCGCGCTCACCCGGGGCCTGCACGGTGAGGTGCTGACCGAAATGGTCGAGCTCACCGATTCGGGCTGCGTCGGGTTTGGTCAGGCTGAGGTGCCCATCGTCAACACTCAGGTGCTGCAGCGTGCGCTGCAATACGCCGCCACCTTCGGCTACACCGTGTGGCTGCGGCCGCAGGATTTCTATATGGGCAAGGGTGTGGCGGCCAGCGGTTCGCTGGCCACGCGCATGGGCCTCTCCGGTGTGCCGGTTCTGGCCGAGACGATCGCGCTGCACACCCTGTTTGAACTGATGCGCGCCGCCCAAGGCAAGGGTAAGGCCAACGAGGGCCGTGGTGCGCGCGTGCACCTGTGCCGTTTGAGCAGCGCGGCTGGTCTGGAGCTGGTGCGCCAGGCCAAGGCTGAGGGTCTGCCGGTGAGCTGTGATGTGAGCGTGCACAACCTGCACCTGACAGATGTGGATATGGGCTACTACGACAGCCGCTTCCGACTGCAGCCGCCGCTGCGCCAGCAACGCGACCGCGATGCGCTGCGCGCCGGCCTGGCCGACGGCAGCGTCGATGCGCTAGTGTCGGATCACAACCCGGTTTCGGCCGACGCCAAGATCCTGCCCTTTGCCGAAGCCGAGCCCGGTGCGACTGCGGTTGAGCTGCTGCTCGGCCTGGCCTGCAAGTGGGCGCAGCAGGACGGGCTGGGGCTGATGCAGGCGCTGGCGGTGCTCACCCGCGGCCCGCAGTCGGTGCTCGGCCACAGCCTGGGCACGCTGCAGGCCAGCCTGGGCCAGCTCGCTGTGGGTGGTCAGGCCGACCTGTGCATCTTTGATCCCAACGCCAGCTGGCGCGTTGAACCGGCTGCCTTGCTCAGCCAGGGACGCCACACGCCGTTCGAAGGCCACGAGCTGCCAGCGCGCGTGCGCACCACGCTGGTGGGCGGCCAGATTGCACACGACTCGGCCCCGGACGCTGCTTCGGCCACGGTGTGAGCGCGCCGCGCAGTCGCTGGGTGGCGCTGTGGCGGGCGTTGCGAGCCGTGCTCCATGTGTTGCGCGGCTTGTGGATCATCCGCCGCGAATTCGACCGGCTCACGCCCAGTCAGCGTGCGCTGGTGGTGCGCGAGTGGTCGCGCCAGATGCTGCGCATCATGGGCGTCGCGCTCGTGGTGCGCGGCACGCCGCCCGTTCGTGGCCCGGTGTTGCTGGTGGCGAATCACATTTCCTGGCTCGACATCCTGGTGATGGATGCGGCACATCCTGCTCGTTTCGTATCCAAGGCTGACGTGAAGCACTGGCCGGTGCTGGGCGCCCTCATCACGGGCGCTGGCACGCTCTACATCGAACGCGAATCGCGCCGGGACGCCATGCGCGTGGTGCATCAGATGGCGGCTGCGCTGCTCGGGGACGACACCTTGGCGGTTTTCCCCGAGGGCACCACCAGTGACGGCGGCGAGCTGCTGCCGTTCCACGCCAACCTGATACAGGCTGCTATTTCGGCAGAGGCTCCGGCGCTGCCGGTGGCGCTGAAATACCTCGATGGCGAGCAGGGCACACCCAGCGCCGCGCCGCTGTTTCTTGGCGAGACCACCCTGGTTCAATCGATCTGGTCCACCCTACGCGCGCCTGATCTTCAGGCGGTGGTGACCTACGGCAAGCCGCAAGAGGCCGCAGGGCGCGACCGCCGCGCCTGGGCTGGCGATTTGCGTGAAGCCGTGGGCGAGTTGCTGCAGACGCACAGCACACCAACCGGCTGAACTTGAACCCCGTGGGGTCACTGGTCAGGTGTGAGCGACCGGCAGCCCGGTCGACGCAGTGCCGCGTGGATGGCCTGTGCCAAGCACCCTCACGGCGCCCCGCGTCGGGCCAATTTGCCAGCGCATGCATGGACCCGACGGGATGCAGGCGTTGAACCGGCAGAGCAGCACCGGCCAATAGAGGCCGCTCGGTGATGGTCAGCGGTGGGTGGCCTGATCGGTTGGATGTGTTGCGAGCTGCGCGCGAAGGGTTTCCATTTCGTCCAGCAGCTGCAGTGCAAGTGCCGCGCCGGCCGGGTTTACGCCCAGATCGCGCTGCAGCCGCCAGGCCACAGTGACGTGGTGAACCTGGGTTTCGCCGAATCGCCAGCTATCGGGAGCCTGTCCTTTGACGGGCTGCACCACGCCTTCTTCCAGCATGGCCATCACGAATTCAGTCTGCACCGCGCAGGTACGGCACAGCTGCTCAAGTGAGAACAACGCTTGCGTATCCAGAGGTGCTTCGCTCGGGTTGGCATCGGGTGTGTTCATGCGGTATCTCCCTGCAGGTTTCTCGGGTTGAACGACGCGAATTCTTTGGCCATGCCGCGGTAGGCGGCCTTGGCGGCATCGCTGTCGGCCGGGGGCACCGCGATCTTCAGCACGAAGTAGAAGTCGCCCGGTGTCTTCCCCGGGATGCCTCGCCCTTTCAGTCGAAGCTTGCGCCCCTCACTCGATCCGGCCGGTACCGTGAGCTCGACCTTTCCGGTCGGGGTGGGCACTTCGATGACCGCGCCGAGCGCCGCCTCCCAGGGGGCGACCGGCAGATTCATGTACACGTCGTGCTTGTCGACCCGGTAATGCTTATGTGGCAGGAAGTCCACCTCCAGATAGAGGTCGCCTGGCTGGCCTTGACCCATCGCAGGGCCGCCCTGGCCCGCCAGGCGGATGCGCTGGCCCGCGCGCACGCCTCGTGGGATGGTGAATTCGATCGGGCGCTCACGCAGAACCACGTGGCCGTCGGCATCCACCGTCGGCATTTGCAGGTTCACCCTGCGCGAGCCCCCGTGATAGGCCTCCTCCAGGGTGATCTGAATCCTGGCGTGGCTGTCCTGGCCGTGCGCGTGGAATTCTTGACCGCGGCCCTGGCCGCCCGCCGATGTGGACTGGGAACGGGCAAAGCCCCGGCGGAACAGCGATTCGAAGAAATCGCTCTGGTCGCCCATGTCTTGCCCGTCAAACCCACTGCCTCCGGTCTCATAGCCTGCGTTCCAGTCAGGCGGCGGCTGAAAGTCCTGCCCTTGCTTCCAGTTGGCCCCGAGGCGGTCGTAGGCGGCGCGCTTCTCCGGGTCCTTCAGCACCTCGTTGGCTTCCCCCAGCTCTTTGAATTTCGCCTCGGCGTCGCTGTCCTTGCTGACGTCAGGATGGTACTTGCGCGCCAGTTGGCGGTACGCGCGCTTGATCTCATCCTGCGTGGCACTGCGCTCCAAGCCCATGACCTTGTAGTAATCCTTGTATTCCATAGACACCCTCCTATTCGTGCGCCACTTTACGCTGCTTTGCCAGAGCCATGCGTCTCAAGAGGGTTGCCTCAATCTGCTGGTGCCAGAAATTGGCGGGAAGCCGGGAAGCCGGGACGCCAGTGGTTTGGGCTCAGTTCTTGGCCGCTGCAGCCGCTTTCGCGCGTTGCATCATCAGCTCGGTGTTGGTCTTGCGGTCGGCGTTGACGTGCTGCACCGTCGGCCGCTCGCCCAGGCGCTTGAGGTAGTCGCGCACCGGCAAATCGACCAGAAAATCGCGACCGTAAATGATCTTGGTTGCGCTGCTCACCAGCGGCAGGTGCACCGCGGCGGCGCAGTCGGCCAAGGTGAACTGATCGCCGGCGATGAAGGGCGAGAACTTCACCAGTTGCGCGAACGCAGCCACGTTTTTTTCCAGTTGTTGCCCGGTTTTCTCCTTGGCCCCGTCGCTAATCTTGCCGCCGAAGAAAGCCTCGGGGTAGAGGTTGCGCGCCACCAGCTCCAGGTGCAGCTCGATGTAGCGCAGCAGCTCGCGCACCTGGGCCTTGTGAAACGCGCTGGCCGGCATTAGGGGTGCCTCTGGGAACTGGTCTTCGATGTATTCCAGCAGCACGGTGGACTCGCTCAAGGGCCCGTACTCGGTCTTCAGGTAAGGCACTTTGCCCAGCGGGCTGGCGCTGCGGTCGGTCTCGCCGACCCAGGCCAACTCTTCTTCAAAGGCGACGCCTTTTTCCAGCAGCGCGAGCTTGACCTTGTTGTAGTAGTTGCTGGCCGCAAAGCCGCAGAGTGTGAGCATGGGGTCCGTCTCCGAATGGGTGGGTGGGTTGAGGCAGTCCAGATGGTAGGCCCGCGGGCAGGCCCGGGACCGTCGCCCAGTTGACGTGACTTTCATCAAATGGTGCAGATGCACCCGCTGGTAAACTATTTTCATGTTGTTTACCCGCGCCCAACGCCGCGTCTGCGCTTGGCTGGCCATGCTGGCTCTGGTGCTGACCACGCTCGCGCCCGCGCTGGCGCAGGCGGCGGTGTCGACCTCGGACCGTGGCGACTGGGTCCAGATCTGCAGTGCCAGCGGCATGGTGTGGATCCAAGCCGACCCTGCTGCAGGCGACTCGCAAAGCGCTCCCATGCCTGGGACGGGCATGCAGTGCCCCTGGTGCTCGCTGCACAGCCCGGGCGCCGGCCTGCCGCCGGCAACCGCCTTGGGCGTTGCGGCCGCTGCACCGGCACTGCTTGTCGGTCGCGTTGTGCTCGTCGCGTCGCCCGTGGGCGTGTGGACCGCCGCACCAGCCCGCGCCCCGCCTTTCGTTTCCTGAACTCACGTCGTGGCCCGCCGCCCAAGGGTGGTGCCAGTGTTCCCGTTTTTCAGGAGGCGCCGTGCCTCGTTCCCGATCATTTCCGTCGCCTGCCCAGTTGAGCCTGGTGCGCAGGCAGGTGTGCGCCAGCCTGCTGGTCGGTGCGGTCATGCCGATGCTGATCGCCTGCGATCGCCTGGGTGGCAGCGATGGCTTTCGCGGTATCGACCTCACCGGTGCCGCCTATGCCCAAGACTTTTCGCTCACCGATTTCCACGGCCAGTCGCGCAACCTCGCCGATTACCGGGGCCAGGTGGTGATGCTGTACTTCGGCTTTGTGCAATGCCCGGACGTGTGCCCGACCGCACTGGCCCGAGCCTCGGCGGTGATGCAGCAGCTAGGAACGGATGCGGGCCGGGTGCAGCTGCTGTTCGTCACGGTTGACCCCGAGCGCGACACACCTGAACTGCTGCGTGAGTACATGGCGGCCTTCGATCCTCGCTTTGTGGCCCTGACGGGCAACCTGGAGCAGATCCGGGCCACAGCCGATGCCTTTCGTGTGCACTTCAAGAAAGTACCCACGGGCGGTGGCTACACCGTGGACCACACCGCGCTCACCTACCTGTTCGACCCCGCCGGTCGCATCCGCGTGGCCTTGCGCCACGAGCAGACCGCTGACGACTACGCGGCTGATGTGCGGCACCTGCTGGCCGAGCCGACCATCTGATATTTCGTTTTCTTTCTTACGCTTCTTCTTTAACCCAAGGTATCCCCATGAAAAAACTCCTCATCGCCTCCCTCATCACCCTGAGCGCCAGCGCCTGGGCCCAGTCCATCACCGTCCAGGTAGAAGATGCCTGGGTGCGTGGCACGGTCGCCACCCAGAAAGCCACTGGCGCCTTCATGCGCCTGACGCCCAGCGCCAACGCGCGACTGGTGTCGGTCAGTTCACCGGTGGCCGGCTTGGTTGAAATCCACGAAATGGCCATGGAAAACGACGTCATGAAGATGCGTCAGGTGGCCGGGCTGGACCTCGCTGCTGGCCGCACCACCGAACTCAAGCCAGGCGGCTTTCATGTGATGCTGATGGACCTCAAGGCGCCGGTCAAGGGGGGTGATGTGGTACCGCTGACCCTGGTGTTCGAGGATGCGGCCAAGCAACGCTTCACCCAGGAGGTGAAGGCCCAGGTGACCGCTCTGGGTGGTGGTAACGCGCCGATGAAACACGACATGAAGCCAGGCATGGACCACAAGAACTGACAAGCGATTGGCTCTCTGTACCCCTTCCCACTTTCAGGAGATTCCGATGAACCGTTCCCTTGTTTTTATGCGTGGTGCCGTGTTGGCGCTCGGTCTGTTGACGTTGGGCAGCGTCGCCATGGCGAAATCGGTGCCAGCCGATCAAGGCCTTCCCGTGGTTGAGTTGATGCCGCTGGTCATCAAGCACGAAGCCGACCTGCGGCTCAGTGCCGAGCAGATCGCGGCATTGGCCGATTACCGCAAGCAGGCCATGCCAGGGCGCATCTCGGTCCAGAAGAAAATTCAGATGCTGCGCGGCGAGCTGCGCATGGCGATCCTGGACAACAAGCCGGCCGCCGACCGCGAAGCGCTGATGAAGCAGATCGGTGATGCCGAAATCGAGCACTTCAAGGGCCGCGACCGTTGCGTGGAAGCCTTGCGCAAGATCCTGAGCGCCGAGCAGTTCGCGCAACTGAGCAAGTTGTACCTCGACGGCCTGCGCTGATCCGCTGCCCGTTGCCCTGAGAACCTGCATCTCCCATGTCCGCCCGCATGATGCGCACCCTGGCCCGTTGCCTGCTGGTGGCGATGCTGCTGGCCGCGCTGGCGCCGGCCATCTCGCGCGGGCTCGCCGGCACGCGCGGCGCAAGCGACTGGGTGGAGATCTGCACCACGGGCGGCATGCGCTGGATGCAGCTGGAAGCGGCCAGCACCGGCGCCGACCCGCTGAGTGCCGACGACCTGCTGCACGCGCTCGACCACTGTGGCCACTGCGGCCTGGCGGCTGAGCGCTTTGCGCCTCTGCTACCGACGCTGCCCGTGGTGCCGGCAATGGCCCAGCCATGGCCGGCACCCGAACACACCATCCGCACGCCGGCCTCGCGCGCTGTGCCCAGCCCGGCCGCGCGCGGTCCGCCTCTCCTCGTCTGACACACAACGGCTTCCCCTGGTGGGAGGCCTCCGTCAGGTTGCCGATGTTCACCATCGGTGATCCGTCCGTCAGACACAGGAGCTCCCATGAAACATCAAGACACCCCAGTCGCCCTCGCTTGTGCGAGCGCAGAGGCCGTTTTTCTCGCCGGTGAAGCCGGCCCCGTGTGGCGCGTGGTCGAAGGCATCGTGCGCCTCGACCGCGACAGCGGCCCGGTCCGCCAGCCGGTGCAGCTGGCCTTGCCCGGCGATCTGGTCGGCATCGAATCGTTGTGCGAACGGCGCTACCAGTTCAGCGCCACAGCCTTCACCGCCTGCCGCCTGGAACCCGTGCGCCTGAGCGCCGAGAGCGCGCGCGAACCGCTCTTGCAGCAGGCCCTGCTGCAGCACCAGGACCGCTGCCAGGACATGGCAATGCTGCGCACCGGCACCGTGCTGCAGCGCATCACCCACCTCCTGGGCCTGATGGGTCTGGAGTGGCATCCGGGCGACCTGGCCTGGGGCCGCAACGCCGACGCCATCCGCGAGGCCCTGCCTGCCTTGCGTGAAATGGCGCAGGTGGTGGATGCCAAGACCGAAACCGTGTGCCGCGCGCTGGCGCATCTGCTGCCACCGCGCAGCCGCAAGAGCGGGTCGGTGCGGGCGGACCGTTTCGACCCGGTGGCCGGACTGGGACGTCTGGCCACCAGCTGGGCCGCCAACGCCGCGCCACTGGGCGCTGCGGCGTGAGATTCGCAGCGGAACGGGTCCGCACCGGGACCGTGTGCACTGCGCACTTGTCCGTCGGTGCAGCGGCATCGACCCGGGTCTGAGCCATGCGACCGGCCATCGGCAGCACACAAGCCTTGAACGCCGGTGCCCGACGCTGGCTGCGTGGCTTGCTGCTGTGCACGCTCTTTGCAGCCTTGCACGGCACGCTGGGTGCCTGGGTGGTCCCTCTGATCGCCAACGAGCCAACGGTACAGATCTGCACGCCGCAAGGGATGCAGTGGGTGGCGCTGGATGAAGGCGCAAGCAGTGCGGAGGAACAACCTGCCGGCTGTGTATGGGCTGGCGCCCATGTGGCCATGGCGCCTGGCCTGGACGTCGGCTACCCGCCGACGGCGGTTCCCGATTTTCATGCGCCCGGCCTTCAGCAGGTCCGGGCGATGCACCTGCCAGACAACATCCTCCGGGTGCTGCTCATGTCAGCGATGCGGGCACCTCCCGCCCGGTGGACCTGAACCGTCCCGCGCATCCAGGAAATCACACCGTGCGCCAGGCTGGCTGTCCCGGCCAGCGCCTCTCCACCTTCATTTTCGTTTCAAACATGCCATCCCGTTATCAACCCCAGCGCGCACCCGCGCACCGCCTCTCGCTGCTGAGCGCTTCGCTCGCCGCCGTGTTTCCACTGCTGTACATGCCAGCCAGTCAGGCCGCCGAACCGGTTGCCCAACTGGAAGAGGTCGTGGTCCGGGGCACCCGAGTGGAGCCTCTGCCCCAGGCCGCAGGACAGCTCAGGCAGTCACAGCTGCTCCCCGGACGGGCCGCCACCAGTGACACCGCCAGCCTGCTCGCCGACGTACCCGGCGTGAGCCTCAATGCGGCCGGCGGTGTGTCGAGCCTGCCATCGATCCATGGCCTGGCCGATGACCGTCTGCGCATCAAGGTCGATGGCATGGACCTGATCGCGTCCTGTCCCAACCACATGAATCCGGCGCTCTCATACATCGACCCGACGCAGCTCGGCTCGCTGAAAGTCTACGCCGGCATTTCGCCGGTCAGCGCGGGTGGCGACAGCATCGGCGGCAGCATCCTGGCCGAGACGCGCGCGCCCGAGTTTGCAACGCCCGGGCAGGCACCGATCCTCAAAGGCGAGGCCGGCGGTTTCTACCGCAGCAACAACGCCGCCAGGGGCCTCAGCCTCTCGGCCACCTATGCCACCGACCGCTTCAACATCAGCTACAGCGGCGCCACCAGCCAGGCCGACAACTACACGGCGGGCGACGACTTCAAGGACTACGACTTCACGGGACGGGTCGGCCACACACTGCCGCGCGACGAGGTGGGCTCCACCGCCTATGAGACGCACAACCACACGGTAGGGCTGGCGTTCAAGCAGGACCGGCACCTGTTCGAGGCCCGGCTGGGTTTGCAGGACATGCCCTACCAGCTCTACCCCAACCAGCGCATGGACATGCTCAAGAACGATCAGGCCAGTGTGAACCTGCGCTACACGGGCGAGCTCGACTGGGGCCACCTGGAGGCACGGGTCTACCACGAGAAAGTCGATCACTTCATGGACTTTGGCGCTGACAAGCGTTACTGGTACGGCACGGCATCGGGGGGGGGCACCGCGCTGGATGGCATTCCCTGCAGCCCGATCGGCCCTAGCTGTGCAGCGGGCATGCCGATGTACACCGAGGGCAAGACGACCGGTGTCAGCGTCAAGGCCGAGGCTCCCCTGGGTGAGCAGGACCTGCTGCGGCTGGGCGCCGATCTGCAGACCTACCGGCTCAACGACTGGTGGCCGCCTTCCGGCGCCGGCATGTGGCCTGGTACCTTCTGGAATATCCGCGACGGCGAGCGCGATCGCACAGCCATCTGGGGGGAGCTGGAAACCCGCAAGAGCGAGCAGTGGATGACGCTGATCGGCGCGCGCGTCGAGCAGGTGAAGATGAACGCGGGCGACGTGGTCGGCTACAACCCGGCCGGTGGTGGCTTTCAGGGGCGTGATGCCACGGCCTTCAATGCGTTGGATCACCAGAGTACCGATCACAACCTGGATCTGAGCGCCCTGGCGCGCTACACGGCCAGTGCCAATTTCGACATCGAGTTCGGTTTTGCACACAAGGAGCGCTCGCCCAACGTATACGAGCGCTTCACTTGGTCCACTTGGCAGATGGCTGCACTCATGAACAACTTTGTCGGCGACGGCAACGGCTATATCGGCAACCTGGCCCTCAAGCCCGAAAAGGCCAACACCCTCTCGACTACCTTTGACTGGCACGCTGAAGACCAGCGCTGGGGCTTCAGGGCCACGCCTTACTACACCCGCGTCAGCGACTACATCGACGCGGTGCAGTGGAACGCCACCACCAACCAGGTCGCCACGACCCTGGTCACAGACAAGTTCAGCGTGCTGAAGTATGTCAACCAGTCTGCGCGTATCTATGGCTTGGACCTCTCGGGGCACATGCCTCTGGCACGCAACGATGCTGGTGAATGGGGTTTAAAGGGTAGGCTGAACTACACGCGGGGCTCCAACCGTGATACTGGTGACGGCCTCTACAACATGATGCCGCTCAACGCCAAACTGACCGTCACGCACCAACTGGGCGGCTGGGATAACAGCGTAGAACTGGTAGCCGTGGCAGCCAAGACCCACGTCTCGACGATGCGCAACGAGATCAGGACACCTGGGTACGGTCTGGTGAATCTGCGCGGCAGCTATTCATGGAAAACGGTGCGCCTGGACTTTGGTATCGAGAACCTGTTCAACCGGTTCTACTACTTGCCCACCGGTGGAGCTTATGTCGGCCAGGGCACCACCATGACCAACCCCGCAGTGCCCAACTACCCGCAGTGGGGCACTGCCGTGCCAGGTATGGGACGTACGCTGTACGCCGGTGTGAATGTGAAGTTCTGACAACCTGAGCAGCAGGCTCACTCACCATCTGCCTTGGCTCTCTCGGAACAAGAGCTTTCGCCCAACTCCGGCCCGGCGTAAGGAACCGTGTCGGAGCTGTGTGCCTTGTCCGCAGGATTTTCCTGTTCAGCGACCACGGCCTGAGCCGACTGAGCCACTGCGTCTGCCCGCGGCCCTGCCGCTGGAAGCGTTGACTGCATTGCCCGTGCTGCCAGCGTTCACGGTGGGCGACTCGCTGGTATTGGGTGCCTGAACCGACGTGGCGGCAGGCGATTGGAAATGCTGGCGTTGCTCGTAGCCCTTCCCATAGGGAAGCGAGCAGGGATCTGGCAGTGGTACTGCGGTCACCGTCGCAGGCTTAAGCGTGCGGTCCGGTGGCGGCATGCAGGCCTGGGTGGTGTTGAAAGGCTGAGAGCCTGAGCGCGCGGGATCTGCTGCTTCAGGCGACCTTGGGAATGGGCCTGCTGGCTCCCGGCACCGGCGCCGAACTCGCGCCGCCGCCACGCGCAAAGGTCACCACATGGTCGACCTCGGCGCGGATGCCGATCCACTCGCCCACCGCGTGGTTGTGGTGCGAAGGTACATGGGTCATGAGCACCTCGCCGCTGGCCAGTCGCAGTGTGTAGAGGAACTCCGAACCGCGAAAGGCCTTGCGGATGATCTGCGCCTTCACTGGTGCGTGGTCGTCGTGCACGATGTCGTCGGCGCGCAGCAGCACGTCGCACAGACCTGCCTCGTAGGCGCTAGGCAAGGGGCACTCGTCCATGTCATGCAGAGCACCCAGCGGCGTCTGCACCGACACCTCTTCACCATCTTGCCGAATCTGCGCCGGTGCGAACACGCCGTGGCCGATGAACTCGGCCACAAAGCGGGTGGCCGGCCGGTGGTAGAGCGCATAGGCCTCGTCCCACTGGTGCAGGTGGCCTTCGTGCATGACGCCAATCAGGTCGCCAATGGCAAAGGCTTCGAGTTGGTCGTGGGTGACGAAAAGGGCGGTGGCGCCGGCCGCTTTGAGGATGGCGCGCACCTCGTGCGCCAGGCGTTCGCGCAGGTCCACATCAAGGTTGGAAAAAGGTTCGTCTAGCAGCAGCAGGCGCGGGCGAGGCGCGAGTGCACGCGCCAACGCCACTCGCTGCTGTTGACCTCCCGAGAGCTCGTGCGGAAAACGCGCCTGCAGGCCATCTAGCCCGACCAGGGCCAGCACCTCGGCCACGCGTTGCTCGCGCTCGCCGCGCGGCAGGCGGTCGATGCCGAAGGCCACGTTACGGCCCACGTCGAGGTGGGGGAACAGGGCGTAATCCTGAAACACCATGCCGATGCGGCGCCGTTCAGCCGGTGTGTGGTGCTGGTTATCGCTGACGAGCTCACCCCCCAGATGGATGCTGCCGCTGCTGGCTCGCTCTAGCCCGGCCACCGCGCGCAGCAAGGTGGTCTTGCCGCAGCCCGACGGCCCGATCAGCACGCCGATGTCGCCTGCGCGCAGACCCAGCGACACGCCGTCCACCGCTGGCGCGGCCTGTCCGGGGTAGCGCACGCTGAGCTGTGAGACGTTGAGAAACATGAATTGAATTGTAGATAACTACAATTCTCATTTGTATTGACGCGCGTCAAGTCCCTGCGGCCACCCGCCCCTTCACCGCCTTCTCCCGATTGGATGTCCATGCTGCGCTGGTTGGCCCCCGTTGCCCTGCTGCTGCTGGCGGTCGTGCTGACCCTGCCGGTGGTGGCGCTCGGACTGTCCTGGCTGGAATTCGACGCGGCGGGCCGCGACGTGCTGAGCCAGATGGCGCAGACGGTGTTGCCCGAGTACGCCCTGACGTCGTTGCTGCTGTGTGTCAGCGTGGCGCTGGGCGTGGCGGTGGTGGGCATGGGCACGGCCAGTGCGGTCACCCTGTTCGACTTTCCGGGGCGGCGCATCTTCGAATGGGCGCTGTTGCTGCCGTTGGCCATGCCGGCCTATGTGGTGGCCTATGCCTACACCGATTTCCTGCAGTTCAGCGGGCCGCTGCAGGTGGGCCTGCGCGAGAGCTTCGGTTGGGAGGGGCGCGTGTTCCCGGAGATCCGCAACACGCCAGGCGCGGTCTGGGTGTTCACTTTTTCGCTCTACCCTTATGTCTACCTGCTGGCGCGCACCGCGCTGGCCGAGCGCGCAGCCCAGCTGATGGAGGCTGCGCGCCTGCTGGGTGCGCCCCTGACGCGCCGTATCCGCGAGGTGGCGCTGCCGCTGGCACGCCCGGCCGTGGCCGCCGGCGTGGCGCTGGCGCTGATGGAAACTCTGGCCGACTATGGCGTGGCGAGCTACTTCGGCATCCAGACTTTCACCGCCGGCATCTACAAGGCCTGGCTGGCGATGGACAACCGCCTGGCCGCGGCCCAGCTCGCCACCATGCTGCTGGCCACGGTGGCGTTGCTGATGTGGCTGGAGCATCGTGCACAACGCCGCATGCGCTTTGCCACCCTGCGCGCCGGTCGCGGCAGCAGTGCTGAGGCAACACCGGTGCGCCTGGCGGGCAGGCCGGCGGCGCTGGCGCTGCTGGTCTGCGCGCTGCCGGTGCTGTTCGGTTTTGTGTTGCCGGTGCTCTTCATGTTGCGCCCGCTGATCGGAGGCTGGGACGAATTGCCCTGGGGCGCGTTTGTGCAGTGGTCTCGCAACAGCATCTGGCTGGCGGGCCTGAGTGCGGTGCTGGCCACCTCGCTGGCGCTGGCGCTGGCCTTTGCCTTGCGCACCCGGCCCGGCTGGCCCACGCGCATCGCGGTCCAGCTCACCAGTCTGGGTTATGCGGTGCCGGGGGCGGTGATCGTGGTCGGTCTGCTGCTGCCGGTGGGCTGGGTGCAGACCGCCTGGCCCGACTCGACGGTGGGCTACGTGATCACCGCCACCGCGCTTGGCATCGTCTGGGCCTACCTGGTGCGGTTCACGGCAGTTGCGCTGCAGTCGGTGCAGGCGGGTTACGCCCGCATGCCGACCAGTCTGGACGATTCGGCTCGCATGCTCGGCACCACCGGTCCGGGTCTGGCGCTGCGCGTGCACGCACCGCTGCTCAAGCGCGCCACGCTGGCTGCGGCGCTGCTGGTGTTTGTGGACGTGATGAAGGAGTTGCCAGCCACCCTGGTGTTGCGCCCCTTCAACAGCGACACCCTGGCCGTGGTCACCTACCAGCTCGCCCGCGACGAGCGGCTGGGCGAAGCGGCGCTGCCGGCGCTGGCCTTGGTGGCGGTGGGCCTGTTGCCGGTGATCCTGCTGAGCCGGACCTTGCGCAGCCGCTGAAGTTTGCAGGCTGATCCAGGCTGGCGCGCACGGCTGGCCTACCATGGCGACATGTCGCCCAATCGCCGCCTGTTGTTGAATGAACCGTGGAGGCCATCGCTGACCCGAGCCTGGCGCCGCCAGGTCACCCGGTGGGTCGCCCTGTGTGCACTGATGCTGGCAGGGCCGGTAACGGCGCAGCAGGCAGACAGCGCGCTACCCAGCTTTGCCGAGCTGGAGGCCGCTGGTGCCCGGATCGGCACGATCCGGGTCATGCCGAAGGACATCTTCGACACCAGCGACCCGGCCGAAGACTATGCGCTGTTCCGCTTGGCCAACCGGCTGCACATCCAGACACGGGAAGGCGTGATCCGGCGCGCCATCCTGTTCCAGTCGGGTGACCCGGTGTCGGTGCGCGCGATCGAGGAAACCGAGCGTCTGCTGCGCAGCAACGGTTATCTGTATGAAGTCAGCCTGCGGCCGGTAGCCGTACGCGACGGACTGGTCGACATCGAGGTGGTGACGCGCGACACCTGGTCGCTCAACGTCGGCGCCGGGGTAGGGCGCAGCGGTGGCGCCAACTTCAGCAATGTGGAGTTCAGCGACGAAAACCTGTTCGGCACCGGCACACGGCTCAGCCTCAAGCGCACCAACGACATCGACCGCTCCAGCAGCAGCGTCGAGTACGCGAACGACCGGGCATTGGGCACCTGGGCGGCGGTGGCCCTGAGACACGCCAGCAGCAGCGACGGCAAGGCCAGTGCAGTATCGGTCGTGCGACCGTTTTACGCGCTGGACAGCCGTTGGACTGCCGGGGTCGCGGTCTCCAGCGACGAACGCATCGATGCGGTCTACAGCAGCGGGGTGGTTGCCAGCCAGTACCGAGTCAAGCAGTCGCAGGCCCGGATCTTCGGTGGTAGGTCGGCCGGTCTGGTGGATGGCTGGGTGCGGCGGCATACCCTGGGGCTGAGTTCGAATCAGGTGCGCTATGCAGCCGAGCCCGGACTGGTCGCGCCTGCTTCTCTGCCCGGTGACGACAAGCAGGTGGGGCCCTACTACCGCTACGACTTGATCGAGGACCGCTTCGACCGCGAGGTCAACCGCAATCTGGTGGGTCAACCCGAGTTTTTTGCCGTGGGGATTAACGCATCGGTGCAGATCAACTGGGCGTCCAAGGCGCTGGGTTCCAGCCGCAACGTAGCGTTCTATTCGGCCTCGGTCAGCAAGGGCTTCGAGCCGTTGCCCGACCACTCGCTGATCGCCCGCGCCGCGCTGAGCGGGGAGCTCTCGGGCTCGGGCGGCCATTACCTCAGCGCAGCGGCCCAGTACTACCTGCCCCAGAGCGAGCGGCGCCTGTTTTACGCTGCGGCCGCGGGTGACTGGATCACGCAGGCAGGTCCGATCGACAGCCTGGTGCTCGGGGGCGACAACGGCCTGCGCGGCTACCCGCTGCGCTACCAGAGTGGCGCGCGGCGCATGCTCTTCACGGTCGAGCAGCGTTTTTACACCGACGTCTACCTCTGGCGTCTGTTCCGCATTGGCGGTGCGGCATTTTTCGACGTGGGCCGGGCCTGGGGTGGCACCAGTGCCAACGCGGTCAACCCAGGCTGGCTCAGCGACGTGGGCTTTGGCCTGCGCATCGTCAGCGTGCGTTCGGCCTCCAGCAACGTGGTGCACATCGACGTGGCGCTGCCGCTGAACCGCGACCCGGGCATCAGCAGTGTGCAATTGCTCGTCAAAACAAAGAAGAGCTTCTGAGGCGCGGTGTTTCATTGGGCGCCGGCCCCCCGGGTAGCATAGGCCTTGCGCCCCTGACGCAAGTCAGGCGCCTTCCCCAACCCACCGCCCTGGCACCTTGTTCAGGATGCGGAGAGCCACCATCAGCCAGCCATCCTCGCCACCTTCGCCCGCCACGTTCCGCGATGCCACCCTGGCCCACACGCTGCGGCTGATGGAGGAGGCGGGCGCGCTCGACGACGCCGGCGAGATGACGCTGGCCCATGCGCGCCAGCACACCGAACAGGACCGCATCCTCGAGCGCGCCCGACTGCTCGGGCGTCGCCTGGGCCTGCTGGAGGACTGGGCGCGCTTGAAGACCGGGTTGTGGATCGCAGCGAGCCTGCTGGTGCTGCTGGCCTACCTGCTGGCGGGTGGCCTGCTCACCCGCGCGCTGGGCAGCGGGCAGACGCTGAACGCCGCGCTGGCTTTTGTGGCCATGCTGGGTGTGCCGGTGCTGGCGCTGCTGATCTGGCTGTTGTGGGCGCTGGCCTCGGCGCTCTCCGGCCAAGGCACGGCACCCTGGTCACTGGGCCAGTTGATGCTGTCGCTGGCGGCCCGCATGCCCTGGCTGCACGGGCCGCACTCGCTCACCTTGCTGCGCGGCGCCAACGCCGTGCTGCGTCAGCAGCGGCTGTCGCTGTGGGTGTTTGGCGCGATCAGCCATGGGCTGTGGGCGCTGGCGTTTGCCCTTGCGCTGGTCACGCTGCTGACGCTGTTTTCGTTTCAGGCTTACCAGCTGACCTGGGAAACCACCATCCTGAGCCCGGCGTTCTTTGACGAATTTCTGCGTCTCACCAGCTGGCTGCCGCGCATGCTGGGCTTCGGGGTGCCGGCGCAGGCGGTGGTGCACGCCGCGCCGAGCTCAGCCGATTCGCAGGCGATCGCCTGGTGGCTGCTGGCAAGCGCCTTGCTGTATGGCTTGCTGCCGCGTCTGCTCGCGCTGGTCGTCTGTGCCGCAGTGTGGCAGCGGCGCGCCCACCGCCTGTCGCTGGACACGCGAGAGCCCTATTTCCGCCAGCTTGCCACGCGCTTCGCCTCGATGGCGTCAGCCTCGGTGGTAGATGCCGAACACGCCGGGCCGCGGGCCAGCGCGCCGCTGTTCCGTCCGCATGTTTCTGGCCAGGCCGCGCCAGTGGTGCTGATCGGCTTCGAGTTGCCCGATGGCCTACGCTGGCCACCGGACGCACTGGCCTCGCTGGCCGATCAGGTGCACATCATCACCGGTACCATGAGCGAGCGCCTAGGTTTGCTGACGGCACTGGCCGCTTCGCCCGGCGCGCGCACCCTGATCGCTTGCTCCGCTGCAGCCAGTCCAGACCGGGGTGCCGAGCGTTTTCTGCGCCAGGTCTGCAGCGAGGCGGTCGACTGCGCGCTGCTGCCGCTGAGCGACGAGTCTGCGACCGGCACCAACAAGCCGCAACGTTGGGCCGATTGGCTATCGGAAAGAGATCTGCAGGAGGTAAGCTTCTGCGCCACCGACGCCGAAGCGAAGCAATGGATGGAGCAGCGCCGTGGCTGAACGTAAAAAAACGGGTGGCCCAATCGACATCGCCGTGGTGGGCCACACCAACGCGGGCAAGACTTCGCTGCTGCGCACGCTGACGCGCCAGGTGCGATTTGGCCAGGTTTCCGACCGGCCCGGAACCACCCGGCATGTGGAAGCCATCGATCTGGACATCGACGGCCAGACGTTGCTGCGCTATTTCGACACACCCGGCCTGGAGGACTCGGTCGCGCTTCAGTACCACTTGAAGCAGATGCCCGAGGCGCTCTCGCCACCCGAGCGGGTGCGCGCCTTGCTCGAAGGACCGGAGGCGCGCGGCGTGTTCGAGCAGGAGGCCAAGGTGCTGCGCCAGATGCTGGCGTCGGATGCGGCTATTTACGTGATCGACTGCCGCGAGCCTTTGCTGCCCAAGTACCGCAGCGAGATCGAGGTGCTTAACACCTGTGCCCGACCCATCATGCCGGTGCTCAACTTCGTGCGCAGCAAGCACAGCCGAGAGCCCGAATGGCGCGAGGTGCTGGCCGCCTACGGCCTGCACGCCGCCGTGCTGTTCGACGCGGTCGCACCCTTTGTGGGCGCAGAGCGCCAACTCTACGAAGACCTTAGCGTGCTCATGCGCCAGCACAAAGCCACGCTCCAGACCGTACTGCTTGACCTGGATCGCCAGGCCGCCGAGCGCCGCGTCGCCTGTGCGCAGCGCGTGGCCGACACGCTGATTTCGGCGGCCTCGATGCGTCGCGAGGTCTCACCCGAGATCCTGGCCGATGCGAGGGCGAAAGAAGCCCTGGTGAATGCGTTTCGCGCTGAGCTGGTGGACAGCGTTCGCCGCTGCGTGCACGACCTGCTGCAGATGCACGGCTTCGAGCGCGACGATGCCAGCCTGGAAGTCGTGCCCTGGACCAGCGACCGCTGGGCCTCGGACCTGTTCAACCCGGAGACGCTGGCCACAGTCGGGCGCTTGCTGGGCCGCGGCGCGGCGGCAGGCGCGGCCGTGGGCTTTGCGCTCGACATCGCGCTGGCGGGTATGTCGCTGGGCGCGGCCACGGCGCTGGGCGCGGCCATCGGCGGCGCCGTCAGCCAGGGCTGGGGGCAAGCACCGCGCATGCTGAGAAACAAGATCATGGGCATTGAGGAGCTGACGCTGGACAACAGCGTGCTCGTGCTGCTGGCTGACCACCTGACCCACCTGTGCCAGGTGTTGCAGGCGCGCGGGCATGCGGCGCAAGACACCATCGAGCTGCGACTGGCCCCATCGAGCGCCTACCGAAAAGCGCTGCTGCGGTTGCTGGAGCCACTACAGCAGGCCCGCGCCCACCCGGAGTGGGAGCATCGGTCCGGCCAATCCCGCAACCACAGCCGACGACGCGAAGCGCTGGGTATCGAACTCGCGCATCAGGTGAACGCCTTTCTGGACGCCGATACCAAGGCAGAGTAGGGCCGCACGCCGAGCGCACGGCCAGCTCAGGGTATTCGTCGAGAGGGTCTGCGGAACTGCCCACGGTGGTTGATCTGGAGCTGACCAAGGACTCGGCATCGCTTCTTGTCATGGGATAACGCAAGCGGCAGGTCGTGGCGCACGATGAAATCGTACTGCACGCGCGCAGCTGCGCTGCGCAAAGGTGCCGGTGCATTGGAGAACCCGATGACACTCGCAGAATGCTTGGATCGCATGACACCTTGTTGCACCGATAGGTAGCCACTTCAGAGTGAAAAAACAAAAACCCGGATGGCTGCGAACCGTTCCGGGCTTGAGTTTGGTACCACCAACAGGAATCGAACCTGTATCTAGCGCTTAGGAGGCGCTCGTTCTATCCATTGAACTATGGCGGCGAGGAGGAACGGCGATTGTAAAGGCGGGGTCTTCGCGCACATGCAGGCGCGCTGGGGTCTCATGCCCTGAGGACCCAGGGCCATGCGTCAGTCGTAGCGGATGGTGAAGATCAGGTCGATCGCGCTTTCTTCGCCGGCGCGCGCCCGCAGCGTGAGGCGCCTGGACACATCGTAGAAGATGGATACGGTGCCCAGCGTGCCGGCCAGCGTGCGCTCGTAGCTCAGGTAGAGCTTGTCCGAGATGCGCTTGCCCAGTGTGAGGGCAGCGGCGGTCGTGGAACCGTCGGCGTTGGTGGATTCGCCACTGAAGCCCAGCTCGTCCAGGCCAATGGTGCTGGCAATCCCTCCGTCTCGCTGGCCACCGCCGCCGGCCAGCAGTGCGAGCGCGGCTTGTTGCAACACGGCGGCCTCGGCGCCAGCGCCGGTGGCGGGGCGGCCCAAGACCAGATAGGCCAGTTTTTCACTGTCGGGCAGATCGGGGTCGGCGTAGAGGCGCACACGTGGGCCCTGTGCGCTGCCGGTGATCTGCACACCCACACGCTGGTTGTCGCCAACCTGCGCACGCACGGCGAGGATGTCCAGCGTGGGGTCGTCGTAGGGGCCGGTGAAGCGCAACACTCCGGTGTCGATGTTGAGATTCTGGCCATAAGCGCGGTACGTGCCGCCGACCGTGCGCACTTCGCCCAGCACGCGCGGCGTGGGCAGCTTGGGCGTGCTGCGCACCGTGAGCAGGCCGGCCAGACGCGTCTTGAGCCCGCGCCCGCGCACCTCGAATTGCTGGCCCAGGTCGATGGTGACTTCGATGTCGGGCTCGATCGGCACCGCGGTCGACGTGCCCTGGGGCAGGCTGCGCCCGCCGCGCACGATCACATCGTCGCCCAGGGTGGGCGCCAGCTCGTCGGGCAGGATGAACATCGCGGAATCGGCGGTGAGCTTGCCGCGCACGTTCAGGCGCGGCCCAGCCAGCTGCGCCTTGACTTCGCCCGAGAGCGTGAGGCGGCGGTCGGGGCGGGTCGAGACGCGCAGCTGTTGGGTGCGCACCTCCAGGTCGATCAGGGGCTCGCGCGGTGCGCCGGGTGTGGGGGCGCGCCACTGGGCCTGGCCCCTGGCCTCGAGGCTGCCACCTGGTTCGCTGCCGGAGGGGCCGTCCAGCGTGAGGCGTTCGATGGTGATGCGCTCGTCGTCCAGTGTCGCGCGCAGTCGGCCGTTGGAAAACTCGATGCCGTCGACCACCGAGCGCAGCGCCAGCTCTTCGGCTTCCAGGCTGCCGCGCAGTTTGGGTTCGCCACGGGTGCCGCCGACCGTGGCCTCGGCCTTGAGCGTGCCTCGCATGCGCCAGCCTGGCGGCGCAAGCGCCGACCAGACACCCACCTGGGGCAGCGTGGCTTTGAGCGAGCCCTCGATGGGCGAGCTGGCAGGCCACCAGGCATCGAGCAGGCTCTCGCCCGGCGCTGCCTGCGCACCGGCGTTGAATTCGGTGCGAACGCCAGCCGTGGCCTGGCCCAGCCGCTCACTGTCCCAGAGCAGGCTGGCGTTCAGCGTGCGGCCCTGGGCGTTGAGGATCAGTCGGGCGTCGCGCACGCCGGCTTGCACGGGCGCGCGGGCGGCGCCAGCCAGGGCCGAGCCGCTGCCCGATGGCTCGGTCTGCACCGACAGGTCGCCGCTGGCGCGCAGCAGCTGCGCGTCCAGACGCAACGGTGCGCCGCTGGCGCCTGCTGCCGGCAACAGCACATCCCAGGTGCCGTCGAACACGATGTCGCCACGCACGCCGGCCTGGGTGATGGGGCCGCTGCTGGCACCCTCGGCGGTGGCCAACGCGTCGATCCACGACAGCGGCAGGCCACTGAGGCGGCCGCGCGTCTCAATCGCCTCACCCTGCCAGCGGATGGCGTCCCAGGCCAGGGTGAGTGGCGTTTTCGCCGCCGGACCGGCGGGCGGATTGTTGCCGCTCAGCTTGGTTCTTGCGCCAGGCGGCTTGAGCGACTGGAAGGTGGGCAGCGCCTGCAGGCGGCCTGGCCTGGCCTGCAGCTGGAGCCCGGCCGGTGTCGACACCCAGCTGAGCGCCAGCGCTTGCTCGCTGCGGATCTGCCAGTCGACGCGGCGATCGGATCTGGAGGCGTCCTGCACCTGGAGCTGCAGCGCGGCAAGGTCCAGCTGGCTGGTGGCTGTTGTCGGCGTGGTGGTGGACAGACCCATTCCCGCGAGCGCGTTCTTCAGGCGGGCCTGGGTGTTGATCGACCCGTTCCAGGGCGCGAGCGCGGCGTCGCCCTGCAGCTTGAGCGCGAGGTCGGCTAGGCTGCCTCGGGCGTCAAAGCGCAGCCCTTGCACCGACCAGGGGGTGGGCTTGGCCGCGCTCGCTGTGCTGGTGCCGGTCTGGGGCGTCGGCAGCTGGCCACCTAGCTTCGGCACATCCAGCGTGACCTGCAGCTGCAATGGCGCGCCGCGTGCGGCGGCGGCCGGTGTGCCCGGCGCCGGAAAACCCAGTTCGGCCAGACCGCCTTGCCATGTCGCTTTCAGCTGCCCGCTGCCGGCGATTTGCAAGGTGTTCAACTGCGGTTGTGCCTTCAGCCAGGCGGCAATGGCCGGGCCGGCCATTGGCAGCGTCTGCAGACTGCGGGCCCAGGCCAGTAGCTGGGCGGCATCCGTGATGTTCAGGGACAGATCGCCATTGCCTTGCGCATGCCCCAGATATCCCTGGAAGGAGCTCTGGGCACCGGGCAGGGTCAAACTGGCCTGGCCTTTGAACGCCCGCGCGGCCACATCGAAGCGCCCCTGGGCGGTGGCGCGCAGGCCAGCGGCGTCGACAACGGCCTGCGTCAGGTCGAGCACGCCGCCCACGCCGCCCGCGGCCAGCCATTGGCCAGTGACCTGAACCTCGCGCATGCGCAGACCCTGGGCTGCTCGCGAAGGCTGCCTGTCCGAGGGCAGCACGCGCGCGTCGAGTGCGATCGCATCGGGTTGCGCCGCGCCGGTGCTGGCCCGCAACTGGGCATCGAGCGCGAGCGGTGCCAGCGTGCTCCAGACTAGCGCCGGGCTCAGGCCCACCACGGTCACGTCGCCTTCCCAGGTCGCGGGCTTAGAACCGGCGGCGGGTTGAAAAGCGCCACGGGCCTGAATTTCGCCCTGGCCGATGCGCGCGCTCAGGCTGGGAACCACCCAGCGGCTCTCGCGCTGCTCCACCTCGGCGCGCAGCGATTGGACCGGCAGGCGCTGCTGGTCCCAGGGGCCGCTGTCGCGGTTGTCAAGGCGGGCACTGGCCTGCCAGGCGCCGTTTTTTGGTGCAGCACTCATCGTGCCCGACAGCTTGGTCCGCGGTGCCTGCGGCCAGAGCGAGGACAGGTCCAGCTCGCGGGTGGTGGCGCTGGCCCGCTCCACCATCTGGGTCAGCTCACTGGCCCAGGGGCGCACGGTGGCACTGGCCACCAGCGTAGGGCTGGCGCCAGCGCTGTTCGCGGGCTGAGCCCGGGCCTCTATGGCCAGCGAGGCGCTGGCGCCAGACAGCGTGCCCATCATATCGGCGGTGGCCCTCAAGGTGAGGCTCTGCCCGCCGGGCACACTGGTTTGCACATCGCCCAGCAGGCTCAGCTTGAGTGGCATCGGTGCCAGCGCGCCGAGCACGAGTTGCGCGCTGTAGCGGCCCTGGGCCAGTTGCAGGGAGTCCAGCGTGAGCTGGTGTGCGGCATCCGCGCCCGGCACCAGGCCTTGGCTGGGCGGGCTGTCCGGTTCCAGCACGCCGTAGCGGTACAGGCCCTTGAGCTGGCTCAGCTCCAGCGCTGCATTGCCGGTCAGCACCAAGCGGTCCAGCGACCAGGGCACGCTCAGGCGAACCGGCAAGGCCAGCGATTCCAGCGGCACTGTGGGCGAAGGCTGCCGGTTGTCTTGTACGCGCAGTTCGCCGATGGCCAGTTCGTCGATCTGCACACCCTTGCCGCGCAGGGCCTGCAGGATGAGGCTGGGACTCCAGCGCAGTCGCACAGCGAGAGCTTGCACGTCCAGGCCCGGTTGCGACCACTGCAGGCCCTCGATCCGCCCGCCCTCGCGCAGGCTGCCCTGCACACTGGTGGCCTGCAGACGCCCAGCCTCGGGAGGCTGATCCTCTGTCCAGGCCTGGGCCCAGCCCAGCGCTTGCGCCAGCGAGCCTGGTGTGCCGCTCCAGACCCAGACCACCACCAAGGCCGCCAGCAGCAAGGCCACTAGGGTACCGGGCAGCCACACGCCCAACCAGCCCAGGCCTTTGAATGCACGCCCCACGCCCCGCGCCAGGCTGCGAATCGAGTGGCGCCCTGCTACCACTGGCACTGGCGCCTCGGCCTCGTTCGGTGGTCGTGTCATGCGGCGGCTCAGAACGCGAAGCCCACGTTCAGGTGCAGGCGCAGGCGCTTGGGATCCAGACCGTAAGCCAGGTCCAACTGCAAGGGCCCGACCGGGCTGTTGTAGCGCAGGCCAGCACCGACCCCCCACTGCATGCGCAGGTCCCCAGGTTGGTCGGCCACGGCGCCGGCGTCTACGAACAGCACCGTTTCAAACGGGGTGCGCACACCTTTGCGCACCAGGGGGCGCTGCCACTCCAGGCTGGCGACGGCCAGATAGCGACCGGGCTGCACGCCGCCATCGGATTGAGGTATGCCGATGGAGCGCAGGCCGTAGCCGCGCACGGTGTTGTCACCGCCGGTGAGGAACAGCTGCGTTTCAGGAATCGGCGCATCGGACTGCGCCAACACAGCACCCCCCTCCAGGCGCAAGGCCAGGCGCCCGGCGTTGCTGCTCACCGGCGCACGCTTGGCCTCACCCAGCGCTGCCGCCGTGGACTGGTCGGTGGTGGCCTGGCCCGAGGCGATGGGCCACAGGCCGAGCCAGCGCACGCGCGTGCGGGTAAAGGGGCGGCGGATGGGTGTGATCGTCGTGCCCGCACCCAACTCCACCGCCCAGCCGTGCCCATCGTTGGGCTGTAGCAGGTTGTCAAAACGCCGCCTAGTCCACGCGTAGTTCGCCGACAAGGACGATTCCGCGCCGTCCGAACCGAGCGTGGCGTCTTGCGAGTTTTTCGACAACGCGCGGTCGAACTGCAGGTAAAAGCTGCGGTCCAGGAGGGGGTCGGTCTGCGATTGCCCCACCCGTAGGCGCTGGCTGGTGGTGGTGTCAAAGCCATCGATCTGGCGCGCCAGCTGGCCGCCCACGAACCAGCCCCATCCCCGCTCATCGACCGGGCGGGTCCAGTCGGTAGTGAACAGCTGGTCGTCGCGCTCGATCAGCAGCTTGTTGGCCGCGCGCCAGCCGATGCCCGGCACCCGGTTGTGGATGTGTTCGATGGACAGCCGTGCACCGCTGTCGGTGCTGGCGCCGATGCCCAGGACAAGTTTTTTCAGCTTGCTTTCGCGCACCTGCACCACCACGGGCGCGACCTGAGCATCGGTGCCAGGATCGACGTACACGAACACCGAGTCGTAATAGCCGGTTTCGGCAATGCGGCGCTGCGCCTCCTGCAGGTTGACGAGGTCGTAGTCGCTGCCGGGCAACAGGCCAGCCAGGCGCACCAGATTTTCGGCGTCGCTGCCTTCGTAGCGCTCGGTGCCTTCCACCCGAACCGCCCCGATCTGCACTGGCAAGCCAGAGTCGAGCTCCAAGGCAAGGCGTACCGTGTGGTTGGTGGGATCGACATCGGCCAGGCTGCCGTCGATGCGTCCGGCCGGGTAGCGCCGGGCTGTGAGTTGGCGCAGGGCAGCGGTCTTGGCGCTTGCCCAGTCGGCCTGGGTGAACCGGTCGCCCGCCTTCATGGAGAAGGCGCTCTGGATGGCGGCGCGCTGCTCGGCCGCCTCGGGTCGGCTGGCGATTTCACCGCGGAACGCAATCAGCACCGACTCCACCCGTGTCAAGGGCCCGGGGTCGACCTTCAGGCGCAGCGTGCCCAAGGGGAAGGCGCTATCTTGCGCCAGGTCCAGCACCTCGACCTGGGGATTGAAGTGGCCCAGCGTGCCCAGCAGGTCGCCGATGTTGTCCGGCGCCTTGTCCACCAGACGGGCGAGTTCGCTGGCGTCCAGGTCGGGCAGGGTGCGAAATCGCTGCAACTCCATGTGCCGCAGAAGGAATTCGCGCAAATCCTTGGATTCGGTCTGGAGCTCGATGCCGAAGCGGTAGACCGGTTCGTCACTCGGCTTGTCCTTGCGACTCGGACTCGCTGCTGCGCTGGTGGTCGGTTCAGCCGCAGGCGTGGGAGTGTTCGGCGCTTGGGCGAAACCCAGCACCGGCAGACAAAACGCGCACCCCAGCAGGTGCCACCGCGCCCGCAGGACGCGGCGCAGGAGGAAAAGGTTCATGCAACAGCTATTTCGAGAGCATCCGCATCGCGTCTTCCAGACCTTTGAGGGTCAGCGGAAACATGCGCTGACTCACGAGCTGCTGGATGATGCTGATGCTCTGTCGATACTGCCACACGCCCTGAGGTTCCGGGTTGATCCAGGCGAACTTCGGGAATGCGTGGGTCAGCCGCTGCATCCATTCCGCGCCAGCCTCTTCGTTGTTGTACTCCACGCTGCCGCCGGGCTGCAGGATCTCGTAGGGGCTCATGGTCGCGTCACCCACAAAGATCAGTTTGTAGTCCTTGTTGTACTTGCGGATGATGTCCCAGGTCGGAAACTTTTCGGCGTAGCGACGGCGGTTGTTGCGCCACATGAAGTCGTAGACGCAGTTGTGGAAGTAGTAGAACTCCAGGTGCTTGAACTCGCTCTTGACGGCTGAAAACAGCTCTTCGACGCGCTGGATGTGCTCGTCCATCGTGCCGCCCACGTCCATCAGCAGCAGCACCTTCACGTTGTTGTGCCGCTCCGGGATCATCTTGATGTCCAGCCAGCCGGCGTTGGCCGCTGTGCTTCGGATGGTGTCTGGCAGGTCGAGTTCCAGATCATTGCCCTCGCGCGCGAACTTGCGCAGACGCCGCAGTGCCACCTTGATGTTGCGTGTGCCGAGCTCTTGCGAATCGTCGTAGTCGCGGTAGGCGCGCTGCTCCCACACCTTGACCGCGCTCTTGTTGCCGCCCTTGCCACCGATGCGCACTCCTTGCGGATTCTGGCCACTGTTTCCAAAGGGCGAGGTGCCCCCGGTGCCGATCCACTTGCTGCCGCCTTCGTGGCGCTCTTTCTGCTCTTCCAGCCGCTTCTTGAGCGTCTCCATCAGCTCGTCCCAGTCCATCTTGGGCGCGTTGGCCTTCTGCTCTTCGGACAGGATGCGTTCGATCTCCTGGCGCAACCAGTCGGCCGGAATGGGCTTGGTGAAGTCCGCGATCATCTCCACGCCCTTGAAGTAGGCGGCGAACGCGCGGTCGAACTTGTCGAAGTGCTTTTCATCTTTCACCAGCGCGGTGCGGCTGAGGAAGTAGAAGTCGTCCATGCTGCAGGCATCGGGGTTGCGTGGCCCCACCACATCGGCCTGCAAGGCCTCCAGCAGCATCAGGTATTCCTTGACCGAAACCGGCAACTTGGCCGAGCGCAGGGTATAGAAAAAATCGATCAGCATGTCGGATTCCTTTGGCAGGCGGCGCGTGCGTCAGCCTACATGCAGGCTGCGGCGGTACCGCAACTGTGCCTTGGCCTCGGGCCATTCGCCCGCAATCATGCTGTAGATCACGGTGTCGCGGATGGTGCCGTCGCGCCGCATCGCATGGCCCCGGATCACGCCATCTTTGCGTGCGCCCAGGCGCTCGATCGCCTGTTGCGAAGCGAAGTTGAAGTTGTCGGTGCGCCAGCCCACGGTGCGGCAGCCCAGGGTGTCGAACGCGTGGCCCATCATGAGCAGCTTGCAGGTGGTGTTGACGTGGCTGCGCTGCGTGCGCTTGGCGTACCAGGTGTAGCCAATCTCCACCCGCTTCACCGCCGGCAGGATATCGTGGTAACTGGTGCTACCCAGCACTTTGCCCGAGGCCTCATCGATCACCGCGAAGGCCAAGCGCTCCCCGGCTTCTCGCATCTCCAAGGCGGTATCGATATAGGCACGTGTCTCGCCGGGCGCGGGCACCGAGGTGATGCGCAAGTTCCACAATTCGCCGTCGGCCGCCGCCTCGCTCAGACCTGCTTCGTGCGACGGGGCCAACGGCTCCAGGCGGATGCCGTGGTCGCTCAGGATCACGGGCTGTACAAAACCCTGTAGCGGACTTGCAGCGATGTGATTCGGCGCCGTGCCGTCCCAAGCCGGGTCAGCCCCCTCGGAGGGCAGCGACCCGCGCAGCGGCGGAGCGTGGAGGCCAGTTCTCACCGATTTCTCTGATTCATGAACACCAGCTTCTCAAACAAGGAGGTGTCCTGCTCGTTCTTCAACAAGGCGCCCACCAGCGGCGGGATGCTGACTTTGCTGTCGGCGCTTTGCAGCGCTTCGAGCGGGATGTCTTCGGCCATCAGCAGCTTGAGCCAGTCCAGCAGCTCGCTTGTGCTGGGCTTTTTCTTGAGGCCGGGCAGGTTGCGCACGTCGAAGAAGGTCTTCATGGCTGCCGCCAGCAACTCCTTCTTGAGATTTGGGAAGTGCACGTCGACGATGCGCTGCATGGTCTCGGCATCGGGGAACTTGATGTAGTGGAAGAAGCAGCGACGCAGAAAGGCGTCGGGCAGCTCTTTTTCGTTGTTGGATGTGATGAAGACCAGCGGCCGGTGTTTGGCGCGCACCAACTCGCGCGTCTCGTAGCAGTAAAACTCCATGCGATCGAGCTCGCGCAGCAAGTCGTTGGGAAACTCGATATCGGCCTTGTCGATCTCGTCGATCAGAAGCGCGACTGGCTCATCGGCAGTGAAGGCCTGCCACAGCACGCCCTTGACGATGTAGTTGTGGATGTCCTTGACCTTTTCGTCGCCAAGCTGGGAGTCGCGCAGGCGCGAAACTGCGTCGTATTCGTACAGGCCTTGTTGTGCTTTGGTGGTGCTCTTGATGTGCCACTGCAGCAGCGGCAGTTTCAGCGACTGGGCCACCTCTTCGGCCAGCATGGTCTTGCCGGTGCCAGGCTCGCCCTTGACCAGCAGCGGGCGTTTGAGGGTGATGGCGGCGTTCACGGCCAGCATCAGGTCCTGGGTGGCGATGTAATTCTCGGAGCCTTGGAATTTCATGGTGGGTGTGCGGTTAGGTCAGCTGGGTGGGACAGTGGCGGCCTGTGCCCATGGCGGGGGGCATTGCGGGAAGACCCCGAATCGGGTCTATATAATCGGAAGTTGATTTTTATCAACGTTCATCTCATTGTGCTAGCAAAATGATCCACCTGTTGACCGCCTCCGTTCGTACCCTTGTCACCGCCGCGACGCTCGCGATGATGGGGACTGCCGCCATGGCCCAGGGCGCAACGGGCGACGTGCAAGCCGGCAAACAGAAAGCCGAGATGTGCATCGGCTGCCATGGCATTCCGGGCTACCAGAACAGCTTCCCGGAAATCCACAAGGTGCCCAAGATTTCGGGTCAGTCGGACAAGTACATCGTGGCTTCGCTGACCGCCTACAAGAAGGGCGATCGCAAGCACCCGACCATGCGCGGTATTGCCGCAGCGCTGTCCGAGCAGGACATGGCCGACCTCGCTGCGTACTACGCGTCGCACGCCGACAAGACCGCACCCGAGACACCCAAGGCCGCGAGCGTGACGGCGGCGGCGCTGATTGAAAAAGGCGCTTGCGCGTCCTGTCACGGGGCCAATTTCAGCAAGCCGATCGACCCTAGCTATCCCAAGCTGGCTGGCCAACACGCTGACTACCTGTACGTGGCCCTCAAGGCCTACACGGTCGAGGGCAACCAGGTGGTGGGCCGCAACAACGCCATCATGTCCGGCATCGCCAAGCAGTATTCGCACGCCGAAATGCGTGAGATGGCCAAGTACCTGTCCACCCTGGACACCGAGCTCTCGGTGGTGCCACAGTCGCGCTTCCGCTGAAGCGCAAATTACCTATCCCCAAAAGCCGCTCACCGAGCGGCTTTTTTGTGGACTTTGCGAACATCTGTCTGCAGCGCGGGGCTCGGACCAGCACAAGCAGTGGAACTGGTTTGTTCAACCCACAGACGGAGCCGCGAAGCGGCGCAGGGGGGTCAGTCCCTCGTCGCGCGCTGGCGCACCTGCTCGATGTATGCCTCGCCGTCAGGGGGGCGACCCGCACGCTGGCTTTCCCACAGCATGCGGCCCAGGCACTCCATCACCTCGTGGTGGGCGGCGTGCAGGTCGCCGCGGCGCGCTGCCAGCAGCTCCACCGCTTGCCTGATGCCGAGCGGCTGGTCGATGCTGCATTGCTCGCTGATCGAGAGGTGCATCGACAGGTGCAAGAACGGATTCTCGGCGGTGGTCTGGGCCTCGCCCATGCGCTCGAGGGCTGAGGCCTCGTCGGCCAGTTCGGAGTGGTAGGCCGGGTGCTCGGTGATCCACTGGGCTGCCAAGGTTTCGATCGCCTGCATGGGCTCGGCGCCGAGTTGCTTGCGGTAAACGCCGCAGAAAAAACGCCTGACGTCGGCCTGGGACGGATTGAACATGACCGCTATTGTGGTCCATGGGGCGCACCTGGTGGGCCACGCGAGGCGCTTCGCCCGCTTATGCTCGCGCCACCATGCTGATCAACACCGATCCGTTTTTCTACGCTGTGGCGGTTCCCGCGGTGCTGCTGCTGGGCATCAGCAAAAGCGGCTTTGGCGCGGGTTTTGGCTCGCTGGCCGTGCCCATGATGGCGATTGCGGTGACGGTGCCGCAGGCAGCGGCGATTCTGATGCCGGTGCTGCTGCTCATGGATCTGCTGGGTATGGCGGCTTTCCGAAACAACGTTGACCGCCAGTTGCTGAAGTTCCTGTTGCCCTATGGCCTGATCGGCATCGTGATTGGTGCCGCGCTGTTCAAGCTACTGGAACCGCGCTGGGTGGCTGGCATCGTGGGTGTGTTCACGTTGGTGTTTCTGGCGCAGCGCCTGCTGTTTCCGCCGAGGCCAGATGCGCCGCCGCCGCCACGCTGGCTCGGCCGCTTGCTGAGCGTGACTTCGGGTTTCACCAGCTTCATCGCCCATGCCGGCGGGCCGCCGCTCAACGCCTACGTGATTCCGCTCGAGCTCTCGCCTCTGCTGTTCACCGGCACCATGGCGTTCTTTTATTTCTTCATCAACTTGGCCAAATGGGTGCCCTACGCTTGGCTGGGGTTGCTCGATGTGCAGAACATGCTGACTTCGCTGGTTCTGCTGCCATTGGCGCCGCTGGGCGTGTGGCTGGGTGTGCGGATCGCTCACCGCATCCAGCCTCGACTGTTCTACCGCTTGGTGTATTTGGGCATGTTTCTCACTGGCATCAAGCTGGTCTGGGACGCGTTTCACTGAGACACAAGGCGTAACATTGCGCTTCAAACCCAGATTCCGAGGAGCTTCTTATGCCAGTGGTGGTGGTGGCCAATCCCAAGGGAGGCGTGGGCAAGTCCACGCTGTCGACGAACGTGGCCGGCTACTTCGCCAGCCAGGGCCATGCGGTGATGCTGGGCGATGCCGACCGGCAGCAGTCATCGGCGTTGTGGCTGCGGCTGCGCCCGCCACAGGCGCGACCGATCAACACCTGGGCGGTCTCGGCCGACCTGATCGCCCGCCCGCCAAGGGACACGACCCATGTGGTGCTCGATACCCCGGCTGGCCTTCACGGCTGGCGCTTCAAGGATGTGCTCAAGCTGGCCGACAAGATCCTGGTGCCTCTGCAGCCCAGCATCTTCGACATCTACGCCACACGCGCCTTTCTGGACGAGCTGGCCGAATCGCGACACGCTGATAAATTGCAGATTGGGATCGTGGGCATGCGGGTGGATGCGCGCACGATTGCGGCCGATAAGCTGCACGAGTTTGTGGACAGCCTCGGGCTGCCCGTGCTCGGCTACCTGCGCGACACGCAGAACTACATCCATCTCGCCGCGCGCGGGCTCACCTTGTTCGATGTTGCGCCGAGCCGGGTCGAGAAGGATCTGCTGCAGTGGCAGGGCATCCGAGAGTGGCTGGAGCAATAGAGCCTCCGTGCTCTACCGCTGCGCGGATCGCTGTCCCGACTCAGACAGGCGGGTGCTCAAGGCACCACTAGAGTCAGTTCCATGAAAACCTTTGAAACCTTGGCCGACCTGGCCGCGTGTGTCGGCCAGGAAGTGGCGGTGAGCGACTGGGTCACCATCTCCCAGGAACAGGTGAACCTGTTCGCCCAGGCGACGGGCGACCACCAGTGGATCCATGTGGACGTAGCGCGGGCGCAGCAAGGCCCGTTTGGAGCGCCGATCGCGCACGGCTTTCTGACGCTGTCGCTGCTGCCCGTGTTCTTCGAATCGGCGCTGACGGTGCGCCAGTCCGCCATGGGCGTGAACTACGGGCTCAACAAGGTGCGGTTCACCGCGCCAGTCCCGGTGGGCAGCCGACTGCGCGCTCGCATGACGCTCTTGACAGCCCAACCGATTGACGGCAATGGCATGCAGATGACCTGGGGTGTGGCGGTGGAACGCGAAGGCGTGGAGAAGCCGGTTTGCGTGGCCGAGTCGCTGGTACGCCGCTACCCCTGACCGGGTCCGAGCATCAGCCGATGCGCACCAACTGTTTGGGATCGACCCAGCCTTCGAAGTGCTCGATCAGTTCGTTGATGCGCTCGGCCGCTACGGTCTGGTTGTGGCGCTGGGCGATGAGCTGGTAGGCGTCGTTGCGCAGCATCCAGAGCTCTTGCGGCGTCTGGGTGTGGCCGATCTTGTGGCGCAGGCGTTCAGAAGCGGTGGTGTCGCAGTCCACGATGCAGGCCAGCAAGGCCTGACGGATCGCGAGCAGGGTCTTCAGGCTGGGCGCGCTTCGCACCGGCATGCGGTTGCTGGGCTGAATGCCGAGCATCCGGGCAAGGGTGGTGATCAAGGCAGTCTCCGCGCGGCTGGGTAAGCCGCTGTTGGGTGGGTGTCGGCTGTGGATTGGGACAGGCGGCACACCAAAAGATAAGCCGATATTCTCCGGCCGGATGCCCCCAAGTGGTTGGGCCAGCTCCCCAGGAAATCGGTGTGTTTTGTCACGCTTTGCCCTCTTGGAAGCGTTGTTGGCGCCACGCCTCGAACGCTGAGATCGCCACCGCGTTGGACAGGTTGAGGCTGCGCTGCCCCGCGCGCATGGGCAGGCGCAGGCGCTGCTCGGCAGGAAACTGCTCGCGGATCGCCTCAGGCAGGCCTTGGGTTTCGGACCCGAATACCAGCCAGTCACCTGGCTGGAAGGGGGTGTCGAAGAGGTTGTGACTGCCGCGGGTGGTGAGTGCAAAGCGCCGCTTCGGGTCGGGCTGCTCGGCCGCGAGCAGCGCGTCCCAGCTGCTGTGTCGCCTGATCTCGGCGTACTCGTGGTAGTCGAGGCCGGCCCGGCGCATCTGCTTGTCGTCCATCGAGAAGCCCAGGGGCTCCACCAGATGCAGCGTGCAGCCGATGTTGGCGCACAGGCGGATCACATTGCCCGTGTTGGGCGGGATCTCGGGAGCAACGAGGACGATGTGAAACATCGGGCAGGGTGGTGATGGGCGATGGCCCATGATCAGAGCGGATCCGTGTTCGGATCTTCTTGGCTCTCCCTGCGTGGCAAATGATACCGCCGGATGTATTGTCCGCGCTGCCCGTGTCACGTCAGATCTGACAGGGTGTCGGTTCGACCCCGCGTGCAGGTGGCCTGCCTCTTGTCAATGGCGCAGGGTGCGTGCGATTACCAGGGCGTTGACTTCCATGGCGCCAGCCTGGCGCAGGGCCATGGCGGCACTGCGCAGCGTGGTGCCGGTCGTGCTCACGTCATCGACCAGCAGCACCCGGCGGCCTTGCAGGTGAACGACGTGGTCGGGGTGTGCGGCGAACGCGCCGCGCAGGTTGCGCAGCCGCTGCTCGCGCGGCAGGCTGTGCTGGTCTGGTGCGTCACTTAGCCGCACCAGAGCATCGGCCAATCCAGCCGGCGCATCGGGTTGCAAGGTCCGCAGGGCCTTGACCAGCTCCCAGGCCTGGTTGTAGCCACGGCTGGCCAGCCGCGCAGGTCTCAAGGGCACCGGCACCAGCCAGTCGCTGGATCGCAACAAAGCCAGCGTGTCTGGCGCTTGCACCATGAGCTGCGCCAGGGGTCTGGCCCAGCCAGGCTCGTCGCGAAACTTGAATCGGGCGATCAGGTTGTCCCACGGATACGCATAGTCCACCGCCGCCACGCAGCGGGGCAGGGCGTGCGATTCATCGCGCACCTGGCAGGCGCCGCACAGCGATTCGGCGCGGTTCAGCGGAGCGGCGCATGCGATGCAGCGCATCCGTGGCGTGCCGAATCGGCGCACGCAGCCATCGCAAATGGGGTGTGCCGGCCAGCGGCCGCAAACCTGACAAATGCCAGGTCCCAGGCCTGCCGCTCGCCACAAGGTCTTTAACATCGGACCAACAATAGGGCTCAGCGCTGCCTTTCGGCGTGACGCGTCCCGCTCACATCCCCCATCTTGGTAGTCCGCTTGTCCCCACCCACCGAAGCTGAACCACCGGTTCCTAATCTTGACGCCGTGGCCGCACGCCGCTGGCGCCGCCTGCCGCGCGCGCAAAGTCCGTGGCTGCACGAAGAGGTGGCTTCGCGCATGGTCGATCGGCTGCAGTGGTTCCGCCACCCGCCCGCCAGCTGGTTGCACTGGGAGCCGCTGCAGGGCGGCATCGAAGCGCACCGGCGCCTGCGCGGTCTGTTTCCCGACGCCGCTTGCTGGGTCGTTGCCGACGCCGGGCCCGCCGCCCTGAACGCTCTGCAGCCAGCGGGTGGCCGCTCGTGGAACCCGCTGTTGTGGGGTCGCCACCGGGCGCCGCCTCTCGCCGAACAGGAGACCCAGGTCGACATGTTGTGGGCCAACTTGGTCTTGCACCAGGAACCGCAACCCCAGAAGCTGTTGCGCCAATGGAACAGCCACATCCAGACCAACGGGTTTTTGATGTTCTCTTGCCTGGGGCCTGACACCTTGCGCGAGCTGCGGAGCGTGTTCAGCCAGCAGGGCTGGCCCCTGCCCCACCACCCGTTCACCGACATGCACGACTGGGGCGACATGCTGGTGCACAGCGGGTTTGCCGAGCCGGTAATGGACATGGAGCGGCTGACACTCACCTACAGCTCGGGCAGCACATTGCTGGATGACCTGCGTTCGCTAGGGCGCAACCTGCACGCCGCCCGCCATCCCGGCCTGAGGACGCGCCGCTGGCGCCAGGCCCTGGTCGATGCCCTCGAAGCCGGCTTGCCGCGCGATGTCGACGGCCGGCTGGTGATGACGGTAGAGCTGATCTACGGCCATGCCTTCAAGGCCGCGCCAAAACCTCCCAAGGGCCCGGCCGGTGAGGCAGCGGTGTCGATGCAAGACATGCGGGCCATGTTGCGTTCGGGTCGGCGCTGATGCGGCGCTAAGAGCCATGCCACCTTGTCCTACTCGGGAGTGGCGCCTTTGCAGTCCAGCGGGCTGCCGGTGCTCGCTACAATTGCATGAATTCAACGTATCTGGGGCATCTTCCCTGATCAACGCCATACCCAGCTGGGTGTGGGCGCATTGACTGGAGTCGGTGGTGGTTCAATCCAGCAATTCGTTCCGATTGGCAACAGCATCTGCAGACGGCTTGCACTGGATCCTGAGACGCAACTGTTCGGTCAGCCCGGCCCAGCTGGGTCTGACCTTCGGTTTGCTGAGTGCCCTGTCGCTGTCGGTGGCACTGTTCTTCTGGTTTCAGGGGGCGGTGCTGGTGCTGCCTTTTGCGGCACTGGAGCTGGCGGCACTCGCCACCGCGTTTCTGGTCTATGCGCGCCACGCGGCCGACGGAGAGCGCATCAGCGTTCAAGAAGGCCAGTTGGTCGTGGAGCTGGAGAGCGCAGGCCGAACCGAGCGCTGTGAGTTTGCGCGTGACTGGGTGCGCGTCGAGCCTCGCACCGGGCACGGTCTGGTGGAGCTGCGCGCCGGGGGCCGCTCGGTGCGGGTCGGTCGTTATTTGCGGTCCGATCTGCGCCCGGTGCTGGCCAAGGAGATTCGGCAGGCGTTGAGGGCTGGGTGAAGTTGGGAAACGCGCTCGGTGCTGGCAGGTTTGGCTGGGCGAAGGCGGAAAAATTTGTTCTAATCGGTGTTGATATAAATCAATACTTATATTCTTCGAGGCGGAAAACGTGAGCAAGACCATGAAGTCGGTGGTGAATCCAGGGAAACAAGGCGCGGCTTGGCGCTCGGCAGTCATCGCGCTGGCGTTCACGGCGGGTGCCTGGGGCACCGCCCTGGCCCAGAAGGTCAATGACCTGCCCGGTGGCCCGGCCGTGAACCAGCTCAACTTTGCGCCGGCAGTCACCAAGATCGCCGAAGAGCAGCACTGGCTGCACTGGTTCATGATGGTGATCTGCGCCGTGATCTTCGTGATCGTTTTCGGCGTGATGTTTTATTCCATCCTGAAGCACCGCAAATCGGTGGGTCACAAGTCGCAGGTGCTGGCCGAGCCAATTTGGGTTGAGCTCGGCTGGACCATCGTGCCGCTCCTGATCGTGATCGGCATGGCGCTGCCAGCCACCAAGGTGCTGGTAGCCCAGAAGGACACCACCAACAGCGACCTGACCATCAAGGCTACCGGCATGCAGTGGAAATGGGGCTACGACTACATCAAGGGTGAGGGTGAGGGCATCGGCTTTCTCTCCACCCTGGACAACAGCCATCGTGTGATGTCGAGCAGCGGCAATCCGCCGCCTACCGACAACTACCTGCTCAAGGTCGACAACCCGCTGGTGGTGCCCGTGGACAAGAAGGTGCGCATCATCACTACCGCCAACGACGTGATCCATGCTTGGATGGTGCCGGCTTTCGGCGTCAAACAGGACGCTATCCCCGGTTTTGTGCGCGACACCTGGTTCCGCGCTGAGAAGACGGGTGACTACTATGGTCAGTGCGCTGAACTGTGCGGCAAGGAGCACGCCTACATGCCGATCCACGTCAAGGTGGTGACCGCTGACGAGTACACCGCCTGGGTCGATGGCCAGAAAAAGGCGATGGCCGCTGCGGCAGACGACCCGTCCAAGGTCTGGAACCTGGCTGATCTGGTGCAGCGTGGCGAGTCGGTGTATGCCGCCAACTGCCTGGCGTGCCACGGCGCGCAGGGTAAGGGAGCTGGTCCGATCAAGCCGCTGGATGGGTCCGCCGTGGTGGTGGATACCGACAAGTCCACGATGATCAACGTGTTGCTTAACGGTCAGAACAATGGCGCCATGCCGGCGTGGAAGCAGTTGTCCGACACCGAGCTGGCCGCCGTGATGACCTATACCAAGAACAGCTGGTCGAATCAGACCCAGCGGCTCGTGCAGCCTGCCGAGGTACTGGCTGCCCGCCCGTGACCCGCCGACAGCACAACAAATACTGAGCATCAAAGGAATCGATCATGAGTGCAGTTCTCGACCACCACGACGCCCACGGCCATGACCACGACCACCACGCTCCCGTTGGCTGGCGTCGCTGGGTCTACGCGACCAACCACAAAGACATCGGGACGCTGTACCTGCTGTTCGCTTTCACCATGCTCATGGTGGGCGGCGTGCTGGCACTGCTGATCCGTGCCGAACTGTTCCAGCCCGGCCTGCAGCTGGTGAACCCGGGGCTGTTCAACCAGCTCACCACCATGCACGGCCTGATCATGGTGTTCGGCGCAATCATGCCGGCCTTCGTGGGCTTCGCGAACTGGATGGTGCCGTTGCAGATCGGCGCCTCGGACATGGCGTTCGCGCGCATGAACAACTTCAGCTTCTGGCTGATGATCCCCGCCGCGCTGATGCTGGTTTCTTCGTTCTTCATGCCCGGTGGCGCACCCGCCGCTGGCTGGACGCTTTACGCACCGCTGACGCTGCAAATGGGCCCCAGCATGGACGCTGGCATTTTCGCGCTGCACATTCTGGGCGCGAGCTCCATCATGGGCTCGATCAACATCATCGTGACCATCCTCAACATGCGCGCCCCCGGCATGACGCTGATGAAGATGCCCATGTTCTGCTGGACCTGGTTGATCACCGCCTATTTGCTGATCGCCGTCATGCCCGTGCTGGCCGGCGCCATCACCATGACGCTGACCGACCGTCACTTCGGCACCAGCTTCTTCAACCCCGCCGGCGGCGGTGACCCGGTGATGTATCAGCACATCTTCTGGTTCTTTGGCCACCCCGAGGTCTACATCATGATCCTGCCGGCCTTTGGCATCGTGAGTCAGGTGGTGCCCGCGTTTTCGCGCAAGAAGTTGTTTGGCTATGCCTCCATGGTCTACGCGACCGGCTCGATTGCCATCCTGTCCTTTGTCGTGTGGGCCCACCACATGTTCACCACCGGCATGCCGGTGACCGGCCAGCTGTTTTTCATGTACTCGACGATGTTGATCGCCGTGCCCACCGGCGTGAAAATCTTCAACTGGATCGCGACCATGTGGAAAGGCTCGATGACGTTCGAGACCCCTATGTTATGGGCGGTTGGCTTCATCTTCGTGTTCACGCTGGGTGGCTTCACCGGCCTGATCCTGTCGGTGGCGCCGATCGACATCCAGATGCAGGACACTTACTACGTGGTGGCTCACTTCCACTACGTGCTGGTCGCCGGTTCCCTGTTCGCCATGTTCGCCGGCATCTATTACTGGCTGCCCAAGTGGACCGGTGTGATGTACAGCGAAACCAAGGGCAAGATCCACTTCTGGTGGTCGATGATTTCCTTCAACATCACCTTCTTCCCGATGCACTTCCTGGGTCTGGCCGGTATGCCCCGTCGCTACGCCGACTACCCGATGCAGTTCGCCGACTTCAACGCTGTCGCTTCGGTGGGCGCGTTTGCCTTCGGCATTGCCCAGGTCTACTTCTTCGTTGCCGTGATCATCCCCGCCATGCGTGGCAAGGGTGAAAAAGCGCCGCAGAACCCTTGGGAAGGTGCCGAAGGCCTGGAGTGGGAAGTTCCCTCGCCAGCGCCATTCCATACCTTTGAGAACCCGCCCAAGCTCAATGCGGCTGCCACCAAAGTGGTGGGCTGATTGGCTTCACTGCCCATGAACCCGAACGAACAAAAGAAACACAACCTCCGCCTGGCGCTGATTCTGGCGTCGGTGGCGGCGGTCTTTTTCCTTGGCTTTGTGGGCAAGATGACCTTGTTCGGCGGCTGAAGCCCGTCGAACCCTTTTGAACAGAGCATCGACCATGGGACTGAAGCGCGAAAATTTCAAAATGGTGGGCAAGCTCGGCGTGATCACGTTGGGCATGTTCGCATTCGGATACGCGCTGGTCCCGATCTACCGCGCCATCTGCGAGGTCACTGGCATCAACATCCTCGCGCTGTCCGAGCGCGAGGTGCCTGGTCTCAAGCCCAAGCTGCCTTCCAACACCCAGGTTGACCGCTCGCGTACTATCACGGTGGAATTCGATGTCAACGTGCGCGGTCCCTGGCATTTCAAGCCTGAGGTTCGTTCGTTGCAGGTACATCCGGGTGAACTGACCACAGTGCTCTACGAGTTCCAGAACATTCAGAACCGCACCATGGCAGCGCAGGCGATTCCCAGCTACGCGCCCAAACAGGCCATGGCGCATTTCAACAAGCTTGAGTGCTTCTGCTTCACGCAGTACACCCTGGCGCCGGGTGAAAAGAAAGAATGGCCGGTCGCGTTCGTGATCGACCCTAAGCTGCCGAAGGACGTGTCCACCATTACATTGTCCTACACCTTCTTTGAAGTGGGCGGCAAGGTTCCTGCCGCGCCACAGGATGTGGCCGGCACGCCCGTGCTGGCACCCAAAGCGTTGGCGGGGGCTGTTTGAGCGATCTGCCGATCCACCAGCGCAAGGGCTCGATTCGGGGCACGGTCAAGGCCGTGCTCTGGGGATTTTTGGGTGTGCGCCGCCAGGCCGACTACCAAAAAGACATTGCCAGCCTGAATCCGATCCACATCATCGTGGTCGGCGTCGTCATGGCCTTGTTGTTTGTGGGCGGCCTGATTGCGCTCGTCAACTGGGTGGTTCGCTGACCGCGGACCATCGCGAATTTCGGTATTTCAATATTCAAACAAGCGACAAGCGTTTAGGAGTGAGCATGTCTTCAGCCGCACACGGCACCACGCCGTACTACTTTGTTCCGGGCCCTTCGCGGCACCCAGTGATGGCCTCCATCGGTCTGTTCTTCGTCATTCTGGGCGCGGGGCAATGGGTGAACGGCGCAGGCTGGGGCGCCTACTCGGTGGCCTTCGGTCTGACGTTCTGGTCTGTGGTGCTGTTTCAGTGGTTCCGCGATGCGGTCGGTGAAAGCCAAAGCGGTCTGTATGGTCGCAAGATTGACCTGTCCTACCGCTGGAGCATGAGCTGGTTCATCTTCTCCGAAGTGATGTTCTTTGGCGCCTTCTTCACCGCTCTCTGGTGGGCGCGCACTCACTCGGTGCCGGCCCTGGGTAATTTTGAGAACTCGCTGCTCTGGCCTGACTTCAGCGCGGTCTGGCCCAGCGTGCAGGCTGGTGCTACCGCGTCGCCGGGTGGCATCGTCGACCCGTTCCAGACCATGGGTCCATTCTGGCTGCCCACCATCAACACTGCCCTACTGCTGACTTCAGGCGTGACGCTGACCATTGCGCACCACGCCCTGCAGGCGGGCCAGCGCGCCAAAACCATCGGCTTCATGTGGATGACCGTGTTGCTGGGTATCGTCTTCCTCTGCGTGCAGGGCTACGAGTATTACCACGCCTACACCGACCTGAACCTCAAGCTCAGCTCGGGCATCTTCGGCTCTACCTTCTTCATGCTGACCGGCTTCCACGGTTTCCACGTTTTTGTAGGCATGTTGATGTTGTTGTTCATCACCCTGCGCCTGCAGAAAGGTCACTTCAGCGCCAAGAGCCATTTTGGTTTCGAAGGCGCGGCCTGGTACTGGCACTTCGTGGACGTGGTGTGGCTGGGGCTTTATATCCTGGTCTACTGGATGTGATCGTCGGGGCGTACCGGCGTCCCACTGGCCCAAGAAAAAAGCGCCGACCGGCGCTTTTTTCTTGGCACTGGCCTGAGCGCCTCTTCAGGGCTGAACCGGCAATCCGGTGGGTTGGATCCAGCCCATCCAATAACTGATGAGCACGATCAGAAACAGCAAAATCGAAAACCCCACCCGGAACGCCAGGGCGCGAGCCATGCCGTTGCGGGGAGGGGTGGCGGCGTCGGTAGTTTCATCCCCCCCCTGGCCGCCCCGCATCATGAAGACCAGCGCCGCGCCCAGACTGCCGATGATGGCCACGAAGCCAGCGATCACAAAATATTTCATGGCCACCATTATCGGCGCCGCGCCCGCCCGGGTGGGGATCTGGCCATGAGTACCCGAGGACGGCGCTTCTGGGTCGTGACGGCAGCCACTGTGCTCACCCTGGCGATCACCGCATCGCTCGGTCGCTGGCAGCTAGACCGGGCGGCCCAGAAGGAAGCGCTGCAGGCCAAGGTGGACCAGCGATCCGGGTTGCCTGCCCTGAATGAGCAGAGTTTGCTCGCTTCGAGTGACCTGCAGGCAGAGATTCATCGATCGGTGCGCTTGCGCGGCCAATGGCTGCCTGAGGCCAGCGTGTTTCTCGACAACCGCCAGATGAATGGCCGCACCGGATTTTTCCTGGTCACACCGCTGCGGCTGAGCGGGAGCGATCAGGCCGTGCTGGTGCAGCGAGGTTGGACACCGCGCGACTTCACCGACCGCAGTCGGATACCCGTCGTGGACACGCCCGCTGGCGAGGTAGTCATCGACGGCCGTTTGGCCCCGCCACCAGCCAAGCTATACGAGCTCGGCGAGCCTACGCCAGGACCGATCCGGCAAAATATCGATGTGGCTACGATGGCCGAAGCGTCGGGTCTGCGCCTTCTGGATGCTTCGGTCATGCAGACCGGTGACACCGAAGACGGCCTTTTGCGCGAGTGGCCCCGCGTGAATGCGGGCGTGCAGAAGCACTATGGCTACGCCGTGCAGTGGTTCGCGCTGTTTGCGCTGGCCGCTCTGCTTTACCTCTGGTTCCAAATTCTCTCCCCTCGCCGAAAGCCCAAGTCCCATGGCCCAGCTGCCTGATGAACCCCTGACCCTGACCGTGCACAGCTTGCCGCAGCTGGATCAGGCCAGCGCGCGCTCGGCCGCCGTCACCCGCTCAGGTCGATGGAAGATGCTGGCACTGTTCCTGGTGTGTGCCACGCCCGTCATTGCGTCGTATTTCACCTATTACGTGATCCGTCCCGAAGGACGTCGCAATTACGGTGAGCTGATCCAGCCACAACGTCCGATTCCCGCTTTCACCGGCGTGAACGCAGCGGGACAGACCGTGCCGCTGGCGAGCCTGAAAGACCAGTGGCTGCTGATCAGCGTGGCCGACAGCGCGTGCAACGCCGCATGCCTGGACCACCTGCTGCTGCAGCGCCAGCTGCGCGAAACCCTGGGCCGTGAAAAAGACCGGCTCGACTGGGTCTGGCTTCGCACCGGAGGGGCACCGCTCACCGAGCCGCTGCGACTGGCCACTGCAGCCGCCGACGTGTTGCAGGTCGACGCCGTCGAGATCGCCAGCTGGCTTGAGCCCGCGCCCGGACAGCGCCTGGAGGACCACCTCTATGTGGTCGACCCCCTGGGCAACTGGATGATGCGTTTTCCGGCCAACCTCGATCCCAAGCAGGCCAAGCGAGACCTGGACCGCCTTCTGCGCGCCTCTGCGTTCTGGGACAAGTCGGGCCGTAACCTCCCTTGATATGAAGCTCCCGCGCACACCCGAGCTCACCGCTCCTGCAGGGGTCGGACACCACTGACATGGACATCCAGCCGCTCTACGACCTCGCCCCCATCGCCCGCATCATGTTGCTGGGCGTGGTGATCGCACTCGGGCCTCTGGCCTGGGTCTGGCTGCGCAACCGCGACTCGGCGCCCGCTCAGCGCCTGCGGGTGCTGACCCTGGTCACCCTGTTTCTCACCTTCGACCTCGTCCTGTTTGGCGCCTTCACCCGCCTCACCGACTCCGGGCTCGGTTGCCCCGACTGGCCGGGCTGCTACGGCAGCGTGAGCCCGGTCGGTGCCAAGGATTCGATTGCGGCAGCCCAGGCCGCCATGCCCACCGGGCCAGTCACCTTCTCCAAGGCCTGGATCGAGATGATCCACCGCTACCTTGCCACGGGAGTGGGCGTGCTCATCCTGGTGCTGGCTGCGGTGAGCTGGGTCGAGCGGCGGCGGCTGAAGGTCTCATTCTGGTGGCCCACCGTCACCTTGGTCTGGGTCTGCCTGCAGGGTGCTTTTGGCGCGTTGACCGTGACCATGAAGCTGTTCCCCGCCATCGTCACGCTGCACCTGCTCGGTGGCATGGGCCTGCTGGCCCTGCTGCGCGCTCAATCGGTGGCCTACGAGCTGTCCGATCGCGGTCGGGCGGGCCGTACCGAGCTGCCGGCCATGGTTCGCAAAGTCTTGCTCGGTGTATTCGCACTTGTGTGGCTGCAGATTGCGCTAGGCGGATGGGTGAGTACCAACTACGCGGTACTCGCCTGCAGCGAGTTTCCAACCTGCCAGGGCAGCTGGTGGCCAGCGATGGACTTCCGCCACGGTTTTGCCATCTGGCGCGAACTCGGCTTGACCCACACCGGCGACGGACTGCCGTTTGCGGCCCTCACGGCCATTCACTATGTGCACCGGCTCAGCGCCTTCGTGGTGTTGGCCGGCATGGGCTGGCTGGCCTGGCTGCTGTGGCAGACACCTGACACGCGCGGGATCGCAAAAGGCTTGCTGCTGCTGGCCGCCTGGCAATTCGCCAGCGGGCTGACCAACGTGGTGCTCGACTGGCCGCTGCTGGCCGCCGTGGCCCACACCGGTGGGGCGGCGGCGCTCGTCATCCTCATGACCGGCGCGCTGATGAGCACCCGCAGCGTCGAACAAACCAGCGCCGCGCAGGCCCTGAACCTGTCACGATCGTCCCCATGAGCACCGCATCTTCTTATGCTGTCGCCCTGCCTTCGGCCTGGCGTCAGTACCACGCGCTGACAAAGCCGCGCGTGATCCAGCTCATCGTGTTCTGCGCGCTGATCGGCATGGTGCTGTCGGTGCCGGGTGTGCCGAGCTGGGCTGACGTGCAGCTCGCCGCCATCGCGTGTTTTGGCATCTGGCTGGTGGCCGGCGCTGCGGCGGCGTTCAACTGCGTGGTCGAGCAGCACATCGATGCCAGGATGAAGCGCACCTCTTGGCGGCCGACTGCCAAAGGTGAGCTGACCAATGTGCGCACGCTGAGCTTCTCGGCCGTGCTGTGCGCCGCCGGTTCAGCCATCCTGTACTTCTGGGTCAATCCGCTGACCATGTGGCTGACCTTTGCCACCTTCGTGGGCTACGCGGTGATCTACACCGTGATCTTGAAGCCGCTGACACCGCAGAACATCGTCATCGGTGGTGCCTCAGGCGCCATGCCGCCGGTGCTGGGCTGGGCCGCGATGACGGGAGTGGTCGCGCCCGAGGCGCTGATCCTGTTCCTCATCATCTTCCTCTGGACGCCGCCGCATTTCTGGGCGCTGGCCCTGTACCGGGTGGAGGACTACCGCAAGTCCGGCCTGCCGATGTTGCCGGTCACGCACGGCTCGGAGTTCACTCGCTTGCAGATCCTGCTCTACACCGTGGTGTTGTTCGCCGCCTGCCTCATGCCCTTCATCATGCGCATGAGCGGCTGGTTCTACCTGTTGTCCGCGGTGATCCTCAGCATCGGCTTCTGCACCTACGCTTTCGTGCTGTGGCGCGATTACTCCGATGCGCTTGCGCGCAAGACCTTTCGCTTTTCGCTCATCCATTTGTCACTGCTGTTTGCAGCGCTGCTGATCGATCATTACATTTAGACCACCCCCCCGCGCCGCGCTGCGCTCGTCACCCTCTCCAGGGGGACGCTCTGGCGGCGCGGCAAAGCCGGTTCCGCGGTGCACTGGAACCAGGTACCTCACTTCGGTCAAACCACCATGAAATTCCTGTCTATTTCCCGTCGTCGTTGCTTGTTGGCTGGCGCAGCGTCGTTGGCGCTGGCGGCCTGTGGAGAAACCAAGGTGCCGTTCACCGGCATCGACATCACCGGCGCCGACTACGCCACTGGATTCTCGCTCACCGACCACAACGGGCAGCCGCGCACCCTGGCCGATTTCAAGGGCAAGGTGGTGGTCATCTTCTTTGGCTTCACCCAGTGCCCCGACGTGTGCCCGACCTCGATGACCGAGATGGCACAAGCCAAGCAGCTGCTGGGCGCTGACGGTGATCGCCTGCAGGGCCTGTTCGTCAGCATCGACCCCGAACGCGACACGCCCGAGATCATGAAGGCCTACATGGCCGCTTTCGACCCCAGCTTTCTCGCGCTCTACGCCAAGCCAGAGGAACTGCCCGAGGTGGCCAAGAGCTTCAAGATTTACTACAAGAAGGTGGTGGGCAGCTCGCCAGAGGCTTACACGATGGACCACTCGGCGGGCAGCTATGTGTACGACCCGCAAGGCCGCGTGCGCCTCTACCACCGCTACGGCACGGGTGCACAGGCACTGGCCGATGATGTGAAAAAGTTGCTGGCCGGGGGCTGATCGCCCGCTTTTCGCCTCCAGAAGAAACGGCACCCTCGGGCAAGCCCCTCGCTTAACCTGTTGATGGCCCCCTTGGCCTGATTTGAACCCCGACTGGGCCCCTCCGACAGGACGGGGCCCTTTCTTTTTCTACATGCCTAGGAGTTCA
>NZ_JAABRQ010000039.1 GCF_011390835.1 Hydrogenophaga sp. | reverse complement strand
GAAATGATGGCAAACGTGCGCCTGCGGCGCACTTGGTCGGCAATTTGGGACATAGCCCAGGATTATCAGCTCCGCCCTGCGCCGCTTCGTTTCTTCCCCCTAGAGGGGCGATGCCTGTGGCCCGGCAAAGCCGGTTCCACGGGATCTCTGAGATGAAAGCTCTGCGTGCAGGACGTATTGGTAACAGCGGCCACCGCGCAGTGAGAAAGCACATTTTTCTGAGGAGTGCGAGGATTGTTGGCCCGGGGTACCCTTGGAGCCGGCTTTGCCGGGCCACAGAGTGCGTCCCCCTTCCTGCAGGAACGGGGGGGGGCGCCGCGAAGCGGCGCAGGGGGGACAATCCGAATATGCACCCCAAAGCCCTATTAGAAGCCTGCGCCACGCTAATCGAGCGTGTTTTCAAATTTGACCACCCGGCCGACGCCGTGGTCGCGCGCTATTTTCGTGAAAACCGTTCGCTGGGGCCGCGCGAGCGCACCACGCTGTCCGACACCGTCTACACCGCGTTGCGCCAGCGCCTGCGGCTGGAATGGCTGGCGCGGTCGGGCAGTGGGCCTAAGTGGCGACGGCTGGCGATCCTGGCCTTTCCCGGGGATGTCGACTTTTTGAAAAGCGCCCTCACCGACACCGAGAAAACCTGGCTGGACCACTGCCTAGCGGCGACCGACGCCGACCTGCTGGCGCCGCACCGGCACAACTTGCCTGAATGGCTGGCCAGCGCGCTGCGCGAGCAACTAGGTGATGAATTTGACGCTTTCGTGGCCAGCCTGGACCAGCCTTCGGTGCTCGACTTGCGTGTCAACGCGCTGAAGAAGAAGCGCGAAGCGGTGCTGGCCGATCTGCGCGGTGCGGGTCTGATGTGTGATCCGACGCCGTTCTCGCCACTGGGCATCCGCGTAACGGGTAAGCCCTCGCTGGCCAAGCTGCCAGCGTTCCTTCAAGGTGATGTCGAGGTGCAGGACGAGGGCTCGCAGCTGCTGGCGCTGCTGGTCGACGCCAAGCGCGGCGAGATGGTGGTGGACTTCTGCGCCGGCGCTGGCGGCAAGACGCTCGCGCTGGGCGCTGCCATGCGCAACAGCGGCCGGCTTTATGCGATGGACACGTCTGGACATCGGCTCGACGCGCTCAAGCCGCGGCTGGCTCGCAGTGGCTTGTCCAATGTGCACCCGCTGGCGATTGCCCACGAGCGGGACGATCGCATCAAGCGCCTGGCCGGCAAGATCGACCGGGTACTGGTCGATGCCCCCTGTTCAGGCTTGGGCACGCTGCGCCGCCACCCGGACCTGAAATGGCGCCAGACACCGGAGACCGTGGCGGCGCAAACGGCGCTGCAGCGCACCATTCTGGACAGTTCGGCGCGCCTGCTCAAGCCGGGTGGCCGACTGGTCTATGCCACCTGCAGCCTGCTGCCCGAGGAAAATGAAGCGGTGGCTGAGGACTTTGGGGCTGGGCATCCCGAGTTCGAGGTGGTCGCCGCCTGCGACTTACTAGCGGATGCCCAGGTGCCGACCCCAGATCAACTTTGTGCTGGTGGAACACACCAATGGCTGCGTTTGTGGCCTCATCGGCATGCAACAGATGGCTTTTTTGCAGCCATCTGGCGGAAAAAGGCTTGAAAAAGCCGCGATTTCCCCGATATCTTTCATTGTGGGGGGCTACATCATCAGACTTGGTGATTTGCACCCCCGACAGTAAAATGAGAGTTTGTGTCCGTCCTGATGATGGACCGAGTGCACACCCACCTGCCCCCGAGGGCGGTCGAATAGGAAATTCATGATTGCATCTGACTCCGGCCTGCTGGCCGCTTTCTGGGATGGCTTGGTTCAGCTGCTGGCCCACGGCCTGACGGGCGCCACTTGGTGGCAAATGATCCTGGTGACGTTGGTGCTCACCCACATCACGATCGCCAGTGTCACTATTTTTCTGCACCGTCATCAGGCGCACCGCGCTTTGGATCTTCACCCGGTTGCGTCCCATTTCTTCCGCTTATGGCTGTGGTTGACCACCGGGCAGGTGACCAAGGAGTGGGCGGCGATCCACCGCAAGCACCATGCCAAGTGCGAGCAGGCCGAAGACCCGCACAGCCCCCACGTGCATGGCATCAAGACCGTGTTGCTGCAGGGTGCGGAGCTCTACCGCAAAGAATCGAAGAATAAAGAGACGATGGCCCGTTACGGCCACGGGACGCCCGACGACTGGATTGAACGCAATGTGTACACGCGCTACTCCTGGCAAGGCGTGGCCATCATGATGATCATCGACCTGGCCCTGTTCGGGGCTGCCGGCATGGCGGTCTGGGCGGTGCAGATGGCCTGGATCCCCGTCACGGCTGCCGGCATCATCAATGGTGCTGCCCACTACTGGGGATATCGCAATTTCGAGGCGCAAGACGCCAGCACCAACATCTCGCCCTGGGGCATTCTTATTGGCGGCGAAGAGCTTCACAATAACCACCACACCTACCCGACCTCGGCCAAGCTGTCAGTGAAGCCTTACGAGTTCGATATCGGCTGGATGTACATCACCATACTGCAGTCGGTGGGCTTGGCCACGGTCAAGAAGGTGCCGCCGAAGATGGCGTTTGGAGACGTCAAGCCGGTGGCTGACGAGAAGACCCTTGAAGCCCTCATTGCCAACCGTTACGAGGTCATGGCTGGTTATGCGCGGGAGATGCGCGCGGCCTGCCAGCGCGAGCTCGAAGGCCTGAAGGCCCGTAGCGCCGATGTCGGCCCGCTGAATGTCGCCCGCCGATGGCTGCACCGCGATGACGACAAAGTGCCAGCTGCCCTGAGGCCCCAGTTGGCGCTGGCGCGCGCCGAGCACCCGGTGCTCGACAAGATGGTCACCATGCGCGAAGAGCTACGAGCCTTGTGGTCTAGCACCACGGCCACCCGCGAGCAACTGGCTGGCGACTTGCAGGCTTGGTGCCGACGTGCCGAAGAAAGCGGCATCGCAGCGCTGCGCGATTTCTCCATCCAGCTGCGCTCGGCCCGCGTCTGAAAGGGTGCCCCCCCGTGCCTTCCCTCATCATGAGGCGGCGCTGGTGGACTGGCCTCGCCGATTCCGCAATATCCTGAGTCGTCGTCCTTTCTCCGACATGCTGTTCGAGGAAACGGGCGCCGCTCGCTGAAACGCCCTCAGTCATCGAGGAATCAGACAACAAAAAAGCCGCTGTTCTCTACAGCGGCTTTTTGTTGAGGCAATCTCGCTGAATTACTTCAGTTTGATTTCCTTGTAGTCCACGTGCTTGCGTGCCTTGGGATCAAATTTCTTGATCAGCATCTTGTCCGGCGTGGTCTTCTTGTTCTTGGTGGTGGTGTAGAAGTGACCGGTTCCAGCGGTGGACTCCAGTTTGATCTTCTCGCGTGTGCCTTTGGTTGCCATGATCGGTTCTCCTTAAGCCTGGCCGCGGGCGCGCAAGTCGGCCAGCACAGCGTCGATGCCATTCTTGTCGATCAGGCGCAGTGCAGCGCCCGAGACGCGAAGGCGCACCCAGCGGTTCTCGCTTTCGACCCAGAAACGGCGGTATTGCAGGTTCGGGAGGAACCGGCGCTTGGTTTTGTTGTTGGCGTGGGAAACGTTGTTTCCGACCATGGGCTTCTTGCCCGTAACGTCGCAGACGCGTGCCATGAGGACACTCCGATAGATGTTCACAGCTGGGCGTCAGGGCAGCAGGCCAAAAGCCCGTTGCGAGACACGCCAGCCTCACCTCGCCAAAAAGGGTGGCGGTAACCCGATCGCCGCGCGGCCCATGGCCTGAGTGCAGCAAAGCCGCCTATTATAGCCCGATCCAGCCAAAGTAGGCAGTAACGAGTGGGTGGCGCAGGTTCGTTCAGCTCTGGTTCTGCTCCAGGAAGCGCTGGGCATCCAGCGCGGCCATGCAGCCTGTACCGGCGCTGGTGATGGCCTGGCGGTACACATGGTCCTGCACATCACCAGCGGCGAACACGCCGGGCACGCTGGTCATGGTGGCCAGGCCTTGCAGGCCGGAGCGCGTGACGATGTAGCCGTCCTTCATGTCGACCTGGCCCTTGAAGATGTCGGTGTTCGGGCTGTGGCCGATGGCGATGAAGCAGCCCTTGACGGTTAGGTCTTCAGTGGCGCCGGTCTGCACGTTTTTCAGCCGCACGCCGGTCACGCCAGACGCATCGCCCAGCACCTCGTCCAGTGTGCTGTGCAGCTTGAGCTCGATCTTGCCCGCTGCCACTTTTTCCATCAGCTTGTCGACCATGATGGCCTCGGCCTTGAAGGTGTCGCGCCGGTGAATCAGGTAAACCTTGCTGGCGATGTTGGAGAGGTACAGCGCCTCTTCTACGGCGGTGTTGCCGCCGCCGACCACACTGCAGACCTCGTTTTTGTAGAAGAAGCCGTCGCAGGTGGCGCAGCCTGACACACCCTTGCCCATGAAGGCCTCTTCGGATGGCAGACCCAGGTACTTCGCCGATGCGCCGGTGCAGAGGATGAGCGCGTCGCAGCTGTACTGACCGCTGTCGCCAGTGAGTACGAAGGGGCGCTTGGACAGGTCGACAGCGTTGATGTGGTCGAACACGATCTCGGTGTTGAAGCGCTCGGCATGCGCCAGAAAGCGCTGCATCAGTTCGGGGCCTTGCACGCCATCCACATCAGCCGGCCAGTTGTCCACATCGGTGGTGGTCATCAGCTGGCCGCCCTGCGCGATACCGGTGATGAGCACCGGGTTGAGGTTAGCCCGTGCCGCGTACACGGCAGCTGTATAGCCGGCCGGGCCAGAGCCCAGAATAAGAACTTTAGAATGCTTCATGTTGTGGCGACCCGTCGAAACGCTTGGGTCCTGCGGGATTGAATGAGAAGATCAGTGATTGCTGAATGAGGTGAGCTGCATCCCTATGGGAATGCATGCAGCATAAGACGAAGATTGTATGAAAGTGTGCCGCCCCTGCGGACCAACCCGAGGAATACACGCATGTCTATCTTGTCCAACCTGGATCTGATTCGCCGGGTCCCCCTGTTTTCCACCCTGACCCAGGCACAAGCCGAATCGGTGGCCGACGCGGTGATCAAGCGCCGCTTCAAGCGCGGTGAATGCATCGTGGAGCAGGGCAAAAAGTCCAACATGCTGGCCATCGTACTCACCGGTCGGGCTCGTGTGGTGACCACCGACAGCCGTGGACGCGAGGTGATCCTGGCCACCATGAACCCGGGCGACTACGTGGGCGAGATGAGCCTGATCGATAACCAGCCTCACTCGGCCACGGTGCGCGCCGAGGTGCAGACCGATGTGCTGATCCTGGGCCGGGTGGAGTTCGCGCGCTGCCTGCCGGAAAACACCTCCATGGCCTACGCGGTGATGAAAGGCCTCGTGCAGCGCCTGCGCCACGCCGATCGCAAGATTGAATCGCTGGCGTTGATGGACGTCTACGGTCGAGTGGCGCGTGCCCTCCTGGAGGTGGCCCAGCCGGATCACGAAGGCCAGTTGATGATCAAGGAACGCGTGTCGCGACAGGACGTGGCCAAGATGATTGGCGCGTCGCGCGAGATGGTCAGCCGGGTCATGAAGGACCTGGAAGATCGGGGTTTCATCGAGGTGGCCGAAAACGGCAGCACCATCATCAAGGAACGGCTCAACAGCCTGGGCTGACAGCCGAGCGGCGCCCCTGGCGCAAGGGGTAGCTTGGGTTAAAGTTGGCGTCGATTCTTCACGACGCCCATGACCTATTCGCTCAACACACTCAATGCCGACCGCGCCAATGATGTGCCTTCTGGCATGGGGCGATTCGCCCAGGAGATCGTGCTGGTGCTTGGTGCTGCGGCGCTGGCGTTCTGGCTCCTGGCCATGCTCAGCCACTCACTGGGCGATCCCGCCTGGAGCACCACAGGCACTCAGCCGGTGGTGGGCAATTGGGCGGGTCGCCTTGGTGCGCTGATCGCCGACGGCAGCTACTTTCTGCTGGGCTTCTCGGTCTGGTGGTGTTTTCTGGCCGGTGTTCGCGCCTGGCTGTCGGGGCTGGCGCGCTGGATTCGGGGTCAGCAGGGGTTGCCGCTGAACGACGAGCCCCGCGGCGAGGGGTCCAGCCCCTGGTGGCGCCTGTGGCGGCATCCGGCGAGTTTCTGGGTGGGTCTGGTGTTGTTGCTGGTCGCCAGCACGGTGCTGGAATGGAGCCGCTTGTACCGGCTCGAGGGTTTGTTGCCCGGCCATGCGGGCGGCGTCTTGGGTCACGCGATGGGTCCGCTGACCATGCGTTGGCTCGGATTTACCGGTTCGGCGCTGGCCATGTTGGCCCTGGTGCTGGTGTGTCTGCCGCGGGTGTTCCGTTTCTCCTGGGGTCACCTGGCCGAGCGGATGGGCCACACGCTGGATGGCTGGTTCGAAGCGCGGCGCGAGAAGCGCGAAGCGGTGGAAGACCAGCGCATTGGCGTGCAGGCGGCGCGCGAGCGTGAGGAGGTGGTGGCAGTCGAACGCGAAGAGATCGAGGACCACCACCCGACCCCGGTGGTGATCGAGCCTGCCGTGGTCGACGTGCCCCCGAGCGCGCGGGTGGCCAAGGAACGGCAGAAACCTCTGTTCATCGAAATGCCCGATAGCAAGCTGCCGCAGGTGGATTTGCTGGATGGCGCGCCGCAACATCAGGCGGGCGTGGACAGCCAGACCCTGGAGATGACCAGCCGCCTGATCGAGAAAAAGCTCAAGGACTTTGGTGTGGAAGTGCGGGTGGTGGCGGCAGCGCCCGGCCCGGTGATCACGCGCTACGAGATCGAGCCGGCCACCGGCGTCAAGGGCTCGCAAATCGTCAACCTCAGCCGCGACCTGGCGCGTTCGCTGTCGCTGGTGTCGATCCGGGTCATTGAGACCATTCCAGGCAAGAATCTGATGGCGCTGGAGTTGCCCAATGCCAAGCGCCAGATGATCAAGCTGAGCGAGATCCTCGGCTCGTCGGTCTACAACGACGCGCGCTCGCTGCTCACCATGGGCCTGGGCAAGGACATCGGCGGCCTGCCCGTGGTGGCTGACCTGGCCAAGATGCCGCACTGCCTGGTGGCGGGCACCACCGGCTCGGGCAAGTCGGTTGGTATCAACGCGATGATCCTTAGCCTGCTGTACAAGGCCGACGCGAAGGACGTGCGCCTGCTGCTGATCGACCCCAAGATGCTGGAGATGAGCGTCTACGAAGGCATTCCGCACCTGCTGGCGCCTGTGGTCACCGACATGAAGCACGCCGCCAACGGCCTGAACTGGTGCGTGGGCGAGATGGAGAAGCGCTACAAGCTGATGAGCAAGCTGGGTGTGCGCAACCTGGCCGGGTACAACACCAAGCTCGACGAAGCCAAGGCTCGCGGCGAGATCATCGGCAACCCGTTCAGCCTCACACCCGAGCAGCCAGAGCCGCTCGAGCGCCTGCCTTACATCGTGGTGGTGATCGACGAGTTGGCCGATCTGATGATGGTGGTGGGCAAGAAGATCGAAGAGCTGATCGCGCGGCTGGCGCAGAAGGCGCGCGCGGCCGGCATTCATTTGATACTGGCTACGCAGCGCCCCAGCGTGGATGTGATCACCGGTCTGATCAAGGCCAACATCCCGACCCGCCTGAGCTTCCAGGTCAGCAGCAAGATCGACAGCCGCACTATCCTGGACCAGATGGGTGCCGAGAGCCTGTTGGGCATGGGCGACATGCTCTACATGCCATCGGGCACGGGCTTTCCCATTCGCGTTCACGGTGCGTTCGTGAGTGACGAAGAAGTGCACCGCGTGGTGGCCTACTTGAAGGCGCAGGGCGGTGAGCCGAATTACATCGACGGCGTGCTGGAGAGCACGGTCGGCGATGGCGAAGGCGGTGATTTCTCCGGAGAAGGCGGTGACAGCAGCGAAAAGGATGCGCTCTACGACCAGGCGGTCGAGATCGTGCTCAAGGACCGCAAGGCCAGCATTTCTTATGTGCAGCGCAAGCTGAAGATCGGCTACAACCGCGCCGCGCGCTTGCTGGAAGACATGGAAAACGCCGGCCTGGTGAGTGCACTCACCTCCAGCGGACAACGCGACATCCTCGTGCCGTCGCGAGGCGACTGACGCGCCCTTCCAGCTTGAACCTTGTGCCCGTTTCAGGGTCTGACCCCGCATGATCAAAGTTTTCCTGTCACTCGTGCTGGCCCTGACCAGTCTCGCTGCCCAGGCCGATGGCCTGAAGACGCTGGAGACCTTTTTGCGCGAAGTGACCGGCGGGCAGGCCCGCTTCACGCAGGTGGTCACCTCGCCGGTGCGCGCTGGCGAGACGCTGGCACGCACCAAAACGTCCACCGGCACGTTTGAATTCCTGCGACCGAACCGCTTCCGTTTCGACTACAACAAACCGTTTCCGCAGGCCATCGTGGCCGACGGTCAGACGCTGTGGCTGTACGACGTGGACTTGAACCAGGTGACGGCGCGCCAGCAGCAGGACGTGCTGGGCAGCACGCCGGCCGCGCTGATCGCAGCCGGGACCGATTTGAAAGCCCTGGGCGAATCGTTTGATCTGAAGTCAGCCCCTTCCGTTGAAGGGCTGGACTGGATCGACGCCAAACCGCGCCAGCAGGACGGCCAGATTCAACGCGTGCGCGTGGGATTCCGCCAGGGCCAGTTGTCGGTGCTGGAGATCGCCGACAGCCTGGGTCAGCGCTCCGTGCTCACCTTCACCGACTGGCGACCGGCTGCCTCGGTGGCCGGGGACCGCTTCCGGTTCACGCCACCTGCTGGCGCGGACGTGATTCGCCCCTGATGGGGTGATGCCACCCCGCCGCCTGTGACCCGCACCCAGGACCCCACCCACACGCCCCTGGCCGAGCGGCTGCGGCCGCGCACGCTTGCCGAGGTCATTGGCCAGTCCCAGCTGCTGGGCGAAGGCATGGCATTGCGGCTGGCGTTTGAATCGGGCCAGCCGCACAGCTGCATCCTCTGGGGCCCGCCCGGTGTGGGCAAAACCACCATCGCGCGCCTCATGGCCAGCGCGTTTGATGCCCAGTTCATCACCATCAGCGCGGTGCTCGGCGGCGTCAAAGACATCCGCGAGGCGGTGGAACAGGCGCAGGTCGCGCGAGACGGGCTGGAGGCCAGGCGCACCATTGTGTTTGTGGACGAGGTGCACCGGTTCAACAAGAGCCAGCAAGACGCCTTTTTGCCGCATGTGGAAAGCGGTCTGTTCACTTTCATCGGCGCCACCACCGAAAACCCTTCGTTCGAAGTCAACTCTGCGCTGCTTTCGCGCGCCGCGGTCTACGTGTTGCAGTCTCTGGGCGAAGACGATTTGCGCCAGCTGCTGTTGCGCGCTCAGGGCGTGGGCGCGGTGCCGGCCATGGAGCAGGGTGCTGCGGATCGGCTGATCGCCTACGCAGACGGTGACGCGCGCCGCCTGCTCAATACGCTGGAAACGCTGGCGGTCGCCGCTGGGCGGGAACAGGTGCTGGACATCACCGACGCCTGGCTGCTGCGCGTGCTGGGTGAACGCATGCGTCGTTACGACAAAGGCGGCGAGCAGTTTTACGACACCATCAGCGCGCTGCACAAAAGCGTGCGCGGCTCCGACCCGGATGCCGCCCTCTATTGGCTGGTGCGCATGCTCGACGGCGGTGCCGAGCCGCGTTATCTGGCGCGTCGACTTATCCGTATGGCCAGCGAAGACATCGGCTTGGCGGACCCTCGTGCCCTGCGCCTGGCGCTGGATGCGGCCGAGGTGTACGAACGCTTGGGCACACCCGAAGGCGAGCTGGCCTTGGCGGAGTGCGTGATTTACCTGGCCATGGCGCCGAAGTCCAACGCGGTCTACAAGGCCTACAAGGCCGCGCGGGCCTGGGTGAACAAAGACGGCACGCGCCCGGTGCCGCTGCACCTGCGCAATGCGCCTACCCAGCTCATGAAGCAGCTCGACTATGGCAAAGACTATCGGTATGCCCACGACGAGGCCGACGGTTTTGCGGCGGGCGAGCGCTACTTGCCCGAGGGCATGGCCGATCCGGGTTTTTATCAGCCGGTTGAACGGGGACTGGAGATCCGCATTGCCGATAAGCTGCGCAGCCTTCGGCGGCTGAATCATCAAACTGACTAATGCAACAACAATCCCGCTGATGACAGGGTGTTGAGCGCCGAGAATACAGGGTAAACCCGAGGCGCCTAAGGGCTTACACGCATGAGATGGCGAATACGCGTCGATACAATTCGGCCACCAACCCGCAGTCTGTCCTGTACATAGGTCGAGCCTGGCGGGTTTTTTGCTAAGTTGAAGGCGGCCCGACTGACGCCGCGGGCGCACAACAACAATCCGGAGAGTTCTTATGGACGTTTTGCTGCAGCAGATCATCAATGGTCTGGTTCTGGGCAGTATGTACGCGCTGGTGGCACTGGGCTACACCATGGTGTACGGCATCATCGGGCTGATCAACTTTGCCCACGGCGACGTGCTCATGGTGGGTGCGCTCACCAGCTGGACGCTGATCGGCTGGATGCTGGAATCCTGGGGTGGCATGCCGCATTGGTTTCTTCTGCTGATCGCCACGCTGATCGCGATGGTGGTCTGCGCGATGCTCAACTTCGTGATCGAGAAGCTGGCATACAGGCCGTTGCGCAATTCACCCCGACTGGCGCCGCTCATCACGGCCATCGGCATGTCGCTGCTGCTGCAAACCATTGCCATGATCATCTGGGAGCCGAATCCCAAGCCCTACCCCGGCATGCTGCCGCGCGACCCGATTCCTATTGGCGGTGCGGTGATCACGGTGACGCAGATCACCATCCTGGCCACCACCGCCATCACGCTGGCGCTGCTCATGTACCTGGTGAACCGCACCAACCTGGGGCGCGCCATGCGGGCCACGGCCGAAAACCCGCGGGTGGCCGCGCTCATGGGCATCAAACCCGACGTGGTGATTTCCGCCACCTTCATCATCGGTGCCATGCTGGCGGCCATCGCCGGCGTGATGTGGGCATCCAACTACGGTACGGTGCAGCACGCCATGGGCTTCATGCCCGGCCTCAAGGCCTTCGTGGCCGCGGTCATGGGCGGCATCGGCAACCTGGCTGGTGCGGTGGTGGGCGGCATTGCGCTTGGCCTGATCGAGTCACTGGGCGCCGGTTACCTGGGCAAGCTCACCGGCGGTTTCCTGGGCAGCCAGTACACCGACATTTTTGCGTTCATCGTGCTGGCACTGGTGCTCACGCTGCGGCCCTCGGGTCTGCTGGGTGAGCGGGTGGCGGACCGCGCCTGACGATCGAGGAAAACACCATGATGAACACCAAAGCCGGTAAATTCTTCGTCTACGTGGTGCTGGCGATCGCCGTGCTCGCGTTGCCGCTGGTGCTGCAGTCCACTGGCAGCAACTCCTGGGTGCGCATCGTGGATGTGGCCCTGTTGTATGTGCTCCTGGCCCTGGGCCTGAACATCGTGGTCGGCTATGCCGGCCTGCTCGATCTGGGTTTCATCGCGTTCTTCGCGGTCGGTGCCTACCTGTACGGCCTGCTCGCTTCACCCCATCTCACCGACACCTTTGCCTTCATGGCGGCCCATTTTCCCAATGGCCTGCACATGAACTTCTGGCTGGTGATGGTCATCGCGGGCATCGTGGCAGGGGTGACCGGGCTGATATTGGGTGCGCCCGTGCTCAAGCTGCGCGGCGATTACCTGGCCATCGTCACGCTGGGCTTCGGCGAGATCGTGCGCATCTTCATGCTCAACCTGGACCGCCCGATCAATATCACCAACGGCCCCAAGGGATTGAGCAACATTGATGCGGTGAGCGTGTTTGGACACAGCATGAGCAATCGGCTGACCGTCGGCTTGGGTGACTGGAGTTACACCTTCGAGTCGGTCACGCTGTATTACTACCTGTTCCTGTTTTTTGTTCTGGTGGCGATCGTGATCGCGCACCGGTTGCAGGACTCGCGCATCGGTCGCGCCTGGATGGCGATCCGGGAAGACGAAATCGCCGCCAAGGCCATGGGTCTCAACACCCGCAACCTAAAGCTCGCGGCATTTGGCATGAGCGCCACGTTTGGTGGCGTGTCCGGTGTGCTGTTCGCATCGTTCATGCGCGGCGTCTATCCAGAGTCGTTCATCCTGATGGAGTCGGTGATGGTGGTGGCCATGGTGGTGCTGGGCGGGCTGGGGCACATTCCCGGCGTGATCCTGGGAGCGCTGCTGCTGGCCGGTCTGCCCGAGCTGCTGCGCCACGTGGCGGGTCCGCTGGAAGCGTTGTCCGGTGGGCGCCTGCCGTCGCCGGAAATCCTGCGCCAGCTGCTGATTGCACTGGCCATGGTGGTGGTGATGTTGATCCGTCCCAAAGGCTTGTGGCCTTCGCCGGAACACGGCAAGTCTCTGGCGAAATAAGGGAGGCAACCGCATGTCAGACACGATTCTCAAGGTCGCCAACGTCTCCAAGCGCTTTGGAGGCCTGCAAGCCCTCAGCGATGTGGGCATCGAGATCCAGCGTGGCCAGGTGTATGGCCTGATCGGCCCCAATGGCGCGGGTAAGACCACGTTCTTCAACGTGCTCACCGGCCTGTACACACCCGACAGCGGCTCGTTCGAGCTGGCCGGCAAACCCTACACCCCCAAGGCGGTGCACGAGGTGGCGCGCGCCGGCATCGCGCGCACGTTCCAGAACATCCGTCTGTTTTCCGAGATGACCGCTCTGGAGAACGTGATGGTGGGCCGGCACGTGCGCACGCAGTCGGGCCTGATCGGCGCGGTGCTGCGCACCAGCGGTTTCAAACGCGAGGAAGCGGCCATCGCCAAGCGCGCACAGGAGCTGCTGGACTACGTGGGCATTGGTAAGCTGGCCGATTACAAGTCGCGCACCCTGAGCTACGGTGACCAGCGCCGACTGGAGATTGCGCGCGCCCTGGCCACCGATCCGCAGCTCATCGCCCTGGACGAACCAGCGGCGGGCATGAACGCAACCGAAAAGCTGCAACTGCGCGAGCTGATCGACCAGATCCGCAAAGACAATCGGACGATTCTGCTGATCGAACACGATGTGAAGCTGGTCATGGGCCTGTGTGACCGCGTGACGGTGCTGGACTACGGCAAGCAGCTGGCTTCGGGCACTCCCGCCGAGGTGCAGCGCAACCCCAAGGTGATCGAGGCTTATTTGGGTACCGGTGGTGGCTGAGAGCTCCCACCGCGCCACGCTTCGCGCGTCACCCCTAAGGGGGCGATGCAGGCGGACCGGCGGGGCCGGATCCGCGGCATCCTTGGTTCAGGACACTTGCTCCGGTTAGTCCGCCGAGCTCACAGTAGATGGAAATTTAAGATGGCAAACACGCTGCTCAAAATCACGGGCCTGAAGGTCTCTTACGGCGGTATCAAGGCGGTCAAAGGCGTTGACCTGGAGGTGCGTGAGGGTGAACTGATCTCGCTGATCGGCTCCAACGGCGCGGGCAAGACCACGACCATGAAAGCGGTGACGGGGTCGCTGGCTTTTGAGGGGGGCGACATCGAGTACCTGGGCCAGAGCATCAAGGGCCGTGGGGCCTGGGACATGGTCAAACAAGGCCTGGCCATGGTGCCAGAGGGACGCGGTGTGTTCACCCGCATGACAATCATCGAAAACTTGCAGATGGGTGCTTACATTCGCACCGACAAGGCCGAGATTGCCAGTGACATCGAACGCATGTTCGGCATTTTCCCTCGTCTGAAAGAGCGCAAGGACCAGCTCGCGGGCACCATGAGCGGTGGCGAGCAGCAGATGCTGGCAATGGCGCGCGCGCTCATGAGCCGACCGAAAGTGCTGCTGCTCGACGAGCCCTCCATGGGCCTGTCGCCCATCATGGTGGACAAGATTTTTGAGGTGGTGCGCGATGTGTCCAAACAGGGCGTGACCGTGCTGCTGGTGGAGCAGAATGCCCAGCGCGCGCTGCAGATCGCCGACCGGGGCTACGTGATGGACTCGGGCGAGATCACCATGACCGGTGCCGGCAAGGACTTGCTGGTGGATCCGAAGGTGCGCGAAGCTTATCTAGGTCACTAAGCCCTGCCGCGCAGGGTAAAAACCCACCCTGGTCGCTGCGCTACGCCCCTCAAGGGGAACGCTGGTGGACCGGCGGAGCCGGATCCAGGGCGTTCTGGTTTGATGGCCAAGCTCCAGAAAAATCAACCCGATCCGATTCGTTTATCCGACCGGTTGGTATTCCCGCACCATCAATTGCAACCAGGCGCGCAGCTCGGCCGCGCTGGGTGCAGGGCCTGCGCTGGCGATCCACTGCAACACCGCCTCGGTATCGACCCGTGTGTCGGCGCCGGTGGCCACGCGCAGCTTGGGGTGGGGCGTGGGCTCGGTGGTTTCGTCGTTGGCCAGCAGCTCTTCAAACAGCTTTTCGCCGGGGCGCAGCCCGGTGAAGCTGATGGGCACGTCCTGCTCGGTCTGACCAGCCAACCGAATCAACAGGCGCGCAAGGTCGACGATCTTCACTGGCTCACCCATGTCGAGCACAAAGATCTGCCGTGTCTGGCCCATGAGCCCGGCTTGCAGTACCAGCTGAGCGGCTTCAGGAATCGTCATGAAGTAGCGCACGATGTCCGGGTGGGTCACCGTGACCGGACCGCCACGCGCAATCTGGCTGGTGAACAGCGGCACCACCGAGCCGCTGGAGCCCAGCACATTGCCGAAACGCACCGCCACATACCGCGTCTGCGCAAACTCCACCGCCACCGATTGCAGCACCTGCTCGGCCAGCCGCTTGCTCGCCCCCATCACATTGGTCGGGTTCACCGCCTTGTCGGTGGAGATCAGCACAAAGCGTCGTGCGCCCACGCGACCGGCCACGCGCGAGGCGTTCAGCGTACCCAGCACATTGGTGCGCAGCGCCTCGATTTCGTTGAGCGACTCCATCAGCGGCACGTGCTTGTAGGCTGCGGCATGGAACACGGTGGTGGGCCAGTACTGCTCGGCGATGGCGAGCAGGCGATCAAACTCGCGCACGTTGCCGGTGTAGTACAGACCTTCCATTTGCGGGTGCGAGGCGGCCAGTTCGCGTTCGAGCTGATAGATCGCGTACTCCGACACGTCCACACACACCAGCCGCCTCACGCCAAAGCGCGCGATCTGGCGGCACAGCTCCGAGCCGATAGAGCCACCTGCGCCGGTCACCATCACAGTCTGGCCAGCGAGCAGCTCGGACAGGCCTTGTTCGTCCAGCGCCACCGGCGCCCGTCCCAGCAAGTCTTCCAGTTCGACGCGCCGCGGCTGGCTGTGGTCGTTGCGCAGCCATTCGTCGGGTCGCGGCATGGTAAGCAAGGGTAGACCCACCTCGCTCGCGCCCATCAGGGCGGCGCGCCGGGCATCGGATCCCGGCGGTGAAACGACCAAGGCGGCCGCAGCCTCCAGCCGTTCGGCCAGGCGCGGCAGGTCCGCCAGAACGCCGACCACGCTTAGGCCTTGCAGCGAGCGCCCCTTTTCTGCGGCCTCGGGGCTCACGATACCCACGGGCGTCCACTGACGCAAACCCCGCAAGGCGGGCAGTGCAGCGGCTGCGTCCTGCACCGAGCCCACGATCAACAGTGGTTTGCCCGACAGAAACCGGGGCTCGGCGCCGGACAAGGCGATACGCGCGAGTGCGCGCGCTGCGCCTAGCGCCACCAGTGCCAGCACGGGATGCAGGAGCAGCACCGAGCGGGGGAAAAACTCGACCCGCAACATCAGGATCGCCGCCGCGGTGAGCAGACCACCGAGCGCCACCGCGTAGCTCAGGCGGGTGAGCTCGGCCACGCTGGTGTAGCGCCAGATGTGGCGGTACACACCGAAACCCAGCAAGCTCGCAGCAAAGCCCAGCAGCGGCCAGACCAGGGTCTGCACCATCATGGTTTGGAATTCGTCAGGCGTGTCCAGATTGAAGCGCAGCCAAAACGCAAACCACCAAGCCGCAGCGACGAGTGCCAGATCGATCGGCAGCTGCAGCCAGCGACTTTCCAGCCCCGTGAGCCTGCCGCGTTGAGGCTCGGCACTCATTGAGGCACTTCGGTGGCTAGTAGCGACCAGGCCATCGGCGTGCCCGCTACCGCGTCGCGGCCGATGCGTTGACCCAGCAGGCTGTCCAGATGCTTGGGTGGCAAGCCAAAGCCGGGCCGCACGCAGCGCAGATTCTCGAGTGTGAGCACATCGCCCGCCTTCATGTCCTGTGCAATGTAGAGCGAGCGGCGAAACGCTAGCGATTTCATTTCGGCTGCGGTCGGACCGTAGGCAATATTTCCGACCGCTTGCCAAGCGCGCTCGGTTTCTTCGCGCAGCTGTCTCAGTTCCAGCGGCTCCGTGGAAAAGCTCGAATCGACACCGCCGTCTGCACGGCGCAGCGTGAAGTGCTTTTCAATCACGGTGGCACCTAGGGCGGTGGCGGCCACCGACACGCCGCAGCCCATGGTGTGATCCGACAGGCCCACCTCGCAACCAAACAAAGCGCGAAGGTGAGGAATCGTGCTGATGTTGGTGTTGTCCGCCGTAGCAGGGTAGGTGCTGGTGCACTTGAGCAACACCAGATCCTGACAGCCGGCTTCGCGTGCGGCACGCACCGCTTCGTCGATTTCGCCGGCGGTCGCCATGCCAGTGGACATGATGATGGGCTTTCCCGTGGCCGCTACGCGACGGATCAACGGCAAGTCAGTGTTCTCGAACGATGCAATCTTGTAGGCCGGCACATTAAGCGATTCGAGAAACTCGACCGACGTGGCATCAAACGCAGAACTGAAGCAGGCCAGGCCGTGCGAGGCCGCGCGCGCCATGATGGGTGCGTGCCAGTCCCAGGGCGTGTGAGCCTCTTCATAGAGCTCATAGAGTTGACGCCCTGCCCAATAGCTCTTGGGGTCCTCGATCACAAATCCGGGCATGCGCACATTGAGCGTCATGGTGGCGGCGGTGTAAGTCTGCAGCTTGATGGCGTCAGCGCCATGCGCCGCGGCCGCGTCCACGATTTCCAGCGCGCGCTCCAGTGACTGGTTGTGATTACCCGACATCTCGGCGATCAGGTAGGGGCGCTCGCTGGGGCCGATGGTGCGGTCAAGAATCTTCATGGCTGGGCTCAACAGATTTGGCGTACTGCAGCGGACCCCCATGGTAGCCGCAGGTTTCGAACAGCCGCTGCGACGCGGTGTTGCCCGGCAATACCGTGGCGCGGACGGTGAAGTGGCGACCCAGGCGCTTGGCCAGTGCCTGTTCGCCGGCGAGCAGCAGGTGTGGACCAAGGCCCAGGCCCAGCAAATCGGGGTCGAGGTAGAGCGAGACTTTCTGCTGGTCGTTGGCCATGCGGTCAAAGCGAACGCTGCCCACCGGGTACTCACCGAGATGACCCACCATCAACCATCGGTCGGGGGAGGTCAGCGCTCGGCTGAGCCAGTCCAGGTGGTCGCTCAGGGCGATCTCATCGCCCTGTATCGACATCGCCCGCACCTTCGAGTTGTTGCGCCACTGGAGAAGCTGCTCGGCATCGTTGTGGATTGCCGGCCGCACTTGCAGCGTGGCCGCCAGCAGGTGCAGCGCCACGCGCTGCGCACCCCGGCCATCGACCAGGGCACCTGCGCGCTTGGCCAGGCGCGCGCGCGCCGGTGCATCATCAAGCAGATCGACCAGCACTGTGGTCAGGGGTGGATCGTCTGACATTGCGCTGCCAGGCAAAGACGCAGCGCGCACGGCGCCCAGCTGGGCCAGAGCCGGAACCACCGCCGTCTGGTTATTGGTCAGGGCCAGCGCGATAGTGGGCGCTCCGATGCAGCAGCGCTCCCAGGTGGCGCCACCCCCAGCGCCGATCTGCAGGTCGTGGCGTGCAAAGAAGCTGGCGAGATCAGGCAGGTCGATGGTGAGATGCGCCGGTGGCGAGGCTGCGCAGGCGGCCCGTAAGTCGGCCAGCTTCGGGTTGGCCGATGTGGTGGCGATCTCGATCTCACCGGTAAATCCGGCGTCACGACATGCGGCCAGCACGCGCATGCTGATTCCACCCGGATCGGTGCCGCCCATGAAGATGCCGATGCTGCGCACGTCGGCTTGCGGCTGGTAGCGTCGCGCGTCGCGGTAGGCGCTGCTCAGCAAGGCGAACCGCGGTCCGCACAGCCAGCGTGGTAGCTTCAGCAGCCGGCCAGCGTACTTCGCGCGGTGGTTAGCGTGCCAGTTGTGGTCCAGCAGCGCATCGGCAGCCAGCGATCGGTCGGCCGTGTCGTCGATGACCAGCAGCCGAACACCCAGGGCATGGGTCACAGCCTGGTGCCAGCGCGCGTCGAACGCGTAGTGGTCCAGCACCAGCCAGTCGGGCGGCTGGGCGCGGAGGGCTTTGATGGTCTCGATCGCATCCTGTTGCCAGGGAACCTGGGCCCAGTAGGCGTGTGGCGGGTCTTCGGCGCTGGATGGCCACGATGCTGCTTGGCCTGCGGGGGTACTTAGCCATTTCACCGCCCATGCCGTGCGGGCCAGCAGCTGAGCTGCCACCGGGTCGATGGCCCGTACCACCAGACCCACCTCGGCGCCCGCCGCTTCCAGCGCATCAGCCAGGGCGAGGCAGCGCTTGAGATGGCCGGTGCCCATTCGGGCCGACGCATCGACCCGGATGCTCACGCGGGCCGCCATGCTCAGGCGCTCCTGTCGGGCTGGAAAGCCTGACGCACGGGCACGCCGGCTGCGGCCAGCGCCGCTTTGGCGCCCGCGGGGGTCTGCTCTGTGAAGTGGAACATGCTGGCGGCGGCCACGGCCGACGCGCCGGCCTTCGTGACAGCGTCCACCAGGTGCTGGTAGCTTCCAGCGCCGCCGGACGCGATCACCGGGATGCTGACCGCGCTCACCACGGCCTCGATCAGCGCAAGGTCGTAGCCCTGCATCGTGCCGTCACGCTCGATCGAGGTGATGAGAATTTCCCCGGCGCCGCGGTCTTCGAGTTCGCGCGCCCAGGCCACCGCCTTGCGGCCGGTCGCTTGCTGTCCGGCGTGGCTGAAGCAGGTCCAGCCACCATCGTCCTGTGCGCGCACGTCGATACTGGCCACGACGCACTGAACGCCGTGACGCTGCGCGATCTGTGTCACCAGCCCAGGGTTTGCGTAGTTGACGGTGTTGAGGCTCACCTTGTCGGCGCTGGCGCGCAGCAGGCGCTGCACCTGTTCCATGCGGGTGATGCCACCGCCCACGGTGAGGGGCACAAAACAGTCCTGGCCAAACTCGTCGATGGATTCGTAATCTGGGTCGTCGTCCGAGCGGTGAGCGACGATGTCAACCAGCACCAGTTCGTCCACTTCGCGCTGGTTGTAGACCTTGATCGCGGGCAGCACCGGCCCGACGCGGCGCCAGCTGTCAAACCCAACGCCTTTGACCAGGCCAAACTGTTTCCACAGCAAGGTGGGGATCACGCGCACCTTCAACATGCAGGTCCCGCGATGAAGTTGCGCAGCAGCTGAAAACCGGCGCGTGAGCTTTTTTCGGGGTGAAACTGGGTGCCCCAGACGTGGCCGCGCCGCACCGCAGCCGTCACCGGGACGCCATAGTCTGTCGTGGGGAGCACGTCGTCTTTGTGCTCGAGC
>NZ_JAABRQ010000038.1 GCF_011390835.1 Hydrogenophaga sp. | reverse complement strand
TCCTGGGGTACAGCGTCACGGGGCAACACGCCAGCAAAATCCGCATTGCCAAGCAGAGCATTGAGCGCCTGAAAGATCGTATCCGCGAGCTGTGCCGCCCAGGCCGGGGCAGGTCACTGCCCCAGATCATCGAATCGATGAACCCGGTGCTGCGGGGATGGATGAATTACTTCAGCCTGACCCAAAGTCGGCGTCCCATCGCGGAGCTTGATACTTGGCTGCGGCGCAGACTGCGCAGCATCGTCTGGCGACAGTGGAAGCGACCGAAAACGCGGGAGGTGAAACTGCGCGCCCACGGGCTTGACGCCCAGCGCGCATGGAAGTCCAGCGTCAACGGGCGTGGGCCTTGGTGGAATGCCGGGGCCAAGCACATGATCGCAGCGCTGCCGCCGAAATACTTCTCGCAACTCGGACTGGTCTCGCTGGTGGCAACCCACCAGCATCTCCAGCGTTCTGCTTGAACCGCCGTATGCGGAACCGCACGTACGGTGGTGTGAGAGGGCTGAGGGGGTAACCCCTCACCCTACTCGATTTTGACGTGTGGAAGCAGCCTGCGCAACTCGCTCGTGGCACCAGTTTGCCGCAGGTCAAGGGGCCGTCAGCATTCGGGTCTAGATTGTTCTCTGGGAGGCCTTGGGGTCTCACCAGCATCAGCCAGAACACGACGGAGACAACCGACCATGCTGTCCGCCTACATCACCCACGCCGACTGCGCCCGTCACGAGATGGGCGCCCATCACCCCGAATGCCCAGAGCGCCTGGGTGCTATCAACGACCACCTGCTGGTCAAGGGCTTGCTGGACTATATGGTGCCCTACGACGCGCCGCTGGCCACCCTGGCCCAACTGGGTCGCGCACACGCCTCGAACTACGTGAACGAACTCATCGACGCCGCGCCCAAAGAGGGCCTGCACGCCGTCGACCCCGACACCTACATGAACCCGCACACGCTCAAAGCGGCCTTGCGCGCAGCCGGTGCGGCTGTGGAAGCGACCGATCTGGTGCTGGGTGGGCAGGCGTCGACTGCCTTCTGCAGCGTGCGTCCGCCCGGCCACCACGCCGAGCGCAGCGCTGCCATGGGCTTCTGCTTCTTCAACAACGTGGCAGTCGGTATCCGCCATGCGCTGGATGTACACGGTCTGGCGCGCGTGGCGCTAATCGACTTCGACGTGCACCACGGCAACGGTAGCGAAGACATCTTGCGCGGCGACGAGCGGGTGCTCATGTGTTCAATCTTTGAAAAGGGCCTGTACCCGTTCAACGGCGAATCGGCGGTGGGCAACAACATGGTCAACATCGGCCTGCCCACCCGCAGCGGCAGCGACGCTTTTCGAGAAGCGGTCACCCAGCACTGGCTGCCCGCCCTCGATGCGTTTGCGCCGCAGCTTATCTACATCTCGGCCGGCTTCGATGCCCACCGGGAAGACGACATGGGCAACCTGGGCCTGGTCGAAGCAGACTACGAATGGGTCACCCGCCAGCTAATGCGGGTCGCCAACCAGTACTGCCAGGGCCGCGTGGTTTCCTGTTTGGAAGGTGGGTATGTGCTCAGTCCCCTGGCCCGCAGCGTGGCTGCACACGTGCGCGTGCTGATCGGTGCAGATTGACCTCGCAAAGCTTTACGCTGTTCCCCGTTGGCCGCGGGCATGGGCCGCAGGCCTGCACGGCATGACCACGCCTTGCTGCGACACTGGGGGCCACACCGGTTTCAGGACTTTCCCCGATGGACAAACACTACCTCACCCCTCTCTTCCAGCCTGAGACCATTGCCGTTTTTGCAGGCAAGTCCCAGGACCCGGCTCAGCAGACCAGCCAGGCGAAGGCACTGGTCGACGCCCTGACCTCACAGCGCTACCAGGGTGTGCTGGTTTTCCTGGACATCCACACCACTGGCACCCTGGCCGATCTTGCCCAGACCCGGGCCGACCTAGCCATCATCGCCCTACCCTCAGCCGAGGCGATCGAAGCGCTGGAAGTGGCGGGCCGCATCAAGTGCCGTGCTGCGCTGGTGGTCAGCAGCGGCATCCCGCTCGATGTGGCAGCCGAGCTGCACCGAGTGGCCCGCCGCCATGGCATGCAGCTGCTGGGTCCCAACAGCATGGGCTTCCAGCGCCCGCGCCTGGGCCTCAACGCCAGCGTCACAGGCCCCCTCTCCACCCCCGGGCCGCTGGCGCTGGTGTCGCAATCAGGTGCGCTCACTTCGTCCATCCTCGACTGGGCGAAGCAGAACTCGGTCGGTTTTTCCACCGTGGTCTCGCTCGGTCCCAACACCGCTGTCGACCTGGCACAAGTGCTGGACTTCCTGGCTTCAGATGCCCAGACCCATAGCATCGTGGTCTACATGGAAGGCATTTCCAACGCGCGCCGCTTCATGAGCGCGTTGCGCGCCGCCGCCAACGCGAAACCCGTGGTCGTGCTCAAGGCGGGCCGCAAGCAAGCAGGCAACGAGGCCGCACAGACCCACAGCGGCGCGATCGTCGGCAGTGACGAGGTGTTCGAAGCCGCCCTGCGCCGCGCAGGTGCGGTGCGGGTGCGCTCGTTTGTCGAGCTGTTCTCGGCTGCCAAATGCCTGGCCTCGCGCTACCGACCGGTAGGCAAGCGCCTGGCCATCATCACCAATGGCGGTGGCCCGGGTGTGCTAGCAGCCGACTGGGTGAGCGAGATCGGGCTACAGCTGGCTAAGCTCTCTGCCACCAGCGCCGCCGAACTGCGCACCCAGCTGCCGCCCCTGGCTTCGCTCAGCGATCTCATCGACCTGTCCGAAGAAGCAAACGCCGAGCACTACCGCACCGCCATCGATGCCGCGGGTCACGATCCCGCGATCGATGGTGTGCTGGTGGTGCATTCACCCAAAGCGGGCGTGGACGCCGCCGGCATCGCGCGCGCCATTGGCGACATCAATGGCCGCCTGAGTAAACCGCTGCTGTGCTGCTGGATGGGCGACGCCTCGGTGGGTGAAGCGCGCGAGGTGCTGTTCCAGGCCAACATCCCGAGCTTTCGCACGCCCGAGGCCGCCGTCGGCGCGTTCGGCAACATCGCCAGCTTCTACCAGAACCAGCAGCTGCTGCAGCAGACACCACCACCGTTGTCCACGCTGGCCAAGCCCGATCTGGAAGGCGCGCGCCTGCTGATTGAAAACGTATTGACCGAGCGGCGCAAGGTGCTGACAGAGATGGAATCCAAGGCCTTGCTGTCGGCCTTCCACATCCCGGTGACCCAGACCATTCTGGCGCGCACCGCTAACGAAGCAATGATGATCGCCACCCAGCTCGGCTATCCCGTGGCGCTCAAGATCGACTCGCCCGACATCAACCACAAGAGTGACGTCAATGGCGTGGCACTCAACGTAATGAACGCGGTCGGCGTGCGCGATGTCTACAACACCATGATTCAGGCAGTGAGCAAACTGCAGCCGGGTGCCCGCATTAACGGCGTAACGATCCAGAAAATGGCGCGTAACAAGCGCGGCCGCGAGCTGTACATCGGTCTAGTGACCGACGACCCGTTCGGCCCGGTGATCGCCTTCGGCGCCGGCGGCACCATGATCGAACTCATTAACGACCGCGCTATGGCGCTGCCGCCGCTCAACCTGTTCCTGGCGCGCCGCCTGATCGAGCGTTCGCGTGTCAACGAGACCCTGGACGCGTGGAGAGGCGCTACAGCGGTCGATCGCGATGCGCTGGAGCATGTGCTGCTACGCGTGTCGGAAATGGCCTGTGAGCTGCCTCAGCTGCGCGAGATGGACATCAACCCCATCATCGTCGACGAATCCGGTGCGGTCGCGGTCGATGCCCGCATCGTGATCGACAACGCGCCGGCCTCTGCGCGCAACTACGCCCACCTGGCCATCCTGCCCTACCCGGCGCACTACGAGCAGATCTGGCCCATGCGCGGTGGCGGCGAATACACCATCCGACCCATCCATCCGGACGACGCCCAGATGCTGCAGGAGTTGGTGCAGAACCTCTCCGCCGAGAGCCGCTATTTCCGCTTCGTGTCATCGCTCAGAGAGCTGCCACCGGCCTTGCTGTCACGCCTGACCCTGATCGACTACGACCGCGAGATGGCCCTAGTGGCCATCCACCGCGAAAGCAAGACCAGTGAGCAGGGTGAGACACAAGAGATCGAACGCATCGTGGGCGTGTCGCGCTACATCACCAACCCCGATCACGCCAGCTGCGAGTTCTCGCTGGTGGTGGCCGACGACTTCAACGGCAAGGGCCTGGGCTCGCGGCTGATGATGAGCATCATGGAAGAAGCCCGCGACAAAGGGCTGGATGAAATCGAGGGTCTGGTGCTGGCCAACAACCCTGGCATGCTCAAGTTGATGAAGGGTCTGGGATTTGTGATCAAGCCGTTTCCCGACGATCCCGATTTCAAGCTGGTCAGCCACGTGTTGTGAGATCAGGTGGTGCGGGCAGGCGGTTCTTTTGGACTTTTTCTGTTTTGCTCTCTTATGTCTCTATCTCTTTAATACAGATTAGTAGTAGCAGTAGAGGGTCCCGGTTACTGTGGACAAGTCCCTTTTGTCAATGACTGACAGGTACTTGCGTCTCGGCTAACCCTGTTCAAAGCACCCTTTTGCTCGATGTTGTGATTGGGGATAAATCGGCCAATCCCGTTGGGTCTGTGGATAACCAGGTGCTTGTTCAAAAGTTACACACAACCTTGTCCTGCCGAGTGGATCGCTCTCACCGGTTCCATCCCAGCCAGGCGAAGCCCGCCGTCATGGCCAGGCCGTGCACGAGCACAGCCATCACCGACAGCCGCAGTGCCAGCCGCAGGCGTTGCGGTTGGTGTCTGTGCCGCCAGAGCAAGGTCGCTGCCGTTAGCGACAGCGGAGCTGACACCAGACCCCAGAGTGCCTCGGCCGGTGGAATCAGCCACATCACACTGAGCCCTAGCCACAAGTGGGTGCTCACAACCAAGGCCAGGTACAGAAGGCTGGCTGTGGCAGGTCCTAGCTGAACCACCAGGGTCTTCTTGCCCACTCGAGCGTCGGCCTCGGCGTCGGGAAAACCATTGATCAGCAACAACGCGGCCACCAGCCCAGAAAAACTCAGCGCCACGCTCGCTGGAATTGGAAACCATTGCTGGCGCTGCACCAGGTCGGCACCGATCACCACCAGAAACCAGACCAGTGCCACAGCAAGCTCGCCGAGCCCACGCGACATCAGGCGCAGCGGTGGCGCGGAATAGGCCCAAGCGAGAGCTAGACCGGCTGCGCCAAGCAACAGCACCTGGCCGCTGCCGACCTGCACCGCCAGCCACAAGCCTGCCGGCACCAGAAACACCAGCAAAGCCTTGGCCAGTTCGGCGGTCTGCCGCTCGGTGGCCTGACCGGTCTGGATCAGCCGCGAGCCGCCGGTGAACGGGGCGATGCCCTGTGTGTTGGCCGCATCGGCACCATTGCGCGCATCGTGTAGGTCGTTGAGCACATTGCCGGTTGCATGGGCCAACACAGCCAGCGCCGTGGCTGCAGCGGCCAGGGATACGTCCAGTCCGCAACCACAGGCGGCGGCGGTCGCTGTGCCCAGTGCGCAGGCCACCACCGTGAGCAGTAAAAACCCGGGGCGTGTCATGCGCCACCAAAGCTGGACTTGTACCCAGCTAGTGCGCTGCGCCGAATCGGCGTTGGGCGGTGCATTCATAACTTGATCAGTTTGGCGGGTGAGTCCTCGCAACGCTTTGCGAAATCGCAGGGCGTCGCATGATAGGTGCCTGCAGCGGGCCTATCATGCGGTCATGTTGTTCGAAACGCTGGGCGCGGCCCGCGATCTGGGTCGGCTCAACACCATCCTGGGCGTGCTCATCCGTCACGGTTTTGGTGACACGGTGCGCCGACTCGGCCTGGCCGACAGTCTGGAGCGCGCCGGCCATGCCTTGCGCTGGAACCACGCCGCCGATCTGGCTCGACTGGAGCCGCCGGTACAGGTTCGGCTGGCGATTGAAGAATTAGGCCCCACCTTTGTCAAGCTCGGGCAGATCCTCGCCGGCCGGGCAGACCTGTTTGCTCCGGAATGGATCGCTGAATTCGAAAAACTGCACAGCCACGTGCCCGCGGTGCCGCTGGACAGCCTGCGACCCCAGCTGCGTGAGGATCTGGGTGGCGAGCCTGAAGCTGTTTTTGCGCGATTCGATGCCGAGCCGTTGGCTGCGGCCTCAATCGCCCAGGTGCACCGCGCACAATTGCACGACGGCACCGAGGTGGTGGTGAAAATCCGGCGCCCTGGTGTGGGCGACACCATCGAGGCCGATCTTCGATTGCTCGCCCGGCTGGCGGTGGTGGCTGATACTGAGCTGCCTAACCTGCGGCCCTATCGTCTGCAGCAAATCGTGCGCGAGCTGTCGCATTCTTTGCGTCGGGAGCTGGATCTGGCCAGCGAGTGTCGCAGCGCCGAGCGGATCGCGGCCAACCTGGCCAGCCTACCCTGGATCGTGGTGCCGCGGGTGCATTGGTCGCTGACGCACGAGCGTGTCAATGTGCAGGACTTCGTCGGTGGTGTGCCAGGCCATGCACTGGCCGAGCTGGACGCGCGTGGCATGAACCGCGCGCTGCTGGCCCAGCGGGGTTGCCAGGCGGTGCTCAAGATGATCGTCGAAGACGGCTTTTTCCACGCCGACCCGCACCCGGGTAATGTCTTTTACCTGGATGGCAACCGCATCGCCTTCATCGACTTCGGCATGGTCGGCCGACTCTCGGAGCGCCGGCGCGAGGAGCTGCTCAATCTGCTGCTCGGACTGGTCGAACGTCATGCTCAGGCGGTGGCCGATGTGCTGCTGGACTGGACCGGCGACGACCACGGCATCAACCTGTCGATGCTCGAAACCGAGATCGAGACCTTCGTTGACCAGTACCACGGCGTGCCGCTGGCCCAGCTCAACCTAGGCCAGATGCTGGCCGACGTGACCGCGCTGCTGCGCGACCACCACCTGGCCCTGCCCTCGGACATGGCCTTGCTCATCAAGGCCTTCATCACCCTGGAGGGCATGGGTCGCGGGCTGGACCCAGGCTTTCACATGACGACCGAGGCTCTGCCCATGCTTCAGCGCGTGGTGCGTGCCCGTTACCGGCCGCGCGCGGTGGCCAAGCGCGGCTGGAAAACCCTGCGCCGCACCCTGGCTGTGGCCGAGCAGCTGCCACACGATGTCTCGCGCCTGTTGCGCAATGCCCGCCGGGGCCGGGTACAGGTGGGCATTGAGTTGGCCCACCTCAAGCGCGTGGGCGACCAGATCGACCGGGCGGCCAACCGCCTGACCATGGCGCTGGTGATAGCCGCGCTCATCATCGGCTCCAGCATCGTCATGACGGTGCAGGGTGGCCCTACTCTGTTCGGCTTGCCGGCGTTTGGCCTGGTGGGCTTTGCGAGCGCGTTTGTCGGCGGGCTGTGGCTGGTGCGGGCGATCTGGCGCAGCAGCCGTGGGCGCGATGTGGAGCCGGGCGCCTGAGACACTTGGTGAATTGAACGACAACGCTTAAAGGACTGCCGAGTGCACCTCCCTGGCCTTGCAGATCAATCACTGGGACGTGATGGCCAGACAACCCCAATTTGCCCAAATGCAGGACTGGATTCGCACACAACGACACAAAGCCAGGGATCGCCAGTTTGCTTTGCGGTGTTGAGGCTGGCGAAATATTCCGCATGGTGGTACATTAAGGAATTCGCCTTGGGCGATTGGCCGTGTTTTTGCCTTGTTGCAATGGCACGCCGCCCCTGGCAGAGGGGTCGCCGATCCAGCCCCACCATGGCGCGAGTCACCTGCTCTTTCACAGTGAGGTGGCTGTTCTCCCTGCTGTTGTCCGGTCCGCTGCCATGGGCTGGTCACCGCGCGAGGTCTGGCCCTGATCGGCCACGCCCCGTTCGGCCAAGTCAGTCGGGCACCCGGCACCCAGGGGCTGCCCATGTGTTTTTTCAGGCCTCAGCGCCAGCCAGCGTCAACCGCTGCAGCGCCTCGCCATCCGATGTTTTTGATGATTCAACCGATTTCTGTTTCTGCTACCCCGCGTTTGTCTTCCCTGTCTCTGGGCAAGTACCGCATTGCCGCTTGCCCTCGTGCCCTTCCCGGCGGTCGTTTCGCCTCCCAGGTGTCCATCGCTAGTGGCTCAGGCAGCGCCTGCACTGACCGCGTGATGCGTTTCGTGGACGATTTCCCCACCTTTGACGCCGCGGCCCGCTATGCGGTGGCGCAAGGCGTCGACTGGGTGAACGCCACGCAGCGTGCGCGCGGTCAGCAACCCTACCCCTGTGCGGCGCTTTCGCCGTCCAACCCTATCCGTCTCTGAACCTGAAGGAGCCATATATGGCCAAAGAAGAACTGATCGACATGATGGGCATCGTCAACGAGGTGCTGCCCGACACGCGTTTTCGCGTGACGCTGGACAACGGTCACCAGCTGATTGCCTACTCCGCCGGCAAGATGAAGAAGAACCACATTCGCATCCTTGCGGGTGATCGTGTTTCGCTCGAGCTCTCGCCCTATGACCTCACAAAAGGCCGGATCAACTTCCGCCACATCGAAGGCCGCGGCCCTATGGTGCCGCGCAAGCCGCGCTGAGTATTGAACCCGGCGGCTGAGGCATTCACTTGCCCCGGCCGCCATCCACCGGCCATCCTGCGCCGGTGATGGCTTCAGGCTGCGCCCACAGCGCGCCGTGAATGCCCTTCAACCACGCCTGGCGCGCACCGCAGCCGCCAGGCCCTGCAGCACGGGAAGTGTCTGCTCCCAGCCGATGCAGGCGTCGGTGACGCTCACTCCCGGCTTGAGCGCCTCACCCGGCACGATGTCCTGCCGACCCTCCTGCAAGTGGCTCTCCACCATCACGCCCACGATGCGCGCGTCGCCACCGGCGATCTGCTGCGCCACGGCGTCGGCCACCTCGATCTGGCGGCGGTGCTGTTTGCTGCTGTTGGCGTGCGACACATCCACCATCACCTGTTCGCGCAGCCCGGTTGATTGGAGCAGGGCGCAGGCCGCGTTCACATCGGCCGCGCTGTAGTTGGGCTGCGGGCCACCGCGCAGGATGATGTGGCAGTCGGCATTGCCGCGCGTCTCGAAGATGGCGGCCTGGCCCATCTTGGTCATGCCCATGAAGGCGTGTTGTGCGCTCGCGGCCTGGATCGCGTCGCTCGCCACCTTCACCCCGCCGTCGGTGCCATTCTTGAATCCCACCGGACACGACAGGCCACTGGCGAGCTGCCGGTGGCTCTGGCTTTCGGTCGTCCGCGCGCCGATCGCGCCCCAGCTCACCAGGTCGCTGATGAACTGCGGCGAGAGCAGGTCCAGAAACTCGGTGCCCACCGGCAGGCCGATGGCCAGCACGTCCAGCAACAGCCGGCGCGCCAGCTCCAGCCCCTCGTTGATCGCAAAGCTGCCATCCAGGTGCGGGTCGTTGATGTAGCCCTTCCAGCCCACCGTGGTGCGCGGCTTCTCGAAATACACCCGCATGACCATGATCAGCTCGTCGGCCAGGTCGTCTGCCGTCCGCTTGAGCCGTTGCGCGTAGTCAATCGCCTGGTCGTGGTCGTGGATGGAGCACGGCCCCACCACCACCACCAGCCGGTCATCGTGCCCGTGCAGCACGCCAGAAATCGCCGCGCGGCTGCGCTCCACCAGCGCCTGTGTTTCGGTAGGCGCCGGCAGCCATTCCTGCAGCAAGGCGGGCGTGATCAGCGGGCGCACCGCGCCGATGCGGGTGTCGTCGATGCGGGTGGTGTCGTGGGTGGATAAGGACTTGGCGCTGGCAACGTGGGGGCTCATGAAGACATCTCGTGACAATTTCAGGGATTGTCTGACAAATGACCGTTCAAGCGCGCTTCACCCGCCGCCGATCTCCAGACAGGACATCGCGGTGCCTGGTCGATCCACCATCGCCGTCCGGTGTTTCCAATTCGGGAGGTGATGATGCAAGCAGACACATGCAGGGCAGCAGCGATGCTGGCCACGCTGCTGGCGTGCGCACCGGGTGTGCAGGCGCTGGAGCTGAGCGGAGCACCTTCGGGCCTGCGCTTTTCGAGGTCCGACGCGTTGCAGCTGTCGGCCCCGGCCATGCTGCCATTTCGTGGCCGCGGCGAATGGGTCTGGATGCAGGTGACCGCCCTGCCCTCCGCCCCGACCTGGAGCTGGCGCCTGAGCCCGCCGGATTTCACCTTGCGTTCGGACGACGCCGCCGTCAGCCTGTTTCGCACCCGCGGTCACGCCAGCCTGAACTGGCAACCCCTCTCGCTGGGCGCCTGGCGCCTGGGTGCCTCACTGGGGGTGATGAAAGACATGCCTGGCTCGCCTGCTGGCACTACCTGGGCCACCTTTCCGATGGCGGCGTACGAAGGCGAGCAGGTCCGGGTGAACCTCGGCTTGCTGCCGCCGCGCGGCACGCGTGACACCACGCTGTTGATGCGCTTCACGGTGCCATTGCGCTGAGCGCTCCCGCAGCCGCGACCTGACGCGCCAGCCAGCGCGGCATCGCGGCCCGGCTGCAGGCTTGCAGCCCCATCAGAAACCGGTGGTCAGGTTCGGCCACACCGTGGCGCACGCGCAGGTCGTGTTGCATCTGCGTGAGCAAGGCCGCCGCCATCTCGGCATCGACCATGGCGCGGTGCGCCGCGCCGGTTTGCGGAAGCCGCATGCGCTGCACCAGCGCGCCCAGCTTGTGGCTCGGTGCCTCGGGGTAGAGCCGGCGCGAGAGCATCACCGTGCAAGCAAACGGTTGCGGCGCGGCCAGCCCGGCCAGCGCCAGCTCGGCCTGCCAGTAGCGGCGGTCAAACGACGCGTTGTGCGCCACCATGGGCGCGTCGCCCACAAAGCGCGCCGCTTCGCTCATCACCGTTTCCGCGCGCGGCGCGCTGGCCACCATGGCGTTGGTGATGCCGGTGAGCTGGGTGATGAAGGCCGGGATGTGAACGCCGGCGTTCATCAGGCTCTGAAAGCGGTCCACCACTTGCCCGCGCTCCAGCAGCACGATGGCGAGTTCGGTCGCGCGGTCGCCCACTGCAGGCGAGATGCCGGTGGTTTCAAAGTCGATGACGGCGATGCGGCTCATGCTGGCCGGCATTGTGTCAGACGCTACAAGGCTCAGCGCAGCGGCGACACTAGGGTCATGGCCTCGCCTGAACACGCTTCCCCCTTGCGCGCCCTCACCGCACACCATCCGCGCGCAGGGCGCGTGTCGGCCATCTGGCTGCGCACCGGGCGCACCGGTGCCATGCAATCGGCGCTACAGGTGCAGGCGGTGCCCGGGCGCCAGCCACAGCCGAGAAATCACACTGTTTCAGGCCGAGCACCTGGCCACCATTGCCGCCTGGACTGGCCACGGCGCGATCGACCCTGCGCTGCTTCGCCGCAACCTCGTGGTCAGCGGCATCAACCTGCTGGCCCTGCGCTCGCCGTTTGCTACCAATCGTTGCGCCTGGCACATCGGCGACGAGGTGCTGATCGAGATCACCGGCCCCTGCGACCCCTGCTCGCGCATGGAAGCGGCGCTGGGCGCTGGAGGCTACAACGCGCTGCGCGTGGGGCCGCTGCTAAACCCTGCCGCCATCTGCGACTCCACCAAGGGCTGACACTTCCACCATGAGCATCGACACCGCTGACCCCTCCACCGCTGAAGCCGGATTTCACTTCGACAATAGCTACGCCCGCACGCTCGACGGCTTTTTTGTGCCCTGGCAGGCCGCCCAGGTGCCCGCGCCGGTGTTAGTGAAGTTCAACCGCGCCTTGGCCACCGAGCTGGGCTTGGACGCCGATGTGCTCGATGGCCCCGCTGGAGTTGCGATCTTCTCAGGCAATCGGGTGCCCGCTGGCGCCACGCCCATCGCCCAAGCTTACGCCGGCCACCAGTTCGGTGGCTTCTCGCCGCAGCTGGGCGACGGCCGCGCGCTGCTGCTCGGCGAAGTCATCGACACCCATGGTCAGCGGCGCGACATCGCGTTCAAAGGCTCTGGCCGCACACCGTTTTCGCGCGGCGGCGACGGCAAGGCCGCGCTCGGCCCGGTGCTGCGCGAGTACCTGATGGGTGAGGCCATGCACGCGCTCGGCATTCCCACCACGCGCGCATTGGCGGCGGTGGCCACGGGCGAATCCGTGTTGCGCGAAGCCGGCGCCCTGCCCGGCGCGGTGCTCACCCGAGTGGCCGCCAGCCACCTGCGCGTGGGCACCTTCCAGTTCTTCGCCACTCGGGGCACGCCCGAGCAGCTCAAGGCCCTGGCCGACTATGCGATTGGTCGCCACGACCCGACCCTGGCCGATCAGCCCCAGCCCTACCTGGCGCTGCTGCGTGCCGTCACCGAGCGGCAGGCCGCGCTGCTCGCGCGCTGGATGGGCGTGGGGTTCATCCACGGCGTGATGAACACCGACAACATGACCATCTCGGGCGAGACCATCGACTATGGTCCCTGCGCCTTCATGGACGCCTACGATCCCGCCACTGTCTTCAGCTCCATCGACCGTCAGGGCCGCTATGCCTATGGCAACCAGCCCGGTATCGCGCAGTGGAACCTCGCGCGCCTGGCCGAAACCCTGCTGCCGCTGCTGCACGAAGACGCTGACACCGCTGTCGCCTTGGCCACCGAGGTCGTCAACGGTTTTCCCGAGCGCTATCAGCACCACTGGCAAGCCGAGCTTCGGCGCAAACTGGGGCTGGATGGCGAGCAAACAGAAGACGAGGCCCTGATGAACGGCTGGCTGGATCTGCTGCAGGCCCAGCGCGTGGACTTCACGCAGGCGTTTCGCCAGCTCACGGAGGTTGCACGCACCGGCGACGCCAAGCCCCTTCGCGGCCTGTTCACCGATGCGGCTGCATTCGACGCCTGGCTTGCCCGGTGGCAGGCGCGGTGCGCCGCTGGCCAGATTGATGCGGCCGCACGCGCCGAGCAGATGCGGCTGGCCAACCCCGCCTACATTCCGCGCAACCACCTCGTGGAAGCGGCGCTGAGCGCCGCCGTCGAGCAGGGCGACCTGGCGCCGTTCGAGCGCCTGCTCTCGGCTTTACAGCAGCCGTTTCATGCTCGCCAGGGACTCACCGCTTACGAGGAACCGGCACCGGCCGAGGCCATGGCCGGCTACCGCACCTTCTGCGGTACCTGAATTTGCTTGCCTACAGAGCTCCTTTTTAGAGGTTGCCGCCCATCAGAACCGCTTGACACTGGGCGAGGGTGCGGCTCAAACTGTGTTGCACTGCAACATGGAGCCCAAAATGAACAGTCAATGGGGTCTGGAAGATCTGCTGGCCGACCTTCACCACGCCCGCAAGCGTGGCGATCTGGGTCGGCTCGCCTTTGTCGCATACTGCGATGTACGCCGGTGGGCGCGCGAGGTGGGGCGTGATGTGCTGGCTGAACAGGCTTCCAGGCTTATCACCGAGAGCCCGCACCAGAGCCGCGAGGCATTTTTGGTGCAGATTGATCAGCTCATCTGCGATCTGGAAGCACTGAAAGAACGGACTGTGCCCGCGGCTGCTCCCAATAGCAGCCGAGCTGGCTGGTCGCCCGCGCCAGCCGCGGCCTGAACCGCACCGCTTTACCGCAGGCCGTTTACAGCACCTTCATCGCCAATCGCCGCCCTCCTACTGGCACATCCCGCCCTCCGATTCAGCGTCCCCGCCCAGCCAGCTTCGCCGGCTGAGCGGACCCGCAGCACGAATCACACCTCGGTGATGAACTGCTCGCGCGGGCGGCGCACTTTTTTCAGGTTCACCAGCCAGTCGCCTTCGGCTGCGCGGTAACCCAGCGGCAGCAGCGCCACACTGCGCAGACCCCGCTCGCCCAGCTTCAGGATATCGTCCACTGCCTTGGGGTCGAAACCTTCCATGGGCGTGCTGTCTACTTCTTCAAACGAGGCAGCGATCAGCGCTGCGCCCAGGCCGATGTAGGCCTGGCGCGCAGCGTGCTCGAAGTTTTCTTGCGCCGGGCGCTTGGGGTAGGCGGCCAGCAGCTTCTGGCGATAGGCTTCCCAGCCCTCGTTGGTGCCACCGCGCAGTTCGTTCGTCAGGTCGAACATGTGGTTGATGCGCTCGGGCGTGTAGTTGTCCCAGGCGGCGAACACCAGCAGGTGCGAGCCGTCCGTGATCTGCGCCTGGTTCCAGGCCACGGGTTTGATCTGCTCGCGAACGGTCTGGCTGGTCACCACAATGATCTCGAACGGCTGCAGGCCGCTGGAGGTGGGCGCTAGGCGGGCGGCTTCCAGAATACGGTCTACTTTGTCCTGTGGCACCGACTTGGTCGGGTCCATCTTCTTGGCGGCGTAGCGCCACTGCAGCTTGTCCAGCAGGATGGGGGGGTGGTTGGGTTGTGAAAGGTCGCTCATGGTCTTTGTGTGTTCAAAAAAGTGAATCGTGCGAGGCCGGTTGGCCAATAGAAAGCCACAAAGCCAGCCTGGGGGGCTGGCCTTGCGTACTGCCAAAGGATTGTGGGGGGGTGCGTGCTGCGTGCCTCCGTGCGCCAGCACTCATGGCTGCGCCGTGCGGGGCTTTGCAGTTGGGCTCAACGCCCCGCTGACGGATGCGCTAGCGATTGGCCCCAGTGTGGTGTCAGCGCGGCGGCGCCAACCGGGTATCGCCGTTCGGGCACCGCCAAGTCAACGGTAAAACGCTTCGACCTTCCCGGTCAGTTTGATCAGCAACGGGTTGCCCTTGCGGTCCAGCGTCTTGCCGGCCGGCACCCGGACCCAGCCTTCGCTGACGCAGTACTCCACCACGTCCAGCCGGTCCTTGCCATTAAAGCGAATGCCCACATCGTGCGCAAATACCGCCGCCACATGGTGCGGGCTGCGCTCGTCGATGGACAGGCGATCAGGCAAGGCGGGGCGGTCGGGGGTGGTGTCTGTCATGGCGTCGCTGGAATCGAATGGAAGTGAGCGCCAGGGCGCTCTCCTTGGCAATGCACCTGAGTGTCGCCGATCTGATTGGCTGTTTGCGCTGCCCCGTCTGCCGGGTGCGGCTATGCTCGTGACAGCAGCAATCTGTTGAACCCCGTGGCCCGCTTGTGCCAGCCATCCCACCGAAGTCCGATCCATGAACACCACCCTTCGCACCGCCGCCTTGTTCGCCGCCCTGGCCGCTGTTTCCGCCGCCCATGCCCAAACCGCCACCGCCTTGCCTGCCGACAAAGTCTTGCCTTCGGGCGTGGCCCTGAAATGGACCGCTGTCGGCGCTGGCGCCAAGCCGCTGGCGACCGACACGGTGCAGGTGCACTACCGCGGCACCCTGCCCGATGGCAAAGAGTTTGACAGTTCGTTCAAGCGCGGCGAGCCCACCAGCTTTCCGCTCAACCGTGTCGTGCCCTGCTGGACGCAGGCCTTGCAGGAAATGAAGGTGGGCGACACGGCCGACATCACCTGCCCCCCCGCCACCGCCTACGGCGAGCGCGGCATTCCCAACGTGATTCCGGGCAACACCGTGTTGAAGTTCCAGGTGCAGCTGCTTGCTGTCAAGGGCAAGTGAACAGGCCCTAACGCATCGAGCGGCGCTACCATGATCGAAACCCGGCTGCGCATTCCCGCTTTGCAAACCGAGGAAGACGCCAGCGCCGTCATGTTCGAGTTGCAAGACCTGCCCTGCGTGCACCAGGCTGGCGTGGACCTGCCCGCCCACACCGCCTGGGTGGAGCACACCGCCATGATCGCGCCCGAAGACATCGCGGCCAAGTTGCTGGAAGCCGGCTTCGAGGCCGAGGTGTTGTGAGCGACAGCCCTCCCTCTGGCGCCATCACCCGCCACCTGCGCATCACTGGCCGCGTGCAAGGCGTGGGCTACCGCTGGAGCATGGCGCAGGCCGCCAAAAGCCTGGACGTGCACGGCTGGGTTCGCAACCGACCCGACGGCTCGGTGGAAGCGGTGGTGCATGGCCCCGCCGCCCCAGTGCAATCGATCATCGCCTGGGCGCAGCATGGCCCCGCTCTGGCGAAGGTGGATGGCGTGGCGGTCACGGCGCTGGTCGGCGAGGCCGTGCCCAACGGGTTTGAGCAGCGAGCCACCTGAGGCCTTGGCTTGCCTGCATGGGCACGCTCGGTCATACCCGGCTCTTCGCCGCTCCCGAGCCTCAGCGGGGCGTTGGCATGGAGCCACTTAGGCACCAGACTCTAGGGAAAACCCTGAAATTGAGGTGTCGCCCCTAGGGCTTTTCGACACACTGCGCTCATGCCTGTCTGAAGGGGGTGAGCCAACGGCCCATCCTCCAGCCGGGTCAACCCGATCAACCCCCCTGGAGTCCACCATGTCGAACAAGAACCTGTCTACCGTCGCCACACAAGTCATCGAAGCTTCCGGCATGGCCGCCACCAACGTCATCAACAGCTACCGCTTCGGTGGCGAGCGCGTCATCGGTTACTTTGACGAGCGCTTTGCTTCCGCCGTGAGCCGCGGCGCAGCGTCGCTGGGCAAGAGCACCCGTTCCAGCCTGATCGACAACCAGCAGCGCGTGAGCGGCTTCTATGTCAAAGGCCTGCGCCTCGGCACCGACCGCGCACAGAGCGCCGTGGGTGTGGCCGTGGACCTCGCCACCAAAGGCGTGAGCCTCGTGGCCACCAACGCCAAGCGCCTGGACAGCCGTGTCAACCTGAACGCGCTGGACAAGCTGACCCGCGTGGCCATGCCCGCAGCGACCCTGCTGAGCAGCGTGGCCGAGCGCCTCGAAGAAGGCACCACGGAGCTCGTCAAGCGCGTGGCTGGCAAGACCATGCCCGCCAAGGCAGTGGCCACCCGCAAGCTCAACGCCTCCACGCGCAAGGCTGCGGCCACCCGCCGCAAGGTCACCAAGGCCGCCAGCCAGCAAGTGGACCAGGCCGCGGCCACTCGCAAGAAGATCACCAAGACCGCCACCCAGCAGGTGAACAAGGCTGTGGCCAAGCGCAAGCAGATCACCAAGCGCGTGAGCAAAGCCGTCGCTGACACCGCCACCCGGACCTCCAACGCCGCGCGCCGCGTGGCCCGCAAGGCCGAGAGCGCCGCCAGCGCCGCTTGATTCGCGCCACAGGCGGTGGCTTCTGGCCAACGTCCAATCGTTTGAAACGCCCCAGCCTCTTCGAGTCCTGGGGCGTTTTGCATTCGACCGCCATACCCGTCGTGGTCTGGACCTCAACCCATGATGTTTCTGAGCTTGCGCGCAAGACCTGACGAGGGGTTTCGTGCCCTCTTGCCCGCCCATGCAGAAACACAGCTCATGATCGAAAGAGCCCTCCCGCGACTGACGCCCGTTGACTCATGAGCGACTGCGCTCACATACGCAGCGCTATGCCATCCGGCGCGCAGCGTCGACTGCGACCAATTCGCCAATCCCAGTTCTTTTCTGGTTGCCCATGTAGGTCCTGTCAGCGCGAGTCGCAACTGCGCAGGCTGCCACGGCTACAAAACCAACGAGGGCGCGACCAAAGAGCTGTCGGAACACACAATTTCGATCCATGACTTGCGAGCATTGTTCATAAGGAATTGCCGATGCTGGTGATCTTTGAGGCAATGTCTTGCCTTTGATCGAAGCGGACAAAAGCCGTGGTTTTGATCAGCGCCGAGGCTAGCCAACTACATCGTCAGGCCTTTACTCGGGTCGATCAACACCTTGGCGCCGGTCGAGCGCTGGCCGTAGACCGCGATGGCCTCGGGCGTCAAGGCCTCGGCCAGCGACACGGTGCGCGTGTAGTGGCTCGCGAAGGTGCTTTTCAGTTCGGCGGCGACGCGTTCGCGCAGCTTTAGCGCCTCTGCCGGACCGAGCTTCTGCAGGAAGGGGAACAACAGCCAGCCGCCCATGCCCCAGGCCATGCCGAAGCTGCGGCTGAACTCGGTCGGTGCCGGGTCCAACATCCCGTAGAGGTAGACTTGTTTGTACACGGACGAACCGTAGCGGCTGTATTCCTTGGCATTGCGGTTGATGGCCGCTTCCATGCAAGTGAGGATCTGGCCGGGCAGCTTGCCGCCGCCGATGGCATCAAAGGCGACGGTGGCGCCGGTTTCGGCCAGGGCGTCGGTCAGCTCGGCGAGGAATTCGGGTGAACCCGTGCTGCAGACATGCTTGGCGCCTTGTTCGCGCAACAGTTCGGCCTGCTCGGGCTTGCGCACGATGTTGACCAGCCCGATGCCATCTTTCAGGCAGATGCGGTTGAGCATCTGCCCCAGGTTCGAAGCGGCCGCTGTGTGCACCAGCGCCTTGTGCCCCTCTCGCTTCATGGTCTCGACCATGCCCAGTGCGGTCAGCGGATTCACGAAACACGAAGCACCTTCGGCTGGGGTGGTGCCTGGCGGAAGGACCAGGCACTGTTCGACCGAAATGGTGCGGTGCTGCGCGTACATCGCGCCGCCGAGCATCGCCACCGTTCTGCCCAGCAGCGCCTGCGCCGCCGGAGAGCTGCCGGCGTTGATCACCACGCCAGCACCTTCGTTGCCCACCGGCATCGACTCGTCGCCGCGGCCAGCCATGGCTTTCATCAGCTTCTCTGGCACGCGGGCGGTGAGCACGGGGCGCTCTGGCGTGCCCGTTACCTTGGCCGTGCTAATGTCGGCCGCGCCAAACAGCAGGCCGAGGTCCGAGGGATTGATGGGCGTGGCTTCGATGCGCACCACCACCTCGCCGGGAGCTGGCTCGGGTACCTGTACCTCTTGCAACGAAACCTCGAGTTCGCCACTGGCGCGAATCAATGAACGCAGTTGCAGGCTGGTGCGCGGGATGTAGGTTGTCATGATGTCTCCTTGTTGGTTGTAGGCGATCAACGAGTCTGGTTGTGGTCCAGTCGCTGCTGCAAGGTTTTCTTGGGCGTCACGTCTTGATGGATGGGGGTGTACTGGATTTGGAATACACCGCGGCAGTCACACCTCCACGGCTGTGGCCTGACTTAGACCCGCTGGTCTCCACCAACGTGGGTTTGTTAAAGCCTGCACACGCAGACGCTCCTTCAGAACAGCTTGCCAACATTGAACAGCGTCAGCATGCCGAGGATAGCGAAGATGACCGCTGCAATGCCGTGGACCAGTTTCATCGACACCTTCCTGGCGATCTTGTCGCCCAGGAACACCGCGGGCACGTTGGCCAGCATCATTCCGAAGGTCGTGCCCAGCACCACCTGAATGATGTCAGGGTAGCGTGCTGCAAGCGCCACTGTGGCGATCTGCGTCTTGTCGCCCATCTCCGCGAGAAAGAAGGCGACGACGGTGGTGCCGAAGACGCCGAACCGCTGCTTGCCGCCCACCGCGTCGTCGTCGATCTTGTCCGGAATCATCATCCAGCCGGCCATGGCCAGGAACGACAAGCCTATGGTCCATCGAAGGATGTCAGGGCCCAGTGCCTGTGCCACCCAGACACCCACCGCACCCGCAGCCGCGTGGTTGGCCAGCGTGGCAACCAGGATGCCTGCAATGATGGGCAGGGGTTTGCGAAATGTTGCCGCCAACACGATGGCCAGCAATTGAGTCTTATCGCCCATCTCACCGAGCGCCACGACGCCGGTGGACACGAGGAATGCTTCCAAGAGGATCTCCAACGGGCCGGCGACATGCCGATGACCGCACAACACCGCCGGCCCGCACCTGAGGCTGTGTGGTCAAAGGTCTTGCCAGGCTTTGGGCTACTCGCTCCATGGCCAGTGCGGCCAAGTGTGTTGACGCGAGCCCCTGCATTGCGCAGGGCGGCTACTCCCCAGTGACGAGTGACCAGTATCTCGAAGGGCTCCTGAAGATCTACCCGGTCATCTGAGTGTTGGCGCCGATGGAATCTTGACCAGCTGGGGATGCGGACGTTTACTTGGACAGAGTTTAAGCTGTAAGTCCAAGACTCTTCCGGTATTCGATGGGGCTGAAAGAGCCAAGGGAGATCTTGATCCGCTTTTCGTTGTCCCAGCGGATGTAGGAATCAACTACCTCAATGAACTGCTCAATGGTTATGGTCCTCCAGTCCCGAGGGTAGAACAGCTCGGGCTTTAGCCGTCCGAAGAAACCTTCGCACGCCGCATTGTCAGGCGAGCAACCCTTGCGCGACATCGAGGGAATGAACTTCGCATCTCCGATCCGCGAGAGCCAGCCTAGCAAGCAATAGTGGGCACCACGATCGGAGTGGACGACGGGCCGGTCGTTGGTATCGACCACCGTTTCGATGGCAGCATCGAGCATCGTGTTGACGAGTTCAGCGTAGGGATGCGTCCCAATTGTCGAACTGATGGCCAAGCCATCGAAGCAGTCGATGATGGGCGACAGGTATACCTTGCCGGATGGGATCTGGAACTCTGTGATGTCGGTGAGCCAATTCTCGTTCGGGGCCATTGCGCGGAAGTCGCGATTGATGAGGTTCTGTGGCGCTGGATTGATTTCCCCCAGATAGGAGCCGTAGCGACGCCGCTTCGGCTTGGCAACGACCAAGCATTCTTGTTTCATCAATCGTTGTACGACCTTCTCGGATATGGTGACGCACTGCCGAGTCAAGCCCCTCTTAATGGGCGGACCTGTCAAAAGTGCCAGGTGGGCTCAAGAAACGGCAGCTCGACCAGGCGTCACCGTTGGACTATGTGCTCAGCCTGGGCGAACGCTTGGCAGCACAGCTCAAGAGTGACATCTTGACTTGAGGAACCAGATCACGAGTGCCTCGTGGTGATTTGGAGACGCCGTTGAAGCCTAGCGGCCAGGCCGTTACTGCGCGGCATAGTCCAACGGTGACGCCCTTGTCAACGACCTGTCCTGTCAAAAGTGCCGTGCGTCACCGTTGAACCGTGCAGTGTCAACCTTGGACCAGGGGATATCGAGCAATCAGGCGTCACTGTTGGACTATGCCGTGCGGTCGCGTCACAAGGGCTGTAGGTCTTTGTCATTGGGTGGACCTGTCAAAAGTGCCAGGCCGACTCAACAATTTGCAGCTCGTCCCGTTTGTCACCGTTGAACTATGGGTGTCACCGCTGGACTATGTGCTCAGCCTGGGCGAACGCTTGGCAACACAAAAATGTAGGTGGAGTCATAAGGCAAGAAGCCACCCCCTTACGCCACAACGACTTGCGCGCGTATCAAACCCATAACCTGAGACGGGTTGAAGCAAAAGGGGAGAAAAAACTCCAGCGGTGCAAAGTCTCATTTGTTTCTGGCCCGACTTCATGGGGTTTCCGGTCTCCCGTTCACTCTGTACCAAGGGAATTAGGGGTCACAACATTAGCTTAGTGGCAATGGCTGCCGCACCTCGCGTGCTTAGCCAGTCCGGTCGGGGCCGCCCCATTTTTGTATCGCACCCTAAAATGGAATCTAGCATGTGCCTAGGTATCCCTTCGACACCCGTGCGCGCGCCGACGACGGCTTCATGCTGGTCGCGTAACGCCTCAATTCTGGCACTTTCTACCCAGCCGGCGAAGGTTTTTCCCGGCTTGCCGATTTCAACGCGAGCGCAGCCACCGCATGGATTCTGGCTTACCCTTTGAACCGATGAACTGCGCTGCGACGTGGTGTCGCTGGCGGTTTCAGCAACGGGGGGAGGACATGCAAGATGAAGCCACTGGTGTACCGCTAGAGCGCAATGGCATGGGTCTTGGAGCAGACCCCATATCGCGTGAAGAGCTTTACCGCCTCGTTTGGGCAAAGCCCATGCTCAGGATTGCTGAGGACTTTGGCGTTTCATCCAGCTACATGGCTCGGGTGTGCACAGAGCTTCGTGTTCCTCGGCCATCTCCAGGCTACTGGACTCAGCACGAGCTGGGCAGAGCCCCGGAGCGCCCTGTCCTACCTCCTACTCGAAACGGGGATGTTACAAGCTGGCGTCCTGGAACAGGTCTTGGGACCACAGAACGAACTGCAAAGAAGATGGAGGCCTTCGCCTTCGCCTTCGCCATCGCAGGCGCAGACGAATCTGCTAAGCCACGACGGCGTGGACGACCCCGGTCGACACCATCCTCAACGGCTATCCACCCCTTGCTGAAGGAGGTGAAACGTAAGCGGATGGCCAACCCATCTTGCACATGACGGTTGTTGATGGTCATCACTCCAACCTGGGGAGTGCGCTGGCTCCCATAGACTTGCGGTGCACCGCCACCGTCAGGCGGTCGAGATTTGCACCGATGATGAGTTCCAAGCAAACCATTCTGGATCGCGAGTTGTTCACGCAGGCCCTGCGTCACATGGGAGAGGAGGACCTGCTCTATCTCAACCGCATGGTGGTCGAGCGCCTGAACCTGCTGGCCCAGGCTAAGAGCACGGTGGAGCTGGCACAGTTCGCTGAGGGAGACCGGGTCCAGTTCACAGCCAGCGATGGCAGCGTCAAGCACGGCATCGTGATGCGCCTGAACAAGAAGACCGCCAGCGTGCGCACCGACGAAGGCCAGAGCTGGAAGGTCTCA